>JBEISR010000048.1:0-23143 GCA_040375295.1 Planctomycetaceae bacterium
CGGTGCTGATGTCGCTGGTAGCTAGTTGCAAGCTGAATCAGGTGGAGCCTTGGGCTTACCTGCGCGATTGTTTTGAGAAGCTGGCTGGGCGATCCCGCGGTGACTCTCTGGACGACTTGCTGCCTGACCGGTGGCTCAAGGACAACCCGAATCACCGGTGGTCGATTGGTTCGCTACGTCAGAAGGAGCGGGCGACTTGAGCCTCTAGCTCGTCGTCCAGGACTCCCATCGCCCCATCCTGATCCCCTCGGCAGTCATCCCGCCAGGGTGTAGTTGGGCGTGCGCATACCACTTCGGTCAGATTTCAACGACGCGAATGACTCAGATCATGTGGCTCGACAACCTCGCCCCCGACATTCAGGAAGAGATCCTATTCCTGCCCCGAACCACCCAAGGCCGCGACACAATCAAAGAAGCCGACATCCGACCTATCGCTAAAACGCTCGACTGGAGCAAGCAACGGCAGATGTGGAATAGGCTGCGTCAAGGCGTCATTGACTCTTCTATCGCATCGCATTAATCATAGATGGCATGACTTCAATTGATGTGGCCGAAGCCGTACTAACGCGGTTTCCGAATCGATTTTGCAAGCAAGGCTCTGATTGCAAGCAGCTCAGGACGGTTCAACTTTAGTAGTGAGATTGTAACTCGTCCGATAGCCGTCCTGGCCGAAAGGGAACCATCGTTCATCAACTCGAAGTGATCGTCCCATAAATCGGTCCTGGGATGAAAGAGTCTTACGATCTCTCCCGTTGTCTCGTCGACCGAAGCAAGGTCGCTCCCTTTACCGCGATTGCAAACGAAGCAGGTCCATGCCAAATTTCCTTCCGTCGTTTCGCCGCGATGCTTTACGGCGATGATGTGGTCTGGCTCATGTGGCAAGAAGGCATCGTCTTCATGAAGAAGGCAATATTCACATCTGTGACCGGCGCGTTCACGAATCAGCCGGCGAAGTTCTGCTGGCACATATTCGCTCATTCGTTCCTAGCTTCCTTGTCGCGCACGTATCTGGGCTTTCACCATGCGCATCAAAAGCTCGGCTTGCTCGTATTGATCCAGTTCGTGCTTCAGATCGTCATCCATTTGGCCAGTGCGGTTCAGCGAGAGAAGCTTCGAAGCTCGTTGGACGACGTCGGCAGACGGCCGAAAGTTCAAAATCTGTTCATCGGTGGGGCCGGAACCAAACAGTTGAGCGATCTCTTCAAAGACTTTCGATGCGGCTTCGGTTGTCGACATGCTGGACCTGGCTTTGAGAGTCTTTGGACGCTCTTTCGGGCGAGGGGGAGCAGCGGTTCGCTGCTTTCCGGATCCACCTTCAGAGTTGATATCAAACGGTTTTATTATACCGGTCCTGGCCAAATGATTCGAGCTCAACTGAACGGGCAGTTTCCAGCCCGTTTTATTTGGCCGCAATCTCCGGTATCTGCCCCGCAGTTAACCCGGCGGTCTGGTAGTTTGAGGTCAGGTTCGGTGGGTCGGAAGCAATCGGCGTTCTAACAAGCAACCACTTATCAACTAGAGAGCGCGATAGTTCGCGGTCGAAAATACCGTTCAGACGGAAGCAACATTCGGAAAATCTGCTCGCGGTAAGAAAAGTGAGAGCGCGGTAAGTATGGGCCAGAAAATCAAAAACGCCCAAAACATTGGGGATTTTAGCGACCGATGTGTCTCGAAAGAAAACCTCTCAATCCGCGAACTGGCGTGTAGCCTAAAGTTCGCAGGATGAGACGAGTACACCCGGCAGGATTCGAACCTGCAACCCTCGGTTCCGAAGACCGATGCGCTATCCAGTTGCGCCACGGGTGCAAAGCATTCCGAAAGTCAGGACAACCCTCCTGACACCAACGATCATAGCAAAAACCGAGTCGCTTTTGAAGGGCTTTCGTGCGGGCCTTCGACCAACTAAGTCGGACCAAGGATCACGGGTCGTTTCGCCTCAAAAACCATCCGAAAAACTGCTCCACCTAGCTTGGAAAATCCATTGGGTGCCAGTCGCCTTCGAAGTACGCCCCCCTCCCGTTGCCCCCCCTAAAGCTTAGCAACGGACGGCTTGCATCGTTCCGCTAAAAAAGGTCCATCCGACAATTCTGTGGGTCTCATGGACTGCCAATCGCCACTGCCATCAAGGTTTGCCGAAAGACCTGTGCAGCCTGATTCCCGTGTCACAGAACATCCCATCGGGTGACCTGCAAATGGCAACTCGTCGGGATACCTTGAATTCCATCGCGAAGCGGAAAAATCCCAAATGGACGAGA
Organism: Planctomycetaceae bacterium; assembly: GCA_040375295.1. Classification (GTDB taxonomy): domain Bacteria; phylum Planctomycetota; class Planctomycetia; order Pirellulales; family Pirellulaceae; genus JBEISR01. Next base: position 2,256 of record JBEISR010000048.1, read on the forward strand.
TTTTCCGTCCTCATGACTTCTTGCAACTCACTTCTCGGCTCTCGCGAAGCCAAGGCACGAAGCGATGGAGAGCCCGGTTCCATTTGCGATTCCTGCCTGGGTATCCAGCCGACTTTTTCTGTGGGCGGTAACCTTTCGTTGCCAATCGAATCGAAAGGTTGAATGGCGGATGGAACGGGTCGTCGTGTGCTGAAGAACGATCTGCCTCTTGTCGTTTTTCGCGTCTTGGAGTCTTCGCGTGAGCCCAACCGACTCCCATACCCGATCGAAGGGGCCATCAGGCGGCGAAAACTTCGCCGCCTAGTAGCCAAGTGACAAGCTTTCCCTTGGCGGTTGTGGATCACCGCCCACAAGAATCCCCGCTGGACCTAAAAAAAGCTCACGCGTCCTAGCGGAAGGGCGTAGGTGCTGCGGTGGGCCGCACGTATCCCGAGAATCGTTTGCATGACGACACATCGCCCGAGTCTGCTACGACCAGTTCTGCTCAAGTAAGCAAGCGTTTAGCGAAACCACTTCGAAGCGTGTCGCAGGGTCACCAGGACCCCCAGGGCGGCGATCACCAACGGACCAATCGCGAAGATCGCTCGGGGGCGCACCACCAGCACGGCTGCCAGAATGCCCAACCCCCAAAGAATCGGTGGGCCACTGGTGGTTCTCGCCAATCGTTTCAGTTGCGGCAGGGCCATCCAGAGCGCAGCGCATAGCACCGCCACCTTGGCCATCGATCCACTGACCCAAGTCGCCCCACCTGAAGCCTCCTGAGGAGCGAAATGCAGAACCGCAGCACCGCTAGCCAGCACCACAGCCATCACCATGGCAGCACGCTGCTGCCACACCGTCACTTCATCCTGCACCGGCCGATTATTGAATGCCACCAATCCCCTGCCCCCAGTTCGCTATCGGGTACTCTTCAATCACCATACGATTGCAGATCGTTCAATCGCATCCCATCCATTGCAGCCACTGCTGAAGAGCCTCCCAAACCGGCGCGTCGGAAAGATTCTCCTTGGGCACCTCAGTTGCCACATGGGTCGCATCCAACCCCGCTGCCCCCCAAAGCTCGACCAGCTTCGGAAACTCGGGCCGATCACCAATCAGATAGAATCGATGCAGCGTCAAAGGTTCGGAAGCAATCTCCGCCATCATCGGCGGCAACCGGCTCTGCACTCCCCAGTACCCTCCGACTCGCTGCCGCTGCTGCACGGCGATCAGGGACGCCAGCGACCCGCCACTGCCTACCCCGCCGATCACCGTGCGACGCCGATCGATGGGGTGTTTTTGCAGCAGCTGCGTCAGCGTTCGATCGACCGCCTCCAAATCGTCCGGCGTCCACTGCTTGGCATCGCTGGATCCGACGACCGCGACAATCCATCCTTGCTGGCGACTGAACCGCTCCCACCGATCGACCCAGGCCTTGCGATCCGGTTCCCCAGGTTCAGGAATCACCAAAACAAGTCCTTGCGTACCGTCGGCAGCATAGGTGTTGGGCTGATAATAAAACGCCTTGTTTGGGAGATCTCCCAGCGTGATCGTTTCGACCGCTCCGGTCGAATTGGGATCCTTTGGATTCGCCTGAAGTTCGGGATACTTCAGCTTCCTCGCTTCCATCAGGTTGATCGCCTGAATCGAGACATCGGGCATCGCCGTCCCATCCAGCAGCCACGCCACGGCGATCGGCTCCCCCAGCTCACGGAAGAGAATCGATTCCCGCCACCGTTCCCAGGAGTCCACGGGGGCTCCACTGACCTGCGTGATGGTGCCGCCCACCTTCAGTCCCGCCTGGTCGGCTGGCGAACCAGGGACCACTGCATCGATCTTCATCCCCTGGGGATCCTCGATGGGGTGGAGGATCAAACCAAGGAAGGGCTCGCGGTAGGGAGGAATCTTCGCGGCAAGTTCCGCCTTCAGTTCGACTCGTTCCCCATCGCGCCGCACTGCGATGGCAACCGTATCCCCTGCGTCCAGGGATCCCATTGCGTGCTGCATTTGGTTCCAACGCGTGATCGGCTTTTGATTGACTTCCACGATTTCGTCCCCTGCCTTCAGACCGGCAGCGATCGCGGGAGATCCCGGTGCCACTCCCGCCACTACCACCGGCCCGGTGAATGGATCATCGCTCTTGGGGCGAATCCCCAGCTTGCCTGGCAGGATCGTGGCACCTGCCTGAACCACAGGCAGCTTGGCCAGCACTTGATCGATCGGAATCGCAAAGCCAATTCCCGAATCGTACCACTGCGCCGTCTCACCTTCGGTGGCGATCCCGGGGCGGATAGGTGTCAAAACGCCAAGCACGCGCCCGTCTAGATCGATCAGCGGTCCGCCGTAATTGGTAGGTGAGATCTTGGCGTCGCACTGGATCGCTTTCTCATAGACTCTTCCTTTGGCGCTCAGGATCCCTGCCGAGACACTGCAGCGATCGGATGCAAAGGTTTTCCCGAGCGCGATCACCGTCTGCCCGACTCGCGCCGCACCAACATCCCCGGGAGTCACCGCCGTCAGTGGCTGTGGTGGCTCGATTTTCAGGTAAATCAATTCGCGATGCACATCTTCCACCCGCTTTTGCACCGCCAGCCGCGTGCCGTCGGCGGTGATCACCGAGATCGCGCCGGCGGTAGCCGGCGCGCTGAAGCGACTGGCTACCAGCCAACCATCCGAAGAGAGGACCGTGGCGGTGGTCAGCGCCGAGGTAGCCCCCGTCTCATCTCCCTCCAGGCCTGTGCTTCCTGCAAAAACTTCCACACGCAGCACCGATGGACAGGTCTGTTCCACTGCCTTTGCGACCGCTTGCTGCAACGCCTGCGATCCCGCATCCTGCGCCCAGGTTGCCATAGGAAGCCCAGCGACAAACCATAGCAAGTGCAACAGTTTGGCAACGGCCCAGACAACCCCGCGAAGGGGATGCGGCGCAAGTGAAGGCATTGAGCGGAAGAATGTCTCCATCAAAATCGATCCTCTCCTTGCGGCAGTTTTAGGGCTGAATCTTCATCGAGAGGATCTGCCCATCGCGCTGAACCACCATCTGAAAACCATCCGCTGATTCCAACGACGCCAAAATTTTCCGCAGCGTAGCCTGACCGTCGATCCTCTGGTCGTTGACTGACAGGATCAGGTCGTCGGCCATCAGCCCCGCCTTGGCCGCCAGGGAATCAACCGCCACCTGATCGATGTAGGCCGGTGTTCTCGCCAGGATGTCCGGCACCATCGCCATTCCCAGCCGCTCCAATCGGTGTGGATCTTTCGCTGTTGGCATCTCCGCCGGCATCGTTCCCGTTTTGCCTTCCAGGATATTCGTCACCGCCTGGGAGACGACTTGGCGCGGCAGCGCGTAGTTGATCCAGGTCTGCGATCGTTCATCCCTCAATTCCTTCCCCAGCATCCCCAAGAGTTCGCCTTGCGCGTCGATGGCCGCCCCTCCGGTGGCTCCTGGATTGTTGGTCATCGTGTCGAGGATAAGAATGTCGCCTCGGTAGGCGGTAGAGAATTTTCCCCTTTTGGCTTCCATGGGGGCCTTCGCCATCAACACGCCGCGCTGGATGCTGCACCACTCTTTCCCCTGAGCGATCCCGAACAGATTGCTCACCGCGAAGACTCGCATTCCTGGCGCCACCGCGAAATCATTTTCCAGCGAGAAAAAAGGTAAGCCTTCCGAATCGATCTTCAGCACAGCGATTTCGGAAACCGGATCGGTTCCTACCAAAGTTGCTGGCCATTTCTTACCATCCCACGTCACCACCTGCGTCGACTCGACATCCAGCACACTGCTCCACGAGGTCGCTACATGGCCGCTGGCCGAGATGAGAAAACCTGACTGATAGCCTTCGATCCCTCGAACGCCCCCGGCGCCGTAAAGCTTGACCATCTTGGGCTGCACCAGTGCATTCCATGCGGCCATGGAGCCTTCGGAAAAGCTGCCGAGTGATTCTTCGTTCTGGGCTGGCGCGACATCCTCGCGAGGCGCCCACGGGAGCGGCGGCCCAGCCGTCAAGCAGCTTGCCAGCATCAGCACTCCAGCCACTGCTCTCCATGCCTTCGGCCTCGCGAATCCGTCGATCTTTCTCCAGACCCAAATCATGGCCTTCCCCCTTCCTGATCGGGCTGATTGCCGGCAGGCATCGCTTCCTGCGCCGGTTCCGATTCGTTGGGGGATGCTGGGTTTCGCTCCACAGCCTCCCGCGATTGGATCTGTAGTTCCCAAGCTAGGTCGGTTCCGTAGATCAGGCGCACTCGAGCCGGCAATGGAAGGTTTCCATCTCCCTTCGCTTCGTCTGAGGGCGACGCGAAATAGATCTCAGCGGGATCCTCATCGGGAGCTGTGTGCAGTTCGATGAGCGCGATCGCACCTGGCGTGCTCGATTGTTCCGTGTGGAGATAAACCCGCGCTTCGATCGACCCGACCGCCCAGTGGACTTCATCGTAGAGGAGCGGCTGCTGGGGTAGAGGAGCCCTTCCCCAATAGACTACCTCGCCGGCCGATTCGGGACCGCTCCGATGCCATCGCTCCCAAAGCCAAATGCCCACCCCCAGGGCGGCTGTCTGCTGAGTGGAAACAAGGTCGGCCCACTGGGAATCTTTTTCGATCGCTACCACCGTTTCACCCGCCTGCATCCGGATCGCGGCCCCGTCCAATTCGATCGAAGCTTCACCGTCATCCCCTGCCGTTTTCCCCTTCCAAAGACCATCCTTCTGTCCGATCCAAGCCATCGGCCGCGCGGCCAGGATTCGATCCAGTTCCTTGCGATTAAAAAATCCGTTGATGAAACCTTCGCGCTGTTGGTATCTGGGGTCATCGGCCAGTCCCTTGCCCGCCCCCTCCGTCTCCTTGCGATCCTTTTTCGATGAATCTTCTGCATCACCGGGTTTGGGCAACTCTTTTCCATCCGGCACCGATTCCTCTGGCTTGCCCTCTGGAGATTCGGGTTTCGATTCCTTGACCACCTCCCAAAGTTCTTCTTCGCTATGGAGCGGCATCAGTCGCACCCAGACCGATTCCTCGCTGCCATCTTCATGACGCACCGAGATAGGAATTCGCCAGCCAGCCGGGAAAATACCGACTACGTTTTTTAGCTCGTTGGCCGTGGTGATGTCTCGGCCTGCGATGTTGAGCACCTTGTCGTCGTAACGGATGCCGCGTCGGTAGGCATCGGAGTTCGAAAGGATATTGGTGACGATGGCCGCTCCTTCATCGGTAACCACCGTGAAGCCGAGGGTGGCATGGTCGACAAGCCGCCCGGCCTTCAAAGATCCCAGAAAGTAACCGACCTGATTGCTGGAGATCGCGTACCCGACCCCCACATTGACTCGCCCGCGCTTTTCGAACGAACAGCGACCGTTGATGCCAATCAGTTCCCCTCTGGCGTTGAACAGCGGACCACCTGAGTTGCCTGGGTTGATCGATGCATCGGTCTGAATGCAGTCGGTGTACTCCAGAATCGTCCCGGCGGGGTACTGATAGCGGCGCACCCCGCTGACCACGCCGTAGGTGACCGTCGGCTGAAGATTGGTTGCCAGAACAAACGGGTTGCCGATAGCGAAACATCCATCTCCGGGCTGCACCGAATCGCTGTCGGCGATGGTGGCAGGGACGAAGTCGTTCCCCTCGATTTGGATCACCGCCACATCACCCGTGGGGTCGACACCGACGATCACCGCATCATGCACCGTTCCGTCCGACAGACCCGCTCGCATCCGAGTTCCGAACGGGCTGGTCACGTGAAAGTTGGTGACGATGTAGCCGTCCGACGAAACCAAAACACCGCTGCCTCCCCCCTGTCCGCTCATTCCGAAAATCGCCACCGCGCTTCGGCTCGCTCGTTCCACCGCTTCGATTCGCGCCGCTTCCAGTTGCTGCACCTGCTGGTCGACGGCCGGAGCGATCTGCTGTGCCAGCAGATTGCCAGAGGTCAGCGGCGCCATCCACAGCAACAGCATCCAGACGGGAAGGAACAAATCTTTGAAGCGGAAACATGCTTTTAGACGGCCGGTCCATCCGGGACGATGAAGATCAGGCATGGCAGGTTTTCTCAGGTGGCAATCCGTCCTTCCGCCGAGGCTTCCAAGAACCGACGGCGAGACCGGCCTTTCATTGTAGCCCATGGCCACTGGACGGAATCTCCGTTTCGCCGTCGATTGGCCAGTTCCAACCCGGTCGCTCAGCGCCCACCATCGCTGGATGCACCAGCTTTTTTGAGAAATCTGGCTTGCGACCAGAAGATGGCATTGCCGGCCTGGATGGCCCCTTGGGTGCGGACGCGAAGTTGAAGCTTTTTGCCGGGCGTGACCGCAGCCTCCAGCGGCAGTTCGGATTGATCCGGGCCGATCGTCTGCTGCGCAACCTGCTGATCCTCCTGCCACATCTCCACCGATAGCTCGGCGCGAAGCCCCTCCGAATTGGGCCGGACCAAAGTCACCAGAAAACGATCGCATCCGGTCGGGACTCGCGTCTCGTAAAAACCATCGTTGAGAAACAACAGATCCCTCGACTTGGTCGCATCCGCCATGCGACTGGTCCAAAGCGGCGACAACGCCGAAGTTCCTCCGGCTGTCTCTACACCCAGCCGCGGCTGGATGGAAGATCGCAGCGCGGGGATATCGGCCAGCCAAGAGATGTTGGAGGTGCCGAAATCGATCGTCGCCAGTTGGTCGTATCGAAGTCGATGACTGACGCCGGAACTGGTTTGTAGCGCCAGCGTCCCGGAATCTCCATCGTTGCGGTCCCATTTCCACTGTGTCGCATTCCAACGCGATCCATCAACTGACTCGATCGCCACCCCCGGCGACACTTCCGGTGATTCCTTGCGGAACCACACCACACCCAGCAACCGCTCTTTGGGCGCCTGAATGGTCTGGCCATCGAATTCGAATTCGACTTGGTCGGCCGAGACACTCAGAATGGTGCCGACGACTTGGTCCACCGACCCATCGCCACGCACCACCACCAGTTGGTCCCCGTCGGCCTTCTGCGACAGCATCCGATCCCAAGATTCCCGCTGTGAGGCGTCGGGCTTGCGAAGTAGCCACCAAGTGACGGCATTGGCAGGCAGCGTTCCCGCATCGGAAGCGCTGGTCCACTGCCCCTTGCCGTCTTTCCATTCCAGCGTTCGGACCGCCAAAAGTGTGCCGTCAGCAAGCTGCAAGATGCCTCCGTCTTCCTTCCCGCTGCCGGAAGCATTGCTGGTAGCCTTCCCGCCGCTTACTCGTATCTGCTGCAGATCCTGCGCTGGAAACGTGCGCGGTCCGTCGGCGGATTGAAACACCAGCCGATCGGGTGTCCCTTCCAGCCATCGCCCATCTAACGCTTCTCCCTGCATCGGTTCCACCCGCACCTGCTGCGCGGCTGCAGGATCGGCCCAAAGCATCAGCATCCAGCAACCCAACAGCCATCGTCCGCTTTGCCGAATCATCGGTTCCCTATCTCCCACTTCGCATCCACGGACGGTCGATCCGATGGCTTTTTCTTGCCGGAACGATTTTTCATTTTGCCAGATCGGTTCCGGCATCCTCCGGTACCCTTCCACGAGGGTAACACAACCCAGGCAGTCGAGCAGTGGGACTAGGGGAAGAATGTGCCCCGCTTTCCACCAACGGCAACCGCTCTATTGCTTCCTACCGTCAGGACTCAGCGACGCAAGTCAACGGGATTCCCTACAATGACGGCGATTTGAAGGTGATGTTACGGGAATGTCGAACGGAAGCGGAGCGATCTCATGCATGCAGTCTACATGAATCAGCCGGGCGGGCCGGAAGTACTTCAATACGGGCCTGTGGATGCGCCCCAAGCTGCCCAAGGACAGCTACTGATCGAAGTCCATGCCGTCTCCATCAATCCCATCGATACCTACATCCGGAAAGGGGCGAACTACTGGCCGCTGCCACAACCCTATATTCCGGGTGCCGATTTCGCTGGAAGGGTAATCGGCCTGGGGCCGGGGGTCCAAGGATGGAAGGTGGGGGACCGAGTCTGGGGATCCAACCAAGGGCTCCTTGGTCGGCAAGGGTCGTTTGCCGAAACCATCGCCGTCGACGCTCAGTGGGCTTACCCCATCCCAGAAAACGTCCCTTACAGTGCGATGGCCGCGATCGCGCTGGTGGGAATCACCGCTCATCTGGGCCTTTTTCGTGAAGCTCATCTCGCGCCAGGCCAGACGCTATTTGTGCGCGGCGGCACAGGAGGCGTCGGCAGCATGGTGGTCCAGATGGGCCATCTGACCGGGGCGCGCGTGATCACCACCGCCGGCTCACCCGAGAAAGCCCAGCAATGCAAAGCGTTGGGGGCCGATGAAGTCATCGAGTATCGCAACGAGGAATTGTCGGAGGCCTTGAAGAGACTGGCGCCTGGGGGAGTCGATCTGTTCTGGGAAACGTTGAGGGAACCCGACTTCGAACTGGCCGTGGCGGCCATGGCGCCGCGCGGGACGATGGTTCTGATGGCGGGACGTGACGCGCGCCCCCCATTCCCGGTGGGTCCCTTCTACGTAAAGGAATGCAAGTTGACTGGATTCGCCATGTTTCAGGCGCCGCCAGAAATGCAGCGGCATGCAGCCAACCAGATCGCGGAGTGGGTCGCTCAGGGGCGACTGCTCCCCAGGATCGACCGCACCCTACCGCTTTCCCAGGCCCAGCAAGGGCATCGACTTCAAGAGGAAAGCACGGTGGGCAAATCTGGCGCCCTGGCCGGGAAAATCGTCCTGGTCCCCGATCGCCTGATGAGTTGACGCCCGTACCCTAATACTCCTCTCGGCAAACCGAATCAACTCCGGTTGACGAGAATGCCGATCCCCCAGTAATCTATGGGGCTTGCGATTTTTCGTGCCACCAAAGGGGTGGGGCGTGCGCAAGTTCATCGGGTCGGCTTGGTTGGCAGATCGGTTGAGTTGACGAAGGATGAAGGCTTTTTGGGGAAGTGGTTCTCGACGACTTCCTCGAATCGAATCGTTCTGTGGGGCGTACCTTAAAGGGTCGCTCTATTGTTCGACAGGACCTAAGAAAATCAGTTTTGCCAGCCAGATTTGGAAAGGATGGGATTGATGTCGACGGAATTGGTGCAGCAACTGATCGAATCAGGAGTTCACTTCGGTCACCGGGTTAGCCGGTGGAATCCGAAGATGGCGCCGTACATTTACGGCCGCAAGAACATGATTCACATCATCGATATCCGCGAAACCATGCGCGGGATCCTTCGCGCCAAGAAGTACCTGTCGCAGGTAGCAACGGGCGGATCGTTGGTGCTATTCGTCGGAACCAAGCGTCAAGCTTCGGAAGTCGTACAGCGGGAAGCCGAACGATGCGGCATGCCTTTTGTCAGCGAACGCTGGCTGGGTGGCTGTCTCACCAATTTCCGCACCATCCGCAACCGCATGGGACGGCTGGATGAACTGGAAACGATCATCAAGTCTGATCTGATCAACGGCTACTCCAAGAAGATGCAGTCGTCGCTCAATCGAGAATACCGCAAGGTCTTCCGCAACCTGAACGGTCTGCGAACGCTCAATCGCCTCCCCGAGTGCTTGGTCCTGGTCGATCCAAACAAAGAAAAGAATGCGATCAAGGAAGCCAAGGCTTTGGGGATCACCACCGTCGCCCTGATCGATACCGACTGCGATCCCACCATGGTCGACCTGCCGATCCCCGGCAACGACGACGGGATCCGATCGATCGACTTGGTGATCCGACAGCTTTCCGATGCCGTCCTCGCAGGTCGAGCGGAAAACCCGGAACTGACCAAGTCGCTGCGTCGCGAGCCGGGTCCAGGTGGTAAGGCCCAGCCGGCCATCGAAGACATGGCAATGGAAGCCAAAGACTGATCAGCCCCCAAGGAGCTGCTGATAGCAGCCTGGCTGCATCCTTCAGAAGGATCGATCCAGCGATCGGTCCTTCTGTGTAGGGCAAGATGGATCTTGCGAACCTGGCAGACAACAGGCAGGTCTCTTGTCTTGCCGTTACCGTCAACAAACGGCCCGCAAAGTGTCCTGGGGTGCATCAATGGCACCCAAGAGGCTGCGGGTGATTTCAATGTTTTTTCTTATGGAGATAGGATCCATGGCAGACATTTCTGCTGCCTCGGTCAAGGCATTTCGTGAGCGTACAGGGCTCCCTCTGATGGACTGCAAGCAGGCCCTCATGGAAGCTGGTGGAGACGAAGAGAAGGCAATTGAAATCCTCCGTAAACGCGGGGAAAAGAATTTCAATGAGAAGAGCAAAAGTCGCGAAACGGCATTTGGTCGCTTCGGGATCCATGCCTGCAGCAGCGGCAAGGCGGGGGCCATCGTCGAGTTGAAGTGCGAAAGCGCTCCAGTCACTCAGAACGAAGAGTTCATCCAACTGGCCAACGATCTAGCCACCGCATTGGCTCACCAGCCCGTCTCGACTGGCGACCAACTGCTGGCACTTGCATCCCCTAGCAAGCAAGGGGTAACGCTGGCCGAACAGCTAGCTGAACTTTACAACCGAATTCGCGAAAAGTTCGAAGTGGGACGATTCCATCGGTTCGATGGCCCCTGTGGTGGCTATAGCCATAACAGCGGGACTGTTGCCGGTGTCCTGGTTTCGATCCAGGGTGGCAACGATGCGGTAGCAAAGGATGTTGCGATGCACATCGCTGCGATGCGCCCAGCGGCCCTGTCGGTGGCTCAACTGGATCCCGCTATCGTCGAGAAAGAGCGGGGGCTGCTTCGCGAGCAGGCACTGGCCGAAGGCAAGCCAGCCAATATCGTCGACAAGATGGTTGAGGGACGACTGAAGGTGTTCTTCGCCGAGCGGGTTCTGCTGGAGCAGCCGTTTGTGAAGGACGATAAGCAGTCGGTGGGTGCCTATGCCAAGGCCAATGGGATGGAAGTCAAGGATTTCGTCTGCATGATCCTTGGAGAAGGCGCAGCGACCACCTGAGCCTTGCCATTTCACTGATTCCAAATACGACTCGATCAAATCTTCAGGCCGGGCGTCTCACCAAAGGACGCTCGGCCTTTTTTTTGGTCTATCCGACACGACTGCGGGTCCGTCGTTCCATTGCCCCCACTGACACACCAGGACGGCATGCCGGAACTCCAGTTCATATTTAACCAGCCGGCGCGGGCCGTCCGGTTTTTTTGTGCCAGCAGACGCACTCCGGAGGGATCGCGATCTTCCACAACGATTGGGAGATGTCAGCACCTTGTCGCCCTGCCAACTCCTTCCTCGCAACCCTCCATGAGGGGATGGCAAGATCCATCCTGAACTTGCCTCGAAGGCCAGCATCCCTGCAGACATCGCCGGTAAAACTTCTTCCCTCCCACTGCGATTGGCAGGAGGCGAGCCATGCGATGACATTCCATGGGAGACTCCTAGCGGCTGCCGTGAAGTGATCGCCACCTACAAGAATGCCAGATGGGCCAATTTTTTCCGAAGCAGCCCTCCACCGATCGCTCCCACCCCAAGACGTGGCGATGTTTTCTGGTAGTAACCCAACCTAGGGTGCAGGCAATCGCTCCAGGCCTGCTAGAATTTCGTTTTCGTCGGCACCTGGAGATGCTCCCTGCCAGCGCAGAGATGCCGGCGGATCTAAGTTCCATGTTCCTTTTCTACAACGGTTCGGCTACCCGAACTCAATGGGTGATTGCTCGATGTCAGAAACCGATACTCCCGCGCCCCAGCCCCACTACCGACGTGTCATCCTGAAGCTGAGCGGTGAAAGCTTGGCTCATTCGGGAGAGCGTGGGATCCACATGGACGAGGTTGAGGTGATCGCCAAGCAGATCATGCAAGCCCATGACTTGGGTTGCCAGATCGCTGTGGTGGTAGGTGGCGGGAACATCCTACGCGGCGGCCATTTTAAGGGAGCCAGCGGGACGAAGATCCAGGAAGCAACCGCTCACTACATGGGCATGCTGGCGACGGTTATCAACGCCCTGGCCCTGCAGGACGCTCTGGAGATGATCGGTTGCCCGACACGCGTGATGTCGGCGATTCGGATGGATGGGGTGGCCGAGCCGTTTATACGACGTCGAGCGATCCGGCATCTGGAGAAACACCGCATCATCATTCTGGCAGCAGGCACCGGTGGTCCGTTTGTCACCACCGACACTGCGGCCGCTCAGCGTGCCCTAGAACTGGATGCCGACATCGTCCTCAAGGCGACGCGCGTCGATGGAGTCTACAGCGAAGACCCGGAAAAGAATCCGCACGCTCTGCTCTACCGAGAACTCGATTACGATACCGTGATGGAAAAGAACCTGAACGTGATGGACGGCACCGCGATAGCGCAATGCCGCCACCACAAGATGCCGATCCTCGTCTTCAATTTCAAGAAGGCAGGGAACATCGTCAAGGCGGTCAGCGGCCAGCGGGTGGGGACGCGTATCGGCGAGAAGATGACTCCACGAGAAGAGACCTGACCTCGAAACACCCACCAGTCGATTCCTTCCTGCACTGACTTAGGGGGTAGCAGCAGATGATTGCGCATCGCGATTTCATCCCGCCGACGATCCGATTCAGTTTTACACTTGGGCTACAAACCCAGCCTTGGCAGGCGGCGGTGGAGGCAGCAGGTGAGTGGATCGAGAGCGAGCAGATCGATGTCATCAACATCGAAACGGTCAATTTCCCGGTAGGCCAGGAAGATGATACGACGATCCCGGTGGCGGTTTCCGATTCGTTCCATCGTCAGTTCATTCGCGTCTGGTACCGCAGCCGATAAACGCACCGCACCTTCCAAGCCTCGCTGAATGTAGCCTTGGCTACAATTCGGATCCCTGACGGTACGATCGGCTCAATGGGTTTCCTCTTCCTCGCGAGGATCGAGGTGCCCAGAGCGATTGATGGCCCACAGCAGGCGCATGCTGGTCAGTAGACTGGCGATCACCCCAATGCCGCCCAGCAGCGAAAAATCGCTGATGCCCCAAAAAGGTCTCTGGGTGAAAAGCAGGGGTGGCACCTTGTAGGCCAGCAGCACGGACGAACCCAGAAAGAGACTGCTGGCCCAGATGCCGACCACCAATCGATTGATGGAGGGGCTAAGCCCTCGGTGGGAAAGCTGAACATCCAGTTTCCCTTCCTGGACCAGGTCCAGCAGGCCGCTGACCTGCGTCGGGAGTTTTTCCAGCAGGTTCTCCAGTTCCCAGGAGATCCGATGGATCTTTCGAAACTGGCGGCGTGGCGAGAGTCGATTTCGCCACACTCGTTCGATAAAGGGTTGCATCACCTCCATCAGGCTGAACCTGGGGGCCAGCAAATGCAGCGTGCCCTCCAGAGTGATGAGTGTTTTGAGCAGCATAGCGGTCTGCGGCGGCAGGAGGATGCGATGGCGATGCAAGAGGTCGGTCATGTCATTGAGCGCCGCGGCCAAATCAAATTCGCTCAGCGATTGCATCCCATGCGTCGCGATCAATTCCGATACATCGATGCTTAGCAGGCTGTCATCTAGCTTCAGAGGTGGCTTACCGACTCGCTTGATCAACGCGGTCAGCAGGGCCGCGTCGCGTGAGGCGACGGCGATTAGCATCGATTCGATCGTCTCGCGCAGCTTCTCATCGATCCGCCCCACCATCCCGAAATCGAGCAGTCCGATCTTGCCGTCGGCGAGGATCAGCAGGTTGCCCGGATGGGGGTCGGCGTGGTAGTACCCCAGTTCGAAAATCATTTTGATGTACAGTTCCGCGATCTGACGGGCCAGTGGCTGCGCGGCATCGGGAGTCGCCTGGGCCTCTTCAATCCACTGCGCCAGTGGCGTCCCGTCGATGCGGTCCATCGTCAGCACCCGGGCGCTCGAAAGCTCGGCATAGGGCGTCGGGATCGCCAGATCGTAATTGTCCTGCAGCGCCAGCCGAAACATCTCCAGGTTCCGCAGTTCTCTCTGAAAACTCAGCTCGCGGTTCAGCGACCTCGACAACTGCTCGACAATCGCCACCGGCTGCCAAACCGCCAGCTCTGGCAGTCGCTGAGCCAGGACGGCAAGCCCCCGCAGCACCTCCAGATCCTCACGAACCACCCGCTGGATATCTTGATGCTGTACCTTCACCACCACCGCCGTCCCCTCCGGCAGCGTCGCGGTATGGACTTGGCCGATCGAAGCCGAGGCGATGGGATCGACTGCGAATTCGGAGAACAGCTCCTTGGCCGGCTGCTTCAGTTCACCTTCAATCGTTTTCTGAACCTGCGTCCAAGGGTCGGCAGGACCATGCGTCTGCAACTGCTGTAGCTCGGTCGCCAGCTCCGGCCCCACCAGGTCAGGGCGCAGCGACAGAACCTGCCCCAGCTTGATGAAGGTTGGCCCCAGCTCGCTGAGCGCCAATCGAATCCGCGTCTCCCGGGAGTAACTGGATAGCGGAACTCCCTGGCTGTCCTTGATCCAGTCGCGGATGAAGTCCACCTTCAAATGGCTCAGCCAGTCCGCCAAGCCATATCGCCGGAGAACCAGGATGATTTCCTGCCATCGACGCAGGTTTCGGTAGAGCGACGGGATCGAAGTGATCCGCATGCTGGGTTCGCTTTCGAGGGGTCGAAAAAACCAGAGGATATGGGGCCACAACACCGTCGGTAGCGGCCGACCGACGTTCTACCATGCTACAATGAAACGCTGGCGAATGCGTCTTGGATCGATGCGGGAATCAGGCGATATTCCGCCATGGGGATCCGTCCATCGAGCATTGGGGGATCGATCGATCCGCTAGTACGGAAATCCGCCAGACCGGAGGCCCTATGGGGAAAGAGAAGAAGCAAGAACCAGCGCCGAGCGCCGAAAAAAGCTTTGAGCAGGCGCTAGCGGATTTGGAACTAACGGTGCGCCAACTGGAACAGGGAACAATGGGCTTGGACGCTTCCTTGGAGGCATACCAAAAGGCGCTCCAGACCCTAAGGTTCTGCTACCAACAGCTGGAGGAGGCAGAACGGAAGATTGAATTGCTGAAGGGAGTCGGCGAGGACGGCACACCAGAAACCAGCCCCTTTCAGGAAATGAGCGGCCAGCTGGAGGAGAAGCAGCAACAACGATCTCGCCGCCGTTCCACCGGGGAATGAATCGCGGTGGGGTGGGCCGTCGCAGCATCAAACGAGGCAATGAAGCCGATGGAAGGACATGGGATGGACAAGACGAACATCCTTGGTCAGCGTTGGGAAGAAGCGGTCGCTTTGGTCGACAGCGAACTGACCGGTTGCGTGATGCGTTTACCACCCGGTTGCCCAGAACGACTACGGGAGGCGATCGGCTACTCGCTGCTGGCTCCCGGTAAAAGACTGCGCCCCCTGCTCTGCCTTTTGGCCAATCAGGCTCTCGGCGGGACGATGGAAAAAGCGGTCCCCGCCGCCTGTGCGGTCGAAATGATCCATTGCTACTCCCTGATCCACGATGATCTTCCTGCAATGGACGACGACGATCTGCGGCGCGGTCGCCCCACATGCCACATCCGTTTCGATGAAGCGACCGCCATCCTGGCCGGGGATGCCCTGATCGCGATGGCCTTCGAAGAATTAGCTCACCGCTTCGAACCCCCTTCAGCGAGGGGAAAGGCTGTTCTGGCATTGGCTAGAGCGGCCGGGCCGGCGGCTCTGGTCGGAGGCCAGATGGATGACCTCTGGGCAGAAAAAAATGGGGGGGATAAGAAGCTGCTGGCAGCGATTCACGCCCGAAAAACCGGTGCGATGATCACAGTATCGCTGGAACTGGGCGGATTATCCGCCGGTGCAGGCAGCGAACAACTGGACAGGCTGCGACAATATGGGGAGCATATTGGACTCGCTTTCCAAATTGTCGACGATCTGCTCGATGAACAATCCTCTGACCAGCAGATGGGCAAGAGGACCGGCAAGGATCGCGACCGCGGAAAGTTGACTTATCCTGGACTCTATGGGTTGGAGGCAAGCCGAAAGGAAGCTCGCAGGCAGATCGATGGAGCGATCGCGGCGATTGGAGCCTTTGGCTCTGAAGCGAATCCACTTCGGCAATTGGCGACATTCGTGCTCGAGAGGAGTCACTGAGTTCGATGCATCCGTTGCTTTCTCGCATTGAGTCCGCTAGGGATCTTCACAAGATGTCCCTACCGGAGCTTGAGCAATTAGGGTCGGAGATCCGCGATGTGCTTTGCAACTTGCTGGCGACGCGGACCGCTCACTTCGCTTCCAACCTCGGTGTGGTCGAACTTTGCTTGGCTCTGCACAGCGTGTTCGATTTTCAGGTTGACCGCTTGATCTGGGACACTGGACACCAGATTTATCCTCACAAGCTGGTGACAGGTCGGTATCACCAGTTCGCATCGATTCGGGAACGCGGCGGTTTGATGGGTTACCCGAATCCAGCAGAGAGCCCCTACGATCTGTTCATGACCGGCCACGCCTCCTGCAGCATCTCCACCGCTCTGGGACTCAAGTCGGGCGATATCCTGATGCGTGAACCGCATCGAAGAAGCGTGGCGGTGATCGGCGATGGAGCACTTCCCAGTGGGATTGTCTTCGAGGCGATGAATAACGCGGGGGAACTGAACCAGGATCTGCTGGTGGTTCTCAATGACAACAAGATGTCGATCTGCCCGCGCGTCGGATCGGTCGCCAGGTACCTCGATCGACTTCGCTCGAACCCCTATTACACCGGGTTCAAAAGCGAGGTGACGAAAATTCTCTCCAAAGTCCCAGTCCTAGGCGATCCTGCCGAACGCTTCCTGGCTCAAGTCAAGGAAGGGATGAAGGCGGGCTTGATCGGTGGCATGGTCTTCGAGGAATTCGGGTTCCGTTATTTGGGACCCATCGACGGCCACGATCTGCCGCTGCTGCGGAAGTATCTGCAGATGATCAAAGAAATCCACGGCCCGGTGCTGCTGCACGTCGTCACCGAAAAGGGGCACGGGTATCAACCCGCCGCGGAAGACCCCGTCCTATTCCACACTCCGCCCGCATTCGTAGAAGAAGGGGGCAAGCCGAAGTGGGTCAGCGGCAGCGGACAACCAGCCTTCACCAACTTCGCCCGCGACGCCATCGCGTCCCAGATGCGGAAAAATGATCGCATCACGGTACTGACCGCTGCGATGTGTCAGGGGAACAAACTGGAACCGGTGCGGGACGAATTCCCGAAGCGGTTTTTCGATGTCGGCATCTGCGAATCCCACGCCGTCGCCTTCGCTGCCGGACAGGCCAAGGCAGGCATGCGACCGATCGTCGCCATTTACAGCACCTTCCTTCAACGCAGCTTTGACCAGATCTTCCAGGAAGTATCGCTCCAGAACCTGCCGGTCGTTTTCATGATGGATCGCGCCGGCTTGGCCGGACCCGATGGCCCAACCCATCATGGTGTCTTCGACATCCCCTACATGCGACTTTTCCCCAACCTGATCATTCTGGCACCCGCCGATCAGACGGAAGTGGAGCCGATGTTGGAATTTGCATTGAAACAACAGCAGCCCGTTGCGATACGCTACCCGAAAGCCACTGCCCAACGCTTCGAACGGCCAGTACAGCCAATCGAGCTAGGGAAGGCCCAGTCGATGCGGGAAGGAACTTGCGGTGCGATCGTCGCCTGTGGAGCCATGGTCGAACAGGCGCTTGAAGCCGCTCGCCGACTGGAAAGCGAAGGACTGTCGGTGGCGGTGATCAATGCACGGTTCATCAAACCACTGGATACCAAACTGCTCGGCAAACTCTTCGCGGATTGCGGATGGGTCCTCACGGTCGAAGAAGGTGCCAGGATGGGAGGCTTCGGCAGCGCGGTGGGCGAAGCAGCCGTCGACCATGGATGGGATGGAAGAAAACTCCGCTCCCTCGCCATCCCCGATCGCTACATCGAACATGGAGATCGCGGCCAACTGCTCGAGGAAATCGGCCTGGATCCCGATGGGATCGTGAAGGCGGCCCTGGAGATGCAGGAACGCGCTCGCCAATTGAGCGGAAAATCGTCCGTCGAACAGGCAGCCGTCGACGCTGTTTAGCAAGAAGCTCTAGCTGTCCGCCTCACCCAATTCGGGCATCTGATTTTCTTCCAGATCGATTACGAAACGGCTCAGCTCCATCGGTTGAAGCGATTTTTGGATGGTCCATCTGGGGTGATCGTGGGTAGCGAACGCTTGACTGCCCTTTCTCAAATCGGTCATGGAATGCCGTCGGAATTGGAGCGTCGCTAGGTGGTGTAGCGGTGGACGGCCATACCCCCTACAACGTGGCAGGATAGACCAGAAAGAGGGGCATCCGGTTTCCTCGCGACCGGCCCCTTCATCGCACGAAGTCAAAAGCGGACGAAAAGTGCAAGAGATGCATCCGTCCGCCCTCTCTGTAGCTCTGTAGCTCTGTAGCTCTGTGCGTCTGTGCGTCTGTGCGTCTGTGCCTCCGTGAGAGACAAATAATCGCGATCCTTTTTTTAGCTGTCTTGGATCACCACCGATAAAAATCCCAGATGAACGATCGATCTTCCCTTGTGGCGAGGTCCTTCGGGATCGCCCATTTCGATCTTGACCTATCGCGACAATTTCCAGTACCAAATTCCTCAGTGTTCGTTCCGCCGCTCTTTGTGCAGGGAAGCCATGAGCCAGAACCAATCGCCCGAAGCCGTTCCGTTTTTTGACGTCAATCGCGGAAATCATCTGCATCGCCAGGAATTGCTCGATGCCCTCGCGAAAGTGATCGACAGCGGACGGTTTCTCCACGGCCCCGAAGTGACCCAACTGGAAGCTTGGACGGCACACCAGGCTGCGGCTCCTCATGCCATCGGCTGCGCCTCCGGCAGCGACGCTCTCCTACTGGCTCTGATGGCACTGGAAATCGGCCCAGGGGATGAAGTCATCGTCCCTAGCTTCACCTTCTTTGCAACCGCCAGTTGCGTCGAGCGGGTGGGTGCGAAAATCGTCTTTGCCGACATCGACCCAAATACCTACAACATCTGCCCTCAATCGGTTGCCGACTGCATCACACCACGCACCAAGGCGATCATCCCAGTCCATCTTTTTGGTCGCTGCGCGCCGATGTCCGAACTGCGGGAGATCGCCGACCACCACCAGATCCCCATCATCGAAGATGCAGCCCAAGCCATCGGGGCGGTGCATGCTGGCAAGCCAGCGGGGGCTTGGGGTGAAATCTGCTGCTTCAGTTTTTATCCAACCAAGAATCTGGGTGGCATGGGGGACGGTGGCATGATCGTCTGCCATGACAAGGCACTGGCCGATCGCCTGCGGCTCTACGCCGCTCATGGCATGCAGCCCCGCTACTACCACCACGTCGTCGGCATCAACAGCCGCTTGGACACCTTCCAGGCCGCTGTTCTTCTGGTCAAAGCCGCAGAGACAGGTAGGTATGCGGAGGCACGGCGAGCCAATGCGTGGCGGTATCGACAAGCTCTTGCCACCACCTTTGCCAGCGTCGGGGTGGTCCTGCCGGAGGAAGATCCCCAAGGCACCCACGTCTGGAATCAGTTCGGTATCCGAGTCCCCGAAGGACGACGAGACGCCCTCAGGGCGTACTTGGCGGAACGCGCGATTGGGACAGAAATTTACTATCCCATTCCGCTGCACCTGCAGCAGTGTTTCCGCCATCTAGGATACAGCGAAGGGATGCTACCGCACACCGAAGCCGCTTGTCGGGAGATCCTCCATCTGCCGATCTACCCCGAGCTGCGACTGGACGAGCATCACCGGGTCTGCGAAGGACTAAAGAGCTTCTTCCAGTCTCAGTCGCTCCGCCGCGCCGCTTGATCCGAGCGGAAGGTATCAGCCATCCTCGATCGTTCGGGAAAGGATGGCGACGCGTCTTACAACCTGTCCAATCGAGGGCACGCACGGATGTGCCCCGTATCTCATAGGGCCGATCTCCCGAACCTTGTCTCATGATCGGTCGGCAGTGGAGTTCCCCTTCCACGCCAAGAGGCACGCTAACTGCGTATACCCTCGTGCGTGGGACTTAGTTTCGCAAAGGGCGATTTCCTTTCTGGGGAACTTTCCAAAAGAGACCGAACGATGTCGGATTCTGACGATCGACTACCCCAGACTATCAGCCACGCGCGAAGCCACGAGGAACATGAAGGAGGGGAAATAAACCTCGAAGAACTGACAGCAATCGTCGTGAATACGGCTTATCATCTGCATGTAGATCTGGGCCCCGGATTGCTGGAGTCGGTATACGAGGTGGTGATGGCCAAGCTACTGCGGGAGCGAGGATTGAAGGTAGAACGCCAGAAATCGGTCATGTTTGAGTACCATGACATGATTTTTGATGAGGGTCTTCGGATCGACTTGCTGGTGAACGATCGTTTGGTGGTGGAGCTCAAATCCGTCGAGGCATTCGCGCCCGTTCACGCGAAACAGGTGCTCACCTATTTGCGATTGTTGCATTTGCCGATAGGCCTTTTGATCAATTTCGGATCCGCATCCTTCAAAGAAGGCTGCAAGCGGATCGTAAACAATCACAAGAACTTCGCATCTTCTCGGCTTCGTGTAAATCAAGTAGAAAATCGCGCGCGAAGCCGCGAAGAACACGAAGCTTGACCGGCCTTCTCTCTTCGTGCCTTCGTGCCTTCGCGTGAGGCACCGTCTCCGTAGCGCGCGAAGCCGCGAAGAACGCGAAGAACGCGAAGACTGACCCAGTTTTTCCTCTTCGTGCCTTCGCGCCTTCGCGTGAGGCACCGTTTCCGTAGCGCGCGAAGCTGCGAAGAACGCGAGGACTGACTCGGATTTTCTTCTTCGTGTCTTCTTGCCTTCGCGTGAGGCACCGTTTCCGCCGCGCGCGAAGCCGCGAGGAACGCGAAGACTGACCCAGTTTTTCCTCTTCGTGCCTTCGCGCCTTCGCGTGAGGCACCGTCTCCGTAGCGCGCGAAGCCGCGAAGAACGCGAAGACTGACCCAGTTTTCCTTCTTCGTGTCTTCGCGCCTTCGCGTGAGGCACCGTTTCCGTAGCACGCGAAGCCGCGAAGAACGCGAAGACTGACCCAGTTTTTCTTCTTCGTGTCTTCGTGCA
>JBEISR010000002.1:0-356315 GCA_040375295.1 Planctomycetaceae bacterium
CAGCGGTACTCCTACTCAGCGCAGCGGTACTCCTACTCAGCGCAGCGGGTATCGATTGGTGAAAACAGTCGAGCACAAGCATGGTGGAAACGATGATATCCACTCGTCGGCCGCCTTATGCCTCTCCCAAATGCTCCGCATCCGAACTTCGGCTGGCTTGCATCGTGCGAGCGGCGCGAGCCGCCTTGCGGCGGCTCAACAGAGCTTCTCCCACCTGCTGCGACAGGGCTGGCGATTTTTCGAGGAGTCGCGACGTCGAATCGGGGGGAAAATGGATCGCTACCAGATCGCTGGTAGCCACGACGGTCACTTCGCTGGGCTGATCCCCCGACAATTCAAACTCTCCAAAAAACTCTCCTTGATCGAGCGTATCGATCGTAATTAGCTTTCCGTCGCCTCCAATCGCCTGGACCACGGCGTCGCCAGAGACGATCAGGGAGATGCCATGGCTGGGCTCCCCTGCCCGCAACAGCACTTCCCCGGCAGCGTACTGCTTGGTGCGTGGTTCCTGATTCGCGCGCAGTCCAGGGACTAGCGCCGCCTGGAAACGCGGATAGGCTGCCAGACGCTCTTCTACCGTCGGCTCCGGCGTGCTGATCGACTCGCTTGGGCTGTATTCCAACTGAATTGGGAATGGGATATTCAGTCCTTCGCGTTTGGCGACATACCAAATGCGCGTTACCACCTCGTCGCGCGTCGCTGGCAGCACCTCCTGGGATTCGACCGAAAAGATCAACCGGTAGATGATGGAGAAGTCGGCGTAGTTGACGGTTCGAACTCGAGGAGGTGGGTCTTTCAGCACCCCCGGCGTCTCATGCAGCATCTGCAACAGCAATTGCTTGACGCGGTTGGGGGGATGATCGTAGGAGAATCCGACTTCATAGAGGTCGGTCCGCATGGTGGTGGGTCGGGAGAGGTTGGTGAACGCATCTTTGTAGAGCGACACGTTGGGGACGATCTGCAATTCCATGGTGGGTGTCTGGATATGGACCGAACGCCAATTGATCTCGATCACCTTCCCGACGACACCTCCTACATTGACCCAATCGCCGATATTCAGCGGTCGCTCGAACAGCAGCATCATCCCCGAGACGATGTTGCCTAGTGGCTCCTGCAAAGCTAGGCCGATGACGATGCTTCCCAGCCCCAACGTCGTCAGAGCGACACTGATGTTCTGGTTCCAGACAAGCGAGTAGATGATCGCTGCCCCCAAAGCGATTAGCGCCAGGCGCGTCAGGTCTCGAAAAAACTTCGGAATACGTCCCTGCCAGGACTCCAGATTCGCGTTCCCGAAGACCGCATCGTTGGTCAGGTTCAGGACGGCAATCAGAACACTGATCCAAAAGAAGGTCGCAGCGATCCGCACCGCCAAATGATCATCGGGCAGCTTGGCCACCCAGCGCAGGAAGACCCAGATCGCAAGCGTCGGGATCACCAACCGCCGGATCGAACGAGCGGTTGGTAGAAGCTTGCCTCCCCTGGCCTCGGTGGCGCGGATCCACTCATTCGAAAGGATCATCAGCAAGGGAAAGCCAACGATCAAAGCGATTGCTGGAATCAGCTGGTCTTGGGAGATCTGCCAAAGCGTTTCCATGATGAAAACCGTTTGCGCTATTGGGGGACTGGGGATCGCTGGAAAGCAGCAAGGAGTCGAGTCGACCGATCAGGAATCCGAGGGATCGAGTTGCCAGTGAGCGAGCGATCCTTTGCCGGGGACTTCCATGGGGGAGCCCGGTCGATAGGAGAGCAGATCCTTGGTCTTTTCGTAGACATCTTTGGTGACCAGAATGGCCGGGGTTCCGCTGCGAGCCAAGCGACTTGCCAGATTGACGGTATCGCCCCAAAGGTCGTAGAGGAATTTTCGGCGACCCACGACACCACCAACCACAGGCCCTGTGTTGACTCCGATCCCGATGGTCAATTGCGTCTGATGTTCGCGGTTGACTCGGTTGACCACCTCGGTGATCTCCTTGGCGAACTGAAGGATTCGATTGAGGTGATCGGGTCGATGGATCGAAAGTCCGCAGACCGCTAAGTAGGAGGCGCCAATCGTTCGGACCTTTTCGACTCCCACTCTTTCAGCCACTTCATCAAAGACCGTCACCAGATCCCCAAGCAGGCTCATCGCACGGCTCTCGTCCATCTTTTCTCCGAGCGCCTCCAGTCCTCCGATTTCGGCCATCAGCACCGAAACGTCCGCGAACTGTTTGGTCGCCTTTTCATCGCCATCGCGCCGCATGGCCACCGCCGGTTCGGGAAGGATATTCAGCAGCAATTCCTGATTCTCCTGAATCCTTGCTTCTAGCTGCTTGGTCTGTGCCCGGAGGCTACCTGCCATCTCATTGAAGACTTCGGTCACCTCTGCGTATTCGTCGGTGCCGACGACCGGGATGCGAACGGAGGTATCGCCGCGTCCGATCCTTCGAGCGCCTTCGGTCAGCCGACGCAGGGGGCGGCTGAGCAGGTGAGCCAACGCGATCGCAAGGAGACTGGATCCGAGAACCAAACCCGATCCCAAAAGGATTGCGGATCGTGCATAGTCGCGGATCGGACGGAACGCTTCCTCGCTGTCGATCTCGGCGATCACCGCCCAGCGGAGCGAATCCAACTCCAGGGAGCCATAGGAACTGAGGACCGGCTGACCGCGATAGTCGAGCGTCTCATGGATCCCCTCCTTCCCTTGGAATGCGTTGCGGACGCTGTCGTTGCGCACTTCCAGGACATTGAGGACCGATTGCTGCTTTTCGATCTGATCGATCACCGATTTGTTGATCCCGCGACTGCGCATTTCAGCAATGAAGGCCTTGGGATCTTCCACCATGAAGCGACTGCGACTACGGAAGGTATAATCGGGGCCGACCAGGTAGCATTCGCCCGTTTTCCCCAGTCCCTCTTTCTCCCATCCGAAATTCCCAGTGATCACCTCGGTGAATTTGGAGCTGGGGAACTGCAGCACCAGGACCCCGATCATTTCCGGGCCATCGAAGATAGGGCTGAGCGCAAACCCTTCCCCCAAGCCGAGCGCCGGGGCATAGGGCTCGAAGTCGACGATCTTGAAGTCGTCGCGGTCCCGGGCCTTGATCATCTTCTTCACACCCGCAGCAAGGAGCGTGTTGGAGTAGGGACCGGTGTCGAGGTTGGTGGCAAACTCGGATTGCTTTTCGACGGAGTAGAGGATGTCGAGCGTCTCGGCATCAACTAATAGGATGTCATCAAACTGAAAGAGTTGCGAGGCGCGCACCAAGCGAGGATGAAACTGTTGGTGGACTGCGTCATATCCTGTCGACTCCAGAGGAGCACTGACAAGATTGCGTTTCTGGTTGTAGGGATGCTGGTTGTCGGCAAGATAGAAGTACTGCAACCACTGCTCGGCCGGTCCCTCCGGCAGGTACTGTTCCAACACTGGAGTGCCAACGCGCGTCTTGGCTAGCTCGGGAAGGAATTGCTCCTGATAGAACTGTCTGAGCCTTTGCAACTGTTCGGGAGCCAGACGCTGATTGCGGGTGGCGGCGAAGGCCTGACGGAATGCCAGCGTGCTATCGACGACGATCTGGCTGTCGGAAAGAGCCTGCACTTGGTTGCGCAGCGCCGTCAGCATGGCTCGCAGGGCGCTGGACTTGGCGTGACGCACCGCCTCCAGTTGTTTGCGCGCCCCCTCGCGCAAGGTGACGCGAGCCGATCGGTAACCAAGGGCCCCCATCGTGCCGACGGAAAGCAGTGTCAGCAGAAGCATGGCCAGAAGCAATTTGGACTGGATTCCGAGGCGAGAAAGGAGGGAGGGACCCAAAAAACGTCTCCTTCAATAGATGACTTGCATGGCCGGCTCGTCGCCAAGCTGGGCCAAGCCGATGAGCATCGCTCTATCCAATAGGGGATGACCAAGGCAATCCCCATCATCGTAATGGTACCAGGGCGATAGGGGAATCTCGGTCGCAATCTCCTTTGTTTTACTCATATCCCCTCGAACAAAGCCGTTGATCCTGCCCCCTTATTCTCTGGGTGTCGGCGGCTGGTTGACTCTTTGGTTGGGCGAGTAGTCAATTCCAGTTTTCTCATCTGCGGCTATTCTCACCAACCTCGAGGTTTGATTAGGCTACCACTTTGGCGGAAGAAGAAATGAGTTGATGAAAGAGTGAGTGGCAAGATGAGCAACAGACAGCGGTCGGCTTCCCGTCCCTTGCGTTTCCTGAGCTTGGAGGGCTTGGAGCATCGTCATTTGATGCACGCGGATCCGATTTTCGATTGGAACGATGAAGCCTTAGCGGCCATTCGCGCCGACAGGACCTCGCCTCCAGTAGCATCCCGTGCGCTGGCGATGCTGCATGGAGCGGTTTATGACGCGGTCGAATCGATCGACCAGCGCAATGGGACCTACCTTTCCGTTCCGGCTGCTCCTCCCACAGCATCCAGGGAAGCGGCGATCGCGGAAGCAGCGACAAGGGTGTTATCGAATCTTTTCCCCTCGCAGGTCGCCATGTTCCAGGCCAATCGACAGGATTGGTTGGCGAAGGTCCCCGAAGGACTCGATAAACAGGCCGGAATCGCTGCGGGTGGTCGAGCAGCGGATGCGATGCTTGCGGCTCGCAACAATGATGGTTCGCAAAGCACGGTGGTCTACACTCCTGGAGGACAGGCTGGTGACTGGGAGCCGACTCCTCCGGCGCAAGCTCCTGCGCTGCTGCCACAATGGCCTGGAGTACGTCCCTTTGCAATTTCAAGCGGCAGCGCTTTTCGGCCCGGCCCACCGCCAGCCCTCACCAGCGCGCAGTACACCGCCGCCTTCGATGAGGTCAAGCAGATCGGTAGTGCCACCAGTTCGACGCGCACCCCCGATCAGACTCAGATCGCCAATTTCTGGGCTAATGGAGCTGGGACGGCGACACCACCAGGGCACCTGAATTTGATTGCACGGACGATTGCCGAAAGTCGCGGAACGACACTTTCGGCTAACGCGCGTCTGATGGCGCTCCTCAACCTCGCGCTAGCCGACTCGGCGATCGCCTGTTGGGACATCAAATATCAATCCGATTTCTGGCGTCCTATCACGGGGATCCGCAAAGCGGCCGACGATGGCAATGCAGACACCCAGGCCGATCCGGCTTGGACTCCTCTGCTGACCACGCCTAACTTCCCCAGCTACACATCGGGCCATGCTACTTTCAGTGGTGCGATGGCGACAGTGCTGACTCGGTTTTTTGGGACCAGTCAACTTCCATTCACCGCTCCCAGCGAGAACCCCGCTGCGGCAGCCCGATCCTACAGTTCGGTCGACCAAGCGGCTCAGGAGTCGGCCGACAGTCGGCTGTATGGTGGGATCCACTGGAAATTTGATAACGAACTGGGGCTCTCGATGGGCCGATCGGTTGGTTTGGCGACCAGTCAGCGAATGGATATTCCAGCTCCAACCCTCGCGACGGTCTCGGTGATCGGTGGCATCCTGACGGTGCGTGGCACTGCGGGTTCCGACCGCATTCTGGTCGAACGGATCGCTGGCCAATTGCAGGTGACCTTCAATGGCGTCCGCCAAGGGCGATTCGAACAGAACGCGCTGACGGGTATTTCGATCGATGCCGCAGCCGGCCACGACTGGGTGTTGATCGCCAGAACGATCCTGTTGCCATCCAGTATCCGCGGGGGCGATGGGAATGATCAGCTGTATGCGGGAGGCGGCAGCACCGAACTGCACGGCGAGGGAGGAAACGATTTCCTCTATTCCTACCAGGGGAACGATCGACTCTTCGGCGGTGCGGGCAACGACCGGATCTACGGTGGCAGCGGCGATGATCTTCTGGATGGAGGTGACGGCGACGATTGGCTGTTTGGCGAGGCGGGGGAAGACCGGATCCTTGGGCAGTCGGGTCACGACTGGCTCTATGGAGGCATCGGCAACGATCGCCTGGAGGGTGGCGACGGGAACGATCACCTGTGGGGCGAAGCGGGGGTGGACCAGCTACTGGGAGGCTTGGGAGACGATTGGCTTTATGGCGACCGCTTCGACAGCCTTCTTGATGGTGGCCCTGGTCGCAATCGGATCTATCGCTGATTGGTCTCGCGATCGGCCAGTGCCCTGCGATCGGCTAGCGCCTTACGGCCTGCTTCTAGCGTTTCCACGATCGCGTCGACATCGTAGACACAGCCTCCCCAAGTGCCACCTCCAACCTGTTGCAGTGCGGCCCATAGGCGAGTGTCGTCGGGAAGGCGTGGGTCGGGCTGCAGGGCAGGGTGAGCGGTTCGGGAGGCAAGCAGCAGGTGCGCTTGGTCAGGATCAAGCCGCTGGTCGACGGTGCCGATCATGTTGACGCTTCCAGTCAGTTGGATGCGATCGATCTGGATTGCAATCCAATCGTCATCGCGGACGCGGCCGATCGGTCCACCAGCCAACGCCTCAGGACCTACGTGACCGATGCAAGCGCCGGTGCTGACACCGGAAAATCGCGCGTCGGTGACTACGGCCACCTCCTTACCCCAGGACAGGTGCTTCAGGGCGCTGGTGACCTGGTAGGTTTCTTCCATACCCGATCCCAGCGGCCCACGTCCGATCAGAATCAGAATGTCACCTGGCCGGATCGGACGCGGGTGCTGACCCTTGATCGCTGCAACCGCTTCTTTCTCGGTGGTGAAGACGCGCGCTGGTCCTTGCTTGCGGTAGACCCCATCCGGATCGATCACACTGGGATCGATGGCGGTCGATTTGATCACCGAACCCTCGGGGCAGAGATTGCCAACGGGGAAACAAACCGTGCTAGTCATCCCAACGGTGCGCGCCGCCGCTGGGGGATAAATCACCTGATCGGGATCGACTCCATCATTCTCAAGGAGCCACTGCCGCAACTGAGCGCGGCGGGGCGACCGGTGCCAGGCATCGAGGATGGTGTGCCACGTTTCGCCGGTGATCGTGCGTGCATCGCAGCGTGCGACACCCAATTCACGCAGGTGCCACATTAGCTCCGGAACCCCGCCGGCAAGAAAAAATCGGACGGTGGGATGGTAGGCAGGTCCGTTAGGAAGGCAGTCGACGAAGCGTGCGACCTGGAGGTTGATGCTTCGCCACTGCTGGACATCGGGCCGTCGCAGACCGGCAGCATGGGCGACTGCGGGGATATGGATTAGGAGATTGGTCGATCCGCCGCAAGCGGCGTGTACCGCCAGGGCGTTATGGAACGAGTCGTCGGTGAGGAAATCGGCGAGCGTCTGTTTCCGTTGATGCATATCCCAAAGCGCCTGGGCGCTGCGTCGAGCGGTTTCCAGCCAGAGCGGTTGTCCGCTGGGGGCGAGTGCTGCATGAGGGACGGTCATCCCCAAAGCTTCGGCGACGACCTGGCTGGTAGCGGCGGTTCCCAGAAATTGGCACCCTCCCCCAGGGGAACCACAGGCGCGGCAGCCCGCTTCTGCGGCGGCTTCCAGGGAGATCTCCCCATGCGAGTAGCGGGCGCCGATCGTCTGGACCTTGCCAAGATCCTCCGCTCCCTTTGCCGGCAAAGTGACTCCTCCAGGAACCAAAACCGAAGGAAGCTGGCTGGATCCGGCCAGAGCGATCATCATCGCAGGGAGTCCCTTGTCGCAAGTAGCCACCCCCATCACGCCACGCCGTGTCGGCAGGGAACGGATCAGGCGACGCAGGACGATGGCGGCATCGTTGCGATAGGGAAGCGAATCGAACATGCCGGTCGTCCCCTGGGTGCGACCGTCGCAAGGATCGCTGACGAACCCTGCAAAAGGCACCCCACCTGATTGCTCGATCCAGCGCGCCGCCTCGCGCATCAGAAGGCCAACTTCCCAGTGGCCTGTGTGGTAGCCGAGAGCCACGGGACTGCCATCTTCTGCCCGAATTCCCCCTTGGGTGCTCAGCAGAAGAAATTGCGGCCCCAGCATCTTGCTGGGAGGCCAGCCCATACCGGCGTTCTGCGTCCAGCCAAACAGATCGCCACTGGACCACTCCCGCAACATCTGGTCGGAAAGTGGGAGAGAACCACTGGGCCCTTCTCCCTGCGAGACCACCGGCCGCTGACCGGCACCAAGCCACGAGGGATCCTGATCGACACCCAGCCACGATTCCAACCGAAAGGCCCGTTCCATCGTTCTTGTGATCCTCTCCCTTACCCACCGCGACTTGATCGATCCCGACCTCAGTGTAAACCAATCGTCCCCAATTGGTCTGCCCCAAGAGGATCAAGTCCTCGGGACGCTGCTAGGCAATTCACCCGAGTCTGCCCAATCCAGCGCATCCAGATGTGCCAGCACCAGTTCAGGAAGGTTTTTCAGATGATACCCTCCCTCAAGCAGACTCAGTAGGCGGCCCTGGGTGTGGCGTTGAGCCAGCCGGTGGAGGTGCTTGGTCATCTGCTGAAAATGCTCGATCTCCAGCGAAAGTCCGCCCAGGGGATCCTCCCAGTGGGCGTCGAATCCGGCGCTGACCAGCAGCAAGTCCGGTTCGATGCGATCGGCGAATTGCGAGACTTCCTCGCAGAACCGTTCGACGACCTCGTGCGCCGGGGTACCGTAGGCCAGCGGGAGGTTCCACGTCAGACCCAATCCCCGCCCGCTTCCGGTCTCGTCCCGGCCCCCAGTTCCCGGATAAAACGGCCAGCGGTGCACCGAAAAGAAGCCGACGGAAGGATCTTCCCAGAAGATCGCCTGCGTGCCGTTGCCATGATGGACGTCCCAATCGACGATCAAAACGCGATGGAATCGGTGCTGTTCTATCGCGTACCGGGCGCCCACGGCGATATGATTGAGAAGGCAGAAACCCATGGCACGATCGGCAAGAGCGTGGTGGCCTGGAGGTCGCGAGGCGATAAAGGCACGAGGCTCCTCACCCAATGCCATCCGGTCGACTGCGTCAACAACCGCACCGCTGGCAAGGCAGGCAACCTCGAAGGACCTCGGCGAGAGGTTCGTCTCGCGGTCGATCCAGGTTGGGTCGGGGGAGGCGAACAGCGTCAGTTTTTCGAGGTAGCCAGGGTCGTGGACCAGGAGAAGCGTTTCCCGCGTTGCAGGCGACCAGGACGCCACCGCAGCCTCGGCAATACGCCCCGCCTCGGCCAACCGCTGATTGACCACCATCGTCCGTTCTGGCCGTTCCGGATGAACTCCCGTTTGATGTTCACCGAATGCCTGTGAAGCATAGATCCGCATGAAGGAACCTCCTATGACAGCTTCCGATCCGGTTGACCCCGGTTTGAATCCCAAGGAGCTATCGGATTTCCTGGGCCCTTACAAGGTCGAGCGACTGCTGGGGCAAGGGGGCATGGGGATCGTCTACGAAGGAACCCACGCTAAGACAGGCCAGCGAGTCGCGATCAAGGTGATCGCCAACTCCCTTGCCGATCAGGAGCGTTTTCGCAGGCGGTTTGCCGCCGAGGTGGAAACGCTCAAAAAACTCCAGCATCCGCACATCATTCAGTTGATCGGATATGGCGAAGAAAAAGGAAAGCTTTTTTATTCGATGGAGTTTGTGAAAGGGGAAAGCCTCCACCACCGCATCAAGCGCGATGGACCGATGCAATGGCGCGACGTCTGCCGGCTGATCAGCGAGATGTGCGCCGCGCTCAAGACGGCGCACGATCAAGGGGTGGTCCACCGCGATTTGAAACCGGCCAACATCATGCTGGACCTCGACGGCAACGTGAAACTGGCCGACTTTGGTATCGCCAAGTTTTTTGGTGGCGAGGAAATGACCGCTGCCGGCAGTATCGTCGGCACTGCCGACTACATGCCTCCCGAACAGGCCGAGGGAAAGCCCGTGACCAGCAAGAGCGACCTCTACTCGGTCGGGAGCATCGCGTACTTCGCACTGACGGGTAGGCCACCGTTCGTCGGGCGATCGGTCCCCGAAGTGCTTTATTCGGTGCGGTACGAGCATTTTCCGCCGGTCCGCACACTGGCGCCTAAGACCCCTGGGGAACTGGAGGGTCTGATCCACGAACTCCTTCAGAAAGATCCTGCCAAGCGTCCTCCCACCGCTTTGGTCATCGGCAATCGTGTGCGCGCTATTCGCCACGGATTGGATCGAGCGGCTGATATGGCGGGAGAAAGCCCGGAAGAAAAGTCATCCCCGCACCCACCCTCTCAGGAAGAACTTCCAGCCGATGCTGCGGTGGAGCCCTCGTCGATCGATTCGGCCAGCGTGCTGCGGGAAAAGCAGATAGAGATGCGAAACAGCCAGACTGGCTACTCGACACGTATCGCGGATCCCAACAGAGACCCTCCGTCCGAAGCCTCCAGCGCGCCCCTGGAAAAAACCGCTGCCACGCTGGCCGCATCTCCCAGCAAACTGATGCCCGATCCGACCGAGGCGGAGGTGGCCATGTCGCGGAAGTCGGAGTTCACGACGCTGGAGGAGATGAAGCGACGCGAACGAAAAAAGAAGAAGGAGAACGAGTGGGAAGCGGAAGGTTGGCACTGGACTTCGATCTTTTTTTTCCTCCTGGCGCTGGCGGTCGGTTTCTGGGGATGGCGACAGTGGACACGGCTCCCAAGCGACGATGTCATCCTGGAAAAGACGATGGCTGCCTTCCAGCAGGAAGATTTTTCGATCATCCGCGAGCACCAGTCGTGGCTGAACAATTGGCTGCTCGAACAACCGATGGATCCGCGGCAACCGGAGGTCCGAAAGATGCTCTCGGCACTCGAACTTCGCCAAGCCGAGCGCGAGGTACGCAGTCGACTTCGAGACCCCCAGCAAGCCCCCAGTCCGATCGAACAAATGTTTCTGAATTGCCAGGAGAGTCTTCGCCACTCCCCTTGGCAAGCCGGTTCAAAAATGCGCGCCTTCCTGACAGTCTTCGGCCCCCAGGAAGCCAATCTCTCTTCCCAAGAGGCTGCACTGGTCACCGCAGTGCGGCACTGGACCCAAGCACAGCAAACGGCAATCGACCAAAAGAACGACCAGCCCTTTGAGGAACTCCAGCAATGGATGGAACACTCCTTCGAGCAACTGCCCGAATCGAAACAGGCCGAATTCCTGTCCGCGCTTGCCGAACTCTACTCGGACAACGCCAGAACCTTGGAAGCGATTGAACGACTGCGAAAAAAGAGCCTCACTCCCCCCTCCGCATCCCCATGATGGCTGGACAATTGGTCCCGATTGGCTCGACCGCCTCATCCCTCCCAGTGGCCTATATGCCGACGGAAATCGGCCGATTGCGGAAAAAACGGCACCATTCTTTCCCTTCTCGGTGGCGACTGGAGCCAGCCATCGATACACTGCGGAGATGGGAGTCCAGTTAGTAGCCAGGCAACCACCCTTTTGGGCTACCCGCCTAATTGGCGATCTCCCCGGTGGCCAGTGGATCGACATTCAATGAGGGAAGGAAGAGCAAACCGTGACGAATTCCTACAGTGAATCGGAAGCAATTGCTTCCAATGCCCACCGCTTATTGTGGGCAGGTTTCATGGCAATTCTCGCAGCGGGGATCGGTTTTGCGATCCGCGGAGGCATTCTGGACAACTGGGGAGGTGAGTACGGATTCACCCAGTCGACGCTAGGCATCATCTCTGGCGCCGGTTTCACTGGATTCTGCTTCGGGATCATCATTGGCGGAGTGATCGTCGACAAGATCGGTTACGGGAAACTGGTTGTCGCAGCCTTTCTGCTGCACATCCTTTCGGCCATCGTGACCTTGGCGGTTCCATCGGGGGCTGGTGCCAATACCGCCTACAATTATCTCTTTTGGGGCACCTTTCTTTTCGCCGTCGCCAACGGAACCCTGGAAGCGGTCGCCAATCCCCTGGTGGCCACGCTCTTTCCGAACAAGCGGACTCACTACCTCAACATCCTCCATGCTTCCTGGCCCGCGGGGCTGGTGCTGGGGGGGATCTTGGGCTGGGTTCTCGATGACCAGATGAAGTGGCACTGGAAGTACCAGTTGGCGCTCTTTCTAATCCCCACCGTCCTTTATGGTCTGATGTTTCTTGGACAGCGCTATCCCAAGTCGGAGGCGGCTGCCAAGGGTCTGTCGCTGGGACAGATGTTGAAGGATGTCGGGATGCTGGGCGGCCTGGTGGCTTGCGCGATGGTGGCGATGTTTTTCAACAGCACCTTCGGCTTCCTGAAAGATGCTCCCTGGAATATCTCCCCAACCATGATCCAGGCGATCTCGATCGCCATCGGTGCGGCGCTTTTGATGGGGGTGGGACTGGTGACCAACTTCGCCACCGGCTCGATCCTTCTGTTCGTCCTCTTCCTGACTCATGCTCTGGTGGGTGCGGTGGAACTGGGTACCGACAATTGGATCCAGAACATCACCGGCAACATCCTGACCAGCAGCGAAGGGAAAATCCTATTCGTCTTCACCTCGCTGACGATGTTCCTGCTCCGCTTTTGCGCCGACTTCATCGAAAAGAAGATTGGCCTGACCCCTCTGGCGCTCCTTCTGGTCTGTGCGGTGCTGGCGTGCATCGGTTTGAACCTGACTTCTGGCATCAGTTCGTTTGGTGGAGCGTTGCTGGCCCTGACCATTTACGGCATCGGCAAGACGTTCTTCTGGCCAACCATGCTGGCAGTGCTCTCGGATCGATTCCCCCGCACGGGGGCAGTTGCCATGTCGATCATGGGTGGCATCGGGATGATGTCGGCCGGCCTGCTAGGCTCACCGGGCCTGGGATATGCCAAGGACCGTTATGCCACCGAAGCGCTGACGCAGCAGAGCCCCGAGTTGGCAGCCAACTACCGCGCAGAAAAGCCTTCGTCGTTTCTCTTTCTGAAAGAAGTCTTCGGACTGGACCAGAAGAAGATGAAGGAGATCAAGGACATCAAGGTAGAAAGTCGCAACGCCGAACAGAAAACTGTGATCACCGCCGACCAGGAAGGGGATCGGCGTACCTTGCGAGCCGACTCGCTGATCCCTGCCACGATGGCAGTCATCTACCTGCTTCTGATGCTCTACTTCAAGTCGATCGGTGGTTATCGACCTCTGAAAATTGAAGAGACAGAAACCACCTGATGCTGGCTTGCCACTGGCAAGTCGGCTTTCTAGAGGTTAGAAATCGAAGGACGCTTCTCTTGGGGGAAGCGTCCTTTTTTTTGGATCCGCAACCGGACGGGTTCCCTGGGTATCGGCAAGGGTACAGGAGTCATCATGGCTTTCGTCGGACGATGTTTTTCTTGGAATGTAGGGCAGGCAGTCGTTGGATTGCTGGCGATTGGAATGCTGCTGCAGGAATCGAAAGTCGACGGCATCCTCCTGATTGCGCCGCTTCGCGCCGAAGATCCTCTTCCCCATTCGGATCTGGCTCGCCATGCCGAGGGGATGGCACGCATGGACCGGATGGCGCAGCAGATGCGGCAATTGCAGCCTGGCGGACGCATCGAGGGGGCCAGCTGGGATGCCGACGGAAGTGGACTAACCTTTCGAACCGAAGGAAAGAAAAAGCGATGGGATGCAGCGACGGGAAAGGTATCAGAAGCCGACGCGGCGCCCGCAGCAGCCGACGCTCCCAATCCCGGAAGCCGGCCGCGGGGTCGATCTGCGGTCGGCCGCGCCCAGCAACGCACGGAAGAAATTTCCCCCGATGGCCAGTGGAAAGCAGTCCATCGCGACAACAACCTTTGGCTGGAACCTGATGGACAGGTCGAAGGACGCTTCCCGGTGGCAGTGACCACCGATGGGACCGAGCGAAGGCGATACGGAACGTGCTGCTGGGTCTATGGGGAAGAACTGTTTCAGCAGGAGGCGATGTGGTGGTCGCCTGACAGCCAGACTCTCGCTTATTACGAAGTGCGTGAAGAGGGGATGCAGGACTATTACCTGACCGGTGGCAACCTGGACTCCTACACCAGCATCCTCGCCTCCCGCTACCCTAAAGCTGGCGACAACAACCCCGAGGTGTTTCTCTGGCTGTATGATCTTGCCAGCGGCACCCAGCGAAGGATCGATATCCCTGGCGAACCTCGGCAGTACCTCTACCGGATTCAGTTCTCGCCAGATGGGAAAGAGCTGCTGGTCCACCGCACCAACCGTCGCCAGGATGTTCTCGACTGGATCGCCATCGATCTGGTGACACTGGGACAGCGCGTCGTGGTATCCGAGAAGCAGCCAACCTGGCAGGAGAATTCGCCGACAATCCGCTTCCTTGCAGATGGCCAACGTTTCGTCTGGGAGACCGAGTCGAATGGATGGAAGCGATTTCAGCTTCGGCATCTGGATGGACGTCTACTGGCCGATCTGACCCCCGATGTTCCGTACCCTTGTGGTGATTTAGTGCAGTTGGATGAAGCCGCAGGATGGCTTTACTACACCGCCTTCAGCGACAGCAATCCGTATGCCGCACAGTTGCATCGCGTGCGCCTTGACGGCACCCAAGGCCAGCGGATCACCAGATCACCGCTTCACCACACCGGATTTCAGATCTCCCCTGACCACCGACATGTTGTTGCATCGCGGGAGATGGTCGATACCCCTCCCAGCACCGTGATCTATGGAATCGAACAGGGGGAATGGGTGCTTGCGGAAGGTTCGGCTCAGGCGGCACGGAAAGCCGGACTGGTGCCAGCCGAGTGGTTCTCCTTTCCCTCCACCGACGGCACTACCACGCTTCATGGCATCCTTCAAAAGCCGGCTCATTTCGACCCCAGTCGACGGTATCCACTGGTGATCGATGTCTATGGAGGCCCCGCCTCCCAGGGGCTCCAGTGCCGCTATACCGTAGCCAATCCTCTGTGTGAACTGGGAGTGGTGGTGGCGAAAATCGGCAATCGAGGTACCACGGGACGTGGCAAGGCTTTCGAATCGGCGACCTATCAAAGGCTGGGTGGCGTCGATCTGGATGACCAAGCAGCTGGCGTCCGCCATCTGGCTGCGCAGCCTTGGGTGGATGCCCAGCGCGTCGGCATCTTCGGGCATTCCTATGGTGGATACATGGCGGCTTTGGCAGTGCTTCGTTATCCCGATCTCTTCCACGTCGCGGTGTCCGGTGCGCCGGTGACCAACTTTAGAAACTACGACACGATCTACACCGAGCGTTACATGCGCACACCGCAAGAGAATCCGGAAGGGTACCGGCTGGGATCCTGCATGGAATATGCATCGCAACTTCGCGGCAAGTTGCTACTGGTACATGGATTGGTGGATGACAATGTCCACCCTTCCAACACCTGGCAATTGTCCAAGGCACTGCATGATGCTGACAGGCGGTTCGACATGATGATCTATCCACAGTTCGACCATGGCATCGGTGGAACGTACGGGAAACTACGCACCGAATACCTCGCTCGGCATCTGGATCCTACGCCGGTACCTATGCCGGCCCTGGAGGCTCCGGGGCAGCAAGAAGCTGTCTCGGAAGCAACCGGTAAGTAGAGGGAACAGGTTGCTAGCACATGGTTCGCGTGGCGCATTGTTCGCGTAACGCATTGTTCGTCTGGCTTATTGGCGTCAATCGACCAGCATCAGCCGTGAAGTCGACCCAAACTCTCAGGTCGCTTCGCGCCTTGCCTCGGTTCCGCGCACACCCAGGTTGCCGTATCGGTGGTAGTCGGTCGAAACGCTCTGCTCCTGGACATACCAAAGCAATTCGATCCGTCCTGCCGTATGCAGCGGCTCATCAACCACCGGCACATGGTGCTCGATCGCCGTCTGCAGGATCGCTAGTGCCAGCGAACCTGGCTTGAGGACGCGGACGCGGTCCGCCTGCCCTCCTACCAGCGTCCCCAGGAAGACTTGATCGGTCTCTTCCACAAACTCGATATCGGCACCCCAATCCTGCGTCCACTGTTCCATCCATGCTTCCCATTCGTCGTGCAGATCGACTGGTCGTGATATGGTGATACGAGCACCTGCGGCGACGGCTGCAGAGGCGGCGGCAAGCACCTCCCAGAGCCGATCTTCGGCACCCACCCGCAGACGGACTCTCTGCATCGGCAGGTACCGGCGAAAGTTATCCTGCCCCAAAAGCCTTAACGTGTCATGCTCCTGACGAATCTCTTCCCTAGCGACGCGGTCATAGTCGAGAATCGCCTGCAGCAGCCGATTCCATTCCTGCCTGTTCTGCCCGCTGAGTTGCACAAATGCTTCCGCGTTGGATGGACGGTGGAGAGTATTCCAGAGCGTCTTGAGCGACGGAAGCTGTGGACCACTGCTGGGCGGCAACTGGACATTCTCAGGTGGATGACAACGCACCAGCGGGACAACGTAATTCGGACCGCCGGCTTTGATCCCTGGACCGAAGGCGCTGCGGCCTAGGCCGCCAAAAGGTTGCCTGAGCACCACAGCGCCAGTTGTCGGTCGATTGATGTAGAGATTTCCCGCTCGCATCTTCTTGCGCCACACCGCCTGCTCGCGATCATCTAGGCTCTCCAGGCCGCTGGTCAGTCCATATCCGGTCTGATGCAGCAGCTCGATCGCTTCCTCCAATTTTCGGAACGGCATCACCCCCAGAACAGGGCCAAACAGCTCCGTCAAATGGGTAAACGACCCTCGCTGCACGTTCCATTTGATACCGGGGCTGTAAAGGCACGGGTTGTCGTCGAGATTCTTCGGGATCAGAGCCCACGATTCCCCATGCTCCAGTTCCTTCAGCCCTCGCAGCAAGGCTCCCTCAGGCGGTCGGATCAATGGTCCCATCTTGGTTGACAGCTTCCAGACCGAACCAACGCGGAGACTGGCCACCGCATCGACCAGTTGGTCTCGGAAAGCTCGATCGTGGAAGACCTCTTCCTCCAGGAGGAGCAGGGAGGTGGCGCTGCATTTTTGGCCCGAGTGAGAGAAGGCCGAGTGCAGAATATTCTTGATCGCCTGATCCCGATCGCTCAGTGCCGTGACGGTCGTACCGTTCTTTCCCCCCGTCTCGGCAAACAACCGCAGTCGTGGATGATCCCCCAGCATCCTGAGCGCCGTTTCGGTACCGCCGGTGAGTATCACGGTATCGATTTCGGGGCGGCCCAGCAGTTGCGATCCAGCTAGGCGGCCCGAGCAGGGGACTAGTTGGAGCGCTTCGCGGGGAACTCCACCAGCCCAAAATGCCTCGCACAGCAGATAGGCCGGAAGCACGGTATCGGAGGCGGGTTTCAGGAGGACTGTATTGCCTGCCGCCAGGGCTGCGGCAATCCCGCCACAGGGAATGGCGATGGGAAAGTTCCAAGGGCTGACCACCAGAACAGCACCTCGGGGCTGAGCTCCCAGCGATCGATCCTGAAACAGATCGAGCGCGCAGCGGGAGTAGAACTCGACAAAGTCGATCGCTTCGCTGACTTCCGGATCGCTCTCGGCCAGCGATTTCCCGCCATCGACCAGCGCTGCGCCCATCAGATCGCCACGTCGCTCCCTCAGCTCTTGCGCGACCGCTCGAAGCACCCCAGAACGATGTTCGGGTGAAGCCGATCTCCAGCCGCCCGGATCGCCCGACGCACACTGGACCGCCAAGTCCAGTTGCTTTTCGGAAGCCTGGCGGTATCGGGCCGCAACCCCCTCGGGCCTCGATGGATCGATCGACTCCACCAGACCTCCTTCCCCCGGTTCCTGCCTGCCAGCGATAACCACCGGTATTTCGGTGGCATGAGC
Organism: Planctomycetaceae bacterium; assembly: GCA_040375295.1. Lineage (GTDB taxonomy): Bacteria > Planctomycetota > Planctomycetia > Pirellulales > Pirellulaceae > JBEISR01. The sequence goes on from JBEISR010000002.1 coordinate 17,499, forward strand.
GTCTCGCCGACCTTCCCAACGAGCAACGATTTCTTCGGCCCAGAGGCTGTTCTGCCGGAGTGAAAAGTCGGTATCCGGCTCATTCTCCAGTTGCTGCCACTGAACAGGAGGCGGTGGCTGACAAGGAGCCGACCGGCGGTCCTGCGTTCGGCGAGGCTGGTTGGAAATCGTGTCGACCATCCTCAGCGACTCCAAAAACCCACCTTCCAGTCGTTTCCAGGTCGATCCATCGACGGTGATACGAAACGCGTGGCGGAGGAAGTTGTCGGGACCGGTGTTTTCATCGAGTCGCCGGATCAGGTAGCCGATCGCGTTGATGAATTCTTCGCGATGGCAAGCGGGGGCATAAAGCAACAGTCGCCTGGTCGCTTCGAACAAGGCGCGTCGCTGATGATTGGCCATGCCCTCCAGCATTTCGAACTGAACGCGTGGGCCCGCATGGACCTGCGTCGCTAGGACCAGCGCGTACGCAACGTCAAAAAGATTGTGCGAAGCGATTCCCAGGTGCACCGCATCCAGTCGCGAGGGCTCCATGCCGTATTGCACCATTTTCTTGTAGTTGGCATCGGTCTCCAGCTTGATCTTGTAGGGAGCTTGCGGCCAACCTCGCACGCTAGATTCCACTCGCTCCATCTCCATATTGGCCCCTTTGACGATACGGATCGTCACCGGCCCACCACCCCGTTTGCGTCGCTCCATCGCCCAGCGCGTGATCTCCTCCTGGACTTGGAAGGAGTCGGGGAGATAGGCCTGCAGAGCGATTCCCGCTCGCACCTGATCCAGACCGGGTTGATCGAGCGTCCGCATGAACAGCTCGGACGTCAACCACATGTCGCGGTACTCTTCCATATCGAGGTAGACGAACTTGGTCGTCTTGGTGCCATCTTTTTGCTGAAACGTCTCCTTCAGCGCCGCCCGGTACAACCACTCCAGTCGCTCCCCAAGCACTCGCAGAGTCGACCTGCGGGCCAGCGCCGAGATTTGCGAGTACAGGGTGGATATCTTCACCGACACACATTCGATTTCGGGCAACTGGAGACTGGCCAGATAGCCCTCCAGGCGACGCAGAGCTTCCTTCTCCCCCAGGATGGCTTCTCCCAGGAAGTTGACGTTCATCCGCACCCCTTCGGCTCGCCGCTCCTGCAGATGCTCCCGCAACATCGCCTCTTCAGCAGGCAATATCACGTTGGCCGTCTCGCGCCGCATCTTCTCCTTGACCAGAGGGACTGCGACACCCGGAAGGTAGCCGCCAAATGACTGGAAGCCTTTCATCAAAGTCCAGTCGATCGATCCAAAGAATCGAGGCACCCCCTGGACATCGAGAATGTGGACCAGTTGGTCGACCGATCGATTTGCCGATTGGCTACGAAAGCCCTGGTCGGTGAACTGGGTCAAGGTGGCTTTGTCCCCGGGATGCTGGATCATCCGGTCCAATTCTGCCTGCTGCCTTTTCTCCTGAGGCGTCTGCAACTCCATCGCTCGGCGCTGCAGCATCCTCGCCAATTCGAGGGCAGCTTCTATCACCGGGGCATCGCGAAAACTCCCTTGGGCCCCCTGTCCCTCCAGGCGCTCGGGGAGTTGCGTGAGCCAGTCGGTAAGGGTGTTGGGGGGAGTATCGCCGTCGATTTGGTTCGCCATGGTGCGGTGGTCACCTGTAGATAAGTTGCCTTAGGGCCATTGCCACCTCCAGGCGGCAACAACTCCCTGGTCCCAAAGATAGCCGACTTGCCATCCGGCAGGGGCTCAACCGTCGAAGCATCACCCAAGAACAGGGAGCGGCGCTGCGGCAACGGGCCGTTTGAAGTTCTGATCGGCGATGCTCTTGGCGACTTCCACCGCCAGCTTTTCCATGATGGCCCCGACTTCGGGAACCTCCAAGGCTCGCGGCAGCCCTCCCTCGTCCGACAATTCTCGCATCGGCATCTGAATTGGAATCTCAGCCAGCAGCGGCACCCCCAGTTGTTCCGCCCTCGCTCGCGTTCCTCCCTTGCCGAAAATGGCATAGGTCTTACCGGTATCCGGGCAGGTAAATCCGCTCATGTTCTCTACCAGCCCCAGAAGTGGGACCTTGGTTTTCTCGAACATGGCGATCGCTTTGTCGGCGTCCAGCAGCGCCACTTCCTGGGGAGTGCAGACGACCACGGCCCCTGCAAGCGGTACTAGCTGCGAGAGCGTCAGGACGACATCGCCGGTGCCGGGTGGCAGGTCGATCACCAAATAATCCAGTTCGCCCCATGCGGTGTCGCGAAGGAACTGCGTTAGCGAACCATGGAGCATCGGCCCGCGCCAGATCACCGCCTGATGCCGTTCAACCAGAAATCCCATCGATAGCACAGGCATCTTGCCCAGGCGGATCGGCTGAATTTTCCCTTCGATGATTTCAGGGCGTCCCGACAGCCCCAGCAGGTGCGGAATGCTTGGGCCGTAGATGTCGGCATCCATCAGCCCGACTCGAGCACCGAGTTTCTCCAGCGCCAGAGCCAGCGACGCTGCCACGGTGCTTTTTCCAACCCCTCCCTTTCCCGAACCGACGGCGATCACGTGCCTCGCCTTCAAGCCGATCTGACCGATGGCGGGGTAGGGTCGGTCACGCTGCACCACGTCGATCTGGACCGACTGAATCCCCTGGGCCTGAGCGTGAAATCGCTGAGTGATCTGATCGACCATCCAATGCCGTAGCGGCATCGAGGCGCTGGAGAGGGCCAACTGGCAGCGGACATGACCGCCGGCAATTTGCCACTGATTGACCTGCCCGGTCTCGCTCAGCGGACGTCCGCTGTCGGGATCCCGAATCTGCTCCAGCGACTTGGGAAGCTCCAGATGCAACGTGGCCGAATCGGTCATGGAACAACCATTTCTTTGAACGCGGAGTGGCGATACGGAAAAAAACCCCAGGGGCTGCCGCAAGATGGCGGTACACCAGCACTGGCATTGTAAGCAACTGTCCAGTTCCCGTCAGGTTGCCGTTTGGCCACTGGCCAAACCATCGGTCAACGCGTCGGAGGTTCGCTTTGCCGCAGCACGGCGCCTCCTTGCGGGTGGGCGATCAATAGCGCAAAGCGGTCGACCGTATCCAGGTCGGAAGTCGACAGCGATCCATAGTCGAACTGGCCTCGCAGATCGGTGTATCCATCCTTGTAGAAGCGGACCGACCCATCGCGGTGGCGAGCGTAGACTTTCACATAGACTTCCTCCTGCGGCTTTCCCTGTCGATCGGTCACCTGAAGCCTCGCGTAGGCCGGTACCATCGCCACCTGAAGATCGCTGGCGGCAACCAACTGGGAGTCGAGAACTCGGTCCGATGCCACCTCGATCCGCAAGGTGCGATTGGCCAATCCCTCGGGAACTTTCAGTTCCTTTCGGCCTCCCGCCCGATCCAGTTCCAACCACTCCTCCTGATTAGGTCGGATGGGGATTCGCTGCATCGCTTCTTCCTGGAGGAAGGGGCGACGGGAAAACAGCATCTCCAAATCGATTAGGTAGTAGCGCACCTGCACCTTGCTGAGATTGCGGTGAACGAGGATCCATCGCCCCTCTTCCTGCACAAGGCTGGCGACTGGCTGTCGATCGGCCATCGCCCCTAGTTCCGATTGCCGCGTCTCCAGAAGCAATCGCTGCACCGGATCGTCTGCCATCTTCCGCTCATCGTCGGAAGTCAACTTGTTCTCCCCACCGTCCGCCTGGCCGCCGCGCTGGCGCACTTGCTGCACAATCTCAGCAAACCGTTCTCGCCAGCGACGCGATCCTAGATCGAGATACTTGCTGGCGATCTGGGCGGCTCGATCGTACCGCTTTCTATGGAAATCGAGATAGGCATCGAGGTAGTCGTAGAACAAGGTGCCATCCAGTCGCGCGCGATCGATCTTTTCGAACTGTGTGATCGCCTCAGCGATTCGGTTTTGCGCCAGCAGATAAATAGTGCATTCCAACCGATCGCGGTCTTCGATCGCAGGATGATGCAGGATTCGCACCAGCAGCCGGCGATACTCCCCTTCCAGTCGTTCATTGGGGATGACGATACTGCTGCCCAGCGGATGACGCCTAGCGACAACCAGCGGCAAATACTCCAGCCACGGATCAAGGTAATGGTTGCGAGATTCCCATTCCCCCAGCCCTCCGCGAGTCGATGGCCCCATCGACTCCATCCAACCCGGCTGATGCTCTAGAAACTGCGCCACACGGACTGGATCTTGATGCACTAGGGCATAGGCCCATAGGGGGTTTGCATAGACTCCCTGCGACTCCAGTTCCTTCAGGCAGGCGTCGAAGAAAGCCTTCTCCTGCATGCGAAAGGCGATCCGATTCAGGTCGATCCCTTCGGCCGATCGATCCCGCAGGTATGTCAGAACCTCGTCCTGACTACCCCAGGCGGCGACATCGTTCCAGGAAGTCCTTCCTTCGCGCAGCGGTTGATCGATCACCTCGTACCGCCTCGCCACCCCCGACCCAGCTTTGGCGCCGTCGATTGCAATCTGAGGCCCTAGATGATCGAACGAACCAGCCAGGGGAAAATAGAAGAGAAGGCTCTCCTGGCGACTTTCAAAAGGCTGAAGTAGCAACGGCTTGGAGTCGACCACTTTGGCGGCCTGCAGAGCCACTGCTCCCTGCGGAATCTGCGTCAGCAGTTCGGCCGTCTGGGCGCGGGAATGCGGGTTGGTGACCACCACAACCGATCGGTAGACCACGCCGCGAATCAGCGGGCCATGAGTCACTGGCGCGGCATCAGGCTGCCCCTGATCCTCTTCGCGGTAGAGTTCCTGACCGACAAGCAACTGCGGGGTATCAGGTCGATCGACCGCTGGCTCCAAAATCTCTACAAAGGCGAGCGATGGCTGTGCCACACGGACCTGAATCTGCCCCTGCTCCACCGTCAATTCGGCGGACTTGCCTTCCGTGGGCAGGTCGACCAGCGCCAGCAGTGCAAGGGATTCGCTGAGCGAGCCGGAGACCGACAGAATCGATTCCGGAAGGAAAGGACCTGGTGCGGCATCCAGCCAATCCAGCAACCAGCGACTGGGAAGAATCTGACCGGATTGCTGCAACTCCACTGGCGTGCGGTAGAATTGCGATTCGGCCCACTGACGCGTCATTTCCAGCGATCGGTAGAGCGATGCTTCACTGAGCCGGCCTCGGCGGGACATCATCCTGCCGAACCCACTTTTGTCTCGCCCGGGATCCCCAGGGCGATTCTCCTCTCTCATGGCTCCCAGGCCTCCCATGCCACCACCTCCCAAGCCGCCTGTGCCAGCGGATGGTGGAAGACCGAACCTGGCCTGTGGATCCTGGCCGCTGCCGGCGCTTAGGGATTCTCCTTCCGCTGCGTCGACGCTGAATCGATCCTTGCGATCGCCGGTGATGCGGGAACCCAAATAGCCTTCTTTGCTCTCCGAGACTGCATTGCCCCGCTGCAGCCCTTCGAACTCCCAAAACTGTTCTCGCAACACCCGCTTTCCAGCCACCATGTCGATCGACTGGCTGGCAATGGCACTTCGAAATCGTTCGGCCTGCAATGGATCCGAAGGAGGTAGTTGCTCCAGCCGATGGGCCAGCCAGCGACGGTTCCCATCCCGCGCTTCCGGTAGCCGTGAAGCCAGCAGAACCCTTTCCAACGCGTTAACGCGACTGAAGTTCCATAGCGAACGGTCCTCCTCCAGAGGCAGTTCCAGAAGGTATCGATCGACCAACTGCTTTTCCAGCTTTTCGGCAAGCACTGGCCGAATCACCCGATCGAAAAATGGTCGATCCTTCCGCCACAAAAACAAATGCAGTTCGTGGCAGGCATGCTCGGCACAGAATCGCTCTTTCTCTTCCTCGCCCAATTGATGCCATCGCACCAGCGGTTCGAAGCTGGCCAGTTGCGGACTGGTGGTCAACGGCAAAAGCCATCGAAAGAGATCTTCCAATGAACTGAAGACACGGACGCGCGTCGTGCGGGGATCCCCCAGCGTGATCGGCGCTTCGCCTGGTTCCAGGCGACGGACTCGCCGTCGCATCGCCCACGATTGATCTAGCGGAAGAGATTTTGCCAGTCGCAGATCGACGGTCGGAATCGCTTGCGGTTCCAAGGTGATCGAGTGCGTTGCGACTCCCCCAAGCTGCACCGCCACGAAAGCGATTTCCGAATGGCCTGCCAGACGATCCCTGGGGATCTCGATCCAACCCTCGGCGTCTGGCTTTCGATTGGTCAGAAGTACCGCCCCTTGCTTCAGAAATTCAAAGGCTCGAAGCGTTTCACTCGCCACGGCCTGAGCCTTCTCTTCTTCCAGACTCTTTTGAAGCGCTCCTCGCTCCATCGGAGCCGGCGCATCGGCGGATCCGGGGATGGGATCCCCTTGTTCGGCCTTCTGCAGCGTGCTGGCAGCGGTGGCCGTGTCCCATGGGTGGGCGAGCAGGGAAGGGGAGGGAAGGAGATTCCCGGGATGCTTGGGCGCCCCCTGGCGCCTCAGAACGTACTCCACCTCGTCATCGACCCGAAGGGAATCGACCCAGCGACAGATGGAGGTGACTCGGGGCCGGGCACGTGTGGGAAAAGGTGGCAAGTCCAGATGTCGGCCTGCAGGGAGTTCGGGAGCCCAAGGGGTAGCCACCACATGCACGCGCAAAGTCGATAGATCTCCTCCCCACTGCACGCGCACCATGTCAGGGCCGATCTGAATTTGACGGACCGAGGGAGGGGTGGCGAGGCTTGGTTGGGCGATCCAGTGGTCGCTCAGGAGTATCCCTTCTTCCACGCGCGTTGGAAGGACCCACAGTTCGCACTGACTTCCGCTTCGGTGGTCGGTCAGCAAGAACCTGCCAGCCGGGCACTTGGGAATCTCTAGGGTTGTATCCGTTGTCGCCACCAATTCCTTGCGATCGGCCAACCAAGCTTCCTGCTGCAGTTCGATTAGGCTCCAGTCAGGCAGTGGAACCGCGGGGGCATTGGCACCCCGATCTGGATCGCTTTTCCAGGGAAGCACCAGCGGCTCTCCCTCATGCAGGATCAGTCGTCCGGGCCACCCTGCTCCCGCGTCGTGCAGGCTCAGCCGACGTGGTGCGATCCCGTCGCTGCTGACTTCCATCGATTCGACCTGAGGGAGCGAACCCAGTTCGATTCTTCCCTCGTCATCGGTTGCAAGTTCAACCACCACCGGATCAACAAGGCCCCTGCACTGTAGCGCCAATCGGACCGCGCGCTTTGCCAGGAACTCTCCATTCCTTCCTCGCAGCTCCAAAATCCACTGGTCTGGCTGACGGCGAAGAAAGAAATCTGCGATATGGGCTGTCCTTTCCTGATGCCTCACTCCCAGAGTCCAGCTCTGTGAAACCGGCACCTTTCCACCGGTCGCCTTGGCGACCTGCCCTTCCAGCGTAACGCGCAGCTGGGCTAGCCCCTGAGGGACCAGAAGCGAATGGGTCCATTCGAGAGTGTCTAGCAATTGGGGATCGGGGATCGACTGCACGGCACGGATGCCTGCTGCGTCGATCGATTCGATCTTCACGCGGGCCTGCTTCAGGAGATCGATCGGTACAGGGCTTCCATTGCACCGCAATTGCGAGCGCAGCGCCAGGCTGGCGCTGGCACCACTGATCAGCTGCTGCGTATCGACCAGCACCCCGAGATCCAGCTGATACGACTCCGCGCGATGCTCCAATCGCTCGACGTTCCCGCCACTGGCAGCGCGGAGCAAAAGTTCGACACCCTGGTCGCTTTGTCCGTAGGGTATCAAAACCGTCCCATTGGCATCTGCGAGAAAGGTCTGGACCCCCATCTGCACGATCGCCTCCGGTACAGCCTTGCCCGATTCATCGATCACCTTCAGCAGGTGTCCGGAGTCGGTCAACTGGTCGAGGAAAGTCAGACGTCCTTTCTGGATCAGCATGCGACTCCTCAGCCCGCCTCCCAGGAGTTCCACCATCCACACGCCACGTCCCTGGCATTGCGGAAGTGGGATCGCCTGGCGATGCAGTCGTTGAGGCGGCATCGCGGAATCCATGGTCCATTGGTCATTGGGGACCAGACCATCCAGGTCCAGGTCGGTCGACGGGGGCATCAAACCACGCTCGTAGAGACTGGCTGGGTCGAGAGAGAAGATCCGGACGGAAAGGGTGGGAACGTTCTTCATGTCGACCAGAAGCTGCACCGGATCCTGAGGACCCAGTCGCCGTGTTGACTGCGGAGCGAATCGCAATTCGACGCGGTCCCGCAAGGCCCGCTGCTCCTCCGGCGAGAACTTTGCCATCTGGCTTTGCCAGTCTCCCACCCCATGAAGAATGCGGCTTTCGGCCACCATCCGCTCCAGGTACCTCTCTTCCAGCATCGACCGCATCGTATCGGTCGGGTCTCGGTCCTTTAGAAGCTCCAGAAGATAATGACGAACCCACTGGGAATCGTCCGCGATGGGAGGCAACCCAATCTGAGCTTCATAGCTGGCCTGAGGCTCCACCAAGTTGACGGGTTCGATCCGCTGTAACGGTTCGACGCGGATGAAGGGAGCGCGCCGGGGGAATCGAAAGTAGCGATCGAATGACGCCACATCGTAGATCCCTTCGACTGCATCCCACACCAGGCGATGATGGAGAATGATGGCCTTGAGCGAGTTGAGGGAGTCGGGAAGCTGCAAAGAAAATCGCTCCAGATCGGCCAGCCTCTGACGACGATCGTTAGCTGAAAGCACCTCCCAGGGGGCATCTGGCCGGAGCCGTTCCAGCCACTGTCGGACGAACAGGTCATTGGCCAACAGATTCGGATGCAGCTGGGCTAGTTGCTGGCGCTGGGCCAGTGTCATCCGAGAGTGAATTGGTAGCGATCCCCAGCCAGCGGAATCCTTGGCGGACAATTCGCGATCGACCGCTTCGACCAGTCCGGGGAGATCCACCCGTTCCAACCGATTCAGCAAGGCTCGAAGAGATTCCATCGGCAGGGGTCGCGCCAACAACTGGGCCAGCCCATCGGTGTCCAGACGGGCCAGCGAGGGGTCGGCGGCGATCGCTTCCTCGATCTTCCTGCCAATCGCCAGAAGCGTCTCATCCAGTCGACTTGGGAGCGACGCACCAGGATTGCTCAGCGGCGCAGCGTGCTGGAGATTGGGCTGCAATCTCCCGATGACTCGATCGATCAGTGCCTGAGGTTTCTGGGGGTAATCGAGCCAGAGTTGGCGATCTCGAAGCGAAGCGGCCATGGTCGATCGAGGGAAGGCCGCCTCCCAGGTTCGCAGCGTCGCCTCCGCTTCCGGAAGATTGCCCTCTGCCTGCGCTACCAAGGTAGTGAAATAGAAGGCCTCTTCCGTACCGGGAATCAGTTGCGCCAAAGCTTCGCGTCGGGATGGTGCCAGCGCCATCGCCTCCAGCGTCTCGATCGACTGAGCCCTTAGTGCCTTGCCTTGGTATCGCATCGGATCGACCCCCGCACAGATTGCCGCCCACCCCATCAACGCTGCCACGCGAATCCAGCTACCTTGGACCATCATCTACCTCCAAGCCCCAGGGGGCATTCCGTAGGCTCATCGCCCTCGACCCAGCCGAAAATCCCCACGGCGATCGGCGACCTCGAGGCCGTTGATCCGCCACCTGAAGTGGCTAAAAAAGGGCTCAGGGACCCAGCGTGGGGACGCTGCAAAGGACTGGCAAGTTCCAAAATCCCTGTTTTCTTCTCTGCGTTTGCAGCACGTCTTCGGAAGGGAACAGCGTCGGTTGCCGAGCCGCTTCGCGAGAATCGACTTCGCATGGAGAAATCGGACGACATCAACTATAGTTTGGGAGAGCCCATTCTATTTTCCATGCCTATGGAAAGCGTCGCCATGCCGATCTACCTCCCCTGTCCGGGGTGCCACAGCCTGCTCCGTCCCCCTAACCGTGCTTCGAATCAAGCGATCCTTCGGTGTCCGCTTTGCCAGCATGAACTGGAGGCCTACGATTTGGTCAAAGGTCTTCAGCGGCAATGGCTGGTGATCGAAGATCGCGGCGCGGAGGACTTTGTTGGAAAAATCTTGACCGGGCAAGCCGGGGTAGAGGTGGCTGATTTACCGGCAGTTTCGGGGACCACATCGGGCGACAGTTCGGTTGGTTCGGCGATGACATCGAGCGAGGCGGAAACTGAAGCGAGGACAGATGCCGGAACGGCTTCGGTGCTGGGTAGCGGTCCCCAGGGGGCGGATGCCGCCAAAATCAACTGGGATCGACTGCGACCGGCCGCTCAAGATGACTTCATCCGCAAGATCCAGGAAAAAAAGTCTCCTCTTGTCTCCGCCATGCAGGTGATCGCTGGTGGCTTGGCAGCGATTCCTGTCGGACTGTTGCTGGTCTGGCATGTTTTAGGAAAGGATGTCGCCGGCGCTGGTCCTGCGGTGGGTCGAGTTCTCCCTTGGGTAGTCCCGGCGAAATTCCGCAAAGTGGCTATCCTCAATCCGTCCGACCGCCAATTCGATGACAACGAAAATGGAAATGGTTTGGACGATGGGCTTCGCAAGAAGTTCGAGAATACCCTCACCAAGGAACCTGTTGGGGACAACATCCAATCCAACAATTCCAACAACACGGCGACCCGCCCCAGCGGTACCCCCGCCACTACCAAGCTGGATCCTGCGGATCCTTCATCCGATAGTTCATCCAAGGGTGCCGATCGAACTGCGGCGTCCGATGGGGTGCTGAGGAATGGCGACGGTAGGTCTCAATTGAGCGTCAATATGAATCGCTGGCTGGAAGCGCTGACGCTACTGTCACAGGCGACAGCGGGAGGCAGTGAGGCGATCGATCCTACCAAACTGGCGGTCGATCCCCAGGTCGTGCGTCTGAGTAAAGCGATCAGTGAGACAACCATGCTCCTGGGAGAAACCACTTCCAGCTCTCTGTCCAACCGAGCATGGCGGGAGCGACTGCACTGGTTGATGAGCGTGTCGACGGAACTGCCAGCGTTTCGGCTGGCGTTCGAGCAAACGAAGCTGGAGCCCTCCAAGCCGGGTACCCCCTGGATCGGCATTCTCCCGTTGCTCGACCTCTCTTCGACCATCCCGGAGCAGTTCACCACCGACGGACCGGCGATGAAAGGGAAGGCCCCTTTGGAACTGGAAGGGGCTACGATCCGATTGGTATGGGATCCAATCTGGGTCGATCCAAACCAAATCGAAGTGCTTGCCAACCGACCTCAGCGCTGCATGATGCTGGGAGTCTTCCAAGGCTCCGAGCAGGATCAGGACTTGCCGTCCGACACACTCAAGGTGGTGGGGGTCTTCCTGATCCCTGAAATTGGCGATTCGCCGGATGCTTCAGAAGCTACCGCCGACGCGAAGAAGGACGGCGGATCTTCCCCCTGATGTCGATACCGACGGGCCTGAAAGGACGCTGTGGCCGGTAGGAAACGATCGGCCTTCGGTGACCAGGATTTTTCGGTGATCGGGATTTACTGAGCCGGATAGCGGGTCAGGGGCTGGGCGGTGGCTGACGCTTCTGCTTGGAGGAAAGCGAGCGACGCGAGCGGAAGAGGCGTTTGCGGGGTGCCTCCTGCTGATCCTGGGCGCCTTCCTGGTCGCCACCCAGCAGTTGCGTAGCAGGCCACGACTCTGGGGCTACAGCAACCGGTACCATTTCGCTAACCCGCGGCGTCACCAGAGGTCGATCATTGGATGGTGTCAGTGGGTCTCGCTGCAACTGCCGATTGATCCGCCATTCGATTTCCGACAGTCTGTTCCCTTCATCCCGCGCTACGAAGGTGAAAGCGATACCTTCCCTACCCATGCGGCCAGTCCGTCCGACGCGATGGACGTAATCATCGCAGTCCTGGGGGATATCGAAGTTGATGATGTGGGAGATGGTCGACACATCGATCCCCCGCCCGACCACATCGGTTGCCACCAGCAATCGGATCTTGCCCTCTCGCAGTCGCTGGAAAACGCGATCTCGCTGCGACTGGCTCATGTTGCCGTGAATGGTCTCCAATCCGACGCCGCGCATCGCCGGAAATCGGCTCAGTTCCTGCTCCAGTTTCCGATGCAGCTTGGCGGTCCCAAGCTTCGTTCGGCAGAAGATGATCGCTTGAGGAGGCTGCTCTCTTTCCAGCAGTTTGACCAGCACCGCCAGTTTGTCGCGCGGCTCCACCGCCAAATACCGCTGCTCGATCGTCTCGACGGAGATCTCCTTGCGTGAGCAATCGATCCGCTCGGGTTCGAAGAGGTAGCGATCGGCCAGAGTCTGCGTTTCCCCCGCCAATGTGGCGCTCAGAAAGAGCGTCTGCCGCGTTTCGGGACACCGTCGCAAGATCCGTTCGATATCTGGGCGAAAACCGATATCGAGCATTCGGTCGGCTTCATCGAGCACGACGCACCAGAGCGATCCCAGACGCAGTTCGCGTCGTTCAACGAGATCCAAAACTCGGCCGGGGGTGCCGACAACCACTTGGGCGCCTTGCCGCAATTTGCGGATCTGTTCGTCCATCCGCCGACCGCCACAGATGGCAACGATGGAAGTCGGACAACCGTAGGCCAGCTTCTCAAATTCCCCATGCACCTGCGTCGCCAGTTCGCGGGTTGGTACAAGCACGAGAGCTTGAGGGAGTGTCTGCTGACTGAGCGGGTCAAGTTGCTCCAGGATCGGAATGGCAAAGGAAGCCGTTTTTCCCGTTCCGGTCCGTGCCTGGCCGATGACGTCGTAGCCTTCCAGTGCTTTGGGGATCAGCGCCGCCTGAATAGGGCTTGGTTTTTCGTAGCCCGCCTTGGCCAGAGCCGCCAACATGATGCGGCTAAGATGCATCTGGTCAAACGATTCGGGAGCGTTGGATTCCATAAATACTACCGGGGCCCCTCCTGCCTCTTTGAGCGATCCGCGCACGGCGGACTAATGGAAGGCAGGGCCCAAGAGACGCGTCCGTGCCGGCTCGACGATCCCCAGGTCCACCGCCACAGAGCCACCGATTGGGGAGTCCCCGACGAGGCGGACAGGGCGAAGGGCAATAGTTTCCGCGGCGATGCAGATCGTCTGCACCTGTGCAGGGAATCATTCGACGTAACAATTACTCCGAGCATAGACTCTTGCAACCGGCCGGTCAATCGTTTCCCATCGCCCTCTCCTGCAGATCTTGGAGTCGATAGATGTCTCAAAGAGAGCTTTGGATCGTCGATTTCCTCTCCTTTCTGGACCATGCCACATCCCTTCCGGATGCTCCAGGAAGCTCCCAGGCCAAGGATTTGCCCTCGATCCCACCAACGCTCCATCCCCCGGCGGTGGCTCAATGGAGCCTGCAGGGGATGGCGCAGTGGTGGGCTGATCGGGAGCCAATTTGGGGTGAGTTTCTTCGGAGGGAAATGTTGCGGGCCGATCCGTCCGACCAACCGCCAGCTTGGCTGAAAAGGCTGGTCGAGTGGTCGGGACCTGCGATTGCCGCTTCGGCAACCACCTCGGAAGAGAAGACGGAAACCCAGAAGTGGCTTGCGTTCTGGAGCGGATTGCGACGATGGACGCAACTGGCTCGATGGGAACAGCTCGAAGGGCAACTGCTTCACTTGGTCGCGGCCCGCCGAGACTCCCTGGCGATCCAATGGCTGGCACGAGAACTGAGGGATTCCCCCTGCCAGTCTTCGCGCGCATCTTCGATCGGTCTGCAGCCTCTGATGGCTTCCTATCCTTGGCCGGCATCGGCTTTCTTTGACCTCCTGGGAGACTCCATTCTGGAGCCATCCCAGACGGTTGCCTTGATCGAAGTGGCGAATCATCAGGTGCGTCTGAATCAATCCACCATGCACCCACTGACACCCCATCGCGAAACGCTCCGGCGATTGTTGGGTCAGGTCGTGGGAAGATTGGGGGTGATGGAGCAGGATCCCGGGCGGTATGGGAAATCGATCGAAGAGATTCAGACCATGCTAGAGGAATCGGTCGCCTTGGTTGTGGCGCTGTGCGATCTGGTCGCTTTGATGCGGGACGAGGAAGCCATCGGCAAGCTTCGCCAGGCACTGGAGCTCCGTCATCGGCGGATTCAGGTAGAGGCTGCCAGTGCCCTGTCGCGGCTTGGAGTTGCGGAAGGAACCGCTCATCTGGCTTCGATGGCCAAGGAACCTTCCGAGCGTATGAGGGTGATCGCCTACGCTACTAGGGATGGCGGACTGGACAAAATCGATCCAGAGTACCAGACCTCCGAGGCGCAAGCCGAATCGTTGATGGCACTCTGGCTGGCGGCCAGGCCCAATCTGGGGATGCCACCGGAGCACCTGGAGGTGATCTTCAGCGATCGGCTCTTTTGGCCTGGCTACCAGGAGCCGCAACAGTGCTTCCTGGTCTACTTTCGGCATGCCATTCCAGGTGGTTTGATACAGAACATCGGGATCGTCGGCCCGGCCGTCTATTGCCTTCCCAACTCCTTGATCGGTCTGGATGCCGTCGATCAGCTGGCAGCCTATGCCGGATGGCACGTCAGCCATCCAGAGATTTGGGATCGCCCTTGGTCGGAAGCAGCTTCCGAAATGCGACCAGAACTCCAACCGCTCCTGGACCACCTGGAGAACTTTCGGCCACAGCATGTTGATCCCCGGTGGGTCGGCTCTTTGCTGGGCAATCTCAGCCTAGCAGCTCGATGGACGACCGACGATCGGCAGGGAGTCGTCGCGACCGACGGCGAAACCCTCTGGTCGGCACCGACCCAACCGGCCCCCGACGACCGAACGCATCCAATCGATCCCCAGACCGCACTTTGGATTCTCCGCGGCAGAACGCTCCTCAGTCAGTTCAATCCAGATTTTCCTGTCGCTTCCAGCAGCCACATAACCCCTATCGCCTAGTTCAAGCGGCCTATCGCCTACTTCTAGCGGCCTATCGCCTACTTCTAGCGGCCTATCGCCTACTTCTAGCGGCCTATCGCCTACTTCTAGCGGAAGGCTGAGCAGCCTCAAATCCTGTCAGTTCGCCAGCGAACTGTCCAAACAGACCCGATCCTTCGCTTCCAGAACGCCTCAAAACCACCCAGGTCGGAGCCCAATGGAGGCAGGTTTCCTACCCCAAAAGAGCCCCCAAGGGTTGAATGAGTCCCCCAAGTTTCGACCCCCCTCCGACCGACGATTTTTGTGAAATCCAAGCGAATCTCGAAGTCTGCGAGAAGTCTCTGGCGTATACTTAATTCGTCGAAAAGCCCCCCCCATTTAAGTGAAGAGCGTCGTTCTTTGCTTGGATGAGTTGGTCCTGGGGATCGGTACTCTCTTCGACTTGCTGGAGGCATAAAACTCCCAATGCCGATGAAACCCACTCCTCAACAAGAACTGCCTCATCGATTGGTCCGGCAGGAAGGGCCAATGGTGCGCTGGCGCATCAAGGTCGCTGTAGCGGAGGGGCAGCAATTCGTTGAATTGTCCAAGCCATTTGCACGACTTGGAGCAGAAAAGCGGTGTGAACTGTGGTTGCCGGCGTTGGGAGCGCCTGTAGCGGTTTTCATGCATGCGACCAACGAGGGGGTTTTCGTCTACGACCTTTCTTGTCCTGGTGTTTTTGCAAGGCATGCTGCAGGGATTTGGAAGCCCGGGCAGGAAATCGTCGTCGGCCCCTACCGACTGACCCTGCTGGATTATCGCTATTTGGGGCTTGCACAGACGTCGCAGGGCCCGATGCATGAACTGGATATTGAAACGAAGAAACCAGGGAGGAATGCTTTCCGTCCGATGCATTCGGTCGCCTTCCTAGGGCAATCTGTCCGCTGTGATTTGCGACTGCGTCACCGATCGATTGCGGAACTGCATTGTGCTTTTCTGGAGTTTCCAGAAGGCTTGATGGTGGTCGATCTATTCTCGCCGGGGAAGGTCTTGAGCCATCTTGCGGAAGTCGATTACTCGTTGTTGCGCGATGGAGACTCCGTGCGGTGCGGCGAAGTGGATCTGGTAGCCAAGAGGATCACCGAGGGAGTTTCTGGCGGCGGTAGCCAAACGGGCGTGGATACATCGCCGATCGAGATCGCAACTGGCCGGTGGGTCAACCAAGAGTCACCGCTTAGGCAAGAGACGGCGGCTCAATGGGAGACTGTTCCAACGGGTCCGCCGGAGCATCCAGCAGAAGCCGTGGTCTCGATCCCAGAACGGACCAATTCGTTCCCCCAATCGCCGACGGAGGTGTCTGGACACGTCGATCGATCGGCCTCCTCGCAAGTGGCGATGGAGCAACCTGGGGCTGGCGGGGGCTCCCAGCCAACGCATGTTTTGACGGACGCTGGAGTTGGCACTGGAAACACTTTTTCCACATCTACTGCTGGACCTCCGACTGTCCGGCCCTGGCGATCGCTCCGAACCGACGGCCCAACCAGCCCGACAGCGTCCCTGGCAGGCAGCAACTCGGAACATCGAAAAAGCGAATCGACTTCCTTAGAGACCAAGCCCCCTGGCCCGACCACGTTTGTCCCTCCCCCATACAACGGAATCTCCCGGGGGGCCGCTCGGGTCCAGCGAGGCCCCACGGTGATTGTTGCCGAACAGCCTCGTCAGGAAATGTCGGTGATGGAGCGGCTAGTGGAGTCGCGAAAGCAAGATGCGGACCGCGCCTTCCGATGGAAGTTGGCGAAAATCCTATCGATGTTCCTCGTCGCCGCCACTTTGGGATGGATCGTCTGGTCACGGATTCCTCCAGGGTGGCGATCATTGATTTTGAATTTCGGGCAGCAGTCGCCCCCTACAGCTGCGTCACCCGAAGCAGGCGAAGATAGGGGAACTGGACCTAGCCTTCGTTGAGCCGGAACGGTGTGATTTCGGGAAGCTTGACGACCCAGCATTTAGAGTTATTTTGGATATTCCTTCAAACTTGCCTCAGGATACTGGTTTTTCGACATGAAAAAGCGGAAGTACATCGCTCCGTCCTCCATCCTGAAGCCGGAATTTTCCAGGATTGGCAACCGAACCAAGGGGCCGGACCAACCTGCTCCCGAGGGACCTCAGGAGGCGGCAGAAGAAGGAATTGCATCCAACTTGGTCGAACCAGGCGTAGCCGCTAGTCCAGCCGCAGTCGATGTTGGAGGCGAGGCGACGGCGACGGCAACGGCCAAAGCAATGCCTTTCGGCGGAATGCTTTCCGCAGGATCCGTTTTGTTTTTTCTGCTGGTTGGGGCTGCAGGCATTTGGTCGTTTTGGCCTTCACTGCTGAGCCTGACCCAGACCTGGGAGCGGGAGCCTGATTATTCGCACGGATGGCTGGTGGTGCCGATGACGCTCTTCCTGCTTTGGAATCGACGTGACACGATGCCCAAAATGGACTTGGGGTGGCACTGGTTGGCGATCCCTTTTCTGGCTTTGGTGTTGGCGGTCCGGATTTTCGGCGCCTGGGGCTACTATGACTTTGCCGAAGCTTGGGCCATACCCTTTTCCGTGATTGGATTGTCCTGGTTGGCCTTTGGACGCAAGTGGGTCTGGTGGGCGATGCCGGCCCTCGGCTTTCTGTTTTTCATGATCCCACTTCCATTCCGGATCGAGAATCAGTTCAGCCAGCCATTGCAATTGGTGGCGACCAAACTGAGCGTTGCAACTCTACAGACCCTGGGCCAACCTGCGGTTGCGGAAGGGACAACAATCCTGCTCGGTCCGCATCAACTGGAGGTCGAGCGGGCTTGTTCGGGGCTGCGGATTTTCTTTGGGATGTTCGCTCTGAGCTACGTCTATTGCGTTTTAAGCCGAAGGTCTTGGCTGGAGAGACTTTTGATTTTGCTGGCAACCATTCCGATTGCATTGATCGCGAATGCGACACGGATCGTGTTGACGGCTTTCGCCTTTCAGTGGTTCCCTGGCGAATGGGCCAAGCACGTTTCGCACGACCTGATGGGGTTTTTGATGATTGGCTTGGCGGCGATTCTTTTTGGAGCTTTCCTTTGGTACTTGGGACACCTGTTCATCCCGGCAGGTGGAGGTTCTCGCAATCCAAAGCCGTCGCGTTAGCTTCGCACTTCCGATTGGATGTCGCAGGAAACGCGAACGCCTTGTTGACCGAAATTTTTTGAAGATATCGCTCTGGAACAGAAAATATGAATTCGCCGAATCCCTCTGGATACCTCGAACGGGATCGCTCCGCCCAGGTGATCGATGTGCGAAGCGAACCGCTACCTGGAAAAGGTCCGAACGACCGATCCTTCATTCAAAGGTCTTCGGACCCCAAACTGCCGACGATCGATGCTGCCTTTGCGCTGAGGCTACTACGGAATTCCTGGTCCTGGGCTCTCCCGGTAGCGATCGTCGGTTGTGCGATTGCATCCGGCGTTGTGCTCTCGCTGTTCAAGCCGACCTACCGCGCGTCCTTCTCGTTGCTGATCGACCCAAACAGCAGCGTGATTTATTCCAACTCGAGCATGCAGAGCACCCCTCTGTCTTTGATCGCATTTCAAAAGTTTTTGATCAAGAGCGACAAGGTCATCGATAAGGTCATCGCCAACCCGGTGTCAGCGCAAATGCCGATGATCCGAAACTCGAAAGATCCCGCTGCTGAGGTTCGCAAAGCGATCAATCTAGCGGGTGCCGCGTCCAACACGATGATCGAAGTGACTTGCGATGCGTCCGATCCGATCATCGCATCGTCTCTTTTGAATATCACCGTCGATGAGTATCTAGCGCAGAAGTCTTTCATCGACCAATTCGAATTGACCGCCCGTCAGCAGGTAGTCAAAGCAGCACTGGAAAAAGCCGAAGCGGAAGTGGAACTTGCGAAAAACCGCGTTCGTGACCTAAGTTCGTCCGCCATCACGCTCGACACGCCGGTCCGACAAGGTGCTTCTGGAGTTTACGACAGCACCTATGTCGACAAACTGAGATTGGAACGATTTCAGCTTTCGAGTGAAATCGCGGCCGCAGAAACTGCATTGGCCGAAGCACAACAGACAGCACAACTTCAGATGAGCCAGGATTCGATTGCTTTGCTGGCCGATCAGGAAGTGACTTCCTCGCCTGCCATCCAAGCCCTGGATGCTCGAATCAAGGAAATCGAATTCCGCGTGGACAAACTCAAAGCATCCAGTGTTGGGGAGAGGAATCCGATCTACCAACAGCAGATTTCGGAGAAGGCGATTCTCGAGTCCAAGCGCGAAGACATGAAGAAGCAGATCCTCGAAACTTCAAAGCAAAGGATTGCTGGACAAGGGGTAGAGGAGCGGAAGAAATCGGTCTCTGAATTCGCCGACAGAGTCAAAACGCTGAAGGACCGTCGGGCGAGCCTTGAGTCGCAGATTAAAGAGTTCATCAGCATGATGAAATTGACTGGCTCGGGAGGTGCGGAACTGCAGTTTGCGGAGGCCGATTTGTTGGAGTGGCAGAAGACCCGTGGTCAGATCCATGACCGCAGCGTCGCCCTGGCAACGGAGCGGGAGAGTCTTGAGCCGATTCGCGAACTGCAGAGATCGACCCCGCCCAAACTGCCGGTGGAGTCGCTTCCGCTCAAGCAGTTGCTCTTTGCCAATGCAATCGGCTTGGCTCTCCCTTTGCTAATTGCTTTTGGTTTGGAATTGAGGTCGCATCGCATCGATAGCGCGATGAGCCTGGAGAAGCAGTCGGAAATGTTGGTGCTGGGCGAAATTTCCGCCCTCCCTTATTCAGCGGACCCTGGCAGCAAGCGGGCTGAAAAGGCTCTTCGACTGTACGAGGAAAGCATCGACTCTCTGACGATGTCCCTGGTGCTCTCCCCCAATCTCAAGCAGGCTCGAACTCTGGCGGTCACCAGCGCTTTAGCCGCCGAGGGCAAGACCACCGTAGCCTGCCAGTTGGCTTTGAGCATTGCCAGATCGACGGGGAAAGTCGTCCTGCTGATCGACGGAGACATGCGGGCTCCTGACGTACATCACGTTTTCGATCGGAAGATGAATTCCGGATTGGCTGGTTTTCTCAGCGGTGAGAACGATTTGTCCGAGGTGATCGACCGCGATTGGAGCAGCCAGGTGCACATCTTGCATGCCGGGTACCTGAAGGGCAGCCCGCATCGCCTGCTGTCACAGGGAGCCATCGATCGGCTGATCGAGAAAGCGAAAGAGAGCTACGACTACGTCATCATCGATACTCCACCGATTTTGCCCGCCAGCGAGTCGTTGATTTATGCCAGATCGGTCGATTACTGCTTGGTCTGCGCGTTGCGAGACCGCAGTCGGGTTGAACAACTGATGCAGGCGGTCAACAAGCTGGAAGCTGCTGGCGCCAATGTGGCTGGGGCAGTTTTATCAGGCGTCCCATTCCGTGAGTATTCAAAGTACTACGGCGATTATGCCTATGGAAATTGGGATCGCTCGCAGAGCTGAATCCGAACGAGTGCCAAGGACCGGCTGAGATTCGCATCTGGAAACCACCGCTATGCCAAAATCGGAATCTCGTCAGGGACACTCCCGCCTGGAGATGAACTATCGTTTTCTGTTGAAGTCGATGGTTCTTTTGGCCCTGGTTGCTTCGGTATTCGCAGCAGCCCATTGGATCCAATTGGGGCGTGTTTCCACGGCGCTCAAGGCCCAGTCGAGTGCTGCAGAAAAGGCAGACGAGTTGGGGCGAGCTTCGGAACTGCTCGATCGCTACCTGTCGCTGAATCCCAACGATTCGCCCGAATTGGTCCACTCATTGTCCCTTCGCGAGAAGGCCGCCAACACGCCACCGTTGTTGCGAAGTGTGATCTCCTTCGGCTTTCGCGTTTTGGGGACGCTGCGTGCCGAGACTCCACCCGATTCTGCCAAGATCATCGACGTCCAAAAGACGCTGGTTCGCCTGTTGATGAAGAGGGCAGCCTTTGAGGGGCAAGCGGTAGCTCCCAATACCTTCACTGAAGCCCAGTCCA
This sequence comes from Planctomycetaceae bacterium, assembly GCA_040375295.1. GTDB lineage: Bacteria > Planctomycetota > Planctomycetia > Pirellulales > Pirellulaceae > JBEISR01. The sequence goes on from JBEISR010000002.1 coordinate 38,223, forward strand.
TCCTCGTGGACATGGCACCCACAATCGCCCAAGAAGACCAACTCTGGTTGCGGGAAAACCTCGCCATCTGCCTTTTTTCGACTCGAAGGTCTCCAGGGGCTTCGACGAAAAAGGGGGGGAGCATGGCTCAACGTGGGGGATGGCAAGATGAATTCTTGGAGCAGTCCCCGCTACAGGCGATCACCTCCGTGCTGGATGAAGGAAGCACCAATCTGGAGGTGCTCGAATGTGCCGCCAGCATCCTGATCGATCCAGAAGCAATCAACTACACCTGGGAGGATACGGCACTCAAACTTCCTGCGACCAAACGCCTGCAGTTGGTTCAGTCGTACTTCGAGCGTGCAGCTCCCCCACACACGGAAGACAGCCGTTTCTTCGCCTCCAGAGCAGTCGCCAGCCAGCAACTGAATCCCAGACAGTCGGAAACTGATTTTCGGAAAGCTGTAGAGCTGGATCCGAAGAATCTGAATGTTGTCAAAAATACTGCCGCTTTCTTTTTCCGGCGCTATCTTGATAACGCACGTCTTTCGCTGACCGATGAGTCGATCGCAGCAAGAGACGAGTCATGGAAGTACGTGAACATGGCGACTGACTTGACCACAGAGGTCGACCCGCAACTGGTGATGTTACGAGGCCAGTTGCTGGCGTCCGAAGAGAAGTACGATGAGTCAGTTTCTGTCCTGTCGAAGCTGGCGAATCGAGCAGACGAACAGGGAATCTCTGCTCGAATGGCTGTAGCCGACTTGCTGGGTCGTCAGGGCAAGTATGAAGAGCTGATGGAATGGACGAAGGAAACGGAGACGCTGCTAGCCAAAGCACAATTTGACTTGCGCGCAAGGCGGAACGACCTCAGCTTGATCAATGATCGCCAAAGAGCTTCCGGCTTGCTGCGCAGTGGCCGATACCGAGAGGCACTGAATATTCTCAAGCGAATTGAAGAGCAAGCAGTCAAGAATCAAACCAATCTGTTGGACGAATTGATGCTGGGCGACTGCTACTTTGCCCTGGGAGATTTCGCCTCAGCCGAAAAACATATGGAAACGGCGATCAAATCTGCTTCCGACGATCAGGCATTATTGCGGAAGCTGGCTGCTGTGAAGGTTAATCTTTTCCGCCCCGCGGAAGCTGCTGCCACCATTCGAAAGATTCCTTCGAAGACGAAGGAAGACTGGTTGCTGTTGGGCAAAAGCATTTTTTTAGCCAAAGACGCCGATCGCACTAGCGAGGGCACCGCACAGGAGTTGGAACAGGCGCTGCGATTCGCCCGAGAGGCAAGTGTCAATCAGAATCCAACCAAAGAGTTTCAATGGAACCTGGACCTCTTCGAACTGCTTGCCAAGAACCAACGGGATGATGCGTCCAAAATCACCAAGGAGCAACTCGGATTGGGGCTCATGGAGCTGATAGACCGGTATCCCGGTGAAGAGCCACTCGCCAAGGCCGTGACGTCGATTCTTATACAAGAAAACATGAGAGAACTGGCTCAACAGGTGCGGGAGCTGGCGATCAAGCAAGCGCCGAACTCCTGGCTCAGTATCGAAATGCAGGTCGACAAAGCGTTAAACAGCCAACAAACGTCCGAAGCATTCCAGATCCTCCAAACATTCCTCGCCGGTCACCCCAACGAAAATGCTGCGTGGAGTGCAATGACCCGGCTTTACGCATTTCCTAATTTTCCTTTCTCCAGCGATACTGCTACTTGGGATTTGCTTCCCAAGGTGTCCGCCACGCAATTGAACTCCATTCTCAGACTATGGATGCGGTTGCCATTTGACGTTCCAATGTCCCAGGAAGCTTTCGATCACTGGGTCAGTCGGACCCAAGGTCTTGTGACTTACCTGAACGACCATCCGGATTCAACCCCTGCGTGGAGCAACGTGCTGAAAACGTCGATCGCGGTTGCTAAGGCGGAAAAGGGATCTACCACAGAACCGCTCGAACCATTGGTGGCCGCCTGCAAGTCCGAGCATGGAAGTTTGCCGGAGGTCCATCTGCTCGCAGGCAGGCTCTCATTGCTTCAAAGCAAGCCATCGGATGCGTTGGTCCATCTCAGGGAAGCCGAGCGGCTTGGACTATCGACCGACCGAGTTTCAGAAGCGATCTTGTCATCACTCCTCCTGACCGGAAGAACGGCCGATGCCAGTCTCTACCTGCGGGAACTCGGAGAGTCGGTCTTTCGATCGGGACGGCTGTCCCAACTGGCCATCACCATGGCCTCTTCCGAAGCAGGAAATCGTCTCGATGTAGCAAGAAAGGCGGCCAATATTCGGGCCAATGACCCCATCGCCTGGATCACTCTGACGAATCTGCTCATTTTCGAAGCCAGAAAGTATCCCCTGGATCAACGCAAACGGTGGACGGATGAAGCGCTAGGTGCGATTCAAAAGGCCCAAAATATCCGACCGCTCGATCCGGTCATCGAAAAAGCATTCCTCTTCGATATCGCAACTGCTCTCGGCGAAAACGAGAATGCAATGGAGGTCTTGAAGCAGTTGGAGCAGATTGATGCGAAGCCCCCGCTTGCCAAGAACCTAACTGTCGCGTCGATGCACGAATCCCTTGGCCAACTTGCGGAGGGAATCGCAGTGCTCGAAGCGGCGCGTGTCGATTACCCCGACGACAATCGGCTTCTTGAGAATCTCGGAAAGCTCTACCACGCCACCAACCAGGTCGAACCGCTCATTCAGATCCTTGGCATCCAACTGGCCAAGGATCCACAGAATGTGAATCTCCGGCGACGCTACGCCAGCCAATTGGCGTTTCGCGGACGACCCGAAGATTGGGAGAGGGCTGAAAAACTTCTCAACAATGAAGGGATCGCGGAAACCGATGTCGATACTCGAATCAAAGTCCAACTCCTCCTGACCAGAGGAAGAGAAGCCGACTTGACGAAAGCCCAGGCGCTGATGGAAACCCTCATCCGCAAATCGCCAGCTCCCACCGCGGAGGATCGTTTTGCGTTAGCCCAGATCTACGAACGAAGCCTGCGACTTTCCATCAGCCGCAACACCGACCTAGAGAAAATGAAGGATCTGCGGGAGAAGATCTTCGAGCTGATTGAAACGAACGTGTCGACTCCAAGCCCGGATGTTCGATATCTTATATTCGCAGTCCGTTTTTGTTTGGAAAATGGAATGCTTGAGGATGCTAAGAGTTTCGCAGCTCGCGTGGAGTCGTTGGGCGCCAATAGTTTTGAAGCAGCTGAAGTGAAAGCCCGGATTCACGTCTACGAGAATGCCAAGGATCTTGCTAGCCAGGAGCTAGAGCGGTGGGTCAGCCTCGAGACGGCTCAAAAGAACGATAAAGCCAGTCGAGCTGAGGTTTTCCGAAGAACCAGCGTCGCATTCAAATCGCTAGAGATGTTCGATAAGGCTCTCGAATACGCCAAGAAAGCATACGACGAATCTCCCGACAATGGGCTCTATCTGGTTTCGATTGTGGGCGACCCGAAGAATCAAGCTCCTCGGAGTGACGTGATCGCCCAGTTGCGAGCCAGAGCGGAGAAGACAAGGGCAGCAGATGACGCCATTTTGCTGGGCGACCTCATTGCTGTTTCGCCCGCCGACAGCTTGGACCTGCAGCCTCTAGAGCCATTTTTCAACGACGTACTTCAGTCGCATCCAGACGATTTACGTCTGCAGTTCACGCTGGCCAATATGTACCTTTCCCGTGGAAAGACCGAAGAAGCCAGTCGCCTTTACCGAGCGATACTCGAAAAGAATCCGGCCAACTCCGCCGCATTGAACAACCTGGCCAACATCCTTCTCGAAGAACCAACTTCGATTGCGGAAGCTCTCAGTTGCATTGAGAAGGCCCTGTTCCAGGAACCAGGCAATGCCCTGATGCTCGATACCAAAGGTTCCATTCTCCTAAAGATGGATAAAGCTCAGGAAGCAATTCAGGTCCTCGAGTCCGGCTTGGCGATCAGCAAAGATCCACGAATCGGACTTCATCTTTTTGACGCGTTGCGGCGCTCAGGACGCAATGAAGAGGCGGCAAACATTCTGAGAAAACTTGATCGAGAGGAGTTGAGCCGTTCGTTGCTGAGCCCAGACGATCAGAAGATTCTGGACAGCATCAAGAATGCTCCCTAGGCGATTTCGCCGCTCTCTAGAGGAATATGTGGAATCATGAATAAATTCAGTCGAAGACAACTACCGATACTACTTTTCTCACTTTTCTTTTTCTTTTTCTCTGGGGCTGTACAGGGCTGGTTCTCTGGACGTTGGGTCGATCGTTCCAAGCAACAAGCCATAAGCCAAGCGATCACCGAGCTACCCACCTCAGTGGGGGATTGGACCATGCAAAAAGATGTGCCCCTTGGAAAGTCGGCACTCGCATTGCTCAATCCATACGGTTATATCAATCGCGTCTACGCCAACGAGAAAACTGGTTGGATCATCTCGATTGCCGTACTTTATGGCCTCAAAGGGCCAATTGCCGTGCACACACCGGAAGTCTGCTACTCCAGTCGCGATTTCGTCCTCTTGGGCTCCAAATCGGCCTACACCCTTCCGATCTCCAATGAAGGAACCCTTTGGAGCCAAGAGTTCCAATCGCCAAAGGTTGGTGCCGAGCACATGATGGTTTATCATGGTTGGTCAGATGGTGGGCCCTGGATGGCTGCGAAAAACCCAAGATTCCTTCGGACCGAAACACTTGCCAAAGTTCAGATTGCTGCTTTCGGCGCAGACAAAGAGCAAGATCCGATCCCTGAATTCCTAGAGCAATTTATCCCTTTACTCCGGACAGCACTCGGTGGGGGTACCTGATTCGATGACTCCTCGCAATACTCTTTCTCTCTCCGCGAATGCTTTGGAAAGTACGTTCGTGGCAAGCAAACTACCTGAAGCGGGCGAAGTTGCCCCCGGTCGGGATCTTTACGATCCTGAGACCGATGGAGTGCCGGTACCTACTTACGTGCATTGGAAAAGGTTGTGGGAGTTGCCGCTAGCGACGCTGCTGGCCATCGCGATCGTACCGGTGATTGGAGTCCTCGTTTTGGTGGTGCGGTGCACCAGCCCCGGTGCCGGCATTTACCGTCAGACTCGAGTTGGCCGTCACGGACACACCTTCACCATCTACAAGATTCGGAGCATGGTGCACGATGCCGAGGCAGGTGGTGCTCAGTGGGCCCAAGGCAAGCACGATCAGCGCGCGACGGGGATTGGCTCGTTTTTGCGACGTTTGCACCTCGATGAACTTCCTCAGATTTTCAACATCCTGAAGGGAGATATGTCCTTCTGCGGCCCGAGACCGGAAAGGCCGGAGATCATCGAGAAAGAAAGACTGGTCGATCGTGTTCCAGGCTACAGCAATCGACTGACGGTGCGTCCTGGAGTCACCGGTTTGGCCCAAATCAACCTGCCAGCCGATGATTCGATCGATTCGGTTCGGATGAAGCAGTGCCTCGACATGCAATACATCGAGCATTGCAGCCCTTCGATGGACTTCGGGATCATCGCCTGCACGGCACTCAAGGTGTTTGGCATTCAACGTCCAAGCGTCACCAAACTCTTTGGGGTGATGGCCGTTGCTTCCTCCCCTAGATTTTCTGACCACGACGAATCCAACTCGCAGTCCCAGGACGACTCGAGCAGCATGTAGGCCCCCCGCCTCCACTTGCGATCCACTGCGTCGCGAATGAAGCCCGACAGCCCTGCCGTTTTCCGGCCAAGACGGGGCTTGATGATTACCCGATTGGCAGAAGCTGACGATCCGCTGTTTCTTTCTCTCCCAGCCAAATGATCTGTCTGGAGAGCCTTAGATTCTCGCTGTCGGCAGGACGATTGTTCTTTGGACCAGCGAGCGAACTTGGCTGGTTTTCGACAGCCCCTAACATTCTCGGGGGATGATCGATCCGTCCTTGGAAGCAAACCAAAAAGAGTCCTTTGTACACCGATCGAATCGGGGATGCACCTGCGTTTGCTCTGGAGTGGCTCACTAGATATCCGCAGGATCTGGCGCCCCATGGGAGCCAAACCTTCCGCATGGGGATAGCAATATCTAGAGACATTCAAGGGGCGGGGCAATCCTGTCGCGAAAGCGGCAGTTGTTTAGCCCGATCGGTCGCTTTGAAGCACTCATTGACCTGGATTTTGGGGCCATTCGCAGACCGTCCAATCGCATGGTCGAATAATCGACAACATCATTCGACCGATAGCCATTGACGGAGGAAGGAGCTGGGAGCCTTCTACCAACTACAAAAATCGCACAGTTCCCAAGAGCTCCTATCCACCCGCGACCGCTCAGACTTCTTCCGGCTCCAGCTCCACTGAAAGAATCTCAATAGCCTGCAAAGGGACATCATCGTGACGTCCGCGCGTCCCTGTCTTCACTCCTTCGATCTTATCCACCACGTCCATACCTGAAACAACTTCGCCAAACACCGCGTATCCGACGCCATCCGAAGCTCGGGAACGGTCGAGGAATAGATTGTCGTTGGTGTTGATGAAGAATTGGCTGGTAGCGCTGTCGGGAATGTTGGTACGAGCCATCGCGAGGGTGTACTTGCGGTTCGACTTGCCATTTGAAGACTCGTTCTTGATCGGAGCCAAGGTCTTCTTCTCCTGCATGGCAGCGTTCATTCCGCCCCCTTGGATCATGAAGCCTTGGATCACCCGATGAAAGATCGTCCCATCATAGTGGCCAGAACGCGCGTACTGAATGAAATTGGCGGTTGTGATCGGCGCCGCCGACGAATCCAAACGAACATGGATATCTCCGGCGGTCGTTTTGAGAATTGCCATCGCAGTTTACCTCATGATGTGAAGGGAAAGGAAGTGCGGTCGTACTCGGCTTACTTGGAAGCTTCAAGAATAGTCACCGATTCGATGACGATAGGTTTGACTGGTACGTCATCAAGAGGCCCGATGGTGCGGGTTGCAGCCGACTCAATGGCGTCGACGACTTCCTGCCCAGAAACAACCCGTCCAAAAACCGCATAGCCCACGCCGTCTCTAGCCCGATCCCGGTCGAGCAGGCTGTTGTCGGTCGTATTGATGAAGAACTGGCTACTGGCGCTATCCGGGTCGGAGGTGCGGGCCATCGCAATAAAATACTTTTTGTTGCGCAGGCCATTGTTCGATTCATTCTGGATCGGTTTGCGGGTCGCCTTTTCTTTCAGTTGGGCGTCGAAGCCGCCCCCTTGGATCATGAACCCTTTGATCACCCGATGAAAAACCGTTCCGGAAAAATGCCCTGACTTCGCGTACTCGACGAAATTTTCGACAGTGATTGGTGCCTTCTCCGCATCCAACTCAAGGCGAATATCCCCCATACTGGTTTTCATGACTGCGATCACCGGTTCGGCGGCGCTGGCATGGGAACTCACCGCGAAAAAAATCGCGGCAAGGATCCCACCGTAGACAACAAAGCTACTCGTTCGACGATGCGATTTTTCTAAGTTCATTTTCCTCTTCCCTGATCCAAAGGAGTACGAGTTGATGGACCGCAGTACCAGGACATCTCCAGGCGGTCGGCCTTATTGTAGGCGAGCTTGGAGGTCTGCGAGAGGCGATGCAGCGGGAAATCAGTTCAAGCGGGCGCTTCCTCCACAGCAGCAGATGCTCCGGAGCACACCTCGGAGGAAGTCCCGAGCCATCCACGGGTGGTGCTTGCTGTTGATGTGGGCTTTTTCGGTCGACGCTTCCATCGTAAGTTGCGATGCCAGCCAGGGTCAGGGACAGGACGGCGATCACACTGAGACGCCCCGCCCGAATATCGTCTGGATCACCAGCGAAGACAACGGACCGCAGCTTGGATGCTACGGCGATCCGTGGGCAGTGACTCCGAATCTCGATCAGTTGGCCTCTCGAAGCATTCGATTTACGCGTTGCTGGTCGAATGCACCGGTCTGTGCGCCGGCTCGCACGACCCTGATCACTGGCGTATGGCCTACCAGTTTGGGAGCCAGCCACATGCGAAGCGAGGTACCATTGCCGGCCATGATGCGGCTGTTTCCACAGTACATGCGTCAAGCTGGCTACTACTGCACTAACCGACAGAAGGAGGATTACAACGTTCGTCCTTCAGCAAGTCCATGGGATGCTTCCGGTCCGCAGGCTCATTGGAAGCAGAGGCGAGCTGACCAACCTTTCTTTGCGGTATTTAATATTGGCACCACCCACGAAAGCCAGATCCGAAAAAGACCCCATGATTCGAAGCTTGATCCGCAAAGTATTTCGGTTCCGCCATACCATCCCGACCTGCCTGAAGTTCGCCGCGATTGGGCTCAGTATTACGACAAGATCGAGCAGATGGATCAGGAGGTGGGAGAGATCCTTCGTCAACTCGACCAAGAAAACCTACTGGCTTCGACCATCGTCTTTTATTTTGGGGATCATGGCAGTGGCATGCCCCGCAACAAACGATGGCTTTACCAGGGTGGTCTCCATGTCCCACTTCTGATTTCCGTTCCACCAAATTTCGCTTCCGTGGCTCCGGAAGGAATGCGAGCAGGGACTGCCAGCGACGTGGCCATCAGCTTCATCGATATGGCTCCTACGACGCTCTCCCTTGCTGGGATCAGGCCACCTGAGTGGATGTCTGGAAGGGCCTTGCTGGGAAAGTACCAGCGCGAACCCGTTCGCTATCAGTTCGGATTTCGGGATCGCATGGATGAGCGGGTCGATTGTTCGAGAGCAGTTCGGGATGAACGGTTTCTTTACATCCGCAACTGGATGCCTCATCTGCCACAAGGTCAATTCCTCGATTACATGTTCCTCACGCCAACCACTAGGGCATGGGAAAAGCACTGGAAGGAAGGAAAGACCAACCAGGCTCAATCAGCTTTTTGGTTGCCCAAGCCGACTCATGAACTCTACGACTTGGCTACCGATCCACACCAGGTTCACAACCTGATCGGTCAAAAGGGAATGGAGGCCGACCAGGTCCGTTTGAGTCGTGTGCTGTTGGAGTGGATGGTGGAGTCGCGGGATTGGGGGCTGACCCCCGAGTCGATCATGCTTGCTGACTCCAAGGACTCCAGCCCCTGGGAAACTGGACAGCGTCTACCTGAGTCACTGATGCGATCTCGGGTGGAGGCGGCCGACTGGGCCAGTAAACAGCAGGGGACCGAGACAGATTCCCTGTCGGAGGCGGGGCGATGGTTGCAGTCGGAGGACACAGTGCAAAGATACTGGGGAGCTATGGGACTATTGATCCGAAAGTGTAGAGAGGAAATCGATGAGGATCTTATCCTCGAACCCCAATTGCAGGACCGAGAGCCGATGGTGAGAGTGGTTGCTGCGGAGTTTCTTGCGCGATCCAAGGACTCAGCGATACGAAATCGGGGGATCGATCAACTCGTGGCACTTGCGCTGACAGCACAGGAAGACTCCGATGCATCGACTATCATGCTAGCCAGTTCCGCTTGCCATAGCCTGCTGAACTCGCAGGCTGGTGGAAAAGAGTTCGCGGAACGACTCTCGGGACTTCCTGTCACTCCGAAGGCCATTCCAGCCCGGTACCACCCCTATCTGAAGGACTTCATGAGAACCTTTCAGGACAGAAGCGATGGGGTCCCATGATTCCACTAGGTTCCACCTCCCGCCAGGGGCGGCGGATCATCCAATTGCTCCATGCTATTTAGGATGACTTCAGCGAGCCCAAACCAAAGGACTTCGAGGCCCCCACGGGATGGCATTGCCGGTGTCAGGTTGCAAAAAGAATTGAGCTCAAAAAAAGAAAGGCCGCCACGAGGGCGGCCTTTCGGATGCTACTGGCGGTTGGACCGCTTGCTACGTCAGAACCCACCACCACCACCGCCACCGAATCCACCGCCGCCGCCGAATCCGCCACCACCGCCACCACCACCCAGTCCACCACCACCAGAAGTGCTATCCCCGGTAATGAAATTGAAGGTGTCGACGGCGAGGATGTCCATGAAGAAGGGAGCCGGTGAGACGCGAACGTACCGGCGGTCACCGGAGATGACGGCGCGAGCCATCATGAAGGTACCCTGAGGCATGAAGGTGATTTCGGGACGATAACCAACGGCACCGCGGAGCGGGAAGTTGCCGGTGGTACCCGCTAGCAGCCGCTGCTGCCACTCATACCATTCGGCGGCGCTCGAGCCGCTGCTGGAGTTTCCGCCCCCCATGAACTGCTGAGCCAAAACAGCACGACCAGCTTCCAGCCGCTTGTTCTGAAGGTCTGCGATTTGAGCTTCGACGATCGGGACATCTCGATGTCCGTTCTTGACCATTGCATCGATCAAGATGTCCTTGTCTTCCAGCGGGATCTGCTTTCGAACGTAACGCTCGTCAGCCGTCCCGAAATCAGTCAATAAATCGACCGTCACCTTACCTGCGGCAACATCGCCATAGGCTTTTCTAAGAAGGATGCGGTACTGCCCAGCGTATCCTTGAGGACAGATGTAGGTTTCCGAGTAGGTTCCATTTTGCGGTCCCTGTGCTGGAGAACCATCTCCCATGAGAATGCCGCCTGATACCGTTCGAGGATTAGTGAGAGAGCAGACGGTTCCAGCCGGTTCGGCAACCGTCAGATCGATATCCGCTTCTCCGGTCCAGCTCACGCGGATGACCAGATCGCGAGCCATAGCGGCTTTGATCTGGTTCTCAAAGGCCTTGGCTTCCATCGGTCGCTTGTTCTTGACCAACTGCAGATAAGTCGCTCTTGCCGACAGCTGGGCATTCTCGTAAATCGCAACCTTTTCCTCCGACCATGCTTGCTTGAGAATCCCGACGCAAGTCCAGCGGAGGCCATCCAGATCGTTCAGTTCGCGAGCCAGCGGGAGCCCTAATTCGTAGGGTTCGACCATCAAAGGGTTTGCAATCGCAACATCATGCAGGAGGTGCAGCGCCTCCTTTTTCATCCCTTGCTGGATCAGGTACTTAGCGATCCTCAAGGAATCCTGTACTTCTCCGGAGAAATCGACGGCCGACATCAGCACGCGGTACACATCGTGAGAAGGATACTCGCAAGCCTGCATCGAAAGACTCAATGCCTCATACATCCACGACTGAGGGTAACCACGTCGCAGCGATTCCTGGACGATATCGATGATGGTCTGGAAGTGAGCCTGTGACTCTGCTTTCCCTCCCTCGACGCCAAGCTTTTCCTTGGCGGCGATCAACTCGATTCCAACCAGTTCCTGCAGACCCTTCTGGAGAGCGACTAGTTCTTTTTCATTGGCGGTCTCCATGGCATCCAGCCACTGCTTGGCTTGAGTCAAAGACTTCGGCTCATCATTGGATTTCGCCGGCTTGGCTGGCTGGTCGGGGATGGCAAACATACCACCACCGCCACCCATCCCGCCCATGCCACCACCACCCATCCCGCCCATGCCACCACCACCCATCCCGCCCATGCCGCCGCCCATTCCGCCACCCATACCGCCGCCCATACCGCCACCCATTCCACCGCCCATACCACCCATCATGCCGCCACCGATAGGAAAGACCGGGACGACCAGATCACCGACGGGATAGACTTTGACAATGGCAGCCTCCGATTTGTCCTTGGTGGTGATCTTCAGCACTTCGTCCTGAATCACGTAGGTCAAATCGAGCGGTTCGAGAATCAATCGCAAAGCGGAGCGGAAGGAGACATCGGGCAGAGTCCGAGTCACTTGATCGTCGGCGTTCTGACCGGCTTCTTCCAGCGCGGCATCATCGATGTAGAAGGGAACGTCCCCTGCTTGCTTGCAGAGATCGTCCACTACGTCCCGAAGCGGGCGATTCCGAAAATCGACATTCACTTTCTGCTTCAACGAATCGTAAATCAACTGCTCGGACTTGCTGCTACCGCTGGAAAGATCGATCGATGCGAATCGCTCTCGCCGCGCAGTCAAGGTTCGCCAGACTTCGGGTGGAGGGTAGACAACAGGAGGCTCATCGACGAATGGAATCGCCGCGGCCTCGTTTAAGTAGAGAGCGTCGACAAAAGCTCGCCGACGCCGATCGACCACATCCTCCATCAACTGCTGATTGGCAGCGATACTCGATTCCAGTTCGACAACGCGAGCGATGACGCTGTCGCGGGCCAGATCTTTTACAACCGGCGCGATATCCGAATTCGCTTCAGCAAACAGTTGCTGCTGCATCAGCGAGTTGAAACGCTCCACCAACTGCTGAATGGAGTACTCCCGTCGATTCCGTTCATCCAGCAAGCGGCGAGAGGCGTTGGCTGCCGCAGCCGCCTGATCCGCCTGAGCCTGTCGGTCCCGATTGGCTCGCTCGCGCCTTGCAGCCGCCTGAAGAGTAGAACCCAACATCGACTCTAACTGCGTGCGAAGCCCAGGATCCAATTCCGAAGTCCTGCGAACTTCAGCCTGAAGAGCCTTCAGGTTGGCGATCGCAGAGGAGGGATCATTGACGATCGTTCGATTCGCCTCGCGAATCTGATTGCGGACCTCCGCTTCCATACGCTGGGAAACACGACGGCGATTGCCCTCTTCTTCAGCCAGAAGATCTCCGCCCGAAGAGAAGTCGTCCAAACCTGGAGCGGGCGAAAACAGTTCGCCGGGCAGAGGCGGCGCGACCCCTGGCTGCACCGCTTCTCCAGCGGCCGGCGGAATCACGGAGCCATCTACAACCGGAGGTGCGACTTGATCACCAGGAGGAGCCTGCACGAAGACTACAGGACGCACCAGGCGAGCCTCTTCCAATCGCTTGCGGGCAGCGTCGCGGAGCGAAGATGCCTCTACGTTGTCGGGATCTCGACGCAAAGCTTCGTTAGCGATCTCCAATGCCCCCTTGGCATCGCCAGACTGCAATGCAAAACGACCCGACTTGACCAGTTCCAAAGAACTGGCAGCCAGAACACCCCCCAATTCCTTCAGAGCTTCCGAACCGGCGATCGGAAGCATCAGACCGAGGTCCTTTTTCGCCTTCTCAACTACCAAAGGAAGAAACGCGAAATCGGGATGAGATGCCTCGGACTGAACATCCCAGGCCAATGTGGTTGGCGCCCCTGCCAATGTGCCTCGGAGGGTCACTTTGCCGTTCCAAGATTCCTCTGGAAGACTGCCCAGGAGAATGGAGTCGCGATCTGCGCGGATCGGGGGAATCGCCTCAGGAAAGCGACTGGCAAAAGGTTGCGAAGCATCCAGCGTCTGCGGCCAGAAGACTGGGGCCGAGGCAGCATGAGCCAAATGTGTACCGATTTGCTGGGTGGTCGCTTCAATTCGGTCGCGAATCAACACAGTTCCGCCAGTATGGCTGGCCAAGGAAGCGAGTAGTGCGACATCGTAGAATGGACCGATCGCTAGGCTGTGAACAGAGACGCGATGCTCCCGCAACCTTTCCACCAACTTCGCCATCGATTCCTGTTCAAAAAGCTGAGAACGATGAACTCCGTCTCCCACGTAGATGATTGCGCCATCGGTCCGGTCGGCAAGAAGTTCGATTGCTGATTCGAGCGCTGCTTTGAAGTTGGTAGCGCCAAGGGGAACTCGGTCCCGAAGGCTGGCGGTTGCGTGATCGATGACCGATTCGCTACGGCGATGCAGCCCGCCCGAGAGATCCACCGGCGAAACATCGCAGGCAAGGATCGCCACCTCCGATCCAGCGTCCATCCCTTCGATCAGAGCATCCACCACCGCCAAAGAATCACGGCGGATCCTGCCCGTTTGGCTGGCCGAAGTGTCGACGAGAATCACCGTGGGGACGCCGCGAGATTCGCCAAGCTCCTGTGCGCGGAGACTCAATGCGAAGTGGATGATTCCATCATCCCCGCGGTAGGTAGCCATCCGCGAGTCGAGACTACGCGACTGCTGGGATGCTGCCAACACGGGGCCCAGTGCAGCTGTACCAGCCTCCAACGCCTGGGAACCGCCAAGGCAGCTGAGGGCCAACGTGCACCACACCGACCAACGACGAACAACCATAATTTAAGCTCCCAGACCTGCTCCCACGAATTCCGAAAGAGCGTTCCTTGACCGAATCATCTTCATCTTATTTGCTCGGACTTCAGGTTCTACAAGAAAGCTGAAAATCCGACTCAAATCCAGCGACCACCTGGCTACCTTGACCCCAACGAAGCCAGCGCCGGAAAGGTTGCACCATAAAGAGGGATTCAAGGGGACTATCGATGCAAACCCCAGGCCGACGTTGCCCCAAAACGGTGATTTTCTGGAGGAAAAGTGCTGGCATATGGCGCGGGCGCTGAAATCGTTCCAATTTGAAGGTCCGGTGGTGGTCACCTATCGTCAAGGGAATCCCCGCTGGACTTTCTTCGCCACCAAGACCTCCAGGGGCGCCTGTAGCCAATCCAATCAGCATCAACAAATCAGGTGATGCATTTTGATACAGGTCCGCCTCAACAAAGCTCGACAACAATCACCCCAAAAAGAACTAAATCCATCTCAATCGGTGCCACCCACCAATTACACCCCCACTTTTAGCACCTTTTCAATCGGTGCCACCCACCAATTACACCCCCACTTTTAGCGAGCAATTCATCATCAACGAACGGGCCGATACGATCCAAGAGCCCTCAAGCCCAAGAAAGATACACCACCCTTTGGAGTGGACACACCTCCAATCGGTGCCACCCACCAATTAAACCCCCACTTTTAGCGAGTAATTCATCATCAACGAACGAGCAGGTACGATTCAAAAGACCTCAAACTTCAGAATGAAAAACCACCCTTTAGAGTGGAAAACCTCCAATCGGTGCCTGGCACCGATTGAAATAAAACACGCCCCTATGGGGGGATTTTTCTGGTGGTGCCTTCTGTTCCACCGTGGCTACCGCTTTGAACCAATGCGATTTTCCCGGAGGCGGCCACCAGCAAAGGTTGCATCGGATGGTCCTTTTGCCCTTGGGCATTGGGGTATTGGGCGGATGAGTCTTTTTTGAGATCCGCCAACCGCAACGCTATTCGATGTTGGGGATCGCCTCGTTAGGTAAGAGGAATTTAGCGATGCTTTATAAGGCCGCGGATCGACTCGACCTTTCGCCCACCGCATGCCCCCTACGGACGAATCGGAAGAATCGATTCAATCTCTTCAATCGCTTCAACCGATACCGAATGAAGGGCGGATTCGGCCTGGTAAGTGCCAGCATTCCCGAAACGTGATGGTACGGTTCGTACCAACCGCCTCTTCCCTCGCAGGAGCCCAGCGATGGCGGACGTTACAGGTCGGAACATCCTGACCGTCGTGAGCATCCTTTTGTGCTTTGCAAACGGTTCGTCGGTACTTGGATTCCAGGGCGAACGGTCAACCAATTCCCGCGCTGCCCAGGTCTCCCAGCGTGGCGGATCCCCCTCTTCCGCAGCGGTTGCTCCGCCGAAAGCGAAAGGGGGATTCTTTCAACAGTTCCGATCGGCCACCGACAGGTGGTTTGGTGGTGACGACTCCAAGCAGATGCGAGCCGACGAGACTGCGAGGAAGGGGACTCCGCGACGCAGAGTGCCGTTGGAGCCGTTTTCGGGGCAACCGGCAGCGATGCAAGAGTTGCCTTCCCTGCCGAAACCACCTAGCGAACCTACGATCTCCGATCTGCCTGCGCCTCCTCAGGTCGACGTCGAGGCAACCACAGCACCGGTTCCCCCTCTGGATGCAGCATTAAACTCTTCCAGCAACGAACTAAATCTGTCCCAGCGCTCTAACACTTCGGGTCTTCTTGACCGCGAGCCTCGCATCGAATCGCGACCGGTGACCTCGCTGTCGCCCAAGTCCTCCAGTCGCCGTGCTTCGGGAAAGCCGATCGGTGTTGACGAGGTTGCCTCCCCACGCTTGTCCTCCACCGAGCCACCTACGGCATCCACCGAGGCAGTCGGGCAGGCGAAGCGGGAGCCGATGGAAAACACACCATCACCGATAACAGCTTCCAATCCCCCTGAGAACCCGTTGGAGTCATCTGCCAATGGGGAGTCTTTCCTCAACCTGGATCGTCCGTTGGCCGAGGCCGCATGGCCCAGCGTACCGCGACGTCCGGTCCCCTCCCGTGCAGCCACCCAACCCGGTCCTGCTGCTGTCCAGAACAACAATCCAGTCGCCATTCCCACACGGCCAGCCGAAATGGTGCGAGTCAACACCAACGATCGAAATTCAACATCTCTTGATGAAGGTTCGGCGCCGGCCCCAGTTCCGATGTCCACGGTCATTTCCAATCCGTCTGCTTCCCCTGACCAACCGGAATCCGCTGCAGGGAAAGAGTCTAGCTTGATGGCACTGCCAGGTCCTCCTGCAGCGCTGGTTCCTGCACCGATGGAACTGAGGCCATCCGACGTCTCCACCCCTTTACCCAGCGCCCCCAACAACGCATCGGAACCTTCCGATTTCGCTCCTTTGGCATCCAAGAAATCGCCTTCCTCACTAGCGATGCATCTGCCAGCGATCGATGTGCGTGTGGTGGGCCCTGAGGCAGTCCCGATGGATCGGCCTGCGACATTCGAATTGGTTGTATCCCATCGAGGACGTGAGCCGATCGAGGGCATGCTGATTCAGGTGAGCGTGCCGGATGCTGTTGCGATGTCGATTCCTGAAGCGAATGAGCAGGTACTGATCGATCAATCCGAGGGACTGCGGCAGTTGGTCTGGCAGATCGATCAGCTTTCGGGAGCCACAGAAAAGCGACTTGCATTCCAGTTGCAATCGTCCAAGCCGGAACTGTTTGCTGCCGAGATCGAGTGGACGGCGCTCCCACAAACAGGTTCCCTACCGCTTCAAGTCGCTGCCGCTCAGTTGCAGGTCGCTCTAGAAGGTCCCTCGCAAGTCGTCTTCGGACGCCCTGAGATTTTCCGGGTCCGAGTCAAAAACCCGGGGACCCTGCCTGCGGAATCTGTCCATTTGATGGTTCAGGCCGGTTCGCTCGCCGAAAGCATGCTTCCGATCGGGACGATTCCCGGCGGTGCGGAAGAGGTGGTCGAGGTCGAACTCGATTTCAAGCACTCGGGGATGATTCCCGTCTCGGTCGCAGCAGAAGGCGCCGCCGGCTCCCTTAAGGCTAAATCGACAATCGATGTCGCTGTGCGACAGGGTTCTTTGGAACTCTCTTGGGCCGCACCAGAAACCAGCTTCGTCGGCGCCACCGCGCAATGGACTCTGCACCTCAATAACCCCAGCGATCTGGCGATCGATTCGATCCAGTGTTCCCTGGAACTGCCGGAGGGAGTCGATCTGATTGAAGCCCCCAACGGAGCCACGGTCGAAGGTCGAACGATCCAGTGGCAGGAAGATCCTCTGCAGGCTGGGTCGAGTCGGCAGAGGGGCCTAGTGGTTGCCTGCCAGCGTGAAGGAAACATCGCATGGAAATCGCAAGCGGTCGGAAGCGCAGGGGCAGCAGCCTCGGCATCGGGCGCCATGAAGGCTGAGGCGGTCACCGACCTGCAGCTTCAAGTTCGCGACCCAGCAGCTCCGGCATCTACCGACAAACCGGCTGTCTATGAGGTGACGATCACCAACCAGGGACACTCCACCGCTCGTGATATCGTTGTGGTCGCTCAGTTCTCCGCTGGCATCGAACCGATGGAGGCGAGCGGCCATCCCAATCGATTGGTTCCTGGACAGGTACTGTTTGAAGCGGTGGATAAGTTGGAGCCGGGGCAATCGATTCGACTGGCTATCGCTGCCAAGGCATCCAGACCTGGTACCCACCGCTTTCGCGCCGAAGTGAGCAGTTCGCAAGGGGATGCCCAGTGGAGCCAGGAAGAATCGACTCGATTTATCCAGGGAAGCGAAGCCAAATCGAATCCCGCGGCCCCACCAAGTCAATCCAACTCACCCGTCGGTTTGGTTGCTCCACCGGTTGCTCCATTGGCCTCACCTCGCTGATCGGCCCGCTCCGTCTTGCCGAAGCCATCCGTTCGATCCGACAAGCGATACAATGACCCTAGGAGAGGCACTTGCGACAAGTCCTCTCCGATCAGGTGTTCAGGCCCTCTATCGGATCGGATGCTGTATGCGATGCCCACTGCGTGCACTCTTCTGGATCTTCTTTCTTGCCAGCGTGAAGACGACGCTTTCCCCCTCGCCTCTTCCGGCTCAAGCACCCCTTCCAATCTCGGAAATCACTCCCCCAGAAGCCGACTCAGGAATCCCCGATTTCTATAAGCAACTGATCACCGTCGACGGCTACCAGATCGTCGCATCGGATCGCGTCAGCCCCTTTGCCTTGAAGGAAGCCGCCTACTGGGTGGCTGCGATGATGCGGCATCGCCCCGATGTGCTGGCTTCCATGCGCGCCAGCGGATCCCGCATGTCCATCATCGCCTGGAATGAGTTCACCACCGACCTTCCGGAATGGAAATGGCTGGGTAGCCCAGAACAGGACGGTGCGGAGGCCCCCGGCGTATCGGCGCGCGACTACTGGGATGGTCGCGCCCGTGGTATGGGAGGCTCCCAGACCGATCCCTATTGTTCCTGCGGCGAGGAGAATTTGCTGGCCTACCCAGACGATCCGTATGCAGCTGAATGCATTTTGATCCACGAATTCGCCCACAACATTCACCTGCGCGGCATGAATCAGATCGACCCCACGTTCGATACTCGGGTCGAAAAGGTCTATCGCGAGGCGATCGGAAAGGGACTCTGGAAAGGAACCTACGCCGCGGTCAACCACCATGAGTACTTCGCCGAGGGAGTGCAGTCCTGGTTCGACAACAATCGACACGATGACCACGATCACAACCATGTCGATACGCGAAAGGAGTTGCTGCAGTACGACCCTGGCCTGGCCGAATTGTGCCGCGAGGTCTTTGGTCCGACGGAGCTGATCTACACCAAACCTGCCACCCGTCTTTCCGGACACTTGGAAGGTTTCCTCCCTGAGCAATCGCCGACCTTTCGCTGGCCCCTGCGCGTTGAGACGGCGCGAAAGGCCATTCGTCAACAAGTAACCGAACGAAACCAGCGGGCCGGCACTCCGCCGATCACCCAATGGACAGCCGAGCAGATCTTCAGCGCCCCAGAACTTCAGGAGAAGGGTCCGGGACAGATCGCGTGGCATCGCTCGGGCGAAATCGCCTATCGCATGCCGCCAGGCGATGGAGACACCGCCATCGAGCGGTGCGATCCGAAGCTGGGTCGCTTCGCGCCGTGGATCTCCCGAAAACAACTGATTCCCCAAGATGCTACCGCGCCGCTTGCCGTGGAATCGTTTGCGACAAGCGACGATGAATCGAAACTGCTCCTCTATACCAACTCCCAAAGAGTCTGGCGTTACAACACGCGAGGGGACTACTGGTTGCTGGACCGCAGCAGCGGTGCGTTGCGGAAGCTGGGAGGTGACGATCAATCACCGGCATCGATGATGTTCGCTAAGTTCTCACCCGACAGCAAGCATGTCGCTTTCGTTCGCAACCAAGATCTTTATGTCGAGGACCTTGCGACCGGATCCATTCGCCAATTGACCTTCGGCGGATTGGATGGAAAGATCCACGGGACCGGTGACTGGGTCTATGAAGAAGAGCTGGATCTGCGGGATGGCTATCGATGGAGCCCGGACGGTCGACACATCGCCTTCTGGGAGATCGACACCTCAGAGGTAGGCATCTTCCATCTGATCGATAACACCACCGATCGCTACGCGCGACTGATCCCCATCCCCTATCCCAAAGCGGGACAAACCAACCCTTCTTGCCGGATCGGTGTTGTCTCGCTGGACGATGGACAGATCGACTGGATCGAACTGCCAGGAGATCCTCGCAACCACTACATCGCCCATGCGCAGTGGAATCCATCCAACCAACGACTTTATCTGCAGCGATTCAATCGATTGCAAAACCAGAATGAGGTCTTCGACTGGGAACCTGCAACCAAGCAACCCCGCCTCTTGTGGACCGATCGCGATGCCGCATGGCTGGAGAACGAGAATCCCTTTCGGTGGATCGATGGAGGCAAGAACTTCCTCTGGCTTTCGGAACGCATTGGTTGGCGAGGGCTCTATCGGGTCAGCGCTGAGCATCCGGACCAAGCGACACCGATCCTGGAAGCCCCTTGGGATGTCATCGAGATCATTTCCTTCGATCCCGCCGGGAACAGCGCCCTGGTCAGTGCATCCCCAAGCCATGCCACCCAGAAGTATCTTTATCGCGTCGATCTTCAGAATGGAAGTTCCGAACGAGTAACCCCAATCGATCAACCGGGATGGCACACGTATCAAACGGTTCCGGGTTCTCCCTGGGCGCTTCACTCCTGGTCCTCCGCAGGGAAGCCGGCGTCCCATGAATGGCTGGAACTGGAAGGGCATCAGCGTTTGCAGTTGCTGGAGGATAACGCCGAACTATCTGCTCTCGTAACGTCGCTGGCACTGCCAACACCGATCTTTCGAACTATCGAAATCGAACCGGGAGTTTCGCTGGATGGATGGTTGCTGGAACCTCCAGCTCCCCAAGAGGATGGCCCGCAGCAACCCTTGCTGGTGCATGTCTATGGTGAGCCTCATGGGCAAACGGTGCGGGATGCCTGGTGGGGGCGACAGGGACTGTGGCATCGCTGGCTGGCGTCGAGGGGGATGTTCGTCGCCAGCTTTGACAACCGCGGGACCAAGGTGCCCAAGGGCCGAACCTGGCGCAAGTCGGTCCATCGACAGATCGGCGTGCTGGCAGCAGAAGATCAGGCCAAAGCGGTTGGTCGACTGTTGAAAGAGGTCCCTCGTATCGATCCCTCACGCATCGCCGTCTGGGGCTGGAGTGGCGGTGGGAGCATGAGCCTGCATGGGCTGTTTCGCTTCCCCGAACTCTATCGCGCTGCCATCTCCGTAGCCCCCGTCCCCGACCAGACGCTCTACGACACCATCTATCAAGAGCGCTACATGGGACTGCCTCAGGAGAATCCGGAAGGCTATCGCGCCGGTTCCCCCATTACCTATGCCGATCGGATGGAAGGGAATCTACTGCTGATTCACGGAACTGGGGACGACAACTGCCACTATCAGGGAGTGGAGCGATTGATGGATCGCCTGATCGCTCACGGCAAGCTGTTTCAAGTTCTTCCCTACCCCAATCGCTCTCACTCGATCTCCGAGGGGGACAACACAACACCCCATCTGTACTCCAGCATGACCCGATTTCTTCAGGAGCAACTGAGGCCGGAAACGACATCCGGTCCCTGAACTGGAGTCTTCATGCGATGCTCCGTCGAGCGGTTTAGCGCGGCTGGACGGGGAGATTGGAGGCCGCAAACTGGCTCAGCGTCACGTTGTCCACCTGCGCCACGTCTAGCGTCATCTGGAAGTCATTGCCCCGCTGAATCCAGATACTTCCCTCCGGTTGACGCTGGATTGCCATCACACCATGGTGCCTAGTCAACTCCAAGGTCGCGAGGAACATCGCCACCAGTCGACTCTTGTGCGCCCCGGCGGGAAAGAGCGACTGCAGTTCCAGAGGTCCTTCTTTGGCGATGCGCTCATGCAGTTGCTGCATATGCTGATGAATCGGCGTGTCGTCGTAGATCGTCTGCTCGGCTGCCGGAGCTCGATTGGCTTTGAGAATCCGACCGAAAGCATTGACCAAGTCCCATACCTCCACCTCCGCAATCGGTTGACTGGCTAGGTCGTTTCGGACCGGAAGCGATTCGGTGGCCAGTCTGGGGAAACGCATCTGCCAACGCTGCGCCTGCTCCTCCAATAGGAAGGCGACATCCCGAAAGCGTTTGTACTGAATCAGCCTCTCGGCCAATCGATCGGAAGGTTCCTCCAACAGCGGTTCGTCGTTGGACTCTTGCGGAGTCGATTCCATCGGCAGCACGGCATGCGCTTTGAACTCGATTAGATGGGAAGCGATCTCCAGGAAATCCCCCACCTCATCCAGATTCAGTTCCGTCAGCACCTCGAGAAATCCCAAATACTGCTCGATGATCCTTGCCAACGGCAACCGCTCGACCTCCACCTCCTCCCGCCGCACCAGATAAAGCAGCAGGTCGGCGGGTCCGGCGTATCCTGGCAACTGGATCGCAAAGTCCATGGCACGCCTCTTTCGGTCAGCGCGTCACGCCGACGTTGAAACTGAAGACCTGCCTGTCGTCGCTGTCCGAGTAGGAAACGGGGAAGGCGAAATCGAATGCCAGAGGTCCGGGCCCCAAGGCGGGGACGGCAATTCGGAAACCGAGTCCAGGGGCAACGCGGAAGTTCTCGCTGTTGACTTCGATATCCCGTTCGATCGTACCGTAATCGACGAATGTCACCATTCTCAGCATGTCGTCAGCGGTGATCGGGAACATGTATTCCAGAGTTCCCAAAAACATGAAGCGACCCCCAACCTGCACACCGCTTTCCACCGGACTGGCACCACGAAAACTAAATCCTCTCAGCGTCGTGAAACCACCTGCAAAAAAGTTTTCAAAGATCGGTGTCTCTTCCCCGCTGAATCCAAACCGCCAGGAGGATGTCAAGGTATGTCGTCCCCCACCGTCGGCCCGCTCGCGGATCAGAAAGTACTTGCTGTAATTGATCTGCCCACGCGGAAAATCGAAATTCCCGAAGACCTGGTCGTAAATCAACTCTAGAAAATGCCCTTCGGTCGGCAGGAATGGACTGTCGCGTGTGTTGTGAGCTAAACGGAACCGACCAGTCCACAATTCGTGATCTCCCACGACGGAATCGAGCGCCTCGACTCCAGTGATCCGAGGATCCGATATGTCGACATTTTCACCGCGAACCTCCGTGCTGAAAGAAAGATCAGGGGTGATCTGGTAGCCCAGCATCACACGCCCCCCCAACCGGTTCTCATCCCAATCCTGATAGATACGATCGAACAAAAATCCGCTGACCGAAAGGCTCCATGGCGAGTATCCAAAAAGGTTTGGCTGGGTCCAATTGACGCTGTACCGCTGGACCCGATTGCCAGGCATCAACTCCATTCGGAAGTTTTCCCCGTTGCCTCGAAATGCGCCGTTGAACAGATCCTGAAAGCTACGAGGAAACCGAAGGA
This sequence comes from Planctomycetaceae bacterium, assembly GCA_040375295.1. Classification (GTDB taxonomy): domain Bacteria; phylum Planctomycetota; class Planctomycetia; order Pirellulales; family Pirellulaceae; genus JBEISR01. The sequence continues at coordinate 61,066 of JBEISR010000002.1, forward strand.
GGTCGAAATTCCGTTCCTCGATGATCACCTGACCGGCGACTCCCAGGTCGGTGTTGACCGAACCGCCGAAGACCATGCGGCCCGTCTGCGCTTCCTGCACGTAGACATCGATCGGCGCATTGCGCACCCGTGGCCGGAAACCGGTTGTTGGCGATACCGGACCATCGGCCAAAGGTGTCTGGAACTGCATCGGCTGACCCAGGGTCGATCCTACCGATGGCATCACCGGCTCGCCCGCAGGTCCCGCTACTGGCCCCGGCGGAAATGCGCCAGATGCGGAGGACCAGGGAGAGGGAACCGGATAGCCAGGAGGAGCTGCACCGTAGGGAGCAGGAGGAGCCGCACCGTAGGGGGCAGGAGGAGCTGCACCGTAGGGAGCAGGAGGAGCCGCACCGTAGGGAGCAGGAGGAGCTGCACCGTAGGGGGCAGGAGGAGCAGCACCGTAGGGGGCAGGAGGAGCAGCACCGTAGGGGGCAGGAGGAGCCACACCGTAGGGGGCAGGAGGAGCCACACCGTAGGGAGCAGGAGGAGCAGCACCGTAGGGAGCAGGAGGAGCTGCGCCGTAGGGAGCAGGAGGAGCTGCGCCGTAGGGAGCAGGAGGAGCCACACCGTAGGGAGCAGGAGGAGCAGCACCGTAGGGAGCAGGAGGAGCAGCACCGTAGGGAGCAGGAGGAGCTGCGCCGTAGGGAGCAGGAGGAGCTGCGCCGTAGGGAGCAGGAGGAGCTGCGCCGTAGGGAGCAGGGAGCGCTGGCGCGCTATTGGGATAGGGAGTCGGCAGGGGACCGGCGTAGGAGGGAGGTACCTGGGCGGTGCGAGTGCTTGGCGGAGTGGATGCCGAGCCAGTTGGGGTAACCTGCGATGGCACCATGGGTGTCCGATACAGGTCGCTGTTGCCCGGGGACTGCTGCTGCGAAGGTGGAGGGCTGGATAGGAGAAACGGATCGGACTGTCCCCAGGCAGACGGCAAGATAGCAAGCCAGGCAGCCCAACCGCAAAGCAAGCGGCCGGCGAGCAACCGGACGAGTCGCCTTCGGTGAACGATTCGGCGATTGTTTTTTGGTTCAGACTGCATCAGGCGCCTCAGAGCCGCGTTTGGGAGGTGATGATCTGCATCCCCTGGGATCGAACGATCGGGTACTTCGTGCTGTTTCATTACTGGTCCGAGTCCTCATCGACCTGAGGGAGGATCTCGATCCGGGGTGGTTCGCCATCCGCCGCGTTGGTCACGAATAGCTCGGAAAATCGCAAACGACGCTCCGCATCATCCACCTTGCGCTGGTCGATGATGCCTCCCTCGTAGAGATTCCCCATCTGATTGAAGACCACTCGTTCTTTCGTAAAATTTTCACCGGCAATGTGCACATTGATCTGACTGGCGCGATAGACGTCCCCCTCCTCGATCTCATAGACGAGGTTGACTCGACGCCCTGGAAGATAGATGGGAACGGGAGTGACGTCGACGAAGATGAAGCCACGGGCGCCGTAGAGCTGTCGAATCAACCTGGCATCAAAATCCATTCGATCCTGGTTGAAAAATTCCCCTGTCTTCAGTTTCATTCCAGCCAAAAGATCTTCGGATGTGTAGAACCGATGCCCTTGAAAGGTGATCTCTCCAACGGTGTATCGATCCCCCTCACTGACGACGAAGTTGATGGAAAGCCATTTTCCCGAGTCATCGTATTTCAGTCCAAAGTCGACGCGCGCATCGAAGTAGCCGAGTCTCCGGTAGTATCTTTCCAGTTCCTTTCGATCTTCTTCGATCTGCCCGCGATCGGCGACATTGAAGAAATAGGGTGTTGCTCCGTTGCGAGCATCCTTCGATTTGATCCGAGTCTTTAGGACGGCTTCAGAGAACGCTTGATTGCCGACGATCTGAATGTCCCAGATCCGCTCTTTGTTCCCTTCGCTGATTCGAAAAACAACATCTCTATCTCCGGGTCGGTTCCCGTTGGCGATCTGAACATCGGCGTGCCCGAAGCCCTGATCCTGATAGTAGGTCAGCAACCGCTGCCTGGCTTGCTCGACTGCCACTGGGCTGATTGGATCCCCCTGATCGATGCCGGCATGCTTTTTGAGTGTCGAGTCTTCAATGCGGGTATTGCCGTGGTAGACCACCGATCGGACGGAAGGTTTCTCGCGAACCCGAACCCGAAGGCGAACCCCCTCGGGGACTTCGTCTACAAACGTCTCGATCTTGTCAAACAATTCGGTGCGATAGAGTTCCCGGGTATCCTGATTGAGCTGCTCGGGATCGTACAGCCGATCCGGGCGGGACTGCATGTGGGAGAGCACCTTGTGTTCGCTGACCGTCTGATTCCCTTCGATCTGGACATCGACAATCATCTTGCCGCTGCGTGCATCGCGAAAAGCCGGGCCTCCGGCCTCCCAGAGTTTGTCGCGAAAGGAAGGATCCTCGAATGCTGGCATGTTCTGGCCTCCCCCCATTTGCGCTTGGGTGGAGGTCGCTAAGGCAAACACCAGCGCCACCGCTAGCAGATGGACAGCACCCGAAAAAACCCAAGGGTACTTGGCGCAATCGCGATTTCCGGGTGATTGGGTAGCCAACAAACTGGGCATCCAAGAACCTCCATGAAGCCACTGGTGGAACCGCCATCCCCTCGGAGAGAAGGAGCGGCAGGAGGGGTAAATAGCGGTTTGATGATTCGGTTTCAATCCGAATCCTCTCCTCTCGACTCTCCACCCAGGCCGCGCGATCGGTCCGACTAGCATGAATGATCTGCTGGCCATCGACCTGGCAAACCCGATTTGCCGGTCAAGCTGGACAATTGGTCGCTCAGGCGTCACGATGAGTCGCGGAGGAAATCCCCCTTGGGGAGGGGATTCTGTTCCAGGGTAGGTTGGCATGGGCAGAACGCAGGTCTGCAGTTGAGGTAGCGATGGCAAATATCACGTTGGTGGGAGGTCCGGAAGAGAAGCGAGGCCAAAAGATCCGCCTGGAGCATCGGGAAATGGTGCTGGGCCGACATCCCGACTGCGATATCGTGCTCGACTCCGGTTCGGTCTCCCGGCAACACGCAAAGATTTCCTTTCGCGACGGACGCTACCTGCTGCAGGATTTGGGAAGTCGCAACGGCACCTATCTGAACAGCGAATGGCTTCACAAGGCGACGATGCTGAAGGATGGCGATGCGATCCGGATCTGTGATCTGGAGTTCACCTTTCACGAGGCGCAGGAACTGACGGTACCGAGAAGTGCTGGCACGCTGCTCAGCAGCAAGGTGGAAGTGGAGATGGTCGACGATCCGCTCCAAAGTGGATCGCGGTCGATTTTGGGAAAACGGGAGGATGTCGGCAGCGGCTATGGAACCGCATCGAAGGTCCCGGCCCAGCAGCAACTGTCTGCCATGGTGGCGATCTCACGCGCTCTGGATGGCGCGGTCTCGCAGGAGATAGTTCTTCCCAAGGTACTCGATGGCTTGTTCGAGATCTTCACCCAGGCGGATCGCGGCTATGTCCTGCTTTTGGATGACGAAGGAGAACTGGTTCCAAGGTGGATCAAAGACCGCAAGGAAGGGCAGGACGAGTCCGTACACCAGATCAGTCGATCGGTGCTGAGGTATGCGATCGAGAAGAAGGAAGCGCTACTGGTCTTTGATGCGGCGAAGGACGAGCGATTCAAGGACTCGCAGAGCATTCTCGATTTTTCGATTCGCTCTGCCATCATCGCGCCGATTGTGCTTAGCAACGAGACGCCGATCGGGGCCATCCAACTGGACTCCCAGAAGAAGGCTCGCTTTGAAGAGCGTGACCTGGAGATGCTGATGGCGGTTTCCGGGCAGGTTCGCATTGCGTTTGAGAATGCTCGTATGGTCGAGCAACTGCTGTTGCAGAAGGTGCTGGAGCAGGATCTATCGCTGGCGCGTCAGGTCCAGTCGGCGTTTCTTCCTCAAAAGCCACCGGGCATCGATCGCTTCGAGTTTTCTCAGTTCTATCAACCCCAACTGGATATCGGTGGAGACTATTTCGACTACATCCAATTAAGCCAGGGTCAGTGGGCGATTCTGGTGGCTGATGTGGTCGGGCATGGTATTGCCGCCGCGATGTTCATGGCCAAGCTGTCGGCCGAAACCCGTTTCGCATTCGCCAGTTCCAACGACCCGGTCGTAGCCATGGAAACGCTCAATCGCCGCATCTGCGCGCTGGGACTAGACAACACGGTCACCATGTGCGTCATCTTCCTGGATCCTCCCCGAGGTAGCGCCATCGTCGTCAATGCCGGCCACATGCCACCGCTGCTGAAGCGAGCCGACGGATCGATCGAAGAACCAGGGCAGGAAGAGTCCGGATGGCCGTTGGGGACCGAGGAGGAAGCCAGCTATCAGGGTGCGAGGATCGATCTGGCGGCTGGTGATTTTTTGTTGATGTATACCGATGGAGTCTTTGAAGCTTTTGGGGAAGACAATACCCAGTTCTCCATCGAGCGCGTCCGCGAGATGGTCGCGGGACATGAAGGCAATCTGGATTGCTTGATGGAATCGATCGTCCAGTCGGTCGTCGCCCACATCGGCTCGGGGAAGCAGGAAGATGACATGTGCATGGTGGCGATCGGTTGCCGATGACCGGATCGCATGGGGTAAGAAAACTGTGGCCGATCGCTGAGGATGCCGAGAGTACGGCATCCTCGCGACTGAAAAGTGCGCACCTTTGGTCAGCAGCGATTGAGCAAAGGGTTCTTCAGTTCCCCAGGCTGCTGGTGTGATGATCCGACAGACTAGATCACGGGGCGGTGGGGACAGTGCCTGCAAAAATCATGCGATCGGATCCCACCGAAGCTCCCCTGCATTTGCGTCGTTGCTGTGCACCGAAAGCGGCGCGCAAGGTAGGGACAATCTACCGGTGGAAGGCACCGATCGAGGTGCGGTCTGAAACTCGATCGGCACCGGCCGACTTGCTGTAGAATTCCCAAGTCCGGGAGTATCAGGGTTGAAAGCGCCGGGTTCTCGCTTCCTCTGCGGTCGGGAAGTCGTCGGGAACTTCCGTCGTCACTTGGCCGGTGGCAGCCCACTGAGCCCCTCGCACCAGCAAGGTTTGAAACCCAGCGCACTCCACCGATTCATCAGCGTGCCCCATCGGCGTATGAAAGACTCGCCCTTTCCCATACTCCACTGTCATCACCATCGGCTCGTGCCGCCCCGACCCACCTTTGTCCGGACTGGCAAAAGCGGTCGCCAAAATCGAGAGATTCTCTCCTGGCCCGCGCAGTCGATCGTATAGTTCGTCATTGGCGTGCAACCACGTTTGGGGCAAGCCTCGTGTGATCGGATGGTTGGTATCGCGCAGCACCACCAGGAATGGGTGCTGGGCTCCATGGCTACCACCCGAACCTGGCGAAGTATCTCGGATGGTCTTCCCCGATTCATCCAGATAGATGTAGGGGCCACTCTTCTCGTTCCTGCCTCCCCAGCCTCCCATGCCGATCATCTGATTGAACGCTTTCCAATCGCCAAAAGAATTGTTGGCTGCGTGGACCACCACCAGCCCCCCACCCTCACGCATGTATTTTTCAAACGACTCCTGCGTCGCTTCAGGCCAGGGAGCCGCTCCGAATCCCAGATTGCTGAGGACCACATCGTACTGAGCGAACTGGGGCGCGAAATCGGGATCGGGACGCGGCTGCTCGGTCGCCTCCCGCGTCACCCCATCCTCTAAGGGAAACTCCTTCAGCAGCGATTCTCCCTGCCAGGTGTAGCGAGTGCGAGCGACGTCGACTTGAAAAAGTCCGGAAGCTTCCAGGCATCGCTTCATGATGACGGTGGTCTTGGGCCAATTGCCGTGATTGTTCTGACCATCGACGATCAGCAATCGAAGCTTCCCAGTGCCAGTCGACCGGGATGACTCGTCGGCCTGAGCCTTTGTGGTTCCTGTTTGAAAAAACAAGAGGGCAAGCAGAGCAAGCAGGCCGACCGAGCTGCGGCCGAATGCATCCAACCGGCCCAGCGCCTTGGCGATCGGCAATTCCCCAAGCCAGGAAGGTTTTGGCAAACAACTCAAGTGACTCATGACAATTGCCTCGTGGAATACATCGTTCCGGTCCACCGATGTCTCAGCGACACTCGCGACACCAGGTGGAGCTGTTCAACAGCGCCTTTACAGCTTAAGCCCCATGCCGATTGGATGCCATCAGGCACCGGTCGGACAGACGTCGATCGTAGGTCGCACGAGGAACATCTAGGGCACGACATGCCATGGCGATTCCGATATCTTTGCGAAGCTGCTGCGTTGCGATCCTTCTGTCTTCTCGTCGACCGTCGGACTGGTGCTGGCATCGAGCAGTCAGAAAACTTATTTTGAACCTCGATGATCCGTTCCGCTTGGCGTAGTCGTTCGGCCAGACAATCTCGATCGCGTCGAAGGCGGATCATTTCAGCGGCTGAAAGCCTTTTTCCCAGGGCTTGCGGCCACGCTTCTTTGACTGCTGCGCATCCGAGAGGAAGTCGGCGATCGAGCGATCTGCCGTGCTATCGCCGCAGCCGGCCTTCGATATCGGCTTGGTAGACTTCTAGTGTCGAAAGGTCGAGGGCGGACAGCCAGCCCCCTCCATAACAGAAGGTGTCCAGCGCGATCAGATGGGGCTGGAATACCACTTCGCCGTCCCTCGCCGGGGTATGGCCGACGATCAATCTTTTGACCTCGGGGTTGGGCTGTGGGAAACTTTCCGTCAGCTTGATCCATCGAAGATAAGCAGGCGTCTGTTCCGCAAGGGGAACGTCGGAATCGTAGTTGGCGTGCAGGCAAAGGAACTGGTCCAACTCCTTGTAGGGCAGGAGATTGTTGAGGAAATCGAAGTGCTCCTTGGGAATCACATCGACATCCCCTGTAAACCCGTACGATTCCATCGTTTCGGTGCCACCGTTTTGAAGCCACCGAAAGGGCGAGACTCCTCCCTGCAGACTCATGAGCATCATTTCCTCGTGATTTCCCATCAGAGGGTAGAGCGTGCAGTGGCTAGAAACCTGGATCAGTCGTTCGATCACCCCACGGCTGTCCGGGCCGCGATCGATATAATCTCCCAGGGTGACGATCACATCCTCCGAGGTAGGGGCGATGGTATCCAACAGGGTATCCAAAGCGGCCAAGCAGCCATGGATATCACCGATCACGACGGTTCGCATTGAGCAATCCTGAACTGGAGATGAAAACTTCTAGAAATCTGAGCGGGACCTTGCCCGCCCCCCCAAGTCGACCAGGTGGCATGCGGCGGTCGAGTTCGGCTCTTTCCAGCCGACTCCCAGGCTAGGTCGCTCTGGAGTCACTTCGGTAGCACCCAGGGTAGGTCCGCAATGATTCTAGGAAACAGTGTACCGATGGGCGACATCTCTTCTGTATTGGAAACTCCTTTTGCTATGGCTTGCCTAGCCAGTGGCGTCGTGACGCAGCAGCACCTGGCGACGGCGATCGAGCAGTTGGCTCGAGATACTTCGACACCCGTCAGTCCCAATCAACCGCCAGCTCCCGACCAAATTGCGCAGACTCTGGTCCTTCAAGGAGTACTGACCCGCTACCAGGCAGACCAACTGCTGGCTGGTCGATCCAAACTGACGCTTGGACAGTACCTGATCACCGACTGGATTGGCCAAGGGGGGATGGGCCAAGTCTTCAAGGCGGTCCACCAGGTGCTGAGGCGCCAATGTGCCATCAAAGTCTTGCCGATCACGCGATCCAGTCCCGAGGCGAGGGAGAGTTTTACCCGGGAGATTCGGATGCAGGCGCAGCTGGATTGCCCCCATCTGGTTCGAGCCTACGACGCGGGGGTCGACGGCAACGTCCATTTCCTGGTGACGGAGTATGTCCCCGGGATGGATTTGCGGCGACTGGTACGGATGCATGGCCCTTTGTCGATTCAGCAGGCGGCCAGCATCCTGATGCAGGCTGCCCTGGGATTGCAGTACGCGCACGAGCGGGGTTTGGTCCACCGCGATGTCAAACCAGGGAACATTCTGGTCACGCCCGATGGAGTCGCCAAAGTTTCCGATGTCGGATTGGCCGGGTTTGCTGCCGATTGGAGCAAGGATCCGCTGGCCGGAAAGATTGTCGGCACCGCCGATTTCATTTCGCCGGAACAGATCACCAGTCCAATGGAAGTTCAGGCCGTCAGCGACATCTATGCCCTGGGTTGCACCTGCTACTACGCGATCTGCGGCAAGGTGCCATTTCCCGGCGGCGACTCGCGAAGCAAACTCCGCCGTCACTTGGAGGAGATGCCCTACCACCCCAGCAAGTTCAATCCGCAGATCAGCGAAGAATTCGTCGACATCATCGCCGACATGATCGAAAAGGACCCCAAGAAACGGATCCAGACGGCGGCGGAAGTGGCGGTGCGGATGGAGGTGTGGGCTGGGGATGCAGCGTTGCTTACCAGCAGTCGGCTTTCGCGAGGCCCCTGGATGGCAGCCCCTATTCCACTTCACGAAAAGGAGATGGCTCCCGTCGCCCACGAACCGACCGAACTTTCGATGAGTGGTGCAGACGGATCGACCTCCGCTGCCGCCATGCCACCGGGTTGGACTGGGAACGATTCTCCCTCCAGCGGCCTCCCCGATCCCGCGCGCCCCACCTCCGCGCCTCCTTCCAGCCAGGGACTGGTGATGAGCGAAGAGAGCCTTCGCGCGACGCGCCATGCCTGGATTGCAATGACGGTGGCGATCGTGCTTCCCCCAGCACTGCTGATCGGTGCGATTCTTGGATTTCTCGCCTGCAAGGCCTTTTTCTCCTGACACCTCTGCTCATCCGGTGACGCGCCGGTTGAACCACCACAGCCTGCCAGCCTCGACATTCTAACGCCCGTTAGAATGTCAACAGCCAGCGATCAGGTATCCGCCCGGGCAGTCGCTATTGTCCTGCCTGCCAGTGCGGTGGTAGGATCCGCGTCGAATCGAAAGTCGAGGGGCTTTTTCCTCGGCCGAACCCGAAAAGGACTTGCGGGGTGGAACCGGCAGATGGAGCGATCAGCGGCAGGGAACCATTGGCGTTGGATCGCGCTGCTTTGGATCGGTGCATCGACGTTGTTTGCTGGATTGGGCAGCAGCCGCCTTCTGGATCGGGATGAACCTCGCAACGCCCGCTGCACGATCGAGATGCTGGAGGCGAACGACTGGATCGTCCCTCGCTTCAACAATCAGCTGCGAACCCATAAGCCGATTCTTCTCTACTGGGCTCAGATGGCCTCCTATCGGATGGCAGGGACCAATTCCTGGGGCGCCCGCCTACCTTCGGCGATCGCCGCTTTGGCGACGGTCCTGCTACTGGGCCTGTGGACACGCGTCGTCGCAGGACCATCCATTGGATTCTGGTCGGCTGCGGTGCTTGCGACCTCCCTGCTATTTGTGATGGCCGGTCGCGCGGCAACGCCCGATGCACTTCTCATCCTCTTTGCCGCCGCTGGCCTTCTCTGCATGGCGATGGCGATGATTTACCAGCGAGAAGGTGCCCATCGTCCGGGATGGTTCTGGCTGGCGTATGCATCCTGGGGAGTGGCGATGCTGGCCAAGGGACCGGTAGGCCTGATCCTTCCGCTGGCCGTGGCATTGACCTGGGACTGGACCGAACGCATCCTGCTCAGCCCCGCTATCGACTCGGTTCGCTCCGCCGGTTCTCTCCGCGCAGCTGCCCTGAAGTTGGTGCAAGTTGCCTGGGATAACGGATGGAGCACCCTGCGAAAGGCTCGCCTTCCCCTAGGGCTTTTGATCGCCCTTGCCGTCGCCGCGCCTTGGTACCTGTGGGTGGGTTATCGAACCGAAGGGCGTTGGCTGAGCGGATTCTTCCTGGAGCATAATCTGGGACGAGCCGTAACGGCGATGGAAGGTCATCGGGGAGGGTTGTGGTTCTATCCCGCGACACTGCTGGCTGGGATTTTCCCCTGGTCGCTTTTCCTTTTGCCGATTGGCTGGTCGGTGGTCTGGGGCTGGAAGGACCGCAGCAGGACAGGCTCCATGGTCCGCCTGGGAACGGTGTGGCTGCTCCTCTATGGAGCCGCATTCAGCATGGCGGCGACGAAGCTTCCCAGCTATCTGACTCCGGCTTATCCAGGTGTCGCATGCGTTGTCGGTGTCGCGATGGCTCGTTGGACCCGAGGGGAATGGAAGGCCCCCCGTTGGCTCGATCCCGTCGCGATTGCCATGCTGTCGCTAGCGGGCATCGCGATTTCCCTTGCAGCAGCCTACGCAATCGACTTGCAGGGTTGGCGCGACCTGACACCCTATGCGGCCTGGGGCTTGGTGTTCCCGGCGGCTGGCCTAGCCGGCTGGGGGATGATACGCAATCGCACAGACCGCTCCCTGGTCCCTGCATCGACCCTGGTCGCTGCGTCGATTTGGATGGCTGCGATCCCGATGCTGCTGCTGCCGCAACTGGATCGGCGGCGGAGCCATTTGGATCGTTTCCTTGAGGCATCCGGGCATTCCGATGCGGTCGGAGGGACTCATTTCCCACAAAACGCAAGTCCCGCAATAAGCACTCGCTGGATGGCGGTTGGCACGATTGAACCCAGTTGGGTTCTCTACAGCGGTCAGTGGATCCAAGAGGTAGGCAGCGACGAAAAAGGGCTAGCCGAAGTCGCTCGCTTTCTCGATCAAACCGATCGCAGACTGGTGGTTCCCAGCGACCAGTGGGTTGGACTGGAGCGGCATCTTGAGGCGAGTGGGATCGCGATTCAGGCAGAAGCGAGGCTCGAGGGCTTTCTCCGTCCAGATAGCTCTCTGATCGCAGCCCCTGCCCCCGAAGACGCGCCGCGCATCGGGGCTCAAGTTTCGTTGCCCAGAGGACACTGACCAGCCGCTGGCGGACGACTGGAGCGACACCCGCGGTTGCTTAGAGGACCAGCTTTTCGCAGTCACCCCAACTGCTGCCCACCTGGATTTCAATCTCCAAAGGCACGCTCAGCTTCACCGCCTCGGTCATCTCCTTGGCCACCAATTGAGCCAATCGATCTCGAGATGTCGGCGACACCTCAAAGATCAATTCGTCGTGGATCTGCAGCAGCATCTGGGCCTGAAGAGTGGAGGAATCTTCCAGTCGGCGATGGATGGCGATCATCGCCATCTTGATGAGGTCGGCGGCTGAGCCTTGGATCACGGTATTGACTGCCATCCGTTCGGGTTCCAGCAACACCTTCTTCTTCCTGGGTTCCAGCGTAGCGAAGTCGCGCACCCCCTGAATCCAGCGCTTTCTCCCCGATAGCGTCTGCACAAATCCCTGCCTCCTGCACTCCATGATGGTCTGCTCCATGAAGTCGACCACTCCGGGAAATCTTGCGAAGTACTGATCGATGAATCGCGACGCTTCGTCCTGCGGGATCTGCAGCGATTTGGCAAGGCCAAAGGGGCTTTGTCCATAGAGGATTCCGAAGTTGATCGCCTTCGCACTGCGGCGTTGATCGCTGTTGACCTGATCGATCGGGACACCGTAAACCTGGCTTGCCACTTGCGCATGGATATCCAGGCCATCGTGGAATGCCTGCAGCATTGCGGCATCCCGGGAGTAATGCGCCAGGATGCGCAGTTCGATCTGAGAGTAGTCCGCTTTCAGCAGCAGCCAGTTCGGCTGAGAAGCACGGAAGGCCGATCGGATTTCTTTTCCTTCCTGGGTACGTACAGGGATATTCTGCAGATTGGGGTCGACGCTGCTGAGCCGTCCTGTGGCTGCGACGTCCTGGCGGAAGGAAGTATGGATACGGCCTGTCACCGGACTGATCTGCTCGGGCAGCGCATCCAGATACGTGCTCTTTAGCTTGACCGCCTGACGCAGTTCTAGAATCTTCGCCGGCAGCGGATGCTTGGAGGCCAGTTCCTGCAGCACCTCCGCGTCGGTGCTTGGTCCCGTCTTGGTCTTTTTGACGATCGGCAACTGCAACTCTTCAAACAGCACTTTGGCCAACTGCTTGGGGCTCTCGGGATTGAAGTGCCCTCCCGCCATCTGCTCGATCTCCTGCCGGATCGATTCGATTCTCTTGCCAAAGCGACCGCTGAGCGACCGGAGGAGCTGGACATCGACGGCGATGCCCTGATACTCCATCGCTGCCAGCACATCGATCAGCGGCAGCTCCAGCTCGTGAAACACCGACTCCAATCCCTGCTGCTGGATGCGCGGCTGAAGCACGGGATGCAACTGCAGCGGCAGGTCGGCATCTTCGCATGCATAGAAGGAGATTTTCTCAAGCGGTACTTGATCCATAGTGCATTGCTGCTTGCCCGTTCCAATCAAATCGGAAATGGGAATAGAATCGCGATCGAGCACCCGTTTGGCGATTTCACCGAGGCTATGGTTTCGCTGTCCTGCATCCAGCAGATAATCGGCCACCATGGTGTCGAATTCGATCCCACGGAGATGGATTCCCTGCGATCTCAGGAGGATGGCGTCAAACTTCAGGTGCTGTCCGATTTTCCTGATCTTCGGATCTTCCAGCAGAGGCTTCAGGCGTTCATGCACCTGTTCCGCAGCGAGGGTTGTGGTTCCCGAGGGAGCCATCAACGGGATGTAGGCTGCACAGCCGATCTCCCACGCCAGGCTGTAGCCCACAGGTTTTGCATCTCGCGGCTGCAGACCGGTCGTCTCGCTGTCGAAGGAGACCCAAGGGGCCTTGCGACAAAGGGCGATCACCTCTTCCAGTTGCTGCAGCGACTGAACCGTCCGGTACTCAGTCGCGGGCGAACGAGTCACCGATGGACTGTCAGCGACCGACTCCGCCTCCAGCCATCGTTTGGCAAGTCCCTTGAATCCCAGCTGCTGAAATAGCTCGCCAGCAGGAGCTGCGTCCGGCTTGAGATCTCGCCAAGGCCCCCAGGAAAGTTCGATGGGGACATCGCGCCGCAACGCGCTTAACAGACGGCTGAGAAAGGCTTGGTCGCGATACGTCGCAAGGGTCTGCTTGCGCTTCGCGCTGGAAATTTCCTCCAGGTGCTCGTAAAGAACCTCCAGCGTCGGATACTTCCCCAGCAGCTCGGTCGCCGTCTTGGGACCAATCGAGGGGACTCCGGGAATGTTGTCGACCGAATCGCCGACCAACCCCTGATAGTCGGTCACTTGGCCAGGCCCAATTCCCCAATCCTCCCGCAGTTGCTCCTCCCCGTAGACCATCGATTTTCGAATCAGATAAAGCTGCACCTGATCGCTGAGCAATTGGCGACAGTCCTTATCGGAGGTGACCAGGAGGCACCGAGCACCCGTTTTCTCCACCTCATCGGCAATGGTCGCCAGGAGATCGTCCGCTTCGTACCCGCCCAACTGAAGCACCGGAATCCTGAGCAGCTCCAAAAGCTTTAGCACGATCGGAATCTGAGACCGCAGTTCCTCCGGCATCGGATCGCGATGCTGCTTGTAGGGCGGATAGATCGTATTTCGAAAGGTCTCTTCCGACGCATCGAACGTGCAAACCAGGAAATCGGGGGCCAGACGATCTCGCAGGTCGGCCAGATCCCGCAGGAATCCGTAAACTGCCTGAACAGCCTGCCCCGACGGACTGCTCATCGTCGGCATCGCGTGGAAAACTTGGTAAAGCAGGCTGTGGGAATCGACCGCAATCACCAGCTCGCCTGCCCCCAAACCCTTCCCAATCCCGGAACCAGCCCCCTTGGGGGGGTCCCCGAAAGCCTTTGGATCCCCTTCGCTGGCTGGAGGAGAGGGAGTCGGTGGGTGCGTATCCGGAGGAGCGAAGGAGGGTTCGGTTTCGGCAAACAGGGAGGGTTGTTTCGCCGAAGGAAGCCGTTTGGCCATGATACGCTCCAATCCAACCTGAACGACTCATTTCGATGCATCATCTTACCGAAGGAAAACCCGATGGGAGATCGCTTCGGCTGCTCCCTGTGCGGTGGCGCGGGATTCTTCCGTTGGGGAAAACCGTGCGAACGAGGTGGTTTGGAGGCGTCAGATAAGGTGTCCTGGGTGGCAAATGTTTGACGCCCTTGGGGAAGGCACTTAGGATGAAAAAGTCCGGGGTCAGTGCTTTCCGCGGGACGCAATCCGTTTCCCGTAGCCGGTCAATCTAGTTCTTCGAGGGAATCTCATGGCGGCTCGCGATCGTAACCTGTTTGCCTGGCAAGCCTACGTGTTGACCATGACGATCATCAGCCTTGGCTTGCTGATCGCTTTGGGCTACGTCCTGTTCACGATGTCGACCAACACGAAAAAAATGGAGTCGGCGGTGACGCGGGCTTCGGATGCTGAGCGACAGATTCAGACGGCCAACAGCAAGCTGCAGGCGCTTCAGGCGATGGTGGGCAACAAGCAGTTCAGCGAAGCCGAGTTTCAGCAAGCGCTGCAAAGCATCGGCACCGACGCCGACATCGATACGATCAAAAAGAAGTTCGATGGGGACATGTCGCTCTTCGGACCCGATGTGCCTTCCCAGGATCGCAACTATTCGAAACTTGTCTCCGATTTGATGAAGGCGGTCCGAGACCGCAACCTGCAGATCGACCGTTCGTCGAAGGAAGTCGAACGGCTGACGCAGGAAGTCAACCTGATCCGCGATCAGGAAACCAAGGCGAGAGAGAAAGAGGTTGCGGAAAAGAAGGAATTGCAGGCCAAGCTGGAGCAGACGATTCAGGAATACCTCGATAAAGAAGCAGCTCTGAAGAAGAATCACGAGACCGAAGTCGCGGTGGCTCAGAAGAACATCGCTGCACTGCGGCAGGAAAAGACCAAAATCGAAAGCGATCTGAAAGATATCCGATCAGAAAACCTTCAGCTGACCCAGTTCAAAAAGGACATCATGGAGCAGCTGGTCAAGGAGACCGAACGAGAGGATTTCGAATCGGCTCAGGGAAAGGTCGTTTCGGTTGATCCTCGTGGTGTTCTGGTTTGGGTCAACATGGGGCGTAAGCAGGGCTTGCGTCCAGGGATTCGCTTCAGCGTTCTCAACGCCGATACGATTCGCGTCACCGAAGCAACACCCAAGGCGCAGATCGAAATCACCAAGGTCGACGACAACATGGCTCAGGGGCGAGTGCTCAGCGATCGTCTGAACGTACCTGTGATCGCCGACGACTTGGTCTATTCGCCGACCTGGAAAGTCGGAGGCAAGATGAAGTTCGCGCTGCTTGGAAAAATGGATGTCGACGGCAATGGGTCGGATGACCGCGATCTGGTGCGGCAGATGATCGAGCAGAATGGTGGTGAGGTGGTGGAAGAACTGGGTCCCGATGGAAAATCGAGGGGTGAGATCGATATCTACACTCGGTATCTGGTGGTTGGCGAAATGCCAAAGGTCAGCGGCGATGTGAATGATCCAAGAGCTCAGGATCTGGGACGCAAGTACAACGATCTTCGAACTCGCGCAAGGCAGCTGAACGTCTCCGAAATGACACTCGATCGGCTCATGGGCTATCTACGCAAGTACGATGAAGATCGTACCATTCCTCTTGGCGATGCCATCCGCAGTGAAGACTTCCGGGATCGAAGCGGTCCTGAAAGAAGTTCGAACGAGGAGTTGACCAGGCAGTTCGGCTCCCGAGCCGGTGGTAGCTACAACCCGGACCGTTAGTACGGCGGATCCACTTCCGTGCGATCGACTGCTCTGCAGTCGATCGCCAAGCATATCGTTAGGGTCCTGCCCAATCGCTCCACGGCCCTTCGATCATTGAGCATAGGTGGGGGATGGGGATCTCCGCGACGGCAACAGTGATCTGGACTCGTCAAGGCGCACCGTTTCTCGATCTGAAGTATTCCCGATCTCACCAGTGGATGTTCGACGGAGGGATCGTAGTACCGGCATCCTCATCGCCCCAGATCGTTCCGATTCCGATGTCGGCTGAGCATGCGGTCGATCCCGAAGAGGCGTTGATCGCTTCGCTCTCCAGTTGCCACATGCTTTGGTTTCTTTCCATCGCCGCTACCCGCGGTTTCCTGGTCAACCAGTACCGAGACAAAGCAATCGGCAGCATGGGGACCGACCAGCGTGGCAGGCGTTTCATGGAGCGGGTGGTTTTGCGCCCAGTGATCCAGTGGGAAGGTGACGCTCCTTCCGAAGCGGAAGTGGAAGAGATGCATCAACAGGCACACCACGAATGCTTCATCGCCAATTCGGTGCGGACCGAAGTGCTCATCGACGCAGCGGCAGGTTCGATCGATTGACCCTGCCTCTCTCTTCCCGAAATGCGCATTCTGCGTTGCTTGCGGTCGCCGTACGCTAGCTCCATCCACCGGTCCCGGTTTCGCAGAGAGAAAGCCAGACGATCGCTTGCCGAGCCCTTAGTTCGAATGGACGGCCCCTGGACGCGCCTTGTAAGACTTAGAAAAACAGCACGATGCAGATGACTCTGCCAAGACGTCCAGGAAGCCTTCCGTGGAAGGGAATCGCTGCACCGAAGCTACCGGGAAGGCCGGAGTCCTCTTAGGCTGGAGAATCGGCGGCGGAAAGCTTGTCATCCCCCTTGCATGGGACTCTAAGCACCCCTTTCAGGTGGATGGTTTCGCTGGCCGATTTTTCGCTACCGCGATATTTGGGTAAATTCTGGCAGTCAGCTTGGCTAGAGCGACTGTGAGGAATGATCTCTGGTTGAGACTTCTCCAAAAATTCCCAATTGCGCCTATTCTTCTTCCTTTGCCAAGAAATTATGCTGGGTAGGTTGAGCCAGCCAATCGTGTGGTGGTGGTGTCCCCTATCCCAAGGGGATTCCTTTACCGCGATGACGTTTGATCGAAGGCGAGAAACGTTGCCTTGGATAGCGGACGGGGCTGGGACGATCGATGCATCGCTGGAGAAGTGCCCCACAGTGCGTGAGTATGGGCACTGGATCCGAGGAAAGAAAAGGGATTAGCTACCATGATCATACGCTGGTTCGGATTGCTCTCCGCTTGCTCGCTTGCATCTCTCTCCTGGGCAACCGCCCAGGATCCGATCGCACCGGAAGCACCTGTTGCCGCGATCGATCCTCCAGCGGAGCGGGATGATGCTTTGGGTGCGGCCGTTGAGCCGATTGCGCCGGGAGCCGTCGTCGGGGAGGCCCAAGGCTGGCTGAATGGTCTCTACCTAAGGCAGTGGGTTCGAACCGAAGCAAGTCGGTTTGCGGTGAAGGTTGTGGAGCTATCCGACTCTGGCGATTTACGCGGACTGCCGAATTATCGCGTCCATTTGATCCAAGATGGGAAGGTTTTCGCCGAGGGAGTCAGCGACGAGGAAGGAAGGTTTTCTTTCGCGGGAATTCCCTCTGGAATCTACACCCTGGCAACCCTTGGCAATGGCACTATTGCCACCATTGCGATCCATGTTCTGGAAAACGAATCGGCCAAGCATTTGAGCAATGAAGTGGAGCTACCGATTGCCACTCAGGTGCCTGGATCCGTTCGCCGTCTGCTGGCCAGCCAAGGGCGTCCGGACGAGCAGGTGGCAGGCCCGTTAGCGGCCGACCCGATCGCGGCGACCCGTGCTTTCGGTCCTTCGTATTATGTGGTCCGTGACGCGCAAGGAAGGGTCGAAGGGAACGTACGAGCGATCACGCATCCAGGAGATCGCGATTATTCCGACACACAAATCGTAGTGACGCGCGGTGGTCGAGAGATCTATCGAACGTTGGCTTCCGAGAAGGGGGCATTTACGCTGGAAGGGATGGAGCCTGGGGTCTATGGGATCACGGCGACCGGCAGGCATGGACTCTTCTGCAGTTCCTTTTTGGTGGGCGACCTGAAGGCAGGAGTTGCTACGCTCGACCAGGGAAGGCGACTCGTCTCCGCCATGGTCGATGCCTGCCCGGTTTTCAACTGCGAACTGGCCGGCCAGGGGGACTACTTGGCTCTGGAACGCTTGATTGAGGACCAATCGTTGTTGGCACCCGAGGAAACTCTCGCTGGGGCGGTGCCGATGGGTAGTTTTGGGGGCGGATACGCTGGTGGTGGTGGTGCTGGTGGAGCTATGGGGGCAGGCCTTGGTGGCGGAATGGGTGCCGGAGGAGGCGCGGGCCTGGGTGGTGGCTTGGGTGGATTAGCAGGCATCGCGGTGGCCGGCGGTGTCGCCGCCGCCGTTGCGTCGGATAACAACGAAACTCCTGACAGCTTCTAACGCAATCGCTTCGAAACCGGTGTTTCCTCCGGGGCGTCGTCTTGGCGCCCCGGAGACTTCTTTTTTGCGCCCTAGCTCTCAACCGATCGCGGGTGATCTGCGCCTTGTTTTCTATTGAGCAGCTGTTCGGCTGGTTCCCCCAAAGCCACGATTCGAAGTGAGAGATCGCTGGCGGCGGTGAGGGCTTCTTACCTCCCCCAATCGCCCTCTTTCTCGGTGCTGGTCGTCACAACCGGATCAACCCGCAAACTGAGCGCTAGGGATCTGGAAATTCAGTCGATCTGTCGGGCAATTCGAGGCCTGCAGACTAATTGTGTCGAAAGGTAATGGGAGAAATGGGTTGCGGCCTTTCCTTGGCGATTTCGTCGGCATCCTCCGGTGCATCGCTCGGCCATTCCCATTCATCCTGCTACTGATTGATTTCTCCTTCGACGATTTGGAAGCATTCGAAGGATGTATGAAGGAAGCGGGCCTGGATGGATCCAGATCGCTCCACATTGCAAAGGCGGATTCCGATGAACAAGCGTGTCATGACATGGATGCTGGCATTGGCCGGTGCCGCATGGTCACCCCAGACGTTCGCTCAGGAGACCGATGTCTCCGTGGCACTTCCTGGCGTATCCGCAGGGTCATTGGACGCTCAGTCCTACCTCAACGGACTCTATCTGAAGCAGTGGATTCGCACCGATGCCAGCCGATTTTCGGGTCGGATCATCGAACTTTCGCCGTCGGAAGCGGGAAGTCGTGGCGTCGCTGGACACCGAGTCACATTGATTCGAGAAGGGCAGTTATTTGCCGAAACGCTCAGCGATGAGCAGGGGAACTATCAATTTGCCGGAGTCCCTGCCGGACTCTACACCTTGGCCGCGGTCACTGGAAAATCGGTCGGTGTGATTGCCCTCAATGTACTCGAAGGGGAAGCAGGATCGCATCTTGGATCCCAGGTGGACCTTCCAGTGAGCCAGGAGGTGCCTGGATCGGCACGCCGTCTGCTTGCAGGCCAGTTCCGTCCGAACATGGTGGCTGGGGAATTCTATGCTCCACAAGACCCGATCGCTCCACAGCGCGATTTCGCATCGTCCTTTTCGGTGATTCGCGATGCTGACGGGAGAGTGGAAGGGAATGTACGGTCAGCCACGAAGCCTTCGTCCCGTGACTACTCCGACACCCAGATCCTGATCACTCGAGATGGTCAGGAAGTGTTCCAGACTCGCGCCTCATCGTCCGGTTCGTTCAGCCTGGAAGGGATGGAGCCTGGGGTATACGGCATCGTTGCTGCTGGATCGCATGGCATTTACTCCAGTTCGTTCCTGGTGAGCGACTACCAGCGACCGATCTCCCAGACGTTGGCGGGAGAACGCTTTGTGTCCCAGACAAGCACGGGGTGTCCATCGCTGAACTGCGAACTGGGATGTCATAGCGATTACACGGTGGTCGAAACTTTGATCGAAGACTGCACCGCGCTTGCCTGCCAGGATCCCTGTGGTTGCCCAATGCCGATGGGTGGCTTTGGAGGCGGTTATGCCGGGGGCGGTGGTGGCGGCGGCGGTGGAGGTTTTGGTGGTGGCGGATTGGGCGCTGGCGGCCTGGGAGCCATTGCGATCGCCGGCGGCATCATCGCGATTATCGCAACCGATGAGACAGATCCACCTATAAGCCAGTAAGTCCGTCGGCAAGTAGGCCGGGATGCCGGCGTGAAGGACTTCGATTTTCTGGAGCCATCGGTCGCGAAGACAGATGGCTCTTTTCGTTCCCACCTTGGTGAGCATACGGCCATTGGGCTTGGCGCCGCCCGGCAACTCACCCATCGCGCAAGGAGTTCCGTTTGACCGAACGGGTTGAAGAGGGAAGTGCTCTTCTGGGCAGGATCGTTCAGTGCCGGACCCAAGATGGCCTCAAGCTGGATGGGTTTCTGCAGCGAGTCGGGGACCAGCCCAGGAGACAAGCAGCAGGCGATGGTAGCTTCCAGACTCCTTTGGAAACGCTCTGGATCCTGGTGCATGGAGTCGCCAGCAACTTCTACGGCTCCCGCTTGCTGCAGTGCTGCGCGGAGTACTTCGTCGGTGCGGGCTGTGACGCGGTCCGAGTCAACACTCGGGGTCACGATGCGATGGCCTTTTTCAGCAATGGTCTTTCGGTCATTCAAGCAGGTGCGGCCTATGAGTCGATCGGCGACTCGGTAAAGGACCTAAACGCCTGGGTGCAGTGGGGGAGGGGGCTTGGGTATCGGCGTATCGGCATCCTGGGCCACAGCCTAGGTGCAGTGAAGACTGTGTTCAGCCTAGCCCAGTCGATGGAGCCGTTCTCGCAGGTCCAGCAGCTGGTGCTGCTCTCACCACCCCGTTTCAGCCCCTCTCTATTTCGTGCCGACCCACGGGGCACCCGTTACACATCAGCGATGGTCCAGGCCACCGAGGCGGTGGAGGGGGGGGAACCGGAAAAACTGATGCGCGTCTCTTATCCGTTCCCGATGCTCATCTCGGCGAGGGCCTATCGTGAAAAGTATGGAGAACCTGCGAAGTACGATTACCTTCCGCTGGCATCCTCGCTTCCCATCCCCACCCTTTGGTGCTTTGGCTCCCAGGAGGTAAGAAGCGGTAAGGGATCGTTCCGCGATGCGGATCAACATTGGCAAAACCTTGGTCTACCATCCATCCATTCTTTGGAGGTAATCGAGGGTGGGGATCACAATTACACGGAGGTTTTGCCCGAACTTTTGCAATGCATCGACCGTTGGCGGGCCGGCACCGGCCGCTACGATTCCCTCGCCGATTGACTCGGGCGGAATATACCAGCGTGGAAGCAAGGTGGATGCGTCGACCGGCACCTGCGAGTGGCAGGCAGGTGGCGGTGCTGGTTGGCGACTGCCTGCCTCTCGGGTATGCTCGTTCTTCGACGATCTCCCCGCCCTCCTTACCTGCCCGATGATCTTTCTGAGAGGACACGATGACATCTTCGAGCGACTTGAGCGCCTCGGTAGCCCAGCGAAAAGCCGAATTGGATCAGCACACCGTCGAAATGGTGCATTGGCACTTTTCGGACGCCACCGGCAGCCCTTTCTGGCTCGAGAAGAAGAGGGGGCTTAATTTCGATCCGCTCAAAGAGGTCAAAGGTTTTGACGACCTCAAAAAGTTTCCACTGTTCGAAGACGACTGGTTGCGTGGTGGCCCGGTCAGGCGGTGGGTTCCCAAAGGACTGGATGGGCGTCCTACCTACGTTTTTGAGACTGGGGGAACAACGGGGATCCCCAAGAGTCGTGTGGTGATCGATGACTTTCGCATCGACTACGAGAATTTTTCGGACACTCTCCCCGACCAGTATTTTCCGAAAGGCTCCAACTGGTTGATGCTGGGGCCGTCGGGTCCCCGACGATTGCGGTTGGCGGTCGAGCATCTGTGCCAGTATCGCGGCGGCATCTGCTTCTGCATCGACCTTGACCCACGCTGGGTGATCAAGCTGATCAAGAAGGGCTGGATGGAGCATCTGGAGGAGTACAAGAAGCACTGTATCGATCAGGCGATCACGATCCTAACTGCGGGTCATGACATTCGTTGCATGTTCACCACGCCCAAACTTCTGGAAGCATTGGCGTATGGTCTGGCAGAGAAGGGGACCAGCATCCAGGAAGTTGGTATCACCGGTATTTTTTCTGGGGGCACCGAATTTACCCCGCAGTGGACCCGGTTTGCCGTCGAAGAATTATTAGGCGGACCGACCGAGGAAAGCGGCGTTTACATGACCCCAACTTACGGCAACACGCTGATGGGACTGGCCTGTTCCAAGCCGATCGGGCCGCACGACGGGTACAAGATTTCCTATTACGCTCCACAGCCACGTGCGGTGGTGGAGGTGGTCGACTTCGACGATCATCAGCGCGTAGTCGACTATGGCAAGACGGGACGCGCCAAGCTCTACACGATGACCAAGGAGTTTTTTGTTCCCGGATTCCTGGAACGGGATGAAGGGGAACGAGAGCCGCCCTGCGATCTTTACCCATGGGATGCGATCAGCGGGGTTCGTCCGTACCATGTGCTCGCATCCTCGACGACTGTCGGCGTCTACTGACGAAGGCATAGTCTCCTTGGTGGGGTCGATCCTTCGACCCTTCATCGCCACACAGAACCGTTCGCTGCATTTGAAAGGATCGAAGCCCCATGCTGACCCTGCATCCCTTGCGTTGGGGAAAGCCCTACCAATCTCTAGAAACCCAGGAAGTAATTCACTTCGATACGGGTGAACCGATTGCAAAGATCGGTCAGGTCAATGGTGGCATGGTCCAGATGGATCTTCGCAAAGCGGATCAAGCCCGAACTGCTCTTCGGAAGGTGCCAAGCGATCAGCTTTTGAAGATGTGCTCCAAGGCGGCGGAGCTGTTCGAGCATGCGACGCTTCCGATGGGGGACGGCAGCCAGTCGGTGGATGACTTCATCTTGCAGCAGTCTGCCAGTACGGGACTGCCCGAGCACATGTGCCGGTCGAACATGAAGAAGAACTCGTTCGTTCTGGCCAACATGGAGAAAATTCTCGATGCGCTGACTCGTGGGCTTTCTCTTCCGATCCTCTCCGCAGGGTATGGAGAGGAGGGGCGAGGCGTGATCGTCAGCTACCAGGCCCAGACACCGATCCTAGGTGCGGTGCTTCCCAACAATTCCCCTGGAGTCCATACGCTGTGGTTGCCCGCCATTCCGTTGCAGGTCGGACTGGTACTTAAGCCAGGTTCTCAGGAACCCTGGACACCGTATCGGATGGTGGCAGCCTTCATGGAAGCTGGGGTACCTCGGGAGGCATTTTGCCTCTATCCGGGTGGGCACGACGTTGGTTCGACACTTTTGGCTAAGTGCCCCAAGTCGATGATTTTCGGCAGCGCCCAAACAGTGCAGCAGCATGCGGGCAACCCGCGGGTGCAGGCTCACGGCCCCGGTTTCTCCAAGGTGATCTTGGGGGACGACCTGGTCGATCGCTGGGAGGACTACCTCGACCTGATGATCGAAAGCATCGTCAGCAACTCTGGACGCAGCTGCATCAATGCCTCCGGTGTTTGGGCATCTAGGCATACCGAAAAGATCGCAGAGGCTCTGGCGGCCCGCTTGGGTCCGATCGATGTCCGCAGCCCCAAAGACGACAGTGCCCAACTGGCGGCATTCACCAACCCAACCATGGCGACGGGAACGTTTGCGATGGTGCAGAAGGATCTGGAGGAAAGCGGTGTGACCGACTATACGGCCTCCTTTGGGCCGCGACTTGTCGAGCAGGCTCGTTGCGCCTACTTGCGGCCGATGATTGTCCATGCCGATAGCCCGCAGCGTGGGGTAGCAAGTAAAGAGTACATGTTCCCGTTTGCATCGATCGTCAAGTGTTCCCAGGCCGAGATGATCAAGTCGATTGGATCGACGCTGGTGTGCACCGCCATCACGAACGATCCCGACTGGATCGACGACCTGCTGTCGGCTGTGCATATCGACCGATTGAATATCGGCCCGATCCCCACCAATCGCCTGAACTGGCTCCAACCGCACGAAGGGAATCTGACGGAGTTTCTCTTCCGCAACCGCGCGGTGCAGCGAGCCTAGCGATTCGCGAGATCCAGGGTTCCTAACGACTCTTATCGAACTCAGGGACAAGGCATGGAAGATACCTCGGGTGGCATCGTGATCCGAGGGGCGGCCGAGCATAACTTGCGGTCGGTCGACCTGACCATTCCCAAGAACCGCTGGATTTGTTTCACGGGAGTTAGCGGCAGCGGGAAGAGTTCTCTGGCCTTCGATACGATCTTCGCAGAGGGACAGAGGCGGTATCTGGAAAGCCTCTCGTCCTTCGCAAGGCAGTTTCTTGGGCAACTGCCCAAACCGCAGGTGGAACGCCTGGAGGGTTTGCAGCCGTCGATCGCCATCAGTCAGAAATCGACCGGGCACAATCCCCGAAGCACCGTGGGAACGATCACCGAGATTCAAGATTTTCTCCGCGTCCTCTACGCGCAAGTGGGAACGGTCTTCTGCCCTGGCTGCCAACAACCCGTCACCAGCCAGACTCGGGATCAGATGGTCGAGCACTGCATGGCGGTCGACACCCCGGGCCTTTATGCCGTGCTGGCTCCTGTGGTCCAGGCCCAGAAGGGAGAGCACCTGGAGTTGCTGCAGGATTTGAGACGGCAGGGGTATCAGTACGTGGTGGTCGACGGCAAATGGATGGCGATTGAATCGGTGGAGCCGATCGACAAGAGGCGACGGCACACGATTGAGCTGGTGATCGACCGACACCCCTTGCCCTCGATCGATCGCATTCGCTTGGCCGAAGCGATCGACGAGGCGCTGCGGATGGGATCGGGAGTCATGGCGATCGCGCCGATCGTCGGCCATTCCAACCAAAGCGGCGTCACCGATTCGATGGTGCAGATCGACAAAAGCAGCGCGACGCTTTTCTCCTCCCGATTTGCCTGCTCGACATGCCAACGATCTTTCGCCCCCCCCACTCCCCAGCGGCTCAGCTTCAACAGCCCCCAGGGGCGATGTCCCGGCTGCGATGGTCTTGGCGTCGTCTACACCTTCACCGAGGAATCTCTGATCGAAGATCCAGGCAAGTCGATCCGCCGCGGCTGCATTGGGATTCTGGGAACCTGGGGCCAGATAGTCCGTGCGCTGCGTACAAAAGTGCAGCAGGCCTGCAAGATCTACGAAGCGGCGACGAAGCAACCACCCGGTTCGCTGCTGACCCGTACCTGGCGGAAGCTCTCGGAACCCCAGCGTCACTTCCTGCTCCACGGTCGGGTTCCGGAGAAGGAACTGGCTGTTTGGGACGCGGACCTGCGACGCAGCTTTCTTCGAATTGGTTTTCCAGGAATCATCGCTTCCCTGGTCCAACGCTGGCGAGAATCGAACAATCCAATGTTTCGCCGGCAGTACGAAAAGCAGATGACGACTCTGCGGTGCGAGAACTGTCAGGGGCAGCGACTGCATGAGGAAGCTCGCGGGATTCGTCTCGGGGCCGCAGACTGGGACCGCAAAGGATCCAAAGCATGGCTTTCGCTGCCTCAGCTTGGTGAATTGCCGATCGATCGATGCCAGCAGTATCTCGAAAAACTGGTGCTGACCGAGACGCAGAAGAAGATCACCCACGAACTGCTCAAAGAGGTCCGGACCCGACTTGGCTTCCTCTCCGAGGTAGGGCTTTCCTACCTGTCGCTCAACCGCACCGCCCCGACGCTCTCAGGGGGCGAGTCCCAGAGAATTCGCTTAGCCGGGCAAATCGGATCGGGACTCAGCGGCGTCACCTACGTGCTCGATGAACCATCGATCGGACTTCATGCCCGCGACAATCACCGACTGCTCAGTTCCCTCCGTCGCCTGCAGGATCGCGGCAACACGCTCATTGTGGTCGAGCACGATGAGGACACGATGCGTGCGGCAGACCATCTGGTCGACTTCGGGCCGGGCCCTGGAGTTCTGGGCGGCAAGGTGGTGGCTCAGGGATCCGTCGAGGATGTGATCGAAGCGCAGGAGAGCCTGACGGGGGCGTACCTAAGCGGGAGATCGAGCATTGCGGGGCCGTCGGCGCGGCGCACCGGAAGCGGGAACGCATTGATCATCCGAGGGGCCCGCCACAACAACCTGAAGGAGATCGACGCCTCCATTCCTTTAGGGACCTTCGCCTGCATCACCGGTGTCAGCGGCAGCGGCAAAAGCTCATTGATCACCGATATCCTCTGCCCGGCCCTTCACCGAGACCTCCATCAGGCGCAAGGCCAACCCGGCCTGCACGATGCGATCGAAGGGGTTGAACATCTCGATAAGATCATCGATATCGATCAGAGCCCGATCGGAAGAACGCCTCGCAGCAATCCTGCTACCTACGTCAAAGTCTTCGATGAAATCCGCGATCTGTTTGCTCAGCTTCCCGAAGCCAAACGCCGCGGATTTCTGCCAGGCCGCTTCAGCTTCAACACCGATCCCGGGCGATGCGTCGCGTGCGAGGGGAACGGGCAGCGGAAGATCGAAATGGAGATGCTGGCTGATGTCTGGGTGACCTGCGAAGTCTGCAACGGAGCACGATTCGACAGCGAGACGCTGGCGGTGGAGTTTCAGGGAAAGAATATCGCGCAGATCCTGCAGATGGATGTCCGCAGCGCGCTGGAGCTGTTTCGAGACATCCCTTCGATCGCCCCCAAACTTCAGACGCTCTCCGATGTGGGACTCGACTATCTGCAGCTGGGACAACCTTCCCCCACGCTTTCCGGAGGTGAAGCCCAGCGAATCAAACTGGCCAAGGAACTCAGTCGCAAACAGACAGGCAAAACGATCTATGTCCTCGACGAACCAACCACAGGGCTGCATTTCGCCGATGTCCATCTGCTCCTGAGCGTTCTTCATCGCCTGGTCGATTCAGGAAATACAGTGGTGGTGATCGAGCATCAACTGGATGTGATTGCGGCAGCCGATCATCTGATCGATCTTGGGCCCGAAGGGGGCTCCGAGGGAGGTCGTGTGGTGGCCTGGGGTACGCCCGAGCAGGTAGCCAGGACGAAAGGGCCCACGGGGATTGCGCTGGCTGCATTCTTCGAATCGAAGCAACCCAAGCCGCGCAAAGGAAGGAAGAGACCTTCAGCGAGTCCCAAGAGCCCTTCGCCCCTACCTTCTGCCAGCACTCGGAAGTCCCTAGTGGTCCAAGGAGCATCGCTCCACCACCTCCAGTTGGTCGATGTCGAGATCCCCAAACCGTCGCTGACTGTTCTGAGCGGTCCCAGTGGGAGTGGAAAGACGTCGCTGGCCTTCGACACAATCTATGCGGAAGGGCAGAGGCGTTTCGTCGAAAGCTTGAGCGCCTATGCTCGGCAGTTTGTCGGCCAGATGCCCAAGCCGCCCTTTGTGCGCATGGAGGGATTGGCACCAGCCGTGGCGCTCGAGCAGCGAAATGATGGCCATTCCCCCAGGTCCACCGTCGGCACCGTAACGGAAATCTACGACTACCTCCGGGTCTGGATGGCAAAGCTAGGCACGATGCACTGCCCACGATGCCGAATGGCGCTGGAGCGCATGGGCAGTGACCAAGTAGCTCATTGGATCTCCCAACTCCCAGCGTCTCAGGAATTCTTGATCGCAGCGCCGAAAAGTCCTTAC
Organism: Planctomycetaceae bacterium; assembly: GCA_040375295.1. Lineage (GTDB taxonomy): Bacteria > Planctomycetota > Planctomycetia > Pirellulales > Pirellulaceae > JBEISR01. The sequence continues at coordinate 88,186 of JBEISR010000002.1, forward strand.
ATCGGTATGTCCCCGGACTGGGCGGAGTCCCTCAGGCAGCAGGGGTTTATCCGGATACAGATCAACCACAAGACCTACCGACTGGATGACCTTCAGGAGAAGAAGAAGCTGCCTGTAGTGGAATCCTTCGCGATTCTGGTGGACCGTTTGAGCCCTCGCAGTTCACGAACCCGGTTGCTGGAGAGTTTGGAAACCGCCTTCCGAGAAGGAGATGGCGATCTAGAAATCGTCCTGGTCGATCCGAACCAGCCGGAGACCCGATGGGAAAGGAAGTTTTTCAGTCGCCATCGTTCTTGTCCATCCTGCCGCGCCCGCTATCCTGATCTGATCCCGCAGAACTTCTCGTTCAACACCCCCTCCGGCTGGTGCCGGCAGTGCGAGGGCCTGGGGACGCAAAGGGGCATCGATCCATCGCTGCTGCTGGATCCCTCCAAAACGCTCTTCGAAGGAGCGATTGTCGCCTGGGGCTCGGTGCCCAAACCACCCCATCCGATGCGATCGCTTCTGGAAGCTCTCGTCGAAGCGGGAGATCTTCCTGTCGAGCTGCCGATTGAGCGGTGGCCGCAGAGCAAACGGCACTGGCTGCTGCATGGGGATGCCCAACGGTGGATCGAGCTGCGGTGGCCTGCTGGATTTTCCTCCTACTCGGGAATCGTCAAATTCCAGCACCTGGGGCTCTATCAGGCACTGGATCGATGCCAAGCGGCTGTACCTGGTGCGAGATCTGCATTGCAGGGTGCAGTCACGCGCATAGCCTGTACCGCCTGCCAGGGATCGCGTCTGGAACCACTGGCGACCGCCGTCAGTTACGCCGGAATGACGATGGCCGACTGGAATCAGATGCCGCTGGCCGATATGCATCAGCACTGGCTGAGCTTTCAGAGCGACACTCGGGAAGGACGGGCGATTGAGGAACTGCACGGTGAACTGACACGACGGCTCGGTTTCCTGGTCGATATCGGCCTGGGTTACCTTTCGCTCGGTCGTGAAGCCCATAGCCTCTCTGGCGGCGAAGCCCAACGCATTCGCCTTGCATCCCAGTTGGGGAGTGGCCTGACGGGTGTACTCTACGTGCTCGACGAACCTACCGTCGGGCTCCATCCCCAGGACACGCACATGCTGCTAGATGCTCTAAAACGACTGCGAGATCTGGGCAACACTCTGGTGGTAGTCGAGCATGACCGGGACATCATCCAGGCTGCCGACCATCTGATCGATTTCGGTCCGGGAGCCGGGCGTCGGGGCGGGCGCGTCGTCGCTTCCGGCACGCCAGCCCAGGTGCGAGAAACGGGAGAGGGGCTGACGGCAAGCTATCTTCGCGCCGGTTCGGAGGCGATTCCAAGTCCTCCCTCTCGAAGACCACTTCCGGATCGCCTCGAACCCGATGCCTGGATTGGTGTCCGAGGCGCCAAGCACAACACGCTTCGAAGCATCGATGTCGATTTTCCTGTGGGTCGAATGACCGTCGTCACAGGACCAAGTGGTAGCGGCAAGAGCAGCTTGGTATTGGACGTTCTCCAACCGGCTGTTCTGCGCAAGCTGAATTTCCACAGCGAATCGGTAGGCGTACACTCGGAGTACCGGCATTCCAATCGGATCCGAAAAGTTGCATTTGTCGATCAGTCCCCCCTGGGAAACTCCCCCTCCTCCAACGCAGCGACCTACCTAGGAATTTTCGATGAGGTCCGAAAGCTCTTCGCAAAGCTACCAGAAGCCAAGGCGCGCGGCATGGACCCGGGATGGTTCAGTTTCAACGTCGGCGAGGGGCGCTGCCAGCAGTGCCAGGGGGACGGGAAGCTGCGGATCGTCATGCACTTCCTCCCCGATGTCTGGATCGAGTGCGAGGCATGCCAGGGGAGACGGTATCGGGATGAGGTGCTGGAACTGCGGTACCGCGGCCGATCGATCCACGATGTCCTGGAAATGTCGGCCGCCGAAGCGATTCGCCTTTTTGAGGATTCCCCAAAAATCGTCAAGTCGCTGCAGACCCTGTGCGATGTCGGATTGGAATACCTGCCGCTGGGACAACCCGCGCCGACGCTCAGCGGTGGAGAAGCCCAGCGGGTCAAGTTGGCGTCCGAACTTTCGCTGACATCCCAAGGCCAGACGCTCTATCTGCTCGATGAACCAACCACAGGACTCCACCTGGACGATATCGCCAAGTTGCTCCTGGTGCTTCATCGTCTGGTCGACCAGGGTAATACGATGATTCTGATCGAGCATCATCTGGATCTGATCAAGCATGCAGACTGGGTGGTCGATCTGGGGCCAGGTGCGGGGCGCGATGGGGGCCGGCTAATGGCATGTGGGACCCCAGAGCAACTGATGGCGCTCCCTGAGTCGCAGCAGACGGCAACCAGTCGTGAGTTGATCCGCCATACCCGCCTGAGTCCCGCATCTGCAGGCACCAAACGGACCCAAGGCACACGACGAAAGAGCAAAGGGGACACGGTTCCTGCACCCGTCCAGCAACTTCCTGAAGTCCCCCTAGTTGCCTCACCAAAGACGATATCGCCACCTCCCATCGAACCTCCGGAGGTGGACCATCCCGCATCGGCATTGCACGAGCAGATTCGGGCGGCGTTCCCTGAAAAGGCAGTTTCTCCGCAACGGGAAAAGGACGTCGCCAAGATTCAAGTGACGATGGAACCCTCATCGGAGGGTGGCTACCTGCTGCAAGTCACTGGACTGGGTGCATGGATCCCGATCCCGACCCGCAAGAAGATCGCAAACCCTTCCCGGTGGACCTTCGAACGGAGTGGCCGCAACGGAATCGAGATTCAGATCCAGCGATCTAAAGACCTTTCGTCGAAGTCTTTTCAAGCGCTGATCGAATGGCTGTCGACGCAGCGATGGGAGTGGGTAGATGGAAAGCTCTGAAAAGCATTGGATCGAACCGTTGATGCTGTTCGATTTCCAAATACCGGTTTACCGTCACCCATGGACCGGTGCCTGCAGTCCCCTGTCGTCGGCGTATGCAATTCCGCCAATTCGCTGCCTGCGTGCTGCACAGTCCATTCTGGAATGTCGCTTGGCCTGGGCCCCGGAAGGAATTCAAGCAATCTGGCGAAGCCCTCCCCGGTCGGCGAAAAGTCCGGGCGGTCCGATTTCTGAAGGGTCTGTGGCCGTGGGAATCGACACGCGCGGGGCGGCGCGACTGCGTCGCTGGGGGGAGACTCATCATCTGTTCGAAGCGACATGGTCGATCGATCGGCAAGGTAAAGTTCGCGCGAAGGTCGAACGGAAACGCGAGCCGGTCGTACACTGGATGGACCGAAATCGGATCCAGAATCTACAGGCCGTCAAAGACGAGGTCGACATTCCTCAAGTTGCGGTGGTATCAGACGCGGTGGCCGAAGAGGTGAGGCTTTGGATACCCGCTGATTCGCTCAGTGGATATCAGCCGCAACGGTTTCCGGAGATTCGTCTCGGTTATTTATGGAGCCGTCCTGGGATGCCCTCGGAGGGATCGCTGCTAGACGATGCGCATGGTCTGGAGAACGACCCGCGAGGCTGGGTCCTTCTGGCTCTTCAGGATCAAGCACCAGCCGAGGAAATCAGCCCGACCGTCACCTCACGCGGCGAGCCTGCAGCACGGCGTCGCAAGCGGTCTTCCTAACCTGTCGATGCGATCGAAACGCCAAATCCAACGGGTGCAATCGATCACGGAGCCGCTTTGGCCCCTGCGGATCGCTTGCCCTCGACAAATCGATTCCACTGGCGCTGCGCGTGCGGGTCTTTGTGCTCCAGCTTCAGGCACTGCTCTGCCGTTGCGATCGCGGCATCAAAATCCTTGAGACGAAACTGGACTTCCGCCAGGGTATCGAGGTAGGTCGGTTCGTCGGGACGCAACTGGCATGCCTTCGTCGCATGCTCCAGCGCCTCCTGCAACTGCCGATCGGTGCGCGCTAGAAGCCATGCGAGGTTGTTGTGAAACATTGCATCCTTGGGCCACTTGACCAGATGCTCGCGATGGAAATCGACATAGCGAGCCAACCAGCGATCGGCCACCTCTTTCCCAAAGGCTGCCTCTGCCTTGGCAGTCGCAGCGATCGGCTGATCGATATCCTCGGGTCGCATCCGGAAAGCATCCGTGACCGCCTCCTCCGCCTCGGTCAGGTTCCCCGCTTCGATCGCCGCGCGCCACCGATAACCGGCCTCCTGGCTGTGATAGTAGAGGTTGGCCGAAGGGAGCACCCGAAACTGCATGCTATCCCGCAACAGCTCCTGGATCGCTGCCCGCACTAGATCCCTGGCTCGCGTCGGATCCAGTTCCTTGTAACTGTCGGCCAGGGCCAGTGTGTAGGAAGAGGAGGTGGCTCCTGGTATCGCAACCTGCAACTGCCAGAGGCTCCATCCCATTTGGCGGATCGGATCGGCCATCGCCTTGTTCTCCAGATCGCGTAGTTCCGTCTGTACCGCCAATGGCTCGGGCATGATCGCCAGGATGCGACGCTGAACGTCCTCGGCGACCTGGCTCCGTCCACTGCGCCGCAGCAGATCGATCCATTGGAATCGATGTTCCAGCGAAATCCCGCCCGACTTCGACTCTGCCTCTAGACGCCGTAGAGCGAACTGACTGTCCCCCATCCGCAGCGCCGCTTGGCTCATCAATAAGGTGACGTCAGGCAGCTGGGGAGCGACCGAAAGAATCTGTAGGGCCAAGCCCGGGTGTCCGGCATCCAGCGCCAGCTTCCCCAAAATCGTTTCAACTTCGGGGAGGGTAGCGGCAGCGGGAAGCTGCTGCATCTGCCAGCAGAACTCCTCCAGATTCGTTAGCGTCCAACCCTCAGGAAGCGAACCATGATAAAGACGCTCCAACCGTACCAATGCACCTTTCCAGGAGCTGTTGGGGCGAGCGTCTCGGATCTGCTGAAGCATCAAGGGCCCCAGCTCCAGCCAATCCGGGTAAGCCAGCGAAATCAACTCCGATGCCGACTCCGTCAATGTCGCACGGCCATCGATCTTCTCTAACTGCAACAACACCTGCTCGATGGCCCGATCGCGTCGCGAACCACTCGACCATTGCCGCATCAGCTCCGCCATCAACTGCGATTCCCGGGAATCGCTTCCTGCCACGCCGACCAGCAAACGATCAAGCCGTCGGGCGTAGTCGTTGTATCCAAGCCTCGCTAGGGTGTTGCTGACATCAATCAGAGCCAGGAACCTGCCGATGCCCGCCTGGCTGAGCTCCTGAGACGAGAGCAATTTGGATTGCTTCATGAACCAGTTTTCGAAATCGAAAGTGGTCATCGAGGCATCGTCGACGACACCTTCGATCTCCACGAGGGCCAACATCTTTTCCGTACGCCCCATCAGCGACCAGCATGCCGCTGCCAGACTGGGATAATCCCTCTGCAGTCCCTCCACCCCTCGCTCTGCCTCGCCGAGCGCCACCTGGTGGTTGGCCCAGGCCACCGGATCGAACGTGCCTGCGGGCACCATCCGCAGCGACTCTTGCCACTTGGCTGCCTGCTCGTTGCGCCCGCACCATCGCATCGCCAACCACTTTCGAATCTCATTGGAAAAGGTTTCCGAGTCTGCGATTCGGCTACCGTCGGGTGGGCTAGCCTGCAGATCAGGAGTCAGGCCGTCCCAGCGAAACGACCGAATCGCTATCGACTCGGCCAGCGTTTTTTGCCCCGATTCGACGGCCGACTGGAATGCCTGTTCCGGATCGCCTTCCCAAAATCGCCGTACCGATTCGATTTCAGGCGACGGATCCAAAATCGCCGTCGATGGCTCGTCACTCTTCGCCCCACCTGCTCCCATGCGCCCCCGGCTCTCCAGCATCCCCTGCGACTTCCAGTAAACGCGGTACGCTGCCGCCTCCAGGGGAGGCAACAGGCGATCGGCCAGCAGCGGAAGCAATCCCTCCTGCTGCTGGTCCAAGGCGGTCTCCAAGAGGCGCTTCCAGTCGTCGCGGTCCTCGATCAACGCGGCCCGCCGATCTGGGGTCAGGAGTTCCAGCAGGCCGAGGACTTGAGGCCACTTGCGGTCGTTGGCCAGTTGCAGGAGGGTATAGAAATCGCCTGCCTTGACCAGTGTCAATTGGCTGAACGCTTCGCTGGGCTGGCTGGTGCTGCCTTGAAGTCGCCCCAGCAACACCAGCCATTTGGCGGAATCCCGGATCTCGGGATCTTCTGACCGAGTTGCATGGACGATTCTCTCGGTTGCTTCAGTCCCCGCTGCCAGCAGCGACAGAAAGGCCGCTTGTCGTGTCTTATACTGCGGGGAACCGAGTTGCTCGATCCATTGATCTATCTCTCCCTGGCCGATCCGGGGCGCCCCTGCCGAAGGCTCTGAGGGCAAAGAGGAACTGGAAGTCTGCCCCCAGAGGGAGCCCGCAAAGGAACCGTAGCCTAAGAAATCAAGGCTAGAGGATCCCAGCGGCACCAGCAAAGTCCAAAGGGAAATCGATCGAGGAACGGTGCGTCCCGTCCCGAACCACAACTTCCTTCGAGGCCTCACACCTGCCATAAAAACCTCCCATTGCACCCAGCCCAGCGTGTCCAGTTCAGGGATGACTGCACCCTTTGATCATACCAACCACCATCGCACCCTGCGTGCGAAAAGCAGGGGGGAACGATAGGATAGAGCGACTGGAAGAAAATCGGTTCCCTTTGGCCCAAAGCGATCGAGAGACGGAGTGAAAGCTATGCGAGCTGGTGATTTCTTCCTGCGGATGATAGCGATCACTTCGATCTGCGTGCTGCCAGGGATCGGACCGCTGTTGGCCGAGCAGCCCTGGCCGAATTGGCGAGGCCCATTCGGGGACGGGCGAGCCCTGGATGGGAACTATCCGATCCGATGGGCCGAGTCCGAAAAGATTGCCTGGCGATTGGATCTGCCTGATCGCGGTGCTTCCACCCCGGTCGTGGCAGGCGATCGGATCCTGACGACCGCTGGGCGAGACGGAAAGAATCTCCTTCAATCGATCTCCCTTGAAGGCAAGATCCTCTGGACGGTGGAGCTGGGCGAAGAGGTCGCGGGCAAGCATGCCAAAGCCAGTGGAGCCAACTCATCCCCCGTGACCGACGGGGAGCGCGTTGTCGCCTATTTCAAGAGCGGCGATTTGGCCTGCTGCGATCTTCAGGGAAAGATTCTCTGGCAGGACAATCTGCAGAAACGATTCGGAGAGGATTCGCTCTGGTGGGACCTGGGAACCTCGCCGATCCTCGTCGATGGCCTGGTGGTGGTAGCGGTGATGCAAACCGGACCAAGCTATCTGGTGGCGTACGATTTGGAGACTGGCCAGGTGCGATGGAAGACCGATCGGATGATGGAGTCGATCGAAGAAAGCCATCAGGCCTATACCACCCCCGTGGTTGCGAGGATCGAAGGAACGACTGCGATCATCACCCTGGGAGCCGATCATGCGACAGCACATCGCGCCGCTGACGGGAAGCTGCTATGGTCCCAAGGGGGGTTCAATCCTGGAAAGGAGCAGTATTTCCGAACCATTGCATCTCCAGTGCTTGCAGGCGACCTAGTGCTTTGCCCCTACGCGCGCGGAGCGACGCTGACGGCGCTTCGAACCAGTGGCGAGGACGGAGGTCGGCAGGCATGGCGATTGGACCTGGGAGCCGACGTGCCAACTCCTGCCGTGACAGGAAATCGCGTCTACCTGTGCGGCGACAAGGGACTGGTATCCTGCCTGGAAGCAGCAACTGGAAAAATTTTGTGGCAGGAAGCACTGCCCAAGAGCCGCCACGATTTCAGTAGCTCCCCGGTGATCGCTGGCGATCACGTCTACCTGACTCGTGAAGATGGCACAACCTTTGTCATCCGCCATGCCGACTCATTTGATCTGGTGGCTACCAATCCAGTCGACAGCGCCACGGTCGCCACCCCCGTCTTCGCTCATGGCCGGATTTTCCTGCGAACCTACGATGCGATCCTGTGCATCGCGCCTTAATCTCTAGTTGCATGCACCTGATCCTGCCTGTAGCCGACTGGGTGCAACTTCCTCTCCTCTCCTCTCCTCTCCTCTCCTCTCCGATGACTCAGGTGGATGATGCAAGCGATCCTCGCGCTCGACCAAGGTACCACCAGTTCCCGCGCCCTGCTTTTCGATCGGCAGGGGAGGGTGCTGCAGGTGGCTCAAAAGGAATTCCGTCAGCACTATCCCAAACCGGGGTGGGTCGAGCATGACGCGATGGAGATCTGGCAGTCGCAGATCGAGGTGGCTCAAGAGGTTCTTCGCAAAGCGGGGATGGCATCTGGCGATATCGCATCGATCGGTATCACCAACCAGCGGGAGACGACGATCCTCTGGGACCGAAAGACGGGGCAGCCACTGGGACCAGCGATCGTATGGCAGGATCGCCGCACGGCGCCGCAATGCCGGCAACTGATCGCCGACGGACGCGGCCCGATGATTCAGCACCGCACCGGCCTGGTGCTGGATTCCTATTTCTCGGCCACCAAGCTCCAGTGGATGCTCGACCATTTCCCCGACGCGCGGCGCCGCGCCCAGGCGGGTGAGTTGGCGTTTGGCACGGTCGACTCTTGGTTGCTTTGGAAGCTAACCGGCGGCAAGGTGCATGCCACCGACGTCAGCAATGCATCACGGACGTTGCTGGTCGACCTGAAGACAGGCCAGTGGGATGACAGCCTGCTGGATCTGTTCCAGATCCCTCGTGCGGTACTGCCGGAAATCCTTCCCTCCAGCCATCTGTTTGGGGCCTCGGATGCCGAGTGGTTTGGTCGGCCGATCGCAATCGGTGGTGTGGCAGGGGACCAGCAAGCGGCGCTATTTGGCCAGATCTGCCATCACGATGGGATGGCAAAGAACACGTACGGTACCGGTTGCTTCATGCTGATGCACACAGGAGACAAGCCACGCGCCAGCCAGCGTCAGTTGCTGACAACCATCGCCTGGAAAACCGATGGCAAGTTGGAGTACGCACTGGAAGGCAGCGTCTTCATCGCGGGGGCGATCGTGCAGTGGTTGAGGGACGGGCTGGGAGTGATCCAGCATGCGAGCGAGGTGGAGCAATTGGCAAGGGAGGTGCCCGACAGTGGAGGCGTCTACGTTGTTCCTGCTCTGACCGGTCTAGGAGCTCCCCACTGGGATCCCGACGCGCGAGGAACGATCCTGGGAATCACCCGAGGTACGACCAAAGCACACCTGGCGCGCGCTTGCCTGGAGGGTATCGCCTATCAGGTCGCCGACGTGCTGGGAGCCATGGAAGCCGACTCGGGGATCCGTGTGGAGCAACTGCGAGTCGATGGTGGGGCAGCCGCCAACGATCTGCTGATGCAGTTCCAGGCCGATCTGCTGCAGGCACCTGTCGTGCGACCACGCGTCCTAGAGACGACGGCCTTGGGAGCTGCCTATCTGGCTGGCTTGCAGGCCGGACTCTGGAAAGACAGGCAGGAACTGGCCAAATGCTGGGAAGCGGAACGGGTATTTGAGCCGCTGTTGTCGGCCGATCGGGCTTCGGAACTTCGCGCGCAGTGGAATCGCGCGGTGGAGCGATCGAGCGGCTGGTCGCTTCCAGACGCTTGAGATGTCGGCCAATCGTCGAACACGACCGCCCAGCACCTTGAAGGGAGTCCTGCAGGATGGATCGACAAGCGAATCTCGAACGCCTTTTGTCGCGGCGAGAGCCGTGGGACCTGGTGGTGATCGGAGGTGGTGCCACCGGCGTTGGTATCGCGCTGGATGCTAGGCTGCGAGGCATGGAGGTGGCGCTGATCGAACGCTTCGATTTCGGAAAGGGTACCAGCAGCCGTTCGACGAAACTGGTCCACGGAGGAGTCCGTTATTTGCAGCAGGCGCAGATCGGACTGGTTCGAGATGCCTTGAGGGAAAGGACTCTGCTGCGCCAAAACGCACCGCATGTCGTTCACGCTCGCACCTTTGCTATCCCTTGTCGTTCGCGATGGCAGCAGTGGTTCTATGGCATTGGGATGAAGGTTTACGATCTGTTGGCGGGCAGCCACGGCTGGGAAAAATCCCGCATGGTCTCCGGCAAGACGATGCAAAAACTGCTTCCGACATTGGACAAGAAGACCATCCGCCATGGCGTCCTTTACTCGGATGGCCAGTTCGATGACAGCCGTCTGCTGATCGACATGGCATGCGAAGCCGACCGACTGGGAGCCTGCCTGATCAACTACGTCGCTGCGACAGGATTGATTCGAAACAATCAAAGAATCGAGGGCGTGCAGGCGCTGGACAGCGAGAGCGGCCAGATGCTGGCGATCGGTGCGCGAGCCGTGGTCAATGCGGCTGGCCCCTTCTGCGATGAAGTCCGACGCATGGCATCGGCCGATACCGCCCCAATCGTCGCCGCCAGCCAGGGAGTGCACCTGGTGCTCGACCATAGCTTCCTTCCAGGCGATACCGCCGTCATCGTTCCGAAGACTTCCGATGGCCGCGTCATTTTCATGATCCCATGGCTGGATACCACACTCATCGGCACCACTGACACCCCTTTAACTAAGGCGGAAGTCGAACCCAGGGCGCAGGAAGAAGAGATTGAGTTCCTGCTGCATACCGCAGGTGATTATCTGTCGCGACGACCTCGGCGAGAGGATGTACGGAGTGTCTTTACTGGCATTCGGCCGCTGGTCCAGTCGTCGGGGACCGCCCGCACCGCCTCGCTTTCCCGCGACCACTTGGTGAAGCGTGAAGCCGACGGATTCTGGACCGTCACCGGGGGCAAGTGGACCACAGTGCGGAAGATGGCCGAAGATGCAGTCCAACAGATCCAAAAGGAATGGACTCCAGCAGGCCCTCCCTCCCAGACCAAAAACCATCCTATTCCCGACTCCTCATCCCTAGCCGACTCGCTGCTGGGGGAGCACCCCGAGTGGGCCAGACGCATCGACCCGAATCTCCCTCTTCGCATCTGCGATATCCGCTGGGCCGTCAGCCACCAGATGGCAAGGCAGGTCGAGGACGTTCTGGCCAGAAGATCTCGATTGCTGCTGCAGGATGCTCGAACTGCCGATGGAATCGCCGGGCAGGTAGCAAAAGAGATGGCGGACGCTTTGGGTTATGACGACTCCTGGATCGAACAGCAGATGGTGCGTTGGCGGAAGATTGTCGATGTCCACCAGATCACCTAACCCCCTCTCATTTCAGGCACTGCCTCCCATCAACCAGTTCCCTACGGTAGGAGAAAACGATGTCACCTTGGATGGCTGAGTTCTTAGGCACAATGATTCTGATCCTACTGGGCAACGGCGTAGTGGCCAACGTGCTTCTCCAAGGCACCAAGGGGAACAATGCCGGCTGGATTGTGATCACAGCCGGCTGGGCCATGGCGGTTTACATCGGCGCGATGTGTTCTGAGCCGGTCAGCGGCGCACATCTGAACCCGGCCCTGACTCTAGCGATCGCGGCTTCTGGCAAACTCGCTTGGTCTGACTGCATCACCTACATCATCGCTCAATGTGCCGGAGCTTGGCTGGGAGCTGTGCTGGTCTACTTTTTTTATCGCCCCCATTTCCAGGCGACCGAGGATCCTGGTGCCAAGCTGGCTTGCTTTTCCACCAACGCGAACCTTCCAGGCAACGCGCAGGCTTTTTTCTGTGAAGTGGTTGGTACCTTCGTGCTGGTGCTCGCTATCTTCCTGAGCGCCAAGGCAACCCATAGTGAAGGCACTCTGGGGATGGGGGCTTTGGGACTGATTCCGGTCGCACTACTGGTCTTTGCGATCGGCCTGTCGCTGGGGGGAACGACGGGCTATGCCATCAACCCGGCTCGGGATCTCATGCCTCGACTGGCTCATCATCTGCTTCCGATTCCCGGGAAGGGATCGAGCGATTGGTCGTATGCGTGGGTTCCTGTCGCAGGCCCGATCCTAGGTGGCTTGCTGGCTAGCCTGGTCTACCAGTGGATCGGCGGCTAAAGGACAACCGGATAATCGGCCGTTTTTCATGGTGCACCGGGAGTGGCCTGGGACTGGGATGCACAAAGCAGTCCCAGCAAGTTATCGCTCAGGGAAGACTCCAACGCATGCGCAGCCACCACTGGATCAGCCATAGGGTGACGATCGCCAGAAACAACAGCCAGCTGTCGGCTAGACCATCTCCCAGGCGATGGTTATCCGACCATGGAACCGCCGACGCCTTGCGATGTTTGGTCAGCCAGTCGAGTGCGTCGGGGACCTGTTCGGGCGCGTAGATCGCCCCTCCTGCCGGCTCATTCAGCTTGGCCATCTGTTCGATCAATCCCCAGTCTGGATTCGACTCCATGGTCTCTGCCGAACTGGAGAGGATGGAAAATGGCAGATTTGCTTCCAATGGTTTCCCTTGACTGTTGTTGGTGGTGGCTTTTAGCTGATAGCGACCGGGGGGAAGTCCCGACTGCAACTTGCCGCTCATCCTGTTAGCGTCGCTGCGATTGAGGATGATGCCTCCTTGGTCCATACCATCGCGAAAAAGCCGCATGCGGGTACCATCGGGAATCGGCTGATCGGATTCCCCTGGATTCCAGATCACCTCCAGATTGGTCGATTCGTCTCGAAAAAGACGTCGTTTGTCCATCGCGATCGAGAGTCCCTCTTCGGCCGATTCGCGGCGCATGCACCAGAGCAGAGCTTGGCGCCAGAATCGTTTGTGCTGTTCCTCTTTGCCGGCCAGCCACCACTGATAAGAACCATCGAAGGCCAGCGACAGCACGCGACCTTTTTCCGCCTCACCCACCACCACGAAAGGCTGTTCCTTGGGGCCTGCGACCAGCACCTGCACTCCTGGAGCGTTGCGGATTCGCCGCCAGCGATTCGCACCCTGTAGAGGCGGAAATGCCTTCCAGAGTTCGGCGCTATCGACTTGGTCTCCCAGGGTGACGATGGGATGATTGGCGATCATCTTCATCGGAAGTGGGCCTGCGTGATGCAACGCCTCGATGATCGGGCTTCCGAATGCCTGGCGGACGCGCGAATCAAATTCGACGGGAAGCAAAGCAGCGATCGGGGTGTTGCCATAGCCCCCCGGGCCGTAGGCATGATAACCGCCCAGGGTGATCAGACCGGCGCCTTCCCGTACCCGCTGCTCCAGCAATTTCATCGACGCTTCCGAGATGGCCGATGCATCAAGGTCGCCAAGAATGTAAGCGTCATAGACTCCGGAGGAAAGCTGATTCGCGAAATCGAGTGGCCAGTTGGGGGCGGTGTAGCGAAGGACTGGGAGAAAATCGATCTGCAATTCCGCGCTGTCGGCCAGCGCTCGACGCAGAAACTTCTGTTCTGCACGCGGCTCTCCTTCCAAATACAGCACGCGCGCTCCACCGTCGCGCACGTTGAGGTAGCAGGTCACCGCGTTATTCTCCACCACCGGCTCATTTGCCTCAGGGGCTACCGAAACCTCCAGCTCGTAGCTTCCCTGAGCCGGTGCGATCAAAGGCAGCTGGAAGGCGACCCGCTGATCGGTCGAAGTGCTAGAGACGACCTGCTGCGTGATCGTCTGGTAGGTCCCCTCGGGCGTTCGGGCGCAAAGCAATACGGTGAACTCTCGATTGGCAAACCCTCGCGCATGAAGCACACCACGCACGGAACTCTGGTTGCTGGTAAACACATCCAGTTGCTCGGGCACCGATTCGATCGCCAGATCGCGAATTTCTGTCGACGCATCGCGCGGACCGATGCCAAACAGCAACATCGGGACACTCAGCTGGGTCAGTTGCCTTGCCAACCCTTGAGGATCATCCTGCGATCCGGTCGCCGTCTGGGCTCCATCACCCATCCAGACGACAGCCACCAGAGGCGGATCGGTCTGTTGCTGCATGACTTTCGCCAGCGCACCACCCACATCGGTCGCTTCACCTACAGGGGTCTTGGGTAGAGCGGATAGCTCCGATTCCTTAGGGAGAGCACGGAGCGATTGATCGTAAAGGTAAGGAACAAGTCGCGTGTCCTCCCCAAGCAGGCTCTCACCCTCCTGGAGGCTTTCCCATATCTTCCGCTCGATCTCCCAGCGACTCTGACTGGCCTGTCCTGCGGGCAGCTCCATGCTGCGGGAGCTATCGATCAGAACCGCGACGGCTCCCTTGGGAAGGCCTTCGCGAGTCCATGAGATGCCGGGCCGCAAGGTGGCCAACAGCAGCAGCAGAGCCACCAGGGCGCGGAGCAACCGAAGCACCCAGAGCCTTCGCGGGGTCACGGTCGCTGACTCCCCCATCCACAACGGCAACGCCAGCAGCAGAAACGCTAGGCCAAAGGCCAGCCATGGGGAACCGAAGATGGGATCGATCGTCCAGTGGATCATGCCTGCTTGCTGCTCCGTGCGGTGCCAAGCTGGTAGAAGCGACTGGCGATCGCCTGTTCGGCGATCAGAAACGCAGCCAGGATCAACATCAGATAGGGGTACAATTCTCGGCCAAAGCGACCGGCGCCGATGCTGTGGGTGAGCGCATCGCGATCCTTCGCCAAAAGATAAGTTTCCTTCCCGAGGATCTCATCGAGTTGTTCGGTGGTGGTTCGCTGCAAGGTCAGCGAGTCGTCGGGAATGTAGGTTGAGAAGCCGCGCAGCAGCGTCTTTCCATCCTTGATGCCGCGCAGTCGATAATGCCCGGGACGTCGGGTAGAAGGGACCGGTAGATTCCCGTCCTGACTCTCGGCACGGATCAGTTCCGCCTGCGGAGTAAACAGATCGTAGCGCTGAGGCATCGTGGCGGGATCGTTGGCCAGTACCATCGGTGTCCCTGCTGGGACATTGAATCGCTCCCTGCCCTGTCCCGACAGGTACTGGACGGTTCCCAAAAGAAGTGCGTAAGCGGGCCATGCATCCGGACCGCTCCAGAGTTGGTTCCAGGGACTTCGGCCTTCTGGATATGCCTCTTCGGGAAGAGGCGTAGTGATGGTGATGATGCGGCCAGTTCCCCTAGGCTGTTCGATCATTGCAGCCTGCCCCGTTGGAGAGAACTGCACCAGAGCCGCCGCGCCCGGATTGAGTCGATCGAACTCCCAAAATCGATAGGTATCAAATAGATTCCACGGGGTCTGATCCAGCATGGAATCGAAAGGGAAGAAGATGGGATGGGTTGGCATCGCCGGTTGCAGGAAGGCCGGTGCGTCATCGGGACGCCGTACGATGCGAGCTGGAACTCCAGGGAGCAGTTTTGCCAGAGGCGATTTGGCTAGAATCTCGGCACTGCCCGCTGCCGGCCCCAGACCGATCAGCAGGCTTCCCCCTTGTTCGACATAGTCGGACAACCGCTTTACCGACGACTCGGGGAGATCCGCTGGATCGATCAACATCACCGCCCGATAGCTGGAAAGCTCAGCGATATCCAACTGAAAGTAATCGGTCAGCACCGAAGAGGAATCGGGAAGCGATTGGCCAGCCTGCGGGTCGATGGTTGCGGCAGCGGCCATTGCTTGCTGGGGATCGCGGGCGACAAACAGCGAACGACCCTGAGGTCCGGCGACGACCGAAACGGGGTAGCGGTTGTCGATTTCCAGGGGATCGGGATTCGCTAGCCTGAGCTCCAGATGATGAGTCCCAGCTTGCAGATCGCGCACCACGAATCGCACCACCCCCGGAGTGCCTGTTTGGACCTCCACCGTCTGACGATCGACCAGCTTGGGCTCTGGTGTCTGCAATTTGCCATCGACGATTCTAGGAAGCGTGGCATCGATCGGTTCCTGATAAAGTTCGGCGGTGGCCTGTCGGGAAGGAGGAGGCCCTTCCGCCTGAAGGCTTGCCTGAATCTCCACCATGCCTCCGGTGGCAACGCTTTGGGAACTCAGCGTGACGGAGCGGATGCCCAGGTTGGTTGGCTGCTGCATTCCCAGATCGACCAACTGCAGCAGAACGGGAGGCTCCTTGGCCAGCAGTTGGGCAAGTCCCTGGTTCTCTTCGATCGACCAACTGCTAGCCGACAGATCGGAGAGAACATAGATTTCCTTTCGGTCCAGGTCGCTTTGACGGACCAGATCGACGGCCTGCGCGATGCGCTGCGGCATGGGGACGGCCTGGCCATCAACCGAAAGTCTCTCCAGCTGTCTCTTCAGCGTGATCCGATCGCTGCTCAGACGCGCCAACCCTTCGCCACCGATCAGAGCAGCTTGACTTTCCGGCGGCATGCGGTCGATCAGCCACTGAGCTGTCTCGGTGGCTTCTTGCAAACGAGTCTTATTCAAGTGGCGGTAGTCCATGGAGGGGCTGGAGTCGATGAGGATGGCGGTGGCGATCGGTCCGCTGGGATTGGGCATGGGCGGGGCGGTGCCGTTAAGCCACATCCAGCCCAACCCGGCAGCAACCAGCGCCCAGAGGATTCCCGCCGTGATCGAAGTCGTTAGAAGGACGCGCAACGGACGTCGCCTGGCCAGGGCGATCCAGCTGGCAGCGGTCATCAGAAGCGCCAGCACACCTCCGCCAAGAAGCAACGTGGTTACCGTCAGAAGGTTGCTGGAGACGCGAGGCCCGGCCAGTAGCAGGGCTAAGAGACCGATCAACAGCACCCGCAGCGCCAGCAATAGCCAGTGCTGGACACGCCAGCCTCGATTGGAATCGATCTGCGTCTTGCGGACGAACCGAAGGGCTGGAAAGACGATCCGCTTGGGCGGCCGTTTGGCCATCAGATGAAACAGGATCGGTGCCAGCCCCAATCCGGCTCCCAACAGCAGCGACAGGTGAAGGAACGTCATCTCAAAAACGTCCCCGGCGACTGAGCAGGTATTCGGTCAGCGCCTTGTCGTAGGGCATGCTGGTATCGAGAGGTACGTAGTCGATCCGCTGCGCGGCGCACTGGGATCGAAAATCGGCGCGAAACGCCTCGATCTGCTCTCGATATTCCTTCGCCACCTCCTCCGCCCGCACCGTCAGCGACTGCCCCGTCTCTGGCTCCTCCAGCTGCACGCTGCCCTCGAATGGAAAATGGACCTCGGCTTCATCCAAGATATGAAAAACGATCACGTCGTGACCTCGGTGTCGCAACTGCCGCAGCGACTGCATGGTGGATTCCGGGTCCCCCAGAAGATCGCTCATCAACATCACTAGGCTACGATGGCGCATCATGGAAGAAAGCTGCATCAGACTTTGCGCCAGATCGGTCTGCCCGACAGCCTTCAGTTTCGACAGATGACTGAGGATGGCGGGCAGCTGGCCTCGTCGGCTTCTGGGCGGGACGCTGGCATGAAGTCGGGTATCGAAGGTCACCAGTCCAACAGGATCCTGCTGCATGATCATCAGGTAGGCCAGCGCCGCCGCCAAGCAGATCGCATACTCAAACTTGGTCAGTTTCTGGCGATAGGAGTACGCCATCGAGGCGCTCAGGTCCATCGCCAGATAGCCAGTCAGATTCGTCTCCGACTCGAACTTCTTCACGTAATAGCGATTGGTTTTCGCGTAGGCCAGCCAGTCGATATCCTTCGGGTCGTCACCCGGCGCATAACGACGATGCTCGCTGAACTCCACCGAAAAACCCTGGTAGGGGCTGGCGTGCAGTCCTTGCAGAAAGCCTCGCACGATCATCTGGGCGCGCAGGTCCAGCCGCTTGATCTGCGAAGCCAGCTCGGGTTTCAGATACTGTTCAACAGCGACCATCCCATCCGTTCCGCAAAAGAATCCCTGCTGTCCCCTCCACTTCAACCCAGCCGCTAGGCACGCAAACTGCCCCGCGAGCTATCGATCACGTCGCGAACTTGGGTACCTCCGGCTCGGGGAGTTCCCGCAGTAGTTTTTCGACGATCCGATCGGTAGTCATGCCGTCGGCCTGCGCCTGAAAATTGGTGCTCAGCCGATGGCGAAGCACCGGAACGGCGATGCGCCGAATGTCGTCGATGGCGATGCTGAATCGACCATCCATGGCGGCCATCGCTTTGCCACCCTGAATCAAGAACTGTCCAGCGCGCGGGCCGGCGCCCCAATCGACCAGTTCCTTCACAAAAGCAGGTGACTTGGGATCGGCTGGCCTGGTCGCTCGCACCAGCATCGCGACGTATTTGACGATGTAGGGGCTGACCGCCACGCTGGATACCAGCTTCTGGATGTTCAGGATCGCCCTGGCCGAGAGGATCTTCTGGATCTCCGGCTTCTCGTTCCGCGTCGTCGCCATCAAGATCTTCTCTTCCTCATCGGCCGAAGGATAACCGATTCGGATGTTGAACATGAAACGGTCCAGCTGCGCCTCGGGTAGTGGATAGGTGCCCTCCTGCTCGATCGGATTCTGCGTGGCGATCGTAAAAAATGGCTCGGGCAGCGCATACGTCTCCCGCCCCACCGAAACCTCACGCTCCTGCATCGCCTGCAGCAAAGCCGCCTGAGTCTTGGGAGGGGTCCGGTTGATTTCGTCGGCCAGAAGGATGTTGGTGAAGATCGGTCCCTCGACGAACCGAAATATCCGCTTTCCCTCTTCCTCCTCCAGGACGTTGGTCCCTGTGATGTCCGATGGCATCAAATCGGGAGTGAACTGAATTCGCTTGAATTGGGCATCGACGATCTTGGCAAGTGAGCTGACCATGAGCGTTTTGGCCAGGCCGGGTACCCCTTCCAGCAGGCAGTGCCCGCGCGTAAAGATCGCCGCCATCAATTGCTCGATCACCTCCTCCTGCCCGATGATTGCCTTAGCCAGTTCTTGCTGCATCGCATCCCGATGCTCCCGAAACTCCTTGAGCAGCTCGGCGATGTTTCTGGTCGGCTTGGGGGGTGGTTGATTCGACACGAAAAGCCCTCGCTGGCGATTGGCAAAGACCACTGAGACATCAGTCGGCGACATCTCGGATTGTACGCGATGGCCTGGGGTTTCCCATAGATGAGTCATCTCGTAGGGGATGGTCAATCCAGGGACTGTGGGCAAGCAGCAAGCTTGTCCCTGCGGTTGGACGAATCAGGAGTCTTCCTTGCGATGGCCGACAGCGTGACGCTCACCAGATGGTGGGCAACGGGGCTCCCGTCGATAGACCTTTCCACTCAGCCAACCACCGGCTCCCATCCGCGAGAACGGCGCTCCGTCCAACTCGCTTTCTGCCTCAGAAATTCTTTCTGGCGAGTTTCCAAGATGGTCCGGTACCCCGCGAATCGCCCAAGGTAGCACCCACATGGCACGGGGGCGAAGGGAAGGCCAGCAAAGGCCGGTCGGGGAAACACAAGGAGTCAGAAAGATGCTCAGCAAACTTCTTTTGGGTTCGATGGTCACGGTCGGTGGCGTCGGCTTGGTGGCAGGGACAACCGCGCTCAGCTACCTGCGTATGGGGATCACATCAGTTCGGCAGGAGATCGCCGATCGGATTCCGGTCCAGGTGGAATTGCAGCGCGCCAGGCAAATGATTGCCGAATTGAAGCCGGAGATCGCCGAAAACCTGCGCCGCATCGCCAAAGAGGAGGTCGACCTGGAACGGTTGGAGGAGGAACTGGAGACCAAGCGGCAGCGGTCCGATAAGGCGCGATCGGATGTGGTTCGACTGAAAGACGACCTGGAAAGTGGCAAGGAACGTTTCGTCTATGCCAAGAAGAGCTACACAGCCGAGGAAGTGAAGGAAGACCTCGCTACTCGCTTCCGCCAATTGCAGACCCAGGAAGCGACTGTCGAGAAGCTGGATCAGGTCTTCCATGCCCGACAGAAGAATCTCATCGCGGCTCGCCAGAAACTCGATTCGATGCTGTCGGCCAAGCGGCAACTGGAGGTAGAGGTGGAGAATCTGCAGGCGCGTCTGACGATGGTGGAAGTCGCCGAAGCTTCCAGTCGCGTCACCGTCCACGACAGCCAGCTGAGCAAGACAAGGGAGCTGATCGATTCGATCGGCAGCCGTATCGATGTGGCTGAAAAGCTTCTGGATGCCGAAGTCGAACCAACCGGCGCCATTCCAGTCGACCAGCCCCAATCCGAAGATCTGCTCGACCAGATCTCGCGGTACTTTGGCGAGCCCCAGGTGGAAACGGTGGTCGTGACCCCCTAAGCTTGGAGGGCGATTCGCCGATCGGAAACCTACGGCAGACAAAGTGTCCGATCGTCCAGCCATCCGGTTATCGAAGCAGGGGAGAGGGGGTGAAGTGGTGCGAAAAAAGGAGTCTTCCAGCGATGGTTGGCGGTGAAACCCCCATCCTGTGGGTTGATGGAGTTGGTGGATACCTGCTCTGGACCCTGCCCCGCCTCCTTCTAGGCCGCACGGGAAGCCAAAGCTGCGATTGCCAGATCCTGGGAGATTTGGGGGATAGGTCCTACCAGATTTGGCGGACTGGAGAAAAGCACCTGGGGTTCGATCTACCGGAGATCGCAGGGGCGGAACCGAAACGGCTGAGGCATGGCGATCGGATTATCCTTGGAGAAAGCGTTCGTCTAGAATACCAGTTGTCCAATCCATGGAGTGCTACAGCGCTGCTGAAAATTCTTCCGCCACATCGCTGGCGTGAAGCGATCGACGGAGTGCTGATGGTCGACAGGTGCATCGTGCTGGGCGCTTCCTCCCAGTGCCACCTCCGGTGTCTGGAATGGAAGGACCAAGTGGTGATTTGGCGGGAAGCCGAAACATGGCATGTCAAATCGTCAGTGCCTCTGGAATGCCAGGGGAAAGAGATTGGCATGGTGGCGCCACTGGAACCCGGCAAGCGGTTGCTTGGCCCAGACTTTTCCTTAAGCCTTCAAGTCGCTTGATGCGTTTGGATCGATACCCGTTTTCCTGCTCCCTTCCGGCCGGCCGAAAAACCACTTGCTGGCCACGGCGCGTTCGAAGGGAGACCGAATCCTATTCCAGCGGTTGGCACCGCCCCGATTCCGATCCCCGGGAACCTGGGACATCGGAGCGTCTCGTACACTGGAGCAGTCGATGAGATTTGGATATGGCAATGGAGACCAGCCACTTGCGGGCTTCACCATCCGCCGTGGCGTCGGAGTCGGCGGATTTGGAGAAGTCTATCTGGCAACCAACGACGCCGGCAAGGAAGTGGCGCTCAAGCGAATCCAGAAGAATCTCGATGTCGAAGCCCGTGGTGTCCGTCAGTGCATCAACCTGCGGCACACCCACCTGATCGATCTGTACGATCTGCGAATCGACGAACAGGGGCAGGGCTGGATTGTCATGGAGTATGTGGCGGGAGAGAGCCTGCGCGATCGCATCGATCGCAACCCTCAGGGTCTTTCCACCGAGGAGGTGCTCTCCTGGTTTGGTCAGGTTGCATCGGCGGTGGCGTACCTCCACGATTCGGGAATCGTCCATCGCGATCTCAAGCCAGCCAACATCTTCATCGACGGATCGCTGATCAAAATCGGCGACTACGGGCTCACGAAGTTCATCTCCCAGTCGCGGCGCGGTGGCCAGACGGAAAGCGTCGGGACGCTTCACTACATGGCCCCGGAGATCGGCAAAGGGGAGTATGGCAAGGAAATCGACATCTATGCTTTGGGAATCATCCTGTGTGAGATGCTGACGGGGGAGGTTCCTTTCGACGGGGAGAGCGGTCAGGAGATCCTGCTCAAGCACCTGACCCAGCGGCCTGATCTCCGGCATCTACCCGAACCCTTTCGCAGCGTGATCGAAAAGGCGCTGGCCAAAGACCCCAAGGAACGGTACTCCTCGGTCCGGCAGATGCTCCTGCCACTGGGACTGCAGATCGAACCTAACGGGCTTGCCTCCCGGATCCATCCGTCTGCCGGCTCCCCTGGTACCGCAACGCCACACCAAACCACCTCGCCACCGATTCTCGAACCGCTGCCGGCGATCGATCCCGATGCGGTCCGTTTCGGACCAGTCGAGGATACCCCTGAGGCGACTGAGGCCAAACGATCCAAACGACTGCAGAAGACGGAGTGGTGGTCGCCTGATGGGCAGCAGGCAGTCGACGCAGTAGAAGGATGGCTTGCCAAGTTCGAAGAGAAGCAGAAAGCTTGGATGGCAAAACTCCCCGGCCCACAGCCGCAGGAGACCGGTCGGCGCAAGGGCAAGAGCGGCAAGCCTTGGGATCCCTGGAATCTCTGGGCTGGCCTGCTGGTCGCGTCCCTGCTGCTTCAGCCTCTGTCGCTCTTCAGAGGCTTGTTTCCGGTCGTGCTGTGGGGGGGACTGGCAGCCTTGATCGTCTGGGAGTCGACCGGACGTAAACGACTGCTCCCTCATTTCCTCACCCGTTTCCTTCCCGGCAACAGTTCCAGCCAGCCGATCCAGTCGCTGGCAACCCCGGTGCCGATGACGCGAAAGCAGTGGGTGGTTGCCGAGCGTCAGCGATTGGCGGCTCAGCCAAAAATCGAACGCTGGCAGGCGATCACCGGCAACTGGTTCTTCGCTTTTTGCGTGGTGTCGGTGCTGGGCATCCTCGGGACGCTCTTTGGAGGTGGCTGGGGACGTTGGGAGCAACCCGGCTGGCTGGCGGCTGCCTGCTGGAGCGGTCTGGTGATCTGGGGAGGCTCCAGCCTTCTCCTGGCGCTGGCCAGCGGTTTTTCTGCTCGTGATGAAGACGGCATCCTTTTCCGCTTCCTGCAACTGGCCGGCGGTATGGCGCTGGGAGCCGGCGCCTTCTTCATCGCGCAGTATCTGATGATCCCGTGGGATTTGGTGGGCGACACCAATCGCTATGGAGGTCTTTTTCCACTCACCAAAGTGGTGCAGTACTCCGAAGACCAAAAAATGATCGAAACGTATTCATTGACGGCCGACACGGTCACGATCGAAACCTCGGAAGGTCAGGTCTCCAAAACAGTGCCGCGATACCGTTGGTGGGGAAGTTTTTATGAAGAAAATGGGGTTCCCACCCTGCCCGTCTACCTGATTCACTTCGGACTTCTCTTTGGAATGGTGCGGTGGTGGCGGATGGCCGACCCCCTGAGGCGGCGGCGTTTGAGCCTCCTGGGGCTGGCAAGCGCCTTGGCATTGGAGACACTTTTGACGGGACTTATCCCCATCGCCCAGCCCTGGGGCTGGGCCATCGCAGCCGGAATTGCCGGCACAGTGTCCCTTGCGTCCCCCTGGATTCCCTACGATCATAGTGAGGGAGCGAGGCAGTCGGGCCGATATTCCTGGGCGGGGATGGGTGGAGACCAGCACAGGAAGATCAGGGAAACAGTTTGAGCCTTGGTATCGCGGTTGCAACGTCTGGAGTCGGTCGACAGACCACCCAGTCCTGGAGCTAGACGGATGGTCCTGAAAGCCCAAAAGCTCATCGCCAAAGCCCGGTCATTCCGGCGAGCTTCGATGGAGTCGATCGAACGACGATTCCTCGTTGGCCTTCTGGTCGGAATCTTCGCCTCGCTCGGGTGGATCCGTCCCGCAAGCAGCGCCCAGCAGCCTCCGGAACTTGGTGGTTGGTGGAGTGCAGGTGGTTGGAGGCAGTGGGTTGCTAACTCTTTGAACTCCGCCCTGGACCTGGATCTGATTCCCTATGAGGACCTGGAGCTTCCGGCGGGCTTGGAGCCGGTGCCGATGCAGGCGGGCCGTGTGACGATCACCTTCGCCTTTGACCTGTTCCAAAAGGGATGGCAGACGCCGCAGTTGCAGCAACGACTCCAGGCGCTCCAGTCGGCCGATTCGTCGAACCAGGAAATCGCCAAGCGATTGAATCCAGTCGACCGCCTTTCTGGAGTTGACAGACCGCAGGGCGATTCCCAGCCACTCCTGGCCAGCAACCAGAGACGACTGCAACCTTCCGGCGAAAAGACTGGCTCTGACTCGATACGAATTCCGGCGAATCCCACCGACGACAGCCTGGGTTCGGCCAGCCAAGAAATTCGCATCAAACGACTCCTTTCCGACGATCTCCCCGAGTGGATCTCACAGAGCCCAGACCTTCGCGAGAAGACGCACCGCTTGGCGGTCGATTGCCTGCCAGCCGAATCGTTGGCGGAAAGTCTGGTCAGCAGCGACCAGCGATTGATGGAAGTCGTACGCGACTACCTCGATCAGCACGTCCTGGTTGGCGGCTCCGCCGAAGCGATCCAGCAACTGACGCCCCAGTGGATCCGAAAACACTGGTTGGTAGATCAGCCACCGTTTGATGCTACGCTGCAAGCCTCAGGGGCCACCTACCACCAAGCGTGGCTTCTGCTGGAGGTACCGCCGTCGGACCGTCGCCTAGTGCAGCTTTGGAGCGAAGAGTCCAAGCGTCAGGAGCGGACACAGGAAGTCGCTCTTGTCGCGCTGACATGCCTGGCTTCGATCGGCATGTCCAGTGGCCTGCTACGCAGCATTGGATGGCTGCGGAGGCGACGCGCCAGATCGATCTCCTTGCAGACGGGGCATGAGGTTCTTCCGTGACGACGCCTGAACAGCCCAACCCTGAGGAAACCATCGGCGCCGCGGACGCGGGTTTGATTGGAAAGATTCGCCAGGGGGACGCAGAGGCTTGGCAGGAATTGATCGAACAGTACGAAGGCAGGCTACTGGCCTACGTACTACAGCGAATCCACGACCGCGCACTGGCCGAAGATATCGTTCAGGAAGCGTTTGTTGGCTTGCTGACCAGTCTCCCCAACTACGATGCGCGGCGGCCTCTGGAAGCCTATCTATTCTCGATCTGCTCCTACAAACTAACCGACCAGCTTCGCAAGGCGGGAAGACGCCCCCGACTGGTCCGCCCCAGTCGGTCTGGATCGAGCAGCTCTCTGGGATCCGAATGGCAGGTCGCCGGGCGCGACCAGCGTGCCAGCGCTCATGCAAGAAGCGATGAACAGCGCCAACTCGAGGAGTCGGCTCTTCGTGAAGCGCTCAGCACCCAGATTGAAAAGTGGAAAAGCAAAAGAGACTGGGGAAAGCTCCAGTGCATCGAACTGCTGCTGGTGGCAGGGAAATCGAATAAGGAGGTGGCCGAGTTGCTGGGGATTACCGAGCAACAGGTGGCCAACTACAAGTCCGACTTCATCGAACGCACGCGCAGTCTCCTGGGGCGACTGCCACTCGATGCCGAAGTCTTTCCAGAACTCCATTCGTCGTAGAAGCCGCTCGACACCAGCCGCCCCGTCCTCTCTCCCTTTCCAATCTTTCGATTGTGGTACGATTCGGGAAACCACACCCAAGCCTCGCGCGGCACTTTCCTTCAGATATTCCGACGACAGCGTAAGGTGTGCAAAACCAGCAGAATGGCTGTTAGCGCTGCTCAGTTAGAAACGGAATTGGCACGATGGATATGGGATTGGAAGGCCAACGCGTCGTCGTGATCGGTGGCGCGCAGGGCATCGGGTGGTCGACGGCGGAGGTTTTTGCGGAGGAAGGCGCCGAGGTGGTGATTTGGGATCGCCATCGGCCAACCCCCTCTGCAACTCCATCAACCAGCAAGCCATGGGAGTTTCATGCCGTCGACGTGACGAAGCTCGAATCGCTGGAGGCGGCGCTGGCGGCCACCCGACAGTCCGGGCCGACTCCCCGCCACGTCGTGCTGACGGCTGCCATTGGTTCCGGGCGGTTTGGTTTCCCTTTTGATCGACTCTCGCCCGAAGATTGGCATGCGATTCTGCAAGTCAACATCATGGGGATGGTGCATGTGGCTCATTTGTTTGCCGAGCCGATGCGGCGGGAACGCGAGGGATCGATGACGTTCCTGGGAAGCGTTGCCGGGCAAATGGGGTCGCAAACCGACCCACCCTACAGCGCTAGCAAGGCGGCCAATATCAATTTCATGCAGTGCCTAGCCAAGGATCTGGCGCCGCATCAGGTGCGCGTGAACATCGTCAATCCGGGCATGGTCCAAACGTCGCTCAATCGCAGCGTCTGGGCTGCTTCCCAGGAAGGTCTTCCAGCCGACCAGCAGGAGTCCTACGAGAGTTGGGCGATGGCCAAGATCCAAAGGGTGGTCCCCTTGGGGCGCTGGCAGACCACCCGGGAAGTGGCATCGATGATCGTCTACCTGGCCAGCAAGCACGGCGCCAGCATCACCGGCCAGTGTTTGAATGTCGATGGCGGTTTCGTGATGCGCGGCTGATCAGCGCGCAGCGGGGGTACCCCCGGAACCACCCAGCCAGCCTCTCCACTGATCGACCGCCACCCGAGTCTGCTTGGCAGCAACCATCGCGGTCGGGATCGGAAAAACCTCAGCCGACAGGAAGCCGTTGTAGCCGATGCGCCGAAGCGCCTCCAGGATCGCCCTTTGATCGGTGTGGCCTCGCCCTATCGCCTGCCGATTGGAATCGGCCAGATGGACATGACCGATCGCTGCACCGTTGGAGAGGATCGCCTGAGCCGGATGATGCTCTTCCAGATTCATATGAAAAAGGTCGGCTAGCAGTCGCACGCAGTCCAGTCCCTTCTCTTCCAGCCAACGCCTCGCGGGAGTCAGTTGACAGAAGAGGTCCGTCTCGTAGCGATTGAGTGGTTCATAGAGAAGCGCCGTCTGATGCGCATCGGCCGCGTGCCTGGACAAATGGCGTAGAGCATCCGCCAGGCGATCCAGGCAGCCTTCGCGTGCTGCCGAAGGTTGCGACCTCCCCTGCATCGACCCGATGATGGCAGGCGCCCCTAAGGTGCCCGCGCGATCGATGATCCCCTCGACAAATCCAATGGCCTTGCGACGAATCTCGGGGTCCGAAGAACTCAAAGACCACTGATGCTTCAGCCATCCGGCTCCCGTGCCGATCGCAGCCAACTGGAGTCGATGCTCCGCAAGCAGATCTGGCAGCCGCGCCAACTGCGGATCGTCCGGTCCATTGGGAAACACCTCGACCGCATCGAACCCCAGTGTCGCCGCCAACTGGCAGCCTCGCTCCAAGGATTCATGAAAGACAAAAGGCCCTCGCGCGGCCTCGGGTACCAGACAGATCGTCACCGCGCTACGCATGCTGGCTCTCCAATCCCCCGAAGATCGGCTTCAAATGACGCTCCAGCAGATTCTCTCGCACCTGCGTTGCGATCACCTGCCGATGCGTCTTCAGGAGGTCGAGAAACCTTGATCCTTGCTTGGCGGCCAGCTTGAAGGAAACATGCAGCAGCTGCCGAACTCCAGGATGGAATGCCCGATGCGATGGAACGTGCCGGATCGTGCTGGCCCAGGTCGCGCCATCCCAGGTGGATGTCTGGGAGGGGCTGGGCAGCTTCCGTGGATCGATATCGATCACCGTGGCATACGGAGCACACAACTCCTCCAGATGATCGAAGGCCTGCCGATAGATCTCCTGCGTCAGAGCCAAACCGTCACCACCCGCCTCGCACAGCCCGATGAGCTCCTCCAGCCAAGTCGTGCCTGCGGTTTTCACATGCAGCCCACAGCCGGTTTCGGCAAGGACCCTGCGAAGGATTGGATAGAGCGAGAATTTGTCGCTGCCGCTGTGCACGCTCAGTTTCAACGACTCGGGGAAGCCGTACCGAGAGGCAGCCAGCCGCAGCACGGCCACATCCTGCCGCAACTCCTTCTCAAACTGCTTCAAATCACCGACATAATCGACCCCTTTGTTGAATCGTCCTGTGAACTTGGGAGCGATCGTATCGAGCGGGATCTGCTGGTCGGCCAGTAGGGCCAGAATGATCAACAGTTCCTCGGGTCCCTGGGGCGCATCGGTCTCATCCATCGAAACTTCTACGACGTAGCGATCCCCTCGCTTCTGCTGTTCGATTTTCCTTGCGATGCGTCCCGCCTCCTCGGCCGCCGCCGCGTAATTGCTTCCGGTCCGCTCGATCAGCTCCCGTGGTATTTCGATAGGAGGCCCCGCCTCCGAGAGAGCGACCGGTTTGGAAAACTCAGGATGGCTCTCCAAAAAACGCTCCACCGACCAATTCTCCGATCGCTTGCCGATTTGATCGGCGACATCCAGAGTGAAGAAATTGGAGCAGTCGAGAAAGGGATCGACCGTGTCGAAGCGGATGTGATCGGCATCGACATACCAGGGCTGGGACCAACCGCAGGCAAGCGTCGCTTTCTCCGCCGCTTCCCAGACCGACCGTGGATGCGATCCGACAAAACCGTGCTCTCGATTCGACTTGTTCCACACCGGTGCGATCGTCACCCCCAGGCGCCCCATCTCTTGAATCGATTCCAGCTGCGCAATGGCTTCGTGAGCGAATCGATCCCCCATTCCGAACGAATACTTTTCCATTTCCCCGCCTGCTACTTCTTGGTTTTCCCTTATCGCCGATCCATCCCGCTCTCACCGTCACATGATAGCCGATCCGCTGCGAGACGCAGCGTTGAGGAGCTTGCCATCAGAGGCAAGGTTGGCCCCCACTTGGATCGGATCGATCGGTTAAAATCAGTAGTCCGATTGTGGTTTCTTTTGGACGATCATTTCCGCATGGAGGAGGATCAAACACCATGGCGAAGAAAAAAGGTTCCGCGAAGTCGGCCATCAAGGCCAAACGGATTGTGCCAAAGCGAATCGTGCTGAAGACCGGGGAAGCGCTGGTGGAGGAAGAACCCGCTTGGTCGGCGGCGGAACCCGAAGTGGTCATTGGCGCCCTGGATGGTCCAGTCGGTTACGCCATCGCTCAGTTGATCGGCAACCAGGTGAAAGGGCACACCAAGGTATTTGCCATCCTAAACAGCGATGTTCAAATTCGGCCCGCCACGGTGATGGTCAGTAAGGTGACTGTTCAGAGTGAAAAGTACACGAACATTCTGATGGGAACTGTCCAGGCAGCCATCGCCCATGGCGTGCTGGATGCCGTGAGGGAAGGTTTCATTCCCAAGCAATTGGCCAACGACCTGGGGATCATCGTGTCGGTCTGGTTGGATCCATCGATCGTCGATGTCCAGTACGATCCGGAAGTTCTCTTCCGCACCAATCGAGCCGCCACCTGCAAAGCGATCGGAAAAGCGCTGAACGACGAACCTGGAATCGACTGGCTGCTGAAGAATCAGCACCAGATCCCTCATTTCTTCCATCAACTGGCGCTCGACGGAAAGCTTTAGAAAGTATCTCCGACCAACCCGTCCAACCGCACCTCGCGTAGGTTCACCCGGGATCCGATCGGATCCCGGTACCGACATCAGCAGATTGGTGAACAAAGGAACAGAGGAAACTTCGCTGATTCGCCAGCAATTTCTGAGTACACTCAGGCTACCTATTCACTTATTCTGATATTGGGCAGGGAGAACCTGATTTCCTTCGGCCACCGATGGACCGTGGCGGCCTGCCTGTCCGGAATGCAAATCGAACGGGAGTTGTGAGAGATGGCCATTTGGAAGCAACCGCCGATCGACTCTTTGGGCGATTCCTGGAAACTCGCTCAAAGGCTAATCCCTCTGGTTGCTTGGTGCGCGGCCGGGGTGTTGGTGGCTTGGACGAACGTAACTGGGGTGAAAGCCCAGGGCAATCTACCGGTGCCTCCTCAAGTTGGCTGGATCGATGAATCGATCACGCGGATTTGGAAAGAATCGGATCTAACCCCTTCCAAAGTCGAGGAGGATGGCGTCTGGTGCCGGCGCATCTATCTCGACCTTCTCGGCCGCATCCCGAAGTTCGAAGAACTCCAGCGGTTTCTCAAAGACACGCATCCTCAGAAGCGACAAAAACTGGTCGACCTTCTTCTCGATGACCCTGCCTACACCGAAGAATACGCCAGTCGATGGTCGGATCTGTGGACCAATATCCTGATTGGCCGCGCCGGAGGAACCGAACAGAACACGCTGACCAATCGCGAAGGGATGCGCAAGTACCTTCGCGACCATTTCGCTCGAAATAAACCGTACGACCAGATGGTTTTTGAGTTGATCACAGCCACTGGGACCACCAAGCCGGGGACCGAAGAGTTCAATGGAGCGACGAACTTTCTGGCGATGAAAGTCAACGAAGAGGGAGGAGTCCAGGCCACGGCAGCCGTATCGAAAGTCTTCCTCGGCCTCCAGGTGCAGTGCACCCAGTGCCACAACCATCCGTTCAACCAGTGGAAGCAGCAGAAGTTCTGGGAGTTCAATGCATTCTTTCGCCAGACCCGTGCCCTTCGAAGGTTTGTCCCAGGAACGCGAGACATCGACCATGCCAAGCTGATCAATCAGGATTTCGAAGGCGAGAGCAAAAGGACTCAGGAAGCAGATATCTACTTCCTATTGCGCAATGGGCAGACCAAAGTCGCCTACCCGGTCTTTGTCGATGGGACTCAGATTGAACGCAGCGGGTACATCAGCGATGTCAATCGACGGGAAGAACTCGGCAAGTTGGTGCTCAAGAGTGAATTCCTGGATCAGATGATCGTCAACCGCATGTGGGCTCATTTCCTTGGATATGGCTTCACCAAGCCGACCGACGATCTGGGGCCGCACAATCCGCCGACCGATCCGGAGTTGCTGGAGCGGCTGGGAAAAAGTTTTCGTGAGTCCAGCTACGACATGAAGATGCTGATTCGCTGGATCGTTCTGTCCAAGCCTTACCAGCTATCCAGTCGCATTGGCGATGGAAACCGCGCTGATGATCCGCAGTCAGGTGAGCCCCCTCGGTT
The DNA here is from genome assembly GCA_040375295.1 of Planctomycetaceae bacterium. Taxonomy (GTDB): domain Bacteria; phylum Planctomycetota; class Planctomycetia; order Pirellulales; family Pirellulaceae; genus JBEISR01. The sequence goes on from JBEISR010000002.1 coordinate 118,425, forward strand.
CTCTCATTTCTACAGCCGGCAGATGGGGCCTGAGGAGCTGTATCAGTCGATGGTTGCCGCCACGCAGGCGGATCGACGCGGAACACTCGAAGAGCAGCAGAAGCAGCGAGATCAGTGGCTTCAGCAGTTCGTCGTCGCCTTCGGAACCGACGACGGCGGCGAGACGACCACCTTCAACGGTTCAATTCCGCAGTCGCTCATGATGTTCAACGGGGACCTGATCCAAAAGGCGACCAGCAACGAACCGGGCAGCTGGATCGCGCAGATCGCCAGCAGCAACGGCAAACCAGCCGAGAAAGTGAATTTCCTCTTCCTGGCTGGATTGGGACGACGCGCCCGTCCCGAGGAACTTGCCGCCTCAGGCGAACTTCTAGCGGCTCGCGAAGGAGATACCTCTGCCATGCTGCAAGATATGTGGTGGGCCATTCTCAACAGCAACGAATTCATCATCAATCACTGACCAGTCAAGCACCATCAGATCAAGGAACATACGATGAACTGGAAAACGCATCTGACCCCTAGCGGGATGTCCCGACGGCATTTCATGAGCCACATGGCGGGCGCTTCGGCGCTTATGGGATCCTCGCTGGCGATGGGGCACTCCCTTCGACTTCATGCCGATGACCTGAAGAGGAATCGCAAGAGCGCCATCCTGCTGTGGATGGGTGGCGGACCATCGACGATCGACCTCTGGGACCTCAAGCCGGGGAACGCCAACGGTGGCCCCTTCCGACCAATCTCCACCTCGGGCGATGTGCAGATCTGCGAACACCTGCCGATGATGGCCAAGCAGATGCATCACATGGCGATCGTTCGGTCGATGAGCACGCGGGAGGCGGACCATGATCGAGGCAGGTACTACATGCACACCGGCTACGTACCCAATGCGAACATCGAACACCCTAGCTATGGATCGGTGATCGCCCACGAACTGATGGAGCAGCGGCAGGGGCTGGAAATTCCTCCTTTCATTTCGGTGGGTGGCGCAAGCGAAGGCCCAGGATTCCTGGGAATGGCGTGGGCCCCTTTCTCGGTCAGCAGCAACGGTCGCATCCGCAATCTCGATATGCAACTGAACGAACAGCGATTGATGCAGCGGATGGCTGCCCTGGATCTGATCGAAAAAGGATACATCGCGCAGCGTCGCGGTAACGCCGGTGAAGAACACCGCAAAATCCTAAAGAAGACTCTCGATCTGATGACTAGCCAGCAGATGGAAGCGTTCCAGGTCGATAAAGAGGCAGACACCGTCAAAGAACGCTACGGAAAGAACAACTTCGGCGAAGGTTGCCTGCTGGCTCGAAGACTTGTCGAGTCGGGAGTGCCGTTCGTCGAAGTCGACCTGGGTGGCTGGGATAATCACGGCGATATTCATCGGATCCTCTCTGAGGACCGTCTCCCAGTGCTCGATCAAGCCATGAGCGCCTTGGTGGAAGATCTCGATCAGCGAGGACTGCTGAAGGACACCGTGGTGATCTGGATGGGTGAGTTCGGCAGAACTCCCCGAATCAATGGTGATGCTGGGCGCGATCACTTCGCTAGAGCCTGGAGTTGCGTGGTTGGTGGTGGGAATTTCCGCGGCGGCATCGCTGTCGGTGAAACCAGCCCCGATGGCATGGATGTCGCCAGCACCCCTCACTCGTCCGAAGATCTCATGGCTTCTGTCTGCCAGGCGCTGGGGATCTCGTTGGAGACAACCTACACCAGCCGCAGTGGTCGTCCGATGAAGATCGCCGGAGGTGGGGCGCCGATCAAGGAACTGTTCGCCTGATCTGTTGATGGTCTGTGCTTGACGGCGGCCCGACCGCCGGTTGCGGTGCACGAGGGATCGATGTTGCGCCCTGGAAGCGGAGGATGGGTGGACTCGGAAAACAACCCGCAAAACCAGCCACTGCTTCCATCGACGGTCGTTGCACTGATCGCTCGTCATCAGGCGATGGTTTGGCGCTACGCGAGGAGTCTTGGGTGTGATCCGGCGCTCGCCGAAGAGATTACTCAAGACACCTTCATCGCGCTGATCCGAAGCGGATTTCGGGAGTTGAGCGAACCACAGACGATCGAGTACCTGCGCAAGATCGCCTACCACCTGGTCCTCGCCGATCGTAAACGGATCGCTAGAAGTCCAGCAGTTCCACTCCCACCAGATGGTCAATTGCCCGATTGGCTTTGGGATCGTCGAGCCGAAGAGGGAAGGACGATGGAGATCCTCGAGCGATGCCTGCAGCGACTTTCGGAGCGAGCGAGGGTAGCGATTGAAATGAAATACCGTGATGAAGCTTCGCGGTCCCAGATCGCCACCAAACTCGCCATGGGAGAGCATGGCGTCAAAAATCTTTTGCAACGGGCCAAAGAACAACTTCGACAATGCATCGAGAGCCAACTGGATCATGAATGAGCCATCGCAAGGCGATCCCATCGACGCGTTGCTTGAGGAATACTTCCAGAAGAAGAACCCTCCACAGGACCTCGCGCACCAAGTGGCCCAGAGGTCGCGCCAGCTATCCGCCGAGCGTCTGGAGAGACTGCGGCAAGTAGCTCTGGAAGCGGCAGCCCCGCAGTCATCTTTGCCTCGGTCCGGCCGCAGCAGTCCGCGCATTCCGAAAGTCAACTGGATCGCCGGCCTTTCCATCGCCGCCACCCTCTTCTTGGGGCTCGTCTGGGCCAGGCGCGAACAGGCTACGCAGGTAACCCCTTCGGGTTCCCCTTCGGTCGCAATGATCCCCAACCCACCGGAGGCCACACCACCTTCCACTGATCCGTCACTCGCTCAACGATCGCCCCCCCCTGCGACTCCCCACTCCCCCGCCCGGTCGCTCGAACTACCCGCTTTTGCAAACTCGAATCAGAAGAACCCAACACCCAACCTCAACACCCCCTCCCGTTCGAAAATAGCAGCGATCGAATCCGAAGCGGTCGTGCAGGTGATCGACCAGCAACTGGAGCACCTGTGGGAAGTAGCCGCCATCAAGCCAGCAGATCGAGTCGATACCCGTCAGTGGACCGATCGCGTCCGGCAGTGGCTTGGAGTATCCGATTCAACAACCTTACCTGACCCACCCAGAAATCTGGACTCAGTCGCTCAACGCTGGCGATGGCTCGAAAGCCTCCCGGTCGACATCGATCGATTTGCCGACCGATGGTCGACGCGATTAAGCCGCAAGTGGCAGATCGGTGCTGCTCCGCAGGAGGACCAGTCACCCTCTGATGCGTTCCGACAATGGATCGCCCGGCAACTGATCGCCGATCAGTCGATATTGGAGATTCAGCGACGCATCCTTTCGATCGAAGAGGGAGAGGATGGCGCACAACCGATCGCCGCGCTTTGGATCCCAGCAAATCAGGACTCGAAAGCGATCCTAGAGAAAACTTGTCAAGAATTCCTCGGGATGTCGGTCGGTTGCTCTCGCTGCCATGACCAATCTGGATTTTCCCAAGCCAATTACTGGTCGCTAGTGGCGGTCCAGTCGACCCTGAGCGTCGAGAAGGCGGCGGGAGAAAAGCAGCAACCAGCCTGGCGGATCATACCGGCCAAGAGTTCGTTCTATGAAAGGCCGGATGGCACCGTAGCTCAAGCAAACGCCACCTTGCCGGGCGAAGATTCGGCCTCCGACTGGAGCGATCTCTCGGACTGGATGCTGCGCCATCCCAACCGTCCAAAGGACATGGTCAACTGGGTATGGCAAGAAGCCTTCGGAGAACCTCTGGTTCCTTCCGACTTCATCGAAGAAAGCGTCGAAGGGAATGCTCGACGCGAATTGCTCGATTTCCTCGCCACTCAGTGGACCGCACATGGCGAGTCGCTACCGGTTTTAGTCGGCTGGATCTCCGCATCCGCCCCCTGGCTGCTCGCCGAAGAGCCCATGCTACCGTCATCACGATTGCTGGAACCAAAAGATCAAAAGCACGATCGTCTGACCCGAAGGCGTCTTTTTGCCTCTTGGTCTCCAGTCCATCAGGAAGCCGATTCGATCCCGATGGCGCAACTGGATCGCTGGATCGACCACGCGGCAGGAAACTCCTCAAGCGACCTAGCAAGCCGCCAGCGCCTAGCCCAGCCAGCTACATCGCTGCCCCCTCCAACCTTCTCGCCTCCGGGAAAGCAAGAGTTACCGGAAACCTTCGCTTCCATCGATCGAAAACTAGAACTACTTGATGCTCCAGCACCGGAAGTGAAGGGATGGATCGATCGCATCGCGCGTTCGAAACTGGATTGGGATCAACAGGTCGACCATGTCCTGTTGTCGACCGGCATCCATCCGAACGAACCATGGCGTGCCACGGCAGGCCGCTTGCGAAGTCTTTATCCTGACGATACCCCGCGAGCACTACTTGCCCTCTGGCTGCTTTCTAAATCCACTCCATGATCTCAGAACCAAGGCAGCGCGCCTCGGCTTCATGGAGAACGCAGGTCCGTCGCCGAGACCATCTGGCACAAACCCTACGCCGGTCCCCTACGATCGCATACGCATGACGATCGGAAGTGCGATCGATCGCCTTGCGGCTATGTCATCGATCCTTCAACAGCTTCAGCAGGAACTCGACATTGTTTTTCGCCGTGACTCCTGGGTGACCTGGGTAGACCAAGTCGCAGGAGACCTTCTTTTCCAGGCATCGCTTCTGGAACTCTGTTCCATAGAGTGCGGAGTGCGTGGGATCGTCTTCTTTCTGCCCCAGCACTGGAGGCTTCTTCTGATTGGGGTATTCCAGGAACAGCGGGGGATCCCCTTCGCTCACCAGTTCGATCGGAGAATACTCCTGAATCCATGGAAGCACCTCAGCCCGGTGGCTCATCAACTGCTCGAATTCCTCAGCGCGACTTCGCCCTTTGGCCGCAAATCCAAAGGCATGACCACCGTAGATGGCATTCGGAATCCAGCTCCTCAACTGGACCGGGTCGAGTGAGGTTTGAGCTCCGGTGACGGCGACACCCAGCAGTCGCGTCGACTGTCGGGCGATCGGATCGTCGCCGTTGGGATCGGCCAGGTCGTCGTGGAGAGCAAGCCACAAGGAAGTGCAAGCGCCGGCGGAACTTCCGGTCGCTGCGAAACGATCCGGATCAAGGTTCCATTCATCCGCTTTGGCCCGAAGTGTCTGGATCGCTCGTGCCGCATCCCCAAGACAACCTTTCACCGGCGGCTCAATCTTCGCCTCCATAGCCTGTGGGATGAATCGGTAATTGATAGCGGCAACCGAAATCCCAGCGTTCAGGAATGGATCGATCATCGACTTTCCATAGCGTCTCTTATCTCCACCAACCCATCCGCCACCGTGGATCAGAACGACCACGGGAGTCGGTTCGGTAGACGATGCCTGCCAAAAATCGATTCGCTGACGTGGGTGGGGTCCATAGGGAAGATCTGAGACGGTAGGCGCTGGACGTGCCGGATATTCCTTATCGATCTGCTTTTTGATTGCCGCAGCCTTTGCCTCCGGAACCTGAAGACTCAAATCGTCAAATGCATTCTTGTCATCAAACGACCCGAACCCAACCAGCCCCTTTCCGAATGACTTATCGACAACCTCATAGAGCGGCTGGGTCATGTCATCAAAGTACACACGGATCGTCCCCGACTTCACATTCCGTTCGACCTGCACCCAATGCCAACCATCGCTCCACGGGACTTCCTTCTTGTTGTCGGTCACCGGCCTTCTTGGAGCCCCATCGACGATCATGATCTGACCGCTGGCAGGATCGGGCTTGGCACCTAGATGCACATAGTAGAAGTGCTCGGGGTCCTGATATCCAAAAAAGACGCAGCAGTCGCGATGCCCGCCAGTATCCTCAAGATTCCGAACGCGAAATCGAAGAAGGAAATCGTCGACGGGAGGGCCCTGTAGCAGAGCGAGATGCAAGGGGCTACGAACCTTTGGTTGGTAGTTGCTCTCGCGTCGGCGAATCGCCAACACCGACTCTCCATCGATCGTGCTCCATTCCCACGACGACGGGTCGATCGTCCGCCAGCGTCCCTTGTCTTCCGAAAAGTCTTCGGTGAGTACTTTCTGGTATCCAGAAGGGGAATCCTGACCACTTGCTGGTAGTGTGACCGAGCCCAAGGCTGCAGCGATGCCAAGCGACCTTACCAACCAGTTCCTGACTTTTGGACGAATCGACCACTGCATCCCAACACCTCCCCAGCAGAACCTCAGACAGATTGCAACGCGGTCCTCAGAGATCGCAGTATATCGATTTCCGGAGGCGGCAACGGGAAGAAGACAGCGTAGGCCAAAGGCCAGGGACTATAGCATTAGACGGCGAGCAGTGATGCAATTGCTCACATCCCACAACTGGCTAGGCAATGTCCGAGAACTGGAAAACACGATGGAACGCGCCGCATGCCTGGCAGCGGGCAACTGGATCGATGCTGATTCGATCGCAGCCAGCCTTCAGCGACTGTCCAATGACCCGTTATCTCCCCACCACAAGCTTTCGGGCGATCGATCCACCCACGGAGAACATCTGGCCGAACAAGAACGTCGTTATCTGATGGAACTGCTGCGCCGCCATCGAGGGAATATCACTCGAGCTGCCCAGGAGGCGAGGATGAGCCGCCAGGGGTTGCACAAAGCACTTTCGAGATTGGGTATCGAGCCGATCGAGTTTCGATAGACCGCCTAACGCGTTGTGTCATTTGGCGGGCTGGGGAATCCGCATCAGCGTGTAGTACGCATCGCCATGCAGCAACGGGCGACCATCCTTCGCTCGCAACCCATCGGCCTTCAGATGATGCACGTGACCTCGCTGAAGCCCTTCGATCTTCAATGAGATCGATTTGCCATCCTCTCCTACCGTTGCTGCCACGACCTTCGGTTCGGTTGGATCGACTTCTGGACTGCCATAGGCGCTTTGGAAAATGTAGGTGAATGTCGACATCCGATACGATGCGATGTCGGTCGCAGATGCGACATCGACCGGTTCGGTGCAATGCAGCACAAACCCATCGGCAACCGCTTCCATGCGATGCAGCTCGAAGGGAACACGTCCCGTCCAGTCGAGCCGCTGGACGCAGAATGGCTTCCCTCCCCGGGACCCCCAGCCTCGGTTGGTCCCTCCAACAAACAGACTTCCTTCTTCGGACATCTCCAATCCCACCACACCGCAATCAAACCCCTCGCGGAATGGGAAGCAGGCACCTTGCCACTGGCCATCCACCTTTTCCAGCGCGCAGCGCATCACCGTACTGTGGGTCTGATCCCCGACGAAAAGCTGCCCTGCAAAGGGACCGAACCCACCTTCACTAGAATCGGCGGCGATGCCAGCTGCCGATTGCCCCATCTTGCCGTAGGGAAACAGAATCACCGGCGGCTGGAATTCCGGAATACGGTCCGCTTCGATCGCCCAGCGACTTCCATCCTTCGGCTCCATCGGCCGCGGCCCCATCTCTGAGGAAGCTTGTTCGTACCAGCGGAATCCACCTGGATGCCCGACGAATTTCCCAGGGGACAATTGCTTCAATGCACAGGTACCATTCCAGGGACCTTGATTGTCGGTGTAAAAGATATCTCCATCCAGATTCATGCCGACGCCACCGGGTGATCGGAGGCCGCTGGTGGTTGGGACAGTCTTGCCATCCGGAGTGATCCGCATGGCCCAGCCGCGAAAGGGTGCATCGCTACCGAACGATCCTGTCAGACAAAGCGCGACCCAAAGGTTCCCCTGGCGGTCGAATTTCGAACCGAAGGCATATTCGTGGTAATCACCGGTGATTCCCCATCCATCGGCGACCACTTCAAAAAGATCGGCCTCGCCATCACCATCCTGGTCCTTCAGTCGAGACACATCGCTGCGCTGCGTGACGTACAACCAGCCATCCTTCCAAGCCAACCCAATCGGTTCGTGAAGACCGTGAGCGAATCGCTGGAACTGAGCACTGGTGACGCTCTCGGCCATCGGCAGCGACACCATCCAGATTTCCCCGCGACGGGATGCGACCGCCAGTTTCCCATCTGGCAACCGCTGAAAACTGGTCGCTTCCAGTTCGACCCCTTCCGGCGTCTGGAATGTGACGATGCGATAGTAATCCGATTCCTGTGGACGAGCCTCTTGCGCTCTGCTCGGCGCTGAGCCCAGCGCCACACCAATTCCAAGGATCCATAGGCAACTACTCGCAGCGCGCCATGGGCTCATCCTTCCGATACCACTCATCTTGCAAAACCTCTCGATGAAACCGATCTCACGCTGGACTGAACTCTACCCGCATCCCATTGCATGGCTGCGATTCCGACTTCACCACTGCACTTGCCATTGCCACTCTATCGATTGGCCCGCCTTCAGTTCGGGCAGCTCCAGGAGTACCGAGGTGCGTCCCCCCTGTTCCGAACGGAACAGCAGAGGCAAATTTCCTTGCCACTCCACTCGCCATCGTTCCCCATCTTTCCAGACACCTGGCTGGATTTCCGCGAGCGAGTCTCCTTGCAGCCAACGGTAATAGCATTTCTTTTCCACGCTCTCGTCCGTTGTGGCTTCGCCCTCTCGCGTGATGCGCAGCATCCGGGTCATGGTGCCTGCCTGGCCATCGACCGGTTGCATGCGATCCTCCACCAGCAACCCATCCATCCGATAACGGAACGTGGGGACACCGGCCGAGTCGAGTTGATAGCCCAGGAATTGGGCGCCTCGCTGACGAGCTGAATCGGCAGGCCAGGGATCTTCCGGTTTGTCCAGTCGGGCTAGTGGCGATCGATCTTCCCAGGCCAGCAAATTGTCCCCGAGCGGTTTCTGTCGACCGACTCCTCGGTCTCGCCAATGCAGACTGGCATCGATGAACTGGTTCTGCCACAGCCATCGCCAGTGCATCCACTCGGCATCCCACGCGCCGTGCACCCCCTGCGGGAATCCAACGGCGATCCCCCGCGGCGACATGCCTTCCAGAAAATTGCGATACAAAATCGGCCGATCGATCGGCTCCAGCACGATCTGATCTCGCATCAGTCCTTCGGGGATCGCCGCCTGGGATCCTTGCTTGAGGAACTGCCAGATCGCATCGATCTGACGCCGCCCATCGCCATCGTAGATCGAAGTCAAAACGCTCTTTCCCTCGGGAAAGCTAGCGGGCATGCGCGTCCCTGGTCGGTAGGCAGTCGGATGCAGCATGTAGCGGACGAACCAATCCTTTCGCACCCGCTCGGGCATCGCCAAGAGACTAAGCGAAGGAATGCCCAACGATTTGCGTTCCCCAAAGCCGTGGCACTGCACGCAGGCAAGCCCTTTCGATCCCACCAGTTGCCTACCAGCAGCCAGCATCTTGGGATCGGCTGCGGTCTCCTTGGCTTCCTCCGAATCGGGTTTCCGATCGATCGCTATCAGGGCATCGCGCATCCCGGAAGTTGCATCGTGGTAGGCAGGCATCCGCGTCAGCATGGCAGGGCGATACTTGGCCCCTTCGCGCAAAATGCGATCCAGGTACTCATCCCGCAGCTTATCCCCAGCACCATTCAAAGCAGGAGGCAATCTTCCTTCATCGCCCATCTCGGGCGTGGTCGACTGGAACGCTGCCAGCGAAGTCAGTTCCGGACCCCCCACCGTGTTCCTCTGGTGGCACTGCGTGCACTGGAGAGCGACCATCCGCTGGTGCAGCCATTTTATCTGATCGACGGTCGATCGATCCGTTCCATTTGTCGGCACACCGTTCTCGCGCAGCGCCCCAGCGATCGACTCCCTTTGGCGCTGGGTCAATCGATAGTTGGGGACTCCCGGAGCAGGCGTTGCGGCCAAGCAGCCACGATCCACGGAGGCGCGATCGAGCGGCACTAGATTGGCCTGGACCTTCGCGGGCTCCTCGTTCGCCCGATCGAGCGCATGGCACTGAATGCAGCCAAGCGATCCGAACCATTGCTTCCCTTTCGCCGCGAGTCGTTTGGTCGCTTCGACATCTTCGACAGGCTTGGCTACCGGCTTCTGGTCGACGCGCAGCGATTCGGCTAGCGGCTGCCTTTCGACACCCGGCCCCTCCCAGTCAAGCTGTAGCGTCCACTCACCACCCCCTTGAAAATACTCCACCTCCACCCGATGGATACCGGCGGCCAACCGGCGCGATCCAGCGCGGGTCTGGTGGGGGTGAACCCCATCGACGTCGACGATCGATTCTCCATCGATCTTCAGTCGGCTTCCATCGTCCGATCCAATGGTGAATTGATACTCCCCGTCCGATGCCAACTCCAAATATCCTTCGAATCGCATCGCGAACTGGTTGGTTCGCTGGGCTTCACGGAGATCGAATCCTGCGGTGGTCCCCTGGCGATAAGCCTTCAGCTTGGAGAAATCTGGAAGCCGTTCCCAACTCCCTTCGAATGCTTCAAAACGCACATTGGGCTGCAACTGGCTTTCCTGCCCCTGAGGGATCAGGTAGAGGGCCACATCCCGCGCCTCCTGTTCGCTGAGCCGCATGGAGGGCATTCGCCCGGAAGGACGTGTCTGGTGGGGATTGAGCAGAAACGAGACCAATCCTTCCACTCGGTACTTGTCGGCGATCACGGGCAAGGGAACCAACCCGCGCGACCTACCTGCTTCTTGTTGCTCCCCATGACAGACGAGGCATCCGGTTGTCTCGTAAAGCTGTTTACCCCGGGCCGATGCGTTGCTGTCAGCCAATGCGCCTCGCATTGGCCTGGACGATTCAAAGAGGTAGGCGGTCAGCTCCTTGGCGATCGTCGCTCGATCCCCTGCATCCTTTCCATTCAAGAGGTCGGGCATGGTCGCCCCAGGATGCACCGACGCAGGATCCTTCAGATACGCCTCCACCCATGGTGCCTTCAATCGGCTGGAAACCAGATCCAATCGGGGAGCTTCTTTCGGAAACAGCGAAGGCTCCAAAGCCCCAGGCGAATGGCATCGGACGCACCCCAGTTCCCCCACCAGCAAGCGACCTGCTGCATGCGGATCCCCTTGGGTATCCCAGCCCTCTGGAAACCGCTCATAGCCAGCGACTCGCGGACGTAGCTCTTCCTTGCGACTATCGAACGGAACAACCCAGATGTTTCGATACTTGACCGGGTTGCCATGATCCTGCAGATGAATCGGCCCTGCATTGGCATCTTCCCCCAGAGGCGCAGCTCGCGTCGACCCAGGAACCGGCTCGGCGGTGTGTACGCGCTGTCCGTTGAGGTCCACCGTCAGCCTAGCATCCGAAATTTTCTTCCCCTGAGCGTCCCAGCGAGCCGCCTGGAATTCGATGTCGTAGGTCTGCCAAACGCCCGGCGGTAAGGAGGCATTGAACTGCGCTGGCTTGACCGCATAGATCGCCCCGCATCCATCGGGCAAATTCTCCATTCCAAAGGAGTCAAGCACCTGCGTCTCGTAGCGCCCCTGATGGTATACCCCGCTGTTGCCACGGCCCTGACCTGATGCGTCGGGCATCCAAGGAATCTGAAATTCCAGATGGAGTCGATAGTCTCCGAATCGCTCTCGAGTGGTCGCGCCAGCCACCAGACTCCCGTCTGCATCGACCTTCGCACCGCCTTCCCACTGTTCCTTCAGCGATGCCTGGCTGCCATCAAAAAGGACTTTGGCGCCGATCGGTGGCTGGGCCCCCAGGGTGGGGCTGGACCGAACGACTTTCTCGACCGCGAGGTCTTTCAAAAATCGCTCGACCTCGTCGATTTCCAGTTCCACCTGCCGGACGGCTTGACGGTCCCATCCCGCCCCCGGCAGCCCGCCGCCATAGACCAGCAGTTTCGCCGTCTGGTCTTTCTCTTGTGTCGCCTGAACTCCCGTCCCTGGCTTTTGGTATTCACCAACCCACTGGGGAGGCACCGCTTCTTGCGCCCAGACCGCAAGCAGGGTGGCACTCCAGGCGCCAGCGATCGACAGAGAAACGGCAATCCGACGAACGATCGCATCCAAACGCGTCATGTCCAGCTCGTTCCAACTCAGGAAGGCAGAAGGTTACTCAGGTCCAAATTCGGCATAGGGCAAGGAAATTCGGCTTGCCCAAGCCCCAAGATAACCGCCCGGCCAGCGGTCTGCATCCCCGCAGAAGAATCGTCTGTCGACCGCCATGCTCCAACCGCTGCTGGCAGATGGCAGCGACGAGTGCGTTCAGCATTCTTCCTGGCGCTGCTGGATCGACAGGAAAAGCGAGTCGGCCAAGTGGGCAGCACCCGCATCCAGCGGCGTCAGTTCATCGATCGAACGAAACCAGATTTCTTGTCGCCTTACGAACTGCCGACTGCGCGCTTGAATCTTTGGGATCGCCTCCTCCAGCGACAGGGAGCCATCGAGCACCTGAGCGATCTCCTGATAGCCGACAGCCTGGCTGGCGGTGCGGCCTAAGGAGCCAAAACGCTCCTTCAGTCCCTTCACCTCATCGACCAGTCCATCCAGGATCATTTGGTGGACGCGCTGATTGACGCGGCGATGGATCTGTTCGCGAGGCCACTGCAGGACGAAAGCTCGGCGCCGCTGCTGTGAGTCGACCCGATCAAACTGCGTCTGCCAATGGCTCAGCGGACGCCCGGTCGCTTTGGCCACCTCCAGCGCGCGGATCATCCGGCGCCAGTCACCTGGAAGGATCCGGTGAGCGGCCAGCGGGTCGACTTGCCAGAGCCTCTGTCGCAGCGACTCGACTCCATGCTGCTGGACCTCCTGCTCGACTTCGGTGCGAAAGGCAGGATCTCCCGGTGGCCCTAGGAACATCCCTCGCAGCAGTGTCTTCAGGTAGAGCGGTGTTCCACCGACCAGCAGCACCTGCTTGCCTCGGGATCGAATCTCTGCTGCCTTCCGATGCGCTGCCAGCACGTACTGAGAGACGCTGAATTCCTCAGTCGGGTCGACCAGATCGATCAGGTGGTGCGGGACGCGTCGCTGCATGGCGGCATCGGGCTTGGCCGTCCCGATATCCATCCCGCGGTAGATGGCCATGGAGTCGACCGACACGATTTCCGCCCCCATCCGCTCGGCAAGATCCAGCGCCAAGTTCGACTTGCCACTGGCGGTCGCGCCAGTCAGATACCAGGCGTCTTTCAAAGGAGGCTGAATCCAAGATTCTATCTGCAAGGCCTCTGGCGCTTCCCCCGAGCCGGTCGATTCCACTTTCCATCCTTCGTTCATCCGCTAGCGTCTTCCATCCTCAATGATTCGCTGGTCGCCCGCAGTTCGGGCGGGCTCAATCGAACCCAACCACCGATCCACCCCAGCTCGAACAGCTCTCTTCATTACTATTCTCCCGGCCAAGCCTAAGAGAATTCATTTCCCTGGAGACAGTTTGCCTTGAGCCCTAAGGGGCGGCTGTTAGACTGGTGCTCGACCAACCCAGCAACCCCCTAGAGCTTGACTTGAATCATGACCCACCAGATGCTCGAACGACTGATGCAGCAGATCCACCAGCGGGTGTCCGAGATGCCCGAAGGATCTTACACCACCCAGCTACTGCGCGGTGGTGTCTCTCGAATGGGCGCTAAGGTCACGGAAGAAGCGGCGGAGGTAGTGGAAGCGGCCGGGGAGCCTGGAGAGGAGGGACGCCAGCACACCATTCGCGAGGCGTGCGACCTGCTTTTTCATCTCTTCGTTCTGGTCGCCTCGCGGGAGATTACCCTGGAAGATCTACAAAAGGAGCTGGAACGACGGGAGGGGGTTTCCGGGCTTCAAGAGAAAGCCAGTCGACCGAAGAAAACGTAGCCCCCTTCTGAAAATTTTTTCGGGCGATCACAATAAAGAAACCACTCCGCTGTCGGAGACCGACGTCCTTGGTCGGCAATCCCCTCAGCAGGCATGCCCGCCATCTTGGGTTTGGTAGCCCACCGCGTCATTTGGATTGAGATTGCAAAGGACAATGAACCATGTCGGCTCAGGCACTGCGGCTCGGAGTCCCCAGCAAGGGACGCTTGAGCGAACTGGCAATTGAACTGCTTCAGCAGTCCGGGCTGCAGTTCCGGCGCCAGGACCGGTCCCTGTTCGCGCGCGTACGCGGCCTTCCGATCGAAATCACCTTTCTTCGAGCCGACGACATCCCGACGCTTTGTGCCGAAGGGGCGATCGACCTGGGGATCACCGGCAGCGATTTGGTGGCCGAGTCGAAGGCGGATGTCCAAGTGCGCATGCCTTTGGGGGTCGGCAAATGCCGTCTGGCGATCTGCGTCCCGGAGGATTCGACGATTGAAAGCCCTTCGCAGCTCGACGGTAAACGGATCGCTACCAGCTTCCCAGGAATCACTCAGTCCTACCTGGAATCCCACGGTGCCCAGGTGCACCTGGTGGAATTGATGGGCAGCGTCGAGGTGATGATCACGCTGGGAGTCGCCGATGCGATTGTCGATCTGGTGGAGACCGGCAGCACCCTGGCCGCCAATCATCTTCGGATCCTCGACGAGGTCGGCCAATACGAAACGGTGCTGATCCAGAGCCGCAACGTGCACGACCCGGAAACCGCGCAGCGAATCGAGCGGCGATTGCAGGGAGTGGTGATCGCCAGGGACTACTCCTTGCTGGAATACAACATTCCCAGAGATCGACTGGCCGAAGCAGAACAGGTGACGCCTGGGTTCCGATCGCCGACGATCAGTGCGCTGGAGGAATCCGACTGGTGCGCGGTGCGGGTCATGGTGCGCAGCAGCGAAGTGATCGACGCGATGGAAAAGCTGGAGCGGCTCGGCGCATCGGCCATCCTCGAAACGGCAATCTGCAACTGTCGTCTGTGAATCGCGGCTGCGGCGATTCGGTCTTCCCAGCAGAAGCCTGCCAACATCGTCCAGGAGGACTGGCAATTCTTTGTTGGCGATCCGCTTTCGTGCTACACTGACGGGACGTTTTTGGCACCCTAGCGGTGAAACCGAAGGGTACCGATGGCCATCGGTCGGCCCCGCCAGCCAAATCGGAACATGCCACTCCACTCTACCGACGCACCACCGGCCAATCCGTCGCGGATTCGACGCGCGGCGCTCCGGTGTTGCCCTGATCGGAGGATTTCTTCCATGAAGTTTCGCCCCATGAGCCGTCTGCTTCGCACCGCGTTGCGGGCCAGCCTTGCTGTCGCTATCCCTTCCATCTGGTGCCAGTCGACCTGGGCTCAGCGAGATCTGAAAGAGATCCCGCAGCCCAATCCGGTTGCCGAACGCGCTGCAATGCAAGTGGATCCGACGCTGGAGGTGGAACTGTTTGCCTCCGATCCAGCGATCACCAAACCGATCCACATGAACTTCGATCCTCTGGGAAGGCTGTGGGTTGCTAGCAGCGCTACCTACCCACAGCTGGCACCTGGCGAGGTAGCCAACGATCAGATTCAGGTGCTGGAGGATACCGACGGGGACGGCAAGGCCGATAAGAACACCATCTTCGCCGACCAGCTGCTGATTCCCACCGGTGTCCTCCCCGACATCGACGGACGCAGCGCCTACGTTGCTGCCAGCACCCAATTGCTCTACCTCTCCGACACCGACGGCGATGGCAAAGCCGATTCGCGCAGGATCGTCCTGTCGGGTTTCGGCACCGAAGACACCCACCATCTCCTTCACACGCTGCGATGGGGGCCCGATGGCTGGCTTTACATGAATCAGTCGATCTACATCCACAGCCACGTGGAAACGCCCTACGGCACCAAGCATCTGGATGGTGGTGGCATCTGGCGCTACCATCCCCCGACGCAGCGGTTGGAGGTGGTCTGCAAGGGATTCGTCAATCCCTGGGGCCATGTATTCGATCGCGCCTTTCAGCAATTCGCCACCGATGGCGCCTATGGCGAAGGCGTCAATTACGTTTTCCCTGGTTCGGTCTTCGTCACCTCCCCAGGTGCCGAACGCTGGCTGAGCGGTCTCAATCCCGGAAGCCCCAAGCATTGTGGTCTGGAGCGGATCAGCGGCAATCATTTCCCGCCGCAGTGGAGCGGCCAGATGATCGCCAACGATTTTCGGTCGCATCGCGTCTGTCGATTCCAGGTGCAGCGCAACGAAGAAGGGTACACCAGCCAGCAGCAACCCGAAGTGATTCGATCCGAACACATCGCATTCCGGCCAATCGATGCCAAGATGGGCCCCGATGGTGCCCTCTACATCGCCGACTGGTACAACCCGATCATCCAACACGGGGAAGTCGACTTCCGCGACGATCGTCGCGACCGGATCCACGGGCGCGTATGGCGTGTCCGCTGCAAGGATCGGCCCCTGTCAGCCTATCGATTCAATCCCAACGCACCGATCGAAGCCCTCGTCGCTTCGCTTGATGATCCCTTGGAACTGACAAGGCAATGGGCTCGCCTGGCGCTCGCGCGACACCCCTGGCAGCAGGTCGCACCCGCTCTAGACCGATGGGTCGCCAGCGAAGTTCCCGCCGACTCCAGCAACGGAGAACTCCCTTGGGCTGCCACTCGGCAACTGGAAAAACTCTACGTCTCCGAAGCCTGTGGGCAGTGGGACCAGAGCCTTGCCAAGCAACTGATGAAGCATCCAGAACCACGCGTTCGCGCCGGGGCTTTGCGTCTAGCAGGATGGAACCTCGACAGCTGGAATGACCCGATGCCTTCGCTGCAGCAGGCGGTCGTTGACGCAGACTGGCAGGTTCGGCTGGAAGGAGTGGTCGCTTTGCGCCGACAAGGCTCTCCCGAAGCGCTCTCGCTGGCCATGCAAGTGCTCGACCGACCGATGCATCCCGCGATCGACTTTGCCCTCTGGAGTTTCCTCCGTGAAAGCGAAGGAGAGTGGACCACGGCGATCGCCGACGGCAAGCTGCCCTGGATGAGCAAACCGCAGGCCCTTGTCTTTGCCAGCCAAGCAGCCCGAGGCGGTGCACTGGCCAAATGGCTTGGACAGCATCTCTCTGAAGTCACCAACGATGTCGATGGTCGTCGCGCCCTGCTGGAAGCAATCGCCGCTAAGGGGGATCCCCAGGATCTTTCGGCTGCCCTCACCGCGATCACCCAGGAGGTTCAGAAACAACCAGTTCCCATCGACCAGCTCGATCGCTGGATGCCAGCCCTCTGGGATGCCTCCAGTCGCCGCAACGCCGCACCCGACCAAGCCGCCGATCTGCTTGGAAAATTCCGGGAAGCCGCCCAGAAGCAGACCGATCCCAATTTGACCGATCGGATCGACTGGCTGGCTGCGATGGCGGCAGGGAAATGGAATGTTGCCGGCCTTCAGGTCTCCACCGCCCAGTGGCTCAGTTCGGCGCTCGATCGCCTTCCCCCCGAACGGATCGCCGCAGTGCTGGACGGGTTCCCCGGTTCCAAAAATGAACCTTGGACCGCTCTCCTAGAACAGGCATTCCGGGAAGGAAAGACTCCTGCGATCCGTTCGGCAGCAATCGGTTCGCTGGCCAAACTGGATCTGGGTGCCGCTGCTACGCGCTTGGCCGAAACGATCGCCGGCCAGACCGAACCGCTGGATGCCGCAACCATCCCACTGGTAGCGGCCAGACAGGGTGGCCCCGAGGCGCTGGTGGCGGCCTTGGAGAAGGTGGAGCAATGGCCGACCGATTCGGCAAGGGTCGCTCTGGAGTCGCTGCAGAAGAATTCGATCCAGAATCCCGCTCTCCTCGATGCCATCCGACGGATTGGAAAGATGAGCGACCAACGCTGGGAGTATGGCCCCAAGCTGCTCGAGGAGATCTCGCAACTTGCTGCATCCCAGGCCGACCCACACCGCGGGGAAGCGCTCTACCGGCGCAGCTCTCTGCAATGCTCGCGATGCCACCCGATCGGAACCGCAGGTGGGCAGATCGGGCCGAACCTGGTCAGCCTGGGCGGAAGCTCCCAGCTTGATTACATCCTCGAATCGATCCTCTCGCCCGATGCGCGGTTGAAGGAAGGATTCCAGACCATCGTCGTCCTGACCGATTCGGGCGAGGTGATTAGCGGGCTAGAACAAAGTCGTTCCGACGAAGCCCTTCAACTTCTGACCGCAGAAGGGAAAGTGGTCCGCATCCCCCGCGATTCGATCGAAGAGGAAAAGGTCGGCAAGTCGCTGATGCCAGCCGGCTTGGTCGATACCCTGTCGAAAGCTCAGCTTGCCGACCTAGTGCGATTCCTCAGCGAACTAGGAAGAACCCCGGAATTCACCATCTCCA
Organism: Planctomycetaceae bacterium; assembly: GCA_040375295.1. Classification (GTDB taxonomy): domain Bacteria; phylum Planctomycetota; class Planctomycetia; order Pirellulales; family Pirellulaceae; genus JBEISR01. The sequence continues at coordinate 136,414 of JBEISR010000002.1, forward strand.
CCCAGCCATGGATTCGTCGCTGGGAAGCGCTGCAGCACACGCCCGAAGGAAATCAATTGCTCAATCGCACTAGCCTCGACTCCATGGCTACCGACCAGAAAGTCCTCCAGTGGTCCCCCATCGTGACGCTAGTCAACGGCAAAGTCCCCCTGGGCGAACTGGCTAAGTACCAGCCACATGGAAACATGAAGCCATTTGTCGCATTCCGATCCCAACTGAACTGCAAGCAGGGAGGGGAACTGCAACTGCATGTCGAAGGGGTCAAGGAATGGAAAAGCTGGTGGGATGGTAAACCAATCGATCTGGTCGCCAGTGGCGGCAAGATCAAGATCGAACCGGGCAACCATCAATTGATCCTGGCGATCGATGCCGGCCAATCCGATCAGGCAGGAGTCTGGTTCGAGGGAACAGGTGACCAGCCCGCGGCGGTGGAAGCAGCACCATGAAAGATCGGGGCCTCCGCCCGCTTCAACCATCCTCACCGCATCCAAGCTTTCCCATGCGGCTGATCGGACTGATCCTTCTGCTGATGAGCATCTCGGGGTGCCGAGGGTGCGATGGTTGGGATTTTCGGAATAAGGCCGCCGACGACAAGGAGAAGAAAGATCCCAACCAGCGGCTGGAGATCCGTGAGCTGCTGCCGAGGCCCTCGATTGTCGACCGCACGCTGGTGCTTAAACCGGGGCACTGGATCGAAGCCCGCCTGCAGACCAAGGCGCTGCTGCAGGAGGAAAACCTGCGGCTCAACACCCGAGTCACCGAAAGGACGTTGCGCCCACTGGCACTGCTGGGGTCGATGGACTTCGTCGATTTTCAGCGGCAGGCTGTCTTCGCACAGGGCCAATTGAAAGAGTTCGATCTGCAATTTTATCTGCCTGACCTTCCCAACACACTCACTCTGGATGAAACCCCCCTGAGGCCATCGATTCAGACCGAGTTTGTCGATGCGTCCCTGGGTGGGATCGTTGGAGCGGCCGCCTTTCCGGCCAATATCGCTCCAGCCGAACAGTACCAACTGATTGTCTGGAGCAGCCAACCCGATCGCAATGCGTTCTGGCCCGGGCTTTCCTGCGTCGTCTGGCCGGCCGAGGGGCGGAGCGAAGCGTTGAAGGTGACTCCCCATCGCGTGGTCGAGATCACCAACCAGTCGGCCGCACAGATGCTCCCCTCGCGATGCCTCTTCTGGACATCGGCCAGCCATATCGTCTTCTACGATGCCGATCCAACCCAACTGACCGAAGCGCAACTGGAGGCGATGGAACAGTGGCTCCATTTCGGAGGTCAATGGGTTGTCAGCGGACCCGATGCACTGGCCGGCATCTTCCGTTCCCCACTGGCTCGCCACCTGCCGATGCAGGAAGTCCAAAGTGGAGTGCTAGACCAGCAGACTTGGGAACCCTTCCTGGAAGCTTGGTCGGTACCCGGCAATAACGACAAGGAAACATGGCGTCAGCTTCCCGAGTCCAGACGGATCGTCCGGCTGCAGGGAGATCTCGTGGAAGGTGCCAACTGGGTCCAAGGAGCCGAGGGGATCGTCGCGGAAAAACGGGTAGGGAAGGGCAGGGTAGTCCTCTCCACCGTGCCGCTCAGCGAGGAATGGCTGGTGAAATGGTCGGGGATCAGCAGTTTTGTCAACGGTGCGATCTTGGGCCACCCGCCACGCGCCTGGGTGATCGCCGACGGACTGGGAGAATTGCGTTACGCCGACCTCCCGGCAAACGATGGGCTCGATCCCCGATTCACCAGCACCCTCCGTTTTCTAGGACGCGATCTGGGGATGGGATTCAATCACCCCAACGAATCCTATCCGCATGGAATCAGGATGCTGAAAGGCACCACCATCAACGCCCAGCGCGATGCATCGGAATCCGGTCGCCGCAAAACGATGCAACCTCGCGAAGCATCCGCCAGCAATACGCTGATCGATCCAGACCTGATCGATCTGGATGAGGAAAGACCAGCAAGACGAAGCCCCGCTTCCTGGAATGACGCCTCGCCGCTGGCGGAAGCGGCCACCGACACGCTGCTGGAATCCTCCGGCAATCCGGTCCCAAGGCTGTCCCTGGTCGCCACTCTCCTGGCAGGTTACCTGCTAGTCCTGGTGCCGCTCAACTGGCTGGTCTTCTGGTGGATCCGACGACTGGAACTGGCATGGGTCGCTGCCCCCATCCTGGCCGTGCTGGGGGCCGGTGTCGTCTTTCGACTGGTGCATCTGGATGTTGGAATGACCACGCGCCGGTTTGAACTGGGCCTGCTGGAAGGATTTGCCAACCAGCCCGTCGCGCATCACACCGCATTCCATGCCACCTTCACGTCACTGGCCAACCGTTTCCGGATCACCTATCCCGACAACCGTGGCGTGGTGCTTCCTTACGTTTTCTCTCAGATGCGACGCGACGGCAAGAAACTGACCTACAACACCGCCGACAGCGAAGGCAATGGCCTAGTTCCCTTTCCCATCAACAGCTCCTCCTCCGATCTCTTCCACAGCGAAGAGGTACTGACTCTGGAAGGTGGGCTCGATGCCGAACCAACCAACTCAGGGGCCTCCTGGAAGCTGACCAACCGGATGAGCCAAACGATTCAGGGACTGGCGATCTTCGGACGGACGAAATCCAATCAGTTGGAGTCGGCGTGGATCGGTGATCTTGCCGCGGGGGCTTCCTGCGATACCCAAATGGAAATCGACAATTTTGAAGAGGGCTGGATGGAAGGCTGGGATAAACATCCGGCCACTAGCAGGTCCTCCAGTCAACAAGACCCACTTCCATTAACCGATGCACTGAAGGCCATTCTAGGAGAAGCGGAACTGCCGCCCGGCGCTGCGGTCGCGATTGGCTGGATCGATCAAAGCCCTGGGCACTTGGTGTGGCAACCCGACGCACTAACTCCAATCGCCCGAACGATTCTCTTTTTTCATCTCAAGCATGCACCGGCACCTCCTGCCCGTCCGGATGCGTCACTACCGGCCCCGACGACGAACGAACCCTTTTCTCAGTGATGCAAGAAAGCCTTTTCCCAGCCTATCGATCGATCAAGTCTTCCAGACCGTCGGTCGCTGTCGCTAGGAGTTTTTGTTGCGGGACGTTAAAATCGAAATGGGAATGAGGTAGCAGACGGGATCGATGACTCTCTGGTCAGTCGCCCAGCCTCTCCTTCCCCCAGGCGCCGCTCCGGCCCTTGCATGGCCTCCTGGATCAGCGACAGCAACAGGGCTCGACATCTCCCCGATTGCGTTCCAACACATCGAAAGAATCGAGCGCCGGCACCCGATCGCATCCGACGAACAGATGGTTTGCAAGTTCCATACCCCCAGCCCTCAAACCAACCAATCCTCCAGGCCACAACCCAGCGCCGGATTCCTCAGATAGAAACCCATTGCCATGGCGCACCCGAATCTTGCTGAATTCCAACGATTGGCCCAGCAGTACGATCTGGTCCCGGTCTACCGGAGATTGCTAAGCGACAGTGCGACGCCGGTCAGCGCCCTGAAAAGTCTCCGGCAGGATGCCCAGCCCTGCGCGCTCTTTGAGAGCGTGATCGGTGGAGAAAAAGTCGGACGCTACAGCCTGGTGGCCGCTCAGCCCAAGATGCGATTTGTCGCCTATCGCGATCAGGTGGAACTCCATCGCGAGGGCGATTGCAAGAAGTGGACTGCGGCCGACCCGCTTTCCGAACTGGAACAGCTCATTGGACAGCGTTCGGTGGCGCCGGTCGATGGCCTGCCACCCTTCGCTGGCGGTGCGATCGGGTACGCAGGGTACGATGTGGTTCGGTACGTCGAGCACTTGCCGAATGCGCCGAAGGATGACCGAGGCCTGCCCGATCTCGATTTCAGCTTCTACGATTCGCTGGTAGTCTTCGATCACGTATCGAAGACCACCGTGGTGCTCTCGGTGGTCGATCCCAAACAATTCAGCTCGACAGAAGAGGCCTACCGGTTCGGCCTGGACCGAATCGACCAGCTCATCCACACCATGGCCCAGCCGCTAGCAGCCGAAGCACCTCAGGAGATCGAACTGGGAGGAATCCCCAAGCTACAGGGAAAATCGAATTTCACCCCCGAAGCTTTCGAAGCTGCGGTGAAGAAATGCAGCGAGTACATTTTGTCGGGGGACATTTTTCAGGTGGTGATCAGCCAGCGCTGGGAGGTCGATTTCGACGGCGATCCGTTTGAAGTGTATCGATCGTTGCGAGTGATCAACCCCAGTCCGTTCATGTTCTTTCTTCAGACCCCCGAGACAACGCTGGTGGGGGCATCACCCGAGGTGATGTGTCGCGTGGTCGATGGGGTGGTGACCGTCCGTCCTCTGGCAGGCACGCGACCTCGCGGCATCACCCCGGAGGAGGACAAGCGACTGGCCGACGAATTGCTGGCCGATCCGAAGGAACGGGCCGAACATGTGATGCTGGTCGATCTGGGACGCAACGATGTCGGACGGGTGGCGAGGTTTGGATCGGTGCAATTGAGCGATGTGATGGTGATCGAACGGTATTCGCACGTGATGCATATTTCGTCGAATGTCGATGGCCAACTGCGCGAGGGGCTGACGGCGATGGACGCCCTGAAAACCTGCCTTCCAGCGGGGACCGTATCCGGAGCTCCCAAGGTGCGGGCGATGGAGATCATCGACGAGATCGAGCCGACTAGGCGAGGTCCGTATGCCGGCGCGGTCGGCTATCTGGACTACCGAGGCAACATGGACACCTGCATCGCGCTTCGGACGATGGTTATCTGCGGCAAGAAGATCTACATCCAGGCGGGAGCCGGCCTGGTGGCCGACAGCGATCCCAAAAGCGAGTTTCAGGAGACCTGCAACAAATCGCGCGCCATGCTCCGTGCCATCGAAGCCACCCTGGCGCGCGATTCTAGCAACCGGCGGTGAACCTCCTGATATTCTAACGTTCGTCAGAATATCACGATATGAGATTTGCCAATGCAGCACTGGCAAGGTGCTACCTCAGGCGGTCGCATTTCCTTTGAAGGGACGATGAACTCTTGCTTGATCTAGGATCGGCTCCATCCGGGATAAAGCCGCCAGTGCAACCAGTTGCCTTCTCGATCGCCCCTTGCGGCAAACCGATCGCGGCGAATACTAACTCTGCTGTTGGCACTTCATGATCTGAGGGTCGTGACTTACGGGCCGATCCCTAGCAGCACGGGGATAGGGCGAGGCCCAAGTTTGTCGGAAGGCTTATTGGCAGGCTGCAGGACTCCTGCGGCGGAAGTCAGCAGCATCACGGAACTGCCACCCCCATCCAGATTCATTCCGTCCTGACATCCAGCCTCCACCAACAACTCGGCCAACTCCCGCTCACTGACCCCTTCGCTGTACCCCGGCTGACGTCCATCGACCACCAGCCAAACCATCCGTTTTCCGTCGTCGCTAAGCCCCAGGGCGGTGCGGGGATGCAGGACGTCGCTGGGTTCCGCCAGGATCTTCCCACCCATCAGGATGCCACGGAATCCGGAGACCGCCCAGCGAGGCTCTTTCGGTTCACGCCGATAGGGACTCTCAGGAGCAAAGCAGCCGATCCAGCAGCGACCATCCGACTCCTGCCAACAAGACCAGTACGCCGGCTCCCTGGCGCTGCGTCGATCCTCTCCCTGCATCGCCCATCCGGAGATATTGGCATGACCTCCGACGATGTATCCGGGGGGCTTGCCGGTCGTGGGGTCGGGAAGCATCGCCCAGGCATTCGTATTGATCGCGCAGAGCATTTGGTGTTTGGTCGCCAGAGCCATTGGCTTGGTCAACTGCGTCTCGGCCGGCCCCTGTTGGTCCGGGTCCTGATCCAGCCCCACGCCAAGTCGATTCCCGACCTTTTCCAGGTCGATCACGATGCGATGGATACGAAGCTTTCTAGGCTCCTGCCTGGCCTGCACCGAGTACTCCACCCCATCGGGTAGCTGAAAGCCGCCGCCGGAACCTGCCTCCTGCCCGCTCACCCAACCGGCCCAAACCAAGCAGACGATCGCCCCAAGCAACAGTCCCCGGTTCAGTCGCTGCAACTTCATTGTCGATCCCTGTCCCGATGTGATGGAAGAAAACCGCACCTACATCTATCTTCGCTGTCGTCCCTCAAGACTTCACGCCAAGATCACTGCTTGGTCCTCGCGAACGGCTGGGTCCATGCCTGTCTCTTTTGATTGTCGAGCACCGGGTCGTCCGGGGCAAGATTGCTGGTGATCACGGCACGAACGAACGACTCTCCCTCTTGCAACTGGTACTTGGCGCGCTTGTCGGTGCTGGTCGCGGCAACACGTCCGATCTGCTCCCCTTCCGCATCGGCATTGGTCACCAGAAACTCGATCGTGCACTCCTCTCCTTCTTGCGGGTCGACTCGTACTTCCAGCGTCGACGTGTCGGCATCCCACTGGACATCGCGGAGTACCACACCACTGGAAGCATAGAAGTCACCCGCCTTCATCGCGCGAATCAGATGTTCGGGGGTCAGATAGCGGCTGCGCACCATCACCCAGCCACGGCCCGGTCGGCTCCCTGGCTTGCCGTGGTACTCATGGCTGTCGTCGGTGGCTACTCCCATCAGAACGGGAGCCTCCAGTTTGTTGATGCGAAGGTGATTGGCCAGGTCCCACATCCGCTCCACTCCGGGATTCTCCTTGTTTCCAAGATGATTGACCCCTGGATGGCCGTTGTAGACCTCAAAGAACCGCTCGGATACCACCGCCGCCAAATCTTCGAAAGTGATGCCATAGCCAAAGTTGGGATGGTTCAGGTGAGGCAGAATCTCACGTCCCTTCGCCTTCTCCTGTTCCAGCACCGAACGGAGGTTGTTTTCCATCACCTCCCGAACCGTCTTCCCCCCGAGCGGTTCGATCTTCTCCACGAGGTTGGTGGCATTCATATGGACCGGCTTGTCCCCCGCACGATCGGTGATTTCCTCCGCAGGAATCAGAATGAACTTCCCTCGCTCTTCCAACAGATAGCGATACTCGTCCAGTGGTTTGAGCCGAAACTGGTAGTCCTCGGTACCCTCTTCCCCTTTCGTCTCGATCCAGCCACCTCCAAAACGTCTCTGGTACTTTTCGATCGCCTCTTTGCCACCCCGCTTGAGGATGGTGTCGTACTTCATCCAGCGATCTCCTTCCTGCAGCGTGTTGTGATCGGAGATCGCCAAGAAGTGGTAGCCGCGCACCCGGTACCATTCGGAAATCATTTCAGGAAAATCATTCCCGTCGCTCCAGAAGGAATGCGTATGCAGATTCCCTTTCCACCAGCGTGCCGGCGGATCGGCAGGGACGGCGTCGTTGCTGTCCTGCCAGAAACCAACCGACGCAGGCATGGAGAAAAAGGACCAGACCACCAGAGCAATCAGGACTACTAGGCATCGAGCTTTCGGCATCAGCTGAATCCTTTCCAGATCGGGGATTGAGGAGGAAGGTCCCCAGCGGGGCTCTCCTAGTGTAATGGATGCCACCGAGCCGTTTGGAATGGAGCCACTTTCCAGCGCGAAACCACCCTCGATTCCTGACCCCCTCTCGCGTCGCTTCGTGATTTGTTACGATCGGTGCGCGGTGATTTCTCATGTTCCGCGACCAACAGGTCGCCGTCTTTCCAGCGATCGTTCGGTGCAGCATGCAGATTCGAATCGGATCGCGTCAAAGCCCTTTGGCGCGATGGCAGGCGCACTGGGTCGCGGAACAACTGACCCGGTTGGGGCACCAAGTCGAGATTCTCTGGATCACCACCACAGGCGATGTCACGCAAGGGGCCCTGACGCAACAGGGGGGCAGCGGGCTGTTCACCAAGGAGATTCAGCGAGCCGTCTTGGACGGGCGCTGCGATCTGGCTGTCCACTCGCTAAAGGACCTTCCTACCGAACCGGTCGACGGACTGACGCTTGCGGCGGTCCCCCCCCGCGAGGATCCTCGAGACGCTTTGGTCACCCTTACCCCAATCGATTCGATTTTCGCTCTTCCCAAAGGAGGCCGTATCGGCAGCGGCTCTCCGCGCCGCGCTGCCCAGCTTCGTAAACTGCGGCCCGATCTGGAGGTGGTGCCGATTCGCGGCAACGTCGATACGCGGTTGCGGAAACTCCAAGACGAAGGACTGGATGCCATCTTGCTGGCGACCGCCGGCCTGAAGCGACTGGCGGTTGAGCAGCACGCCATCCTCTCCTTGCCGACCGACCAGATGCTGCCAGCGGTCGGACAAGCAGCCTTGGGACTGGAAATCGCCGCCGATCGCGGCGACCTAAAAGATGCCCTGGCCGAACTCGACGATCCAGCAACCCATCAGGCGGTGTTGGCCGAGCGGTCGATGCTGCGGTCGCTACGTGGCGGTTGCCTGGCACCGGTCGCCGCCCTGGCAGCTTGCCAATCGGGCAGGATCGCCCTCCGCGGCGCGGTCTTTGACCTCGACGGCTCCCGCTCGGTGCAAACCACCGCCGAATCGGTCGATGGCGACCCGATCGCACTGGGGCAACTGGCAGCCAAGCTACTCATTTCAGGTGGTGCCAGTCGCTTCATCGCCCCTCTTCGGCCAGACCCGACCACCCCAGGAAGATCGGGATAAGGGAGCGATGAGGGTCTGCACCCGATAGCTAAGGGTAGAAAATCTGGCCCTAGGCAGCAAAACAAATTTGACACCCGCCTTGGAAAGTCGCTATTCTTGGCCAAAGGTGGAGGAGCGATTTCGCTCTTTCGCTCATTGGATTCATTCTAATTTTTCATTGCGGGTGCGGAGGACTTTCAAATGAAGCATTTGCGACCAAGGCGAGCTTTCACGCTCGTCGAACTGCTGGTGGTGATCGCCATCATCGGTGTCTTGGTGGGGCTGTTGCTGCCAGCGGTGCAGCAAGCTCGCGAAGCGGCTCGGAGAATGAGCTGCTCGAATAACATGCGTCAGCTGGGGCTAGCGATTCTGAACTACGAATCGACCTACAAGCTGATCCCCACCGGTATTGGAGGTACCTCGGGTAGCTGGGATACATCCAACGTAGAAAACATTTCGCCGGCCGTGGCACTGCTCCCCTATATGGAGCAACAGCCGCTGTTCAACTTGATCATGAACGGATTTCCTCAAGTGGGTGGGTGGTATCCTGGGCGCATCGGTCCCGGCGGTCCAGCTCCTTGGACCACCTTCGGCGGCAGCTACACCCCATGGCGCACCGAGGTTCCCACGCTGCGTTGTCCGTCGGATCCTGGACGTTATGCGACGCAGGATGTGATGAACCAGCGCCGCACCAACTACGGCTTTAGTTTCGGCGATACGGTGGAAGGAAACCACTGGAACTGGAGCACCAACGCCAACCGCGGCATGTTCCAGGCTCGCTACAACCGATCCCTCCGCGATGCCACCGATGGCCTGAGCAACACCATTCTGATGGCGGAAATGGGGACCGACACCGGGGAACCACGTGTTCAGGGGAACACGATCTACCTGAGCGATCAGATCAAGAACAACCCACAGCTCTGCAAGCAGGAAATGGTGATGGGGATGTATCGCAACCCTGCGATCATCATCACCAAGGCAGACAATCGTCGTCGTGGTGGTCGGTGGGCGGATGGTCGTGGCCAGTTCTCCGGCATCACCACCGTGCTGCCTCCGAACTCCCCTTCCTGCACCTTCTATGACAACGACTGGGACTGGGGAATCTACAGTGCCTCCAGCTTCCATCCGGGCGGCGTGCACGTGGTGATGGGAGACAATGCCGTCAAGTTCATCTCCAACACGATCGAAGCTGGCAATCCGGTAAACAGACCTGCACCGAACTTTGAGAGCCAGAACGGCGTTGTGGGCAAAAGCCCCTACGGTGTCTGGGGAGCTCTTGGAACCCGGAACGGGACGGAAATCATTCCAGCGGATGTTCTGGACTGATGCATCCAGCTTTTTCCTGAGATTCTTGCGTCCGAATCGAAGCACCGCGGTTTCCCGCGGTGCTTTTTTTATCGACTAGAGGCCTTGGCGAACCCCGATTCGGATTGATCCGGAACCGCATTTTTCTTATGAAATTCTTATCTCTTGCATCAGGAAGATGCATCAAGGGGCGATCGGTCGATGGGGCAGAGCCTGTCTGGGATCGCAGGACCGGTCGCTGAAGCAGGGAAGTGGAGATCGTCATGGAATGGACGCTTCGAAAATTGGCAGAGCTGGTGGGCGGGGTGGTACCCGGAAATGGCGATCCACCAATCCATGACGCTCAGCCCCTGGTCGACGCATTGCCCGGCACCATCACCTTGCTCGACTCCCACAAGAACCTTGCAACACTTCAGAGCCGGACTCCTGCAGCGGTGGTGGTTCGGGAGCTTTTGGATTCGGCCCCCTGCGATCAGTTGATCGTTTCGGACCCCTACGCCGCATTCTCCAAAATCGTAGCTCTCTTTCGACCCAGCCAACCGATTGCCTCACCGGGGATCGATCGACGCGCTGCGGTGGATCCTACAGCGACGATCGGCAGGGACTGCTGGATAGCCGCTACGGCAACGGTAGGCCCCGGCTGCGTCCTCGGAGACCGTGTGCGCATTCATCCCGGGGTGCACCTGATGGCCGGTTGCACGGTGGGTGAGGACAGCGAACTGTTTCCGCATGTGGTTGTCTATCCGGACACTCGCATCGGAGCGCGTGTTCGTGTGCATGCAGGAGCTGTCCTGGGTGCCGATGGTTTTGGGTATGCCACCCGAGGCGGCAAGCATCATCTCTCGGCGCAGCTGGGATACGTGATCATCGAAAACGACGTCGACATCGGTGCCAACACCACGATCGATCGTGGCACCTTCGGCGCCACTCGCATTGGCGAAGGCACAAAGATCGACAACTTGGTGATGATCGCGCACAACTGCAAGATCGGGAAGCACAATCTGATCTGCTCGCAGGTGGGTGTAGCCGGCAGTTCGTCGACGGGCGATTACGTCGTGCTGGCCGGTCAGGTTGGAATGAGAGATCACGTCCATATCGGAGACCGCACGGTGGTCTGTGCGCAGGCAGGCGTCGCTGGAGACATCCCTCCCGATTCGATGGTCGGCGGTTCACCAGCCATCCCTCAAAAACATTATCTGCAATCGGTCTTGATGCTATCGCGTCTTCCTGAAATGCGAGACCAATTACGGCAACTGACCCAGCGACTTGCGGCATTGGAGCCAACTGGCAGCCCTGCGGGAGCAGACGATTCCTGTGACGCATCCACATCACCGAGGCGTGCGGCATGAGTGGTGTGCATCCTATGCGACTGGCTGATCCGCTGAGGAACAGGGTTCATGCCGTCGCGCATCCCGGCCCAGCGCCGGTTGGAATCATCGCCGGCTGGGGCAATTATCCTCTGCAGGTGGTGGAAGCCCTCCATCAGCGCGGCGTACCGGTCGTGGTAGCAGCCCTGCGAGACTGCGCCAGTCCAGAACTGGCCAGCATGGCAAAGGCCTTCCAGTGGTTTGGCATCTGCAAGGTGGGGGCTCAGCGCCGATGGCTCAAGCGCCAGGGGGTCCAGAAGGTAGTGCTGGCCGGAAAGCTCTTCAAACACGAAATTCTCTTTCAGCGTTTCGGCTGGATGCGGCACCTCCCTGACCTGGAGTGCCTTCAGATTTTCACCCCGCATCTGATTCGAAAGACCTCCGATGCGCGCGACGATTCCCTCCTGGGAGCCGTTGTTCGCCACTTCGAGAAAAAAGGAATGCAGATCGTGCCTGGAACCCAAGTGGCCCCTGAACTGCTTGCCCCTCATGGCCTGCTGACCCGGCGCAGTCCCTCGTGGCGTGAACTGAAGGATCTCCGATTCGGCTGGACCATGGCAAAGCGCATGGGGGACCTCGATGTCGGCCAGACGGTCACGGTGCGGGACCAGACGGTCCTGGGTGTGGAAGCGATCGAAGGGACCGATGCCTGCCTGATGCGAACCGGGCAGCTGTGCCCGCGAGGCGGCTTCAGCATGGTGAAGGTGGCCAAGCCGTCGCAGGATGATCGATTTGATCTTCCTACCATCGGAAGGCTGACCCTCGAGACACTTCTCCGCGCAGGTGGCACCGCCCTTGCGATTGAAGCCCATCGCACCATCCTCCTGGAACGCGAAGCTTCTCTTGAGTTCGCCAATCAGAACGGAATCGCCATCGTCTCCTGGACCGACGCAGACCTGACCGCACCCGTCGCGCACAGCACCTCACCATGATGCACCAGCCTTGTTTGTTTGCCGCGCTGATCATGGCTTGTTTGCTGGCGGATGCCCCACGCCTCTGGTCGCAGAACTCCAGCCTGCAGCGAAAGATCGGACAGCTCCAGGCCATCCCGGACGAGAGGAACCTGCCACCCCGCAAGGAGACCAGTGAGCCGCTGCAGCATGCCCCGTGGGTCGATGGAATGCTTCGCGCCGTCTGCATCCAGTCGCTCGATCGTGGCTGGGCCGTTGGAGATCGGGGCACTATTCTGGCGACCACCGACGGTGGCCGCCAGTGGTCCGCTCAGGTCAGCGGTACCTCCCATCCGCTGCTGGCTGTCACCTTTCACGACGATCGAACTGGCTGGGCGGTAGGCGGTGCGATCGAACCCCCTCTGAAAATCAGTCGCGGCGTTCTGCTGCGCACCTCCAACGGCGGGAAGACGTGGCAAAGCGTATCGATTCCCACCTTGCCTCGACTCACCGGCATCCAATCGCTGGGCCCTGGCCACCTGATCGCCTGGGGCGATTATTCGACCGTCCACCAAAGCAGTATTTTTGAATCTCTGGATGGTGGCGAGCACTGGTCAGTGGCCTGCATCGGGTTGGGTCATCTCCAACAGGCTCACTGGCGCCATCGCACCCAGGGACTGCTGCTGGACCGGATCGGTCGACTCTTCCACGCCGATCAGACGCGCGAAGTCACCCAGTTGGTCATTTCCCCTCTCCAAGAACCTCGCCGGTGGCACTGCCTGGCCGACAGTGGAACGCAATGGTGGATCGCTGGGGAGAAAGGGCACATTGCCTTCAGCCAGGATGGCTTGCAGTGGACTGCAATCGATCGTAGTCGTCTGCCCGAGGCTTGCGATGCGATTGAGTGGCGTGCCATTCATGCCGACGGTCGTTCGGTGTGGTGCCTGGGCCAACCCGGAAATGTCTTGATTCACTCCGCCGACCAAGGCTCTACCTGGCAATTGCAAACCCTACCCATCAGTCTCCCTTTGGAAACGATGGCCGGTTGGCAAGGAGATAGGCTGGTGGTTGCTGGTGCTGCCGCCGGAATCGTCGGTAGCCGCAATGGAGGCCAAGCATGGTGGTCCGAGCATGGGGAGGAACGACGTCTTGGGCTGCTGGCCATCACCGCCACCGGCGCCACCGCGCCGCTGGAACTGCTCGCGGAAACTTCGATCGAATTGCCACTGCGAAGCGGATGGCTGCGGGTCGCCGATGTCGACCGCGCCTCGGCAGCCGCCGCATGGGCAGATGAATCGTCGACCCAGTCGCAAATCGCTAGCTCTCTGGCTCTCGCTTGGGCCGGGCATCTGGACGCTTCAGCTTCTCTGGCGACTCCCCCTCACCTCACCTCCGCATCAGGGAACCCACCGCAGGTCGAACAACTTGCCGCCTGGATCCGAACGCTACGCCCCCAGGTGCTGGTAGCCGAACAGGAAACCGCGACGGGCCTGCCATCCCAAGTCGCCACTTGGACTCAGGATGCGCTGAAACTGGCTGCAGACCCGATGTGGCTTGCGGACCCCAAGTCCAACACCCTGCTCAATCAACCCTGGCAGATCGCGAAGGTCTTTGTGCCATCCGATCATCCGGGAGGATTGGCGGTCCCGCAGGAAAAAGCGCTCGCCCACTCGGGACTTCTCCTTTCCCAGTTGCTGGCACCAGTCGACCTGCTGGTGCGTCCCGTGGGAGGCAGTGCCCCGGCGAGTACCTACAGTCTACGCTCCAGCCCGATCTTCTCGGAAGGTTCGCGTCGCAATCTCTTAGGGGGCTTGGCTGTCGATCCGGCAACCCAGCGACCTCCGTTTTCGGTGGGACAGCGATCGGTAGCCCGCCTTGCAGGCGGTATCCAAACCCGGTCCCAGTTGTTGGCCCTGTGCGATCTACCCAACGAATCGACGGGGCGCCAGCCGCGATGGGAAAGCACGCTGGAGTCGATTCTCCAGACAGCTCCTCAGGAACTCCATGGTCGCTGGTTGATGGAGCTGGCAGAGCGATGTCGTCAGCGAGGTCAGTGGAACCGATGGGAAGCGACCCTGGGAAGATTGGTACGCATCGATCCGAACAGCGGCTTGGCCTTCGCCGCCTGGATCGAGCTGGCTACCCATGCCGGTAGCGAAGAACTCGCCTACTGGATCGATCGCCAGTCGGTCGACCAACTGGCCAATAGAAACTCTCTACCTCCAGTGCGCACCGTCAACCACGACTCCCCATTCCGCAACCAGACAGCTCCCTCGACGACAGGTAGTTCGATTGCAATCGACTCAGCGGCGCCCTCCGACGGGGTTAAGGAGGCGGCTTTTCAGGCGGACGAAGGCACTCTTGAATCGACCTCGCCGATGGCTCAAGGCAGGCAAGGGGAAGCCAAGGCAGCGGTGCGGGCCGCCGATTGGAAGGAAAAACGGGAAGCAGCGATTCCTGGAGCCACATGGCTTGTGGAACCTCGCGTCATCCCCTGGTCCACCGAATTGATCTCCAGGACCTATAGCCCCTTCTTTTCCGACCCGCGCGCTGGCATGGCCCGCTGGCGTGTGGCTCGGTGGCAACAGGGACAAATCAAACTGGATGCATCATCCAGCCAAGAAGCGTCCCCCCTTCCCCATACCTCTAGTCCCTTCCAGGAATGGCTGCAGGCTCCCGCGATCGCAGGATGGTATCAGATCGCTCAACAGGAAACGCAATGGAACCAGGGGATCCTGCATCCTCTGGCAATGGTTGCCGCCCCAACATCGCTGCCGCCCCAACTGGATGGACTGGCCGAAGAGCCATGCTGGAATCCTCAAGGCGCGAGGGAACTGATTTCCGCCGACGGCCAAGCCTCCCATCCTTCGGCTCAAGTCCGACTGGCCTACGATGACCAATTCCTCTATGCCTGGATGGTTGCTCCCACACCGACAGCCGACCTTCCCCCAGCCCCACAACCAACTCGACAATACGATTCTCTTGCCCCGTCGCTGGATCATTTCACTCTGACTCTGGATATCGATCGCGATTACTCCACCTGCTACCAGTTCAAAATCGACTTTCAAGGAAACACCGAAGACCGATGCTGCAACCTGATCGGCTGGAACCCCAAGTGGTTTCGCGCGGTGCACCAGGGCGAAGCGACCTGGTCGGTGGAGCTGGCGATTCCCTGGAGCGAGTTGACGGCTAGGCCCCCGGGGCCGCAAGATGCGTGGGCGGCCCACGCCATGCTGACACTTCCCAGTGGAAAAACATGGCACAACGGACGAATTGCAAGCGAATCGTTTCAGCCTCACGCCATGCGTCTGCTGCACTTTGGACGCGAGGAAGAAAAATGACCTTGAGCCAACGGGAAGTAGTTGGTACACGCTTGCGTTGACCCCGGCGCAACGGCGCTCAGCCAGTCCCCCTCAACGCGGATCGGCTTGGGGTCCTGCACCCCAAGGTCTCTCGATCCCAGGCTGGAGGTAGAAGGTGAAGCTGACGTCGCTGCGAATACGTCCGCGCCAGCTCGCTCGCCATCACACCATGGCCAGCCAGCTCCGACCGCTTTGGTTGCTGCTTCTCGCGATTGGCCTTACCGGTTGCCAATCCCAAACGCCAATGACCGGTCCCTTGACCCAGCAGACTTGGCCGACGCCCACCTGGCCTTCCGCTTCCTGGTGGAATCCAAACGCCATTCCCACCAGCACCATGCCCACCGGTCCCAGCGCACCGGCGTCCTCCCCAGCTCTCGCGCAAGCTCCCACAGCCGGACTGCCTTCCGGAGCGCCCAATACCGGGCTGTCCGCTGCCGCATCCAATGATCCCAACGCAGCGATCGTCGCTCAGGCCAACAGCCAGATCCAGGAACTGGAGCGACGTCTCCGTCTACTCGATGAAAACAACCGCCAGCTCACCAACCAACTGGCGCAGTCGCAACAGCAGATGCAACTGCATCGCGATCGAGCCAACCTGATGACCAAGCAGCTTCAAGATCTCAGTGGCCAACTGGCTCAGGCGCAAATCGGCCAGATCGAAGCCAGCCGTCAATCGCAGGAACTGAAGGAATCGATCCAAAAGCGCGGTAGTGCGATCCTGACAGCCAACCAGTCGCAAAACCGCAGCATAGAACCTGCTCCTTCGGACTTCACTGCCAATCGATCCAACACCCTTCCATCCGAAACGCCCGCTCGTTTCGGTCCACTTTCCTCGGGTGCTGTCGGCCAACGGATGACGATCCCTGCCGACCAGCTGTTTCTACCCGGCACCACGCAATGGGCCCCCAGCGCCGCCGGCGTGCTCGATCGCCTCACCGAGACGATTCGCCAGTCCTATCCACGACAGCGCATCTCCATCGAAGGGCACACCGATGCTGCACCGCTGCCGCCGGGTTCCTACTCTACCCCCTACCAGCTTTCCGCCGCACAAAGCATGGCGGTCCTGGAGTATCTGGTGCGACGCAGCCAGCTTCCTGCCAGCCAATTCCAGTCGCTCGCCTTCGGCGACAGTCGCCCCGTAGGAAGCCAACAAACCGCCGAGGGCCGGTCTGCAAACAGACGATTGGATATCGTGGTCGCCACGGAAGGCTACTGATAACCCATTGATAATCGATGCCGATTCACCCTCAGATCGAGGGCTTTCCTCCAAGGCGATTCCGAGGCACCCACCCTCTACCTACCGTTTGTTGGTGCCAACATCCGAACTCCGCCAGAAGTATCGCAGCACGACGAGAAGTGCTGCAAGAAAAAAGGCGAGCATCAGGAAATCTCCAGGGGCTCTGGCCTGTGTCGCGAAAAAGATCAGGCCACCTGCACCGATGACTGCAAAGAGTTTCAAGATCCATCGTGGCACACCACGACCCTGCCAAAGGGACCTCGCCAAGGCGCTCAACACGATCGCAAGCGATGCAGCGAGGACAAGTAGGACGGAAGCTTGAATGCGATCGCGTGTGTTGACCAAGCCCCAAAAGGCGACAAGAACTCCCAACCAAAAAACGGATGCCAGTACAGCGACGACTATCGCTGAAAGAGACTGAAGCCGATCACCAGGGAGTGTGGGCGGTGTCGACTCGACCTCCTCCTGAAAACGCCATTCGGATTTTCCATTCATGATGCAACTCAACTCTTGCCAAGATTTCAACACCCACCCTGCTAGAACGATTCGACCTCACTCAGTTTCCCGGCATCGACGAAATTCGCTAACGCCCTTTCCATAGAACTGGCAACGCCTGAAGCATCATCAGCGCCGGGCCGATCAGCAACCACAGATCGCCGATCCCTCTGGCTTGCATCGCCAGCGTGATGAAGAGGAGAAGTCCGGCGACAGCAACCAATCGCATAATCCAGAGAGGCACCCCACGGCCCTGCCATAGGGACCAAGCCAGCGAAGTTAAAAAACTTGCGATCGACCCGAACACTCCTACTATGATCGCCGGTTTTTTGGGGTCTGGATCGGTAAAGACCGCCCAAAAAGCCAGCAGAGAAACCAGCCAGAGGGCTACAGCAAACATGCCAACCACAACGGCCACGAACCTTTGCAGACGATCGACATTCTGGACAGGTGGATCATTCCAGGCTTCAGGACCAAAACGCTCTTTGAGGTCGAGATTCACGAAGGAGCCTCCTGAAAGATAGGGTGAATGGACTGCTGGACCACCGGAGCGGTTGTTTGTGGTACCTGTTTGGCGATCCACTTCTCTATCCCGAATTTATACCACGATCGATAGGGTATCGCAGGAAAGACGATGCGTTATCTAATGGACTACGAGTGCAGCGCCTCGCGCTTTCGCGCTCAATACAGATCCCTATCGTTGTTCAGGTAGATCCTATCCATCCTGACGCGATGGCCTCCCCTGGTCTCCAGGTGGGGCCTTGGATCGATTGTAGCTGCGAGCTGTTAACGCCTTAAGTTCTGGATTGATGATCGACGCGGGAAGGTCGCCGTACTGCTTCGACCCATTGGCTAACCGCGTGCCCCAGCACCAGCAGGAAGCAGGTGATCAGGAAGATAGTAGCAGCGGTGCAGAGCCCTCCCTGCAGGAGAGTGGCCCACTGGCGATCTTTCCATCCGGATACCATCAGCGACCAGAACCTTCCGGAAATCATCTGCGCCGATGCGGTCAGCGTGGTTGTCGCGACCCACGCCAGTGGAATCAGTGTCACCCACCCGTAGCGACCCCGGCCTTCCTGAAACAGCCATGTGGTGACGGCCGTCAACGCCAAGGCAGCAAGCAGTTGGTTGGCAATGCCAAACATCGGCCAGATCGTATCGATCGATCCGGTCCAGATCAGCCCTCCCCAGCCAATGGTCACTAGAGCCGTCGCAAGAATCACACCAGGCATCCAGTCCATCCGCTCAAATCTTCGATCCACCTTGGCCAGCAGTTCCTGGAGCAGGAAACGAGCGATGCGGGTTCCTGTGTCGATCGTTGTCAGAATAAAAAGTGCCTCGAACATGATCGCAAAGTGATACCAGTATTTGATCCACCCATCGCTTTCCATTTGGGGAACCACTCGCTGAATCGCTTGCGTCATCACCTGCGCCATGCCGACGGCCAGCGTCACCGCCCCACCGGTTCGTCCGCGAAGCGATTCGCCCCCTACCTGCTGTTCAATCTCCGCCAGATGATCTTGATCGGCATCCATTTTCTGCAGCGTATCGGCATACTGTTCGACCTTCGCCAGATCGATATTGATTGCCCAATAATCCGCTTGCGGCAAGGCGGCGGCTGCCAGCAGAGCCACCACACCTACTAGACCTTCCAGCAGCATCGCTCCGTAGCCGATCGGTCGGATGTCGCTTTCTCTTCCGATCATTTTGGGAGTCGTTCCAGACGAGACCAGACTGTGAAATCCGGAGATCGCGCCGCACATCACGCAGATGAAAACGAAGGGAAAAATCGCCCCTTGAAACAGTGGCCCGCCGCCACCCGCAAAATGCTCGTTCACCGCAGGTGCTTCCATCTTCGGATTGGCTACGACGATCCCCACAACAAGCAGGGCGATCGTCCCGATCTTCAGGAAGCTAGAGAGATAGTCTCGAGGGCAAAGCAGAACCCAGACGGGTAGAACCGACGCGATGAAACCGTACGCGCAGAGCGCAAAAATGGTCTGACCTCGTGTGAGGCTGAAGAAAGGTTCCAGGGGGGACCCGGGAATGCTGTGTCCCAGCACGGTAGCTCCCAAAACGGCAACTGCCCCCAGCAGCGAAGCTTCCAGCACCTTCCCTTTGCGAAACCGATACATGTACCATCCGACAAAAAGAGCGATCGGAACGGTGCAGAAGATTGTGAAGGTGCCCCAGCTGCTTCCCCGAACCAGTTCCTTGGTACCCGCCTGCGTGACCCACTGGTTGGGATCGGCAGGGGGCGTCTGCGTTGCAGCGTCCTCTGACGACCTCAGAGTAAACGCCTCACTCCTTTGAAGGCTTTTTCCACCTGGATAGATGACTTCAGTCCCCTTGGGAAAAAAGACCTTCATTCCGCCTACGACTTTTTCGATCTGGATTGGCGATGTGGCCACCATCCGCGTCCCTGGTGCCAGACGGATCTCCTCGCCACCTAGCGCCTTGACCACCACCAGCCCCAGCCCCGACAGCGCAATGACGACGATGAAGAGAATCGCGATGGCGGCAAAAATGCCGGGCGATGTCCCCAGCATGCGGCGAATCAACTCAGCCAGCGACTTGCCATCGTGCCGCACGCTAGCGGCCAGAACCAGCATGTCCTGCACCGCGCCTGCCAGGCAGACCCCGATCACCAGCCAGATTAAACCAGGCATGAATCCATACTGAATCGCCAGGACGGGACCGATCAACGGACCGGCACCCGAGATGGCGGCGAAATGATGGCCGAAGAGAACCCAGCGATGGGTCGGATGGTAATTCTGCCCGTCATTCCTGCTAACCGCCGGAGTCACACGGGAATCGTCCAGCATGGCCACCCGAGCTGCCAGAAAGGCGCTGTAGAAGCGATACGCGATCGCCATGGCAGCCAGGGCTCCAAGGATCAACGGCAAGGCATGCATAGAGGATTCCATCCGAAAGAAAAGGATTGCAGAGATCCATCGACTCTTATGCCAGATCGATGCCATGCCATCCACCTGGAACTGTGTATCCTATCCCATGCCAACAACTGACTCCACCATCGCAACCATAAGGCGATCAAGCCGACTGCCTGAAATAGAGAGCCACCTTTGCCTCTTCGGCACAACCTCTTGCCAATGCGCCACCTTCGGAAGCGATCTAAAAAAGTTGGAAGCGAAAACGCCGGGACTTAATGGTCAGAGGGCAACGGCGATGGGGGGTCGGCTTGGTGAAGGGTGATCAGCCGGAAGGCGATCGCAAAAAGGATGGCTCGCACTGTCAGATCGGCTAGCATCGCATACCACGCACCCTGCACCCCCTGTCCCTGGAACGGATGCAACCATGCAGGTCCGACGAATGGCCCCGTTGCGTCGGTAGCGATCAGGTAGGTCAGCGGAATGCGAACGATCAGGAAGCTAAAAAGGGAGATCCACAGGGGGATTTTCGTTTTCCCAGCACCACGCATGGCAGCTGACAAAACCTGAATCACCGCCAGCCAGGGAAGCCCCCAGGCCACCGTCCTCAGCAAGCCGGCAGAGATCTGCTGTGTCTGAGGATGCCCGGGCCCCACGAGCGCGCCAGCTAGCGGATCGGAGAAAAGAAGGAACAGCAGGCTGACGAACGCCATCATCGCCATCGCACCAACAAGAATGCGCCACGTCGTCCTCTGGGCGCGGTCGATCTGCCCAGCACCAAGCAACTGCCCCACCAACGTCATGGTCGCGATCGAGAAAGCTTGGCATGGTAAGTAGGCGATCGCTTCGATACGGATCGCCAGTCCATGAGAAGCAGAGGCGAGTGTTCCCAATCGATTGATCAAAGCAACAAACCACAGCTGGCATCCCACCGTCAACATCATATCGATACCACCGGGGATTCCGATGGCCAGCACTTTTCGAATGGGACTTCCATCCTGATCGACGGCGAGCGGATTCCATCGCAGGCCGCGCCAACCCTTGATCAGCAATCCGGCGATGACCAAACCTCCCAGCAGGTAACCGATGGCAGTCCCCAGCACGACGCCATGCCAACCGAGGTTAGGAAATCCGGGGACCCCAGCCACAAGCAAATAACTGAGCGATGCATTGATGAGGTTCACACCGCTGTAGATCCAAAGACCTGTCGAGGTGTCTCCTGCGCCGCGCAGCAAGGCGTTTCCCACTTGCAGGATTGCCATGGCTGGAAGCACCCAGAGCATCATCGCGATGTACTGCTTTGCGGCGATCGATGCGACCCCTTGAAGTCCCAGCAATCGGACCAGTGGCTCCAGGTAAATAGCTCCAAAAAGGGCGATGCCAACCCCGGACAGCAGGGCCACCCCAAGCACTTGCTGAGTGGTGCGGCGCGCATCATCCCATTGCTGAGCGCCAATCAGCTGCGCCATGCGAGCGGTGGCCCCAATCGATAAGGTGGCAAACAGGGAAGAGACGCCCCAGAGCAAATAAGCGGCCATCCCTGCGGCAGCCAGATGACCGTCGCTAAGAAAATGCCCAGTCAAATAGGTGTCGACAAAGCCAACTAGTAAAGCCAGCAGCTGTTCGATCAGGACCGGTAGTCCCAGTCGCCTCAGCGCGCTGGGCAGCGACAGGTCGACCAGACGGCCACGCGACAGTTCCGCCCCGCCGGCCGGCTCCGGCCCTGGCGACTCCATGCCAACCTTGGGGCGATCGCTCAAAGATCGGCCTTCTTTCTTAATGGAGGAAATGGGCTTAATGGAGGAAATGGCTGCGCAGATTGGCTTCGCGCTAGGCACAAAGCGGTTTCACTGAGTCGGCCCGAAGTATAGACAGTTTCTTACTATACTGTGGTTTCCAATCATCCTCATTTCCCTCGAAGAGAAACGGTTTGGACGTCATGGCTCGACTGGATTCACCCCTTCCCTCCGATTCGGGTTCTTCAAGTGTTCCTGCGACGTTTCCTTCGAATACGATGGAAGAGCGATTTCTTCAGGGACCGCACTCCCGGTGGGAGGAACTGAAGGTCGCTTTCCACGTCTTCTCGGAGATGATTTCCGGATTCCGGTCGCTCCATTTTATCGGCCCCTGCGTCACCGTATTCGGATCGGCGAGATTCCCGGAAACCCATCCCTACTACGATTTCGCCCGCCAGATGGGACGAGCGTTGGCCCGATCGGGATTCACCGTCATGACCGGAGGGGGGCCGGGAATCATGGAGGCTGCCAATCGTGGCGCCAAGGATGCCAATGGTCGTAGCGTAGGCTGCAACATCGTCCTCCCCAAGGAACAGAACCCCAATCCCTACCTAGATACTTTCGTCGACTTCGATTTCTTTTTCGTTCGCAAGTTCATGCTGGCCAAGTATTCGGTAGCCTTCGTCGCTATGCCGGGTGGTTACGGCACGCTGGATGAATTGTTTGAAGTTGCAACGTTGGTACAGACTGGCAAGATGCATGATTTTCCCGTCGTGTTGATGGGAAAAACCTACTGGGATCCGCTGATTGACTTTCTGCGCGGCAGATTGCTGGAGTACCGCATGATCGACCCCATCGATCTGGAACGCATGATGATCAGCGACGACCCTCAGGAGGTTTGTGCCTACATCGAACAGACAGCAACGCAGCGTTTCGGATACCGGAAAGGCGTGTGGAAGCCCCGATGGTGGTTGGGCGAGAAAGACCCCTTTAAACGCCGCAATGGCAACGGCCGAAACGGCTCCTGAAAGAAAACGCTCCTCGCGTTGACTCGTTTCAACTCCCAGGCCCGCATTGAACCTCAGGCGACTCGCCGCAACATCGATCTTCCAGCGGCAACAGGGAGCGATCGACGAGGAATGGTTCGCTGGTGGATGGCTGGCACTGACGACGCCTCCTCGGGCGTCTGCTCGGAGAGTGATGTTGGCGATACGGGTTGCAGAAGTATCGCTGAATTAACCTCGGAGGCTTCGGTTTGGCTTTGCAGGACCTGCACGTACTCGGCCCCCAGGAAGAAAATCGATACGCCGTAATAGCACCATAGAAGCAGTGCGATGAAGGAACCAATCGCTCCGTAAGCGGTAGTGTATCGCATCCCGATCCATACCGCCTCCAACACCATTCGTCCCATTTCCCAGATCAACGCTGCCAGCAGGCCGCCCCGGATGGCATCCAGCCAACCAACCTGCTTGCGAGGCAACCAACGATAGGCGCAGGCAAATAGCAGTGAGGTCGCCAGGTAAGTATTGAGGACGCCTCCCATCGATCCCAGGTGAGTCCAGTGAGGTAGCGTGGCGCTGGTCACCGACTGCACCTGAATCCAGAGTGTGTTGAAGAGAAAAAGTCCTATCACCATCCCTCCCAGAGCGACCAGCATCAGAAAGGCCCCCAGGCGATCTCGAAAGACCCGTGTGGCGGTGCCTCGAAGATTGGCGCTGCGGCGAGGGGGAATTCGCCAGATGCGATCCATTCCGCGATCCAATTGCGCAAAGACGCCGATGGCTGCCATGATCGTTGCCACCAGCCCCGTGGGGCCGGTGATGACCGAGTGGTTTCGCAGATGCACCAACACATCCCGCACCTGCCGCTCGACGTCCTCCGACATGTGCATCGCGGCCAGTTCCAACAGGTATTTTTCTGCATCGCTGCCCATCCGCGTAAACTGCAGGAATAGCCCCATCCCTGCGGTCAGCAGCAGCAGCAGCGGAAAAAGCGAAAGAGCCAAGTAGTAGGCGACCGCTGCTGCCATGGAACCTGCGTCGTCCTCAGACCAACGCCTAGCCGCGGCTGCCACGTTGGGGAATAATTGCCGAAGCCAGCGAGTCATCGGTCTGGGCAGTGTTTCGTCCAGCATGCCATCGAGCTTTTGTGCAACGACGTCCAGCTGGCCTGCCGCTGCCGCGCAGGCCTCAGTCACTCGGCGGCTCGCTCGTTGGTTTACCGAAGTCTTCTCCATCCCTGCTCCTTCCATCGGATCAACCACCGACAGCCCTATGGATCGGCCAACACTTCGACTCACAGCCTCCCAATTCGATCGCATTGCCCAGATCTGGTCTCAGGGTGGCACCGTCGCGTTCCCGACCGAAACAGTCTTCGGTTTGGGAGCCAATGCACTCGATCCCTCGGCGGTGAATAAGATTTTTCAGGCCAAAGGAAGACCCAGTGACAACCCGCTGATCGTGCATGTGGGAGGTCTCGACCAGGTGCCTGCGCTGACGCGCAGCATTCCCACTTCCGCAATCGAACTCTGGGAGAAATTCGGTCCCAGCCCGATGACGCTTGTACTCCCCAAATCCGATCGCATACCCGATTGCGTGTCCGCTGGACTCCCTTCGGTTGGTATCCGGATCCCCTCCCACCCAGTCGCTCTGAAGCTGCTGCAGCACGCTCGCCTGCCCATCGCTGCCCCGAGTGCCAATCGTTCCGGCACTCCCAGCGCAACCACCTGGCAAGCCGTGCTGGAGGATCTGGATGGCAAAATCGATGCCATCGTGTGCGAGGAGGGATGCTGGCATGGGATCGAAAGCACCGTCCTCGATTTGACGGGAGATCGTCCTGCAATCCTTCGCCCTGGTTCCATCACCTGGGAGATGATTGCTCAGGTATTGCCCGACCTGCTGCCACTGGTCCCCCACCATGCCAATCCATCGGATCTCCCACATGCAGCCTCCCAGCCGCTCCCCTCTCCAGGCCTCCGCCATCCCCATTATCAACCTCGAGCGAAAGTCGAGATCCTTAGTGAACCGTGGCTCCAAGTCCCCACCAGGCTCCCAGCCCCACTGGCCTACATTGGATTGACCCACTGGCCTCCGTGTGATCATGGTCCGGCGCTCCAGCAAACTCATCCCTCTGTCGACTCCTACGCCAAGGGGCTCTACGAGTTCTTCCGGCAAGCTGATCGGTTCGGCTGCCAGACGATTGTCTGCCAGCCAGTCGATCCAACCGGTGTCGGCTGGGCATTGATGGATCGGTTGCGGCGAGCGGCGGACCGTGCTCCTTGAAGTGAAATCAGGGGGAACTCTGTAAGGAACCTGTCGCTGCAGGAGTTACGACCGTGGGTATCGATGCAGGCACTGCTGATGCAGCAGGATTGGCTGATGGGCTTTCCACCCAAGGCTGAATCGCCTGGTAAACCTGTCGGCCTTGCTGCACCATCGAGCTGCCTTGGATTTGCTCCAGCAACTGACGGGCAGGCTGAAGATTGGGGTCCAGTTGCAGTGCCTTCTGCAATGAAGTTTGCGATCCAGCCAAGTCCTGTCGCGAGAAATGTAGGTAAGCAATCTGGTAGTGAGCCATCGCAGGCGATTCTCCCTGCCCCACTACCTCCAAGGCCTCCGCATCCTTCCCCTCTGCCAGTAGCAGTCCCGCAATCCCATGGCGACTCTCCCGGTTCTGTGGATCCAGCAAAAGCGCTTTGCGGTAGGACTCCAACGCCTGGGGCGACTGCCCAGATGCCTTTTGGCACTCGGCGAGTTCACAGATTAGCCGGACATCGGCGGGACTTGCTGCACTGGCCCGCTGGTAGTATTCGATCGCCTTAACACAGTCGTCCTGTCGCTTGTGAAGCCGTGCTAGGCTGGCAAGAGCCGCCGCATGATTTGGATCGGCAACCAACGCTTTGCTGTAGAAATCAAGGGCTTTGGCATACTGGCCTGAGGATTCGTAGAGTTGTCCCTGTGCCACATAGAGTTCAGGGCCCAGATTGCCGCTCGCAGTCGCACTTCCCTCTGCCGATGGAGCTTCGGATGCCATCGCGCGAGTCAGGCTCTGCTTTGCCTTCCCATACGCCGACTGCACCACCGTTCCCAAACTGGCTGCTTGCCCCTTGACCCCGTCAGCCGTCCGGCTGGCTGTCGCCATCCAACCCTTTGGACCTGTCGACGTCACCGCCTGGTCCTTAGCACCTGGGAGCGAACAGCCTACAAAGCAACCGATCCACAGCATTGATGCCAGCAAGCGTTTCATCAGCTCGTGATCCTCTATGCTCAGTCAAACAGGGACGAAGGCTTCCCGGAAACCACCCCTTACCCATAGGAAAACGACTCCTTTTCTTCATCGACCTCCCAGCTACCGTTCATTCGGCAAAATCGTCAATCTTCCCCCAAACCAACCAAACTCACGAAGGAACACCCACTTGCATCCCACACTCAGAATCGTGGGTCTTCCCCAAATTCCCAATCAGCACGTGGCTCGAATCTCAATCGTTCCAGCTCAATCGAACACCAATCGGTGCCTGGCGAACACCAATCGGTGCCTGGCACCTTTCGAGCCTCCCTTTTCAAATTATGGGTGGCACCTTTCGAAACTCTTTCCTCGCCTACTCGAGCTACCCAAAGCCCCTGGGACGCAGTAGCCAACCCAAACCTCTAAGTCGATGTCAATCGGTGGGTCAATGGGTGGGTGGCACCTATTGCGATCGGTGGGTGGCACCTATTGTGGATGCTATCCGACCACCCAAACTACTCAAAGCCCCGGGGAGGCAGTAGCCAACCCAAACCTCTAAGTCGATATCAATCGGTGGGTCAATCGGTGGGTGGCACCTTTTGTAGATGCTATTCGACCACCCAAACCACTCAAAGCCCCGGGGAGTCAGTAGCCAACCCAAACCTCTAAGTCGATATCAATCGGTGGGTGGCACCTATTGCGATCGGTGGGTGGCACCTATTGTGGATGGCATTTCGAAACTCTTTCCTCGCCTACCCGAGCTACCCAAAGCACCAGTGTGATCGGTGGGTGGCACCTATTGTGGATGCTATCCGACCACCCAAACTACTCAAAGACCCAGGGAAGCAGTAGCCCACCCAAACCTCCAAGTCGATGTCAATCGGTGGGTGGCACCTATTGTGGATGCCATCCGACCACCCAAACTACTCAAAGCCCCGGGGAGGCAGTAGCCAACTCAAACCTCCAAGTCGATGTCAATCGGTGGGTGGCACCCATTGTGGATGCTACGCGACCAGAGAGCCGCTTTCTATCTCAGATGCGCGGTGGAAGTAACCAAGGACCAACCTCTGAACCGAACTCGCCCCACACAGAACGCCAGCTACAAAATGCTAGCCAACGGTATCCAGTAGCGGTAGCAACTCCGCCGGTTCATCGATCAAGAATCGGGCCCCGCTCGCCTCCAGTTCACTCGCCTGCCGAAAACCCCAGGTCACCCCCACTGCCACACATCCGGCTGCGCAGGCCGTCCACATGTCCGTGTTGGTATCTCCCAAGTAAAAAACCTTCCCGGCCGGTATTCCCCAGTGCCTGCATATCTCATCCACCCCTGCAGGATCTGGCTTGCGAGCCACATTGGGACGCTGCCCAAATACTGGATCAAACTGCCCCGATGTAAAAAACCTCAATACACACTGCAGCGTGAATGCATGCGGCTTGTTGGAGAGAACCGCCATGGGAACACGCCGCCGCTCCAACGCTTCAAGCAACGATTTGATCCCGTCATAAGGTACTGAAGTTCGATCCCAAGTTTCCGCGTAATGCCGCTCAAATAGCTCAACGCAGCGATCTACAACCCGTTCGGTCCCCATCCCATCAGGCAAAGCCCTCTGAAATAGGACTCGGACACCATCCCCCACCAGGAACCGATATTTCTCAACGGAGTGCTCGGGGAACTTTAGCTCTAGAAGAACTTGGTTCGCGGCCGCTGCAATATCCCGAAGGGTATCGAGCAACGTACCGTCCAAGTCGAAGATAACACCACACTGGCCCCCAGAAACTCCGGGGACCGATTCACTCGCGATGTCCATAAGCCGAACCTCAGTCGCCCTCGGCAGCTATTTCACCGAATCAGCTAGGGCTGGTGGAAGCGACTCCTTCAACGTGTCCCGAGGCTCAATCGTGTCTTTGTACGCATGGGCGTCCAAAAGAGTGAAGCCTAGAAAGAGGGCCACGAAGATCAGGGTGCTGATAAACAGAATGGCATTGAAAGGTTTGTCCCAAAGCATGTGCATGAAGAACAAAATCACCAACGCTGCCTTGATCGTCGCGATGAAAAGGCTAAGCCAAATTTCCATATCACCCAGATTCAAGGTCGACTGGTACACCGTCAAAAGCGTCAGAAGCACCAGGATGCCGAATATGGTGAACAGCATGCTCAGCGGTGCCGGATGCGAAAACTCGCCATCCCCGTGAAGGTGCGAGTCATGAATATTGTGGTCCGCTGAGGAATGCGTATGAGCCATGGTGTTCGACTGCTTGCGATGAAAGTTAGAAAGACTCGTCAACGAGAAAGCTACTTGATCAGGTAGAGCAATGGAAACAAGTAAATCCAAATGAAGTCGACCAAGTGCCAATAAAGCCCCACATTATCCACCGGTCCAAAGTACTTGCTGTGGAATTCCCTTCTGGCCGCCTTCACAATCAACCAAGCAATCACCCCCATCCCAGCCAGGATGTGAATCGCGTGAATCCCGGTCATGCAGTAGTAAATGCTGAAAAACACTCCTGCCCGCCCCCGCTGATTGACCGAGGGTGACTCCACCTCCTCGATACCCTTTTCTACGGCTACCTGATCTGCGTGAGACTGCTGAGGAATCAACAAATTCTCACGTTCGCTGCCCACAGGAAGAGCCGTGGCATCCGTCGCGCCCGCCACGGCAGTTCCCTCAGAAGCATGATCCGCGTGATCGGAGTGATCATGCGTCGCATGAGCGGCCGTTTCGGCATGCTCGGCACTCTCTTCCAACTTCAATCCCAAGAACGCCCCACCTACATAACATGCTGCAGCAACTGCCAAAGGGCCGGCGATTTGAAGATGGAAATCATTTCGCTTCATCAGTGCCCAGAGCCAATACAAGGCGAAGCCAACCAGCAACACCACTCCAGGTGCCTGCAGGTAAGGCAATGCAGTCGGGATGGCATGATGCTCCGGATGAGACACCTGAGCCTGATACAGCATCCCTGGAAGCAGCCCCAAGTCCCACTTGTGACTGTATTCCACCGTTTTGACCCCAAGAAACATCGCAGCACATCCGAGGGTCGCTCCAAGCAGGGCCACCAGCAGACGATGCTGGCTCAACTGCGCCGCTCGCACCGCCCACGCCATGGTCAATGAACTGAACAGGAGGACCCCGGTGTTGATCGCACCGAGTTTCTCGTTGAGGAACGCACTGCAGTAGGAGAACACTTCCGGGTTCAGGCTGCGCAGCAACGCATAAGCACAGAACATGCCGCTGAAGAACAGCACTTCGGTCACAAGAAACAGCCACATTCCAAGTTTGCCAGAGTCAAACTGCTGCTCGGCATCGTCGAAATGGTGAGCCAGCCACGCTGGATGATCATGCTCATGGCCGTGATCATCATGGCCGGTGCCGTGGGACTCGTGAGTGGTAGCGGTCATAATTCAATTCACCTGAAACCCATTGCCCTGCAAACAATCATCCATTCAGCGCTGAGGCCGTACGTAGCCTTCTGCTGACTCGGAATACTCAATCCCGCGGAAATCGTACGGGTCGTCCACCTGAGGAGGACGCTGAAAGTTATAGAACGGAGGAGGCGAAGTGCACGCCCACTCCAAAGTCGCTCCACCCCAAGGATTCGCGGACGCCTTCTTACCCTTGAAAATCGAATGGATCAAAACAATCCCTGCGATCAGCAGACCGATGCCCAGCGTGAACGAACCGATGGTCGAGTACTGGTGTAGTTCCTGGAACTCTGGAAGGTACTTCGCGTAGCGTCGTGGCATACCCCGCGATCCGAGAACGAATTGCGGAAGGAAGGTCATGTTGAAGCCAACGAAGACGATCACTGCGCTGATCATTCCCCAGAACTCATTAAACATCTTGCCGGTCATCTTCGGCCACCAGTGGAAAACTCCGCCCAGGAACGCGACCAGCGTGCCACCCATCATCACGTAATGGAAGTGTGCCACCACGAAGTAGGTGTCATGCAAATGCCGGTCGGTCGATAGAGGACCAAGAAACAGTCCCGTCAATCCACCGATGGTAAAGAGGAACATGAAAGACAACGCGTACAGCATGGGAGTCGTCAAACTGATCGTCCCCTTGTACATCGTCGCTAGCCAGTTGAAGACCTTGATCGCCGATGGAATGGAAACGGTGAACGTCAGAGCGCTGAAGATGATGGCAGCCACGTCCGACATCCCGCTGGTGAACATGTGGTGCCCCCAGACAAGAAAACCAAACAGAGCGATCGCAATCGAAGAGTAGGCGATGAATCGATAACCAAAAACACCCTTGTGGCTGTGAACGCTGATCAGTTCGCTGATGATTCCCATCGCCGGCAGAATCATGATGTACACCGCCGGGTGAGAATAAAACCAGAAGAAGTGCTGGTACGTCACCGGATCCCCATTCAACTTCGGATCGAAAATACCGATCCCAAGCAAACGTTCAGCGGTAAGCAAAAGCACGGTAATCCCAAGCACTGGTGTCGCAAGCACCTGGATGATGCTGGTGGCGTAGGTCGCCCAAAGGAACAGCGGCATCTTAAACCAAGACATCCCCGGCGGCCGCATCGTGTTAATCGTCACGATGAAATTCAGACCAGTGAAGATCGAACTGAATCCAAGAATAAAGACCGCCAAAGTCGCAGCGATCACCGGACCTGTCGTGTCCAGGCTGTAGGGAGTGTAGAAGGTCCAGCCGGTATCGAGGCCCGTCGCGAACATCGCCACGAGAAACAAGATCGCTCCGGTAACCCAAAGATAAAAGCTGCCCAAATTCAATCGCGGGAATGCGACGTCTTTAGCACCCAGCATCACTGGAACCAAGAAGTTTCCAAGTGCAGCCGGCACGCTTGGAATAATGAAGAGGAAAACCATCACCGCTCCGTGCAGCGTAAAGATCTGGTTGTAGACCTTGTTGCTGAACAGAGCCCCTTCGGCTTGGTAGAGGTGAGCCCGAATCATCAGCGCCAAAATCCCTCCCAGCAAAAAGCTGGCCGAGACTCCCGCCAAATACATCAGACCGATTCTTTTATGGTCGAGCGTCATCGCCCAACTCAAAAAGCCGCTTGTGTGCGTCAAAAAGTTGTCCTTCTCGTCGGACGGAATAGCCGCTCCGCCGTGAAGAACTGGTTTGGAAGCTACCGCACTCATCGTTCTGATCCTTATGCCTTATCGTACCTGCGTCTTGTCGACGCGATGATGTGACAAACTTGTTTTTAGAACAAATGATCTGCAACCGCTACTCGGTCGGGAAGAGCGGATTGTTCTGCCTCCCCTTCCGGAAGACGACTTACTTCTTCAGCGACTTCAGGAACTCGATCACTGCCGCAATCTGCTCTTCCTTCAAACGACCTTGATAGGAAGGCATCGCCGAAGCCGTTTCATAGCCACTTCTCGCTTTGGCCTGCGGATCCAAAATCGATTCCCGAACGTAGTTCTCGTCGAATGCCTGCGAGCCTTTCCCTGCGGCCAGAGCAACGTCCACACCCCAGGATCCCTGGAAGCTAGGACCAACCACTTTGCTTCCGTCCAACGAATGGCAGCTCTTGCAACCGTATCGTTCGTAAATCCACTTCCCATGTTCCACCGGATCTTCCGGCGGTTTGGCAGCGTCAGCAACCCACTTTTCATACCCTTCCTTGGAGTGCACAGTCACTTTGGCCAGCATTTCGCTGTGCTTGTCGCCGCAGTACTCCGTGCAAAGTAGATCGTAGGTTCCCTCCTTGGTTGGCTGGAACCACATCAGATTGTAGCGACCAGGCACCACGTCGCTTTTCGCACGAAATGCCGGCACAAAAAAGCTGTGAATCACGTCCGAAGATCGCATCACCATCTTGGCGGCCTGATCGATCGGAAGATGCAGTTCCGGGGAGACAGCCCCATTCGGGTAGGTGAATGTCCACGCCCACTTCTGGGCCTGAACCTGAATATCGAGCGTTTCCGAGGGAGCCCGCGACATATTCAGGTAACCGGCAGCTCCGCGTACGAAGATGTAGATCACGATGAAGGTAGGCAAGACGGTCCAGGTGATCTCAAGCGGCGTGTTATGCTCCGCCTCGGGATTCCCCCGGTAGCCCGGCCGCTCTCGATATTTCCAAATAAAGTACGCCATTCCTCCAACAATCAGCACGAAGAAAAACACGCTCAGCCAGAGGATAAAGTAAAAGAACGAATCGACTTCCGCAGCGAAAGTCGATGCCTGCTCTGGAAACCAGAAGGTCTTGTTGGCATCCGCCAGGGGCAATGCGTTAGGCAGCCAGTTCATCGTACTTGTTCCGTAGTATTCCGAGGTCTAGCAAGGACATCTGAGTTATCGGTCGAGAGACCTGCGACAGTTTCAACGACGACTTTCGAACTCTCTACCGTAGGCTCCTGGGGAGCCTTCCGAGCAAATCGCCAAAACGGAGCCGTCCCCCCCAAGAGAATCAGCGAGAAAGCTCCCGCAGCCAACGCCAGCAATTTTCTCGCATCAGCCGAGTAGCGGTTCTCAGTGGCATCGTAGTGGAAGCACCAGAGCAGAAACGCCTCCCAAGGAGATCCAATCTCCCCGCGCCCTGCCTCTCTTATCGCCCCCTCCAACTTTTGCGGCTCCAGCCCAACATCGTAGGCATATCGCACGATTTTTCCGCTCGGAGCCACTACAGCGGTCATCGCCGCGTGGTCGAACCGCTTGTGCTTGGAATCATAGGTGAATCGGAATCCGAAGGCGTCAGCCATCTGGCGAATCGCAGACGCGTTCCCCCTCCAGAAGTGCCAGCCATTCGGATCGTGACCGGTAAGACCGACGGTGTACTTCCGGTGCGTTGCTGCAATCTTTTCGGGAGTCTCCGAGGGGTCCAAGCAAATCGACAGGATCTGGAAATCACGTCCTAGAAGGAGACCATCCATCCCCTCCACCGTGCGTGAGAGGCCCTCCAAGTGTGCGATGCATAGCCCCGGGCAGTCACTGTAATTGAAAGTGACCAACAGAGGCTTTCCCAAAGATAGCAGCGATGCCGCGGTGACGATGCGATCCTGCATGTCCCGGAAGGTCGTTTCGGTCGGGATCTTCGCCCCCAACCGCTCATCAACCCCGATTCCTGCGGCGCGCTCAGGAACCCCAGTCAGTTGCTGAGAACAGCAACGACCTGTGAGCGTCCAGACGCTCAGGGCCAGCATCATCGGCAGGATTCTTGCAAACACGATCCGGTTTCCAAATCTCAAAAAAGGATGAAATCCCAGCACTCCGGTTTTACGTTCCCGGTTGTGCAGCAACCTTCTCCTTCCACTTCTCAACCGTCAGTTCCATCGCCCGTTCAATGGGGATTTTGAATTTTTTGACCATCTTCGAGTTCGGATCAGCCGGATCGGCCGGCACCTCGAAGGCTCCATAGCCTGCCAGAACCTGCCGCTGAGATTCCAGGACCTGGGTCGCCTGGGTGTACTCACTGCCAGCACTCTTCCGTTCGTATTCACTGGTCTCCCAGTAATACGACAGCGCCTGGACCCCCACGATAATCACGACCAGCAAAATCGAGCTCAAAAAAGTCGCTAGGCCAATCATCTTCGTGTTCAGGTCATCGTAGCGAGCCATGGGACACTCCAAACATTCTTCTCAGACAGCCGTCATCGCAAAAAACAACCGACGCGTCACAGCAGCGGATTGGTGTACGCCAGCGATTCTTCCAGTCGAGGATCTCGCACCGCCAGCAGCGAAACCTGCGATGCCTGTCGCAACCAGAACGAAATCAAAATTGCAAACATCCCCAACCCGACAAGCAGGTGAGCGATGATGACCACGGTGGAGACAGGTCCCGAATTGGGAAGAATCAAGTAGGTCATGTCCAACCAATGGGCTACCAGCGCCCATACTGCCCAGAAGGTCAACCCAAACCGGTGCCTTCGTACGTGCCGACTGACCAGTCCCAGCCAAGGGAGCACGAAGTGAACTGGGATCAAAAGGTACCCCAAAGCCGCCCAGCCTCCCGACAATCGCTCCCGATACCAATTGGTTTCCTCAGGGATATTGCCGTACCAGTACAGCAGCAACTGGGAGAAAGCGATGTAGGACCAAAACATGGTAAACCCGAAAAGGAACTTGCCCATGTCGTGAAAATGCTCGGTGTTGACCTGCCGCGTCAGTACGCCCGAATCCTGAAGCGCCATCAGGAGGCAGATCATCAGAGCGAAGAATCCGAACATCGAACCTGCAAAGAGGTAGACGCCGAAAATGGTGCTATACCAATCGGCATCGATCGACATGATCCAATCGAAAGCGAGGAAACTGACCAACAGCGCATAGATCATGATCATGGGACCCGACCACTTCTGCATCTGAAGCGTCAAGTCGACCGAACCACTTTCATCCTGTGTGGTGCTGCGGCGGAAGTACCAGCGCGTCATCCAAATCAACAATCCAATATAGATCGCCGATCGCAAGGCAAAAAAGGAAGCGTTCAGATAGCCTGTCTTCTCGGCGGTCAATCCGTGCAAGTCAGCTTTCGGTTGGTTCCACTCGTAAAGCATCGACGACCCGGAAAGAACCATCAGCAGGATTGGAATGAAGAGAATGGCAGTCCATGGAATGGTCGAAGCGATCAACTCGGCGACGCGTCGAATGGAACTGCTCCATCCGGCACGGCAAAGATGGTGGATCATGACGAAAAAGATCGCCCCGAGACCGAACGAAAGGCAGTAGATGAAGTTAGTCAAATAGGAATGAACCAAATAACGACTCGCGAGCGCCTGATCGGTTCCCCACAGGAACATCGCTCCGCCGATCAATAACCCGATGGCTCCCACCGCAAGCAGCGCGGTCGACTTGCTCCGCCAAGATTCAGGAAGGCGGATCGATGTCTCATCAGTCCTGTCGCTCATGTCCAGTCACTGCCCTAAACGGAAAACTGCGGAATGGTATTTATCGACTCGCTGCATCATTGAGCGAGGAATAACCGGCGGCTACTCCCCAACTTGGTCATCCACCGGTGGGCCCCGACGCGGCCGCGGACTTCTCTTGTGGAATATCTTCCAGTCGTGCATCCTGGCTTCTCTGCAGAGCCTGAATGTAGAGCACAATCGCCCATCGCTCTCTAGGATCGATCGACGCCCCATAGCCGGCCATTTTTCCCTTGCCATTGGTGATCGTGTAAAAAATCTGTCCAATCGGCTGTGCGACCACTTTCGGGTCGTGAAGGGAGGTCGGAGGAAGCCAATACCCTTGAGCCAGTTGGTCCGCCCTCCGGGCAACCAGCCCGTCTCCCGTCCCGCTGATGCCATGGCAGACGGAGCAATAGGTTTCAAATTTCTTCTTGCCCAAGGCAATCAGGCCGGGATCGACTGGCAAAGGGAACTCGGTGATCCATGCCCGCTGAATCCCCATAGGTGCCGCCGGCGCCTGAGGTGCAGCGGCCTGGCCTCCATCGGCTACCGAGGGACTTACCGCCGGTGCCGCAGCAGGTGCCGCAGCAGGTGCCGCAGCAGGTGCCGCAGCAGGTATCTGCGCCTGGGTCGCGTCGGAAGTTGGTGCTGTTGCCTCGGCAGGCTTCGAATCTGACGGGGTCGCCGTAGATGATGAGTCCACCTTGGGATCCTGCCCGCCATCCTGGATGGGCATAGCCACCAACTGGTTGCCTTTCAATAATGCGGCAGTAGGCTGGTTCGGATCATATCCCAAATAGAATGGATCGCTCTGATCTAACTGCCCCCGAGCCACGGTACCGACAACCTGCGGCCGCATGGCGCGGCCATCAGCGAAAATGGTGGTCTTCTGCTGTGGCTTCTTCTTAGGCTGGAAATCCATGTCGAAGAAAACGTGCCAGCGAGGCTTCTCGCTGGTACTGTTGCGCATCAGAAAGACCACCATCGCCGGAATCATCGAAGCGAGAATGACCGAACCGAGCGTGTAATAAATCCAGGTAGGAACCGATGAGGAACTGCTGTCCTCTTCCACCTCGAAAAGCGCCTCCGGGTGCGATCCCTTCAGCAGATCATGTACGGCTTGGCTGTTGTAGTACTTGTCACGGGAATCGACATAGAGAAAAAACTTGTCGTCCGTGACGCGATCAAAGCGGGGGTTGGTGAAGACCGGGTTGCTCAGTCGCGGAAGACGATTGAGTGCAATCATCCCCAAAAATGTCGTGAAGGCACTGAACAACACCGTCAGTTCAAAAGAAACCGGGATAAACGCAGGCCAGCTCTTGTAGGGCTTCCCAGAGATGATGTAAGGGTAGTCGATCGCATTCATCCAGATCTGCATCACCAGAGCGGTCGCCAAACCACACAGGCCGGCGCACAAAACGATGAAAGGCAGAATGGTCGGTTTGATGCCCAACGCTTCATCGATCCCGTGGACGGGAAAGGGAGTGAACGCATCGGTCTGCGTGTACCCAGATGCCTTGACCTTTCTGGCCGCATCCAGCAACGCATGTTCGTCTGAAAATTCTGCCATCCATCCGAATTTCCTCGGTGGGGCAGCTGTCTTTGGCTTCTTCGCATGTGGCTCGGCCATATCGATCACTTCTTCAGGCGTTGAACTATCTTCCTATCCCATCCACAACACTGCACAGTCCGAGTCGGATCAATGGTGATCCGTGTGATGCCCGTGGTTCTGAATCGCAAGGATCCCCTTGACTTCCGACATCGCCACCACCGGCAAGAAGCGGCAAAACAGAAGGAAGAGGGTGAAAAAGATCCCAAAGCTTCCAATCAGCATCGAGATATCCACCCAGGTGGGAC
The DNA here is from genome assembly GCA_040375295.1 of Planctomycetaceae bacterium. Taxonomy (GTDB): domain Bacteria; phylum Planctomycetota; class Planctomycetia; order Pirellulales; family Pirellulaceae; genus JBEISR01. Next base: position 173,118 of record JBEISR010000002.1, read on the forward strand.
TGTAGTAACCCCAAGAGGATGGAAGAAAGTCACGGCTGAGCGAAGTCACCGTAATCACGAACCGCTCGAACCACATCCCAATGTTGACAAAGATCGAGACGATCACCATGAGGAACGGGGTCGACCGGAACTTTTTGAACCAGAACAGCTGCGGTGAAATCACGTTGCAGGAGACCATGATCCAGTAGGCCCACCAGTACGGACCAAATGCTCGGTTCATGAAGGTGTACGATTCGTAGGGGTTCTTGCTGTACCAAGCGATGAAGAACTCGGTGGCATACGCCAGCCCCACAAGGGTCCCTGTGGCAAGAATGATCTTGCACATGTTCTCCAGGTGTCGCAGGGTGATCAGATTCTCAAGTCGATAGATCTTCCTCATCGGAACCAGCAACGTTAGCACCATCGCAAAACCGCTGAAGATCGCCCCGGCCACGAAGTACGGCGGGAAAATCGTGGTATGCCATCCGGGCACCTGCGAGACGGCGAAGTCAAAACTAACGACGGTGTGCACTGAAAGAACCAGCGGTGCAGCCAAGGCTGCTAGGAGGGTGTATGCCTTTTCGTAGCGCAGCCACTGCCGGGAGGAACCGTTCCATCCCAGCGACAGGATGCCGTAGACCATCCTGGGTAGCCAGTGTTTCGACCGATCGCGAAAGGTTGCTAGGTCGGGAATCATCCCCATATACCAGAAGACCAGCGAAACCGACGCATACGTTCCCACTGCGAAAACGTCCCAGAGAAGTGGGCTGCGGAACTGAGGCCACATCCAAAGGTTCAAGCTGGGGTAGGGTGTCAACCAAAACGCCAACCACGCGCGACCTACGTGAATCCCGGGAAAAATCCCGGCACAGATCACCGCAAAAATAGTCATCGCCTCTGCGGCGCGATTGATACTGGTTCGCCAGTTCTGTCGGAACAAAAAGAGAATCGCTGAAATCAGGGTTCCCGCGTGCCCGATCCCGACCCAGAAAACGAAATTGACAATTGGCCATGCCCAGAAAACAGGGGACATGTTCCCCCAGACCCCGACCCCTGTGTAGAAAAGGTAGCCGATCAACAGGACGAACATCAGCGCCAACGAAGACGACACGGCGAAGAGAAGGTACCAGAGCTTCGGCTGTGGCTGTTCGGCAACTCGACACACCGTCTCGGTAATCGTGTGATAGGTGTGGTTGCCGGTCACCAGCGGAGCGCGCCGTCCCGGGGTCTCTTCGGTGTTGTCGATCTCGGTGGAAAGCACCTGGGAATCGGCATTGGTCGCAAACATAGGTCAGCCCATTGGTTGGCTAAAAGGGAATCGAGGGATCTTTGCGAAGCAGACTTCAGCTCTTGTTCGAAACAGGTCGGGAAATCGTGGCGTGATCATGATCGCCATGGTCTGAGTGCCCTTCGTGATCGCCATGGCCACCGTGCCCGCCATGATCGGGGATTTCGGGTGGATTGGCTTGCATTCGGTTCATCAGTCCGTCCGGAACGTTTCGCAGTCTGGCCAGATACTGGGTCCGTGGCTTGATGTTCAGCTCCTCCAGCATCGCATAGCTGCGTGGGCTGCTGAACAACTGCGCGACGCGGGTGCTTGGATCGGCCAAGTTGCCGAAGACGATCGCCTGTGTTGGACAGGCTTCTTGGCAAGCGGTCTGAATCGCACCATCCTGCACTCGTCCATCACCCTGCTGCCGCGCCTGAATCTTTCCGTTCTGAACGCGCTGAATGCAGTAGGTGCACTTCTCCATCACCCCACGGCCGCGGACAGTGACTTCGGGATTGAGCACCAGAGACTGCAGTTTGGTGTTGACCTTCTCTCGCCAATCCTGCCAGCCGTAAAAGTACCCATACTCCGTGTTGTAGTTGTAGTAGTTGAAGCGACGGACCTTGTAGGGGCAGTTGTTGGCGCAGTACCGGGTCCCAATGCAACGGTTGTAGGCCATCGCATTGATCCCTTCCTCTGTGTGGACGGTAGCTGCCACTGGACAGACCTGCTCGCAAGGTGCCGTTTCGCAATGAACACAGGCGACTGGCTGACTGACAATGGTTACGTCGGTCGGGTCGTCAAAACCCGCTCCCTGCTTGGTCTTGTCCATGTCGCACTGGAAATAGCGATCGATCCGAAGCCAGTGCATCTCTCGGCCCCTGGCCACCTGATCTTTGCCAACGACCGGCACGTTGTTTTCCGCCTGACAGGCTAACACGCACGCATTGCAACCAATGCACTTGTTCAGATCGATGGTCATCCCCCACTGAGGAAGGAATGGCATCTCGGCCTCGATCTTGTCGATCGGCTCCTTCCATAGAGACTCATTCGAATGGTGGGGCGCGTAGGTCTTGGGCGCGAAATCGGGATGCTCCAAAAACTGCTTCAAAGTCCCTTCTCGCACCAAAGTCGGTGTTCTTCTGGCAATTTCCTCCAGCCCACCCTCGTCGATCGCGAAATGATCCTGAGTTGTCGCGAGCCGATACGGAACCGCCGTAGGACTGACCGTAACGCCACTAAAAATCGGCTCCTTGCCAGGCTTCAGCCAGCCCGCCACGTCATGACCGACGCCCGTGCCCACCGAACCGGCCAAGAACCGTCCGTAACCCCTTTGGACGGCGATGGAACCCTCGGCCTGCCCTGGCACAATGAAGACCGGCAGGTCGATTGCGAATCCATCAACCTTGACTGTCGCTTTGTTCCCCTGCTTGAGCCCCAGGGTGGCAGCCGTTTTGGGGCTGACAAGTGCCGCATTATCCCAAGTCAGCTTGGTTACCGGTTGTGGCAACTCCTGCAACCACGCGTTGTTGGCCAGTCGCCCGTCGAACAACGTATCACTGGGGTAGATCACCAGCTCTAAATTCCCCTGAGTGCTATCCTGCTTGATGGATGCCGGATCGATCGAGGCAACCTCGTCCAGTTTCAGATCCTTGTTGGAAATGCTGGGCAGCAAGTTGCGGGTTAGGTAACCACTGTGTAGAAGCTCACGCCACTGGCGATCCGATAGATTGCCCCCGGCCAGTTGAGCGGCAGTCTCACGAACGTATCGTTCAGCACCATCAAACGGGATCCCGCCCAATCCAGCCAGTAACTCTAGGGCACTTCGACCACCCAGCAGAGGCTCGATCAACGGCTGTCCAACTCCATAGATTCCGTCGACATCCACACAGTCGCTCCAAGCCTCCAGCGGGTGTGCTGCCGGGAGAACATAGCGACAGACCGCAGCCGTTTCATCGGCATAGTCGGCAAGATAAATCGAAAAAGGGATCCCTTCGAGTGCGTTGTTGAGCGACAGACTTCGGGGCGCCCCGAAGGCGGGATTGTTGGCAAGCACGATGGCTGTCTTGATTTTCGAATCCCGCACCCTCTGAACAAACTCAGCTAGATCGATCGGCTTGAGCTGTCCCCAGACATTCGGTGTGTCGACCAGCCGCACCGCACCACCCAGGTTGCCAAGCTTGCTGTTCAGCCGAAGCGCCAGCCGTTGCACCGCCGCCGGTTGATGAGCTCCTACCGCAACCAGCGATGCGCCTTCATTGGCGACCAGATCCAGCGCGATGCTCTGAATCGTGCGTTCCACCCGATCCTCGAAGGACAGCTCACTGAAAGGAGTGGCTGCATCGATCGGCGCGGCGCGATCACCAGCCATGCGAGCATCGACTGCCGCCTCAATGCGCGCCAGCACCGAACCGATGTCGGAACTTCGGACAGGCAGTCGGAAGTCAGCCGCGCTCCCAGTGACGCTGTAGAGGCTTTCGATGGCATAAAGCCGATTCATCGAACCGGTGGTGTCTGGCGTTCGTCCAGCAGCGAACTGATGGGCATACCGAGCCGCCATGGGATCGGTCCCCAGGAGATCTGCATCCAGAGCCACAATGACTTTGGCAGCATCCAGCCGATAAGAAAGCTTGGCAGTGGGCGCCCCGAGCGACTTAAGGGCGTCACGGACCGGAGAACCATCGAACGGCTCGTATTTCACCAACAGGGCATCTGGATACTTCTCGTGGAACTGAGCGAGCAGTCGCAACATGGAAGGGCTACTGGTGGATTCATAAATCACCGCAGTCCCCGACCCCAGCGATGAAGCGATTTCCTGCGAGGCCTTTGAAATCAGTTCCTGCACCGTATCCGGATCCATCTTCGTTCCGGAATTGCGGACGATGGCAGCCATGGCGTTGTAAGAATTGGAATCCGTTCCTTCCCCGTTGAGGAATGCCTTAGAAGCCGTATCCACATCGGCGCGGTGAGCGACCGCCTCTCCTAGGCGATCCGGGTCGTATAGCGACAAGATTGAGGCCTGGGAAATCGCATCCAGCCCGACCTGCTTGAACTGCTTCTCCTTGCCATCCTGAAACTCAGACGCCGCGCTGACGTCCAGCGATGGATGGTCCGGGTTGCCTCGCAACTGAATGGGCCTACCATCCAGACTGGTCACCAAGGCGTGAACAATCCTACCCGCCCATTCAAAATTCGTCGCAAAGTACGTCGGCACACCAGGTATGCGACCCTCGGGCGCAGCGGTGAACGCTGCAAACTCCTCTTTGTAATACCGGCACCCTGAAGCAGCACCGAAACTCAACGAGGCACCCATCAACTGCAGCCAACGACGCCTCGAAACGCCTTCCGGAAACTCCGAGGCTGCCTGAGGGAATTCACGCTGCAAGAACTCCTGGAACTCGGGCCGGTTCTCCAGGTCCGCAATGCTACGAAAATATCGCTTCATACCGTTCCCGGTCTTTGTTGGAGGGTTCATCGATGGCACACCGCGCAGTTGGTCATGGGGTGAATCTGATTCTTTTCCTTCAGCTCACGCCCCAGTTCAGCCGCATCGCGACCGATGTCGGATGCCTTCCAGTCCAGCTTCGTCACAAACTCGACGGGCCGAAGATGCTCTTCGGGGTTTCGATGGCAGTCGACACACCAAGTCATCGAAAGTTCCTTGGCCTGATAAACCTCTTCCATCTTGTCGATACGACCATGGCAGGTCACGCAACTGACCCCGCGATTGACGTGCGCCGAGTGATTGAAGTAGACGTAGTCGGGCAAACGGTGAATGCGAACCCATGGAATCGACTCCCCGGTACGCCAACTGTCGTGCACCGCCTTCAATTTGGGACTCGCAGAGTGAACGGCGGAATAAACCGGTGGCCCCGAAGGACTCATCGGACTGTGGCAGTTGATACAGGTTTGAGTGGCCGGAACACTGGCGTGGGCGGCCTTGTCGACGGACGTGTGACAATAACGGCAGTCCATCTTCAACTGGCCAGCGTGGATGACGTGGCTGAAAGGAACCGGTTGCCCGGGCTGGTATCCCGTGTTCAGCGTTACCGGATCGGTAACGCCCAAAAACATCGGTGCAGCAAAAAGCAAACCACCGCCAAGTAGCGCCAGCCCCAAAACGGCCAAAAGACGGTTGGTCCAGCGAGGAAATAGGAAGCGTTCCATGGATTGATCGTTTCCGCAAAAACCGGAATCGTATAGTGCTCGTCTGCCCCGATGACACCCTCGGCCGCCTCCGGCAACCAGCCGAGAAAGCTCCCCTCAGGTGATCATTGGACAAGCCGATTGCCCTAAGACGGACTCCCCAAAAATAAACGATTAAACGACGTTTGGGTAGGGAAACATGAACTCCTCGACAGAGCTCCGCTACGAAACCCTCCCAGTATCGTTACCGAAAGGCTGGAACTTCAATAGCAACCTTTCATTTGCGACAAATCGTCGCACTCGTATTGAAGATGCAAAGCCGGCAGGGTGAGATTTGCTCGCGCAGGAAAACGGTAGGAAAGCAACTTTCAAGGAGAATTGCCCGGTGCCGGTGGTGCTGGCACCTTCAGGCGACTGAGCCCCCCATCGACTCCCAACACTTGACCAGTGATCCAGGAGGCTCGTTCCGATAACAGGAATTCGATCGCCTGTGCCACTTGGGAGGGTTCCCCGAGACACCCAAGTGGGTGGAGCGACCTGGAGGCTTCCGCAGACCGTGGATTGGACCAGATTCTCTCGGTCATGGGGGTTTGAGTCAGTCCGGGAGCGATCGCGTTGACCCGAATTCGCCGTGCCGCGTAGGTAGCCGCCGCAGATCGAACCAGTCCTTCGATTCCTCCCTTCGCTGCAGCAATCGCCTCGTGATTGCTCAAACCAATCGACGCGGCCGCGGAACTCATCAGAACGATCGACAGTCCATTTCCCAATACGCTCGCCCCCCCTCCGACCGAGTGAAGTTTCGTCGCAGCGCGGATCACTCCAAAAGCCGAGGTCAGGTTTTGTGCGATCGTTGCCTGCCAGTCAGACGCAGAGGTCAGATGCGCCGGTTTCAGTAACACACTGCCAGCCAGACAGACCACCCCATCGATCCCAGTGAGCCTCGATGCCGCCAATTGGTAGGCCCGCTCCAATTCGTCCCAGTCCGCCGCGTCCGCTCTGGCTACGCCCCCGCCAAACTCGCTTCGCCATTGCTCCAAGGCATCTTCGCGACGCCCAATGGCAAACACTTGATCCCCCCTCTCCACCAACTGCCCGCTGAGCGCCCGACCAATTCCACCCGTGGCACCAACAATCACCACTCTCATTTCATCAGCCCTTTTCGATCAACCAGGAGGAATGACGCTAATCGCTGACAGCGAAAGCCATAGGTTCGCATTTCTGCACTCGCGCTCAAATGTTGCTATCTCACCGGCCCTCACACGAGAAAATCGATCCACCGCCCCCGAACGATAGCAGTAAGCCAAGATCGCTACCCACTCCCCCTAAAAGAATCAAGCCGGGGGAAACAGGCCCTTTCCCGCAAATCGCTAGCGATAGGAACGCGAAAAGATCAGTTTCCCTTGCCTCGCCCCTCCCGGCGAGCGATTCCCCCCCGGCAGTCTTCTGGGCACGACGACGATTACTCCTCTCCCTCACTATGCCAAGTTGCCTCTGACTTCTTCCAGCAATTCCTCTCCTCCATCACGACGCAAACCAACCTGCGCCAACCCAAAAACCCACTAATTCAGGTGGAAATAACGAAAGGTGGGTGGCACCAATTGCAAAAGGTGGGTGGCACCAATTGAAAAAACCACCCTTTGGTGGTGCACGACCTGTGATTCCCCAGCAGCATTGCCCGTCCCCCAAAAAGCCACAACAGGAGGAACACGAAAACCCACCATATCAGGTGGAAAAGCCTAAAAGGTGGGTGGCACCAATTAAAAAAGGTGGGTGGCACCAATTGGAAAAACCACCTGAAGGGGCTGGTTGAAGTGGCATGGACTTCGTAGTCGCCGGTCGATAACCTTCGCTGGTTTGGAGAGGGTCGCGTCTGCCCGGTCAAGAGGAGCGGATCGGCCGACGAAGCCTGTAGGCAGGAGTCATGCCATGAACCACGGTTTTTTTGGTTGGATCCGTGAAGGAGTCAAGCAGTCGGTACTCCTTGGGGTTCACGATGCGATGCAGGCAATGGGGTCGCCCGAAGAGCAAAAAAACCTTCCGAAAACCGTCTCTCAGTGGATGGCAACTCAGCCCCACCCCGAAGCCTCGCAAGACGCGGCGAACCATCTTCCCGGTCCCGCCTGCAAATCGGATCGAAAAAGGCTTGGTCGGTCGTTGAAAGACCTCGATCTGAAGCCACCGGCGCAACCATGATCGATCCCCCTGAAGAAGCCGACCCTGCCGATCCAACCGTCCGATCGCCCCACCATCTGGCCATCCAAATGATGGAATGGGATCGGCTGCGATGGAGTTGCGAGTTGCACGATGGCCTGATTCAGTCGATCGTCGCCGCTCAGTGGCAGCTCGAAGCATGCGCTGCCTCTTGGCGGCGTGGTGAGGCGTTGACGGAGAAGGATTGGCAGCAGCTTTCTTTTCTGTTGCAACAGGCCGCTACCGACGGTCGACGCTGGATCAACCAACTGCGTAGTGGCTGGGATTCGCCAACTGAACCTCTGGAAGTCCATCTGCAGCAACTGGTCGCGTCCTTCCAGGAGGCGTATCCCGGAATCGCCTGGCAGCTCGACTGGCGATCTCCCTCGCATGCCCCAGAGCCGGGCAGCGATTTGTCGCTGACGATGCTGCGGATCGCCGAAGAGGCTCTTCGCAATGCCGCTCAGCACAGCCGCTCCCCTCGCGTTCGCATCGAAGTCTCTTGGGATCCTTCGGCCCGCCGTTTTTTTCTGGAGATTGAGGACCATGGCCAGGGATTCGATGCAGCCCACCTTCCGCAAGGCCATTTCGGCGTCCGAGGGATGGCGACGCGCGCCCAATTGGTAGGCGGTCAAATCGACATTCTGTCCACCCCTCAGACTGGAACTTGCATTCGATTTCTCGGCCCGGCACAGCCCGCCTCCCCGCCTTTGCCAACCAACACCTGAATCTCCTTGGTGGATCCTTCTTGGCAACGGCCGATCGCCACCCTCCGGCTGGACAGTCCATTGGGTACACTGTCACTTTTCGGGCGTATGTTTTGCTCGCCGAGCAAAACGAATCGTTTCCCCTTCGATCACCCAGGAGTGCCGCTCATGCGTTCCCTTCGCTGGCCATGGTATCTGGTGGCAGGTCTATCGATACTGGTTCCCCAAGCCTACGCCCAGGAAGGGGACCGACCCTCCGCCAGCATCCCCCTCAGTGAAAGTACTTCTGTGAGCAACGATCCTTGGCAATGGTTGGAAGACGTCAGCGGCGATAAGGCGCTCGACTGGGTCCGTGCACGAAACGCCCTCTGCCAGAAACAACTGGAATCGGATCCTGCATTTGAGCCGTTGCGGCAATCGCTCCTTGAAATCCTCGATTCCAACCAGCGCATCCCAATGGTCAGCAAGCGAGGCGATTTCTACTACAACTTCTGGCGAGACCAAAAGAATCCCAGGGGTCTGTGGCGACGCACCACGCTAGAGGAGTACCGAAAGGACCAGCCCGCTTGGGAAGTCCTGCTAGATCTCGATCAGCTAGGCGAAAAAGAAGGAGAGAGCTGGGTTTGGAAGCGAGCCTCGATCCTGCGGCCTGGCTATCGACGAGCACTAGTCACCATGTCGCGAGGAGGCTCCGATGCCGATGTGACTCGCGAATTCGATCTGGAAACCCGAAGCTTCGTCGAAGGGGGTTTTGATCGGCCGGAGTCAAAGGGAGGGATGGACTGGATCGACGAGGATCACGTCTTCATCTACAGCGACTTCGGCGCCGACTCGATGACCACCTCGGGATATCCACGGATCGTCAAACGATGGAAGCGAGGCACTCCGCTGGAATCCGCAGAGAAGGTTTTCGAGGCGTCGCTGGAGGACATGTCCGCCTCGGGGATGCATGACGATTCCCCCGGATTCGAGCGTAGTTTTCTGGTGCGGAATCTCGCCTTCTACAACGATGAACTCTATTACTTGCCACCCTCGGGTGACGCCATCAAAATCGACGTCCCCAACTCGGTCAACAAGTCGGTCTTCCACGAATGGCTTTGCTTGGAACTTCGGGAACCATGGGAAACGGGCGGCAAGACCTTCGCCGCCGGAAGCCTTCTGGTAACTCGCTTCGACGAATTCCTTGCTGGAAAACCGAACTACCAAATCCTCTTTGAACCGAACGAAACCTCCGCCTTGGCCAGCTTTTCCTTCACTCGCGACCATCTGGTGCTGAATGTGCTGGAAGATGTCAAGAATCGCCTGATCGTATGTACCCAACGCGACGGCAAGTGGTCCAAAGAACCGCTGAAAGGTTCCCCAGAGTTCGGGACGCTCAGCTTCATGCCAGTCGATCCCGACGAGTCCAACGCCTATTTTCTCACCAGCACCGATTACCTCACTCCCACGACGTTGCTCTACGGGCAAATCGGGGAAGCTCCTGAGAAGCTGAAGAGTCTTCCAGAGTTCTTTCCATCGCAGGGTTTGCAGATCGAGCAGCATTTTGCGACCAGCCGCGACGGCACGCGCGTTCCCTACTTTCAAGTCTCGCGCAAGGATCTGCCGCTCGATGGCGACCAGCCAACATTGCTCTACGGCTACGGCGGTTTTGAACTCTCCCTGCAACCCTCCTACAACGCCTCGGTAGGTCGCGCCTGGGCTAGCCAGGGGGGTGTCTACGTAGTGGCCAATATTCGAGGGGGCGGGGAGTACGGTCCCCGATGGCACCAAGCCGCCCTTCGCGAGAATCGACTTAAGGCCTACGAAGATTTCGCCGCGGTTGCGGAGAATCTCATCACCCGCAAAGTCACCTCACCCAAACGACTAGGAATCCAGGGTGGAAGCAACGGCGGCCTGTTGGTCGGCAACATGGTGACACTCTATCCAGATCTCTTCCAAGCTGCCGTATGTCAGGTGCCGCTGCTGGATATGCAGCGCTACCACAAACTGCTGGCAGGAGCATCCTGGATGGCCGAGTATGGCAACCCCGACAAACCAGAGGACTGGACTTTCATCCAGAGATTCTCCCCCTACCACAATCTGCGGGAAGACCGTCGCTACCCTAGCGTTCTCTTCACTACATCGACCAAGGACGATCGAGTCCACCCAGGTCACGCTCGCAAGATGATGGCCAAGATGGAATCGATGGGCTATCCGGTCCTCTATTACGAGAATATCGAGGGAGGCCATGGTGGGGCGGCCAACAACCAGCAAAGCGCCTACATGCAGGCGCTGGCCTACACGTTCCTCCGCCAGCAATTGATGTCCGCTAGGTAGCAACCGACACTGTCCTGGGAAATCACCAACGAATCGGGGATCGGAACGACGCGATCCCCGATCTAGCGGCTCATCCCTGAACCGCTGCCCGACCGGATCCTTCTTCCGCATCGACATCCCATTGCTGCGATCGCTGCAGGGAAGTGGCAGCCTGCTGGTGATCCAGCGTATCGCATAGCACCCGGCCATCACGAAGGACGACATTGCGTCGCGCGTTGCGCGCCACCGCCAAGTCATGGGTCACAAGAATCACCGTCAAGTGATGCTCTTGATTGAGCTTCAGGAACAGATCGATCACTTCGCGGCTGGTCCGCGTATCCAGATTCCCTGTCGGCTCATCCCCCATCAGGATCGATGGCTTGGCTGCCAGGGCTCGGGCGATCGCCACGCGTTGCTGCTGCCCCCCGCTGAGTTGGCTGGGGTGATGGTCCATCCGGTCCCCCAACCCAACCATCTGCAGCAACTCCCGTGCGCGATCCCGCCGCGACCGCGCCGAAGTCACCTCCCCATACAACATCGGCAGCTCGACGTTTTCCAAAGCGCTGGTGCGCGAAAGCAGATTGAAATTCTGAAACACAAATCCAATCTGTCGATTGCGGATCCTCGACCGCTGATCTCGCGTCATCGTGACGACTTCCTGACCATCCAGCAGATAGCTTCCTGACGTGGGGCGATCCAGGCACCCCAGTGTGTTCATCAAAGTCGACTTTCCCGATCCGCTGGGACCGATCAATGCGACCGATTCCCCGCGATCGATCGACATCGTGATGCCATCCAGGGCGTTCACCTCCACATCCCCCAGCCGATAAACCTTCCGGACTTCCGTCAGTTGGATCAGTGGCACGAATCTCTCCCGTATTTAGCTGGTACACCTCGCAAAGGAAGTGCCGATCGGGGCGGCGACCTTGTTGCAACAGCTTGGAACATTCCGACCGATTTGGCAAGCATCGGCCAATCGCCGACAGCCATGGCGACACCTGAAAACCGATCTGGCCTCACCGGTCTCGGCACCAGCCTAACCCAGGCGATGGCCCCCCTCGATTGCTATGGTATTGATCGCTCTATTGTGGCAACATGCTGAAGTCCAATGGTTCAGGTCAGATCCCTTCGCGTCAAATCAGCGCAAACACTCGGTCCGCTACTACCATCGGGCCCACCCTCGACCTCCAGGAGTTGATGCTCATGTTTCGCCATTTTTCCACTTTCCTGATGGGGACTCTCTTTGGTGCCGCTCTGATGGCCGGCTTGTTTCACTATTACCTGGTGCGCGACCAGGAAGGATTTCATCTGATCCGAAAGGTGACCCCCAAGCTGAACCGGCCCTATCACGACATCCGCAACTTTGGAGCTGAGGACTGGCAAAACCACCCTGATCTGGGACTCTCACTGGCTCGAGCCAATCGAACGAGCGCGATCGGCGAATCGATCCTCAAGCCCTGGAAAGATGCGGCCACCCAGGTGCTCCCACCTGCCGGGGCGCCTCGCTAGATTCCCACCCCACCCAAAGCAGGTCGTGCGCTTCGGGCTGGCTGGGAAAGTGTTGGGAAAATGGGGTTCTTGCGATCTTTCCCCACTGAGGCGACTGGGGCGATCGGCTATAATTTGGATTCCTGAGAAGCGCCCCTGGAGCGGCTTGGTGGCACGCATTCCTCGTGCCGGCCATGACGCCCCCGTGTGGGCGCACTGCTGACACCCATCCCCCGGTAAGGGGCGCCTCTTTCTGGATGGATGGATCGAGTTTCAAGGCCCAAAGCGACAACGAGACGACCATGAGCAACGGCGCTTCCGAGCAGCCTGAACAGGATCTTCCCAACGACGAATCGATGGCGCTCGATCGCTCCGATTACAGCGGAGACGATCTGAAGCACCTAAGCGACCTGGAGCATGTCCGGGAACGACCGTCGATGTACATCGGCGACACGACGCTCAAGGGGCTTCACCACTTGGTCTATGAAGTCGTCGACAATTCGATCGATGAGGCGATGGCAGGCCACGCCAAAACCGTCTCGGTGACGATCAATGCCGATGGCTCGGTGACCGTCGAGGACGATGGCCGTGGCATCCCGACCGACCGACACGCTCAGCTTTCAGAAATGCTCCAGCGCGAGGTAAGCACTCTGGAAGGAGTGATGACGGTTCTGAAGTTCGGCGGCAAATTCGAAAAGAAGGCCTATCAAACCTCCGGTGGTCTCCACGGGGTCGGCGTGACGGTTGTGAACTTCCTCTCGCAGTGGTGCGAAGTCGAGGTCAGCCGCAACGGCCAGGTTTGGATGCAGACCTACGAACGGGGCGTACCGACGTCTCCTGCCAAACAGGTCCGGACGACCTCTCGCCGTGGCACTAAAACCACCTTCAAACCCGATAGTCAGATCTTTCCCAACACCAAGTTCAATTACGACACCCTTCACAAACGACTCCAGGAACTCGCCTTCCTCAACAGCGGCGTCCGCATTCGGCTAAGGGACGAACGGCAGGGGCAGGGGGATGAGTTCTACTATGAGCGAGGGATTGTGGAGTTTGTCGAGCATCTGAATCGTGCCAGCGACGTCCTCCATGAGGATGTCATCCTGATCGAAGGCAAACGCGATGATGTTGGCTACTCGATCGCGTTTCAGTACTCAGGCGAATACACCGAGAACCTTCAGTCCTACGTCAACAATATCCACACGATCGAAGGGGGAACCCACGTCTCCGGATTCCGGTCTGCCCTCACCCGAACGCTGAACGCCTACGGAAAAAAGGAAAACCTTTTCAAGGATCTCACCCCTACCGGCGACGATTTTCGCGAAGGGCTGACCGCTGTGATCAGCATGCGCGTCGGTCATCCGCAATTCGAAGGCCAGACCAAAACCAAACTGGGCAACGGAGAGATCGAGGGATTCGTCAACACGATTGTCGGCGAAGAACTGGCCAAGTACCTGGAAGAGAACCCCAAGGCAGCTAAGACCATCGTCAAGAAGGGACTGCTAGCTGCCGAAGCGCGCGAAGCGGCCAAAAAAGCCAAAGATCTGCTCCGCAAACGCAAAGACGCTCTGGGTGGCGGTGGTCTGCCCGGAAAATTGCGCGACTGCATCAGCAACAAGATGGAAGAGTGCGAACTCTACCTCGTGGAAGGTGACTCGGCAGGCGGATCGGCCGAAGGCGGACGATTCCGCGACACCCAGGCGATCCTGCCACTGCGAGGCAAGATCATCAATGCCTACAAAAGCCGCGAAGACAAGGTGCTCAACAACGAAGAAGTGCAGAGCATGATTCAGGCGATCGGGTGCGGTATTGGAACCGATCAAGATGTCGGGAAACGACGGTACAACCGAATCATCATCATGACCGACGCCGATGTCGATGGATCGCACATCCGGACCCTGCTGCTCTGCTTCTTTTACCGCCAGATGTATCAACTGGTCGCCGGCGGCCACGTCTACGTCGCGCAGCCTCCTCTGTTCCGCGTCGTGCGCGGCAAGAAGGAAAAGTACTACGTTCATTCCGACGAAGTCATGAAGCAGCAACTGCTCGAGAAAGGACTTTCCGACAGCCGCTTCGTCGATGACCAAGGGAAGGTGATCGAAGGGGATCAAATGCGGAAACTCTGCACCACGCTCGCTTCGGTCGAAGAAGCGATTCTGGCGCTGGAGCGACGGGGCATCAGCCTTCGCACCCACTCCGAACGGCTAGACCCTCAAACCCTCCGCATGCCGGTCTACCACTTGGTCTATAAGTCCGAAGAGCATTGGTTCACCACCCGCGAGCAACTGGATGGGTACCTCAAAAGCCGCAACATCGCCACCGAAGCGACCACCATCGACTCCCTGGAAACCGAGGAAACGCTCGATCCCGACGGCGATGGCCAGCTTTACGGAGACAAACCCTACATTATCGAACTGCATGAAGTGCGGACGATCAATGGCGGCCTGAAAGAACTGGACGCCTTTGGCTATGGCATCGAACAGCTGCTCCCGAAAGATCGCACCGGCTTCACGGAACCGCGATTCCGGTTGCTTCGGGAAGAAGCCGAAATCGGGCTGGAAGACCTTCGCGCCCTGCTGCCAGCCATTCGATCGGCCGGCGAAAAAGGACTCCAGATCACCCGCTTCAAGGGACTGGGCGAAATGAACGCTGAGGAACTTCGTGAAACCACCCTCGATCCCTCCAACCGCACGATGATCAAAGTGACGCTGGTCGATGCCGCCGCCGCCGATGAAATGTTCCGGGTGCTGATGGGAGACAAAGTGGAACCCCGCCGCCAGTTCATCGAGAAGCACGCTCTGGATGTGAAGAACCTCGACGTCTGACGGTCGACAGGCACGAGAAGCCGTCGACGTGGAGTCGAAGCTTCCCGCCATATCCGTCGACTTCGCTGGGGAACAACCATCTGCCAACCGATGGCTGCTTGTGATGATTGGATGGATCAACCCGACCTCGGTAAGGAAGCATTCGATGCACGGTCGCCATGCCGGCTTTTTGGACCTTGCCTCGTCGGAATCCCCACGATGCACCCACGCAGCGCCGCATCGTTCTGGTTGGCTGTTCGCCCTCTCCTGTCTGCTCCTCTCGTTCCTCCTCGATCCGCAATCAGTATGGGCGCAGGATCCGCTACCCGTTGAGGATCCGTTGCCCGTTGAATTGCCAGAAGGGTTCACCATCCAACTGGTCGCTTCCGACGAACTGGTCCACGACGCCTTCTGCATGACGCTTGATCCGGCTGGTCGACCCGTGATCTCCGGTCCTGCCTACCTTCGAACGCTCGTCGATACCGACGGAGACGGACGATTCGATAAGGGGATTCCGTGGACCGGTGCGATTCGCCAGGGAGCTCAGGGGCTCTGGGCCGAAGGCAAGTACCGGTTCTGGGTCGCCGATGGCGGACTGTGGCGCAGCGCCGACAACAACGGGGATCTGGTCGCCGATACACCGCCAGAGAAACTGCTGGCCCTGACGACAGGTGGGGAGCATCATGCGCATGCGATTCGTCGGGGACCGGATGGGTGGTGGTATCTGATGGCCGGCAACCACGCCGAAGGGATCCAGCGATTGAAAAGCGACGGGGATGCAGCCATTCCCGTCGCGCGAGCCGGAACCCTCTGGCGCATCAGCCCCGACTTTCAGCGCCGGGGCGTCGTCGCTCATGGACTGCGAAATGCCTACGACTTCGATTTTCTGCCCGATGGCCAGCCAGTCACCTACGACAGTGATGGAGAACGGGACATCACCCTTCCATGGTACCGACCCACTCGCATTCTGGTTCTTAGCCCCGGTTCCGACGCAGGATGGATCGGAGAATGCTCTCGCGATCCCGATTATCGATTCCTGATGCCACGCACCCTGGCCTCTCTGGGCCGTGGTTCGCCAACCGGCGTCGCTGTCTACCAGCACAGCCGCTTTCCCTCGAAGTACCAGGGGGCCATCCTGGCTCTCGACTGGACTTTCGGGCGTATCCTGGCGGTCTACCCCGAACGCGTTGCCGTCTCAGCCGATCATCCCGACGCCAAACGACTTCGATTGGGGGCCGAGACATTCCTCAAGTCGACCGGCAGTGCGGGCTTTGCTGCGACCGACCTGGTCGTCGAACCTTCTGGCAGCCTTTTAGTCAGCGTCGGCGGAAGAGGAACCCGCGGGGCGATCTATCGGATCGATTACCAAGGTCCTGCGGAAACGCTTTCGATCTGGAGAGATGCGACCGGCGAGGAACGCAATCTTCCCTCACCTCGATCGCTCGATCCGGCCCAAGCCGAACAGGCAACCAAGCTGCTCCAAGCCAATGCCTCGCTCGAATCACACCAAGTCGCTTCCGCGCGACAACTGGCCGGTGAACGAATCCAGGAGGTGCTCGCCGAAGCTTCGGTAGGGAACTGGAGCTACCAGGAGAAACGGTTGACCGACGCCGCCAGGCTCCAGGCAGCCCGACAACTGCTGGCGCTTCCCGGAACGATGGTCAACCCCCGGACGATCGATCGTTGGCTGGCCGATCCCGTGGCCGAACTGCGAGCGATGGGGTGGCGAGCCATCGGATGGGGCAAAACCAATGGCACCCCCAACGACCTTGCCACCTGGCAGAAGAAAGCTTCCGATTTGGTGGCTCAGTCCAGTGGCTCCCCTGGATATGCGACCGACTGGGGAGAATGGATGGCGCCAGTCGATCAACTGGCTGCCTGGGAATGCATCGGCTGGAGACGGTGGACGCCCAACAGCGATTCACTGCCCCTGGTACTCGCGGACAGCACCCTAAGCCAGGTCAGACTGTGGGCCCTGTCGCGCCGCCGCGTTCGACAGGGGAATGAGTTGCTTCAACGACTGGCCGATCTCCATTACGCCGCCGCCCCGAGCGGCCTGGAAGGGCGAGTGCTGGATGGCCTCGCCTCGGAAGTCTCCCAGAAACGATGGCCGACCGACGATTCGGCGATGCAGCAACTGCTCACCCATCTTCAAGCCGCAATCGGGGACCTTCGCCACGAAGTGCCTCCCCATTCACCGACCGCCAAAAACAGCTTTTTCGACAGCTATCGATCTCGGTTTTCCGAGCGTTTCGATCCCAAGGTGCGCGATGGTTGGACTCGATGGTTGTTGGCCACCATTCAGCAAGCAGGCAGCGACGGCAAGATCGATCTCCAAGTGGAAGCGATCCGAACCCTGGCAATGATGCGGCCGGCATTAGCCGAAGTCCCCCAAGTCGCATTGGCTCTGATCGACGACAAAAGCCATCCCACTTCGGATCTCCATGCGCTGGCTCTGCTAGCAAGCTGCACCCACCCTGCGACCCCTGAACGTTCCGATGCCGCTGCAGGTGCCCTCCTGGCAATCGAACGCAAGGTCAAGGATCGAGGTCTGAATACCGACAGCCAGTGGCAGAATCGGCTGAAGGATCTTTGGGACGCACTGCTGACCGGCGACCCAGATCTGCCCGCTCACCTGATCAAGCACCCCGACTTTGGCAAGTCCGACTCGCTTCTCTGGGCGCGATGGCTCCCCGTGCCGCTGCACCCAGAGGCTCGCAGAAAAATACTCGACCGCATGTTGGAAAGTGAGCCAAGTTCGTGGAGCCCAGAGATGGTCCGCTGGGTTTTGGAGTCGTCGGAAGATCCCAGGCGTGGAGAATGCCTCCGCGTCGCTTGGAAGGAGCCGGCGTTGCGTGGTGCCGTCCTGGCGACGCTCGCCCGACAGACCGCGCTGGCCGAAGAGTGGCAAGAGCCACTTCTGGAACGCCTGGCATCACCTGATCGTTCCGGATGGCTCGATTCCTGGACGGCATTGCGCACACTCCCTTCCGGTCCGCCGGAGAAGGAACTTCAGTGCCTTGCCGAGTTCCTGGTCCGATGTGGTAAGCCTCCCGAAGGGATCCAGCCCACCGAACTGCTCGAACGCCTCCAGCGCGCCGCCCGAGCCCTGTCGCTTTCTTCCATCCCCGACAAGCTGAATCCCGAAGCATGGCTGCAGTTGCTTGGGCAGGCAGGTCCGGAGTCGGTCGAGCTTCAGGCGCGATTGCAGGCGTTGCAGAGTCCTGGCGATTGGCGGGATCGCGTCGCCCAGGCCAAGGAGCGGACAGGGGATGCCCAGCGCGGCAAACTGCTCTTTCAGCAGACCCGATGCGCCCAATGCCATAACTCCAGCACCGCCCTGGGTCCCGATCTGGCAGGTGTCTCGCGGCGATTTGCAACTCAGGATCTATGGGAGTCGATTTTCGAACCAAGCAAGTCGGTTCCCGACCGCTACCAAGCCTACCGAGTCCTGACGGTCGACGACCAGGTGCTGGTGGGCCTGACGATCTACCGATCGGCCGATGGGATCCTTTTGCACCTGGCAGATGGACAGGTCGCTCGCGTCAGCCAGGAAGATCTTTCCAGCATCCAGCCATCGGCTCTTTCGTTGATGCCATCCGGACTGCTCGATGGACTGGAACCAGAGCAGCTGGCCGATTTGCTTCGCTACCTGGAATCGCTGTAGACCTCGGAAAACTTGCTGACAGGATCGGGTGGTAGCGATGAGCGGCGAAAGGGAAGGGGATGGCGGTGGGGACCGAAAGGAGTTGCCCGCCTGGCAGCTACCGCCGGGCGTCTGCCGTGGTGCTTGGGATTACGCTCACCTGCCATCGATCGCACAGCAGTACGATTCGTTTCATGATGGACATCCTCTGCTTCATTTTGATCAGCAGTTCATCGCCCAGCAGATTCAGGAGGTCGACCCGTATCGCTCACCCGTTGGCTACGATCTGGGCTGTGGTACCGGTCGGCATCTGATCGCGTTGGCGCAGATGGGATGGCGAATGGTTGGCGTCGACCTAAGCGAATCGATGCTGGAGCAGGTGAGGATCAAAGCAGAGACGCTGGGACTGCGGGAGAGAATCGATACGCAACTTGCCAACATGGTGCAACTCGATTCAATCCCTGACAGCAGTGCAGATCTGATCCTCTGCATGTACAGCTCGCTGGGAATGGTCCGCGGACGAAAGCATCGCCAGCAGGTGCTGCGCCACGCGGCACGCATCCTGAAGCCTGGCGGGCAGTGGATTGTGCATGTGCATCATCGCGGTACTTGGTGGCGGGAACCCAAAGGATGGTGGATGCAGGCCAAACAGCTCTGGAGATCGATCAGCGATCGGCAGTGGGAATTTGGCGATCGAGTCTATCCCTACCGCGGTCTGCCCAATATGTATCTACACATCTACAGCGGACGCGAACTGCGGCAAGACCTACAGCAGGCGGGGCTACAGATCGAACGATGGTGCTGGCTGAATGATCGTTCCAGCGGTCCGTTGGAGTCCAGTTGGTGGCTGCCAAACATGCGAGCAGGTGGAATGATCGTCGCCGCCAAGCGGAAATGAATCACCCCGGAAGATCGCCGACCTTCAAGGTGGACGTAAGGAACGCAACGATCCGCTGATGAATCACCTCAGGTGTCTGCGTCGCATCAACGACCAGCGTCTTTCTCGACGCGCGAGGAAGCTGCGTCAGGAATCCATCTCGAACCCGCTGGAAATAGTCCTGTCCCCTTTTTTCCAGGCGGTCCTGCGGCCCTTTCATTCGCGACATCGCCCGTTCCACGGGCAAATCCAGAAGGATGGTAATGTCTGGTGACAGCTGTTGCGTCGCAACGCCGCCAACATCCCAAAGCGTCTCCATGGGCAGGCCATGCCCCGCCCCCTGATAGACGACATTGGCCAGCAGAAAACGGTCTGAGATGACCCATTTTCCGGCGGCAAGCGCCGGGACGATTCGCTGGGCAACCAGCTGGGCGCGAGCCGCCATATAGAGCAGCATTTCGGCGACCGGTGCAATCGGAATTTCCTCGCGATGCAGCAGCAGATCGCGAACCGCTTCACCCAGTGGCGAACTACCCGGATCACGAACTAGCTCGCAAGGGATCTGCTGACCTTCAAGCCATTCGGTCAGTAGCTGGATCTGCGTCGACTTGCCAGCGCCATCGATTCCATCGAATGCCAGAAACACCATGGACTTCCTTGTCGCATCAGTCGCGCAGTGGAGAAATCGCCTTTTGCAGCGTTGCCCGCATCACATCGGCAGGAGGCTCCATTCCCGTAAAGAGCTTGTACTGATAGCAGGCCTGCCGGATGAACATATAGCTTCCGGTCAGCACAGGACAGCCCTGCTTGCGGGCCGACTTCACCAGCAACGTAGACTCTGGGTTATAGACGGTATCGAAAACCAGGGTACTGGCATCCAGATGCTCGCCTTCGTACGGGGTGTTGTCGACATCAGGGAACATGCCGATAGGAGTTCCGTTGACGATCAGTGCCGGTCGAACGTCGTACCGAGAATCCCAGGAGATCGCATTGGCACCAATCGCCCGCGCTAGAGCTTCCGTCCGCTCCATGCTTCGCGATGCGATTTCGACGATCGCACCACGCTGCCGAAGTCCAAAACCGATGGCCCTGGAGACGCCTCCGGCCCCCAGCAGCAGAACCGTTCGCCCCTTGAATGGTTCGTCCTGCCCTGTGACTTGCTTCATCGCATCGGTCAGGCAGTCCATCGCCGCACGATAATCGGTGTTGTAACCGATCGCTTCGTCCTGATTGAAGACCACCGTGTTGACCGCACCAATCTCCTGAGCCGCCTGCTCTGCCCGGCTGAGCAAGGGAAGAATCGCCTCTTTATGCGGAATGGTGACGCTCAATCCGCCGATGCCGAAGGTGCGGCACCAACGGAGGAAGACAGGTAGTTCTTCTTCAGGAATGCGGAAAGGAAGATAGCGAGCCTGGATGCCATGGTGGGCAAAAGCACTGTTATGAATCAGCGGACTGTAGCTGTGTGCGACCGGATCGGCGACCACACCAAACAGCTTGGTGTTGGCATCGATCGAGTCGACACGGTACAGGTCGCGCATCTGCTTAAAAGAGAATTGGCCGGGAGCGATCTGACGCTCTGAATCGAAAGAGCAGTAGGTGAAGGGAGCTCCAAAACGAGCGGCCAGGAGGCGAGTCACTCCTCCCATATCCCCCATGGCGATCCCAATCGTTGGCACCTTCGACTTGTCCATCAGCTCCAGCATCCGGACGACGTCCGAAAAGGAAGTGGCAAGCGTCGCGATTTTGACGATGTCGGCATCGTGCTTCAGAAGCCGCTGATGGATCTGGTCTAGATCAGCAGGAGTTTCCTGAAAATTGTGGTAGCTAATAATCCGTTTGGTCTTCCCGTAGCGAGGTATCGCAGCCGCTGCGTCCTCTTCCAGGTCGACATACTCCACCCCCGCAGCAATCGCAGATCGAAGCAGCATCCGCCGTTCGTCCTCTGGTCGCTCCCAACGGCCACCATCACTCTTCCTGCGGCAGGTGATCACGACGGCGGTGGGGCGATCCTTCAGGATTCGTGACAGATCGATCGTGCGACCGATGTAATCCAGCCGCAGCTCCACCAGCTCACCACCCAATTCACCAATATGCTGGTGCTCGGCGATCAGATACTTATGTCGGGTTCTTCCCAGGGTTACGCAAATCATCCAGCCGGCTTTTCGTTCGAGAGAGCGATGGGGACCTCAATCCCTTGAGTTTAGATGAAGCAGTGCTTCTTGCAAATCGATCTGGATATCCAAGCCGCTTCCCGGGGCGATGCAGAGACTCCGTCAGGGCTTGAAATCATCGATCCCATCGAAGAAATCTCGCCAGCAATTCCGGCCCCGGTTCGGTGAGAAAGCTTTCGGGATGAAACTGCCAGCCTTCGACCGGCAAGGTCCGATGCCGCACTCCCATGATGATTCTCTCGCCCGTCGACGGATCGTTCACCCAGGCGCTCACTTCCAGACAGTCCGGCAGTGACTTGGGCTCGATCACCAAGCTGTGGTAACGGGTCGCCACGAAAGGACTAGAGATCCCACGAAACATCCCGCGATCGTCATGATGGATCCGATCGGTCTTGCCATGCATCAACTGCGGTGCGCGAACTACCTTCCCCCCAAAAGCCTGCCCGATCGATTGATGCCCCAGGCAGACTCCTAGAATGGGAAAGGTACCCGACAATTGACGGAGCAGTTCCAGGGAGATCCCTGCTTCATTGGGAGTGCAGGGCCCCGGGGAAATCAAAATGCGATCCGGGCTCCACTGAGCGATCTGCTCGACGGTGACCGCATCATTTCGCTCCGTCCTGACCTCCAGCGTCGGGTCGATCTCCCCCAGACGCTGGACGAGGTTGTAGGTGAACGAGTCGTAGTTATCGAGGACGAAGATCTTCACAGTTGGCGATTGCCTCCTTGAGAACCGGTGGACTCGGTCGATGATTTGCCAGATGGCATGGCGATCTCTCGACCCATCCCCCCCTCCATTCGATCGACACACTGAGCGACCACTAAGTCACCGACAACATTCAGCGTCGTGCGCGCCATGTCCAGAAGTCGATCGACTCCAAGAATGATCGCAATCCCACCCGCATTGACGCCGATCGTCTGCAACACCAAGACGGTGGCCGGTAGAGATCCCCCGGGCACTCCGGCGGTCCCGATCCCCGCAAACACGCAGAGAATCAGGACCGTCATTTGCTGGATCAGATTCAGCTCGACGCCAAATACCTGAGCCAGAAAGAGCACGGTGACTCCCTCATAGAGCGCCGTACCATTCTGGTTGGCAGTCGATCCTACCGTCAGCACGAATCGCGCCGTCTCCGGACGAAGGTGCAACTGCTCTTCCGCTACGCGCAGGGCCGTCGGTAACGTGGCGTTGGAAGAAGAAGTCGAGAAAGCCGTCAGGGCCGCAGTGCTGATCCGGCGTGCGAAAACCAGAGGCGAAATCCCACCGAGGGTCGACAAAGCGATCGAATAGGCGATCAACCACTGAAGCCCCAATCCCAGAAAAACGGTGGCGACATACCAGGCAAGGGTCCAGAGAATGTCGCTGCCAAGTCGGTTGGTCATCGAGAACATCAGGCCAGCAACTCCCCAGGGCGCCAGCTCCATCGCCCACCCAATCACTTTCATGCTGACCTGAAATATCGACTCCAAAAGGGCCACCAGAGGCTGGGATTCGGTTGGCAGCACCGTAATCGCCAGACCCACCACCAAAGCAAAGAACATCACGGAAAGAATTCCGTTGCCAGGAGAACTGCCATCCAGGGCCCCGACCATCTCCTGAAGGGGATTGTTCGGGATCATGTCGAGCAGGGAATCCCGAAGCGATTTACTCTTCCTGGCATTGGCAACCGTCGCCTCGGCCCCAGTCGAAAACTGTTCCTGCAGAGCTGTTCTCTGTTCCGGGCGAAGCGAATCTCCGGGGCGGATCGTGTTGACAACCCCAAGTCCAATCAGCACCGATGCCAGAGAAAGAAGCAGGGTGATCCCAAACGTCCATGCACCGATCCGTCCCAGACGGCGAGGATCTCCGATGCCAGCCACCCCCAGCACCAAGGAAGAAAAAACCAACGGGATGACGACCATGAAGATCAGTCGCAGAAACACCTTGCCGACCGATTCAGCGATGTTTGTGGCAAACCAGTCGACCCAAGCCTTGGCATCCGGGGAAATGGTCGACACAACCGAACGGGCAAGCAAACCGGCAAGTACCCCGACGATCAGCCCCGTGAGGATCTTCCAGTGCAGGGGCCACCGCTGCGTGCTGGCTGCTTCTGCCGAATTCATGGAGATTTGCGACTCCTTGGAAAGGTGGCTCAAATCCGCAGTTCCTCAGGAAACCGGGAGGCCGGATCGCTCCCATCATAACCGCTACCATGCCTGTCTGGAGCTTTGCCGACCGATCTTCGCGTCCGTTCGGCTGCGGCCATAACTTGCAGAGACGATTCGCTTGTACTTCCCGCGGGCCCGGCAGACGATCCAGCGTCTGGTCAGATATCGTAGTCGATCGTCGTCGGTACCTTCTGCATTTCCCCCAGCGTGCAGGTCGCACAACGATGATCTCCCAACTGCCGGTAGATCCATAGAACCGCCTCCCGAGTGCTCGATCCCTCCACCTG
The DNA here is from genome assembly GCA_040375295.1 of Planctomycetaceae bacterium. Lineage (GTDB taxonomy): Bacteria > Planctomycetota > Planctomycetia > Pirellulales > Pirellulaceae > JBEISR01. The sequence goes on from JBEISR010000002.1 coordinate 197,126, forward strand.
CTGCTCGTAAAAAATTCGATCTCTCCCTATCCGTTCGTCCAGACCGATGCGTGCCATCACCTGCCTCAGGTCGTCTCCCACTCCCGAGAGCACCAACTGGATTCCCCGACCGGATAGCGACGTGAGAAACCGCTCCAGAAGTTCCATGCAAACTGCGTCTGGATTGCGTGCGTACCGAACTCGCAACAGGACAAACCGCACCCCCTCCGGCAATTCCTGCTCAATTCTCTCCAGCATCCCCTCCAGGTCTGGACTGGCCCCAAAGAACAGTTCCCCTTCCACATGGTAGAAACGCCAACGATCGCACGAGGAGGAGGAAGAATGGGCCCCAGCTAGCGATCGACACGGCTGCATCTTGCCGAATCGATCCCACTGATACTCCAGGCAATCCAGCCGAGCCGCCTTGGGGACATAGAAAAAGAACGAAAGAAATACTCCGATCAAAATGCAGAACTCGATAGAGACTAGCGCCGCAGCCAGAGCCGTCGCCAGGACGATGGCAGCATCAAACCGAGTGGCCTTCAGATGGTAAAGCAGATGCTGAGGATCGACCATCCGGATTGCGGTCAGCATCAAAACCCCAGCCAGTGCCGCGCGAGGGATGTACTGAGCCCAGGGAGCAAAAAGCAGGATCACCACCGCCACGGCCGCTGCAGAAAAGACCCCAGACCACTGCGTTGCTGCACCCGCCTGATGGTTGATGTAAGACCGCGTCAGCGAGCCAGAACCAGGGAAACAATGAAAAAAACTGCCGGCCAAATTGGCAACCCCTTCGCTCAAACATTGCTGATGGATGTTGAGCTTCTGATGCGTTTTTGCAGCGATCGACTTGGCCATGGCGATCGCCTCCAGAAGCCCCAGCATGCCAATCAGCGCCGCGCTGGGCAGCAGATCCCTCACCAGTCCCCAATCGACTCGCGGCGGCGAGAATGCGGGAAGCTCCCGCGGAATCTGGTCGATCCGTCGCACTCCGTGATCGGAAGCGCCAGTGGCCGCGCACACAACCGCTGCGACCGTCAGCGCCGCCAGCAACTCCGGTATCTGCCAGCCACGACGGCGATTGAGCCATCGCAGTGAGGCAGCCACGAGAATGGTTCCCATCGCCACGGCCAAGGTCGGCCAGTGGATCGGACCTCCCTGAGAAAACGTCTTAGCAAACCGCAACAGAAATGGATCGTGCGGATCCCCCATCGCGCGCAGCCCCAGAATGTTTTTCAGCTGGTCCATCACCAACAGGATTGAGGCACCAAGCGTGAAGCCAACTATCACCGAATGAGAGATGTATCGCGACATGTCTCCCAAACGCATCCCGGTGATCAGTATTTGGATGATGCCGATCAAGAGAGCCATCAGAATCGCCGCCTCCACACGCTTCTCCGGCGGTGTGAGACTCAGTGCGCTGAGCATCGCGATCGAAATGGCGTTGGTCGGTCCGTTGATCAGCTGTCTGGACGAATCCAGCAGAGCACCGACCCCCGTCATGACGATGGCGGTGAACAACCCCATCTGCATCGGCATGTCGAAGATGGTGGCGTAGGCCATCGCCTGAGGTACCGCTACCGCCGCAACGGTCGCCCCCGCCACGACATCGCGACGCAGCAGGTGCGCGTCGTAGCCGCGCAGCGATTCGACGGCAGGAATCCATCGCCCCACCTTGGCGATCCAATCGGTCGACCCACTGCCCCTTGGGCCCCTATTGACCTCCACTGGACCAGGTTGGGGTAGAACCATCGGGCAACTCGTGCATCAAGACAAGAGGACAGTCGGAATCCCGAGGGCCGGGATCAGCTTACCAGTGGAGCATCCTATCGACGAAGCTATGCACGGTCGAGATCGAAAGGGAGTTGCCAAGCAGGCGCCAGAGGCGGCGAGCCGGCCAATCCGACGGCCAGGTCAATTGATCGGGAAATCCCAACTGCCTGGCAACCTCTCGGGGTGAGAACCACCGAGCCCCTTGCGCCTGAAGGACCACCGATCCGCTGGCCACCCAGGATTTCCCGTAGCTGGAACCGAAGCATTTGGTCCTGGGCTGCACGTCGCTCCAACGCACCCCATGCATCGCCCCACCGAAGCGATCCCAATCGGCGGATCCAATCTGAAATCGACCGTCGTCCGCTTCCGGCTCCCGGTATTCAATCCACGGACGATCCACAGGAACGCAGGAAAACAGGGTCGGATCAATCCATCCCTCAGGAGTAGGCCGATGTCGGTCACGCGTCGCCGCGACGTAACAACGCAGCCTGCGATTGTAACTGCCCCAGGTCGATGGGCACAAACAACTCCAGGCGACTCGATACCCCCAACTCTGCAGCCGCTGTCGCATCCTCTCAAAAGATGACGACTCCAGAAAAGGTGGCACATTCTCAAGAAAGATCCAACGCGGTAGCAACTCAGGGACCTTCTCCAACAACACCTGAAACGACTCATGACGGCGGTCCAGGTCGCCAAGCTGCCTTCCACGCTTGCTGAATGGCTGGCAAGGAGGGCTCATCCACCAGCACTCAGCCTGATGGCCTGCAATGGCCAAAGTCCCAAGAGATGCTATTTCGGAAGCGATGGCCGGGTACCCGAAATGCCGCTCCGACAACTGGCGGGCCCCTTCGTCAATCTCATAGGCAGCCACCACCGTCAAATCCGGATACGCCCAGGACAAGCCCCCGATCCCTGAATAGAAGTCGATCGTCCGCATCCCGTTTGATCCACCAGTGGTTCGTATCAAGCTCCCCCGCAACCCAAGTCTTGGAGTATCATATCCGGAACGATGGGTGTCTTCCTGAGAGCCCCCCAAACCGTCTGTCAACCTGGAACTCATCCCCGCAAACTTGCCTGCATCTTTCGCGTCGAGGAATCACCTGTGGACCGCCCCAACTCCGTCTCGTATCCATCCCTGGTCCTGCGCACTCTGAAATGCCATCGCCGAGCCACGGGCATGCTGGCTCTACTGGCCATCCTCTCGGGTACCACCGGCTGCCAGCCCGCCGCCGAAAGGAAACCAATCTCCGCCAAGGACTCGGGCTACGAGGTAGACGATTCCGCTTCCAGCAAAACCTCCGCCAAAAAAGCTGCTCCCAGCGACAGCGCCGCTACCGCGGCACCATCGACACCAGCCCCTGCAGCTACTGCCCCGACGGCTCCCAAATCTCCTGCCGCCACGGAAGAAGTCAAGCAGTCGATTTCTGATATCCAGGTTCAAAGCCCTCCAGCAATGCCAAAGCCTGCCGATGCCTCCGCCAATCCATCGCCCACGGGTAAGCAGCTGAGCACCGATCTGGCACCTCCGAACCTGGGTACCCCCAAGACCGAAGACGACCGGCTCTTCATGACCCTCACGATGCCCGAAACAGAAGACCCTAAACAACTGATCGCTTTTCTTGCCAAGACCGATCAGGCATTCCGAGAACTGGTCGAATCCTTTCAAAAGCGAACAGCATCCCAACAGGTGCTCGCTGAACGCGGAAAGGCGCTGGCAGAGATGAAGCTGACGGCAGCCGAGAGCCTTCTGGAGAAGGCAACGGATGCCGAGCAGAAGGACATCGCTGTCTACTCGAAGATCGAAGCCCTCTCTCAATTGGCGGGTTTTCAGGACACTGCAGCCGCCCAAGCTCTCGCCCAGTACGCCTCCGAAATACAAACCATCTCCAGCCCAAAAATCGCCCACCAAGCTCGACTGGTCCTCTTTGGATTCCGACTCAGCGACTACAGCGCAGGTGCCGTTAAGGATGCTGCACCGTTGATCGAAGGAATGAGTCAGATTCTGTCCGAAAAAGATCTCCTGGATCTTCCCGATCATCGCATGATGATGCAGACCCTTCAGGTCCTCGCCAGACAAGGGGACCAGCCCGCATTTGAAACCGCAAGGGAAAAGGTGATCGCCGCCTTCAAGGATTCCTCCAACCCCATGATCGCTCGCGATATCTGGCAGTTGGAAGTCACCAATTCCCCTCAATTGATTAGCTTCCAGGAAGCGATCGAACCAGCGATGAAAGAAGGCTCGGGTCCGGCAGAATTTCAAAAGGTCCGCGAAACGGCAAAAGCTCTCGTGGATGCATTCCCCTCCAGCACGACGATGATGATGCTGGCCAGCAATTCGATCCAGATCGAGTACTCGGGAAAAACCGGATTAGCTCAGGCAATGATCGACGCGTTTGCCGATAAAGTCGGATCGATTGAAAACCCCGATCTTCGCTCGGAACTCGAAAGAACGGTCAACGAGTTTCGCACTCGCACCGGAATCCTCGGCAAACCCCTCACCTTGGAAGGCCTCCAGTCTCTCGATGGCGCAGCACTGGACCTTTCCAGCCTGAAGGGCAAAGTCGTATTGGTCGACTTCTGGGCAACCTGGTGCGGGCCGTGTCTGGGAGAGTTCCCCAACATGAAGACTGCCTATGAGAAATTTAAAGACAGAGGCTTTGAGATCGTCGGTGTGAACCTGGACGATGAGGCGAAGGACCTGAACGATTTCCTACAGCGCGAACCACTTCCCTGGATGATCGTTCGCTCCTCAGATGCCAATGCCGTTGGTTTTGAGACACCGGCGGCCAAGAAGCTGGGGGTCAACGCAATCCCTCTGATGTTGCTGTTGGATCAACAAGGAACTGTGGTCGCGATGCACACGCGTGGGCCGAAACTTCAGGAACAGATTGAGCAGTTGCTTGGGGACACCGGCAAGTAGCTGCTGATCCTGTGCGCCCGATGCTTCCCCAACTCACCTAAGGCGCAGGACGATGGCTAAAGATCCGAAAAAGGATCCCTCCAATCCATCGACAGGAGAGGGGATCGACGAGTCCACTGCATCCCGCCCCGCCAGCGCCGCGCCGGCGCCTGCGGTCGCTGGAAGCGTCTCCATGGCGCGCAGCCTCGGTAAAAGACTGCTTGCATCGCACCTGCCCGTTTGGCTGATCGACGACTCGGGCTACCTTCGATTCGCCAATCAGTCCCTTTCCGACTTGCTGCAAACACCAATGGAAGCCCTAATCGGGCTCGACTGCACCGATCGCATCGCTGAGGATGGAGAAGCTGCCAACATCGCGATGATGCTTTCGATTCCCAAACCCTTTGTGATGAGGATGCGGTCGCCGCTGGAACCACCAATCGACGGCCAGCCGGTGTCTCAGGATGGCGCCTGGTGGGTGCCGCTTCCCGATGGCCGATGGTTCCGAGGAAATGCCATCCCTCTGGAAAGCGACGAAGGAACCGAATGGCTTGGTTGGCTTCTCCCTGCCAGTGGACCACCAACGAACGAGCTGACGGATTCGATCGAGGGCGCGCAGGCTTGGCTCAAGGCCACCCGCCTTCGCTATCGCACTCTGGATGCCCTGCGTCCCTTGCAGGGGAGAAGCATCGCTGCACAGCGCGCGATGCGGCAAACGCAAGGCGCAATCGCCGCCGATGGTCCCGTGTTGATCGTCGCACCCCATGGCGGGCTGGCTCACCAAGTAGCTCACGCTGTCCAACTCCACCGCTGGCGACATCGCGGAACCCCGGAACATCGTGGGATCTTTTTACCGGTCGACTGCCGTCTGATCGACGAGAAAACGTGGAGGCAGACGACCGAGTCGTTTCCTGGAGGCCCGGCCGCGGAGTCGACCGCCATCTTCCTTGACTGCCTCGACGAGGTGCCACCGCAAATGGTGGGAAGGTTGTTGGACGCATTGCTGCAACATCATGCCAAGCTGACATGGAGCGCCTCAGTGCAAGCAGATTCAATCCCTGCACGCCGCGATGACTCCCCCTGGTGCCAGCTCCTCAGCTGTCTCGACATTCACCGCATCGATCTAGAGCCGCTGGCTCATCGCAGCCAGGATGTACCGATCCTGGTGGAAGCTTGCCTGCGGTCCAGCTCGCTACCTTCCCTTGCCAGCTCTCCTGGAGTCTCAGAGAGCGCCATGCGATTCCTGTCGGCCTACCTCTGGCCGGGCGACCTGGAGGAACTGGAGCAGGTGCTGCAGCTTGCCGCTCGGCGAGCCGCAGGAAAGTGGATCGATGAAAAACATCTGCCGCCAGTGGTTCGCGGGTTTGCGGGTTGGGCCGAGCAAGCACACTCGCGTTTGGCCCCGATCGACATGGATCGTCTGCTGGAAGATCTGGAAAAGCAGTTGATCACGGCATCACTCAAGCGGCATCGTGGCAATCGCGCGGCAGCGGCCGCCCATCTGGGAATCTCGCGAAACCGACTATTGCGGCGCCTGGAGCAATGGAACATCGTTCTCGCGGAACTCACCTCCTCTGAAATCCTGTCCCCCAACGCACCACCGGATACCAGCCTCAAGCATGCTCCAGAACGTATCGGGCAAGATACAACGCCTCCAGCCGCTGCCCCAGGCATAGTCGAAAGCGAACTGATGCCACAGGAAGCTACGGACGAGGAAACGATCGAATTTCGGGAGATGGAATAGAGAGATCAGCCGGATGACCATATCGCGAAATCCTGCCGTTGCGCCCTGGGATACGCCTCGGCAGTCCTGCTTCCCAGATCCCCTTTCGGTATGGGCCAGGATTGGACTCGATTCTCTCCCTTCGGCCGTCTGGCTCCATCATCTTCACGATGCGGCGCAAGAACTAGGCCAAGCACTTCAATCACCATCCTGGACCGACCAGGACTCCATGCTCCGAGACAGCTTCGACCGCCATCTGAGCGGATGCATCCGCCAAGTCGAGGCCGATCGCCTCAAAGAGACGCTCGATGGTTTCGACCAGTTGCACCGCCGACGCCCAGGCATCCTCCTGACCGCCTACGTCGATCCAGCCCAAGCCATGCAACTGAGGACTCATTGCCCCCTCTGGCGCGCCTGGTTGGCCGAAGCAGGAGTCCGTCTGGTATGCGTCGGAATCACCTCGATTCGCGACGCTGCCTCCCAGTTGGTTCGGATCGGATCCACCGTGCGGCAGGAAATCAATCCCGTCCTGCTGGCAGCTCAGCCTCAGGTAGAGGAAGCCAAGTTGGCGTTGGAGTCGATGGCCGATCGGATTGGCTGCGAGGAGAAACTGCTGGACGCTGGAACCGACTAAAAGAAGAAGGCAGGTAGTCGAGCGTACCAGCAGCCCAAAATGTGCCGCTCGACGGCTTCCGCAAGAAGGACGCTAGTTCCCTGTCTAGAAAAAGCTCTCGCCCGCGCCTGCTGCTGGGTACTTGGTAGCTTGCATGGTTCGAAAGGGTGGTGATACCAACTCCACCAGATGCCCCGCGAACCAGCGCCTTGGTGATCTCAGGGGAAAAGAAACCAGAAGATCGTCAGTACAGTGCAAAGCACCACCGCGCCTCCTTCAGCCCATCCCCCTGCCACAACGCGTGGACGATTCGTCTCCTGAGCCGGTTCAAAAAACCTCCAGATCACTCCCAAGTAGTAACTAGCCGCAATCACCGCATTGATCGCCATGGCGATCGCGGCAGCGCGCACAATCCAATCGGACGAAGCGATCGTCGACGAGAAGATCTGGAACTTTCCCCAAAATCCTGCGGTCAACGGGACCCCGGTCATACTCAAAAGTGCGACCGAACCGGCCAAGGCAAGTCGCGGCGACCGATACGCAAGACCATTCCAACGATCCATCGGCGCCGGTTGCTGAAGGTCCCCTTGGTCCAACGCCCAGACCGCTAGCAGTCCAATCGTCATCGCGGCGTAGACCCCAAGGTAGAAAAGGATCGGAGCCCAGGATGCCGAGAGGCTGGTAATCGCAGCAACCCCAAGCAATAGATAGCCAGTATGAGCGACACTCGAATAGCTGATCCAACGGCGAAAGTCCTTTTGCACCATCGCAAGAACGTTCCCGACCGTCATCGTCAACACCGCCAAAAGCGATAACGCCGCGATGCTGGCACTGGAGAACGTCAACGCCTCAGGTCCTCGGGTCCCCCCATCCAAAAGTCGCATCAATGCCAGGAACCCTGCAATCTTCGGGACGACAGCCAGACCCGCCGCCATCGGCAGCTTGGTCCCACAAAAAACATCTGGGGCATAGAAATGGAACGGCACTGCGGTCATTCGAAAAGCAAGGCCCGCCAGCACGAATCCCCAACCCATCCAACCCATCAGGCTCAGTGGGCTTCCCAGAACGCGTCCGATTGCCGCCAAGGAGGTGTCGCCAGCGATTCCGTAGAGATAAGAAAGTCCAAACAGGAACACCGCGCTGGAAAAAGCTGCCAGCGTGAAGTACTTCAGCGTCGCCTCCCTGCCAGCTCCATCGCGACGGGTCATCGCTAGGAGAATGGTGGTGGGCAAGCTGACCAACTCCAGCCCCAGAAACAGGCTGACCAAATCGCTTGCAGAAGCGGTGTACGCAAGCCCGGAGAGCATCAACAGCACCATCGACAGATGCTCGGCAATACGGAGACCGTCCATTCGATGCCAAGCCAGCAGGATCAGAGGAATCCCCACCAGCGCCGCTAGCCACGAGCCCCCGCTACGAATCGCATCGGATTGAAATAGCGATCCCACAACGCTTCCCGAAGGTTCTATCGCCCGCGCAGCCCAGCACGCCGCAATACAGAATCCGATCGCGGTCCAACCAAGGAGGTCGCGAGCAAGGGAGCTGGTACGCATCGACTGAGGCAGCGCAGCGATGCTCAATAACAATAGACCACCCAGCAGCAGCAGGTTGGCCGGCGCCGCAGCAGGGAGTTGGTCGAGGATCTGACTTAGGGTGATTTCCATTTTTGAAACGCTTGCGTCGTGGTGATCAGGGAAGGGGATGAAGGCTGGTCAATGGCTGGCCAGCTTGCTCGGAAAGGGGTCGACGGGTGACCATAGTGCGACCATCCCGTTGGGAAGATGCGTTGGTTGCTTCCGAAAACCGAATTGCGCTGACCTCTGATCCGGTTCGCTGGTATAGCTGCTGAGCGATCCGATCGGTGTCGGAGCGGAACAGTTGGAGCCAGTGCGAAGGGACCAATCCACCGTACAGAGCAACCGCTGCCATGAAGCTGAAGACCAGGATCGGTCGCCAACCCAGGTCACCGGTGACCACCGGTGCCGCATCGGCTCCCTTGCGTTGCGGCTTCTCTGATGAGGGTGTCCCAAAAAACAATCGATGAACCATCCGCAGTGCATACCAAGCACCGAGAAAAACACCTGCACATCCTACCGCCGATAACCAGGGTGCGACCCTCGCCATTCCCAGCAGCGAAAGGAGTTCACCAACGAAATGATTGAGCCCCGGCATACCGGCACCAGCCATGGTGAAAAAGACGAAGAAGGCAGCCAGATGAGGCCATCTACCCGCTAGGCCACCTGCAGCTTCCTGCCAGTCGTAAGTCCCGCGCCGAATACCGATTGCACCAATCAAAAGGAACATTGCCGCAGTCGTCAGCCCGTGATGGAACATCTGCAGAACCCCACCTGCCAAGCCCTCAGAGGTCAATGAGAAGAGTCCCAGCATGATGAAGCCGACATGGGAGAGGCTGCTGTAAGCAAGCAGCGTTCGAAGATCTTTCTGACCAAGAGCCGCGAAAGCACCATAGAAGATCGCCGCGGCTCCCAGCGAACCAAGCACCCAAGGACCATACTCAATGCAAGCCTGCGGTAGCATCGGCAGAAGCAGCCGAAGAAAACCAAAGAGCCCCATCTTCACCGCAACCGCCCCCAGAAAGGCAGTACCAACTGGATGGCAGGCGCGGTAGGTCGGAGGAAGCCAAGCATGAAGCGGCAGGATCGCCATCTTGATTCCTAGTCCCCACACCAGCAACCAGAACGCCCATGCCTCGCTGCCTCGGCCCACCGCAGGATCGGCTGGAGCGTTGGCCGCTGCCGACAAACCAACGAAGTCCCAGGTCCAGGCGTCACCACCACGCAAAGACGCTAACGCCAATAGCCCCAGGACCATCGGGATGCTGCCAGCCAGTGTGAATAGAACAAAACGACGCGCTGCAGCGAACGACTCCTTTCGATCGGTACCCCAGCCTGCGACCAATGCAAAAAGAGGAATCAACGCCAATTCAAAACCGATATAAAACGTAAGCAGATCCATCGCCAGAAAAACCATCGCCATCGCACCGCTGGCAATCAGCAACCACCCCCCAAGCAACCCGTGGCTTGCCCCTACCTGATCCTTGCCAATCAGGATCGCCGCACAGGTCACCAGACTGCTCAACAGCAGCATCAGCCCGCCGATGCCATCGAGCCCCAGAGAGAAATTCCAAAGCGATCGTGCGAGGCTGCTGCCCGAGGGAAGTCGCGCCGATAGCCAAGTTGGCTGGAAAACCCAAAGCGGCTGAATCGTGGCAACGCCCGAGGCTTCGGGGGAAGCCGAAACTCCTGCCGGTCCCTCGATCGCGTAGGACATCGCCACCCAACAGCTGGCAACCAGCAGCAAGATCGACATGGCCTGAGCGACACGCGAAGCAAGCTGTTGACCACCCCGCAATGCGATCGCAACGATTGCGATGCCAGCCAGTACTGGGGTCAGGATCAGCCAGGGCAACAGATAGCTCATAGGTTCTTCCAGCCAAGCATTTCGTTATTCGAATGAGTCTCACGCATCGATCCAGCTATCCCGATCCAGCCACCCCCGCCCCGTCGCTCTCCGCGATCCGCACTTGATCCAAATCCGACGAAAGCAGGACCTCCGGACGGCTTCCTTCCTCCGCCCTTCGTTCATCGCCAAAGGGCTAGCGTCAGCAGCACCACCAATCCCACCGCCATCACCGTCACGTAGTCGGTAATCCGACCTGTCTGCGATGAACGGAGCAATTGCCCGAAAAATGGGGGAACCGCGGCCATCGATCGCGACAACCAGCCCACCACGTTTTGATCAAACCATGCGACCGCCGACCCGAGGGCCAGTCCAGGACGCACCAGCGTCCAGTCATACAATTCATCGATGTAAAACTTCTGCCTGGCAAGCTGCGGAAATCCACTGGTCGATTCAAACCACTTCCAGCCACCTTTTACCGAGGCAAATGCCACAGCCGCACCTGCCAAAGACACCAGGGCGCTGACCACCATCAGCCCATAACTATGCCCTGCTGCATGCGAATGCCCCTCCTCGTGTGGTCCCTCAAGGTATCCGGCCAACCAACCCGTCGGTCCCAAAATTCCACCTAACAGCAAGGCTCCAACTGCAAGCACCGCCATCGGCACTAGCATCAGCGCCGTCGACTCATGCGGATGACAGTCTTCGGGAATCTTCGAGTCCCCTTCGAAGGTCCTGGCATAGGCGCGGAACGTGTAGAGCGAGGTCAAGAAGGCGGTGATCAAGCCAATCACCAGAAGCAGCCAGAAACTTTCCGCATGGCTTCGATGCCCTGCTGCCTTGAGAACCACTGCCAGAATCTCATCTTTGCTCCAGAATCCCGACAGCAATGGGATTCCGGCCAATGCTGCCGCCCCCGCCGCGAAGAGCCAGCGAGTTTTCGGCATGTACTTTTTCAGCCCGGAGAACTCTCGCATGTCAATCCGATCGTTCATCGCATGCATCACATTTCCAGCGGCCAAGAAGAGCAGTGCCTTGAAAAACGCATGGGTTGCTAAATGAAACATCGCCGCCAAAACCGCCACACCAGCCAACTCCGGCGCCGCTGCAGCAACGCCCAGCCCCAGGAACATGTAACCCAGTTGGCTGACCGTCGAGTAAGCCAAAACCTTTTTTAGATCGTCCTGGAACAAAGCGATCAACGCCGCAAGCAGCGCGGTGATTCCTCCCAGCCACGCGGCGGTCATCAGGACTCCGGGGGCCATCACCATCAGCGGCATCATTCGGCAGACCAGATAGACACCTGCCGTCACCATCGTCGCTGCGTGAATCAGGGCACTGACCGGAGTTGGTCCCTCCATCGCGTCAGGCAACCAAACATGCAACGGCAACTGAGCGCTCTTACCCAGCGCACCAATCAGGATCAGCATCATCGACCATCCCAGCCATTCCGGATAGCTTTTGGCCAAAAGCTGGACCGTCTGGGGATCTGTCAGTCGACGAAAATCAAGCAGTCCCGCCCCACCCGCCGCTCCAACCTGTGCGCTGATTCGGCTCATCAGCATCCAAAGAATCAGGATGCCCATCAGAAAGCATCCATCGGCGATACGGTTGACCAGAAACGCCTTCTTCGCCGCGCGACTTGCCGAAGGACGCTGATACCAGAACCCAATCAGCAGGTAGCTGCAAAGACCCACAAGCTCCCAAAAGCCATACAGAACAAGCAAATTACTGGAAAGCACCAGCATCGTCATCGCGAAGACGAAGCCGCTAAAAATCGCAAAGTAGCGGGCATACCCCGGATCTCCATGCATGTAGCCCGGAGAGTAGATCGCCACCAACAGCGACACAAAGGTGACCACCGATACCTGCGTCAGCGACAGCGGATCCAGAAGTAGTTGGACGGGAAAGTGCGCTTCCGCGACCGACAGCCACTGGAAACCATCGACCAGCAAAGAGCCCTGTGGATCGAAGCGCCCCGTGGCCAGAAAAACTAACGACACGACGGCCGCGATCCCCAGGCCGATCCAGGTCGGTCCGTGCGCCCATCGTCCAGCCTGTCGCGAGGCTGCCAGAGCGGCCCCCACGATGCAGGCGATCATCGGTGCGATCGGAATCAGCCATGCGGCGGAAGGATTCATGTTCGGTCGTCGCTTGCTAAAAAGTCAAAGAACCAGAGAAAGCATCAGCCCCGATGCGCCGCAGCAGGCGAGTCGATCGACTCGCTGGCCAGATAACCTGCAGGATCTCGGCCCGCCGGAGCCAGCGACGGCCCGTCGTTCTCCTTCGATGGCTCCCGCGGCCATGTCGAATCCTCGATCGGTGCCGGGCGAATCGACTCTGGATCGCCCAGCGACTGCCACAACTGCACATCCAAGGAGTGCCGCATCCGATAGAGCTGCACCACCAGGGCCAGCGCCAACGCGGCTTCGCACGCCGCCACCGTAAGGATCATCAGTACAAATACCTGTCCACCAAGATCCTGATGAGCGAATGCGAAGGCGGCAAAATTGAGGCTGACCGAAACCAGCATCAATTCCATCGATAGGAATAAAAGAATCACATTGCGACGCGTTGTCAGACCAAATAGTCCCAACGCAAAAAGCACAGCCGACAAGGCCAGCACGGGTTGATTCATGATCGATTTTCTCCCATGCCTTCTTCTGCTTCGGTCGGCTGCGCGATGCAGAGCGCTCCGATGCAGGCAATCAAAAGCAGCGTCCCTGCAAGTTCCATCGCCCAAAGGTAGCGCGTGTACATCGATCGCCCCAGCGACGCGACGGTCGACTTGGGCCGGGTTTGGCCCTCAACAAGTTGCGAAAGCCTTGGATCGGTCGATGCATCCCCAGTGATGTCAGAGCCGGTGGCACTCACGATCCTGGCGGGAGGCTGCCACGAGTCGATCCCCGCCAGCAAAAGGCCAACCAATGCACCGCAAATCACACCGATCTTCAGCCGATTCGCTCCTTTGCTCTCGAAAGGAGCCGGGCGGATCTGCTGCGAGAACATCAACACAAAAAGGAAGACGATGATCGTCGCACCGGCGTAGACCAACACCGTTGCCGCTGCCAGATACGGACTGTCCAGCACCACGTAAAGTCCGGCCGTCGCAAACACCGCCATCGCGAAACTCAGGGCCGCATGGATCGGATGGCGAAAAGTGACTAGACCGCAGGCAGCGACAATCGCAATCGTCGCGAACAGGATCGTGAGAATGCTCTGCATGAAGTTTTCCTGACTCTACTACTTTCTGCGGTCGTTGATTGGATCGCGCCCGATCGGGAGCCATCATCTACCCGGCAAACCACCGCCCGGCGGCGGCGGCGAAGGAACTGTCCCATCGACCCAGTCGGATGCTGGGCCAAGCGTCCCACGCCGAGTCCGATCAGGATCCTTCCCGGAATGAATTGTTTCGTCGTAGACGCTCAAAAGCTTTTCTTTGTCGAAGATCATCTCTTCCCTGGAAAGACCCGTTGCGTCGTAGATGCTGGTCAACTCAATGGCATCCACAGGACATGCCTCCTCGCACATCCCACAGTAAATGCAACGCAGTTCATCGATCACAAACGCCTTGGGGTACTTGTCCCGATCAGCCCACTGAGGGTCGTTCTTATCGGTCGCGGTCGCTTCGATGCTGATGCAGTTGGCTGGGCAAGCGGTCTGGCATAGGAAGCAAGCAACACACTTGACTCGCCCTTTGTCGTCGCGATTGAGCCGATGGACACCTCGGTAATTGGGCGGGATTTCCGGCTCCACCTCGGGGTACTGCCGAGTCATCGGCTTGCCGCGGATCATGTGCTTGACGGTCGTAGCAATTCCTTCGGCGATCGCCGGAAGATAAAGCGCCTCCGCCAGCCCAATCCGGGGCGGCTGCGCCCATTGAATGGTCTTGGTCTTCTTCTTACCACTTGTCGTTTCGCTCATCGTTCAACTCGCGGATAGACCATTCTCACGACACAGGACACGTTCCAAGGACTCACGACTTCGAGCCAACCACCTGCTGATGTCGACTCGAATGAGTCGCCGCGCCAACTAGTGATGAGGGACGTCGGAAAGGACGATTGGCCAAAGTCCTGGCCTTCCAAAAAGCAGCCAAAGTCATCGCCAACAAAGACAGCGGCGCCAGCCACCATCGATTCCAGCCAAACGTGATCACTGCCGCCGCAGCAAGAAAATTGAAGATCCCAAGCGGAATCATGCTTCCCCATGCTAGCGCCATCAATTGATCAAATCGAAATCTCGGGAGGGTCCACCGCAGTTGGATGATCAGACCGACCACCACCGCCACCTTGGCCAGCAAAACCAGCCAACGCAACCCATAGCCCAACCACGTCGCATCGACAGCACCGGTCAGCCCGGGGAAGTGCCAGCCACCAAAGAAAAGGAGCACCGTCAAAAAGCTGATCGTCACCACATGGGTGTATTCCGCCAGGAAGAATAAAACGAACTTGATCCCGCTGTACTCGGTGTGAAACCCACCCACCAACTCCTGCTCGCACTCAGGCAGGTCGAATGGCAGCCGATTGGTTTCCGCCAACGCTGCGACAAAAAACAAAATCGCTGCCAAAGGTTGCCACCAGACATTCCAAGAAGCGATTCCAGGTCCCTGAGCCGCCACCAGCTTTTCCATGTTCAGCGAACCGGTCACCATGACGATCCCCAGGATCGACAGTCCCAATGGGATTTCGTAGCTGATGAACTGAGCGCACGAACGAAGGGCGCCATAGAGACTGTATTTGTTGTTCGATGCCCAACCTCCCAGGATGATCCCGTAGGCTGAGAGACTGGAGATCGCCATCAGGAAAAGAAGCCCGATATCGACCCCGGGGGCCACCATCGCCCGGAATCCCCCCTTCGGCTCGGGACCCACGGGCCCGAATGGGACGACGGCGATCGACAGCAGGGCGCACAACAGTCCAATGGTCGGTGCGATTAGATAAAGTGGTCGATGAACATGGCTGGGGATCACCTGTTCCTTCAAGAAAATCTTGATCCCATCAGCGACCGCCTGCAAAAGACCCAACGGGCCGACTCGGTTTGGACCCACCCGATCCTGGATCCAGGCCGCCCACTTCCGCTCGATGAAGGTCATGTAGAGCCCGATGATCGGGACCACTCCCAAGATGATCGCGATCGCAGCCAGGGTCGGCCACAATCGGTTCCAGTCGATACTCATGAACCGACTCCTTCTGGCTGAGCGATCTTTGTTGGGTTCAGTCGTACGCCCTGCTCTCCCAGATCTCCCTTCTCAAGCCCTCGCAGCGAAGGGATCTTTCGACCGATCTCCTGACGGAGCGTCACTGCACGGAACAATCCCTGCCTTCCAGCCAGATCCCAAAGGATCCTGCCATCGGAGCGACTCTCGCCGACCGACCGGATGGCAGGACGAATTGCCTGAGCCAGACTTTGTGCATTGATGAATGTCCCCTCCCGCTCGGCAAAACTACCACCTGCCAGAAGGCATGTCGCCGCGTCAGAAAGAGGACTCCGCAGATAATCGAGAACCACCCGATGCTGCACCCGGCCAAGGGCCTCCAAGTCGCTGGGAGTCCAAGGAGATTCCCAATAGCCACCCACCACGAAAGCCCCGTCGAATCGATCCACCGCCAATCGTGCGATTGCGCCAGCCCAGTCGAGCGGCTCACGTCGATAGTGCTCCAGCACCCGCTGAACTCCCTCCCGATTCGGGCACTTCTCTGCGCGGATGGTGAACTTCACCTTCTCGCGACTGGGCGGTTGGCCTCGATGGTCCTTCGGATAGAGATCGTCCTGGCCAACCACCGGTACAGGCCCCATCGCCAGCCAGGCCCGATCACCAGCCCGCTGAGCGAGTTCCGCCAGTAGATACGCCTCTTCTACTGTCATCATCGGAGAGAAGACGAAAAGCCACTTGCCACCCTTGGGCCGCGACCAATCCGCCACCATCTGTGCTACCACCTGCTCGACCGGCTTCCAGGGATCACCGCCCACCGCCCCGGTAGCACCTGCTTGGCCAGCGGGATCGAGTTGCGGCGAGCTGGTAGATGGATGCTGCAGCCACACCGTCGACTCGGCCGGCTCATTCGATCCACCAAGCGCCAGGGCTCCCACCCTGGGCCCCGCCAATCGACGTCCCTCGTGAATCTCTTTCCAACCAAAACGCCCCTCGTCGCACATGAAGGAACCTTGTGCGAGCGGATTTTCGCGTGGCCTCAGTCGATAGATCCTATTGTCGTTCTGGTCGATATGGATCGAACATCCCGTGCTGCACCGATTGCAAACGCTGTCTTGACTCTTCAGCCACCAAACTCGCTGCTTGTAGAGGAAATCCTTGCTGCACAGCGCACCGACCGGACAGAGATCAACGACGTTACCGGCCAATTTGTTGTTGCAGGGATGCCCTTCGGCGACTTCGATCTCCTCGACGCTGCCACGGCTGATCACGTGCAATTCGGAGGTGCCGCTGATCTCCCGCGTGAAGCGGACGCAACGCGTGCACATCACACAGCGGTCGGTGAAAAGCGCGATCTGATCGCCGATATGGTACTTGTCCTGTCGCTGCACTTTCGGTTCGTTTAGGCGGCTCTTGGCCCGCCCATAACGGTAGGTGTAATCCTGGAGATAGCACTCACCAGCCTGATCGCAGATCGAACAGTCGAGGGGGTGATTGAGCAAAAGGTATTCCAACGTCTGCGCCTGAGCGTTCTGGACCTGGGGAGTCGCGGTGCGAATCGCCATGTTCGGCCGGATTTTTGTCTGGCAACCAGGCACCAGTTTCGGCTGCATCGCAAACTGGCCATCCTCCTTCCGCTCCCCTACCTCAACCAGACACATGCGGCAGCTGGCGACCACGGTCAATTCCGGATGCCAGCAGTAGTGAGGGATTTCCACCCCCGCCGCCTGCGCCGCTTGAATGGCGTTGCTGTCGTCGGGGACTTCCACCGGTTGGTCGTTGATGTAGACGGTTGCCACGTCGATGCCTCTGCGTCAAAAGGAGCGGCCCCGGAAGGTGCCGCATCCGTCGTGTTGATCAAAAATCGGTTCGCCGCTCAGTGGTGCGCCGGTAGCGCTTCAGGGGCCGTGCTTCTTCGTCCGCTCTGGATGTACTCTTCCAACTCGGGCCGGAACTTCTTCAAGGCATTCTTGATTGGCCAAGCCGCTCCGTCCGCAAGACCGCAGATGGTCGTGCCTGGAATGGTTCCAATCGTCCGGCTGATATCGTCCAGCGTATTGAGGTCCTCCAGCGAACCTTCCCCGCGCCGAATGCGTTGCAGAATTTTCATCGACCAAGCAGTCCCCTCGCGACAAGGGGTGCACTGGCCGCACGATTCGTGCGCGAAGAAACGGCAGGTGTTGTAGAGCACGTCAACCATGCTGGTCTGGTCATCGATCACGATGACCGCCGCCGTCCCAAGCCCCAGGCAACCCGCGCGGCCCGGTCCATTGAAATCCAAAGGAGTATCGAGTTCCTCAGCTGACAGAAACCCCATGCTGATCCCGCCGGGAACCACTGCCTTAGCCTTCCTGCCTTTCCAAACCCCTCCCGCATGCTGGTCGATCAGTTCCCTGGCGGTGATCCCCAGTGGCAGTTCCACCAGCCCAGGCTTCTCCACATGGCCGCTGATGCAATAAAGCTTCGGTCCATGACTTCCGTTATCCCGCGGATTGTTCGGGTCGGCGGGGATGCCAATCGAAAGAAACCACTCAGGACCACGATCCAGAATTTGAGTGACGCACGCCATCGTCTCGATATTGTTGACGATCGTCGGACATCCGAAGGCACCCGAGACGGCAGGGAAGGGGGGCTTGATGCGAGGCCAAGCCCGCTTCCCCTCAAGGCTCTCGATCAGTCCGGTCTCTTCGCCGCAGATATAAGCACCGGCCCCCCGATGCAGTTGGATGTCGAGGGAATAACCCGATCCCTGAATGTTCGATCCCAGCCATCCCTGTGCGTACATCTCCTCAACCGCACGCTCGAGGATGCGGTAGCACTCCCCATACTCGTACCGCAGATAAAGGAATGCCTTCGAGGCACCGACCGCGTAACCCGAGATCACAATCCCTTCCAGGACCTGATGCGGATCTGACTCCAAGAGGACCCTGTTGTTGAAAGTCCCTGGCTCACTCTCGTCCCCGTTGATACACAGATAGACCGGCTTGGTCCGTTCCTTCGGGAGGAATGTCCATTTCAAACCGGTCGAAAAGCCTGCGCCGCCGCGCCCTCGGAGCTTCGACTGAATCACCTGCTGGGTGACCTCCTGAGGAGACATCGCCAGCGCCTTGCGCAGCCCCTGATAGCCACCCGTCGCCAAGTAGGTACTCAGCTTCGTGCTGTCAGACATACCCAGCCGCTTCAGCAAAACCGGTTCAAATCGACTCATGATGGCTCCTTGGCTAGCTGCACCACCTGGTCGGCGGTGGCATGAAGACTCAGCGAGTCATCGATCAGGATGCAGGGAGCCCCGTCGCAAGCACCCAGGCACTCGGCCAGTTCGATCGTCGCCCCACCGTCAGCGGTGGTCTGACCGGGTTGCACCCCAAGCCGCTGACAAACCTCCGACAGCAGGCCGTCGCCCCCGCGAAGCATGCAACTAAGAGACCGGCAGACCCAGAGCCTTCGTCGACCAAGCGGATGCTTTTCGTCTTTGAAAAATCCATAAAACGTCATCGTGTCGATGACCTGCGCCGCCGAAAGATCCAGAAGTTCGGCGATCCCTTCGATCGCTTCCTTCGAAACGCATCCCTGTTCCTGCTGCACCCAGTGCAACGCAGGCAACGTCACCGCCTGCTTGTTGGGATAGCGCCCACAGGCATCGATAATTTTTGCGCGGATTGCATCAGACAAAACGGTCATCGGTCTAGCTCCGCGGCGATGATGTTCAGGCTTCCAAGCACCGCGACGACGTCGCTGAGCATGCAGCCTCGAATCAATTGAGGAAACAGGGCAAAGTGAACTAGGCTAGGAGGCCGCGTCCGCGCTCGGTAGGCTCGGAAGGAACCATCAGAAACGATGTAAAACCCAAGCTCACCATTGGGCGACTCTGTCGCTCCATAGACGCTTTCTAGCGGAACAGGCCGCTGGCGGTTGGGCATGATCGCTTCAAAATGGTGGATCAACCCTTCGATGCTGGTGTAGACTTCCCGCTTCTGCGGCAGCGATTCCTTTCCCATTCCCTCAGCGAACACCGGACCACCAGGAAGTCGGTCGAGCGCCTGATGGAGAATCTTCAGCGACTGACGCATCTCCTCCATCCGAACATGAAACCTCGCGAAGCAATCTCCTTCCGCCGCGCAGACGACATCGAAGTCGAAGTCGTCATAGGCCAGATAGGGTTCGTCGCGCCGCAGATCGCGCGCTACGCCGCTGGCGCGCGCCACCGGACCGGTCGCTCCCCCTTGAATCGCTTCCTCGCGACTGAGCAGTCCAACCCCCTGAGTCCGCTCCAAAAAGATCCGATTCCGCAACACCAACCTGTCGACGTCGCGGAGGGTTCCTGGGAATTGGTCGATGAACTTGCGTACGTTCGCAAGCCAGGGATCGGTCGCATCGTACAGCAGGCCACCAACCCGCAGGAAACTGCAGTGAAAGCGCTGGCCCGAAATCTCTTCGCAAAGCTCATAGATCCGTTCCCGCTCGTTGAACAGATACATGAACGCCGACACCCCGCCCAGATCCAGCAAGCAGGCTCCGATGCACAGCAGGTGATCGTGGATCCTCATCAACTCGGCCAGAATCACCCGCAGATACTTGGTCCTGGGTGTCAGCTCCACTCCCAGAAGCTTCTCACAGGCATGGTGCCAAGAAATCTCGTTGGCGATCGGCGAGATGTAATTCATCCGGTCGACGATGGTGACGTACTGGTTGAAATCGAGATGCTCTCCCAGTTTTTCGAAACCGCTGTGCAGAAAGCCGATATCGGGAACCGCATCGACAACAGTCTCTCCATCCAGCGTCAGGATCAAACGCAGCGTGGTGTGCGTCGCCGGATGCTGCGGACCGAAGTTCAGGGTCCACAGCCCTTCCTGCTGCGATGGATTGCCGGGAAGTTCTTCGAGTTTCAGTGGCATGGAATGAACCTGTCGCTTCAGCTTTCCGCCCGGGTCAGGACCGGGAAATTATGCCGCTCCCCACGACCTGCAAGGGGATAGTCCTTGCGGAGCGGATGGGAGACGAACTCAGGTGGCAACAACAGACGCCGCAGATCGGGGTGCCCAGGGAATGAAATCCCGAACATGTCGAACACTTCCCGTTCCAGCCAGTCGGCGGAACGCCAAAGCGGGAAGACCGACGGCAGTTGGGGGTTGGGGTCGTTGACCATCGTGCGCACCTCCAGTCGCCTACCCGACTCGGGATCCAGCAACAGATAGACCACACGAAAGCGATCGGTCGCCTCCGGCATCTCCAGCAGATCGACCGCCGTCACGTCGATCAGCATCGCCATCCCTGCCTCATCTCTCAGTCGCGTCAGCACCGAGTAAACCGAATCGGCAGGAACTGTCCAGCAGAGATCGCCGCGAAACTGCGATGCATGGAGACGGTCCCCCAGCGATCCGGCGATTGCATCAAGAGCTTGTTGGCCTGCATCGACTTCCATTCTCTGGTCCACCCTTCTGGCCGTGTCAGTGCTTGGGATCGTAAGTCATCGAATGAACTGGCAACGGGTCCCTCAACTGGATCCGCTCCAGTTCACTTCGGTCAAATCTCGGCGGACCTTCCGCCTTGCGGCGGTCGCGGAACTCACTGCCCGTCAAGGTACCGGTCTGCCGAATCTTTTCCTGCAGATCCAACAGGGCCCGAATCAGTTGCTCGGGACGCGGAGGGCATCCGGGGATGTACATGTCGACTGGGATGAATCGATCGATACCTTGTACCACTGCGTAGGTATCGAAGACACCACCGCTGCAGGCACAGGCTCCCATCGAGATGCACCACTTCGGTTCGGGCATCTGCAGCCAGATCCGCTGCATCACCGGAAGCATCTTCATCACGACACGGCCCGCTACGATAAGCAGATCGCACTGCCGTGGCGAAAACCGCATCACCTCGCTGCCAAAGCGAGAGAGATCGTGCCGGCTGGCCGAGCTGCTCATCAACTCAATACCACAGCAGGCCGTTGCAAACGGCATTGGCCAGAGGCTGTTGGAGCGAGCCCAGTTGGCGGCCGCGTCGACCGTCGTCCACAGGACGCTTTCGCCACCCTTGCTAAGACCTTTGGAATTCATTCCCGGTCGCGAATTCGCTGTCGCCATGCAAAAACTCCATTGCGGGCCATCAGGAGATACGCCAGAACCAAGGTGGCTACCAACACCGCGATCGCCGCCAACGCGACCGGCCGTTGTGCCGGCGGAATTCCCTCCGCCGACCCCAAGGCCACGGCGTACGGGAGAACCAGCACCAACTCCACGTCGATCACCAGAAACACGATCGCCAGTAGATAAAAAGGAATCTCCAGCGGACGCCTCGCGTCTTCCACCGGATCCATCCCCGACTCGTACGGCATTTGCTTGACCGCTGTCGGCTTGCGGGGGGCTATTAGGTGCGGCAACACCAAGCTGATCAGGGCAAAGCCGATCACCGCGACCAAGTACAGCCATATCGGCTCAAAGGATGCCACGAGAGGAAACTCCCGAAGGACTTTGTGAAATTTGTCACAAATGACGTATTGTCGCAGTATAGCGAGGCCGGCTAGTGTTTCAATTCCAAAACGTTTTGACCTAGCCTCCCAGAGCAGCAAGAAGCAGCCAGTCCAGGGGATGCAAACCCGGACACGCTCAAGACTTCCGTTCGACCACTCCTTCGAGTGGCTTTAGGGAACAATGGCCGACTGTCCGCCCCTGGCGGCTAGTCAGGGGAGCCGAAACGGACGGCCATCCCAAAGCGGAATCGAACGACGATGGAAGCGAAGATGGCAACGAAGAGGTCTGCGGGGGTCGTTTTCGCCCGAGGAAAATATTTCGCTACGACCCCAGCAGCGGCTCCACCACCGTCCCATGGATGTCGGTCAACCGGTAGTCGCGGCCTTGAAACCGGTAGGTCAGCCGGGTGTGATCGAATCCCAGAGCACGAAGCCAGGTGGCCTGAAGGTCGTGGACATGAACCGGATTTTCGACGATGGCAAAACCGAGGTCATCGGTGGCGCCGTATTCGAATCCTTCCTTCATCCCCCCACCTGCCATCCACATCGTGAAGCAGTCGGGGTAGTGGTCTCGGCCCAAAACGTCTCCCTTGGACGTTCTTCCTTCTCGGAACGGAGTGCGCCCGAACTCGCCGCCCCAAATAATCAGTGTCTCGTCGAGCAATCCGCGTTGATGGAGATCTTCGATCAAAGCCGCCACGGGGCGGTCCATTGTCTTGCACTTGTTGGTCAGGCCATCGCCGATCCCTTCGGCAGGGCCCGTACCATGGAAGTCCCATCCCCAATCGAACAGCTGCACGTACCGCACCCCCGATTCGATCAGTCGCCGCGCCAGCAAACAGTTGTTGGCAAGACTCGATGCGCCCGGCTGCGCCCCATAGGCTTCCAGAGTCGCCGCCGACTCCTTAGAGATATCCATCACCTCCGGAACGCTGGTCTGCATTCGGAACGCCAGTTCATACTGAGCGATGCGAGTCTGTGTCTCCGGATGGCCCATCGACTCGGCCTGAATCTGGTTCAACTGATGAAGTGCATCCAGCGTGCTTCGGCGTAGATTGCGATCCATGCCTGCAGGATCGGAAACAAACAGAACGGGATCTCCCTGAGAGCGGCACTGGACTCCCTGGAAGACGCTTGGCAGAAAGCCACTCCCGAATGAATTCTTCCCGCCGTTGGGCTGGACACCGCTGCTGATCAGCACCACGAACGCCGGAAGGTTATCCGACTCACACCCCAAACCATAAGTCACCCATGAACCGAAAGAAGGCCGGCCGCTTCGAGGAGACCCGGTGTAAAGCATCAGTTCCGCCGGGGCATGATTGAACTGATCGGTGTGCATCGAGTGGACGACGCAAAGCCGATCGGCCACACGCTGCAGGTTGGGGATCGCCGACGACAACCAAATTCCCGATTGACCGCAGCGCTGGAACTTCTGCACCGTCCCCAACAGCTTGGGTGTTCCGGTGGTGAACGCAAACTCGCGACCTTCCAGAACCGACGCGGGACAATCTTCGCCATTGCGTTCCACCAGCACCGGCTTGTAATCAAATAGATCCAGGTTGGGAGGCGAACCAGTCATGTGCAGGTAGATGACCCGTTTGGCGCGAGGAGCAAAATGAGGTGCTTTGGGCGCCATCGGATCGCTGCTGCTGGCATTTGCCGAACCGCCCAGGCACTGCTGCAGCGCCAAGGCCCCCAAGCCCCCGGCTGCTTGCTGGAGAAAATAACGTCGCGTGCGAAGGGTCAGCCATTGGTCAGCCGGATGCATCATGGGGAACTACCTTTTTTGCAGTGGATCGTGTGGGGGCAAGCGGACTGGAGCGCCGCTGGTCGCATGGAGTCGCCAAGCGGCTTGCTCAAAAAATCAACGTGTCATCAGCACTTCATCCAGATTGAGAATCACATTGGCCACGGCGGTCATCGCGGCCGCATCGACTGGATCCAATCCACCCGGCAGTGGACCGATGGGATCGGTCGCCAGCCGCATGGCATCTTCCGTTTTTTCTAAAAGCGATAGCCGCGCCTGCTGCCAGAGCGAATGGAGCACCTCCGCCTCCCTCTCGCTAGGTGGTCGACTGGTAGCCAAAAGGAATCCGTGAGCGATCTTTTTTTCGATCGACGCATCGACGGGTGCTTCAAGAAGCATTCGGCGAGCAAGCCCTTGTGCGGCCTCCACAAAGACCGGATCGTTCAGCGTCACCAGCGCCTGCAGTGGTGTGTTGGTGCGATCTCGCTTCAAGGTGCAGACTTCCCGGTTGGGCGCATCGAAGGTGGCCATCGAAGGGTAGGGATTCGAACGACGCCAGGTGGTGTAAATTCCGCGACGGAAGCGGCCGGCACCCGGTGAGGTCTCCCAATCGGTCCCCCCTCCGAAGGCTGCAGACAATCCCATCTTGGGCTGCGGTGGCTTGACCGGCTCTCCATACATCTGTCGGGCCAGGAGTCCAGCCACCGACAACGCCTGATCTCTCAATTGCTCCGCCGTCAACCGATAACGAGGCCCTCGGCCCAGCCATACATTGTCTGGATCGACTTCCAGTTGCACCGACGACGCGGGGGATGCCTGCTGGTAGGTAGCGCTACCGACGATGCGGTGCAACAGCATCTTGGTGTCCCACTGAAGGCGTTGGGTTTCCAACGCCAGGTAATCGAGCAGTTCGGGGTGGCTGGGGGGATCTCCCTGCGATCCGAAATCCTCGCTGGTTCGTACCAGCCCCAGTCCAAAAAGCGACTCCCACAATCGATTGGCAGAAACTCGCGCCGTCAAAGGATTCTCAGGCTGCATCAACCAATCGACCAGGTCCAGACGATTGCCAGGAACTCGCGACTGTCCGTCGGCACCGCGAAGCGGCGGGAAGCTCTCGGGCAGCCCCGCCGTCACCGTCTCCCCCTTGCTTCGATAATTGCCTCGAACATGGACGAACGTCTCACGCCGCTGCCCTGCCGGCCGATCGCGAAGCACTGGGACGCTGGTCGCTGGCTTGAGCGCTGCGAGACTGGCTTCCAGCTGATCCAATTGGTTTCGCTGCGGCGCCAGCGAAGGAGCGAAGCGGCGCTGGTATAGCTGAGTCCATGCCAGATCCTCCCCCTCGCTTCGCTGGGACGGTTCCTTCTCCAGGCTCGCCAACATCTCTCTTGGAATCTCGCTCCGCGTCGCCCCATGCGCCGCGTCGGTCCACGCCACCTCCAAGCTGGCCAGAATGTGTTGCGTGTGTTTGGACTGGTACTCCAGGCGAAGACGGATCGTCCGCAGTGCCTCGGCATCCTCTCCTAAATCAATCGCCGGAAAAAACAGATCGATGTGATGCGGGCTGGCAATCGCTCCCCCCACCGCCCATCCGCTGTCAGGGTTGTTGTCGAGCACCCCTTGGGGGCCGAATCCATCCTGCGAGAAATCGGCCGATGCGCGATCGAACCCAATCGGTCGCTCTTTCTCCACCACCAGCTTCATCGGCTCCCGGGTCGCCTTGGCCTGCGATCGGCTCCAAACAACCCGTCGCTCTGTATCCAGCAGCTGGATCTGAGCTCCATCCAGGCGATCGAAGATGTTGCCGTCAGTGCGATTGTGCAGCACCACCGAATCGATCGGCTTCGCTTCGGGTAGCTCCAATTCCCACCAGGGATTATCGGAGATGGCGCTGTGGGTGGTCGACCCAACGTCGTACCGACCATCGGTCGTTCCATCGATCGCTTTTTCCGGAGGCCCTGCAAAGTCGGTGCTGCTCTGACTGGCCTTTCCACCGACGGCGATGTTGCGCCCGTCAGAAAACAGCTCCACCTCCGCCAGCGACAAAATGCGCTGCTTGCCGGGTAATTCGATGCGGATATACCGAACAGCGGGGCGAGATTGGGAGGATCGATCGGATGCCACCCAAGATGCCTCGACGCGCGAGAGTACAAAGTTCCCGCCAGCGGCCCCCGCCCCCCCGCCAGGAAGATCATCCTGCGGCAACGTCTGAATCCGTATCCCGCGAATCTGATCGGGCCTGACGGAGGATGGCACTGGCACTTCCAGAACCATCGTGTCCTTGGACTCCTTGGGATCGATTCGCAACGCAGCCGACTGGAACTGCTGCCGCTGGGAGGAAGCCGATTCCAACCAAAGCGTCCCTTCCGAAAAAGAGTTCCACTGAGGTGGCTGTGCGATTTGGGACATCCATTCCAGACGTTCCTGCTTCAATCGATCGATCGGCTGCTGAAGTTCTTCGCGCAGTCGATCGGCTTCCTGCTGCCACCGCTTCTGATCGAGTTCCTGCTGCGCTGTCAGCAGTTCGATCCGAGGACTTTCATCCCCGCGGTCCGCATCCTCCGTCTGATTGAAGAGATCGAAGACCTGAAAATACTCCCGCTGGCTGATGGGATCGTATTTGTGGCTGTGGCACTGCGCACAGGCCATCGTCAGTCCCATCCAAACGGCCATGGTCGTATTGACGCGATCGACCACCGCCACGTTGCGAAACTCCTCGTCGTTGGTTCCCCCTTCATTATTGGTCAGCGTGTTGCGGTGGAAGGCAGTCGCGATCAAATCCCTAGTGGCTGGCTGCGGCAGCAAGTCTCCAGCCAGTTGCAAGCGAGTGAAGTGGTCGAAAGGAATCGCCTCATTGAGCGCCTGCACGACCCAGTCGCGATAGGCCCAGATAGTTCTAGGGGGATCGTCCGCATAGCCAGCCGAATCGGCGTAGCGCGCCAAATCCAGCCATCGCCGCGCTTGATGTTCCCCATAGGCTGGCGAGGCCAGCAATCGATCGATCTGCTTGACCAGCGCGTTGGGATCCGAATCGGATAGGAATACCTCCAGCTCCTCAGGCGTCGGTGGCAATCCTGTCAGATCCAGCGACAACCGTCGCAGCAGCGTTGCCGGATCTGCCTCTGGCGATCCACTGATCCGGC
Source organism: Planctomycetaceae bacterium (assembly GCA_040375295.1). Lineage (GTDB taxonomy): Bacteria > Planctomycetota > Planctomycetia > Pirellulales > Pirellulaceae > JBEISR01. Next base: position 224,038 of record JBEISR010000002.1, read on the forward strand.
GGTTGGCACGCGCCGCTTCCACCCACCGGTCGATCGGGTCATGGGATGGCAAACCTGCAGCAGCGACGTCGGGCAAGGGATGTTTTCTTGGAGCGATGAACGACCACTGCGTCACCTGCGGGGCGCCAGCCGCAATCCAGCCTCTCAGCAGTTCGACTTCCTCCTCACGGAGTCCATCGCCAAACGCAGGCGGCGGCATCCGGACATCCGGATCGGTCGAAGTGACACGATCGATCAACTGGCTGGCGTTCGGATCCCCTGCCACGATCGCCCGCTCACCGGATGGCAACAGACCAAGCGCGGAATCGCGCTGATCCAGCCTCAGCCCTGCCTCCACCTTCTCCTCATCCGGGCCATGACAGGCAAAGCACCGATTGGAAAGCAGCGAACGAACCGCCTGGCTTTCCGCTGGTGAAAGATCGCCCCCCCACGCCAGCGACATCGCGCCTTGCGTGAGCCACCCAATCATCAAAAACCCAATGGCCAAGATGCCGTCCAGAGGGGTTTTGAAAAAGAGTCGACTACGGTTCTGGTAGCGTCGCATGAGTGGTTGTATCCCGCGCGAAAAATCAACTTCCAAGTAAAGCCATCGGCGAAGATCGCTGATGGCATGGGCTTCCGGTGGCGGTGCCTCCTGGTGGCGATGCTCTCCGGATCGGCCTCAGACTTCCATTCCTGCCACTGCGGACAGAACAACTGCGTCGTCCGCTGCAGTCCGGCCTGTTGTCATTCTAATCGTCCGCCGGCGCCACAAAGAAGTCACTGTTTTCCATCCTTTTGGGGACAGATTTCATTTTTTTGCGATCGACGACCAGGGTCGATTTCCACCCCACCGACAGAAAAATGGAGGATCGTTCCACCAAGCCTAGCGATCCCGTTATGCTAGGGGCGGGAGTGTTCGCAAGGATGCGACCTCCTTCTTTCGTTCCCTCCCCAGGTTGGCGACAAAACGAACGATCGTCCACCCCCTTGGTTTCGAGGTATCTTACCGCCAGCGACGGGTGCAGGATGTCTTCCAACGCGGGACCTGATGGCGGCAACAAGGGTCGACTGCATCCAATCCGCCCTCGCTCCGCGCCCCCTTGCAGAACGCCCACTGGAAAACCCCATTTCTAGTTCTTCGCCACACGAGATCCATCTCCATTATGTTGCTGCAAGTGCCACCTGAATCGCCGTACGATTGGCGAGGAAACATCCTGGGCTTTCCGGTGCGCGTGGCGTGGACCTTCTGGTTGATCGCCGCTGCATGGGGCTATGAGTGGGCTCGAGGGCTGGATCGCGCTTACGCGCAGGCCGGATTCGAGACCCCCGGACTTGCGCTGCTGCTGGCGATCTGGGTCGCCGCGATGCTGGTATCGATCCTGGTTCATGAGTTCGGCCATGCCCTTGCCTTCCGATGGTACGGAATTCGATCGCAGGTGGTGCTCTATCACTTTGGCGGGCTGGCCATTCCAGAGGGATTCGGGAGCTGGCGAGGGGCCCGCCTGCGTCGGCTTAAGCCTACCGAGGACTTGGTGGTGGCTTTGGCAGGTCCCGCGGCACAATTGCTGCTGGCGTTCGCGGTGGTCGCCATCGCGGTCGCCTGCGGCTACCGCCCCGATCCCTGGATCGCTAATCTCTGGATGAAGATTGGACTGCCGGTACCGGAGCGATGGGTCGTGCCGACCAATGCATCGATCGCCGCCACGATCTCCTTTCTGGTAACCCCCAGTATCTTCTGGGCGCTGGTCAACCTGGCACCGATCCTCCCACTGGATGGTGGACGGGCTGCCCAGTCGATCATCTCCATCGTCCAAGGTGGCCAAGGGTGGTTGGAGGCAAGCTGGCTGAGCGTTGTCGCAGGGGCTCTTCTTGGGATGTGGCAGTTGCAAACTGGCGATCGCTTCCTTGGGATGATGTTTCTGATCCTCGCCTTTTCGAACTTTCAGACGATCCAAACCAGCGGCATGGGTCGACCATGGTGACTTCCGGCCCCAGGAGAAGCTTCCCATGCACGCCACCTTCGCTACCCAACCACCGGCCGATCGGCCGGGGACCGGCATTCTGATTCTTGGTGCTAGCAATGTGCGTCGCCACCGACTGCATTTGGTCCGCTGGCTATCCCGACGTCTTCCTTCCCCATGGCATTTGATCCTCGTCGCCGGGCACGGTCGCAGCTATGGTCGAAGGAATCGAGTGATGGGCTGGCGTCTGCCAGCGATCCAGGATGCTGCGTGGGTCGAACCGTGGCGGAAACTCCCTGTCGCACGTCGCTTCGCGCTGGTCTGCGATGTCGGAAACGATCTCATGTATGGAAGCGACGCCGAAGAACTTGCCTCCTGGGTCCTCGAATCGGCTCATCGGATCGGTGTCTGCGATCAACTGACACTGGCGGGATTACCGATCGAACGAGCAGAAATGCTAGTGCCATGGCAGTTCGAGCTGTTCAAACGATGCTTCTTCCCCGGTTGCGACAGAAAGCTAGACCCTTTGCGATCGGAAGCCAAGGCGTGCGATGAACGCCTGGCCCAGTGGGCCGAGTCGATGCAGTGGCGCTGGGTGCAACCACCCGCGTGGTGGTATGGATGGGACCCCATCCATCTGCGACGCGCGGTGCGCCAGGAGGCATGGCGCGACCTGATAGGGCTTCCTGAGGAGATTGCAGAGCCCCCAACATTCGATCCGATCGGCCGCGAGCAGTACTTTTTGAAAAAAATTTTTTCAGGCACCACCGCGTCGGCGAATCGGCAGTGGAAGGCATGGAGTTCGATGGCGTTGGAGCAGACGTGGGGCGAATGGAAACTAGGTCATGCACAACCGATCTGGAGGTCTTCGCATGGGGACACCATCGCGTACTACTAACTCCATCTCGACGCTCGCAAACCACTTCACACGACCCACTTCAAACAGCAGAAAAATAGATTTCACCCAATAAAAATTTGGTTCTCGAGCACCCATGCGCAGCGACTACAATCCTCGGGCAACGCGCCGCCAAGCCAGCCAGATCGCGAGTGAACGGAAGAGGAAGACTCCCCGCCTTCCAATCTGACTCATCGCTTGATCGCTTGCACCTCCAGAACACTTCTTGCACGCTCTGCACCAGTTGTGGCATGCACCTTTTGCGGCAGACCACAAGGGGCTGATGTGGAAATAATGAACGAAAAATGTGGAAAAGATGTTGCTTTATTGGAATGCTTTCGTACAACTTATTCCGATGTTTATGGTGTTGCCGATGGAATCGGTTGTGACGTCGTTGGATGGAATCCGACGACAAGCAGTCGATCTCATCGGATGAGTTTCGGGGTCCTGTTCCGAGACACCGCTGAGCTGCTTCAGTGACGGAATGATGGACCTCAAGTTCTCTTTTCGGAGGTTTGGGAAGTGGCCAAGAAGAAAGCTGCGAAGGCTGCCGTCAAGAAGGCGGTAAAGAAGGCTGTGGTCAAGAAGGCTGCCAAGAAGGCCGTCAAGAAGGCCGTCAAGAAGGCTGCCGTGAAGAAGGCCGTTAAGAAGGCCGTCAAGCGTGCGGTCGTCAAGAAGGTCACCAAGACCCCCACTAACTGATCGCCTTAGCCCTCTGCGATCGCAGGCGACGAATGACTCTCTGTCACGTCGCAACGGGAACACGAACCGCCGGAGCGGCATTAGCCACTTCGGCGGTTTTTTATTGCTCCTATGCCTAAGTCTTCCGTCGGCTATCACCACGGTAGGCAGATCCTCCAACACCTTCTCTGAAATCGCCCAGTCCTCTCCTTCGTTGATCCGCGCATGAAACTCAAGTCGCTTCCTGAGGACTTTGTCGTCGAGGAACTCACTAATTTCCCATGCCGTGGTGGGGACCATGCTTTCTATCGGCTGGAAAAACGGTCGCTTGGAACGCCAGAAGCCGTAGGAGCGATCGCGGCGCGATGGAACCTCTCGCGCAGACAGATCGCTTACGGAGGATTAAAGGACCGGCACGCACACACACTGCAATATCTGACCATCCAGCGGGGCCCGGCGCGGGATCTGGAAGAGCGAAGTTTCCAGCTCTCCTACCTGGGCCAGGCTGATAGGCCTTTTGGCCCCAAGGAGATCCTCGGGAATCGATTTCAAATCGTCCTGCGTTCCATCGATGCGACCAACCAGCAAAGCCTGGAATCCAAACTGCAGCGATTGTCGGAAGGCTGGATCAACTACTTTGACGATCAACGCTTCGGGTCGCTGGGATTCAGCGGACAATTCTGCGCCCAGCCCTGGTGCCTAGGAGACTATCAGCGTGCGCTCTGGCTGGCTTTGGCCGACCCCAATCCCCACGACCGTCCGCGCGAGAAAGAACAGAAGGAAATTCTTCGAAAGCATTGGGGCAATTGGCCGCTCTGCAAAGATCAGCTGGATCGTTCCCATCGCCGTAGCATCGTCAGTTACCTGTGCGACCATCCCGAAGACTTCCGCAAAGCGATCGCGCTCCTCAGGATCGACCTGCGCGGCCTTTATCTCTCCGCGTTTCAAAGCTGGATTTGGAATCGCTGGGCAAGTGGATTGATCGAACAGTCGGTGCCTCCCTCGCTGCGCGAAGCCCGCGACAGCCGCTGCGGGCCGCTATGGCACCCAACCTGGCAATCGAACATGGAACCTGCCAACTCAAGTATCCAGTGGCTGCAACAACTCCTCCTTCCGCTCCCCAGCGCCCGACAGCACCATTGGCCAGAAGGAACCGAACCGACGCTCCAACAAGTCCTTCAGCCCCTGGGGATGGAAGCGCGGCAATTGCGAGTCAAGTTTCCACGCGATTCTTTCTTCTCCAGAGGGGACCGCGCGGTATGGATCGTCCCCAGCCAACTGGAGCACCGCTTCTTTCGGTCCGTCTCCGGCAAGCTAGACGCCTCCTCCATTCCCCTAGAGAGCCCAACGGTTCCGCCACCAAATGCTCAGGACCCAACGAACCGGGTACCAACCGACCGGGCCCATACCACGCCATCTCGCCGGGTCGATCTGCAACTGGGATTCACCCTCCCCAGGGGCTGCTATGCGACCATGCTGGTCAAACAACTGGATGGCGTTGCGGTAGACTTGGCAGAAGACCAAAATACAGAGGAAAGAAGTCAGCTGGACTAAAGTCATTCGTCCTTGCGGCGGTATCCCTTGTAGGATCACCCCGATGTGCGATGCCTTGAAGTTTGGCGGCTACCCCCCTTCGGCAAGCCAGTTGGTCGCCCTACGCCCCACCCAGGCATGGGACCGACAAAGGCTCGAACATGCTCACTGGCCGGCCTGCAAGAACAAGCCACTTCTGGAGGAAGCAGCGATGGATATTCAGCTCGATCGATGGATGCGAGCCCCCTGGCTCCTAGCACTGATGCTGAGCCCACAGATTGCGTTGGCGACTCCTTGGGTGGATGGTGATCCTCCAACCGGACTACCCGCCACTTCGCATCCTGCCGATAACCCACCCACCCCGGAAAAAATCGAGCTCGGAAAACAGCTTTACTTCGACCCCCGCCTTTCTTCCGACAACACCATCAGCTGCGCCAGTTGCCACGATCCCAAAAAAGGCTGGTCCAATGGCGAAGCGACTGCGGCGGGAGTCGGTGGGCAGCGAGGCGGCCGAAGTGCCCCAAGCATCCTCAACAGCGCCTACGCCAAGTTTCAATTCTGGGATGGCCGCGCCGCATCGCTGGAGCAGCAGGCGTTGGGCCCGATCGCCAATCCGATCGAGATGAATTTACCGCACGATCAAATGGTAGCGCGGCTCAATGCGATCGAAGGCTACCGTACTCAGTTTCAGAAAATCTTCGGCAGCGATGCCACACCCGATGCCGTAGCCAAAGCGATCGCCGCGTTTGAGCGAACGGTCCTCTCCGGCAATGCCCCCTACGATCGCTTCAAGGCTGGCGACTCGTCGGCCCTCTCCGCGCAGGCGCAAGTTGGTCGAGCCCTCTTCTTTGGAAAAGCGAATTGCTCCAGCTGCCACTCCGGCCCCAGTTTCACCGATGGAGCGTTTCATAACGTCGGTGTTGGTATGGCGGTCGATCCTCCTGATGCTGGCAGGCAAGCTCACAGCAAACTGGCAGGCGACCTAGGTGCCTTCAAGACGCCAACGCTCCGGGACATCGCCCGGTCAGCTCCCTACATGCACGATGGCTCCCTGGCGTCCCTGGAAGAGGTGGTCGATTATTACGATCGAGGAGGGACACCCAACAAGTACCTCGATGAAGAAATCTTCCCTCTGAAACTGTCTGCCGAAGAGAAAGCAGCGCTGGTGACTTTCCTGAAAGAAGGCGTGGCTAGCGACAATTACCCCGACATCACTCCGCCGCAACTGCCCCAGTAGCCTCCCCCTCGTCTCGGCATAATCCAACGCTTGCGTTATTCTGAAGCATCTAAATACCGTCTTGAAACCATTTCAACAGGTCCTCGATAGGAGATTCGATCCGTGAGAAGATTGTTTGCTGCCATGGTCGCCATCAGTTGGTCGACCAGCCTTCTGCCCGCTCAGGATGCCGCACCGCAGGATGCTGCCGCTAAACCGGCCGAGGAAGCGAAGCCTCAGGAAGAAGCCAAGCCAGCCGAAACGCCAGCCCCTACGGCTGAAACACCAGCGGCCCAAGCACCCGCGGCCGAAGCACCCAAGGGACCGGCGATGAGCGTTTTGGTGGACGGTCTGGACAACCCTAGCGGGATTGCCGTCCAGCCAGAAACCGGAATCGTCTTTGTCTCCGACAGCGGAGCAGGTCGGATCGTTCGGATCGTCAACGGCGCCCCGGAACCGGTGGTGATCGAATTCAAGACCGACATCTACGGGAAAGGCCCAGAATACAACATCGGCCCCTTGGGGCTCGCCTTCCTCGACAAGAACACCCTGGTGGTCGGTGGTGGTGACCTGCCCGACGGCGAAGAACTGCTGCGGGTTTTCGATCTGACCGACATGAAGGAACCGCTGAAAGCGGAAGCCGCCAAGGCTAGCTTCAAACTGGCAGCCGAAGGGGAAATCAAGGGAGAAGGAAACTTCTATGCCCTGACCGTCGCAGACAATGCGGTCTTCGTTAGCTGCAATGGCGACGACACCAAGGGCTGGGTCTCGCGAGCCGCCCTCGACGGCAACAACGTCACCGGTTACGAGCGGTATTTGGCGACCAAGGAAGCGACCGAAGTCGACGCACCGGTCGGCATCACCACCAGCCCACGGGGCGAACTGGTGGTCGGCCAAATGGGGGAAATCAATGTCCCCAACGACAGCCTACTGACCTTCTACGATCCGAAGACCAAGGAAAAGCTTCTGAATCTGAAGACCGAACTGCATGACATCACCTCCCTGGCCTACAGTCCGCGAGGTCAGCTCTATGCGCTCGATTTCGCCTGGGCCGACACGACCCAGGGGGGGCTCTTCCAATTGCTCAAAGATGACGCCAAGGGAGTACGGACCAAGAAGATCGTGTCGCTCGACAAGCCCACGGCCATGGCCTTTGGTCCCGACGGATCCCTGTATGTGACCGTCATCGGCCCTGAAGCGAAGAAGGGGCAACTGCTGAAGATCAATCCCGGTCTCTAATCCGGTTCCGATGGCGGAGATCTTCCAATCGGCAATCTCAAGGGCCGCAGCCTCCAGGCTGTGGCCCTTTTTCTATGATCCTCGATGCTGTCCATCACACGCTTGCGCTACGAAGCGCCAACCTGGGACACTCTGGGTGTCAAGGAAGCACTTCGCTGAAAAAGCGAATCCAATTGCCATGGAAGATGGCAGCGATATCAGTGGCGCTGTAGCCTCGCTTTTCCAGCAACGGGACTAACTTCTGCAGATCGCTGATCTGCTTCAAATCGACGGGCGTCTGCTCATTCCCATACCCGCCATCCAAATCGCTGCCGATCGCCACATGCCGGGTATCCCCTGCCAGTTGGCAAATGTGGTCGATATTGCGTGCTGCGGCTTCCATCGTCTCGGCTGGAGGCGTTACGCCTCGCACATATCCTTCCTGCAGCATGATCACATCGAAGGCGACTCCAATCACGCCGTCCCTCTGGATCACCGCGCGAAGCTGCGTATCGGTGAATTGCCTCTGCCAATGACACAGTTCCCGAGCATTCTGATGGCTGGCGTGGATGCGGCCAGAGAAAAGATCGATCACCTGCGGGAAGGCAGGATCCGATAGATGAGTCATATCGACGGTCATCCCCAGTCGCTCGATCCGCTCCAGAAGTGGCTTGGCCTCGAGTGCCAACCCCACTTCGCAACGCGTCCCGCCGCCATATCGATTGGCTCCATAGTGCGTCAGCCCGATCGCCCGCAGCCCCGCTTCGTAAAACTCTTCGATCGTATCGACCGAAAGCAACGGATCGGCTCCCTCCATCGTCAGAATGATCCCCAGTGGCGTCGCCTCAGGGGCCAGCTGACAGGCTGCCACATGCGCGAGGAACTCTGCTCGCGTCCGCAGAATCTTTAGATATCCCTCCCTCTCCATGGCGCGGTAGTAGGCCAGATGCGCGTGGGCCATCGCGTAACAAGCCTGAGGGCTGATCCATCCAAAGGTGTGGTTGATCTGGGGCTCCTGCCTTGCCAGCAAAGTCGCCAAGCACCAGCCCACTTTGGCCCGCTTCAATTCAGGGAAGCTGACGGTGTTGGTACATCGTCCCGCTTCAGTCATCCCCAGCGAGCGTTCTTGAGCGCGGATGTCATCCACGGTGAGTCGCAGGTCACGGTTCCAATCGACCCCATTGAGTGCCAGATCCAGGTGCCCATCAAAAATCAGCATCTTGTCACTCGCCTGATAAGGAACTTGCCAGCGCCTCGATTTCTCTTGGGTGATCCCCAAGCTTATCCCCTGCATTTTAGTGTAGCAGATCGATGGTGCTGCCTTGTCCGCGAGCAGTCAACGGCAGGCTGAGGGCGAAGCAGGTTCCATCTCCTTCCGCTTCCCAAGATCAACTGGCAGGCTTGGGGGTGACGAGGACGCCCTCGCTAATTTTATCGGAAGGATATTCGATCACCTGCTGGCCTGCCGAGAGTCCTTCCACAACCTCCGTCCACCGGGGATTGCGATGTCCGATCTGGATCGGCGTCATCAACGCTCGCCCTCCTTCGACACGGTAGACCGCCCAGCCCTCTGATAAGCGGAGCAGCGCGCTGGAGGGAACCCTCAGCACGTCACTGGACTGCCAGTAAATGATTCTGGCATCAACGCGAAAAGCATCCCCCAACGTCTCTCGTTTTTCGGGAGGCTCTTCCATGTCCACCACCACGTTGACCCGTTGCTCTTCCACCCCCAACGAGGAGATCTTGGTGATCGCCCCAGGTTCTACCAGGCGCACCCGGCCATGGAGTGGTTGGTCGCCACCCCATCCGGTGATACGCACCGGGTCGTTGGCGCGAATCTTGACCGCATCGGGAGACAGGACGTCGATCTCGATCTCCAATCGCCTGGGATCACCGATCTCCAGCAACGCATCCCCCGGTTGGACGATCGCCTGACTCTCCTGAAGCACTCGCAATACCCGACCATCGATCGGTGCCACGATATGAAAGTCATCTCCCTGCGGTCTGGTCGCCTGGGCCTGGGGAGGAGCGTCCGATTCGACATGCATCAGCGCCGCCTCGGCTTGCTCCAACTCAAACTTCGCGATTGCCTCGGCGATCGTCGCCACAGACATCTGTGCCTTGAGGCTCTGGAATTCCGACTGAGCGATGTCGACATCCTGCTGGGCCGTCGAATTGCGTTCTTTCAGATACTGCTGTCGCTCCAGCGTCTTACCAGCCAATTCCAGCGACTCGCGAACAGCACTGGACCGTGAGCGGGACTGATCGACCGCCAGGGAAGCAGCAGTCCGACGCGCTTCGGACTGGCGCCGCTGGCGCACATCCAGCAGACTAGGTGCCGAGGGATGAATCGTCGCCAGAGTCGTCTTCCCAGCCTCGACGGCATCCCCTTCCCGCAATTGGATACGGACCAAATTCCCGGCGAGCGGTGCGGAGACGACGTAGCGATCTTGAAGCCGTGTTTTTCCATCTTCATCGATCCAGGCCTCCATCGGCCCGCGATCGACCATGGCGGTATCCACTAGTAGCTGCGGCTGCATCGATCGATACACAAACCAACCACCGATAGCCGCTAGCAGCATGGCAATGGCCCACTTCCAGCCGCTCGTTTGCTTCGCCATCGTCATTGCCTCGCTTTCAGCACTGCCACTTCATCCAGTCTAGCAATCCGATACCGCATGCTCCAGGCAATCACCAAAGTCGCTGCCAGGACGATCCCCGCAGCTTGCAGGTACGTCCCGGGGGAGACAACCAGCGGTATCCGAAATAACTCGCGGTCGAACGCATGCACCGTCGCGTACGATCCTGCGTACCCAAGGACCCAGCCCAGCGGGATCGCCAGCAGGGTCAGCAACATCAGTTCGCTGGCCATCATCCAGTGCAGTTCGCCGGTGCGATAACCAAGGACCCGCAGCGTCGCCAGATCGCGCTGCCTTTCAAGAATCGAAAGCCTTCCGGTGCTGGCCAGCACACCCATGGCGATGATCAGTGAGAAGATCCGATTGATCCACCGCATGCGACCGACGTTCTCCGCGATCGTCGCACGGAAGCTGGCCTTCTGCTGTGCGACCGATTCGATATGGACGATCACCGGTCTCTCCCTTAACTGACGCACCACATCTGCCTGTTTGTTCGCATCGATTCTCAGCCACGCACCGGTTGCCCTGGGAGATTCACGCAGGAGGGTGCAGAGAGTCCGGCGATCGATCCAGATTCCTTCCCCCGACACATCGTCGATCGCGCCACCGACCTTCAGCGAAAGAACGGGCTGGTGCTCCTCGCGGACGTCGGCATGTAGCGTCCCCGACACATCGGTACCCAACGACTCCAAAAGCTTGCGTGAAGCAAGAACCCCTGTCCCGGGGAGGGAGTGACGGTGAGACTTCGAATCGATCAGCACCTGCATCCGACCATCTGGCTCGATCCCCTGGATGGCCAGCAGACGCTGGCGATTGCCTTGCGTCATTCTCGCTGCAACCATCCGAAAGAGTTCGACATCCATCACACCGTCGATCGCTCTCAGTTCCGATGCCACCGACTCGTCCACTGCATGAGTGAAGGTGACCTGATAATCATGCCGCTTGGCATCTCCCAGCATCATGTCGAACATCGCGTCGATCGCGTCGCGCATGAAACTGCCCAGCACTAGGACCGTTACCGCCGACGCAATCCCCAGAATCGAAAGGAGCACTCGACGAGGATGCCTGGCGATATGCCGGACCATCATGCCGGTCGCAGGAGGCATCCGCATCCAGCTGACCAGTCGATCTTGCCAGCCGTGGCCATAGGGAATCGGCGCCTCCGGCCGCATCGCCTCGGCAGGCTGCAATCGGATGACTGCCATCGCCGCCGCCCCGACGGCCAGCAGCGCCGAAAGACTGGTCAGTACCAGTGCGCGCAGCAGCACCACGGTGGAAAGTTCAAAGCGATGATTTGGAAAATGGAAAAACCGCGAATACATCGCCGTCATTCCTTCCCCCAGATAAACACCCAGCAGCAGTCCAAACAGCGTTCCTAGGAGAGCCAGCATCAAGGCCAGGGCCAGGTAAGGAAGGGCGACCTCCCAGGAAGTAAAACCGAATGCCTTGAGCATCGCGATCTGCTCCCGCTGAGATCCAATCCAGCGAGTCAGCACTAGATTCATCAGCAACGCAGCCACCATCAGGAAAAGGGAAGGTGCTACGATCGCCATCCCCTGCAGTTCCTCCATCTCGCTAGTCAAGAAGCGATGCGATCGCTGCTCACTCCGCGCGTAGGCCCCCAGACCTCCGTAGCTTCCAAGCTGACGATCGACTTCCCGGATCACCCACGGCACCCGCACCCCCGGAGCGGTCCGCAGCACCAGGTCGTTGAAAGCACCAGTCATCCCTGCCGCTGCTGCTAGGCCCCGACGCCGCATCCATACCACTCCAAAGGCTTTGCTGTTGGGTAGCAACCCGCCAGGAGCGATCTCGTAGATGAACTCAGGGCTCAGTCCGATCCCCACCAACTCGAAGCTCCACTCCTTCCCCTCGATCGCCACTTGCAAGCGGTCCCCCAGCCGCAGTCCGCGTGCAGCGGCAAACGCCTCGCTGACAATCGCCTCCGACTCCGAATAGGGCTCGGGCCACCGCCCGGCGCGCAAGTGAATCCGGTGGACCAAAGGCTCCCCTTGATCCGGAATGGAAACCGCCTGAAGCTGAAATGTATCTCCCTCCTCAGAGATTAGCGAACGCGCTGCGGTAACGATGCGACTGTCGCAAAGAGCGACCCCATCGATCGACTGAATTCCCTCCAGAGCACTCTCCGGGGCCCGCTTGAGCGAACAGAAAAGATCACCAAAGCGATAGTCGTCGTAGTACCTGGCGCGCGTTCCCTCCAGCGACTTGAGCGTGCTGGCGGACATCACCAGCACCCCGACGCCACATGCCAGCACCAACACGATCGCTCCCATCTGCCATCGCAGATTCCAAAGGTCGCGCAGCGCTTTGCGGATCAACATCTGCATCGTCGCTCACCAGTTCAACTGCGTAGGAGCTACCGGCTGGTCGTTTCTGCGGCAATCGACGATCCGACCATCCCGCATGGAGATGACCCGCGTCGCCATCTGGGCGATCGATGCATTGTGGGTGATCACCACCGTCAACGTCCCCAATTGCTGATTGACCGTCTGGAGCGTCTCGAGGACAGTGATGCCCGTCTGAAGATCGAGAGCCCCGGTCGGTTCATCACACAGGAGGATGTCGGGTTGCTTGGCGATCGCGCGCGCGATCGCGACCCTCTGCTGCTCACCCCCCGAAAGCTGCGATGGAAAGTGATGCAGCCGATCGGTCAGTCCAACCTGCGCCAAAGCTTGCTCGGCCGGAATCGGCTTGGCCGCGATATCGGTGATCAGTCGCACATTCTCCAGCGCCGTAAGCGAAGGGATCAGATTGTAAAACTGAAAGACGAAACCGACATGGTCGCGTCGAAACTGCACCAACTGCCCCTCCGTCGCCTGCGACAGATCGTGATCCAGATACTCGATCGTACCGCTGGTCGGCACATCCAGTCCTCCAAGGATATTCAGCAGCGTCGACTTGCCCGAACCAGAAGGCCCCAGAAGCACAACGAACTCCCCAAAACACAATTCCATGTCGACGCCCCGCAGCGCATGGACTTCCACCTGGCCAACCCGATAGACCTTGGTCAATCCGCGAGCTCGGAAAACTGGGGGCTCCATGTACGCTCATCCTTCCTATAGTTCAAGCGACCGGAATCCGATCTGCTACGCTGATTGCCAGAGTAACACACCCCCTTCGATGCGACGACCTGCGTTGGCCTCAGAAGAAAAGTTGAAGCCAGAAGAGAAGTTGAAGCCAGAAGAAAAGCGAAAAAGGATCCTCCCATGCCTTTCCAACAAAATCCCCTGGGAAGCCGTCACCTTTCTCTTCCAGCCAACCAGCCAACCAAACGCCGAACCGTACTTTGGATGGTGCCCTCGATCATCCTCGGGGGGAAACTGGCTAGCGCCAGGCACACGGAGGCGTCACCATGGAGCGATCTGGTCGATGAATCAGAAAAACTCCTTCGCGCGGAGATGGATCAGATCTATCCTGCCGTGGTCGATCGCAAGCGTGGTGGATTTCACCAGAACTTCGACGCCAACTGGATACCGATTCCCGATACCGACTGCATGGTGGTCGCTCAGGCTCGGCACACTTGGACCGCCGCACTACTGGCCGAACACTGGCCCGATCGTCACGAGCATTTTGAGGAAATCGCCCGCCATGGGATCGCGTTTCTCTCAGGCCCCATGTCGGACTCCAAGGAAGGTGGGCTCTTCTTCAACGTGGGTGCCGACGGGAAAGCACGCCACCCGGAGGATGACCAGAAGCACACCTACGGACTCGCCTTCGCCCTCTACGCAGCCGCCTATGTCCATCGTGTCACAGCCGACGCGACCGCTCGACAACTGGCCATCGACACCTTCCTTTGGCTCGATCAGCACGCCCACGACCCGCAGCAGGGCGGATACTGGGATGCCCTGCAGCGAAACGGGCAACCCATCGCCACCAGGATCTCTGCAGAGACGCTCTCCGGCCCCAGGGACCGCCTGGGCGTGCCGCCTGGCCTCAAGACGATGAACACGCATATCCACCTCTTGGAGGCGCTGGTGGAGCTAGTGCGAATCGCCCCGAAGGAAATACCCCAGGCTACCGATCGTCTGAAGGAACTGTTCGACCTCGTGGCTCACCGATTCACCAATCCACCCGGTGCCCTGACCCTCTATTTCACCGGCGACTGGCGACCAACTCCGGCACACAATTCCTTCGGCCACGATGTCGAAACAGCGTTTCTCCTGGAAGAAGCAGCCGAAACGATCGGTACCAACGATGCCCTCCAGACAGCTCATCACGTCGGGAAGCAACTGGTCGATCACGCGCTAGAGGTTGGCTTCGATCGCGAACGAGGCGGCTTCTACGATCGTGGTGAAGTCTTTGGAAATCCCATCGATACCGCGAAGGTCTGGTGGGCCCAAGCGGAAGGGCTTCATGCACTGGCTCGATTGCATGCACGACTGCACGCCAACGAGGATCGCTACGGACAGTCGCTCCGGAAACTCTGGCGTTTTGTCACTCAGCACAGCGTCGATCGCCAGAGGGGCGGTTGGTTCTGGCAGACCGACGTGGAAGGGATCCCAGAAGGCCCCAGCGAGAAACTCAATGCCTGGAAATGCGGCTACCACACCGCTCGATCCCTGATCGGCATGCAGTCCGCTCTAAAGTCCTTGGATTGATTCCTCCAGTCGCAGACTTGGCGACTCAGTCGTCGATCATGGAACTGCGTGGGACAGGAAAACGATAGCTCGCGGCTGCGGTTTGCGACAAGATCCACCCGTCAGCGAACACACCACAACCAATCGTCGGTAGTCAGTCTTCTTTTTTCGACTAGGAGTAGGAGGGCGGATCGCCAGTTCAATCGGGCGGCAACCGCAGAGCGAAACCTAGGGACGCGGTACGTCCGAAATTTCCCAATCCAGCCCCAATTCGGCAACCGCACCTGGCGCTTCATACACAAAGCGATGATCCTTAGGACCATCTGCAAGATCGAAAAGATAAGACAGCCCCACCTCGGTTCCTCTCAGGCTGGTGGTCTGCCAGCCGACATTTTCTAGTCGCTCTCCCTCAGGTCCAAGAAGGTACGCTTCATTGTTCATCGCCCAACTGCGAAACGATTCCATCGTCTGCTGCGCCTGCAGCAACTGAATCCTGGCATTGATCTCATAGAGTTTTCCGTTCTTCCGGATGCGATCGACACTGACCGAAAGATTCCCGATCTGCACCACCTTCCGCCCGGGTTCATCGAGATCGTCGATTGTGGCCTGCACCGTTTCGCCGGGAAGGGCTGTCTGGAAGCTGCCTCGCATCTTCAACGCACCTTCCGGAAGGGATGCAGCACCCGATCGTGCGAAGGCGAACACCGCTTCCAACTGGTTGGCACCGGGAGCCGGCTGGTACTCAGGGGATGCATCTGGCGCTGCAGGCTGCAGCAATGTTCCATCGCTGGCCTCCAAAACCAGCTTGCGCATAGGAAACTGGAGAAAAACCGGTTTCAAACGTGGCTCCCAGCTGAACCACGCCTTCCATTCCCAACGGGACTGGGATGGGGAAGCCACATGATGCACCGCCATCGCTTCAGCCAGTTCCACACGAAAGGGACCGGCGTAGGCAGCGCGTCCGGAGCGAAGAGGAGCCCCCGCCGGCCGCGCGCGAATCGGCAGTCCTCCTTCCACCGAAACGAAGGGAGGGATGTCCATCCCTGCCTCATCCAACCACTGATCGATCGCCTTCCAGAACAGCTCATCCTGCCAATCGACTTCCATCTTGCGGTCCGGCAGTTCTTCAGGGACCTGAAGTGAATTTCCCGACTGCTCCTGCAACTGGTCGATCACCTCGCGCAAGGTGTAATTGCCACTAAGCTGAATCCTTGAAGGCCGCACTAGGTCGCTGATGCGCCTAGCCTCCAGTTGTTCCCGAAGTCGCTCCAGTCGGATCCGCATCTCAGGTGCCATTGCGTCATCGATCGGCGGCAGTTGGCTCAGGATCGCCGGCCCCAACTCCGCCAGCGCTCGCTCAGCCGCCTCCCGCTTTTCCAGCGAATCGGCGTCCAGTTGACTAACCCAGCCCGCCACCTGTTCCTGCGTATCGGTCTGCGACTGCTCATCCTGCGCCAGACAGGTCGAAAAACATCCTGTGACGACAAGAAGCAACAGGACAGCAAGCCCATAGCCCGATCGGCTCGTTGAACTCATCGAAATTGGATCTGTCGCGCGACAGTACCTTCTGTTGCTGATGCCCATGGCTTTGCGTCTCATCGATTCCATCCTGGGTGTCTTGCCATACCTCTCCCACCATTCGCGAACGACGTCGGTTTCGCCTCGAATATCCCGACTCCCCCTGGTGTTCGCTGCTCGCATTCGATCGATTCGTCGTTCAAGGACGACCCAACCAGCGGCTGGCGAAGTCGGCAAAGTGATTCCAGTCTTCCAACAGAATGTCATGCTTGCCAACCCGCAGATGGTACCCCACTCGGCTGCCGACCGAACGCGAAGCTTCGGGCAACTTTGCCGATGGTAGCCCCTGATGGCCCAGCAGTTCATAAGCGGGGCCAGCATACCATCCACTCAGATACTCACCCAGCGGATCGGCCCACTGGTCTTCGGTGGCGCTGGAGATGTAGACCGGCCTGGGAGCGATCGCTGCAATCAACAGATGCTGATCGATCGGAAGCGACTCTTCGCGGTCATTGTATTGTCGGAAATTGCGACAGAACCAGTGCGGAAATACCTGATTGATACGAGCCACCGATTCCCCATAGGCTCGCTTGCTGAGCGCCGCCCCACCACATCCGGAGTTGTTCGAATAGACAATCGCCATGCGGGAATCCTGAGCCCCCGCCCAAAGCGCGGTCTTTCCCAGCCGCGAGTGTCCAATCGCCAGGAAAGGTTTCGACTTCAGCTCAGGATGCTTCTCCAACGCATCGACCATCCGAGACATCCCCCAAGCCCAGGCACTGATCGTTCCCCAGCGATCCGGATGCGCGTCATCGGGGATGAACTCCGGGTACAGCGAGTGGACTCCATTGGTGAACCCGTCGTCGAAGTCGGGGTCGATATCGCCGCAATAAGCTGTAGCGACGGCAAAGTGCCGCTCCCCGACGATCTGCGCGATCGGCCACCTTGCGATCGACTCGCCACGACCTTCCTCCCCTGCTCGATTCTCAACGGCTCCGGTATCGTTGGGTACCCAGCCCTTGGGCAGTCGCACCTCGGGTGCCTTGGTGACGGTGTGGTTGCCGCGAAAATTGAGCCCGACAAAACAACCAACCGCTGGCTTGTCGGCAGGAAGGTACAGCAGCAGGTCGATCACCACGCTTCGGTCATTCCTCGTCAGCGTCACCTCCCACTGCTCGCGACGCACCGTCCCTTCATGCTCGATCCCCGATTCGACCTTCTTCGCCTCCATCCCGGGAAGCTCTTGGGGCGCAAAACCGTACTCATGAGTCGCCAGTATTTTCACCAGATACTCTTGCTGCTTGGACCATTGGTCTGCAGATTCGATCCGCTTGCCATCTGGACCGGCTAGCGGGCTGGTCAACGTGTACTGCGGCACTTTCGATTCGTCGTAATTGGGGGGCCTGATTTTCACTTCCTGTCCTTCCACAAATTCCATCATGCAACCTGCTAGCAGCATCATCGAAAACACTCGCGCGATGCGTGGGAAGGTCTTCAAGCCATCATTGAAAGGACGCATGCCAGGATCTCCGGAAATCAAAACCATCCATCGAAGGGAATAAGAAGGCCATGGGTCGATCTGCCGTCGAAACCGCTGAGACAAACATCCCAGACGAACTTAGCCGGCCTTATCTTTCGGATCGCATTTTACAACACCTCTGCCTTCTGTGATGGATTTCCACGATCCGGTCGCCCCGGCTACAGCGTCTACTGCAGATCTGCTTTCGAATCGGTGGCGAGGAAGATTTGCCCGCCCAACTCAAGTCCAAACCAAGGGGAAGGATGGCGACGAATTCCCCTCGGAGTACACTAAAGAGTCGCTCGATAGGGAAAATGTTCCCAAGCCCTCTCTCCCCGCCGTCCCACCCGAAAAGTTCGATGATATCTCCGCACCCACTGCCGAGCCGTTGGCAGAATCAGACGATCAGCTCGCCAGACCGAACTCGCTGGAGTGTCGCGGTCTGGCTAGTGATGATCGTACTGTCAGGCTGCAACCAGCAGCAGGAGACGGCGTTGCCTTCCAAACCCCCCGTTTCGATGACCAACGTCTCAGGGGAATCTTGGGTGATCGAACGCACGGGGTTCCCCAATGTGGTCCGAACTCAAGGGTCGCTCTGGGCGGATGAAGTGACGACGGTTGGTGCGAGAGTTCCAGGGCAGGTTCTGGAAGTGCTCGTGGAATTAGGGGATGTCGTGGAACAGGGGCAAGCCCTTGTGCGACTCGACCCGCAACCCTACCAGCTACAGGTTGACCAAGCCGAAGCCCAACTGCTCCAGGCTCGCTCGGCCGTGGGACTCAAGCCCCAAGATCCGGTAGAGAAGCTGACCCCAGAAAATGCACCACCGGTGCGCGAGGCGAATGCCATCTGGAACGAAGCGAAGTCGGCGGTTGAGCGATTGCGGAAACTGTCGCAGTCCGATGCGATCAGTGCCACCGATCTGGAGGTGGCGGAGGCGGCCGAGCGAGTGGCGGAGGCTCGTTACGCTTCTTCTCTGAACAACGTTCGCGAGAAAATGGCAACCATCGGCGTCCAGACCGCTCAGCTTGGCATCGCTCGTCAACGACTGAAGGAGACTGAAACCGTCGCCCCTTTTCGAGGCATTGTGCGGGAGCGCATGGCCGCCCCGGGTAGCTTTGTTACCGCCGGCCAGCAACTGGTCGCTGTCGTTCGCAACCATCCACTCCGGTTCCGCGCTTCGGTCCCGGAACGATACGCTCATCAATTGGCCGTCGGCCAGCGGGTCCACCTCGATCTGGATCTGGGACACCAACCAAGAGAGGTCAAGGTCACACGCATCAGCCCTGTCATCGATCCTGCCACCCGTTCGCTGCTTTTCGAAGCCGAGGTTGACAATCAGGATGGATCGCTGCCTACGGGGCTGTTTGCCGAAGCTCAGGTGGTTCTCGACGAACAGGTACCCAGCCTGGTTCTCCCCGCCGAATCGATCGTTCGATTCGCAGGGGTCGATAAGGTCTGGAAGATCGTCGATGGGAAGGTTCAAGAGCAGCCAGTGCAACTGGGGCGAAGAATCGAGGATCGATGGGAAGTGCTGGCAGGCATCTCCGAAGGGGATCGATTGCTGAAGCGAGCGATCGATGGGAAGCCGGGTATCTATCAGGCGACTACCAATGAAGCCCCGCCTGAGGCGGTCACTCAGAAACCTGCGACTCCCTAACCCGCAACTGGCTGAGGTCCCCACTCCATGTATTGGCTCGCCGAAATCTGCGTTCGACGCCCAGTCTTCGCCTTGATGCTGGTCGCCGCTATGGTGGTGGCAGGAGTGGTCGCCTTCCCACAACTGGGGATCGACCGCTTTCCTCGTACCGACCTACCGACCGTCAGCGTCCGAACCGGCTACCCCGGCGCCGCTTCACAGGAGGTGGAATCTGAAGTCTCGCAGCGAATCGAAGATGCGGTAGCCACGGTGGCCGGTATCGAAGAACTGCGTTCAATCTCCTCTGATGGCTCCTCCTATATCATTTTGACTTTCGGCCTCGACCGCGATATCGATGCAGCAGTCCAGGACGTGCGCGATGCGGTAGCAGGGATCCTCAATCGACTCCCTCAGAATGTCGATCCACCGATCATCACCAAACAGGACACCGAATCGTCGCCGATCATGAGCATCAGCGTGTCGGGGCCCCGCACCGCGCGCGAACTCTATTTCCTCGCCGATCGCTTCGTCAAAGGGGTCCTGGAATCTGCCAAAGGAGTCGGCCAGGTGACGATCTCAGGAGCGGCCGAACGAGCCGTGCGAGTGGAGATCGATGCCAAACGACTGGCTGCTCATCAGCTTTCCATCCTACAGGTCCGCGATGCGATCGAAAGACAAAATTCCGAGGTCCCCGGTGGCCGCGTCGACGAGGGTTTCCGGGAACGGTCGATGCGCACCTTAGGACGCGTTGCCGACGCCAGAGAATTCCCAAACTTGGTCGTCGATACCATCGAAGGAGTCCCGGTTCGGCTGGCCGACCTGGGTGAGGTGGTCGACGAAACAAAGGAAGTCCGAACGCTTGCGCGATTGGATGGCCAGCCCGCCGTCGTGCTGCAGATCCAAAGACAGTCGGGTGAAAATACCGTCGAGGTGATCGAGTCGGTCAAAAGCCGACTGGATCGCTGTCGACAACTACTTCCCGCCGATGTCCAGGTGACCATCCTTCAGGATCAGTCCCGTTACATCCTGGCGGCTCTGCACGAAATCGAAGCCCACCTGATTTCCGGAAGTCTGCTCGCCTGCCTCACGGTGCTCCTCTTCATGCGCAGTTGGCGTTCAACCCTGATCGCCGCCGTCGCCATCCCTGCCTCCATCATCGCCACCTTCGCCTTCATGAAGGCCTTTGGATTCACGCTGAACAATGTCACCATGCTGGCCCTGGTGCTGATGGTGGGCGTGGTGATCGACGACGCCATCGTGGTGCTGGAAAACATTTTCCATTGCATCGAAGAAAAAGGGATGGATCCATTTGAAGCCTCCATCGTGGGGACTAGGGAGATCGGGCTGGCAGTCCTTGCCACTACCTTCTCGCTGGTGATCGTCTTTCTTCCCGTCTCTTTCCTGTCCAGCGTCACGGGACGGATGCTGTACGAGTTCGGTGTGACGGCATCGGTGGCAATTCTCATCTCGATGTTCATCAGCTTTACTTTGACGCCGATGATGTGCAGCCTGCTGCTGAAAAAACTCCCTAAGCAAGAGAAAGGAAAGGGGTCGCGAAGCGGATTCTACGGATGGATCGAAGCTGCCTACATGTTTAGCCTTCGCTGGTCGCTCCGCTATCGATGGCTGACACTGGCGATCTGCCTGGCAACCCTGGCTGCCAACATCCCGCTCTATCGCTGGGTCAAGCAAGACTACATCCCAACCAATGTCGACGAAGCAGAGTTTGAAGTCTCGATCAATGCCAAGGAAGGTGCCAATCTCCCTTCGATGGATGCCGTAATGGAGCTGGCCGAGTCGCGATTGAAGGATGTCGAAGGCGTTCAGTTGATGCTGACCACGGTCGGCTCACGCGGCTTCGGAGGGCTCAATCAAGGGAGCATCTATGTGCGTCTGACCGATGCCGCTGAACGGACCTTTTCGTTCGAACGGCTCTGGCATGGTCTGCTTCAAGGAGATCCTGCGGAAGCCTGGCGCGGCAATTTCACTCAGCGGCAAAAGATGGATGAAATCCGCGCTCTGCTTCGCTCGGTCCCCGACGTTCGAGCTTCGGTACGCAATCTCTCGTCACTCCGTCAGGGTCCCAATGTCGATATCGACTTCACGGTCACAGGTCCCGACGTCCAGCAGCTCAGTCAGTTCAGCGAGCAGTTGCGTCAGCGAGCCAAAGAGATTCCTGGGATTGTCGATGTCGATTCGACGTTGCGTCTGGACAAACCAGAACTGCTGGTGTCGGTCGATCGCGAGCGGGCCGCAGCGCTGGGAGTCTCCGTGCGAGAGGTCGCCGATACACTCCGCGTGGCAGTGGGAGGCGACGACCGCGTTTCGCGCTATCGTGACGCCAGCGTCGACGATGCGTACGATGTCGAACTGCGTTTGGTTGGCATCGATCGACAGGATATCGATTCGATCTCCCAACTTTATGTGCGATCGAATCCCCCCGAGTCGCTGCGCACCGTCGGTGTCTCTTCGGGTATGGACACGCGAGGCACGTCGCTTTCGAGAATCGATAACGTCGTCGACTTCCGATACAGCGAAGCCCCCGCGCGCATCGATCGCCTGGACCGCCAGCGCATGGTGGCGATCCGAGCCAACATTGCCACCAGCGACCCTAGAGCGCCTGGTCAAGAATTCGCCCTGGCCGATCGAATCACCGCACTGCAGCAGGAAGCGGTCGCCCTGGGTCTGCCCCCCGGCTTTGAAACCCGCGTCATGGGGCGCGGCCGCGAACTGGAAAAAACGCTTAGCGAATTCCGCTGGGTCTTCATCCTCTCCCTGATCTTCATGTACATCGTCCTGGCCGCGCAGTTTGAACATCTCATCCACCCGCTGACCATCCTCCTGACCCTGCCTCTGTCGATTCCCTTTGGGCTGATCAGTCTCTATTGGGGTGGAGAAACGCTGAATGTCTATTCGGCCCTCGGCATCCTGGTGCTCTTTGGGGTTGTCAAGAAAGCCGGAATTCTCCAGGTCGATCACACCAACGTCCTGCGGCGCCAGGGGATGCCGCTACAGGAAGCTCTCCTGGTCGCCAATCGCGATCGGCTCCGCCCGATCCTCATGACCACCATCTCCTTCGTCGCCGGCCTGATGCCTCTTTTGATCGCCAGCGGCCCGGGAGCCGAGGAACGGCGCAGCATCGCCGTCCTGGCAGTCGGCGGCCAGACACTGTCCCTCCTCCTGACACTGCTGGCCGTCCCGGTGCTCCACAGCTTCTTTGATGACCTGGGAAACTGGATCCGGCGCAAGAAATCCAACCCTCAGGTAGAATCATCCTGACGGCTCTCTAAAAAAAGGCCATCTGGGATTCTTGTGGGTGGCAATCGCTTCCCTGCCCCGTTTCGAATCGGCCATGAAAGGTCATCGGATGGCTCGCGCCCTAGCGTCAGGAATCTTCCAAATAGTAGCGGAAGGTCGCTACCCCTCCCGTGTGCGTGCGCCGGCGCACAAAAACCGGACGGCTCGCACACTACCCGTTCGAAAGTGGGCCGCAAAACCAGCATGGCGAGGCTATGCAGCAACGGGTGGCCATGGCCCCACGCAAATAGCCCGTTGGACAAAAAAGCTCTTAACCCACCGACTTCCAGTGCCCCCCTGGGCAACCCCCAAGACACCTTCGTTCATCGCTTGCCTTGACAGACCTCCTGCTAAATCAGGAATGTTCCGCCATCGGCTATAAAAAGATGTCGTATGTGGATGGTTTCGTTTCCTGAAAGGAGGCTTTTCGATGGGGCTGCTCAAAGAATTCAAAGAGTTTGCGATGCGAGGCAACGTGATCGACCTGGCAGTCGGGGTCGTCATCGGTGCTGCCTTTGGGAAGATTGTCGACTCGCTGGTAAAAAATGTGGTCATGCCGAGTATCAACATGCTCACCGGAGGCGCGAAACTCAACGCCACGCCAGTCAAGGAAGGGGAGCTGAATCTCTTAGCCTTCCTTCAGACGATCATCGATTTTCTGATCATTGCTGCTGCCATCTTCCTGGTGGTCAAACTGATCAACACCGCCAAGGCACGGTTTGAGTCGCAGCAGGCAGCCGCCCCACCACCTCCCCCTGAGGATGTCGTCTTGCTACGCGAAATCCGCGACCTGCTGAAACGATAACGATCGGCTCCTGAGCCATCACCCCGGGGCAGACAGCGTGATTTCAGTCGATCGCCCTTGAATGGAGCTCCTCACGGAGCCACCAAGTCACTGAGAGAAGTGAGAGCAAGATGGGGGAAGCCTCCATAGCCTATTTCGCTCCGCTCTTTGTGACTTGGTGACTTTGTGACTTGGTGACTCCGTGAGAGCCTTGTAATCTCTGCACAACGCTCGTTTTCGTGCCAATTGCCGCCGGCGCGAGAGCCAACTACTAAAGAATTCACTCGCGGTCGCCGTGCGGATCGCCTTCGTTCTTTCGCGTCTCCGCCGCGCCGGTTTGCACCGACGAATCCCTTCTGCCAAACTGGCTTCGATCAGGCCTAGACGCCTCGACGATGCCACGCCTGAAGTGAAGGGACCATCATGAAGTGGACGCGCCGCCAAACCATCCAATCGATCGCTCTGTGGCCGATCGCCACGCAATGCCATGCCGCGTTACCAGACGACCATACCGAACGGCGCAGCGTGGTGATCTACGGAGCGACCCCGGCCGGACTGATCGCCGCCATCCAGCTGAAAAAGTATGGCGTCGACTGTGTGGTACTGGAGCCATCTGGGCACCTGGGTGGGATGACCACCGGTGGTCTTGGCGCTACCGATATCGGCAACAAGGCGGCCATCGGCGGCATGGCGCGCGAATTCTATCGACGTATCTTCCAGACCTACCAGGAACCCGATCGATGGCGCCAACAGAAACCATCCGAATATCGTGGTCCCCACCAAAAGCCAGGTGAAACCACTCAGTGGACCTTTGAGCCGCATGTGGCGGCCAACGTTTTCCGTAAGTGGCTCGACGAAGCCCGCGTCGAAGTCCGACTGCATGCCCCCATCGATCGAACCGCCGCTCCCAAGAAGGAGGCTGGACATCTTCGGCAAGTCCGGATGGAGGCAGGGTACTGGGTCGAAGCGAATGCCTGGATCGATGCGACCTACGAAGGGGACCTGATGGCCCTGGCGGGCGTTGAATCCCGCATCGGCCGGGAAGCCAACAGCGAGTACGGTGAGTCGCTCAATGGACTCCAGGTAGCCCAGGCCACCAAGCACCAGTTTCTGGAAGGGATCAGCGGCTATCGAGTGCCGGGGGACCCAAAGAGCGGCCTGCTGCGATGGATCTCGCCAGAAAAAACTCCCGGACCCGATGGCAATGGGGACCAGCACGTTCAAGCCTACTGCCTGCGGATGTGCCTGACCGATGATCCCTCCAACCAGATCCCCTTTCCGGCACCACCTGACTACAACCCAGAAGACTACGAACTGCTGCTCAGGCAATGCGAACGAGGTTTGCCCATCCTGCCGTGGCATAGCCTTCCGATGCCGAACCGCAAAACCGATACGAACAACAACACCGGATTTTCCACCGATGCGATCGGGCTAAGCGACCGGTGGCCAGAGGCATCGTATGAGCAGCGGGCGACTCTCTATCTGGAACACCTCCATTACCAGCAGGGACTCTGCTGGACGATGGTGCATCACCCTCGCGTTCCCCAAAAGCTGCGCCGGCAGGCGACTCAGTGGGGACTGTGCCAGGATGAATTCCAGTCGGATCGTGGGTGGTCGCCGCAGCTTTACGTCCGCGAGGCCCGCCGCATGGTGGGTCGATATCGGATGACCGAAGCGAACTGCCGCGGCAAGGAAAGGGTGGAAGACAGCGTCGGGATGGCCGCCTACACGATGGACTCACATAACGTCCAGCGTTACGTTGATCCGCAGGGCATCGTCCGAAATGAAGGGGATGTGCAGGTCGGTGGATTCCCCCCCTATCCAATCAGCTACCGCTGCCTGCTCCCCAAATCCGGTCAGTGCGAAAATCTACTGGTGCCGGTTGCTTTGAGCGCCACGCACATCGCCTATGGATCGATCCGCATGGAACCGGTCTTCATGGTGCTGGGCCAAAGCGCTGCGGCGGCGATCCATCTTGCGGAAAAAAACAAGACGAAGATTCCCGATCTTCCCTACCCGATCCTTCGCGAGGAATTACTGTCGCTAGGGCAGGTGCTCGGCTAAAATAGGAGGATGTCGGCCCCACTTGGGGCTTCGGCTGGACGCAAACAGGGAAGCGCATCGATGTATCTGCGAATGGCCAAACGGCTGCTGCTGGAGACCGACAAGCGGCTGCTTTGGAAGCTGACTTGGCTGGCCGGTTGGAAGGGGATGCGCAGCGTCCAGAAGCACAAAGCGAGACTCCGACGAGGGGAGTTTTTTCCTCCCTTCCTCTACATCTCGATCCTCAATACCTGCAACCTGCGATGCCAAGGTTGCTGGGTGGATGTCGCGGCCAAGCAGACGAAGATCGACCTGGAAACAGCCGACCGCACCATCCGACAAGCGAAGGAAATGGGGAACGCCTTCTTCGGCATCCTGGGGGGCGAACCGTTTCTGCATAAAGAACTGCTGGACCTGATCGAGCGGCATCCGGATGCCTATTTCCAGGTCTTTACCAATGGCCACTTCATCGACCAAGCAACCGCCAAAAGACTCCGCCAACTGGGCAACGTCACGCCGCTGATCAGCGTCGAAGGGACCGAGATCGTCAGCGATCAGCGGCGAGGCAAGGACGGGGTGCTCAGCAAGACGATGGAGGGTCTTCGGAATTGCCTCGAAAATAAGGTGATGACTGGGGTCTGCACCAGCGTCTGCAAAACGAATATCGACGCACTGGTACAAGACAAATGGGTCGATCGGCTGATCGACATGGGGGTGATGTACTGCTGGTTCCATGTCTATCGAGTCGTCGGGCCGCACAGCAGTCCGGAACTGGCCCTCAGCACCGAGGAACTGCGACGCGTCCGTCAGTTCGTTGTCGACACGCGCGTCAACAAACCGATCATCGTGATCGACGCATATCACGATGCGGAGGGCCGAGCCCTCTGTCCAGCGGTCACCGGATTTACGCACCACATCGGACCCGAAGGGGATATCGAACCATGCCCCATCATCCAGTTGGCGACCGAGACGATTCATGACGATCGGCCACTGCGCGAGAAGTTCCAGAACAGTCGGTTCCTGCGCGACTTTCGAGAAACCGTGGCACAGCATACCCGAGGCTGTGTTGTTCTGGAGCGGCCGGATCTGCTGCAGGAGCTGGCCCGCCGGCATGGAGCCCGCGACACGACGCAGCGCCAAACGGTGATGGCCGAACTCGAAGGGATCACACCGCATCGCTCTCAGTACGTTCCCGGTACCGAAATTCCAGAGCGAAGCTGGGCCTATCGATTGGCCAAGCGATTGGCCTTCCACGACTATGGCGTCTACGGAAAACACTTCCGCACCGATGCCTGGGTCGATCCCGGAGAAACCTCAGGCCCTTCCGCCGCCTCCCAAGCGCCCGCTAGCCCGATGGAACTTCCGGTTCTCCCTTTGCATACGACCCCTCGTGGCAAGTAAACTGACCGTTCCGGAAACGTCCCGTCGTTTCTGGTGCCCTCCCACCATCCTCCCGTTTCCTTTTGGAGCTTGACCCCCGATGTTCTTCCTGCCCCGCCGTTCCTTCCTGCTCCAGACCGCACTTGGCCTGGCAGCCGCCTCATCCTTGGCCCAAGTACTGCCGCTGCAGGCCGAAGACATACTGATCCAGTCTCCGCCCGAGGGATTCAAGGCGATTTTTGACGGCAAGAGCTTTGGTGGCTGGCACGGCTGCCCCCACCTGGACCCTCGAGACTTTTCCAAGAAGAGCGATGACGAGAAGAAGGCTTGGAACGAAGATCTGGCCAAGCATTGGAAGGTGACCGACGGTGGCGTCCTTTACAACGACGGCGAAGGGGTATACGCCACCACCGACGCTGAGTATGGCGACTTCGAACTGCTGATCCAGTACAAGACAGTCGCCCGCGCCGACAGCGGGATCTACCTGCGTGGCAATCCCCAGGTGCAGATCTGGGATTTCACCGATCCCGAGAAATTCAAGCTTGGCGCCGACAAAGGAAGTGGAGGCCTTTGGAACAACAGCCCTGGTGCTGCCGGCAAAGACCCGCTGGTGCTGGCCGATAATCCTTTCGGCCAGTGGAACCAACTCCGTATCCGACTGGTCGGCGAACGCTGCAGCGTCTGGCTGAATGGCAAAATGGTGGTCGATCACGCCCGCATGGAAAACTACTTCGACCGCAAGGGAACTCTGTTCGCCAAGGGACCTATCCAATTGCAAACCCACGGTCAGGAGATCTCCTGGCGGAATATCTATCTGCGGGAAATCGGGGCCGACGAAGCCAATCAGATCCTCAAGGAAGGATCGAAGACCAGCTACCGACCGCTGTTCGACGGCAAATCACTGGCGGGCTGGCAGGGAGCCACCGACAACTACGAAGTGGTCGATGGCGCCATCCGATGCAAAGAAGGCAAAGGGGGAGTCCTCTTCACCAAGGACAAATACAAGAACTTCAAAGCTCGACTCCAATTCCGTCTCCCACCGGGCGGCAACAACGGCCTAGCGATCCGCTATCCCGGCGAAGGGGATCCTGCCTACACCGGCATGTGCGAACTGCAGGTGCTCGACAATGACGCCAGCCAGTATGCCAAACTGGACGCTCGACAATACCACGGTAGCGCCTACGGCATGGCAGCCGCAGCACGTGGGTACCACCGCCCGGTTGGTCAGTGGAACATCCAGGAAGTGCATGTCGAAGGATCGAAGATCCGCGTCGAACTCAATGGAACCCTAATCCTCGATACCGACCTGTCGACGATCACCGAATACATGGCCAACTCCCCTCACCCCGGTAAGGACCTAGCAGAAGGCTTCTTCGGCTTCGCCGGCCATGGGGACGCAGTCGAGTTTCGCCATGTGGAAATCCAGCCGATCGAGTAATCGATCGTTGGAACAATGGTTGTTACAACAAGCTTTGCGTAGGATCGGTTGGCATCTGCCAGCCGATCTTTTTTTTAACTCTAGCTTGACCGAAATGACTGGTCCGCAATCCGATGAGGTAGCTCCATGCGCACGCCGCGACGAGACTGGCTCCGGCACTTGAGTGCAGCAGCCCTGACGATGGTCACGGCGCCGCGTGCGTCGGCGAAACCGCGATGGAAGTCGGAACGGGCAGGGATCGGCTTGATCGGCTGCCGCTACCAGGGAACAGTCATCGGACAGATCGCTCGATCCTTCGGTGATGTCGTGGCCATCGCCGATGTCGATCGCCATGTCCGAGAACAGGCGCGCGCCAGTTTCGGAAGCACCCCAACCATCCATCTCGACTACCGAGACCTGCTCAGTCGACCCGAGGTCGATGTCGTGATGATCGGCGCACCCGATCACTGGCACGCGAAGATGGCGATCGACGCACTGGCCGCTGGAAAGCATCTTTATTGTGAAAAGCCACTGACACTGACCATCGCCGAAGGACGGCCAATCCTGCAGACCTGGAAAAGATTCCCCCAGACATTCCAGGTCGGATCATGGCAGCGCAGCGACCATCGCTTTCGATTGGCGGTGGAAATGGTGCATCAAGGCCGAATCGGCAAATTGCAGCGAGTCGATATAGTCCTCGGAAAAAACGAACAGGGTGGGCCCTTCGATGTGACAGCAGCCCCTAAACACTTCGATTGGGAACGATGGCAAGGCCAAACGGTCGAAACCCCATACATCCCAGAACGCTCGCACTACACCTTCCGATGGTGGCGAGAATACGCCGGGGGCCAGCTGACCGACTGGGGGGCCCATCATATCGACATTGCGCTCTGGGCGATCGGTGAAATGCCGAACCTAGTGGAAGCGGTCGCCAAGTGGCCCGATCCCTCCATGCAGTTCTACAACGTACCGACCGATTTTCAGGTGCGCTATGAATTCCCTAGCGGAGTTCAGATGGAGGTGCTGGACGAGGGGCGCAACGGCATCCTCTTCACTGGCACCCGAGGACGAATCTTCGTCAATCGCGGTACGCTCGAAGGTACGCCGGTCGATCAACTGACCAGCCAGCCACTGCCTCGAGAGGCGTTTGGCTTGTATCGGCACGACAACTTGGAGAGGCCCGAGCGAGTCGGGAAGCTGGATGCGATCCAAAACCATATCGGGAATTTTTTCGATCTGCTGGGTTCCGGGAACCCAACGATTTCCGATCCAATCAGCCAACACGCCAGTGCCATCGCTTGCCATTTAGGGAACATCGCATGCCAGGTAGGGCGCCCCATTCGTTGGGACGATGCGTCGCAAACCATTCTCGATGATCCCGAAGCGCAGCGCCTCTGCCAGCGCCCCCAACGCGCAGGCTACGAAGTGAAAGAACCCGACTGAGGTTCCAACCGCAGTGGACGACTCCATGTTCCACTACCATTCTTTCCCTGCCCACCAGACACTTGCCGCATTTCAGAGCGGCCACGAGCCAAGTGGACTTCCCATCGGTTTTATAGACAGTCAGTCGCTGAAGAAAGTAATAGCAAAATTGAGGAGGTTCGATCCGGAAATAGGATGGCGAAGGTAGCATCGACCAAAAAATTGGCACGCTCGCTCTTTGCGCCTTCATACCCCCATGAGGACGATAGCGGGGCGATCACACGGCAAAAGTGGAACGACCCATCGTCGCCCCACCAGCTTGATCGAAAAAACGTGAACCCTATCGGCGTATCCGGTGTCCTACAAAACATGGAGGAATCGACTTGAAAACCGGTGCTGATTCATGATCTCGACGAAACACTGATCTGTGACTTGGAGGAGATGAGTTATCGGCAAGCAGATTTTCGCGTTGGACCCTTTTGCATTTACCAGCGACCGTTCCTCGATTCATTCTTGAGGTCCGTTTCCCAGGCCGACGAAATGGAGGTCTGGTCGTCCGCTTCGAAAGGTTTTTTCAACGAGATCGCACAGCAGCTCTTACCGATGGTAGGTCGATAGCGATTCATCTGGTCTAGCTCACGATGCATCCACCGCCTAAACCCAGATTCGTACCAGGTCGACTAGATCAAGGACTTGAAGAAAGTGAAACGATGGAGATTCGATTTGAACCAACCCTAGATCGTCGATGACTCACCCAGCAAGGTCTCCCGCAATGATGGAAATGCAAGAAAGGTCATTCCGTTTGAGGCCTCCGATAACGACCTAGACCTAATTCTTCTGAAACGATTGATTCACTCGCTGCTTCCCAATCCCAGTTTTCGCAATGTCGACAAGCGAGGGTGGCGCAGGCGATTTCAAAACAAATCGAACGGACAGATTCACATCATCCATCACGAAAGATCCACAGCGAATCGATCGAATCCGTCCGAATGAATCTTCTCAAGATGAGTGGCTATCAGATATTGCGCGAGGTTGCGTGTCAGATGGAACTTCAGGATTTAAAAGATAAAGTCAAGGCAATCGAACACCAACTCGTCGATCAGCCGTTCGTTGAATTGCACGCGTTCGACCGCGAGGGGCGTGTACTTCGCGTCGCGTTGACCGAGCGGCTTCGGAGAGCCGCCCGCAAGGAAGGTGTGTGGCGATCACGTGAGATGCTGACGACCCTCAAAAATGCAGCCTATGGATTTGACGAATTGCGGTCGCGCAGTCCCGGCGGTAGAGATGGGATCTTTGTCATGGACAGGACCTTCCGCCCTGCCAACGAGATGATGGCGAAACTCTTTGACCGTTTTCTCGACAAGCCTGGAAGCGGTGCCGACGAGCTGGCTACGGCATTGGGAGTCTCCCTGATCGAACTGATTCCAGTGAGACTTGTATCCCATCACATGCGGCTGCTTGGCGTGCTGGCTCGCAAGGAAGAAGCGGACTGGCTTGCCCTGGTCGATTGCGATCGTTCTGAGTAGCGGAGGAACGCCCAAAAAAATTTCCCCCTGGGCCATCTAGCTGCGGCTGGGCATCAAGAGTCTCCAATCATCTACTTTGAATGACGAAACTCCGTGCTTCCAAGGACAGCAGCTATGAGCGTGACATTCGAAGTCCTCGGATCGCCCGGTCATGAAAACGCCTTGTTGTTGCGAGTCAATTCCGGCCAATCGATCCTCCGTCTCCGATTCGACTGGACCGGGCCACTATGAAAGACGCAGACCACTGGGTGGTCCATGCCTCCCAGCTTCCAGACTCCCAAAAACCAGGGGACCGCAGAGTATTCACTACACATATACACCCCTGAGTCAGCTGAACCGTCTAGCGGTTCAGCTCAAAGGTCACCTTTTCGACCGCACCAGAGAACGGGAAGGCTCCCTTGCCTCGATACTCAGGACAGATGGGAGTCACCGAATCCCTGCCGATTTCGAACGGTTCTAGACCGTGCCGGAAAGTGGTCCGCTTCAGCTCACCTTCTCCTGCCAACTGGTCGTTCACGAATAGCTTGAGCGTCCCGCTACGCTGCGGATCGCCTGTAGGGACAAACTGGGTACGCAGCGTGACCTTTCCGCTGGGTAGCGGAATCGTGCCAGGAATCGTCACGTCGGCGATCTCGAAGAAGGTGTAGTGGAAGTGTGGCCGGTTGTCCCGAACAAACAGCGTCCAACCTGCAGAAAAAGCACCTGCGCACGCCACCACGCCTTCAGCACCTCCCTCTGGTACATCCAGCAGAGCTGTGATGGTGTGAGCGGACGGGAAAATCTGCGGACCAATCGCTTCGGGGAGCGATACTTCATTTCCGAAGTAGGTCCAGCGACTCTTAGGCTCACCCGCTATTCGCATCCGCGGGTCCATACGCTCTGAAAAACGAGAGTCGAGCGGAAAGACGTCATATTTCTTAGCTTCTTCGACGAACAGTTGCTTCAGCTGCTCCAGCTTTTCTGGATGCTGCTTGGCAAGATCCATCGCCTGGCTGAAATCCTCGTCCACATGATACAGTTCCCACGGTGCCTGCTCAAATTCAGCCCCGCGGCCCCCCGTCACCCAGGGCAGACCGAAGCGACTGCAGGCAACCCAGCCATCGTGATAGATCGCGCGGTTGGTCGCCATTTCAAAATATTGAGTTGTGCGACGATCCTTGGCAGCGGCATCATCGAACGAGTAGAGCATCGAGACACCTTCGATCGGCTTCTGGGGAATACCGTTGACAACCTTCGGTTCGGGGATGCCCGCGGCTTCCAGGATCGTTGGGACTACATCGATCACATGATGGAACTGATCGCGCCGCTGGCCTTTGGCGCGGATCCCCTTGGGCCAGTGCACCACCATCGGATTGCGCGTGCCACCGAAATGACTGGCCACCTGCTTGGTCCACTGAAATGGCGCGTTCATTGCCCAGGCCCATCCCACCGGCACGTGCGGTTCGCTGCTGGCTTCCCCGATCTCATCGATCCTGGAAACGGTGCTATCCAGGCCCAACTGCACTCCCAGGAGACTGGCGATTTCGCTGAAGGTCCCTTCCAGTCCGCCTTCGGCACTGGCGCCATTGTCACCGACGACGTAAAGGATCAGGGTATTGTCGAGTTCCCCAGACTCTTCCAGACTGTCGATTAGTCGGCCCACTTCGTAGTCGGTGTAGGCCATGTAGGCTGCGTAGTTCTCCATCAGCCTCGCGTAGACGCGCCTAGCTTCCTCGGGCTGGGTCTCCCAGGCCGGGACGTCGGCGGGCCGCGGGGTCAGACGCGTTCCCTTCGAGATCACCCCCATTTCCAGTTGCTTGGCGTGCGTCAGCTCCCGCTGCCGGTCCCATCCATGATCGAACTGGCCCGTGAACTTCTCGCGCCATGCCTTGGGGGCATGATGCGGCGCATGGACCCCCGAGGTACTGAAGTAATTGAACCAAGGCTTGTTCGGATTGGCAGCTCGGACATTGCGAGTCCATCGGATCGCCTCGTCGGTCATGTCGGCCGTGAAGTGGTAGCCTTGCTCGGGCTGACGAGGCTGAGGCACCTGGACGGTGTTGCGATAGAGCACCGGATAGTACTGATGCGTCTCCCCCTGATTGAATCCGTAGAAGTAGTCAAAACCCAATCCCGTAGGCCAGCGATCAAATGGCCCTGCAGGACTGATATCGGGTTCGGGAGTGTTGTGCCATTTGCCAAACATCCCAGTGGCATACCCGTTGTCTCGCAGCATCTGGGAAACCAACGCCGTGCTGCGAGGAATGATGCCGGTGTAACCAGGGTAGCCAGTCCCCATTTCGATGATCACCCCGGTGGCGATCGAGTGGTGGTTGCGACCGGCAAGGAGGGCGCCACGCGTCGGACTACACAATGCGGTGGTGTGAAATCGATTGTAGACCAGACCATTGGCCGCCAGCTTGTCGAGATTCGGAGTGGTCACAGGACCGCCAAAGGTGGAGCACATGCCAAATCCGACATCGTCCAAGAGGATAAGCAGCACGTTGGGGCTACCGGGCCGCGCCGTGACGGGAAGTGGGTAACTGGGCTTGGAGTCGCGGTAATTCTCACCGATGACCCCGTCAAACTTGGGATCCGGCTTAGGAAGCTGCGTGCCATCGGCCTGCCAACCCCACGAGGGCGCTGCCAGTCCGGTCAGGAAAAGCACGAAAGCCAAACTGCATCGCCGTCCAACAGACCCAAGCGAATCGTGATACCGCATCCAAAGCCCTCCCGAAAAGAAAAACCGGTCACTACAGGGCAGACAAGTCGACCCGAATCGTTTCAGCAGATCACAGCAGTATACAGCGATCCTTGCAGGTTGCGATCGAGGAATGCGGCAATTTCGCCCAAAGGTACCACTCCATTCATCTCCTTCGCCCGTAGGAACTGGCTCACTGGCCACCGCGTCATGGAGTCGAGTTAGGTCAAAAACAGCTAGGGTCGCTCTCCAAGGAAGTATGGCGTGGGGTAAGCACAATACAACCTATCTGGATTCGCTTGCTGTGGCTCAGTGCATCAGTGGAAGCCGATTAGGATTTTGAGGAACTTTATGGGGCCCAGGTTTCGACACTCTTAAAGATAGGGTGGCGAGCATATACGGACCATTCCCTCAACACACTTTGGTGTATTGGGTCCAGGTCTTGCATTCGGTACTCCAGGAACAATTGGCAGGGCTCTTCCTGGTACCTGCAAGCCACGGACGCTTCATCATCTGAAGACACCTCGCTAACCCCCTTCGTACGACGGACTTCCAGTCCGTCGAGCCTTTTGGACGGACCGGAAGTCCGCCCTACAAAGAGGAGAAGCAAGCCGAGGCAGGATCCGGGGATAGCGTCAGCCCCCAAATCCCCTCTATCATTCACCAAACCCCCGCCATCCACTCCTTCCCAACCAAGTGAGAGAACCTCTGGAGGTGAGTGAGGTGTTTGGATGCCGTCCGTTGAATGGCTTTGGACCGTTCTGGAGTCAATCGAATAACCGATTCACAGTGGGATTTCTATGCCACACAGGAGCTTGTTGGGACGCTGAATCGTGACGGTTTATGCTGTCCACGATGCGACCAGAAAACCAGCGAGATTGACTTTCACGAGGCTGAGTCGCGTTTCCAGTGCCGCCTGTGCAGCGGTAGCTTCTCGGCTGCCGAGTATCATGCGGCCCAACGACGGCCACCTAAAACCGGATTGTCGACGCTCTACCGCCCTATCGGACAAAGCGAACTTGCGCTAATTGAGGAAACAGGATTCAAACGGTTTCCACCCCGGCTCGATTGGCAACCGATTTTCTATCCCGTACTGACTCAGGAGTACGCGGATGCCATTGCCCGCGACTGGAATTCAACCGACCCAGCCCACAACTTTGTTGGATTCGTAACGCGATTCCAGGTCCGAAATGAATACCTATGCAACTACGAAATCCAGACTGCCGCCGATCTCCACACACTGGAGTACTGGATTCCTGCGGAAGACCTCGGTTTATTCAATGACAACATTGTGGGCATCATTGAGGTGATCGCTCAATTCCGAAATGGAAAACTGGTTCCCTGAACGTCGTGGCGATCGCGAACGGCCTGGAACCATCAGACACCTGCCGCTTCGGCAGCGGCGTATTGGCAGCAGTCCAAAGTAGACTAATGATCGACGAACAGATCTATCATCTGGAATCAGACCATGGCGGAACCGATTTATCCTGACGCTATCGATCCAAGTAAAGTGGGGGAATACGAACCCGAAGCCCACGCAGGTGGCGGCTACACATGGGATGCGGTGCTTGAGTACCGCGTCTGGATGCATCCCGAACTTGGTGCTCCTGATGACTTCAACGGTAACGACTACTACATGCCATTCGCGACCTACGCTGAGGCTTTCGCCTACTACGAAAACCACGTAGGCTGTGAAAAACCCCTCGCCCTTGTCTTGCAAACCGAGCACATCAATGAACCTAAGCCGGGCGTCTATGACGCATGTGACGACAGAGCGGATCACGGAGTGGCCTCCTGAGTTCCTATCGCGACCGCGAAGAACAGACAGAACCATTCCCGATTTCTTCGCACCCGATGCACCACCCAATCGACTCGATATCCTTCGTGGTCTGGCTCCTCCCAAGAATTCAGGCTGACCAGCGAATATCAATCCACGGGTTACGCCCCCACAGCGGCGTCGTTCATGGAGTTCACAGTGCTGAGGAAGCCCGATGGGAGCATGGGGAGTCGCTATTTTCTCTGATGATCTAGCGGCCGATATCCGCACCGAATTCCGCGAACGGATCGGGGAGGGGTTGTCGCCATCGGAGGCGACTAAGCAGCTCCAAGAGGAGTATGAATCGTCCTTAAAAGATCCCGAGGAAATGCCAGTTTTCTGGATAGCACTGGCGGTGACGCAGTGGAAATTGGGACGACTGGAAACGCGTGTCAAGAAAATGGCCTTAAAGGTCATCGACGATGGGTCCGACCTGGCCAGATGGAGCGACGCGAAGAGCCGCGCGAAACGGGAAGCGGTTCTTGCGAAGACAAGAGCAGAGCTGCTCTCCGATCCGCCGCCAGCCAAACAAGTGACTCGCACCATCAAGGAATCGAACGACTGGCAGATTGGCGAGATGATCGGATTTCAGTTGCGATCGGGCAAATGGACGACGCTTCGTGTGATCGGCCATCACCACGACCGAGGTGGTCGATTTGCCGTATGCGAACTGCTCGATTGGGTTGGAGCAGCGTTCCCAAGCCCCAATCAGATGGCGATGCTGCCGATCAAGCAAGAGAATACACCAAACGGTGTATCTCAGTTTCTCTTCCAGGAGCCCCGCAAGAAAAAGGACCTGGCGAGAGTGGTACGACTGGGGATTTCCACCAAACCGAAACAGAAACCGGGCGGCTACGCTGCATTCGTTTGGCCCTACGTCGACAATCAGCTGAAGGATGTTTTTGGTATCGACTGAGCCTTGGGTTTCGAAGAACCTATCGATCGAACAGAAGCCTAACTCATCCATCCTCGAAGCGATTATGTATCTCCAAGTGCATAGTCCGATCACCGCAGCGATAAACCTGGGCTCTTGCTGATTCGCTATGAATCTCTTATCAACAATGTCGCATCCAATATCTTCACCAGCCTACAACGATTCGCTCTTTGTAGCTCCGCAACTCCTTGGGAACCTTCAAAGAGCCCACGAGACGGTACACCGAAGTGGCCGAACGAGGTCACTTCAAATGGTCATTTAGTTTGCGCGCTTCCGGTTATCCTGGATGTGCGCCAAAGGCGCAGCAATCGCTCATGAGAGCACCTTACTTTATCCCTCTCGCTGCTCTCTGCTCGATCATTGGAACCTATCCGCTCGTCTATCTGATGGTCGATGGCAAAATTGGAATCCTGCAGACCAAGAGCGACGCTCTTATCGGCGATGCAATGTGGCGAGTTGGTTTCTATACCCATATCGTCTGCGGTGGAGTTGCTCTTTCGGTTGGGTGGTCCCAGTTCGTGAAGTCATGGCGAGAACGCTATCGGGAAATGCATCGGTTCGTCGGGAAAGTCTACGTTCTCATGGCCTGCGTGAGCGGCTTAGCCGGGGTCTGGATTGCTCCCCAAACCACTACGGGATCGATTGCTGGATTGGGTTTTGGAAGTCTCGGAGTGTTTTGGCTCGGCGTGACCTTCCAGGCATACTATCGCATCCGACAGCGAGATCTTTGGAGACACGAGCGACTGATGGTGTATAGCTATAGCGCTTGCTGCGCGGCTGTCACTTTGAGGTTATGGTTGCCTTTGCTGATCGGTATCTTCCAGCTTGATTTCGGCGTGGCCTACCCTATTGTGGCTTGGCTTTGCTGGTTACCCAACCTTTGGATCGCCAAGCGGATCAATTCAAGGAGTTCAAAAGCGCCGTTGTTGGACCACCGCCTGGCGAACGAAACCTAGGCCCCAAGCCGCAGTTCAAAATCGATTTCACATCCTTTTCAATCCGCGCAGGCCGGATCACGCAAACGTTCAGTCGACCGTACGCGCAGCCTGCAGAGCGAAGGAATCGATGCATTCTCAAAAAACACGGCGGTCGCAACTGGTCGTTCCGTCCTGGGTGCTGCCCATCACCGCGATCGGCCTGGGACTGTACTTGGCTTGGGTAGCGATTGGACCCCATGCTGGGATGAATCGTCCAGTGGATACAGAGGTCGTCTTGTCGGATTCAACCGGGTTTATCTCGGACACCAAGGACTACTTAGAACGTACCGAAAGGCTACAGCAAGCCATCCAGGTAGGTGATCCGGAAGTCATCCAACGCGCCGTAGCAGAACAAGAGGCTCTGAATCGTCGCATGCAAGATCGTTTAGCGGCGAAGCTCAAATCGGAAGAGAAGGAGAGGGCTGATTTGGCTAGGGTAGTTCGCAGGGAAAGAGTCAGGACGGGCGCGATCGGGGCATTGCTTCTGTCACTTGGAATCTGGACTCTCGCATCGAGGCGCAGCAGGATCGCGGAACAGGCAGCGTGAATCGACCGGGCCAGGAGGTAAACCGGGATCGTCGACAACCATCGATTGGAAATCCCGCATTTCTAGCGGCGGACTGATCCATCGCCAGTGCTTTCGTCGAGGTTGTCTAATCTGCCTCCGTTCTCCGGCTCGAAGGGGCCGTCATGGCGAGAAGATCCTCAGCATGCATCGGATCGAACCTAGAGAGTTGTTCGCGAGCCCGCTTCAACTTACATCCCTTGCGATTGTCGCCAGATCGGTCAGCTCCGCTCTTCCCTCCGACTCCTTCACCAACCTGCAAATCAGATCGATCGCCCGAAACTCCGGGTCAACGACTCCCAAGCAGGATGGATGCGCTAAAAAATCAAAAACGGTTCCGTGTTCGATCGACCAGCGTACACTCTTTTCAATCGACCGCAGAAAGCTTTCCAGATTCCAACGGCCATTGCGAAACGCTCCGATATCGCTGATGGGGCTCATCGGCACTTCGATCAAACCCTCTGGGTAGACGAACGGCTGCGCGGCCTTCTGGGTTTCGGCGATCTGATCGAGCAATGGTTCGTCGGGCTGCTGGAGTGGCTGGGTATTGGGATGAGCTGGGTAGAGGCTGCTGACCCATGGGTACCCTAGATCGGCCAGCATGGCGCGCACCGCAGGATGCGCCTTCAGCCCCTCGGAGAAACCACCGGGGGTACGAAAGCCACTGGGCTTTACCCCCAGCCGATACTCCATGGCCTTGGTGGTGCGCACAATGTTCTCACGAATCAGCTCCAACACCGGACGATCCTCCAGCAGCCAGGGTGCCCGCTGAAAGCGATACTGCAGATCCTCGCGTCGACCGGCCAGTACGTTGACGTGGTCGTAGGTGTGATTGCCCACCGGGTGACCTTCCTCGACAATCTCCTTCAGCCATCCAACCTCCGCCTGCTCGAACAACTGCCCTACCGCGAAAAAGTGGATCACGCCACCTTGCTCGCGAACGCGACGGGCCGCTTCCGTGGCATAGCTCTTGGTCGGCTGATCGAGATTCCCTTTCTCGTAATCCCAATGGGTCGATTCCCACGTGGGAAAATTCCTCGCCATTTCCAGATCCAGCGTGATGGCGATACGGCTCTTGGGACCACCACTTGTGGAGCGATGCACATGCCGGCATGGGGCCGGTGCCGCGATGACGAGTGGGCTGGCCAGCGATGAGGTAGCAATTGCGTGCGCCAGCCAACTTCGGCGGTTGATCTTTTCCTTCATCGGGCACTCTCCGTGCTGCGATTCTCTCCAATCTGCACCCACGAGATCTGTGTGATCAGCTGCTGCAGCGCGGCATACGAAATCGCCGCATTGACGGCGAAGCGAGGCGAACTGTTGGAAGGGAAAGTGGCCAACGAAGCATCGGCCACCAGGAAGACATTGAAGTCCTTCGATAGGTTTTCGTAACCTGCGGTCGTTTTGCAGTAGCACATGTCGGTAGCATAGCCGGTCAACAGCACATGACGGATCCCTTGCTTTTTCAAATAATCCCGCAGCTTGGGATATCCCTCTTCATCGAAAATCACCACATCCTGTGGCGCGACGTCGATGGCATCGCTGACGGGAATCGGCAACGACCAGAATCCTTCGCCGTTGTAGCGCGCTGAAGCATCGAGTCCTGGGAACTGACGGAAGTAATCTCCCACTGGATGATTCTCCCCAAGGATCAGCTGATCGGGCAGCTTCTCACCCCGATAGTCAAAGGCCGCCAACCGCTCACGCAAACGCCGCATCCCTTCCTCCCGCTTCGGCTCGTCTGGCGTCGACTCGAAGGTTCGATAGACCATGGTGCGAATTGGATCGGCCGGACCAGGCAGGCTGTACATCACCAGCGACACATTCTGACGCAGCCTCTTGAGGAATGGGTCGATCACTTCCCGCGAGTGACGAGAGGCGAGATGATTTTTTGTTGGCGTGCAGAAGTCGGCGACACCATGGGGTTCGGGCGTCTTCCAACCCCATGAATCATCGACCGCCCAGGGATGCACCATGATGATCGCTGTCTGATCCCCACGAAGTCGATTGGGCATTTCAATGATGCCCCTTGCGTTGTAGCTAAAGCGCCAAGCTCTTACGTGGAGATCCCCCATCGGGTCGTCGACGACCGCATCGGCCTCGAATCGCTGTTCCTCAATGACGGGTTCAAAAAACTCCGGATGATCTGCCAGGATCGGTTTGGGTGCCTCGATCTTCCGAAGTCTATTGGAGTAAATACGCTCTCTAGATTCTTCCTGGCCAGACAAAGTCCCTGGCCATGCGATACACAAGAGCGTCATGGCAATCCACCAATGTTGCATCGTCTTTGTCTCTCTGCTGGAGTCCAGGGAAACCGACCTTCTGATGGCCGGGAATCATGGCGAGATCGCGGGATCGGACTGAAGGTACGCAAACAGATCTCTCAACGCCTGCGGCGACCACTGGCGATACAGATCTTCTGGCATCAGCGACATGGCAGATTCCTTCGCCTCCGCGATTTCCGAGAGAGCCAGAGCGATCGGTTCGCCGCGCTGCGGATGGAGGAGCACCCGCGAATCGCCATCGGCTTTGACGATGCCGGTCAGCACACGATCATCCTCCGTGCGCACGATGGTGGAAAGATACTCCTTGCGAATGACGCTGCTGGGGTCGACGATCGACACCAGCAAAAAGTCGCGGTCCTTCCGGTTGGCGCTAGTCAGGTCGGGGCCTAGTTGGCCACCTTCTCCAAAAAGCTGATGGCAAGCCGCGCAGTGCTCCCGGAACAAAAGCTTACCTTGCCCTACGTCCCCCGGGCCCGCCCGCAGATCGTTGTTGAGTCGACGCACTTCCGCCAGCCGTTCCTCAGGTGTCGCACTGACGACGCGTCCCCAGAACTTCACCACCTTGGAGTCGATCTCTGAATCGTTGTGACTGGACAACTGCTGGACTACCTCGCGTGGTACATCATCGGCGGAGATTTCTCCCTGCCCGATCGTCGTTAGCAACTTCTTGGCCCAGGTAGGGCGTGAGGCGAGAACGGCCAGTATCCGATCCCGCAAGCGAGGCTCCCACGGCGTCTTGAGAAGCTCCAGCATCCCGTCCGCTACCTCCATGGTGTCGATGCGACTGAGGTACTCCACACATGCCAACTGTACCGATAGTCTTTTCGAACGCTGAAGGATCGAAAGGACCATCGCCGGCGAATCGATGGCAGGCCGGATCGCGAGCACCGCAAAGTCTTCGACCAGCTTCTCCGAGTCGGGATCCTCGATGGCGATCCGCTCCGTCCACCGCCGCTGCACCTCGCGATCGCCAAGTCGTAGAGCCAACCGTGCCAGCCCCGAGTGCATGGGGTGCTGCTGAAGATCGCTTTCCAGTAGTGGCTTCCAGGAAACCGGCGACGCATCGGGGGAGATTCCTGTCGGTTGGTCTGCTGAGCTGCCGTTCATCTGCCATCCAAGTTCGATCGCTTCCCAGACCGCCAAGCGATCGAGCGGCGTGGGGCAAGCTTTCAGTATTCGCGTCAGCGCGGCATCCCCTTGGTCCGAACGTTCGGCTGCATACCTCCGCACCAGACGTGGCAGCAGAAAGTCGCGTCCCAGCTTCGATTTCCACAACGTCGGTCGCTCGAATCGCCGAAGCACCTCTTCCCTACCATCGATCGCATGCCGCTCGATCGCCCACCACCACAGCAAGGGCAACATCGGGTCGTCGACATCGATGCTGCGATTGATCTGGGCATTGATGATCGGCATAGCGACGCTGGCCGGTAGACGCGCTGCGGTCGAGGCAAGTTGCTGACGGACATGCAGGTCAGGCTCAACCTCCGATAGTTCATCCAACAAATGCGCCAGCGATTTCGAAATCGTCCATTCATCGGTCCACAGCGCCTGATCTCCTAGTGCGCGCAAGGCCCAGAAGCGAATCGACGGATGGGGACTTTGGAGCAGGCGAGCGAGGTCCTGCTCCTCGATAGGCTGGGCCCTTGCATGTTCCAGAGAGATCCAAGTCCAAATCGCCTCCAGCGCCGCCGATGGATGATCCAACTGCAGCGCCGCGTCACGGCACCGGTCGATTAGTGCATTCGGTAGTTCACTTGGGGCGATCTCCTCGCCTGCCATGCTTCCATACCGTCGCACCAGCTCCTGACGGCTGCGACGTTTTTTCCATGCGTTGGCGGATACTGGGTGGAGGATTTCATCCATCAACTGCATATCGGTCAGCAGGGACAGATCGAATGGGGCAGCTCGTGGGGGCGACTGCCAAGTGGTGATCCGAAAGATGCGACCGTTTGAACGATCCCAGGAAGCGTCAGGGTCGGGGTGGGCGGTCCGGGCATCGTGCCAGTCGGCGATGGTGATGGCGCCATCGGGGCCAATCGTCAGGTCGGAGGGTGCGAACCAGGGATCGTTCGATTGGAGAAGATTGCCTCCGTGGCGTGTGGCAAAGGTCGAACCCATCGGCTGGATCTCATGCCAGTAAGCCGCATGTCCTAGCAGATCGGCGGCGACGTACTTGCCTCGAAACGATTCGGGGAGTAAATCTCCCTGATAGACCATGCCTCCGACGGTGACA
Source organism: Planctomycetaceae bacterium (assembly GCA_040375295.1). Taxonomy (GTDB): domain Bacteria; phylum Planctomycetota; class Planctomycetia; order Pirellulales; family Pirellulaceae; genus JBEISR01. The sequence continues at coordinate 266,794 of JBEISR010000002.1, forward strand.
TGTCCACCCGTAAAGTTCGCATGTGGTGCATGTTCGAAGTAGCCAAACGCATAGGGGTTGTGGAGGTTCCCATGTTTAGCGAACGACTTGACGTAATAGCCTCCCTGAACTCCATGCAGCAGCAGATGGCCACCATAGTTGGTGCTGTAGAGTAGATGCCCGTGGGCATCGAAGTCGAGTCCCCAGGAGTTGCCACCCCCCTCGCAGAACAGTTCGAATCGATCGGTCGACGGATGGTATCGCCATACTCCCTGCTGAAACTCGATCCCCCGAATATTCGACGTTACGGTGCTTCCCTGACATCCATACAGCCAACCATCCGGGCCGAACGTCAGCGAGTTAGCGACGCTGTGAGCATCCTGCATTCCGAACCCTGTCAGCAGAACTTTGGGGTCGCTATCGGGAAGGTCATTTCGATCGCGATCGGGATAGAAGAGCAAGTAGGGGATATTGAGCACGAAGATCCCACCATGGCCGAAAGCAAATCCCGATGCCAGGTTCAGTCCATCGAGAAAATCGTCCCCACGATCGACGCGTCCATCTCCATCGTCATCGTGCAGGATGGTCAGACGATCGGATCCGCGGGGACCGTCTGGGGGTGGAGCCGGCAGTCGGTCGTAACGGGTGCGGGAATACCGATCGACCTCGATGCGACGGAGCCCTTCCGGGTTGGGGTACTGCAGATACTGCAATACCCAGAGGCGGCCTCGATCATCCCAGTCGATCGCCACCGGTTGCCTCACCCATGGCTCGGATGCCAACAGGTCAGCCCTCAATCCCTTGGGCAGCTGCATCCGCGCCAGCGAGTCTTCGGGGGAAAGCCCTTGTCCTGTCGCCAGAGAGCCAGCCATACCGGCCAGGACGCCAACCCAGAGCATCATCCCGCGCAGCATCTTGAACACCTCGAAAATCGGCGATGCGTAAGGCAATCCCGTCGCTGCGATCGGGTCGCAGTGATCGCCCATCCCAATATCGTATCGTGCTCCCGAACCAGGCTTGGGGCACTCGGCTCGAGAGATCTATGGGGAACTGCTGCCCGTTATCCAAAAAGGGTAGTGATCGGCTGTCCGGGAGTCAGGGGAAAGGGGCGGTTCTGGGTATCGCGAATCTCTTGGGCCGGGTCGAGCCCCAGGGCCCAGTAGAGCGTCGCGGTGATGTCTTCCGGTCCGCAGGGTGCGTCGACCGGATAGGCACCGTGCCGATCGCTGGCGCCATGGATTGCACCTCCCCGCAAACCGCCTCCGGCCATCATCACCGTGTAGCATTCCGGCCAATGCCCGCGTCCCTTGCCATCGCGATCACCAATCTTCGGGCCTCGTCCAAACTCCCCCATCCAGATCACTAGTGTCTCTTCCAGAAGACCTCGACTGGCCATATCTTCGATTAGCGTTGGGACCGTCTGGTCGGTGATCGGTAGCAGGCGATCCTTCAGGTCGACGAAGTTGTTTTGATGCGTATCCCATCCTTCGCTTCCGGCGCCTCCGATACCACGGGAAAAATAGACCGTGACAAAGCGGACGCCCGATTCGATCAGTCGACGCGCCAGCAAGCAGGACTGGCCGTAGGTGGTCCTGCCATAGGCATCGCGCAGTTGGGAGCTTTCGCGATCCAGATGAAAGGCATCCTTGAAGGCGCGCGACTGGAGCACATTGAAAGCCTGCTGTTGGAATTGAGCCTGCCCATGAATCTCCGATAGGGAATCTTGCAGCTTCAGTTGCCGATCGATCACCTCCAGGAGATGCCGGCGACTAGAAAGCCGATCGGCATCGATCGAAGAAGGAAGCTGCAACTCAGGAAGCCCGAAGTCGTCGGCGTTTGGATCCTGTCGAAAGAAAAAAGGATCGTGCTGTTTTCCTAGGAAGCTGGCGTGCTGGCCTGGGGTCACCGATCCATCGCTGACCACATGCGGGAAGGCGACAAAGGGTGGCACACCTTCGACCAGTGGCCCTGCCGCATGCGACACCACCGATCCGTAGGCAGGAAACAGTTCGAGGGTATCGCGGAGGCGTATGTCATCGGTAGGAGGCGAGTGTCCGGTGAGGCAGTAGTAGCCGGCTGGGTTGTGGTTTTTCATCCGGTGATTGACGCTACGGACCTGCGTCCATAGATGAAGATTCTTCCCCCATCGCGGAAGATGTTCGCAGATCGGTGCCCCTGGAAGACTGGAGGCGATAGGTCGGAAAGTTCCACGGATTCCTTCAGGTGCACCTGGCTTCATATCGAAAGTGTCGATATGGCTGGGGCCACCACATTGATGCAGAAAGAGAATCTGTTTGGCGCGAGGACGGATCGATGGGTAGGAAGAAGACGCGGCCAGAAGGCGTCCCAGAGCAGCATTCATACCCATCCCCAGACCGCCGATCTGCATCAGCGCGCCGCGGCGAGAAACCATCTTCTGGAATCCATGGCAACCATGCATCATTGCGATTCCCCTGTGTCGAAGCATCGGTGATGGACTAGCGGATCCACTGGAATTCCTTGCTGTTGAGAAGTGCCCAGAGGAGATCTTCGCACGCGCGGCGCAGATGGTCGCTTCGTTCCAGGTGCTCGATCATCGCCTGTTGCTCCTGGTCGGTGGGTCTGCGCGATAGGGTCGCCAGATAAAGCTGCTCGATGATCGCCTCACGCGACGCCTCTTCCCTCAGAAGCATCCCCAACCGATTCGACTTCGCCTCGATCTTCTCCCGCACTAGGCCGCCATTGAGCAGCTGGAGTGACTGAGCCAGGGAGGTGTCCGAACTGCGTTCACACTCGCAGGACAGAAGGCGGTCTGGTTTTCCGAAGGCTTTCAGGAAATCAGCTCCCTTTGGACTGGGACCTCGTTCGATTGCTCGCCTCAGCACCGCCGGTACCAGTTCACCGGTATCTTCCTTCGGTATCTCCCCGGTCCAACCCATCGCAGTCGCATCGCTGACCGCATCCTCCACCAATTCGGCTGACATGCGATGGATGGGATAGCCGGCAAGGCTACCTGCAATCCCAAGCGCATTCTCTGGTTCGGCCACGGAGACACTTTGCCGAGCGAAGGTATCGCTGGTTAGTAGTAGACGCATCACATGGCCAGTCGACTGATCGTGACTCAACCACTGATCCGTCAGATACTCCAGCAATTCTGGATGGCTTGCTGGGTTGGTCTGGCGAAGATCGTCGGGAGGGTCGATCAAGCCGATCCCAAAGAGGTGGAAGAAGATGCGGTTGACCATATTGCGAGCGAAAAGACGATTGTCGGTCACCAGCCAATCCCCGAGTGCATCGAGCCCTTCTTTTGGAGAAAGATCTTTCCAAGGCACCTGCGAAGTAGGGTGGGATTGCGACTGCAGCGGCAACGGCCGTGGCGGAACCTTGCGGCCTTTACCGGGATGATCGACACGAGGCTTGCGATCGGCCACCGAGATAATCTCGTCGCCAGTGATCACATGGGTATCGAGTTTATCGGGTGGCTGGTTATCGACCGCTTTGCGTTCCATGGCACCGAAGAAAGCCGCCATGCCGTAGTAGTCATCCTGGGTCCAGCGGTCGAAGGGATGGCTATGGCATCGGGCGCACTGGAGACGCACACCGAGGAAAACCTGGCTGACCGCTTCGGCCGCCACTTCGGGTTCTCGGTGGACTCGATGGAAACTGGCTGGCGGCGAATCGTAAGTACTGCCCAGCGTGGTGACCAGTTCGCGCACCCATTGTTCGGCTGGGCGATCGCTGGCAGCTTGTTCCTGCAGCCATCGGTTCCATCGATCGACTCCCTTGCGACTCATCGTCTTGGGTTCATTGCGCAGCAGGTCGCTCCAGTGAAGCGCCCACCGCCAGTGCGCTCCGGGCTCCTGTAACAGTCGGTCGATCGCAAGATCCCGTCCATCGATGGGAGATGCGGCTTCCAGCTGTCGGATCTCCTCGACGGTGGGCAATCGCCCTGCCACCACTAGGGTCGCACGCCGCAGCCACGTCCAGTCATTGGCCAATGGCATGGGAGCGATCCCCCATCGCTCCAGCCGCTGGTTCACTAGAGCATCGACAGGGTGATGCAGGGAGTAGGCGACGCGTTGGCTTGCATGCGGAACGAAGGCGATGCGGGCACTGCGACTGGACGATCCCAAATAGGCGCTCACCGATAAGTCCATCGGTTTGGAAACATGCAGCTGGCCCTGGTCGTCGACAGAGGCTCCGTCGACGACGCTGGTTTCCCATCGGACCCAGGGAGTCACATCGCGCACCGATCCGTCGGCGTCGATCGCTTGAACAATCAGTGGCAATGGCTGTTCGGCACCCTCCAGCCATGCTTCTTCTGGCCAAAGCCGGAGAGTCGGTTCGTTCCTGGACTCCAGGTCGATCGATTGCCTGATCGATGGTTGACTCATCCATTGCATTAGCCGCATGGCCGATGGGGAATCGAGGGAGAACCTTGCACCACCTTGGTGGCTGATATCCTGCACCGCCTTACGCAGCAGGAGACTGGATCGAGGATTCAGTCGATCGATGCGGCGGCCTCCGGCATCCGACAGCAGCGTATCGAGATCCAGGTGGGCATCTTCGCCACGCAGGCTCAATCTCAATCCACCTTTCCCGTGCAGGCTGCCGTGGCATATCCCCGCATTGCATCCATGACGCGAAAAGATCGGATGGACATCGCGATGGAAATCGATCTGAGTCTCCCCAACTCCCCAAACCGTGATGGGGACCGACACCACCTGCTGCTCGATCTCCAGAAGCAGCGTCCCAGACCCATTGGATTTCGCTTCCAGTCGGCCTTGATCATCCCAGGCGACCTGAGCTGGAAGTTCCTTGACCGTCCCCTGAAGCGCTTCCAAAGCAATCGTCCGCTCGATCTTTCCCTCGGCATTTTTTCCGACCAATGCCAGTGTGGCGGGGTAGAGAGGGGAGACAGCAACGACCTCGGGGTAGACATGCCAAGTGCGAAACGACTGTGCTGGGGTTGGACTGGCCAGTGCTGCCCAACAAAGCATCGCAATCGAAAAGCCTGCGCAAACCCGGAAGAGAAAAGTTGGAGAGTGGGTTGGTCCAGGCTGGGTCATCATGGAAGATTCCATGGAGGCGGGGAATGATTCGATTTAGCTTAGCGGACCTTGCTTCGATTGGCCAACTATCGTTTCCCTTTCCTTGATGCTGGGAGACCGGATCGTGGTCAGGGCGTGGACGAATAGGGCAAAGGCGCCCAAGGCGCCTCCACAGAGCAGTCCACCGAAAGCTCCGAGAACCACTGCCGCTCCCACTGGGTCCGCCTGGATCGCCGGTGTGGCCCATGGAGTGAAAAAGGCAGGGGCCAGATGCCCTGCGGCCCAGCCGAAACCGGCCCCTAGAACCAACCCCAGAGCCGCAACGGCCAAAACTACCTGCACAACGCGCCCGACACTCATCGCAAGGCTCCTTCGCTCCTGGAGCGACAGTTCATAAGATCGGAACGGAGTCACCGGTATTCATATCGCCTCCTAACATAATCGATCGGCAGTTCGGCCAACCGAGGTCCTTTGGCGATCGTTTTTTCGCGATCGATCGGCGGCAGCCCATTCTCACACCCCCCCTAAGGGTGTTATCCACCAATCGGTGCCACCCACCTTTCTCAATCGGTGCCACCCACCAATTGAGACGGAAAACCCACCGATCGGGGTGCAAGAGATCCATTGGTGCGATCCACACTTTTGGCGCAGCGCATACCTAAGTTCCCTTCAATAATAGACTTAAGGATTCTCCAATCGGTGCCACCCACCTTTTCAATCGGTGCCACCCACCAATCGAACCCCTCTTGTGGGTGTGCATCTTGTCTCGATTTTCTGTTGAGGGGCGGAATCGTTTTGAGGAGGAGGTCGACCAAATACTGGGGATCAGGAGTGGCTTTGCAGATTGTCAGATGGCGTCCCTGGATGGGTCGCGATGTACCATCCAACGGGAATTCGAAGCCTCGGGTTTCTACAGACGACTGTCGGTTGATGCAGGCACAACTCCCATCGCATCGGCCTTTCCCAGTGGCTTTGAACCAAGTCCTGAGCGACGCGAAGCAGACTCGCGCTGCAGTGCGTTCGGTTTGTGGTGGCCCGTCAACTTGTTCCAGCGTTCGTCTCCATCAGCCAAGGACTCCGCAATCACCAAAAATGAGGGATTTCCTCTCGATTTCCCCTTCGCGTCCAACCGAATGCGGCGTTATACTCCGCAAAGTGATGCCCAATGTTCGGTTTCCATCCCTTGCTCCAATTGGCTCAAAGGCTAAATCATGCACAGACTAAGGATGGCGGCCGCCCGGGCGTCGAAGCGAAGCAGCATGCGTTCGGCTTTCACGCTGGTGGAGCTGTTGGTTGTGATTGCGATCATCGGGATCCTGGTCGGCCTGTTGCTCCCGGCCGTCCAGGCGGCCCGCGAGGCGGCTCGCCGAATGCAGTGCAGCAACAATCTCAAGCAGATCGCCCTGGCATTTCACAATCACGAATCGGCGGTTGGCTACTTCCCATCCGGTGGCTGGGGTTGGTGGTGGATTGGTGATGCCGATCGAAAATCAGGGCAGAACCAACCGGGTGCCTGGACCTATTCGATCCTTCCGTTCATGGAGCAGGTCGCCCTGTACCAACTCCCCTCTGATGGTCAGCCCAATGCCATCCTCACGGCCCAGTTAGCCGGTGGCGCCAAGCTGGCCGAGACGCGGGTGCCGGGCTTTACCTGCCCGTCCCGACGTTCCAGCCTCCCAGCCAACCGAGTCATTGGCGGGGGATCGAATGGCCACGCTTGGAACGCCGATCCCGTCGCCAAGGCCAATCGCACCGATTACGCCGCGAACGGTGGTTCGGTGAAAGTCTTTTGGGGCAACGGACCTGATCCGACGGCAGCATTTTCCGGCCAGGGCTTCATCAGCCTCGCCAACTTCAACGGCATCTGCGCCCAACGCAGCAACGTCCGCTTTTCCGACATCCGCGACGGAACATCGCTCACTTACCTGGTCGGTGATAAGTACCTCAACCCAGATCAATATGTAACAGGCTTCGACTATGGCGACGACCACAGCATGTTCATCGGCGATGATTTCGATATTCATCGCTGGACGGACGAACCTCCCATGATGGATCGCCCGGGCGTTGCTTCCTTCTGGCGTTTTGGCAGCAACCATCCGGGAACGTTCAACATGAGTTTCTGCGATGGGTCGGTGCGGACGATTGCATACACAGTCGAAGCGAATATCCATCTGCTTTCTGGCAACCGAGCCGACGGTATCGCCATCAAGGACAACGATTGATCCGAAGCATAGGACGGAATATGGCCTTTCCATCGGTAGGGACTCAGTGGCGATGGAGTCTATTGCTGCTCGCAGGCGCGATCGGTTGCTCCGGTCGCAAGTCTCGCATCGACAGTGGGCTTGGTGACCCCGCCGAAACCACCAAGGCGATGTTCCAGGCGCTCGACAAGAACTCCGACGGATCGATCCAGGGGGATGAACTGGCAGGCAGTCCTGGACTGGCCGCATCTGTAGGAGGCTGGGACACCGACGGCAACAAAGGAATCTCGACCGCTGAAGCTCAGCAACGATTCGAGAAATGGAAAGCGCTGCGAGTCGGCGCTATCAACGCCAGCACCACGCTGAAACTCAACGGCAATCCTCTTCGTGGAGCCAAGGTGGAGTGGGTTCCCGAAAGCTGGATGGGCAGCGGCTTTCCCACCGCCTCCAGCACCACGGATCCATCGGGACGGGCCATCGCCAAAGTCGCTTCCGATGGCAACCGCGATGCTTCCCTGGGAGATGGACTGCCACCAGGATTTTTCCGACTGGTCATCACGCACCCCGAGGTCCCCGAGAAGTACAAAGTCAACTCGCAAGCCGGGCTGATCATCGCACCCGATGACCCTATGGGGCTCTTGAAAGCGATCGAACTGACGTCGGAATAAATCCATCGAAATACCTTGGCCCTCTTCCCCGCGACCTTCTCCGTCGCCATCGCCCACCCTCTCGGCGATTCTCTCTACCTTATCCCATTTCCATCGACTTCCTTACGATCGACTAAGATGATCGGTTCCAAGGCACCGTGGCTTTGGCGTGCACCGACGCCATCATGTCGCGTTGGAAGGTTTTTTGATTGAATGGAGGAAGACCAGCAGTGATCAAACCACGTCCATCTCTTTGCCACAAACTTCGCCGAAATTTGCCATCGACCATCTGGTTCCTTCTCCTACTGTGGTGCCTCGTTGCACCTGCCTTCCAACACCACCGCCCGCTTTTCGCCCAGGATCCAAGCCCCCTGTTTGTTGAAGGCTATACGTCGCAGGTCAGCTACGCACCGGGCGACATGCTGAAGCTGCATGTCTCCAGCGCCAGTGCCCAATGGTCGCTGGAGATCGCTAGGCTAGGTGCCAAACGAGAAGTCGTTCATCAGCAGCAACAGATCCCAGGACAAGTCCATGCGATCCCCGAACTGGCCTCTTCGCAGGGATGCGGATGGCCAGCTTCCTGGGAAATGGCGATTCCCGAGCAATGGACAAGCGGCTATTACGAAGTGGTGCTGCGCGTCGCAGACCGCGGTGGCAAGTTCACTCACCGATCCCAACGCTCCGCGCAAACAACCTGCTACTTCATCCTTCGAAGCAAAACCCCAGGCGCCACCTCCAAGATCCTCTTCCAGCTGAGCACCAACACCTACAACGCCTACAACAACTGGGGTGGCTCCAGCCTCTACGCCTACAACGGACGAGGAGGAATTCAGGGGCATCGTGTCAGCTTTCATCGGCCTCCGGACAGTCAGTTCGGGAACTGGGAACTCCCTTTTGCCGCTTGGGCCGAAGCGCAGGGTTACGCCCTGGAATATGCAGCCAACGGCGATCTGGAAACACCAGGACTGCTCGATCCCTACCGACTGGTGCTCAGCGTCGGGCATGATGAATACTGGTCCAGTCTGATGCGAGATCATCTGGAAGCCTTCATCGCCAAAGGAGGCAATGCTGCCTTCTTCAGTGGCAACACCTGCTGCTGGCAGGTCCGCAGCGAGGACTCCGGATCGGCACTGGTCTGCTGGAAGCAGCGATGGAACCAGGACCCGCTGTTCCGATCTCAAGAGCATCATCTACTTTCGACGCTATGGAGTCACCAACTGGTCGGAAGACCTGAAAACCAACTGACCGGCGTCGGCTTTCTGCATGGCGGTTACCACAAGAGCCACGGTCAGTTGATGGATGGCAGTGGGGCTTATACGGTGCACCAGCCCACCCATTGGCTGCTAAAGGGAACCGAGCTAAAGGAGGGCGATCCCTTTGGCGGTAAGGATACGATCGTCGGCTATGAGTGCGATGGATGCGAACTAGAGTGGCGGGATGGCAAGCCCTTCGCCACTGGACGCGATGGAACACCCGAAGGGTTCGAAGTGATCGCCACCGCCCCCGCCCGATGGGCACCCGACGATGCCTTTTTCTACGATCAGTTTCCGAAGGATCGCCAGGGACATGCAGTCCTTGGAACCTACACGCGAGGCGGTACCGTCGTCACCGTCGGGTCGACCGATTGGTCCCATGGCCTACGAGGAGGCGATGCGGTAGTCTCCCAGATCACCCGAAATGTGCTCGATCGACTCCGACAGGAACGATGACCCTCCGCTGTCACTGCTCACAAACGGAAAGCTTCTAGTCATCCCGGAAGGCAACAGATAGCCCTAACACGGCGTGAGTTGCGACGTGCCATCTCGACTAGAAAGTCATACGCGTGGCGACAATAATCGCCATCTACTGGTTTCCAGCACGTCCCGATTCGTCAGGTGAGGATCTCTCGGACGATGGTGCCGTGCACATCGGTCAACCGGAATTCGCGACCGCCATAAGGGAACGTCAAGCGCTGGTGGTCGATCCCAAGCAGATGGAGCAAGGTGGCGTGCAGGTCGTGGACATGAACGCGATCCTGCTGCGCATAAAAACCATACTCATCGGTCGCACCCCAGGAAACCCCAGGCCGAATACCCGGACCAGCCATCCACCAGGTGAATGCGTGCGGGTTGTGATCCCGACCATTATTCCCCTGAGCGGTCGGCGTCCGGCCAAACTCCGTCCCCCAGAGGACCAGCGTTTCCTCCATCAATCCTCGCTGCCGTAGATCGGTTAGCAGACCAGCGATCGGCAGATCGACCTGCCCAGCCAGCTCCTTGTGCTTCTCCCGTAGCTCATCATGCTGATCCCAATAGGCATGACTGACCTGCACGAATCGCACCCCCGCCTCGCTTAGCCGCCGAGCCAGCAGGCACTGCTTTCCAAACGCAGCTGTTTCGGGGCGATCGAGCCCATAGAGCCGTCGCGTCGCCTCCGTCTCTCCATCGATGCGCAGCAACTGCGGCGCTTCCGATTGCATCCGGAAAGCCAGCTCCATCGCCGACAAGCGGCTGCTGATCGCATCATCGCCGGGCTGGCCTGAGTGACGAAGCGATTCCAAGCGGCTGGCCAGGTCGATTCGACGCCGCAGTTCCTCAGGCCCTATTCGGCCATTGGCAAGGTTGCTGATCCCCGCCGGCTCCTCCAAGTTGCCGCTCGATCCGATCCGCGTCGCTTGGTGCTGAGCCGGCAGAAAGGCGGCACCAAAATTCTGGACTCCACCATGGCCAAGGGTCGGGTTGATCGTAATGAAGCTGGGCAGGTTTTCATTCTCGCTTCCCAGCCCATAACTGACCCAGGCTCCCATGCTGGGACGCACGAAGGTGTCACTGCCAGTATGGATTTTCAGCAGCGCACCTCCATGGGCTTCATTCGATCCATGCAGCGACTTGAGAAATGTCAGATGATCGACCTGCTTGGCTACCTCGGGAAAGAGTTCACTCACCCAGGCTCCGCACTGCCCGTGCTGCCGGAACTGCCAAGGACTCTTCAGCAGGTTCCCGGTCTGCGCGAACTGCACGCGCGGCTTGGCAAAGGGAAGCGGCTTGCCATCATCTCGTTCCAATAGCGGCTTGTAGTCGAACGAATCGATGTGAGAGACACCGCCATGCATGAAGAGAAAGATGATCCGTTTGACGCGCGCAGGAAAATGCAACCCGGCAGCCATTCCCGCCTCGGTCTGCATCGCCGCAGCGACACTGGCCGCCACCACGCTGCTGCAGATCTGTAGCGCCGCGTTTCGGCGCGTCATCTTCGCCGTGCTGTGTTTTCCGATTGCATCGCTTTCCATCGAACGCTCTTTCAATCCAGCTGCAGGAATTCGGGAGCTAGGATCAGACCATGGACCAGCGCGGCCCAGTCTCCCTGAGTCCATGATGCCGTAGGCTCCCCTTCCGCAGCTTGCGACGACGGCATCGCAAGCCGCGCGATGGCATTCGCCTCTTGGTCGCTCAGCGCGCGGCCCCAAATCTTCTGCCCCAGCCACTGAACAGTCTGCACACCCGACTCGGGAGGTCTGCTAGCCGCTTGCTCCCCCAACCGCTCAGCGCACTGCAGCGGCAGCGGATGATTCATCAGGAAAAGCGATTGATGGGGGACCGTCGTCTGGGGGCGTCGATCGACCGCTACCCCTGGTTCGACATAGTCAAACGTCGCCAGGTAGTCGTTCAGCGCTGCACGATTGATATTGGCATACAGGGTTCGCCGAGTCGGTCCGATGCCGCCGGCCCCACCGTCCCAGTCGGCTGACTGTCCACCAAACGATCGGTCGAGAAGTCCACTGATGGCCAGCAACGCATCACGCACCGATTCCGCATCCATCCGCCGCCGTGCAGAACGCCCATAAAATCGATTCCCCGGATCGGCCGCGATCGCGTCACGATCCACCGTCGAAGCAGTGCGGTAGGTGGCCGAAAGAACCATCTGGCGCCGCATTCGTTTCCATGAACCTTCCGACTCCTGTAGCCGAAACGCCAGCCAGTCCAGAAGTTGCGGATGAGTGGGAGGCGACGCCTTGAGACCAAAGGAACTAGAGGGATCGACCAGCGGTTGCTGGAAACTCCAGAGCCACAGGCGGTTGGCGATCACACGCCAAGCCAGCGCATTATTTTGGTCGGTAATCCACTTGGCCAGTTCGATTCGACCACTGCCGCTGCCAGGCATCGGCACACCGTCTTCGCTGGCCAGCCACACGGGCACGCCTCGCGGAACCGGCTGGCCGATCGGCTGGAGGTGGTTGCCGCGCGCATGCACCGGCACCTCTTTGACTTTCCCCTCTTCGACCGCCATCGCACGGTCCAACTTTGGAATCGTCGCCTCAAACTGCTTCAGCTTCTCTTCCGCCTCTTTCCGCTCCTCGGTTCCTTCTGGGTGCGCATCGCGCTGTTTTTGCAGCTCCTGCCGCTGGGGCTCCAGTCGCTGGATCTCCGCCTGCTTGTCCGGATCGGGCAATTCCCTTTCCAGCCACTGAGAGACAAATGCCTCATTCTCCATCGAACGAGTGCTGTGAAGGATACCGGCCAGAGCGTAGTAGTCGCGCGCGCTGATCGGATCGAACTTGTGGTCATGACAGCGAGCACAACCGAAGGTCATGCCTAGAAACACCTTGCCGATCGTATCGATTTGTTCGTCGACCAGATCGGCGATCATCTTCGGCTTGTCCTGTTCGGCAAGCATCTTGGGACCAAGCACCAGAAAGCCAGTAGCCGTCAGTTGTCGCTGCGCAATGCGATGGTCTGCTGCAGGCAGAAGGTCTCCCGCGATCTGCTCCATCACCATCTGCGGATAGGGCATGTCGGCATTGATCGCCGAAACCACCCAATCACGATAGCGCCAGGCCACAGGGAATCCATGATTCTCATCGGCGCCGTTGCTGTCGGCGTAACGTGCCAGATCGAGCCACTGGCGGGCCGCCCGCTGCGCGTAGGCCGGGTGAGCCAGCATCTGATCGGCAATCCGCTCGTAAGCGTCCGGTCGTTCGTCCGCCAGGAAAGCGTCCAGCGTCTGCGGATCAGGAGGCAGTCCCAGCAGGTCGAAAGACAGACGCCGAAGCCAGGCTGCTCGCGTCGCCTCCGGCTGCACTTCCACCCCCGCCTGCCGCCTGGACGATTCGATCCATCCATCCAGCGGCTCTCTGGACCAGAGCGAAGACTCGGGCGTGGGATTACTCTGCAATGGACTCACCGCCCAGTGCGATCGCCCCTCCTCCATCCGGCTCTGCCATCGATCGCCCGATTCACCAGGAGAGGGCTCTCCCGCTTCCTCCTGGCGTGGATTGGGAGCCCCCATGTCGATCCATTTTTGGAAGTCAGCCAGCGTCTGGGCGTCGAGCCTCTGATCGGGAGGCATCTGCAGCCCATCGTAACGCAGTGCCTTCATCAGGACGCTGTTGGCGGCATCCTTGGGATCGATCGCCGGCCCCAGAGTGCCACCGGTTGCGATCCCCGCCGCACTGGCCAGCGACAGCCCTGCTTCGGGCGGCCCTTGGGCTGGGCTACCATGACACTCCAGGCAATGCTCCACCAGCACAGGCCAGATCTTCGTCTCAAAAAAAGCAATTCCCTCCGGCGTGGGCTGCGAAGGGGGATCGGCTGGTGCTGAGTCGGAGGCGACTGGTGGCTGAGCCGTTGCCAGATGGCTGAAAGCCAGCAGCCCATAAACGGCAAGAACCCGTACCGCATCAGCTCGTAGGAGCCAATCAGTAAGCACTCGAAAGCCGATTGCAGATGGCATACCAGTTTGATCCATCAAAAACCAATCGGGGCAGGGGAGGGAAGGCGGGTTGCAACGTCTTGGCTGCGGGGAGGGGGGGGAGTTGATGGCAACCACTTGCATTATAGCATCTCGACGATGCATTGCTCGCCGGAAGGGTGTATCCTGAAGGACGTCGATCGCGCTAGCGGTTAGAACGATCGCCGGTTGCACCGGAAGGCATGGCCGATTGGCAACGCTAGCCACCTGATGCACTACCCCTCCCGAATTCCTCCCACCTGGAGCCCTTCGATGACGAAGCAACCCACCAACCGCCGGAACTTTTTGGGCAGTTCCACCGCACTCACTGCCACTGCCACATTGGCCGCAACGACCTGGACCGCAAAAAGCTACGGCCGGATCATCGGCGCGAACGACCGACTGGGGGTTGGCCTGATCGGCGGCGGGGTAATCGGCAATGCCCACATGGGAGTCATCAACAACCTGAAGGAAAAGAACAACCTCCTTCCCGTTGCCGTCGCCGATTGCTGGATGACGCGGGCCGAGGCGGGGAAGGCCAAGATCGGTGCCGCCCATGCGATGCAGGACTATCGCAAGCTACTGGAGATGAAGGAGGTCGACTACGCCATCGTCGCAGTGCCCGAGCACTGGCACGCTCCCATGACGATCGATGCACTCGATGCGGGCAAAGCCGTTTACTGCGAAAAGCCACTGACGCACACCATTCCGGAAGCTCAGGCAGTGGTCAAGAAACAGAAGGAAACCAAACTGCCGCTGCAGGTCGGGGTGCAGGCGATGTCCGACAACAGCTACATCACGGCGCGGGATGCGATTCGCAAAGGGGTGATCGGCAAAGTGATTCAGGCGCAGATCGAATACGTGCGCCGCTACGATGCCAAGGCTGGCCCATGGCGGGAACCAGAAGAGGTGGCGGCTCATGCCTCCCAGCCCAAGGACCTTGACTGGAAAGCATGGCTGGGGACGGCGGAAGATCGCCCTTGGGATCCCCACCACTATTTCGAATGGCGTTGCTACTCGGCCTATTCGGGCGGGATCTGCACCGACCTCTTCATCCATCGCATCACCCGCATCATGAGGGCATGCGATCTCTTGTATCCTCGGCGCGTCGTCGGCATGGGTGGCATCTGGCAGTGGAACGATGGTCGCGACCTTCCCGACAACATCGAAATGATCTGCGAGTATCCGCGCGGGATGACGGTCTATGTGCTGGGAACGATGAGCAACCGGGTGGGGGTCGATCACCTGATCCGCGGATACCGTGGAACGCTCTACTTCACCCCCACGGGCTGGGTCGCCAAGGACAAGGATGGCAAGGTGCTGGCCGAGCATACGAAGACAGGTGGTGAAGATCAGAATCTGCACCACACCAATTTGCACAACCACATCCGCAATGGTGAGCCGCTCAACTGCCCGCCCGAACTGGGGTTGGCTGGCGTGGTGGCGGTCAACATGGCGAATGAAAGCTGGCGCACCAATCAAATGATGGGATGGGATCGGGTCAACGAAAAAATGGTCCCCGCCGATACCTTGCAGCAGGATCATACGCCCGAAGAAGTTCCGACGCCCGACTACTGAGCCAAGCGTCCGGCCGCCCCGCAGTGAACCTTCGGCCTGCCACCTGGTTTGATCGTTTTCTCGACTGCAACGGGCAGTCGAAGAAAGCCAATCGACTGAACCCGAGCCGCGTCAAGCGGCCGGGTTTTTTGCATTCATCCCTGCTGCTGACTTCTCGATTTTTCGAGCTCCTGCTCTGCGATGCGGATCATCAATCTCTTCCTCTGGATCTGCGTTCGACTCGCCGAAACCGCACGTAGCTGATGACCTTCGAGTCGTTCATGGACGAACGATCGCGCGGTTGACGAGGCTGTTTCCAAGCACAAGGGCTGACAATCAGAACGACTCATTTCATCGAGCATCATCAAGCAACTTTGTTTTCAAAGCGTGCGGCGCGTGGCTCTTGTAGAACGGCTTGTTCGCCCCTTTGTGGATCTCACAGAACGTAGCCATAGAGAAAGGCCTTTGACTCACCGCCATCCGGTGGTAGAGCTATCTCCATCTGCTCGAGAAGATCTCCGTCTTCATCAGTACCTTCGGCTAGAATTGGCAACCGGGAGCATCGCACCTGAGTGGCGGCTCTCGCTCTATGTGTGCAGTGACAAAACCCTGTCACCACGCCGCTATTTCGGCTTGACGGTCGCCAGGATTTCTTGCAACTTGTCGAATTCGGCGGGCTTGACCAAGTGGTGATTGAACCCCGCCGCTTTAGATCGCTCCCGGTCGGACTCCAACCCATAGCCGGTCATTGCGACCAAGACGATATGCTTGAGCGTCGGCTGTTGGCGGATTCTGTTGGCGACTTCATAGCCGTCTAACTTTGGCAAGCCGATATCGAGCAACACCACGTCGGGCTGGTAGGCGATGGCCGCTTCCACGGCGGCAAGGCCATCGAAGGCCGTGCGAGTGTCGTGCCGGTACGCCTTCAACAGTTCGGCCAAGGTCGTCGCCGCATCCACGTTGTCATCGACCACCAGCACCCGCAAGGATGGGCCGGTCGGCTTTGTCGCTTCGGTGACGGGCGGCGGCGGTAGCGGTGCGGGACTCCGCATCACCGGTAGACGCACGACGAACTCACTCCCCCGTCCCAACGAACTGTGTACTTCCACTCGCCCGCGGTGTAGCTCCACAAGACGATGTACCAGGGCCAGCCCGATACCCAAGCCGCCCTGCGATCGATCCAACGTCCGTTCTGCCTGCGTGAACAGGTCGAAGATTCGGGGCAGCAGTTCGGGGGCGATGCCGACACCTGTATCCCGCACCCGCAGCACCGCCTCATCGCCTTCCTGTTGGACGGACAGCCAGACGTGACCGCCATCGGTGGTGTACTTGGCGGCGTTGGTGAGCAAGTTCACGACGACCTGTTCCAGCCTAGCGGCGTCGGCGTAGAGCCAAATGGGTTGCGATGGCACTGTTACGGTGAGTTCGTGCCGGTGCTGATCAAGCAGCGGGCGCGCCGACTCCACCGCCCGCTCTACGATGCCCGCCACGGCGATGCGATCTTGCCGAAGTTGCACCCTGCCGGTGGTAATGCGGGACACTTCCATCAAGTCGTCAATGATATGGCGAAGCTGTCCCACCTGACGCTCGATGGTGGTACGGGCCGACTGCTGGAGTTGGTCTTCGTTTTTTTGAAGCCTTAGGATTTGCAAGGCGTTGGCGATGGGGGCGAGTGGATTGCGGAGTTCGTGACTGAGCATCGCCAAGAACTCGTCCTTGCGCCGGCCCAAGTCGGCCAAATGTTCCGATTGCTCCTTCACCTTCCGCTCCATGCGGCTGCGTTCGGTGATGTCCCGGATGTTGCACTGGATGACTTGTTGATGGTCTTCTCGGTAGGCGTTCGCTACGATTTCCACTTCCACCCGGTTCCCAAGCTTCGTTTCCAGCGGCAAATGTTCCCACCGCTTGTAGCTCCGCTCTTGCACTTCCCGCACGGCGGCTTCATTCTCCGCCTTGTCTCGGAACAGGCCGATCTCCCAAAGTTCCTTGCCGACCAAATCATCTTTCGGGTAGTTGAGCAATTCGCTCATAAACGGGTTGGCGTCGGTGATGAGTCCAGTGTTGTAGTCGAGGATAAGAATGCCGTCTTTGGCCGACTCAAAGAGCCGCCTATACCGTACTTCGGAGTCCTTCAACGCCAGTTCCGACCGCTTTTGGTCAGTGATGTCTTCGATGGCGAGCAGGATCAGGTTGGACTGGTTGTCCATCTTGCGAATGCGGACGGCGTTCAACACCAAGAACCGCCGCCCGATGGTCGGGAAGTCGTGTTCGACTTCGTAGTTCAGAACGGGGTGATGGTCGGCCAGCACTGCGGCCAGCACCGACCGCAGGCCGGGGATGTCCCACTGACCATTGCTCAAGTTGTAGACGAAGACGCCTTCCGTCTCTTTGGGCGTGGTGCGGAAGTTCTCGTAGAAGGAGCGGTTGGCCGTTTGAACCTTCAAGTTCCCGTTGATGACGAGGAAAGGTTCCCTTAGCGTGGCGATGATGTTGTTGGCGTAGCTGAGCGTGTCTTGTATCCTCCGCTCTTGCTGGTAGCGTTCGGAGATGTCCCGAAACACCAAGACCACCCCTGCCACTTCGTTCGACTCATTACGGATCGGGGCGGCACTGTCGTCAATAGCTCGCTCCGTGCCGTCCTTGCTGATCAGCAGCGTGTGGTTCGCCAGCCCCACAATCACCCCTTCGCGCAAGGCTCTGGTGGCAGGGTTCTCGACCGTGCGGCGAGTGTCTTGATTGATGATGTTGAAAACCGTCACCAGCGGCACACCCACCGCTTCGTCCTGCGACCAGCCGGTCAAGTTCTGAGCGACAGGGTTGAGGAAAGTGACGTTGCCGCTGGTGTCACAGGTGATGACGCCATCCCCAATGCTCGACAGCGTAACCCGCAACCACTCCCGTTGCTCATGCAACGCTTCACCCGTCGACTGAGGATGGTCTTTCATGATCCGCAACCCGTCTTTCCCTGTGTATACTGCTGCCGCCCTTTGTATCGGGCTCGCCAGACCAACGGGATTGCCAGACCGCCGTATATTGTACTGACTTCCGTGGGCCGTGCCAATTAGGATCAAGGCCGAAACCGGCCACCGACTCTCGCATTTTCCCGGCACTTCTCGACGCCACCATCGTGCCTTCCAGACTCTATCCTATTGGTACGGTGGGGTCGTGTCGCAAGAACAAGTCAAGCACATCGAGGAAACGACCACGACCGTGGCGGCGTACAACGCCAAAACGACGACGGCCAACCGGCCGAAGTGAAGAAGTGGCTCGACAACAACAGTATCGACCCCACGAAGGTGACGTGGTACTGCGATAAGCCGTCAAGGTCGAGAATACGACTTACTCGATCGAGAGTCGATAGACGTTCCGACCTTCATGTTCGAAAGTTGGGTCTGCCGTCACGATCCCTTCGAGTACGAGTACCGCTGCACTGAGTACGAGTACCGCTGCACTGAGTACGAGTACCGCTGCACTGAGTACGAGTACCGTTGCACTGAGTACGAGTACCGTTGCACTGAGTACGAGTACCGTTGCACTGAGTACGAGTACCGTTGCACTGAGTACGAGTGCGACCTTGCTGACGAACTCGTTTCGACACGGATCAGCCTAATGCCGGTGGACCGCACTAGGTCAGCCTCACCTACAAGGATTGGCTTCGAATTTCAAATGGATATCAGGCTCTCATGAGCCGATCGACCCTATGGATGGAGGGATAGGCTGTTTCGGCTTTCTATCTACGAAAGCAAGGCCACCTGGAAGGCATTTAGGCGGCAATCATGTAGAAAAAACGAATCAGGCTTCGCTAGCCCAGCCTCGCAATCGGCCGGGCTCTTATACCTGCTTCTAACCGATGGCATTTCGCTGCAACTAGCAGGCGGATTTCATGCGGCTTTTCCCGAGGCGCCACTTTCTCCTAACAGCGGTAAGCGACAACAAATAGACGCTGGAAAGGAAAAACAACCGTGCCGTCAGGCTGGATTGGGTAATCCGCCTGGACCCGTTTCAGTACCTCGTCGAGAAATTGCTGCTGATCGCGCGAATCGGACAACGCATCCAGATAGGGGCGCAATCCGGTTGAGCCCATCCAGCTGAGGATTGCCTGATGGTTGGGCATGGAATGGTAATAGCGGGTCTCCCAGAGATCCAGCTGCGAAGCAAGGGGGGCCAATAGCTGGTAGTAGACCGGCGCGGGGTGAAGCGTGAGGGCACTCCTTGCCTCCGCCATCCGATCGCTCCATCGCGAATCCCGCGACACCGCCTCGATTGCCTTGCGTACCAGAGGGATTTCGCTGCTTGGAATCTGAAATGCCAGTGCACCTCCAGGCCGGATCTTCTGCATCCACGAGGGAATCAGGAGGTGGTGGTCCTTCAGCCAGTGCAAGGCGGCGTTGGCGAAGACCAAATCGCAGAGCCAAGGAGGCTGGAAGTCGGCAAGATCGGCAACAACCCACGCCTCGCGAGGGAATGAATCTCTTGCCTTCGCGATCATCGCTTCCGATCGATCGACGCCAAGAATCTTTGCCCTTGGCCAGCGGCGCCGGAGAATTTCGGTGCTGTTTCCTGGCCCACACCCCAGGTCGACCGCATGCCCGACCTCAGTTAATTGCACTCGGTTCAGCAGTTCCTCTGCGGGCCTAGTCCTCTCCGATTTGAATTTCAGATACTCTTCGGGATTCCATGAACCCATCGATCCCCCTTTCCTTACTTGTGTTAATCCTTGTGGCGCCAGAAAAGGGCTGCGTACCACTTGGAAGGATCGATTTGGAGTTTGTCCACGAAAGTTTGTCGTCGACTGACCTCGATCTTACGCTACAAAACACCGAAGGCGTCACCAGGAATGCTCACGCCTTGGGATTCTATCCAGCCATTCTTGAGAAGGGACCTGTTGTGAAACTGTTTCGGTACCGCAAGCCATCGCTCAAGACGCTCCTTGGGATCACCAAGGCCAAAAAGCGGCTGAAGAAGGAACTTGGCATCACCGCACTGATGAGGCCCTTTCGGGCTTGGGGCAATACGAAGCGGCGATGGAAGCGGAAGGTGGGGTATGAATCATCGGCAGGTCGCGTCCTACGGAATGGACTTCCGAGGCCGGGCGGCTGTCTGCTGGCCCTCGGGATTGTGTCCTTAGCGTTCGCGTCCCCGCTGGCGATCATCGGCTGTTGCTTTTTTTGGAGCTGATCGACCTGCATTCGAATCTGTTCGTCGAGCAGGATGGCTGTGCGGCTGTTCCAGCACCGATTTTGCCCTGCCCAGTCGATCACTTAGTATCGCACCTGGGACTGCATAGCGGCACCGCAGACTTGGCGGATCGTTTCGGCGGACTCCTTCTGCATCATCCCCAGTTCGCTGCTGATGGCGATGAAGCGCCATCCCTCCGAGATCCTCTTCAGGGCCGCCTTGGCATCGGCGACATGGATACCGGGCGCCACCCCGTGACGCAGAGAGGTGGTTCGGATCGTCTGGAGGGCTGCGACGAACTGTGGATCTTCCGACTCCATCTGGGGCGTCTGGTGCATCGATGCCAGCAGATCATTCGGCCCGACGAAAACGGCGTCGATCCCCGGCACACTCACGATTTCCTCACATCGCTCCACCGCCTCTCGATGTTCGATCTGAACGATCACCAAAGTCCGCTGGTTGGCATTGCGGTAGTAGGTAGCCGGGTCGGTATCAAAGTTCAGCGCATGCTGGCTGCCGCCGACGCTGCGGTTTCCCTCGGGGGGATACTTGCAGGCGGCCACGGCCAATTCCGCTTGCTGGCGACTGTTGCACATCGGGAAGACGATGCCGTAAGCCCCTTGATCGAGTGCCCGTTTGGCATGTTCATGCGCGATGGAGGGGACACGGATCAGCGGCGTTCCCCCGGCGTCTGCGATGGCTGCGAACATCAGCGCGGTGGTCTCCCAGTCGACGGCGCTGTGCTCCATGTCGACCGTCAGCCAGTGCCACCCTGCGCGCGCTTGAAAACGTGCTGCTAGCGGGCTGCCCAGCGACAGCCAGGTACCGACCTGCGGGATGCCAGCAGCTAGCGCTTCCTTGACTCGATTGTTCTTCATGATCGGGGCTCCAGTACGACCTAGGCGTCGCGGAATCGTGTTTCGTAGAGATCCCAGGCGGAGGGATCGAGCAGATGCTTTGGCTTGTTGCCAGCCAGCAGATCAAGAATCGGCTCGGCGCATCCACGGCTCATTCGCTCCGCCGCTTCCTTCGAATTGAACGCGTTGTGGGGTGTCAGCAGTAGCCGAGGGGTTGATCGCAAGGGATGATCGGCCGGTAGCGGTTCTTGTTCGTAGACGTCGATCGCAGCACCTGCGATGATTCCCCCGCGAAGCGCCTCCTGAAGCGATTCCTGATCGATCAGCGCGCCGCGCGCGGTATTGATCAATACCGCCGTCGGCTTCATCATCGCCAGCCGCCGGCGATCGATCAGGTGGCGAGTCTTTGGTGTGTTGGGGGCGTGGATGGAGACGACGTCGCTGCAGGCGAGCAGTTCGTCTAGCGTCATCGGCCGCACCGATCGCCCCGGGGCGAGCGTTTCCGCGATCCGGTGATGCAGATCGCTCCACATGGGATCGCTAGTAACCACCTCCATGCCAAACGCCATGGCGCGCCGGGCCACCTCCTGGCCGATCTTCCCAAAACCGATCAGCCCTAACGTCTTGCCTCGCAGTTCAATCCCCGGAAACTCTTCCCATCCGCCGCGGCGCATGCAGGCATCCCCTTCAGCGATCCGCCGCACCAGGCTCAGCAGCAGCCCCAGGCAGTAATCGGCGACCGCATCAGTCATCGCATCAGGTACATTGGTCGCAAGAACTCCTCTACTGGATGCCTCCGCCACATCGACCGTATCGACTCCAACGCCGCATCGCGCCACCAATCGAACGCGGGGACATCGCTGGAAGAACTCGGCTCCGTAGGGATCGGTCGCCGAGATGACGCAGTCGATCTCCTGGCACTGGTCGATCAGGGAGGTAAGATCCAGAGGCCCCCAGCGGCTGGCCCAGCGCACCTGACACCCTGCCTGCTCCAACTGCTGACGCCAAAGAGAGCCGCTGTCATGGAAAGCGCGCGCAGTCACCAGAACATTCCAACGACGATTAGAATGTCGTACTGTATCCGATCGGCTCACGTCAGCACCTGCCAGCAAAACGGGAAACAAAACGTACCGATCAGCATAGCCGATGCTGGGCAGTCGCAGTGGATGCCGTAAGTTCGAAAGGATTTCGAAGGAGCGATGGGAGCCAGGATCTCCGAAGCTGGCTTACGATTGAGGCGGGATCATCCAGCAACTGGGATGCTGCTGCATTCCGATCCGCGGGTAGTAGGTTTGAGCACTGGGGGCAGCCAGCAGGATCAACCGCGTCTGAAGCCCAGCGGCCTGATGGAGTTCTTCGATCAATCGCCTTCCGATCCCTTGGCGCTGCCACTGGCGATCGACAGCCAGATCGGACAGGTAGGTGCAGTAGGCGAAATCGGAAATCGCACGAGCGACCCCCAGCAACGCACCCTGGGAATGCCGCGCGGTCGTGATTAGGTCGGCATGCCGCAGCATCTTTTCGATCCGATCCGACTGTTCGACCGGACGACGTTCGGCCAGTCCGGATCGATGGAGCAGATCGAGAAATGCCTCGACCGACAGGTCGGGCTCCAGCGCGTAGTGGATCGGCTGCTCATCGAGTTCCATCGATGCGGTCTCCGGGGTCGGTACTGGGATCTCTTGCAGGTCGCTGGGATCGCCCTTTTGATCGGCTGGATTGGGAGATGTCACCAGTTCAACGAGAAGGCTTTTTCTTCTTGGAGCTTCCCGAAGCGCCTTTTGCATCGGCGCTACCTCGAGCTTCCTTCAGCGCGTTGCGGATGGCAGCCGCTTTGTTCGGATGATCTGACTGTCCTGTCAATTCGAAGAGAAAACGGCTAGGAAAAGTCGGCCGGGCCTTTCCCCATTTGAATCGGGTCAGGGGGAGGCTGAGCGTCAGTTCTTCCTGTGCTCGGGTCACTCCTACGTAGCATAGTCGTCTTTCCTCATCGATCGCGTCGGCATCTGCGGCGACGCTCCGTCGATGCGGCAGGATCCCCTCTTCCATGCCAACCAGATAGACGATTGGGAACTCCAGCCCCTTGGCGCTGTGCAGTGTCATCAAAGCGACCGCATTCTGCTGCAACGCCTTTTCCTTGGGGGAACCGAATTCCTTGCCTGCCAAAGCGACTTCCTGAAGGAATCCTCCCAGCGTGGCATCGCGATGGCTGCTTTGGTATTCCGCGATGGCGTTGACGACTTCTTCCACCGACTGCTTGCGTGCCGTTTGCTCTTCAGGAGTATCGTACAGGCGATCGATTTCGTCGAAGTATCGAGTACGAGCGATCACATCGCGGACCACTTCGGGAAGGTCGGCCTTTCCTTCCAACCGCTGCTGGAAATCGAGCACCATCTGGACCAGCGACTGCGAACCACGCTGAGCGGGCAGCGGCAGCGACCGAACCAAAGGTTCGTGACGCATCTGCGTCCAGATGTTGGATCCCTGATCGACCGCAGCGCGCTGCAGCGTTTCGATGCTCTTATCCCCCATGCCGCGAGGTGGCGTGTTGATGATTCGCAGGAGCGCTACCTCATCCTCTGGGGCGACGAGAATACGGAGGTAGGCCAGCAAGTCGCGAACCTCGCGACGATCGAAAAACGACTGACTGCCGGTGAGCACGTAGGGCACCTTGGCCTTCCGCAACTCGGTTTCGAAGAGCCGCGGCTGTTCGTTGGTGCGAAACAGGATCGCCAGATCGCGCGGCTGCAGCTGGCGATCTCCCTCCAGACGTCGCGCAATCTCCTGAGCGATCGACTGTGCTTCTTCCACTTCCGAAGGGAACTGAAGGATGCGTGGGGCCTGACCACCGTGGCGAGCCGGTCGGAGGATCTTATCGTGGCGATGGCGATTGAAGATGATCAGCTGATTGGCCATCTGCAGGATTGCCGCTGTCGAACGGTAGTTTTCCTCTAGGCGTACCACCTTGGCATCGGGCCAATCTTTCGAGAAGCCCAGGATGTGCTTCACCTCAGCTCCTCGCCAGCCGTAGATCGATTGATCGTCGTCCCCCACCACGCACAGATTGCGGTGACCTTCAGCCATCGCCTTGATGATGGCGTACTGCGACCCATTGGTATCCTGGTATTCATCGACCAGGATATGATCGAACAACCCCGACTCGGCTTTGAGGGCCGGCGGATGTTCCTCAAACAGTCGCTGTGTGTAAAGCAGCAGGTCGTCAAAGTCGAAGGCCCCCAGCAGCTTGAGCTGTTTCTGGTAGCGGCGGTATCCACTGGCCGCCAAGTGCTCCTTGTCGGTGCTTGCATGACCTACCGCCACATCGGGCCACAGCCCCTGGTTCTTCCAGCGGCTGATGAAGCCAAGCAGGTCGGCAGGGCGCATCATCTCATCGTGTACCCGCAGTTCGCGAAGGACACCGCGCGCCACGCTTTCCTGGTCGCCTCGATCGTAGATCGCAAATTTCTCAGGGAAGCCCAGCTTGGCGGCATGCTTTCGTAACCACTGAACGCACAGCGCATGAAACGTTCCAATGCGTGGCATCGGAGTTTCCTGTTTTTTGCGACCTCGATGCCCTCCCTGCAGTTTCGCCTCGATCCGCTCGAGCATCTCATTGGCGGCCTTGTTGGTGAAGGTCACCGCCAGGATGCGATCGGGGCGAGTGCCATGCCGGATCAAATTGGCCACGCGGAAAGTGACCACGCGCGTTTTCCCCGTCCCGGCACCAGCCAGCACCAGGAGGGGCCCTGAGAGAGTTTGGACAGCTTCGGCCTGGGCCGCGTTCAGTGAATCGCTCATAGGGTGCCTATGGTAGCCAACCGCCGCCGGGGGGCGAGGGGAGAAGCCAGCGGTTCTGTTTCCAAGAAGGGTCGGCCCAGATACGAAAGAGAGGATCAGGAAGCGGTCTTCCTGGGGATTTCACCCCATCAGGGGCTTAGTTTCTGGACGAATTCCCTCCAGGCCTGGAATTCCTGCGCTGCGGGATTTAGGGGGTTTTCTTAAAATGCGTTGTTTCACCAAGGGTTCGTCGGGGCGCGGATTGGCTCCCCGTCCGCCCAACGGCAAACCCAACGGCAGAAATGCCCGTTGGCAGAAAAACCAGCAGCGGAAAAACCAGTGGCAGCGGACAGATCGAAGCGGCGGGAATCCATGGTCAAGCGGGACGAAGAAATCAAACCAACGGCCGAACAAAGAACCGGTAACTCCGCGACCCAGGCAGAGAAGGGGCCCGTCTTTCGCGAAACCTTCGAAAGTTTTGCCGTCGCGCTCATTTTGGCGTTTCTGTTCCGAGCCTTCGTGGCAGAGGCGTTCGTCATCCCAACCGGTTCGATGGCCCCCACCTTGATGGGAGCGCACAAGGATGTCCGTTGCAGCCAATGCGGATTTGGCTACCAGAGCGGTGCCAGCACGGAATTCAATGAACTGGGTGGCCTGCAGGATCGCGTGGTGGTGGGAACCACCTGCCCGATCTGCCGCTTTGAAATGCCACTGGACCTCAAGGGCGATGCCAACCACGCGACCTTCTCAGGAGATCGCATTCTAGTCAGCAAGTTTTCGTATGTCGCCCGACAGCCTCAGCGCTGGGAGGTGATCGTCTTCAAGTTCCCCGACAACGCCCGACAGAACTACATCAAGCGACTGGTGGGACGTCCTCATGAGAAACTGCGGGTGCAGCATGGAGATATATTCATCGCTCCGGAAGCGACACCCGAGCGGCAGGAGATCGCGCGAAAACCACCACGCATCATCCAGACACTGCTGCAACCGGTCTCCGATACCAACCACCGCCCAAAGGACTTGGTGAAGGCAGGTTTGCCCAGCGAGTGGCAGCCATTTCCTTTAGGAGACCGATCGACCGCCAAGTGGCAAGTTGACTCCACGGAGACCCGGTGGCAGGCCAGCTATCAGGGTACGGCTGAGCCGCAGCGACTGGAATGGTTGCGATTCTTCCACCGAGTCGTCGATCCGTGGGTCTGGAGAAAGGTCCAATCGCAAGGCAAATTCCCAGTTCCGATCGATCCCTACAGCAGTCGACTGATCACCGATTTCGCTCATTACAATGCGTCGCTGACCACCAGTCGCCGATCGGTGTATGGCGATCGACGCGGCGGCTTTGCCCCCAGCTATCGCAGCGGCGAGGATCCGCGAGCCAACGACACGATGTCCTTCTTCCAGAGATCGTGCATCGAAAACGATGGTACCCACTGGGTGGGCGACCTGGCGCTGGAGACCGAGGTGG
Source organism: Planctomycetaceae bacterium (assembly GCA_040375295.1). GTDB lineage: Bacteria > Planctomycetota > Planctomycetia > Pirellulales > Pirellulaceae > JBEISR01. The sequence goes on from JBEISR010000002.1 coordinate 293,188, forward strand.
TGATCGAGAAAGGGACGGGGACGCTGGTGCTGGACTTGGTGGAAATGGGGATTCACCACCAGTGTCGCATCGATACCCAAAGTGGTCAGGCGACGCTGCTGGCCCTCCGCGGCGATCAGCCTTTGGCCGCCTTCGAGGATCTGGCGGGGGGCCTAGTCACTCAAGCCAGCGCATCGACCTCCGTGCGAGGTCCAGGGCGGTATCGCCTGCGGCTGACCAATGTCGACGATCAGTTGACTCTGTGGGTTGGCGACAAAGTGCAGACGATCACCCCCAGCGGTAATCTGAGGAGCGAGAGTTATCTGAGCGGTCCTCAGCGGCGGCCGCACTGGTCCCCAGCAGATCCACTGGATGCGGCTCCAGCGGGGATCGGATTTCAAGGAATCGACGGCAAGGTGGAGCGAGCCAAGATCTCACGAGATGTCTACTATGTCGCCACCGATGGCGCCTCTCCCTACAACGACTACCGAAATTGGGATGGATCGCTGCAACTGAGCCTCAAGGATGAGGACCTGATGCGGTATCTGGAACGCGTCGATCCCGATCGCTTGAACGACCGCACCTTCCTCTCCGAAAGCCGTACCGCCCTGCGCCGCGATACGCTCTACAGCACCCCGAAGCTCTGGGAGATGGCCAGCGTCTTTCCGGAGCGGCGGGCGACAGAGTTTCTGCTGGGGGAAAAGGAGTATTTTCCCATGGGGGATAACTCGATGGAGAGCTTTGATGCACGGGGTTGGCCTGACCACCACGTGCCGGAAAGATTGCTGATTGGACGAGCGATCGTCGTTTTCTGGCCCCATTTTTGGAACCGACCAATTCCTTTTTTACCTAATGTCCAGCGCATGGGTCTGATCCGCTGAACGGATCGGGCGCTATGGATTGTTTGGAAGCATACGGAACGCCGCATGGCGGCAAGGCAGGAGCGCATGGATGTGCTGAATGTCGACAACATCGTCAAGTCGTACGGCAAACGGCGCGTGGTCGATGGTGTCAGTTTCCACGTCACCGAAGGGGAAGTGGTCGGACTGCTTGGTCCCAACGGGGCTGGTAAATCGACCAGCTTCCGGATCACCTGCGGCCAGCTGCCACCCGATAGCGGCAAGGTCATCCTGTGCGGACAGGATGTGACCGACTGGCCGATGTACCGTCGCGCGCGCGATGGCGGCATGGCCTACCTAGCTCAGGAAGCCAGTATCTTTCGGAAGATGCGCGTCGACGACAATATCCTCTCGCTGCTGGAACTTCTAGGAGTCCCCAGGCGGCAGAGGATCGAGCGATGCGAGCAGTTGATGGAACAGATGCAGATAAGCGAGCATCGGAATAAGCTGGCATCCCAGCTTTCTGGAGGTCTGCGAAGGAAGCTGGAGATCGCGCGCTGCCTGGTCGCCAATCCTAAAATCATCATGCTGGACGAACCGTTTGCGGGGATCGACCCGATCAGCGTCGACAGCATTCAGGAGGTGATCCTGCAGCTTCGCGAAGATGGCATCTCCTCCCTGATCACCGACCACGCCGCATTAGAACTGCTCGGTTTTGTCGATCGCGCTTACGTGATCTACAAGGGACAGGTGCTCTTCGAAGGATTGCCCGACGAAGTGCGAAACAATCGCGATGTGATCGAAAACTACCTGGGTCAGCGCAGCGATCCAGGGCCGTCCACCCCCGGTGTAGTCGCCACGATAGCAACGCCGAACGGTACCGCCACCAAGTCCCCCCAAGTGCCGGCTCCCCATTGGCCCAAAGCCACCTCGCCGCAGGAAAAACAGCCTGCTACTGGCCGCTCCAGCCTCAGGCGCCGTGGGGATGTCTGAGCCAGGAAGACGGAAGCCATTCGATGGAGGGGATATCGACGAGCCTAGGCTGGTGGTCGCCTCGAAAGGGATCAGCTATCCAGCGGCCCGAAGACCGGTTGAAAGGCCCCTTCAAACGGATACACGTCGTCGAAATCCTCCCGCCGATCGCTCTTGGATTTCTTCATCTGCTTGATGCGTATCAGATTGTAGACGATCTCTCCGAAATCGCTGGTGGAGTAGATGTTCCAGTGATTGAGTACGGTTTTGGCCAGATAGCCAAATTGGTCGACGGCATAATGCCGGATTGCTTCGCATAGCTGCTGACCGGTCAGGTGATGCTCCCCTTCCGGTTCGGAACTGGCACTTCCCTGGGGCGGCATCTTCATCACCTGCTGCGCGTAGGCCAACCCTTCCCGTACAAATTGATAACTCTCCAATGGATATCGATGGTCCTGTTGCAGCAATTCGATGATGGGGTGAACTTTTGCGGCCATGGGGCAAGGCTTCCGTAATCGAATCCGTGAGGGGGAATCAGTTTGTTACACGTTTGGATCGCATAAGGAGCGATCGTGCTGGCAGCCGCTCTCGACTCAGTTGGTTTCGGGCGTCGACGTGCCGGGATCCGAGCTTGGGTCTGAGGGGGACTGATCGCGTGGATTCTCGTCATGGCTGGTAGCTCGCGGCGATCGACGGTCGCTAGCGGGGCCGGGTCTTCGCCCGCGTCCCCCCCGACGCTCGAAACCTTGTGAATCCCCTTCCCCCGGCGCTTCGGACGCGGGCCCAGGGCCGGTTGGTTTTTTGACAACCGACAGGATTTCGTCTTCGGTCACCAGCACCCTTCGCCGATCCTCGTATTCGATCAGAACCTGGCGAATCAGCAGTTCATGCCCCTTGACCACCCCACGCCCCTGTCGGGTGACAACGTGGCTGCCGGCGGGCGGCAACTGCTGAACAATCTCTTCGTAGGTATCGTATTCGTATCGCAAGCAGCACTTCAGTCGGCCGCAACGACCGGAGATCTTGTTAGGATCCAAAGTGGCCTTTTGGAGCTTCGCCATCCGCATGGAGACCGGCGGCATCTTCACCAGATGGGTATTGCAGCAGACGGGTTTGCCGCAGTCGCCGTACTCCGCTAGCAGCTTCGCTTCGTCGCGAGCTCCCACCTGCTTCATTTCGATCCGCGTGCCAAACTCCGCACCCAGCCGCTTGACCAGTTCGCGGAAGTCGACTCGCTGTTCGCTGAGGAAGTAGACCACCACGCGATCGTTTCCGAATAGCCGTTCCAGGTCGATCAGATCCATCGGCAACTGCATTTGCGCGATGATTTCCCGACACTTTTGAAACTGCTCGCGACTCTCCTTGATCAGTCGCAGCACCTGCTGCTCATCTTCTGCCGTCGCAATCCGCTGGATGGTGCCTCCTGGCGGTTCTTCCATCTGCGCCACAGCCCTGGGGGTCGCTTCGGCAAGCACTTCGCCCAATTCCCATCCACGCGAGGTGCGAGCGATGACGCGATCGCCTCGGCGCAATGGATGCCGATACTGCATGACGTGCAGGGTGCGCATCACACCGCAACGAACGATCCACGTGAGCATGTCACAGTCCGCGCTAGCAGGGTTTCGTACGAGAAAAGAATTTTCTTCAGATCAGCTGTTGGCATCCGGGCGATTGGATTCCCAGACCAACCGACACAGACAGAGAGAAAATAGGGTTCTTTTCGGCCGGAGACCCGGTCGTCTCCAGCATTTTTATTATAGCGAGTCACCGTCGGTCTGAAGATCGACGCGAGCCATTTCCTTGGCGTTCCTTAGATAGATCTGCGATCCGACCACCGCCAGGGGATTCCAGGTGGTGCCCTGGAGCACTGGGAGGCGTGCGAGCAATTCAGGTTTTGATGGGTCGGCTGCAATCACCACCAACTCCCCCGATTCGGTGACGATCACCAGTTTTCTTTCGACCAGAAGGACTTGGCCATGCCCGTAGCGACCCTGCCGCCAAAGCCGCTTTCCCGCATCGAGGTCGACGCATTCCAGGATACCGTCGTTCAATCCATAGGCGACATCCCCGTCGACCAGCGCGGAGGTGAACTTCGTTCTCAGCAGCGGCGTACGGCTCCAGATTTCGTTAGCCTGCCACTTCGAATCGGTCTTTCCGACCTCGATCACACGACACCCTTGTCCGTAGCCTTTGGTTAGGAGGAGACGCCGCGAATCGATCTGCATAGGCTGGCTGGCACACGCGTCGCCACTGCTGCTGCTTGGCCAAGGGTGCTTCCACAATAATTGCCCCGTCTTCGGATCGCAGCTGCAGACAAATTCCTGTTCCAGCCACAGCACCTGAAGTGTGCCATCGAGTGAAAGGAGAGCAGGGGATGCGTAGGCAATCTGCCCGTCCCCTGCGCGCCATCGCTCCTTGCCGCTTTCAAGATCGATCGCAATCAGGCTCTGGCAGCCCTTGGCAAGATCTCCCCCCAGAGGCAGATACACCAATCCTTCGTGGCACAAAGGGGAGGCACTGCGCCCCCAGGACACGGTCGATTCAAAGCTCTTCTGCGTGGTGGCAGCAAGTTCATTCAAATTCAGTTTCCAGCGAACCACCCCGGTCTGGGCATCCAGGCAGTGCAGATCCCCACATGCACCTGCAGCGACAACCTGACCATCGATTACTGCAGGAGTGCTGCGCGGACCGACGCCTCCCAGCAGGTTCTCATGCTTTGCCGGGTAGTCGTGCTTCCAGATCAGCTGACCCGTCTCGGTGGCATAGCACCGAACCGACTCGTCGGATCCATGCTGCTCGATCGTGTAAAGCCGATTGCCGGCCACAGCCATTCCCGACCATCCAGCGCCGACAGCCACCTGCCATCGCAGCAACAAGTCTTCGTTGCCAATCGGTTTGGAGAAGCGTGGCGAGCTGACCTTTCCGTCGCGATGAACTCCCAGATACTGCGGAAAACCGATGCCCGATAGAGACGCTGGAGTGGTTGGTGGTGCGGATGGATTGGCTTCGGCTTGAGGAGAAGTTGCCGGCACTTGCGTTGGGATTGCAGGCGGCTTGGATCTGGAACCAGCAAACCGCCACTGGAACTGCGGGACGATCTCGCCATTGAATCCCTGAAACTCCAGCAGACCTGCGGCAGCGATCCCCAGCAGAACCGGGATGCCTGCAACCCATTTCCGCTGGTTGCTGGGGGAGGATCTCCAGACGGTGATCCACGCCACCAGCGTCGCAAGAAACATACAGATCCCCATGACGACATTGGCGACTGCATGGTCGAATTCCCAAAGCAGGCTCCAAGCCAAAAGTCCCAGCAAGGCCAAAACGGCCGCTGTCACCCACCAGCGCCACCACTGCATTGCTCCAGGAGTCACCGCTACTGGATGCGTATCGTTCTTAGCCATCTGGCTATTCCTTATTCGTTCTCTTTGTTCTTCGGTTCGATGCGTTGCAAGAGGGGAGCCAAAAACGGTCCGGTCAGACTTCTCGGATCTCCAGCCACTTGCTCGGGGGTCCCCTGAGCGATCAACTGGCCCCCCTCGACACCTCCTTCAGGCCCCAGCTCCAACAGCCAGTCGCAGGCCTTCAGCACATCCAAATGGTGCTCGATCACCAGCACGGTATTACCCTTGTCGACGATCCCCTGAAGTACATCGATCAATCGATCGACATCCCGCCAGTGAAGCCCTGTCGTCGGTTCGTCGAGGATCGCCAAGGTGTGTCCCGGACTGCGGCTGGCAAGCTCCGTAGCCAGTTTGATCCGCTGTGCCTCGCCCCCGCTGAGCGTTGTGGAAGGCTGGCCAAGGGAAATGTACCCCAAGCCGACTCGCTGAAGGCTGATCAGGATCTGCTGCAGCGAGTCGATCCCATCAAAAAAATCGACCGCTTCATCGATCGACATCGAAAGCACCTGAGCGATGTTGCGATCCCGGTAGTGGACATCCAGGGTTGCTTGGTTGTATCGGCTTCCTTTGCACTGGGGGCAAGTGACAAAGAGGTCGGCCAGAAAGTTCATCTCCAGTCGCTGCTGCCCCTGTCCCTGACAGACCGCGCACCTTCCATCTCCCGCGTTGAAGCTGAAACGATTGGAACTGTAGCCCCGCTGTTTGGCATCGCGCGTGGCGGCGAAGATCCGGCGAATCAGATCCTGTGCTCCGCAGTAAGTCGCGGGGCAACTTCGAGGCGTTCTTCCAATGGGTGTCTGGTCGATGGCGATGCAGCGATCGATCTGTTTCCAACCCGAGAGAAGTGGGTCGGGATGGGTGTCGCGAGCACTAGAGGATCGCCCCAGATTCTGGCGCAGCCGAGGGATCAGAGTATCGAGGATCAGGGAACTCTTTCCGCTGCCACTGACGCCTGCTACGCCAATCAGGCAACCGAGTGGAAAATCGACGTCGATCCCACGAAGGTTATGCGTTGTTGCCTGCTTCAGCAGAAGCAGCCTCTCCGGATCCACCGACCGGCGACTCCCTGGAACGGCAATCACCATCCGACCGCTGAGGTACTTCCCTGTCATGGAATCCTCGCTGTCGGCGACATCCTGCACCGAACCGGCCGCCACCAATCGACCACCCAAAGGCCCCGCTCCAGGCCCCAGATCAACAAGTAGATCGGCTTGACGGATCATCGCTTCGTCATGCTCTACGACAACCAGCGTATTTCCGGCCTGCTGTAGTCGCCGCAGCGATCCGATCAACAGATCGTTGTCTCGCGGATGCAGCCCGATACTCGGTTCGTCCAAAACGTAGCAAACCCCTACCAGTCCCGACCCAATGCAACTGGCTAGGCGGACTCGCTGCAATTCGCCGCCGCTGAGCGACTGGGCGGATCGACCAAGGGTCAGGTAGTGCAGTCCAACCTCGATCAGGAACCGAAGTCGATGCTGGATATCCTGACGCAATGGCTGAAAAATCGGTTCCCGCAGCGAATCAAAACGGCAATGCTCTAGGAACTCCTGCAATCTCTGAATCGGCATCTGGCACAGATCATCGATCGATTGCCCTTCGATCCGCACGGCGAGAGCCTGGGGGCCCAGGCGAGCCCCTTTGCAGTCGGGACACTCCATCGCTGGCGTCTTTTCCTCCAAATCGCTCTCTAGCGATGGATCTTTTGCCGCTCGACCGCGTCCAGTTCGTTTAGCCTTCGTCTCTATCAGCCCGGTCCCTTCGCACGTGGTGCAAGCGCCGTAGGGGCTGTTGAAACTGAAGGTTCTCGGCTCGATCTCCGCGATACTCTCACCACAGGCAACACAGGCGAATCGCGTCGAGAAGAGCCTTTCGCATTCCGTCTGTTCCTTCCGATCCGAAGGCGACTTGATGGAAATCGTCACCAGTCCATCGGCAAGTCGCAGCGCCAGTCGCACCGCCTCCTCTAGACGCGTTACCCAATCTTCACGCACCACCATTCGATCCACCACCGCCTCAATCGTATGGTTGGTGCGCACGGCGAGAGTTGGGGGACTGTCGATATCGACCATCTGGCCATCGACACGAGCTTTCACCAAGCCCGCCTTTTGAATCTTCTGAAAGACCTCCGCATGTGCACCTTTGCGCCCCCGGACCAGTGGTGCCATCACCACCACCTGCGTTCGTTCGGGCTGCTGACGGATGCTCCCCACGATCTGCTCGACCGACTGCCGATCAATCGCTTCCCCGCATTGGGAACAACTCGGAATTCCCAGACGGGCCATCATCAGCCGTAGGTAATCGTGGATTTCGGTCACGGTGCCGACTGTGCTGCGTGGATTGATGGCGGTCGGTCGTTGGTCGATGCAGAGGGTTGGCTGGAGCCCCGCGATGGAATCCACCTCCGGCCGCTCCATCTGCTGCACGTACTGCCTGGCGTAGACTGACAGACTTTCGATGTATTGCCTTTGTCCCTCGGCATAGAGCGTGTCGAAGGCCAGAGAACTCTTGCCGCTCCCACTGACACCGGTTAGCACCGACATCTGGCCATGAGGCAGGTCGACCGAGACGCCTCGAAGGTTATGAGTTCGTGCATTGCGGATAGCGATGCTTCCCAGTTCCCCGCGCTCCCTCCAACTGGTCGCCATTTCCGATGGGACTTCCAGGACATCGGCTTGGGAATCGGGGTTTTTCGTGATGCGTTTTTTAACCATCCTGCCCAAGCAACTCCGTGTCCTCGTGCTCATACCCTGGAGCGCAGCAACACAGAAGCCGCAGCGGTTCGTTCGATGGATTGATCAATCCATGAAGCACACCCGGCGGGATCGCGATGGCGTCTCCGGGGCCAATCGATCGCTGCTGTCCATCCATCCACATGACGCCCGTACCGGAGATGATCCAATAGATTTCCTCAGTTCGGTGATGGCGGTGGATCTGGGTGCGTCCCCCGGGAGGCACCACTGCCTCGGCCAGACTTTGCATTCGGATCGAGGAATTGCGGTGGCTCAGCAGTTCGCGAATGATCGATCCATCCTTTGTGACAAAGGAAGAGCATTGGTCCAGCGCGACAATCTCCATCTTTGATTTTTCCCTGTTGCTGGTGGCAATCTGGGCCAATTCAGCCCTGCAATTCCATCCCATTCTAGCCGCTCGGTCAGTCTAGACCGAGCCGTCCTGGGAAAGGGGTCTACTGAACTTTGTTTTGGGTAAAGCGAAATCGGGATGCTAGGATAGGAGGAAAAGGGTTGCCGACGTCGCGCGACCCAACGATCAGCTCTTGACGGGCAGTGGACTTCCAGGAGGAACCATGGCGGTGTGGCGGAGCGTGGCGGGAGTCACGTTCTTCTCTGTCCTGCAGATCCTCGTTCAGTTCTCGCTGCAGATGCTGCTGGCGGCCCGGTTTGGAACCAGCCCGGCGATCGATGCATTGCAGGCGACCCTGGCGATCCCCCAGGCCATCCAGCTGCTTCTGACCCTGCCGCTTGGCTTTGCCCTGGTCCCTCTGCTGACCCGAGCGTTTCAGAAGGATCCCAACGATCCTGAGGCTTGGCAGATGATCGCGACCGTCGGGGCATCGCTGACGACGGCCGCCCTGCTCTTCACGATATCTCTATGCATCTGGCGATCTTTCTGGATCGACTTCTTTCTCCCTGGCTTGGATCCGATGCGACATCAACTGGCGGCCGACCAGTTGATCTGGCTTGCTTGGCAGGTGCTTTGGGGCTGCATGGTCACTTTTCTGAGCACCCTCTACCAAACGCAGCAGCGATTCCTCTATCCGGCTATCATCGCCTTCGCATTCAGTCTGACTCATGCCCTTCTGACCTGGCAATGGGCGACCCGTGGCACCGAAGCATACACCCTGTCGATGTTTCTCACCGGGCTGGGATGGGTGACGGCGCTGATCTGGCCATTGCGTCTGCAACTGGGAAAGGAACCCTTCGGCATCAATTCCATGTCGCGCGAACTATGGCGCATGGCGCTGCCACTGATTTTAGGCAACGCCGTGATGCGATGGGACATGGTATTCGAACGCTGGTTGCTGTCCTTTCTTCCGCCCGGAAATATCGCGCACTTTGGCTACACGCAGCGCTTCGTCACCGCTCTCTCATCGATCTGCGTTGGCGGCCTGCTGACGGTGCTCTTCGCGCGGCTGAATCAAGGCAAAGAGGATGAGGGAGACGATGCAGTCCGCCACCGACAGATGCAGGGGATTTATGCGCTGCTTTGGATCTTGGTCCCCATCGTTCTTGGGATCAGTTTTTTTGCGGAGTCGGTCACCGGCGATCTGTTGCAGCGCGGAGCCTTCTCCGCGTCGGATACGGCGGCTGTCGGAAGGCTATTCCGCGTTCTGGTCTGGACGCTACTGGGCGCATCGCTGGCCGACTGGACAGCTCGAGGTTTTTTCGCCATCGGCAACACGATGACCCCTACGTGGATTGGACTGGTAGCAATGCTTCTTGGGTGGGGTGGCAAGGCGATCCTGGTCTCGGCTCTGGGTAGCGAAGGCTTGGCGATCGGATCGCTTGTGCATCTGACGCTGACAGCGATGGCGATCGGTATCGTCCTCTCGTGGCGCATCGGTCCACTCTGGGACCGTTCGCTGACGCAAGACGCGATGCGTTTGGTGACAGCAGCTCTGGCGACCTGTTTTCTTTGTTTGCCGCTTGTCGCCGCACTCCCAAAAGGTGGCTCTCTGGCAGTCGCTCCGCTGGGTGCCGGGCTCTACCTGGTCTTCCTGTACTGGCAGAACGATCGACTGGCGAAGCTGTTGGTCGGGTATTTGACAGAGAAGTTCAGACGCTGAACTCCAGCCACCACTCCAGCACCGCCAATGCCAGCTCCGCCGCCTCCTTCTGCCGACCGATGCGCCTGCGGCTGTCACGCAGGCTACGTGGTGCTTCCGATTGCAGCCGAAATCGGCCACTCCAGCACACTTCCATTCGCCCCAGCATCCGCGCCCCCGACCGACCACCACGCCGCGCCACCGCGATCCAAACCATTCCATCTTCCTGCAGCGGTGCGCCCGGCCCCAGATGTCCTGTGATGGCTAGCGACACCTGCGCCTCGGGTGCGCACCGCAGAGCTCCTTCTGCCATCGCCTCGGCGACTGGCTGGGATACGGCTCCCGGTCCTGAAGGTTCTAGCCACTTGCTGGGGACCCCCAACCATCGCTGCTTTGCATCCAGGCGATAACTGACCAGAGATCCAACCAGCCATTGCGAAACCCCAGGCACGCCTCCTAGCCTAGCGGCGATCAACCCGCACGTGCAACTCTCGGCTAGCACGCACCGGATATCCTGCCCAGCCAACCGTTCGACCACCTGGCGCGCGGTCGTGGAAGAAAGGGTAAGGCGACGGGGCGAATGACCTTTTCCCGAGCTACCGACCCAACGTGTCGTCACGTTCTACCTCGTCGCACAAAATGAACAGCACCTGGTCAGCTGCTGGCGTTTACTTGCCTCGCAGGGCGTCGAGAATTGGTAGTCGATTGGCCTGCCTGACCGCCAGAGCACCAGCCGCGATTCCGCACACCAGCACCATCCCCAACATACCGATCGGACCCCACATCGAACCGATCGACTGCCCTCGCCACCACGCAGGGAGCGCCGCCAATGCGGCACTACCCACTCCAATCCCCAGTCCGATCGCCAGCAAGCGAAGATTCTCGCCCGAAAGCATCTTGCCGACGCGTTGGGGTGAATAGCCCAGCGATCGTAGCAGCGCCAGTTCCGACCGGCGTTCCAGAACCGAACGAATCTGGACCACCGCCAGTCCCAGGGTACCTAGCAGTAGCCCCAGAGCACCCAATGCCTGGAACGCTTTCAGGTAGGTGTTCTGTACCGCAAGGAGTTGATCCAGCACGGCGTATGTCGACTGCGCCGTCCACCCCTCCTCGCTCCATCCCTCCTCCAGTGTCTGCCTAGCAAGATCGAGATCGGCAGGTGGCTTGCCACCTACCAGGAACCACTGATAACCGCTCAGCGATGGAAAGGCCTTTCGAAAGTTCTCTTCACCGATGATCAGCGATCCCTGCAGCAGCGTATTCTGCAGCAGCCCAACCGTCTTGAAGAAGATCGGACGATCGTCCATCTCAAACGAAAATACCTCTCCAATTCTGGCGCCACGATGGAGTGACCACATGGCGGTGTTCTGATCCAGAATGACTGGAAGCGGCGATTCGATAGTCCCATCTCCTGGGCGTTCCAGAAGACGCCAAGGGGAAGGAAGCGATGCAGCTTGCCCCGACTTGTCGTAGGCAGCCCAGGGGAAGCGGGAGGCGGAAGGCAACTGCAGTTCCCAGTCGACGATCTCCGGTCGCATTCCTAACACGCGAGGCTGCTGCGACTGGTAGAGATTGCCACAGCTGGCGTCATCCCCGGCACGCAACCGCGCTGAAACCATCGTGACGCCATCCAGCGTGCTTCTTCGGGGTCCCAGAACCTGCTGCTGCACCTTTGGATCGTTCAGATCGCGGAGAATCGGCTGCGAGGATTCAGCGATCCATTGCCATCCTCCAACACCTCGTGGATCCGCTTGGCTGTGGAACAGACTGATAGCCATCAGCAGAAAGGAGGCGGTAGCGATCAACCCGGAGGCCAGGGCGCTTCGCATGGGGTTGCGATGGACGTTCTTGGCGAGCAGATTTTGAAAGGTCTGCATCCCAGAAGTTGGCCTGGAGTCGATCGAAGGGAGGGTCCAGGATCGGTAAAGCTGCAGTACGGCCCAGAGTACCGCTGCCATCCCTGCACCGACAAACGCGCCCGCTGCCGCCTGGCCGCTCAACCACCAACCTGCCATCCACGCCACCCCGGCGAGGACGGCAAGGCCTCCGATCAGCCATCGCAGCATTGGAGACCTTGCGGCTCCGCGCTGCACCTTGGAGCTAAGGTTCCCCTGCAGCAATTCTCTTGCCGGCATGCGCGACCAACCCCGCGCTGCCCACAGGACCGTGACCATCACCGCCGCCAACGCGCTGATCGCCCCCAGAAGGTAGCTGGCAGGACGCCCATGAAACTCCAGAAACGGTACCTGAATCGCACCGACCCACCAGCGCTGGAGCGCATGGACTACGCCTCGCGCATACAGGTAGCCCAGAGGTAGTCCCGCCAGCACTCCCAGCAGACTTACCCAACCCGCCTCCGCTACCTGCAACCACCGCACCCCGGCCACCGGCCAGCCCATCGCCAGCATGGTGCCCCACTGCGATGCACGCTGTTCCAGACTCAGTCGAAACAGAAGAGAAACCAGAAGCAGCGCTGCGAGAATGACGAAGAAACTGAGCGCCAAGAAAAGGCCATCGAATGGGGTGGTACCCCTCGCTGCATCCAGTTGCGTGGCCCGCAACGCCAATGGCTGCAACCCTAGACTCCTGGCTTCCTGTCGCACCACCCCCAGCAATCGGCTCTCCATCGCCGCCAGATCCTCACCAGCCAGTGGCAGAATCCGAATGCTGGTAGCAGAACCAAATCGACTCCCAAATCGCTCCACTCCCCGTCCATACGGCAAGAACAGTTTGGGGGTCAAACGATGGTCGTTCCAGTACTCGTCATCTTCTTTCGGGATCTTGCGATCAAGAGCGAACGGAAGGTCCCAGTCTTCCATCGACTCCTGATCGGTGATCCCCGGTACCTCCGGTGGCATGGAAGGATCGTTGTACACGGTAGGTGGGCGATCGAATCGAGCCGCCTGGCGTCGGCGATAAGGCCGCTGGGGAGTCGTCAGCGGCACGACCCCACAAACCTGTACTTCCCACTGCCGCTCTACCTCCTGACCATGAGCATTCTCCGGGAGATAATAGGCAAGGCGCAATCGGTCTCCTGCCTTCGCCTGTAGCTGATCGGCAAGCCACTGATTGATCACCACCGGCACCGCATCGTCATTCGACTGAGCGTCCGTTGCGGGATAGGGAAGCGGAAAATCAGAACTCGAATCGATCGCTGCAACGATCGAGTAGGGGACCTCTCTTCCGATGACCTGCTGCGCGGTGTTGGGATCGGCTGGCGATTCTGCAATCTTCTGAATTCCATTGGTAAGGTAAACCAGCACCTTGCGCAAGCGGTCAGAGGGGAATGCCGACTCGACCTGCTCGACGACCGCATCGGGAAGCAGCAACTGCTCCCCGGTCAGATGAAAGTAGTCGAAAATCGTAGTTGCCGATTCCTTCGATTCGTTCCCCTCAGCAAGATCTGGAAACTGCGAAGTCACTCTCGCCAAGCGAAGCCCCAGATCCCCCAACGACAAATCCAGTTGCTTGAGATAACCATCCACTTCCTGTTGGGCCAAGGGGAGATTGCCCGATCGATCGAGCTGGCCGGCGCGGCGGGAGAAAAGGATCGCATTGATTTTCCCATCCACCTTCAGCTGCTCGGCCAGAAACGTCCGATCGACAAAAACCACGCGCGGTGGCTTTTGACTAGGCCGCCAGTCGAATCGTCCCAAGCCGCGATTGGGGAGGATCGCGGTGACGCGCAGCCCCGGAAATCGTTCCACTTGGCCTTCCTTCTTTCCCAGTGGACTATCGCCAGGTACCGCCTCAGCGGTTGGCACGCGCAACGTGATTTCATCCCCCACCGACACCTTCAGGTCTTCGGCCAAGTTTTGATTGATCACCACTTCCCGACCACGCGGATGCGTGACCTTGGCTTGGCCACCTACCCCCCAGAAAGCATCATCGACTGCCAGCATCGTCAGGTTTCCAGCACGATGCCTCCCGGTCGGGGTGGTCGATTCGGCGCTGGCTCGGGAAAACTGGATGGCTGGATGCACCTGGTGCTCCAGGTTAGGATCCAGCCCTTGAAGGCTTGCCTCGCGAAAGAAGCGATTGGCCACGATGGCATGATCGATCGCCCCAAGTCGGTCGATCACCAGCCCCCGCAGGCTCATCCTCGCACTATCCCCCACCAGCAGCGCTCCGACGATCACCGCCGTAGCGGCAGCGGCACCGGCGGCCAGCGCTAGGGCCATTCGGCGATGAAACCAGAGCGACTTGAGGGTCCAGGACCATCTCGATGGAGTCGATGCAGCAGACGTCACAGCGAACTCTCCCCACGACTCCAGGAAACTTCCTCCAAGCGCCCACGGACCAGCCTCACACATCGCTCCATCTGCCTTGCAATCTCCATGCTGTGCGTCACGACCACCAGCATGGTCCCCTCTTCTTTTTGTAGCGCAAGCAACATTTCCAGGACCCGCTGTGCATGATCAGGATCAAGGTTCCCTGTCGGCTCATCGGCCAACAGCAGCAGCGGCTTCATCATCAATCCCCGAGCAACCGCGACTCGCCCGCGTTCGCCCCCCGACAGTTCGCTGGGCAGATGCCCCAGGCGATGCCCCAGCCCGACACGACCCAACAGCGCCGTGGCCCGCTCCTGCTGCTCGCGACTGGGTGTCCCTGAGGCCATCGCGGGGAGGATCGTGTTCTCGAAGACATTCAGATGGGGGAGTAGATGATGGTCCTGAAAGACAAAACCGATTTTCTGATTCCGAAAGAGCGCCAACTGATGCTCGTCAAGCTGAAAGGGGTCAGCCCCTTCCAGGAGAACAGTTCCCGATGTCGGCCGGTCCAGCGTGCCAAGGATCTGCAGGAGAGTCGACTTTCCGGAACCGCTGGAACCCACGATCGCCAGATTCGTCCCTGGCTGCATGCAGAGATCCAACTGCTCCAGCACCACCAGATCCTCCGCCGGCGTCGGATAGCTCTTGCACAATCGCTCGACCTGCAATCCTGCCTGCACCCCTGGCATCGGCAATTCTCCCAAACACAGAATCATTCTCTTCCGTCGCAACAATCCCGCTTCATTCTATCCACACGCCGATGAATCGGGCTGATCCTTTCGATTTCCCCTAGGTTCTTCCGTGACGGCGATGAGCCATGTGTTCTCGGGTGATGGCGATTCGCGTTCTCACCGCGACGGTCGATTCGTCGGTTACGATAGTCTGACATCTGATGAAGGCGGTCCATCGAAACGCATGGAGAAAGGGAGCATCTTCGGGGATGGCTGTCGCAAACGTATCGGCAAGATTGACTGAGGTCGCCAGACGCCAGGGCGCGCAAACCGCAATCGCTCAGGTAGCGGGCAGGGCCAGAGGCAGTGGGGAGCGCCCCTACACGACGATCGACTTCTCGTCCCTGGAAAACCGAGTTGCTTCGATCGCATCCGGCCTTCAGCAGATGGGAGTTGGACCAGGGCATCGCATGGTGCTGCTGGTCCGATTCAACCAGGACTTTATCGCTCTGGTTTTCGCGCTGCTGCGCGTCGGTGCAACGCTGGTGCTGATCGATCCGGGTATGGGGCGTCGCCACCTTTTGGGTTGCCTGCAGGCGGTGAACCCCGATGGGTTTGTCGCGATCCCAGCGGCACATGCAGTGCGATGGTGGTTTCGCGATCGTTTTCCCGATGCCCGCTTCTTGGTGACGGCCGGACCGAAGTATGGGATTTTCCCCTCCCCCACACTGACGCAGTTGGAGCGAAGTCGATCCAGCGACCTGCGTACCCCTGCGACTTCCTTCAACGACCCCGCCGCCATCATCTTCACCACTGGCAGCACGGGACCTCCCAAAGGAGTCCTCTACACCCATCAAACATTTCATCAGCAGATCGACCAGATCCAGCAGCACTACGGAATCCAACCCGGCGGCAGAGACCTGAGCGCTTTCCCTCTGTTTGGACTTTTTAACGCCATGATGGGAACCACCACCATCCTTCCCGACATGGATCCGACTCGTCCCGCCGATGCCGATCCCGTGAAGTTGCTGGATGCCATCGACCAATGGGAGATCAACCAGTCGTTTGGTTCCCCCGCGCTGTGGACTCGCGTCGGCAGGCACTGCCAGAAGACGGGACGAAAGATCGCTACCCTGCAGAGAGTTCTTTCTGCGGGGGCTCCCGTGGCGCCGCACATCCTCCAGATGATGCGCGACGCGATGTCCCCTTCGGCAACCATGCACACTCCGTATGGGGCTACCGAGGCGCTGCCCATCGCATCGATTGAATCGCGCGAAGTGCTGGAGGAAACCGCCGAGCGGACGCGCGAGGGAGCTGGTACCTGCGTCGGTCGCCGCTTTGATAAGGTCGACTGGCGGGTGATCGCCATTGAAGACGGACCGATCCCGCAGATCGAACAGTGCCAGTTTCTACCGACCGGCCAGATCGGGGAACTGATCGTGCGAGCCCCGCAGGTGACGCGCACCTACGTCACACGCACCGATCAGAACGCCCTGCACAAGATCGCCGATGGCGACACCTTTTGGCATCGCATGGGAGATGTCGGTTATCTGGACGATCAGGACCGATTCTGGTTCTGTGGTCGCAAATCGCATCGAGTGCAAACAGCGGATCGAACGCTGTTCACCGAACCTTGCGAGGCGATTCTAGCGACGCATCCGACGGTCCATCGCGCCGCACTGGTGCAGGCAGGGGACCCAGCGCGGAAGCTTCCGGTGTTGATCGCCGAGCCCTGGCCGGATCAGATGCCAGCCTCCGCCGCTGGCCGCCATCAGCTCGCCCAACAGCTTCTCGCTCACTACCAATCCGCGCGGCCGGAAGACTCTATCGATCGCGTGCTGATCTATCCGGGTCGCCTGCCGACCGACATTCGCCACAATGCAAAGATCTTTCGCGAACAGCTTGGTCCGTGGGCCGCAAAGATCCTGCGTGAAAGTCCTTAGCCGATCGCGCCATCGTGGGGAACCACAGTCCAAGCGCTCCATCCTTCCGATTTTTTCAAGGAGTCTCCTATGCCTCGACTGATGGCACTTCTCTTGGCACTTGCGTGGCAACTGCCCCTGCCTGCATCCCGTGCTCAGAATCCTGCTCACGTCCCATGGCTCCAGGAAGTGGAATGGCAATCGTCGACGGGGCCGGCGACGGATGAACTGACGAATCTGGATGATCTCGACTCATGGAAGATGCAGCGCCAGCAGTGGCTGGAGGATTGGCGAGACTTTCTGGGGCCTGCGCCTAAGGGGGCCGAAGCCTTTGATACTCAGGTGATTTCCGAAGACTCTGTCGATGGGGTGGTCCGCCGTAGGATCCGCTACCGCAATGAAGTCGATGACTGGATGGATGCCTATCTTCTGATCCCTCACGCGCGCAGCGACTCAGGCGACAAAGGACCTGCCATTGTCGCTTTGCATCCGACCACCAATGAGACGATCAACGAAATGGTGGGGATCTCGGGGCGGGACGGCAGGGAAAATGGGCTGCAACTGGCGCGGCATGGGTACGTTGTCCTGTGCCCTACCAACTTTCTCTGGCAGGAACCAGGAGGATTTGACGCAGCCGTCCAGCGGCATCGCGATCGGCATCCTCGATCTCTGGGGATGGCCAAGATGCTGTTTGACGCGCAGCGCGCTGTCGATTTCCTGATTGCCGATCCTCACGTCGATCGACAGAAGATCGGTGCGTTCGGGCATTCCCTAGGAGCCAAGGAGGCATGGTTCCTGACGGCGATGGACTCCAGGATCCAGGCGGCAGTTGCCAGCGAAGGAGGCATCGCTTGGGCGTCGACCAATTGGGACGCGCCCTGGTACCTGGGCCCAGAGATTCGCAACCCCGACTGCCCACGAAAGCCCCACCAGTTGTTGGCCCTGGCGGCCCCCAGGCCACTTCTGGTTCTCGGCGGACAATCGGGGCCTGGAGCTGCAGACGGCACACAGAGTCTGCCCTGGATCGAAGCGGCAGCACCCGCGTGGCAACTGCATGGTCAGCCGATCGGCTTTGGTCTTTGGAATCACCGACGCGGTCACACGCTGGATGCCCAGATGATGGAACGCGTCATCGCTTGGTTCGACTGCTACTTACGGTGACTGGAATTGCGAATCCAACTGATAGGCAACCGGCCGCTCCCGATCCCCGATGTGTTCTGAACGCTTTGTCTTCCCTGATGGTGTAGGGTCGGATTGCGCTGGCTTACGGAAGCGCCGGTCTCTGTTCCGAAAGAGGATGGCTTCGCTGCACCGATTTTCAAGACGTGTCGAAAGAGGCTCATCCACCCAGCAGAGACGCCATCAGGTCGATCACGACGCGACGGTCGATACCGTGAACGCTTTTTACATGGCCGATCCGATCGGGCAGAATAAAGTGGACCTCCCCATGCTCGGTCTTTTTGTCGCTCTGCATCCGCACGTACAGTCGGCCGGGGTCTAGCCCCTGGGTGATCACTGGCAGTCCTAATGAGTCCAGAAGACGGCTTTGCCGCTGGACCACTCCCGCGTCGATCATCCCCAGACCGGCTGCTAGGGTCGCTGCGCAGTGCATGCCCAGAGAAACGGCCTCTCCATGCAGCCAGCGCCCATAGCCAGCTTCTGCCTCGATCGCATGAGCGAAGGTATGTCCGTAGTTGAGAATGGCGCGCAGCCCCGTCGTCTCCCGTTCGTCCTGCTCCACGACGCTAGCCTTCATCTGGCAACTGGCGCGCACCGCCTCCTGCACTGCTTCTAGATCGCGAGACCGCAGGGCCTCGGCGTGGGTCTCCAACCAGTCAAAAAACTTTGCATCCAGAATCATGCCGTATTTGACCACCTCGGCCAGACCGCTCACGTACTCCCGCACCGGTAGAGAATCGAGGTGCTCCAGATCGATCCAAACCTCGCGCGGTTGCCAGAAGGCGCCCACCATGTTCTTGGCACTTGGCAGATTGATCCCTGTTTTGCCTCCCACGCTGCTATCGACCATCGCAAGCAGGGTAGTCGGGATCTGAATCATAGGAATGCCGCGAACGAAAGTGGCAGCAGCAAAACCAGCCAGATCGCCAACAACTCCCCCGCCAATGGCCACCAGAGCACTCTTCCGGTCGGCGCGATCCTCCAAAAGATGGCTCCAAATCCGCTCCAGCTGCCCAATCGATTTGCTCGACTCGCCCGAAGGAATCGCCACGACCGAAGCGCGGAACCCCGCTGCAGTGCACCAATCGGTCATCGAATGTGCAATCGCACCGACCAGATGCTCATCCACCACCATCACGAGGTGGCGACAACCAGGCAACAGTCGTTCGACGCGAGAAAAAAGCTCTGCCAGGATGTGGCTGCCGATGGCGATCTGGTAGGACCGTTCCTGAAGAGCGACCTCCAGGAAGACGGGATCTAGCTTGGACATGATGGTGAGCGGCCAAAACCTGAGATGATGGGACGGGATCAAGGCCCTGAGCTGTCGGCTTGATTTCTTTCGAACATCAGGCCCCTGGAGGACGTCTACGCACGGTCGAGGGAGGGATCCAATCACGCCCCAGCCAACCCAGGCCCATGCCGATCAACAGTCCACCCAGGTGGGACAGATTGGCCATGGGGGCTCCTCCCGAATCGCCAAGAAATCCGATGGCAAGCCACGCCAGAAGAAAGACAATGCTCAGTGGCGAAAGTTGAGGTATTCGGTCTGGCCGATACGTCGACTTGATCCACATGAATCCAAAGAGCCCGTAGACAACTCCCGAGATACCGACAAAGTTTGGGCTTCCAAACCACTCCTTGGGCATCAGCCCTTGCAGCAGGTTCGAACCGATGGCGATCAGAAGAAACATCCAGCCAAAGCGGCTGGTGCCTTCGACCGATTCGACGATCCTGCCAAGAAAGAACAGCATCAGCACATTGAGGATCAGATGCAGAGGATTTCCGTGGAGGAAAACCGGGGTCAGCAGTCGCCAGCCTTCTCCCTGCTTGATGCTGATAGCCGCATCGCCGCTTTTGGCGTAATCCCGCATGTCGACGAACTTCAGTTCATCGACGATCATGTTGCCTAGCCGATTGCCGGGCGATGGCGACGAGAACTCGGAAAACAGGGTCACCAAGGTACAGAGGATCACGAGGATTCGAGTGAAGGGGGGATTGGAGGCAGCGGGCCTGAAGACCGATGGGCCACCTGACTGGATGCGATCCCTGGCCGCCTTGGCCCTCGCCTCCCGCTCTTCGCGGATTTCCCGTGCTTTACCGAGAGCTGCCGCGTATCGCGGATCGCTTGGATTGGCGAGAAACTGCTCGTATGTGCCTCGCGCATCAGCCAGCTTCTCTTCTTCCCGAACCCAAACTTCCCAGCGATCCAGGGAGTCTTGAGATTTCTCGACATGGGCGCTGATCCCTTCGGTCAGCAGGAACGCAACCAACGCTTCAGTCGATTTTTGACCTTCGATAGTTCCAAGGAAACGCATGGGGTCTTTTCTGGATCAGGGGAAAGGCAAAAGGCCTAGCGACCGATGGGTCCGTTCAGACTCTAAATAATACTCGAGATATTCCAATCGGTGCGCTGCTGCAGCATCCAGATAGACGACCACATCGTGGTGCAACTGCAGGGCGGACCCAGGAACTCGCGACGAAACGGGGCCTTCGATACTCCTGGCAATCGCTTCGGCCTTCCCAGATCCTGTGGCCATGAGGAGGATTTGCCTAGCGTCCAGGATGGTGCCGATCCCCATGGTCAGCGCCGCGCGTGGCACCAGATCCTCGGAACCGAAAAAGCGGGCGTTGTCTAGGATGGTAGTGGCAGCGAGCGTGGTGCAGCGGGTGCGACTGGCCAGCGAGGATCCTGGTTCATTGAACGCGATATGCCCATCGCGTCCGATTCCCAGCAACTGGAGATCAATGCCTCCGGCCGCAACAATTTCGTCTTCGTACCTTTGGCAGGCGGTGCGAATATCATCGGGTCGACCAGGAGGCACCCGCGTCCGATTTTTGTCGATATCAATCGGATCGAACAGCTGCTCATTCATGAACCGCCGATAGCTCTGCGGATGATCCTCATCCAGCCCCAGGTATTCATCGAGATTGAAAGAGCTGATCTGGCGAAAGGAGAGCCCATGGCGACGATGGAGTTCAATCAATCGCTGATAAGCCCCCACCGGAGTTCCCCCGGTGGCCAACCCAAGAACGGCATCGGGTTTGCGCCGTATCAGCGATGCAAAATGAGCCGCGACGGCATCGGCTACCGCAGATTCGTCCTCCAACACCACCACACGCATGCTCACCCCTTCCAACAGGAATCCGACTAATCGATCTGAAATCTATGGTTTGAACGAGGGCAATTCATTGTGTCACGGGATGCACTCCCGGTCCAGCAATCGCCAGCGTGGTTCACATCGGACCTCCCTCACAGCAGGTCTCGCAGATCGCATGGCAGCGCTGGCAATGTTTCTTTGCCCGAATCTCCATCAGCGGCCCACCGCAGATTGGGCAGCAGGGGGTGGACATGCCACACGAAGACCCCTGGTCCACCGGTCGATCGGATGCCGGCTCCTGCCGAGGTAATGCTTTGGTGGGATTCTGAACCAAAGGGTTATCCAAGGGACTATTCATTGCGCGGACTCGTTATCGATCTCCTTGCATGTCGCCTCGATTCCGACGAACGCCATGCATCTGTTCGACTTCTAGCTGCCGAATCTATTCTATCAGTCAAAATCCCGCACGATCTGACGGCGACCCCGGAAAGTCTACTCGCCAGTCTTGGAAGTGCCGTCACTCCCTTCTGTGAAAAATGGAAGCGGCCATTAAAATCAGTCCCAAAGTCCGTGCAGTTATTCGCTCCATCATGCCATTTTCAACAAGGCACTCGCGATGACCGGGATCGACATTCCTTATCAGCCGCTTCGCGAAGGTCTCTACGACCCTCGACAACTCTACCAGGGCTTCGACCCACTGCACCCCAGCTCCCTCGCCGATACGCTCGATCTGCAAATCTACCGGCACTACCAGATCGAGCGGGATTCGCGTCGCCCGTCGAGCAGTTTTTCCAGCATGATGCAGGCCCTCCATGACCATTCTCTCACTTTGCATCGCAATGCCCTGCTGAAGGATCGCCCCTGTGTGGCGATCATGGGCGGCCATCGCCTAGCCCGCAACGACTCGATGTACCATTTCGTCGCAGGCCTCTCCCGCCGCTTCACGCAGAAAGGTTTCGTGGTCGCGACGGGCGGCGGACCCGGCGCCATGGAAGCGGCTCATCTAGGTGCCTCTTCCTCGGGAGAGTCGGACAACTGGCTGACCAAGTCGTTCCATCTGCTGGAACAATTCGCCGAATTCCCACACACCGGCCATCCATTGATCGATGAAAAAGGAAACTTCCACCCCGAGACGCTGGAAGCCAAAGGCCGATGGCTTGCTCCTGCCTTCCAGATCCAACAGGAACTGGGGTGCAAAGGGGTGTCCCTTGCCATCCCGACTTGGCACTATGGCCACGAACCTTCGACCCCAATCGCCAGCCATCTGGCGAAATACTTTCAAAACTCGCTTCGCGAAGAAGGTCTACTGGAGATCGCACACGAAGGGGTCCTGTTCGCTCCTGGAAGCGCCGGCACCGTCCAGGAGATCTTTCAGGACTGCGCTCAGAACCACTACCGATCTTTCGGTTCCTTCAGTCCTATGATCTTTCTCCACACGCAGTACTGGCGAAAAACTATTCCGGTCGATCGTGTTCTCCAGGCCCTGCTGAAGCCGGAGGATTATCGCCAATTCGTTCATTTCACCGATGATCCCGAGGAAGCCTACCGGATCATCGTCGACCATTACGATCAAACCCAACGAAGGCCGCTGCGAGTCGATAAGCTCTGCTAGCGCCGACTGGGTAACCGGCTTCGCAGCCATGAGCCAACTGGTCCGGCGTAGCCAAAAGCCTTCGGGAAACTTACTTGACTTGGTGTTGCGATCGTTTCCTTGCGATCACCGATCCGCGTGTCATGCTTTCTATTGGCTATGAAGATTCTTCATCGCCCTCGTGGTTGCGATGACGGGCATGCATGGCGATCAGGGCATCGATCACGTCCAGCGACAGATCGCGCGATAGGGCTTTTGCAGTTCCCTTCCAGCCTGGAATGCCGTTGATCTCCAGCAGCACCGGCCCCTGTTCCGTTGGCAGCAGATCGACTCCGGCCAGCGAAGCGCCGATCACCGAAGCCGCCTCGATCGCAAGTTGCCTCTCCCCTTGGGATGCCTCCCAAGGTTCGGCCGTGCCGCCCCGGGAAAGGTTATTGCGCCAGTCGCCACCCACCCCCATCCGCCGAACCGAGTGGACTTGGCCATCGATCACCAGCAGACGGAGATCGTAACCTGGGGATTCCAGGAACTGCTGCAAGTAGATCAGACTGCGAGTCTGCTCGATCGCTCCGAAAACCCGCCATGCGATATCGGGATCCTCCACGCGAATGATCCCTCGCCCCTCACTGCCAAAAACCGGCTTGACCACGCAGCGTCTCCCAAGGAATTCCCATCCCGCCATCGCCTGTCGACGGGTCTGACAGCAAAGGGTGGTGGGAATCGGAAGTCCTTTCTCCTGAAGCAGGCGTAGCGTCAGCCACTTGTCGATGGCGATCTCCAGCGATCGAGCTGAATTGACCACCAGCAGTCCGTGACTAGCCATCTGATGGAGCGCGTTGACTCGGAAGATCACCTGCTCTAGCGATCCCATCGGCATCGATCGGACCAGCAGAAGATCGGGACATCCAGGCACGCTAGGATCCAGCGGGATCTGGCGCTCTAGATCGGGTGTGGTACGGCTGGAGGCTGCAGGGGGTCCCGAAGCCGAAGATCTAGCATCTCTGAGCGACGTCTCCAGATGTTCGAACGAGATCGGAAGCAGCTCGATCCCGCGCAACTTCGCAGCGCGCGCCAGGTCGCGAGCGTACCAGCCGTAGGGGTTCCCAAGCAGGGCGATCGTCTGCAGTGCAGCCACTCACGAAGTTCCCAAAAACGACTTGGTGATCATGTCGGGACGAAGTTCCCCCGACCGCCAGCACCGCCCGCTGCGGAGATTGCTGATCATCACCTCGGCGGGAGAAAACAGTCCCTTGTCTACCAGATAAAAATCGTACTTGTAGCCGCGGAAAACCTCGGCGAACGGCTTGCCCCAGTCCCGCGAGGATCGACTGGGAATCGCTTCGACATGCTCCTGCACTTGCGCGTCCTCGGCGTCGACCCACAGGGCTACCTGACCTCCATAGAGGATCGCGTCATTGGTGACGCCGATCCCCTCGGCGAAATCGGTGCGCACCGGAGGCAGCGGTGCCACCCCCATGCCGCTTCGAACGATCGAAAGATCGACCCCCAGTTCGAACATCTTATGGAGGCATGTTTCCACGCTTCGCGCCACGACCTGAACGCAACCGGCGATCGAACGAGTCGGTGCCACGCAGAGTGTCAGTCTTTCGACCGGGACTTTGCAAGCTTCGGCAATCGCCACACAGATTGCGTCTTCCGGGAGCCGATCGCACTCCAACACCCCCACCGCGCGATCCCCCGCCTGAACCAGTTCACAGCGATCTAGAACAGACTCCTCGCCGCGCCGTTGCCGCATCGGGCCAGATCCCATGGCGTAGAATTTGCCATGCTGAATCGGCCAGCCTGCGTACTGCGCCCCCATGAAGGCCGCCACCGGCTCATCGGAACGAACCTGCACCATCGGCCACGGCCCCAGCTCTCGTTGTGGTGGTAACAAGGTCACCTCCGCAGCTCCCCCGGTGCAGATCTCCGCTAGAATTCTTCCCGCCTCCAAACCACCAACCACCTCGACCCCGAAATCGATCACGGTAGCCCCGCTGGAGGTCTGGTGCGCGGCGATCCTCAGTTCGTCCGGATCAGCCAGAGCACTGCGGCATAGCGATTCCGCCTGAGCATTCAAGTCCATCGTTTTTCCCCACATGACCTTCCATCGCATCGTTCCCGCCGCCATTAGAATAGCGTTTCCGGAACATGCCAAGCTGAAGGCCGACTCGGGTGACTGAAGAAATCCACCATGCAGCACGATTCATGAACTCTCCGACCACCCATGCCGATCGTTCGCAGTGGTTGCTGCGCGATGACACGACCTACTTGAATCATGGCTCCTTCGGACCACCCCCACGAGAGGTCTGGGAAGCTCAGCGATCCTGGCAGCAAGCCTGCGCCCAGCAGCCTATGGACTTCTATCTTCGACAGATGGAACCCGCCTGGTTCGATGCGCAGCATCAATTAGCCCGATGGATCGACTGCGATTCCAACTGCCTAGCCTTTTTCGAAAATGCGACTCAGGCGATGAATCAACTTGCCTACAGCTTCCCACTGAAGCCAGGTCAGCAAGTGTTGCTCAATCCTCACGAATATGGAGTGGTACGAAGCATCTGGGAGCGAAGATGCCAGGAAGTGGGCGCGTCAGTCATCGATGCCCAGTTGGAACTCCCCCTGGCCGACCCCATGCAAGTGGTCGATGCGTATCGACGTTCCCACACACCGCACACCGCCCTCTGGATCGCCAGCCACATCACTTCGCCAACTGCCATCACTCTCCCGGTTGAACAGCTGGCCAGAGAAGCTACCAACCTCGGGGTTCCGCTGGCCATCGACGGTCCCCACGCTCCGTTGCAGGTCCCGCTTTCCCTGCGACAGCTGGACTGCGATTTCTATCTGGCCAGCTGCCACAAATGGCTTAGCGCCCCTCTGGGCAGCGGATTTCTCTACGCCAAACCCCGTTGGCATGATGCGCTGGACAAGCCGCTTTGCCTCTCCTGGGGACGCCTGAAGCCTCGAAGAGTGGAGAACTGGAGCGACCACTATGTGTGGACTGGGACTCGCGACGTCAGCCCCCTGCTGACAATCCCAACGGCCATCGATTGGTTCCAGCAGCGGGACCCCGATGCCGTTCGCCATCGCAATCACGCTCTAACGCAATTCGCCCGCCAGACGCTCTTGGACCTGCTGAATACTTCCGCTCTGGTCCCCGATGCACCCCAGTGGTATTCGATGATGGCTGCCGTGTGGCTGCCAGACGGAGATCACCGTCAATTGCAGCAACAACTTTGGCAACTGGGACGCATCGAGGTACCGATTGTCGAATTCCAAGGGAGATACCTAATCCGCGTCAGTTGCCACCTCTACAACGATCAGGAAGACATCCTCCATCTCGCCAGAACAATTCACAAGGCTCTGAAGACATGATTCCAGGTGGTATTCGATGGGGTTCGATGGCGGGGTGCTGTGCGATAGCCGCCGCAGTCTAACGTCGCAAGGACAGCAACACATTGGACCAAGACCAAACAATCAGGGGTCGGTGGAAGCGTCTGGCAGCATCTCCAATCCAAGGCATCGTGTGAACCGGTCGAGCAGATTGCAGGCGCCGATGGCATAGACGATCTGCGCAGTCTGCCGATTGGTGAAATGTGCCCGCAGGGCTTCGATATCTTCATCGACGATCGACTGTGGCTGCACCGTCAACCGCTTCGCAAACAGTTCCACCTGGCGGATCGCCGCATCGTCCGATCTAGCCACCTCTGCTCGTTCCAACTCCCCATTCGGTTGCCCCAGCGTGTTCCATCGAGCCAACCAAAATCTGGCCATGGCATCGGCGCGATTGTGACGCGCGCAGATCCAACCAATCCTCGCCACCAACTCGGGCGACAGGTCGGCTCCCCCCACAATCGACTCGATGCTGACCATCTGCTTGGTTCCCACTTCCGGAAATAGGCTCATCGCCCGCTCCCAGTCACCTTGGACCTTCCGGCCCAAAGAGCGACCAGCCCGCTGGGACTCCGGTAAACGGATCTTCCATCCTGGCTTGCCGCCGGCACTCGAATCCCAGGAGGGAAGCGCCTCGCGTTCTTGCGGCATCCCCCGGATGATTTTGGATGGCAAGCGGTCCTCAGAAAGATCCTCGGTCACGAAGGAACGCGACTCCCCTCGGAAAACGCGATCCTGTGGCAGTCCCAGGGAATCGGTCCAGCGATTGACCGAGTTGAACATGCTGATCGTGTAGACGATCTCGATGATCTGTTCGTCGGTCATATGCTCGCGCAGCAATTCAAGATCCGATCCACTCCACAAATGAGGCTCCAACGTGATCTTCCTTGCAGCCTGAAGACATGCCCGCGTTCGCGCGTCCTCACCTGGACCACCAGCATCCAATCCGGCCAACTGGGCATCGGTCATGCCGATCGCCATCAGCTTGTGCTCCTGATGCCCCAGGCAGTACTGGCAATTGTTGGCTCGCGATACCACCCAGAAACACTTGGTCTTCAGCGGATACTCCAGCAGCATCAAAGGATCCTGACCAAAATCCGCTGCAAACCAGGTCTCCGGTAGATAGCGGCGCCTGGCGAGACCATTGGTGACAATCGCTTGCACCCCCCAACTCTGCTTTTCCTCTTCTGTCGCTGGAGCCAGCGGGAGGCGAGGTTGGCGATCCTTCAGTGCCTCCAAGGCTCGCTTCGCCTGCGCTCGATCGACCGGAATCGGCTTGGGCTGACGCTCCTGAGCCATCGACCAGTCGCCGGATGCCAGAACCAAGCAGCCGACAATCCAAAACATCCATCGCTTCATCAGAATTTCTCCCCCGAGAGTCGCTCCGGGTTGCAGTTTTTGTGAAATCGCAAGCCACTCCCAACAGCCTGAAGGCAATCCACTCCTACTGCCGAATGACGGTCACTTTCGGTGACGTCCCAACGACATACTGAGCCGC
The DNA here is from genome assembly GCA_040375295.1 of Planctomycetaceae bacterium. Taxonomy (GTDB): domain Bacteria; phylum Planctomycetota; class Planctomycetia; order Pirellulales; family Pirellulaceae; genus JBEISR01. Next base: position 320,785 of record JBEISR010000002.1, read on the forward strand.
CTCTTCTTTGCTGCTCCCCTTCGGGTCCACCAGCTGTAGCTTGACCGGAAAGAGCATCGAGTCAGAAGAATAGGAGACCCCCGACTCGATCGTGTATTTCTCCAAACGCCAATTCGCCTCCCACTGGTAGTCGCCGACCACGACTTGGTCATTCGAAGCAATCTTTTCCCCTTGCTTCCACTTTTCCAGCACCCCTTCCAGCAAGCGCTGGCCGGAGGCCAAATCGGCTTCTCCTGTCACCCCAGAGGACTGAGAACAGCCAGGCAGGCCGATCGTGGCCATCCACAGAAAAGCCATCGCGATCGGCCAGGCGAACAATGGAGAAGGTTTCGCAAATGCAGTTGCTGCGTGCATGAATCGATCCAATGAGTTCAAGTACAGACAGGTTTGCTCAGGTGCTGCTATATCAATGCCGATTTGCCAAGCTGCGCACCAGGCAGGTGGGAGGAGGACAGCAGCAAGATCCATCGAACGGTCCGAAGCTCCCCTAGCCATCGCGAGCGTCGCCTACCGTCGAAGGTGACTTCAAAAGACCAGGGAATGCGGATTGCATACCAAGAGAAACCCAAACGGCCGCTCCTTCGCCTGCTTGTAGCAAACAGACGAAGGAAGCGAATTCGTTAGAGCGATAGCCGCCGCAGCCTCGGTCCAATCGCGGCTTACTCAGCCGCCGTATCGTTGATCACTTCGGCTTCGGCTCGGGTACCGTAGGCACGCCAGATCCTCAATTCGATCGGATTGCCAACGAACTGGACTGAACCATCACAACGCAGCGTCTGCACGCCACCGGTGTGCTGGCTAGATGCGGTCGACATGATCCGTCCGGGAGGAAACATGCACGATCGAGTATTCGGGCCAGCCACGTGCTGATAGAGCGTCGACGAATGGTAGGCCCAGATCCAAGGTGCACCGACGTTGGAAACTCCCTGTCGCGAAAGATCGAGGAAGTTGAACGCATTGCAATCGGCGACGGCTTGATCCGCCGTGCTGGGGAACGTTCCAGGTCGGAACATGTCGGTTCGCAGGGTGGCCAAACCGTTGCTGCCATCCCCCTTCAGCTTTTCCGAAAAGCAAACAGTCTGCGACATTCCGTCGGTGATATCGCGAGTTCCGATTTTGCTGTCTCGGAAAAAGACACCGTTCTGCGCCGGTTGTCCAAAATTCGGATCGGCCGAATCGGTGGGTGGAGCACCAAAAAGAAGGCCGGTCCCTTGGTTGGCGTAATAGTTGTTGGTTCCACCCAAAGCGATCGGTAACCTGGATGTTGGATCCGAGGGGCACTGAAAGGTGGCCACCGTCTGCATTCGGGCATTGTTGTTGGTCGGCGAATCGTAGGCCGCATTCAGGTCGACCATGTTGTAAAGATTCGCCTGCTCCAGGAACGGCAACAAACGAGCATGAACGCTCAAGCCTGTGAAATTAGCACCCACAAGGTTTCCGGGAGGAAATCGCTTGTAGGTCGATTCGTAGTTAAGGATTGCCAGTCCGATCTGCTTCAGGTTATTGCTGCATTGCATCCGGCGAGCCGCCTCGCGCGCGGCCTGCACGGCAGGCAGCAGCAGCCCTACCAGAATACCGATGATGGCGATCACCACCAGGAGTTCGACCAAGGTGAAACCCGACCGCGAAAATGAATACGAAGTATGGCGACGCATCGCTTTAGTCCCTTTGCTTGTTTCGATGGAATTGATGGAACTTGTGAGCGGAAAAGATTCCGCCCTTGGCAGTTGATTCAGCCGACTTCTTCTTGCCATCAGGCAGACGGCCAGCTTCATCAACATTCCATCCGGAAGATTTGCGAGAGTCTTTGGCGACAACTCGATGTCTTCCGTTGGATCGTCCGTTGCTCCCGACTCTTTTCCAGAGGCTAGTCAGCCATCATTGTGGCTGGCGTTCGTTTCACTTTTGGGAAAGAATCAGAACGGCTGGAGAGCCCCCGATCGATAAGTCCAAGGAAAACCTTCGGCCATATCGAACGGCAACAGAACTCCCAGCGACGATCAGCCTCTTGGAGGCGGCACATCGATCGAAACCCGACGCGCTGGCGATCCCAAGTCGCCTGGGATGCTCCAAGCTTCGCCCGGGAAACCTGCGGGAAAAGAATCCCGCAAAGAGAATGCATGTCCTAGCAATTTACGAGGACCCGTCTGATTCGGCGGCACCATTTCCGGAACCGGCAGATTCTTCGACTCCCGGCAATGTGCGCCCCTACAGGCTGGCTCAGGAGCATACCGCACACTCCAAGCCTGCCCTGAATCGGCTACTGCGAGAATGTCCAAGAGCACCACACCGTGGCCGCGCTGGTGCATGTGGCGAAGAAAAACTTCTTCCTGGTGCCCCAAACGAGCACATCCCGCCTGCAGATCCGACGACATCCACCCCACCAGGAGCCCCACCAAAACAATCACAGCACGTCGGAGAAATCCGCCGACGCATGGGATTGACTGGTTGGTTGACTGGCCCGGTAGCATGGCTGACAGCGCCCCTTTCAACGAAAAGCAGGCAGACAAGTAAATCAATTATGGAATCGGAATTGACCCCATGCAACTGAAACCGCCGGAATCGATCCGATTCAACCGCCAGTACCCGGTTGGGACAGGGCGGATTCATCGCAAAACCGTCGATTTCCCCTGTATCCCTGCCGCTTCGCTGCGTTCGGCCCCCCTGGACAGTTGGTCTCGCCCCGCCCATTTCTACGATGCAGTAGGTTTCAAATATAGGATGCTTTGTCTTCGGCGAAGGTTCCAAGCAGACCCAGCTTTTTTGGGGGTGCTGGAGCAGTCAGGAGCGTTTGGGGCCTAGCGTTGGGTATCTGGAAGCGATCCTTTGCCCGGTGACTGTACCTACTCGATTCATGGAGCGGAAGCCATGCTGGCACCCCCATCCCAATCGTTGGAAGAATCGATCCACCGCTTCGGCTGCACCAACATTGGATTGCTCGACCAGTACACCCAAACGACGAAGGACCTTTGCTCGGGGCGTCTAAGGCCGGCTCATGAGCAGAGCGATGAGATGGCCTGGTTACGGGAACCCGAGCCAGATGCCTACGAAGAGACTGGCTGCCGGCTCACCAAAGAGCCCATCAACCAGCCCCCATGGCAACGACCCTGGTGGCCAATTCTTCGGACTCAGTTCGGTGTGGTCGCGGTGGAACATCTTGGCGAGATCGACTGGAACCAGCCAACCGCAGCTATCTTCAGCTCCTATCGATCGCGCACCGATCCTTTCGCGCATGGCTGGATGATTCGGCTGCGGCAGGCGATCGAGTCGATCGGCAGGCGCCGTGCAACGCTTCTTGTGCCAACCAGCAGTCCCGTTCTCCAGTACCAGTGCGAACTAGCCCAGCGGTGTGGCGTGGCGGTCTGTCTGGTCGAGGTCCACTGCCGTCGCCCCCGTCGCGCCATTCAACCCAGCAGAGAGTCTTCGGAACGCAAGCTGTTGGTGACGATTGGGGATCGATTCGATTTCCCATCCATCGATTCACTAATGGCCATCTTGGTCGACTCAATGGAAGTGATCCACTGCATGCCAAAAGGACAAACAGAACGGGCGCTCCAGTTGCGAACGAAGACTCTGCCCGAATTACGCGACACGATCCATCGCTGGGATCGGCAAGCGGCCCCCGCCTCCCAGTTCGCCACCGGCCTCCATCGATCGATTCGCACTTCCGGCTCGTTCGAAGCGAGGCATGCGACGGCCCCGATCTTTCCATTACCAGAAAAGCCACATCGCGCACCAGGAGCATCTGACTGGCTGGTTCATTGCACGCGAGCCAATCCTGGCCAATGGCCGCAGCAAGCCTTTGGAGAGCACATCGATGAGATCCTGTGTCAGGATCGTTGGGAGATTCCATCTCCGCTGGAAACTCTGATCCGAATCCTCCAGGACCGCAGGCTGCTGGCGACCGGTTACCTCAAGCGATCCGGGAGTCGATCGATCTCCTTTTCTGCTAAGCCACTGCGAGACCTTCTGGACTCCCGTTGTTATCAGAGACATCTGCAGCGGTGGGACTGGGAGCCCTACGGCATCGCGCTGGCCAAGCGGCACCTCCTGCAGTTGGGTGCTCGCCCCGTTCGCTATGGTATCGACGCAGACGCCGAGGTTCAGGCTCGCTGGCAGATGGAAGAGGAATGGCGCCTAGACAGAGATCTTTCGCTAACCGACTTGCCGTGGGGCAGTGGGTTTGTTTTCGTACCAGACCTGAACACAGCCACCCAGATTGCTACCACCAGCCCCCTTCCAGTCGGCTATCTGCATCGTGCGCATGTCACCTTTCGTCTCGGCAACTAGCCGCATAGCTTTTGCAAACTTCGGCATTCCTCCATGCTCTGACACGGCATTGTCCAGTCCACGGAGAATCGCTGGGAGGCTATCCTGGTGGATCTGCGAGCCGATTTCTGCGGACGGATGGCGCCCAGAAAGGATCGGATCAGTGCATTTGTCGCGGAGTCATGGGCCCATGAGAACGATGCTGCGTCGATGGATTCTTGGGATGGGGTTGCTAATGCCATCGGCGGTGGCGGTGGGGCAGGAGGCTGACCCGAAGGTACTGCCCGTCCCTAGTTCAACCTCCCTTCCCACCCGTATCGCTTTTGGATCTTGCGGTCATCAGAACAAGCCGCAGCCTGTGCTCGATCGGGTGGTCCAGGCCAAGCCAGACCTCTTCATCTATCTGGGGGACAACATCTATGGCGACACGCGCGACATGAAACTGCTGCAGGCGAAGTACGATCTGCTGGGCGCCAAGCCGGAGTTTCAGCGTCTGCGAGCCAGCGTGCCGGTGGTCTCGATCTGGGACGATCACGACTATGGAGAGAACGATGCGGGGATCGACTACCCGATGAAGGAAGAGTCGCGGGCGATCTTTTTTGATTTTTGGCGAGTCCCTGCCGACAGCCCAAGACGCAGCCATCCAGGCATCTACGGCGTTCATTTTTTCGAGCAGGATGGGAAGCGACTGCAACTGATTCTGCTCGACACGCGGACCTTTCGAACTCCACTGATTCGCCGCCCCAAGAACGACCCCAACCCGCAGTTCAAGAACGATTACATCCCCGACCCCAACCCGGAGAAAACCTTTCTGGGAGATCGCCAGTGGCAGTCGCTGGAAGAGCAACTGCGGGAACCAGCCGATCTGAGACTGATCGCCAGTTCGATCCAGTTTTCGCACGAGTACAACGGCTACGAATCGTGGACCAACTATCCAGCGCAGCAAGAAATGATGTTTGACCTGATCCGCAAGACCAAGGCATCTGGAGTCTGCTTCGTTTCGGGCGATGTGCATTGGGCCGAGCTGTCCAAACGAAGTCCAGAGGGTATTTATCCCATCTACGATCTGACCGCCAGCGGCATCACGGAAACGTGGTTCAAGGTCGAGCCGAATCAGTATCGCATCGGTGAGGCTGTAAGACAGAACCACTTCGGCATGATGGAAATCGACTGGCAGGCAAATCCCATCTCCATCACTTGGAAGGTGATCGACGTCGAGGGGAAAGAAGTCCTCAAGCACTCGGTGTCACTCGATCAACTCCAACTTCCAACGCCGAATTGAGCTGTTCGTTCGCCTGCGACCGCTGCGGAACATGGCTGGATGCCAAAGGACTTTTTTTGAAGGAGTGAGTCGATGATCGCGCGATCTCTGGCGGTATTGGTGATCGTCCTGATAGGGACGCTGGCTACCAGTCGATCGATCGTTCTGGCGGAATCGGCGAACCGGTATCCGCATGTCGTTCTGATCCTGGTCGATGACCTGGGATGGGCGGATCTAGGATGCTACGGCAGCAGCTACCACCAAACGCCGCAACTGGATCGGATGGCAAAGAGCAGCTGCCGATTCACCCATGCCTATTCGGCAGGCAGCGTCTGTTCGCCAACCCGCGCTGCCTTGATGACTGGGCGGCATCCAGTGCGCGTCGGGATCACCGACTGGATCCCGGGGGAGTCAGACCAGGGGCATCCGATGCGCATCCCCGAAGATCGCAACCATCTTCCGCTGGAAGAGGAGACGATTGCCGAGTCGTTCCAAACATCGGGCTACAGGACGTTTTACGCCGGGAAGTGGCACCTGGGAGGGCATGGCCATTCCCCTCGTGAGCAAGGTTTCCAGCACTACCAGGATCCCCTGGATCGCGCCGAGGCAGGATCGCCCGCCAAAAACCGACTCAGCTACCGACCGCATGCTAGCGACTGGCTGACCGATCAGACAATCGCATTCCTCGAATCGAGCGCTGCGAAGGGGCCGACTTTTTCCGTCCTCTCTTTTTACGATGTCCATACCCCGATCGTCGCCGAGCAATCGATGCTGGAGCATTTTCGGGAGCGTCTGGAAGCCGGCAACGAGCGAACGGATCTGCTGGAGCAAGCGGCGAAAACCCGCTCCCGACAAGACTCGCCCCCCTACGCAACGATGGTTCATGAAGTCGATCATCAGGTGGGCCGCCTACTGCGCACGATGGAACGGCTCGGCATTCTCGACAATTCGATCGTCGTCTTCACCTCCGACAACGGTGGCCTCTCCACCCTCCTAAAAAACTCCGGCCCCACCTCCAATCTGCCACTTCGAGCTGGTAAGGGGTGGCTGTATGAGGGCGGCATCCGAGTGCCACTGCTGGTGCGCCTGCCCGATGGCATGGAACGGACGATCGATGCTCCCTTGGTGACGATGGATCTGTTTCCTACGCTGCTGGATCTGGCTGGCCTACCCGCTTCGGAAACGGCTATCGATGGCGTCAGTTGGAAGGGAACACTTCTCCAGGATCAGCCTCCTCCGAAGCGACCTCACTTCTGGCACTATCCCCACTACCATGGTTCGGGCTGGACCGGCGGTTCGGCACTGCAGCATGAAGGCTGGAAGCTGATTGAGTTTTCTTCCGATGGGCGGAAGGAACTTTTCTATCTGCCCGAGGATCCGGGGGAATCGCGGGATCTTGCCGCCAACCAACCTGGAAAGGTAGCCGAATTGTCCCAGATGCTGGACCAGTGGCGGCGATCGCTGGATGCCGGGAAGATGGTCGCAAAAGAAGAGACAGAGGTGGAGTGAGGCAACGTCGGCCTCGGATGCGGAAAGCGACCGTTTTAGTTCTGCCGGCATCAAATAGCCACCTAGCGGATCGTTGCTTGCCACGCTTGCCGCAAGGTTGTATCGATCCAAGGAACAGCGGCCCGATGCGTTGGCTTCATCAGCACCGATCGGAGGCAGGTCAAACGATCCTGGTCGATCTTCATTGGGCAGTCGATCTGTTCCAGGATTCCTTTGGGAACCTCCAACAGCGCCACATGCAACCCTCTCCTGGCTGACTCGACAAAAATCTGTCGCGCGCGTGCCGAACTTTCTGAAACGGTTTTCTCCCGTGGAGCCCAGACCACGATATCGAGCATGGGAGACCAGGGAGCCCACCAGTCGCCAGCTCTGGCAAGCCTCTGGTGAAGTTCTACTGCCGCCTGGCGACAGCTGCGCAGTTGCTCGGCCATCAAGCCACCCGGCTGTAGCGGAAACTGCTTCAGCGTCGCCCAAAGCGCGACGGCCGCTGCCCCAGGTCGTGAACATTCCAGGCTGATCTCCCCCAGATGCAGAGCATCGGAGCTGAAGTAGGTGTAGGGGGAATCGTGCTGATAGTATTTTCCGACCCTCGCATCCTGAAAAAGAACGCTTCCACAGCCGTAGGGCTGCAGTCCATGTTTATGGGGATCGATCACCACCGAATCGGCTCGTGACAAGGCTTGAAAAGCCCTTCGCGTCGCCTCAGGCAATTCCTCTTCAATCAACTTGAAGTAACCGCCATAGGCGGCATCGACATGGAGCCGAAAGCTGAACTGCTGCTTCCAATCGGCGATCTGATCCAGCGGATCGACAGCCCCCAGTCCAGTCGTCCCCAGCGTGGCTACTACCGTCCCGACGTCGCCGCGTCGCAGCCGCTGCTGCAAAGCCTGTAGATCGATTCGGCCGACCGCATCCACCGGAATCGGCTCACAGGGAAGCTGCAGAACCGCAGCGATCCGCTGGTGCGTGTAGTGCGCCTGGGACGATGCCAGGATGGTACCTCCAGGTCGCTCCTTCCCCGCCACCCAAAGAGCTTCCAGGTTGGCCATCGTACCGCCTCCCGTCAGATGCCCCAGCGTACGATTCTCTTGAGAGCCGTGCCAACCGACCATCGCACTCAATTCAACAATCGCCTCCTTTTCCATTTGGGAACTTGCGAGGCCGCCATCGAGCGCGTGGTTGTTGGGGTTGATGGTCATCGCCAACTGGTAAGCAAGCTGCGCGATGATGGCAGGGGGCTTGAGCATCTGGCCAGCGTAGCAGGCATCTCCGTAGGGCAACTCCCCCTTCAGCCGCTCCGCCACCTCACCAAGGACCTCGCCGATGGCCCCCCAGTCTTCTGGCGCATCACGCCCCGGGAGCCCTTCCGGTACCGACCTTGAAACTTCGAGAGTTTCTATCGCCTTGGCGAGAGCGGCGATCGACAAACGCCACGATTCACTTCTCACTCGCCACTCCTTCACGTGGATCCCAATGCTCCAGGAGCAGTCGCTTCAGTTTCGCCACTCGATCGGGATGCTGTGCGCCGCATTCCACCTTTTCCTCGGGATCCTCGGTTACGTGATAGAGCTGCACCGAAGAGGTGTCTGGGTAATCCTCGATCAGCTTCCACTCTCCTTCAATGACCCAGCGATGCGTCAGGCTGCTTACCGGATCGTCCATCGACACGATATCGTGCTGGTAGATTTCGCCGAAGATCGCATTGCGGCTCTGGACTTGCTGGGGATCGAGCAAATTGATGCCGGGAAGTTCTTGGGGGACTTGTCGTCCTAAGTGCCCTAGGATCGTCGGGACCAGATCGATACTGCTGGCTAACTGATCGCTAACGGACGCTGTAATCCTGGATGGCTGATGAAAGAGGATCGGTGTTCGGCAACCTCCTTCATTAGGACTTCGTTTGCTTTTGGGCGCGTACTGGCTGGAGCGAGGGTCATTGATCCAGCCATTGTCACAGACGTAGACAATGAGCGTCTGGTCGGCGACGCCGTGCTTGGTGAGCGATTGCCTCAGGGCGCCAATGGTTTCATCGAACCATTCGCACATCGCCCAGTACTTGGCGATCGGCGCATGGGGGGTTAGCGGAAGGTACTTTCGCAGCAGGCGGTCGGGGGGATCATGGGGCGTGTGGGGCATCATCGGCGCATACCAGACGAAGAACGGCGTTTCATCCTGGGTGCACTGGCCGATGAATTGATCGATCGGCTCAATCCCCTCGCGTCCAATCGCCAAGCCGGCGTCGCCATGCCTTCCCCCCCGCTTCATGTCGCCATGCGTCATCCCCTCATCAAATCCGCCGCGCTGATAACTTCCCTCCCACCACTTGCCACTTTGGAAACTGCGGTATCCCATCGGCTTCAGTAGCCGGGGAAGTGTCGCCATCTGGTCGATCTTCGCGATGTATTGTTCCCGAATCGCCATGTACTCGGGGTTCTGATAAGGCTTGCCACCCTTTAGCCCTTGGAGTGAAGCAGGGAGCGGCGGGTCATTCCCTACGAATTGGTGTTGGCGCGGATAGAGTCCAGTGAGAATCGTCGCAAGCGAAGGCCGGCACAGCGAGTCTGGGACATAGCCTCGTCGAAAAGCGACCCCCTCTCGGGCCAGTTGATCGATGTGAGGCGTATGAATGTGTGGATGCCCCGCCCAATGGTAGTCAGGCCAACCGTGATCGTCGGAGATGATCAGCAGTACATTGGGCGGCTTCTTTTGCGACGATTCCGATTGCGCCAGTGCGGAGGGAGTTCGAGCCACTAGAAGGATCAGGATCACCAACCAAACGGATGGGAATCGTCGGAGCGTCGTCATGGAGAGAAACTTTCTTGTGTTATGCTGAGGCTTCCCGATCGGGACTGGAATCCAGAAGAGCTTTTCGAATTCGGATTCGACCTGATCGCTCGAACAGGGAAACAGCAGGAAAGGAAAAGCGGATGACGGTGACTTTGAAAAAACATCCTCCCAGCGGTTCCATCATCCTGGAGCGGCCCGATCAATGCAATGCGATCACCGGGGAGATGATCGAGCGGCTGCGGCAGGCGTTTTCCGATTTCCATCAGGAACCTTCGGTGCGCGCGGTGATTGTCACCGGAGCAGGTCCAACCTTCAGCACTGGCCTGGATCTGAAGGAACTGCACAGCATCTCAAGAGAGCCAGAGGCACAGGAACGATGGGAGGACCATGCGCAAGCGTTCCAGGATCTTCTGGAAACCATGCTGCGATTCCCCAAGCCGATCATCGGGGCTGTCGATGGCCCTGCCATGGGCGCCGGCCTTGCCTTGCTGCTGGCGTGCGATCTGGTGGTGGCATCTCATCGCTCGACTTTCTCCGTCCCCTCGACACGTTTAGGATTGGTCTCTGGATGGGCCTTGCCGCTACTCCAATTTCGGCTAGGGGCATCGACCGCTGCACGACTGGCTCTTGGCGGTGACACGTTGGAGATCGAGGAGGCAAGGAACTTGGGGCTGGTGCATCATGCAGTTCCCAGCGATCAGGTCTGGGTGAGGGCACACCAGTGGTGCCAGGCGATGGACTTGGCCAGTCACGAATCACTGCAGCTCAGCAAACGACTGCTCAACGAGATGATCGGCGAGGAGCTCTTTACCTGGCTGCGACTGGGGACTGCCGCCGCCGCCGCCAGCTGGACCACCGAAGCGGCCGCCGAAGGACTCGATGCCTTCAGCACCGGCCGCAAACCCAACTGGCCAGGCAGAAGGAGTTGAGCTTACGGATCCAGCGAAACCGGGTCACCTTTTTTCAGCCCATCCTTGGTCCAATCGCATTCCCAACCAGGGAAAGCAAATGAAGGAAATGGTTCCGGCTGTATCAGTTCGGGCGACTCATGCACGATGTCGAATTGCCGATTGCCGTTGATCCTTCCCAGCCGGAATTTCTTGTAGAAATGATGATTGCGTGGGTCGATCCGAACTTTACCACCGGGCCCATCGAATTCGATCGTTTTCTCTAGCGCTTCGCGGATTTTCTGTGGATCGGTAGAGCCGGCGGCTTCAACCGCTGCCTTCCACAGGTAGACCTGCACATAGGCCGCATCCATAGGATCGTCGGTCACACGATCCTCGCCATACTCCTTCTTGAATGCCTGGACGAAGCGTCGGTTGATCGAACTGTCGACCGACTGGAAGTAACTGGCAGCGACGTAATGCCCCTGCACCAACTCTGGCAGCAGGGATCGGAGTTCGTTCTCCCCGACACTGGTGGCGACGATCGGCAGCTTGTCGCTGTCGATTCCCGCCTGGATGGCCAGCTGATGGAACTGCTGATAGAAATCGACATTGCTGTCTCCATTGATGGTGCTCAGCACGAGGTCGGCTTTTGATATGAGGATCTGGGAAACGATTGCCCCGAAATCTCGACTACCCAGCGGTGCAAAACTTTCACCCACCACCTCCATCTCCTTCCCCTCAAGATACTTCCGCACGATGTAATGAGCGGTTCGGGGATAGATGTAGTCGGAACCGACCAAGTAAATCTTTTTCCGATTCCCTCCCGCATCCGAGAGAAACCAGTCGATCGCTGGAAGGATCTGCTGGTTGGGCGTTGATCCAAAGTAAAAGAGGTTCTTCGATGCTTCGTTCCCTTCGTACTGCAAAGGGTAGAACAACAGAGCATCTTCCTGTTCAAACAGCGGTGTTACCGCCTTGCGACTGGAGGAGGTCCAGCAGCCAAAGACAGTCTGCAATCCGTAATCCTCCAGCAGCGATCGCGCCCGTTTGACGAAAAGATCATCGCGTGATCGACCATCCTTGACGATGGGTTCGATCGGACGCCCCAACACCCCGCCTGCGGCATTGATCTCGGCGATCGCCATCAACTCGGTATCGCGTAGCGGTGTCTCGCTGATCGACATTGTCCCGGTTTCGGAATGGAGAATGCCCACTCGAATCGGAACCGGCTTGTCGACCAGCCCCAGGTGATCCTTCCACATCGGATCGAGCTGGTCGCAACCGGCCAGGCTGACCATCGCCAAGACGGCAGCGCAGACTAGCCATCGGGAGAGCCGCCGATACAAGATAAATTCCATCACCATTTCGACCCTGGAAAAGAAGATATCCGAAGCTAGTTCCATCGCATCATCGCAGTGATCTCGTCTCACCCAGCTATTCTTCCATCAATTGTTCCAGGATCGCCTGAAACGGTTCGGAGGAGATACTAAGCTCACCGCGAAACGGATTATCCAGAGATGCGATCAGAAAAATCATCATCCCCATGAAGGCGCTCAGCAGTCCCCCCAGGAACAGATGACTGACCAGCCGCATGTCGAACAGCCACACCAGAGCGATGTTCATGACGGCTCCGACCAGAACCACATACCACATCGCTGCGGGGATGGAGGTGGTGACCGAGAACAATCGTTTGCGTCTTGCTTCCAAATACTTATTGAACTGTCCAAGCGCTTCGGCGTGGATGATTTCCTGCCCTGCAGTCTTGGGTTCGAACTTCAGCAGGCGTTCGTGAAAGGCGACCATGCGGACGTTTCCACCTTCGGGGACGATCCCTCGTCGCTGCAAAGGCCATGCATCTTTGACCACGTACCGAGTGTAATCTCGCAGAAGCCATAAGAGATTCTGCCGTTCGGGTTCGGGATATGCAGTCACATCCCGCACCAGCGCCGATAGCGATGCTGCTTCATCTGCAACAATCCCTTCGACATTTTCGAAGTTCTGATAGGAAGCGACCGCCAGAAGGCCAAGAAGCAGCCCATAAAAAACGCCGAAGCAGGAGAGGATGTAGCCAACGATGTCATTGACATCGTGCCGACGCCGGACGAATAGCCGGAGTATCGGGCGCACAAAGATCGTCCCCAGCCAGCTGATCAGTGCAAAGCCGACCGCCAAAAGCAGAGCGAGCTTCGGGGAGGGGATGTCGTAAATCCAATAGAACATCACGCGGTATCCTGAGCGACCAACCTGAAACAGCACCTCCAAGCGAATTCGATCGACTGCTTCGCTAACGACAGCAGCCGATGGAATTCCATCGGCTGCTGGTATTGTGACCGAATCCCTAGCGGCATGCCAGAAGCCATGACCGCCTTTGAGTGCATGGGCAGTTCCCGACTACTCCTTGCCTGGAGACTCCAGCGTCACCGCCATGACGATCGGTGCGGTGTCGTCGTTCCCCTTGACCAGGATCAATTCTTTCAACGGTTCTCGCCGCTTTGGCTCGATCGCCAAGTAACGCAACTGCTGCCCCTTCAGATCAAACGCAAACTGAGACTGCGGTACATCAATCCTTCGGATGTAGTCTGAAAAATGGACGCCGTTTTGCAGAGGATGATCTTCTGTCTGACCATCGGCATAGACCAGACGCACGATCATCGAGACGCTCTTCTGCTGGACGGCAGGGAAGCCCCAGCCACTGATGCCGCTGAGCAAGTGGATCTTGGCCGCCGGTGCGTTGCAGACCAACGAGACCTCCTTGGGCATCTTCGGGGGCATGGTTCCCAGCGGTCCGTTCAGCAGGACGATATTGGGAACCTGCTTGCCCTGCGGATCGACCAGCACGAATGGCACTCCCTGAAAGACTTTCGGCTTCCAGTCATCAAAACGCATCCGATCGGGACCGTCATCACCGTCGTGAAACAGGCCCTTGGTGCTGATGGCGGTGGCCACCTTGCTCAGAGGCAGCGGAACATACTTCCCCTTGCTGGTCAGGAACTCCAGGAGGTCGCGCATCTCCTCCTGCTTCATCTGACCTTCAAACCCCTCAGGCATCAGCGACTTGGAGGAGGCGGTGATCTTCTCGATCTCCTCGCGCTGCAGCGTCTCCCTCTTCCCCTGCGTATTGATCAACTCGATCGATGTCTTCGACTCGCCAGCCAACATGCCAGTGAGGACCAGTCCATCCCCGGTCAGCACCGTGTAGGTCCGAAAGTTCCCTTCAACGCTGCGATTGGGATCGAGGATGTGCGTCAGTAGCTCATGCTTTGGATGAACAGCCATACCCGTCAGATCCGGCCCGATCGCTTGGCCTTCGCCGGAGTGCTGGTGGCAGAGGCTGCAGTGTTTGGTGAAGACCGCTTTACCTTGCGCCACAGACCCTTCCTGCTCGGTCAGCAACATCCACTCATCCAGCACCTTCTGTCGGTTGGCATTGGGGACTCCCCCGACCATCGCCAGCAATTCCGTCGCCGCCTTGCGAACCGCTTCATCGGGATGATCTCGAAGCGCTTGCTTTTGATCGAGCGAAAGATCGGCTAGTTGTAACTTTCCATCGCCGATGGCATCCAGTAGGGCTCGGGTGGTTTCTGGCCTTGCCATCAGGGTTCGAATCGCTGCAGACCGGGCATCGGGCGTCAATTCGGGCGCTTTGTCGACAATCGATGTCCCAACCTCCGACGCACGGCTCTGCACCAGTGCACCAAGGATCCCCAGGACCAATGCTGGAGGTGTCTGCGGCGTGACCTGTTCCATCAACTGGGAGACCACCGCACCCTCACCAGGCTGGAGGGCCACCAGTTGCTGCGCGGCCTCGACCCGAAGCTTCAGATCGGCATCGGGATTGGCGAGCAATCCAAACAGCTCCTCGCCAATCTTTTTCAGCTGCTGAGCCATCGATTTGCCGCCCCAGCGAGAGGCAAGCTGTGCCAGCATGCTCTTGCTGCCGATCGGCACCTGCTCCAGGACCGACAACAAGGCATCAGCCGAAGCCCCATCCAGTTCGATGGCATGCTTTTCCGGCCATCCCTGGAAAAGCCCCTCCAAGATCGTCAGTCGGGCTTCGGAATTTCCCTTGGCCATTGCCTGCATCAAGGCACCGATCGCTTTCGCGTCCGGTGATGTTCTGGCCAGATGCTCCCCAACAATTTTCAGTCGCTGCATGGCTCCCGCGGGAATTGTGTCGCGCTGCACCAGCAGTGGAAGCACTTGAGCGGCATGGATGCTGGCCGCGCTGGTCCATGCATCGAGCAGCCAGCGATCCTCCGCAATCGAATCATCGACCGACGCAAGTGTCTGAGCTCCTTGGTCGACAGCGGCAGCATCGGTCTGATGAAGCAGCGCTGCAAGACGGACCTGAGGGTCGGAATCTCCCATCGCCATTGGAGCGATGGCAGCCACTGCAGCAGGGTCAGACGGCAGCACCTGAATGGCATTCCGTCGCACGCCAGCAGCTGGATGCCCAAGCGCTCCGAGCACTGTCGTGAATACTTCTTTCTGTTCGGGCTGGATCAGACCAAGACTTCGCAGAACCTGCAGGGCGTGCATCGCTCCGGCATCGATCCCGATCGCATCGACTGCGGGTGTTGCAATTCGCTTCAAAAGCGCAGCGACAACAGCGGGAGAGCTATCCTGTCGCTCCTCCAAGAGTCGCTGGGCATCCAGGCGTCGCCGCATCGTCGGATGGGACAGGACCGCCACCAACTGCTCGCTGGAAAGCTGTCCCATTCCACGCGATGCCAGCTTGGAGGCCTGCTCGGCCAATGCGCTCTCTGCGGCTTCTTCTCCCTCATACAGCACACGATAGATGCGGCCGTGCTTTTTGTCTCGCAATTCGGTCTCATAGGCATTGCCTCGGCCCGTCTTGAACCCCTGAGGAGTTGGGTTGTGCTGGACGATGTAGTTGTACCAGTCGATCACCCACATGTTTCCGTCCGGCCCAACCTCGGCCATGATCGGCGAAGCCCATTCGTCGTCACTGGCGATCAGGTTGAACGGATTGGTGCTGCGATATCCCGCACCATCCCGATTGAGCACAAACGACCCGACGAGATGCCCTGTCGGCTCG
The DNA here is from genome assembly GCA_040375295.1 of Planctomycetaceae bacterium. Lineage (GTDB taxonomy): Bacteria > Planctomycetota > Planctomycetia > Pirellulales > Pirellulaceae > JBEISR01. The sequence continues at coordinate 336,557 of JBEISR010000002.1, forward strand.
CAGACAAATGCGATGCGATTCCACCAGCTCTTGGGATACTGCCGGGCGGTGTACAGCGAATGACCAGCGGCGGCGGTGTAGCCGCCATGGACATCGACCTGGCGCACCTTGTCGGTGACGGGCTGGAATTTGTTGGAATCGGAGATCATCGCCAGGGTGCTGGGGGCCCAACCCTTCACCCTTTCGTAATACCGGTTGGGAATCGGCATGAAATTGCTGGGGTTCGCGTTGGCAGTCGACCCAAAGACCAACCCCTCTTCACTGAATCCCAGCCCCCAGGTGTTGTTGTTGGTGGCTCGAATGAACTCCACCTCGCGCACGCGCAGCGTGTTCTGATCGATCTCGGACTCGACCGGCTTGCCTTCCCCCAGCCACTCCACAGGGGCGGTTGGGTCCGGCTTGCCGGGCTCCACTCGAAAACGCCAGAATCCTTGCCGGAAGGCCTGCTGGGGCTGTCCATTGATCACAGGCTGAGAATCGTTGTATCCCTGCATGGCCCAGATCCAACCATCCATCGCGTACTGGAAGTTGCTGACCCCACCATGGGTATCACCAATCCCCCAACCGGTGATCAGTTCCTGCCGGATATCGGCCACGTCGTCCCCGTTGAGGTCTTTCAGATAGATGGTGGTCTGACCATCCTGGACCAGGGCACCTCCTCGGTAGATGGCAATCGCCGTCGGGATGCTCAGACGCTCCGCGAAGACTTTCGAACGATCCGCCACACCATCTCCATCGGAATCCTCGACGATACGAATTCGGTCTCGCCCCTTCCCCTCTGGCTGCAGTTCATTCGGATAGTCGACAGTCTCACAGACCCACAGCCTGCCTCGTTCGTCCCAGTTCATAGCGATCGGCTTGCCCTGAAACATCGGCTCACTGGCCCACAGACTGGCGGTGAAATCGACCGGCGCCCGGTAGTGCTTTTGCGACTCTTCTGGGCTTAGAGGTTCCTGCATCATATTGAGCGGCTTGCCCTGCATTCCCCAACGCTCGCCCGGCTGGTAGTTGGGGATCTGAGCCCCGACGTCCCGGTAGGTGAAATCGGCGACATCCGTCTTAGGAGGTTGGATGGCTGGGATTGGGAATCGGGATACATCGGCGTAGGCTCCAGCGTCGGCAGGATCCTTCCCGCAAGCCCATCGGATCCCACGTTCCACCAAATTGACAAAACCTTCCTGCTGCCAAGTGCGGGTGTCGTGCCCCCAGGCGGTGTAGAAGACGCGGCCCTCGCCATGAGTGCGGACCCAGGTCCAGGGTTCTTCCTTGTTGCCGCGCGCCTGTCCTCCCTGGCGACGAACCTCCAGAACGGTACGGTCCTTGGTGTTGTGCATGTGATGGACGTAGGTTTCGTCCCAGGAGCGGAATCCACCAAAGCCCTGCATCACCGGATGCTCAGGAGCCACGATGATGGTCTCAAATTCCTCCCCGCCGTGCGACTGAAACTGCGCGCCGCAAAGTGCGATGTAGTCGGGCGAATTCCGAAAACAGTACGTGGCGCAGTGAATCGGGATAAACCCCTTTCCCGACGCAACGAAATCGAGCAGTGCTTTCTCCTGATCGGGTTCGATGCTGTCGATATTGGCGTAAATCAGAAGTCCATCGAAGTCCTTCAGCTTGTCGGGATGTAACGCCCCGACCTCCTCGGTGTAAGTCAGCTCAATGCCCTTCTTCCTCAAAGCGGGAATCAGGCGACCGGCCAGGTCAGCAGGCCTGTGATGCCCCTTGTCCCCAAGGAACAGCACCGACAAAGGCTCCGCGGCTTGGGATGCGGGCACCCACAACCCGATCATCGTCGCCACGAACCAAAACAGAGCCATCAGTCTCTTAGTCATCCGAAGTTTCCTCGTCTAAGGTCTTCTTGCAAAAGCAGATGAGGGTCAGCAGCAGGAGTTTCGCCAGCCATGCCACCCTGATTCGACCGAAATCGAACGACTTGCTTCACCGTAGTGGGTGCAGCCTTGGTTTACCCAAGCGTGAATTCAGGGAGGCGAACGATCTGGCCCCCCTGCTGCGTGCTCTGGTGCGCACAGATCCCGACGCAGGTCCAGTTGGCGCTGGTCACCGCATTGGGCCAGGGGTCTCGATTCTGCGACAAAGCAGAAAGGAACTCGTTGACCAAGTGCGGATGGGAACCACCGTGCCCACCACCCTGAATGAACGATAGATGGTCCGCGTCCTGGATCGAACGAGTGAACTGACGTACTTCGGGTGGCAGCAGATGCGCGTAGTCGGGAACGTCCACTTTCGACGCAATCTGCGGCTCAGGCAGCTTCGCGGTGTGCAGGATATGTGGCTCTCCTTCGACCAGCGACCACTCAAAGCTCTTTTTCGTCCCGTAGACATCAAAGCTTTCGCGGTATTGCCTCGCGGTATCAAAGAGGAATCTCCAGATGTGCGCAGCAACATCAGAATTGCGGATCTTGATATGGCACGATTCGACGGCATAGGCATTGCCCGACTTCTCGGCCAATTCCTTGCGGATCGTCCCTGAACCGAAGCAGGAAACGTATTCGGCACGCCCGTCGACCAGCCCCAGCACGGGGCTGACAACGTGCGTCGCGTAATGCATCGGAATCATCCGTTCCCAGTACTCCGGCCAACCATCCATATCCTGAGGGTGCGATGCCGCCATGTACTGAATCTTGCCAAGCTCGCCCTTCTGGTACATCTCCTTGAGAAACAGAAACTCTCGGCTGTAGACCACCGTTTCGGCCATCATGTACCGGAGGCCCGTGTCCGCCACCGCTTGGCAGATCTGATCGCACTCCTCAATCGTCGTCGCCATCGGCACCGTGCACATCACGTGCTTACCGGCACGAAGCGCCTTGAGACTCATCCAGGCATGGTCCGGAATCGGGCTGTTGATATGCACAAAGTCGATCTGCGGGTCGGCCAACACCTGATCGTACTCGGTGTATCGCTTGGCGATCCCGAAATGATCCCCCACCTTGTGCAGCTCCGATTCGTTCCGACGGCAAATCGCCTCCACCTGACCCAGCGGGTGCTTCTGGTAGATCGGGATGAACTCAGCTCCAAATCCAAGACCCACCATCGCCACACGGTACGGCTTCTGCGCTGCCATGGGAAAGTCACCCTTTGCTAGGAGAGGAAGGAAGGGATCGAAAGGCGAAGGATCGAGAGGCCAGCAATCCCTGGCCCGTCCTGAAAGCCCTTTACCACCTTTGAGCCTACCGATCGCCCTGGCCGACTCCATGAGAAAATGCGTAATTCCTATAAGATTTTTTACCAATTGCATCTCCGTCTTTCCAGCCATTTTTCAAAGCCTTACCGTTTTGCGGGGCTCGCAGGAGGGGTCGGAGTACAATAAAGACAAGCGATCGAATCTGCCGTGTAAGGCGATCCCTCTCAAAAGCGACCGCTGGGCCGCTAGCGCCTCCGGGAGCAAACGCCGTGGACTGGTTTCTGTTCGGGCTCCTCATCCTCCTGATCGCTCACGCGGTCATCCATTGGATCTGGCGTGGCTGTTCCAAACTGCTGCGTGCGGTCACCGGCATGCGCTGCCGACGCTGCAACGCGGTTCAGGAGTGGGACGGGGTTTGTCTGCCTTGCGCAAGGCGAAACCAACTGTCAAACGAGACTTGGCAGGATGACCTGGAAGCAGCCAAGCGATTAGCCCAGTGGTCTGCAACTCACCGTATCCTCCCCCCCGACCAACAACGTTTTCTGATCGAATCGCTCGATCGAATCGAGAAAGGGGAGGCGCCAACAGGGGCTGCTGCTGCCAGCACCACGACCGCTTCAAGCGGCGCCGTGATTTCCGCAGCCCCCGAAAAGACAATCAACGACCCCCTTTCGGCGGCTCAGCCAACCAGCCCGCCACCCTCCCTGAGAGGCCATTCTCAGAAAGTCAGACCCCGTCGTAAAACCCGCGCGGCATCGAAAGCATCCCCATTGCAGCCTCATCCTTTGGATGCCCCCGAGCCGGTTCCTGTCGCCCCAGTGATTCGTCCTCAGCAATGGCTCGGCCAGATGCTTCAGGCCTTCATGGAACGATCCAACATCCGTTGGGTCGAACTGATAGCTGCTGCGCTGATCGTCGTCTGTTCGTGTGGCTTGGTCATCAGCCTATGGGCCCCTCTTTCCAGCGCCAGCCGTTTCTTTCCATCGCTGGTATTCATGATCGCTACGGCTGCCGTTCACGGAGCTGGCCAGTACACTCTGCGCACCTGGAAACTGAAGGAGACATCGCGCGGCATCCTGCATATCGGCTTGCTGCTGATCCCGCTGGCGGTCATGACCGGCATCCTTTTGTCTCGACGACACGGCACTCCATCGATCGACGCTCCGTGGCTCGCCGCACTCCTGACCGGTACCCTGGTCTACGGCCTGCTGGCCAGCACAGCCGCGAAGGCTCTTTTTGGATACTTCTGGAAACCGCCTGCCATTTCGAATCTCTTCTGCAGCCTCCTGCTGATTCCGATCGCGATGAGTCCGACGAGCCGGATGACTGCCAACTGGACATGGATTGGGACAGGCATCGGACTGCTCTTCGCTTGGACGATGGCATTTCAAGCGACCCGACGCAAGCGAAGGGAAGGTGCCTTCTATAGCCGTCAACTTGCGGTGGCCACTCAGGTCTTCTTCCCACTGGCTATCCTGCTGGGATTCTCCTGGCTTCAGCAAAGACAACTTTCGCCAATCGATCCATGGTGGTGGTCCGCCATCAGTCTCTTTCTGGGAGGTGCAGGCGCATGGGCACTGGCCTGCAGCAACCTTTCGATCCCTTCGTTTTCTGCCGCTGCCCGTTCGGCTCAAGGGGATCCGACCTCAATCGATCAAACCAAGATCGATCCCAGCAATTGGCGCATCGGGATCGGCACCGCTGGCGCCACCTCGCTGATGGCCTCACTAGGTTGCCTTGCCCAAATCGGCATGACCCGCGAGCCACTTCTTGGAGCTCTTGCTGCCATCGCATGCTGGTCGACAACACTTGGCTGGCTAGCCGGTCGCCGCAGTCTGGCATCGATCGGAACGCTGATGGCGATCTTGCTGACCGCCATGTTGGCGCAATGGGGGCTGGATGCGTGGCCTAAAGAAATCCTTGAAGGTTGGCAAATCCTGGCCAGTTGGATCGCATGGCAACGGGTCGCGGCGATCGGATCGATCGCGATCGCGACGCTGCTAGCTGGATGCATTCTGTTTCGGGTGATCCCTGCCAGCAATATTCAGTCACCGCCTCGAGCGGTTGGCTTGCTGCCATCCACCCGGGCATTTTGGGCCGGAAGTCTGTCGCCACGATCGCTGATCGAAAGTGCCATGCTGGCTGCGGTGGCTGCTTTGATCCTCTGCACGCTGCTGGCCCTGATAGCTCTGATCCACCCCGCAAGTCAACCTCCCCATGGCGGCTATTGGGCGCCACCCGTCGTCTTTCTTGCAGGACTTTCAACAATCGGCATTCTGCTCCTTGCACCAAGGCTCACGCTCACGGGGATGTCGCTGGGCATGAGTCTGGGCCTAGGTATGACGCTGCTGGCTGCCTTCTTCTTTCCTTGGCCGCAGCGTGGGGCATGGGATCCAGTCCAGCCGCTGAAATCGCTGGAGCCTCTGGCGCTCAAGGGGTTGGCAACCGCTTTGTCGTGGGTGGTGGTCGCAGCGATTGCCAAATGCGTCGCGGTCCTTCGCTGGAAAGATCTATGTCGGCCTCAAGCAGGTCGGTTCGTGACCACGGGGGCCATGGGCCTCGGACTGCTCAGCACTACGATGCTGGTCGATTGGGCTGGTGAGGATCTCCATCGCCTTGTCCAGTTCGGCTGGGCGCTGCCTGTCTTGCTGCTGGGCTGTTGGTGGATCGAGCCGAAGGTATCGATCCGTGAACTGATGATTTCTATGGCGATCCTCTGGTCGTTGCTCGCGTTCCACCAAATCGCGGGTGACCGCGGGATTTGGAGAGCCCATCCCGAAGTCGTCAACCTATGGCTGCACTTTGGCATGCTAGGGATGATTCTGATCGGAAGTGCCTGGGTCATCCAGCAACTGAGAAAGAGGATTTCCTGGCCGCCATTGCATCAAGAGGGACGGTGGGAAACGATCGGCATCGCTGCGTCACTGCTCCTACTGGCCATCGCCGCATCCTCTTTGATGGGCGCGATCCGATCCTGGGCATCCAACCTAGACCTGTTCCGTGATCCGCTGGAGATCGCACGACCGATTCGTCTGTCTGTGGAATCGCTGCATCAATCGACCTCGATCGCCATGTCGGTCGTCCTGATGCTCTCGGTCTGGCTGATCCGATATCGCAGGAACAGCAACCCACCGGTACTTCGCGAACTCAGTGCGCTCCTTCCATGGAGCCTTGCAATGATTCCAGCGATGCTTCCTCCAGCTTCGCTGGGCATCAGCAGCATGCTCTGGAGTCTTGCGATTCTGGGGATCGCACTGGCAACTCGGCCAACACCCGCAGGTCGCTACCTCGCCTACGGCCTGGGTTTGATCGACGATGGTTCGGCAGATCCCAATCAGTCGAGCAGCAGTGCATGGCCGATCGCAGAGCGTCTGGTATTTGCATCGATCGTTCTTTTCAGTGGACTTCTCTGGTGGGCAGGTTTCGACCTGCCGACTCTGGCAGGATGGAGCCTTGGGGCAGAGGGAGCCTCTTGGACTTTCCGTCCCTGGTACAGTCGCGCCTGGACGGTGGCACACGGCTTGGCACCGCTTCTAGTATTTTTCACCTTTCGATGGTGGTGGGCTCGTCACCAGGACCCGGATGGACGCAGGTACAACCTGGAAAGCGCCAGCCAATGGCTGGCCTTTGCGATCGCGGCCTTTCTGCTAGCGGTCGATGGCTTCCTGAAACTCCCTGCGATAACCCAGTGGGCGTACGCTCTGTTGGCTTGCGCCACTGGCCAGAGTCTGGTGGCGATAGCTCTCACCTGGATCCATCCAGAATCCAACAATCGCTCGATCGAGACGGGGAACAGCGCATCGCCGACTCCAACAGCCGATTCGATCTCCGCCCTGGCGACTCGCATGGCTAATTCCGGCTTGGTACTGCTGGCGATCGTCGCCGCCCTAGGGGCGATGGCCCTGCTGGAGGTATCCAGAGGCAAATCGATCACGATCGATCTGGGAAGCCCTCGGGTGCTTGTCAGTGTCCTGATTGTTTTGGCGGGATCGGGATGGACATGGTGGACTGGCAAAAATAATCAGAAGACGTTTTCGTGGGCGCCGCCGATTGCCACGCTATCTCCCTTCCTCCCCTTGGCCTGGTTGCACGGAGTCGACGAAGGATGGTGGGCTCCTACCTCCTTCGCAGGTCTCTCGGTGGTTAACCCGCTGCCCCTTCTGCTTGCAGGATGGTCTTTGGCTCTCTGCGTCGGCGCCTTGCATCGAAGCGATCGGAACCGGGGAATCCTGCGGATTGGATCGTCGGCCGGCGATCTGGAACGGGGACTCTGGTGGCTTCTTTTCATCGTCTCTTCGATCTTCGCTGCTTCCCAGGCCAGAATGCCAACCTATCCGATCGCGTTCTCGTTCCTGATGCTTTTCTCGGCGACTGCGGTGCTGCGAGGAGTGTGGAATGGGGAGGCAGCACCTGGGCATGCAGGTGCCTTTGTCGCTGCTAGTGCGATCGCGCTGGCCCAAGGGCCAATCCTCGGCTCGACTCTTCCTCTTCCTGTCTCCATTCTGCTGGCCCCACTGGCGGCTGGACTACTTCACCGCACCTTGTGCATTCCGAAAAAAATCAAAGTTCACTTCCTTCGTCTTGCTGCGACTCAAGGTCGCTTCATCGATCAGACCGCCAGTCTCCATGTACCCCTGGTCATCCTGCTGGCCACCGGATGGATCGCCATCCCGTGGCTTCCAGAATTGATTTGGCTGCCCGTCCAAAACGAATGGCTGCTGGCCGTATCAGGAATCAGTCTATGCCTTGCGATTTGGCGACTCACCGAAGCACGATCGATCAGCCCCTTGCTGTCGATCTACTGCAGTGTGCTGGCCCTCTTTGCATCTCTATCGCTGTGGACGCATCAGCAACTGCAGCTTCCCTCCGATTTCATCTTTCCGATGTGGGCATTGGGATGCGTGCTGGCGATGGCGATGCTAGCGGGGATCCTCCGCGACGCGATTGTTCACGCCGGAAGATCGATTCCTTGGAATCGACTTGGCATGCCCACCCCCAGCCCAGAAGAACTCGAAAAGACGCGGCGATGGATGGTCTCTTGGCACATGGTCGCAGGGCTCCTTCTGGTGATTCCCTGCCTCTTTCTGGTGCTGGAATACCATCCACTTTGGACGAAGCGGTTCATCGCCATGCTGCCGGCAGCGGCATCGATCGCGATACGTACGATCGCGATCGATGCCCGACGCCCTTGGGAAAAGTTTACAGGACTCTTCCTAGGATCGATCGGCGCGGTGCTGCTTTCCTGGTCCGACCTGAACCTAGATCGGTCCGCATTGCTCACGGTCCAGGAACCACAGTCCTGGTGGCAGAGTTATCTGATCTATGCTCACCTGATGCGTGCGCTGATGGCGATGGTGGCCATCAGCTGGTTGTATCGCTGGACAGCACAGATGCGCCCCGCCACTAGCGACGACGCCAAGCGCTTCATGCAGGCCAGTCTGGCACTCCTTCTCCCGATCGGATTGGCAGGTCTTGGGGTCGTATACGGCTATCTGACACCGCTGGTGGACTGGCCTCGATGGAATCTAGGTGGAATCCCGCTGGGAATCGGCTTGGCAGTCATCATCACCTGGGTCGCCATGGCATTTCGACTGCTGGTGATCGCCACGCATCCGGTTGGCTACGAAGCGGAACTTGCCATCGGTCAGCGACAGGCAGCCTTCTATGGTTTTGAAGGGACGCTGTTGGCCATCGCGATCGCCTTGCGGTCGCATTTCCCAGAGTGGTTTGACGGCTGGCTGACCCAGTGGTGGCCACTTTTGGTCTATCTGGCAGCGATGGTCAACATCGCTATCGGAAAGCTCTTGCTGAATTCGGATCGATCGATCCTGCGGGATCCGATCGAACGGACGACACTGCTTTTGCCGATCATCCCGGTGCTCGGCATCTGGCTTGGCGACTCCGATTCCAATGGATTCATCGACTGGCAGCAACCGTTCGCGTTCGCCATCTTGCTTCTTCTGGGTGCAGCCCTTTACGGTAGTGAAGCGATGCGCCGAAATCACACGGGCCTGAAATGGTTGGCCAGTCTGCTTGGGATGGCCGCATTCTGGACTTCGCTCACCAGCAATCCGACGCTGGCTTTTGCCCAACACCCCCAGCTCTGGATCATTCCACCGGCGATCGCGGGCCTGGTCGTGCTGGAAGCCAATCGCCACCAGCTTTCCCGGTCCGCCATCGCGGCGACTCGCTACGGTCTGCTGCTTTCCATCTACTGCAGCAGCACATTCGAGATGATGGTCCGTTCGTTCGGCGCGCAGTTCTGGTCTCCAATCCTTCTGCTGACTCTTGCCGTACTGGGAGTCTTGCTAGGAGTCGCACTTCGCATCCGCGCGTTCCTCTATTGTGGCAGTCTCTTTGTCGCGATCGCGCTGGTCGGTATGGTCTGGCATGCGCAGCGTGCGATCGATCAGATCTGGCCTTGGTGGGTCTTTGGAATCTGCCTCGGAATCAGCCTGATCGTCTTTTTGGGGTGGATGGAAAAGAATCGTGCGCAAATGGCGGCATATCGGGAGTCCCTGAGGCTCTGGGAGCCTTGAGTCGCTCGCGATTCCCCCGAACGTGACCGTCCCGCTAGGAAGCCAAACGGATCGGTCGCCCACGGGGAGACTTGATAAAGTCTGCCGATTCTTCCTAAGGGGATGTCGCTGCAATGGGCGGATCAGTTTTTTCATGAGATCGACTGCACCCGTCTCATTGTGGCTCCGATGATTTGCTAGTTGAGGAGGCCGCGGGAGGCGTTTCTCCTTTTCGAGTTCGCTTGAGATGGCATGGATGCCGATCCGATCTGCCACCGCGACATTCGCTCATGCCAACTCTTTGTTTGGATCCTCCGTCGCTCGATCGATCCCCGTCGCATCGCTGGGAAGGCAAGCTACTCTCCGCGATTCTCTGCCTACTCGCTTCGATACCCGCCCTCGGTTGTTCGCAATGGAAGCATGATCTATGGTTCGACAGCCATCCGAACTGGCAGTCGATTTCTTTGCGGACTTCCCGAAGCGCTTCCGAACCTGTTTTGGATAAGGCAATGCGATGGGCGCGGATGGCTGCTGCCCGAGAACTCCACTCCGACCCCAAATCGGTCGACCTTTTTGCAACTGCCTGCACCCTCGCCTGGCAGGCGATGAGCCGCGCCATCGATGACCGGTCGCGCTGGGAAAAAGCGCTGCAGGTCTATCACCAGGCGCTGGAGGGATTGCTTCGCGCAGGAAGAAGCTGTGGTCGATGGCGACCAGGGCAGGGGATTGAGCTTTGTGATACTAAGGGCCAATCTTCTTTGATCGCACTGGATCCACAGGACGGTCCCTGGTACGCCCAGGACCACATGCAGATCATCCCGGTCGGCACCTACCACAGCAAGCGAAATGATTCCAAGAGAGTTGAAGGGTTTGGAGTTCCTGTGGTCGCAGTACGCTTGCAAGCGAGCGATAGATCGGCCAACAGAGACAACCCTGACGCCGATCTGATCCCATTCTCGACGCGGCGTGAAGAGAGGTTTCTGTTGGAGCGAGCCAGTTGGGATGCGACGGTGATCTTCCGACCCGATCGTTTCTCTGAGGAACTGGACCAACAACTCGCCAGTGGCACCCTGGAGATCTATCGACCCGTCTATCGCGATCGTGCCCTGGGGCCACGCGTCGAGTTATCGTTGGCTTCCGCCCCGGGAGCCCAGCAGGCATGGAACAGCACCCAGGATCCACAGCTGCAGGGGTTTCTGGAGCAGTTCCTGCGTCCAGAAGATCCTACCGCTCGACGTGGACTCATCATGATCGAACCCTACCAGCCAGGAAAGATTCCCGTCGTCTTTACCCATGGATTGCTTTCCAACCCACAGACCTGGCAGCCGGTCGTCCTGCAATTGCAGCACAATCGGTGGTTCCAGGAACGATTTCAGATCTGGGGGTTCGGCTATGGTTCGGGCGAACCCTTCCTGGAGAGTGCAGCGGAGATGCGAAAGGAGCTAGCCGAAGCGCATGCGACCATCGACCCCAGTGATTCCGATGCGGCTCTGCAGCAAATGGTTCTCGTCGGACACAGCATGGGGGGCCTGATCTCCAAGCTGCAGGGAATCGACCCGGAAGACCAGCTCTGGAATGCCGTCGCTGAAGGCTCCTGGGATTCGCTTCAGGCAGATCCTCAGCTGAAGGAACGAATGTCAGCTGCATTCTTCTTCGAACCGAACCCAAAAGTGCGTCGCATCATCTTCATCGGAACACCACACCGAGGCGCCCAGATGGCGCAGCAGACGGTCGGCAGGCTGGGTTCTCTGCTGGTCGATTTCCCTGAGGAAGACAAGGAGCGATTCGAGCAATTGGTGCGGGACAACCCGGGACTATTCCGTCCCGAGATCGCCCGTCGATTTCCAACTAGCATCGACATGCTCCGTCCCGACGGAGAAGTCCTGAAGACGCTCGCCAAAATCCCGCTTGCCGACGGCATCACCGGTCATTCAATTGTCGGCGATCTGGGCCCATGGCGTGTGGTGGAGCCGGGGGACGGGGTTGTGCCCCTGAGCAGCGCTCGATGGGAAGGGGTCTGCAGCGAGGAGATGGTTCCGCAGTGTCATGAGGAGCTGCACCGCGACTCGAGGTCAGTCACTGAACTGCTGCGCATTCTTCGGGAAATGGTGGAGTAGCCTCTAACGAAATCCACGGTAGCCACCAGCGCCAGATGGTGGAGAATGCGGTATGGACGTCGACCGTTGCCCTCCACCGCTTGGCAGCGGTGGCTACAAGAAGCGGTGGCTACAAGAAGAGGTCGGGCCGAAATCGATAAAGCACGCAAAAGGGTAGCCACCATCGCCAGATGGTGGAGAATGCGGTATGGACGTCGACCGTAACCCTCCACCGCTTGGCAGCGGTCGCTACAAGAAGCGGTGGCTACAAGAAGCGGTGGAAGAGGCTAGAGTCAATTTCAAAAAAAGAGGCCAGGACGTTGGTCCTGGCCTCTAGGAAACTTTCGAAGGAACTTCGATCCAAACTAGCCGTTGGAAGACCCTTCCGGAGTCGCTGGCACTGCGGGCTGTGCTGGGGCCGCTGGAGCCGGAACGACGGCCGGTGGGGCTACCGGGGCAGGGGCAACAGGGGCTGCCTGGCCCTGAGGAGCTTGGAAGAAGATTCCCATCGGTCCGCCACCTCCGCCGATCGATGCCGGCATGTTGGCGACGAAGTTGGCGTCCAGCACCTTGGTGATCGTCCTCTGAGCGTCGCTTAGGTGAGCCGAGGAGTAGGCATCCAGTCCACCTGCTTCCAAAGCAGCATCGACTTTCTTCTTGATCTCCTTCAGCTGCATGGCGGCCAGAGTCCGGATGGTCTGCTGAGCGGCGTTGCCACCGTCCATCAGCGTCAAATCGACCAGACGTCCTAGATGCTCGCGCTGCAGATTTCTCCGAAGCGAGCTGACCCGCGGCTTGCGAGTCGTCGATTCCCCTTCTGGCTTGGCGTCCAGTTCGGTCCAGGCAGCCTGAGTGACCTTGTCGAGCACTTCTGGAAGCGTCACCGCATCCTGATCAGCCGGAATCATCTGCTCGTTGTCAAACACCCGTCGCAGGGTGCTTGGATTAAGCAGCATGGTCATGACGGAAGCTTGGATCCCCATGATGCGATCGTTGACCTGGTAGGTCCCATCGCCCATGGAACGAGCTCCTTCGTCGATCCACTTGTCGCTCGCCAGACGCTCCTGAATCGCTGGGCTCAACCCAAACGCTTCGTCGCGGAACGACTGCTGGATCATGAAATCGAGTGCCTTGCGCTGCTGGTCGACAGGGACCGGGGTCAGGGACTTGCGGTCGCCCGGATCCCCCTTCTTGTCGCGGATGATGTTGGCACCGCCAACCCAGCCTGCCATCATGCTCAAAGCCTTGGTCTGCTCCGACAAGGTCAGTTCATAACCACGTCGCGCCTTAGCCCAGCTGTCGCCCGGCTTGACGAACTTCTCTAGCAAACGGTCGCGGTACATCTTCACCAGACGCATCTGATTCTGGGCGTAGTCCAGCGGATCTTTGCTGTAGTCATATCGGCGTGCCAGTGGATCGGCCCCACCGGTATCCTCGTCGGTCGCAAACTGCAATTCGGGTTCGTTGACCCGCTTCAGAACTTCGGGCAACTTCCCTTCATCAGGTGTGTAGCCATACTCGATGGCCCACATGTCGTAGGGACCGATCCCAATCATCGTCCAGTCCCCCTTCACAGGACCTGCTTCCAGAGGAATGTTGATCGGCAGGTAATCCATCACCGATCCAGCCAGAGGCTTCTTCCCTTTGACCGCCTCGCTGTTGATCTCGTCCAGCTTGAAGACGCTGGATGCCTTGAAATTGTGGCGTAGACCCAGGGTGTGTCCAACTTCGTGCGCTACCAGTTCCGCCAAAAGCGGACCGATGAACGATTCGGGCATGCCATCGAGCATCTCTTCCTTCGGCTTGTCGGACTTCTCTCCTTCTTCCGCCAGAGCTGCCATAGCGAAGGCCATCTGAGCAAAAGCCATGTCGAGCTGCTTGCCGCGAGCGGCCAGGCAGAACCCGTTGACTTGGCTAGTGCGTCCCACCAAACCGTCGAATGGATCATCGCCAATCAGCGAAGTCCCAGCATTGGCAAGCGGGTGGCCAGCGTGGGGCAGGGTGGCGGTGGCAGCGATCTTGGCAGCCACGTGAGCCTGATTGCTGGCGTCAGCAAATCGAACGCGTGGGTCCCAATGTGGCTTGGTTGCAAGCCATGCCATCGTCTCAGGGCTCATCCCTTCCATCGCCACTTCGGGAAGGAGATCTTGGAATTGGAAGTTGAAATGTCGGATCCAGCCGTCCGTCAGGATAATGTCGGCGTCGAGGATTTCCCCCGTCAGCGGATGAACGCGGCTGGGACCAATCGCCGTACCGACATTGTTGTTCAACCAACGGACGAAATTGTACTGAACGTCTTCAGGATCGAGATCCATATTCGCGCCGGTCTGCGAATCCTGGTAGACCACCTCGATCGCATCCGAGTAACCAACGTTTTCAAATGCCTTGTTCCAATATTCAATCCCTTCCTTGACCCAGCGACGGTAACGGACCGGTGTGGTGTGTTCGATGTAGAAACGGATCGGCTTGACCGGAGGCGACACCTTCAGATTGGGATCCCGCTTCTCCAGTCGCCATCGATTGATGAATCGCACCCGAGTCCGCTCGTCCTGATAGATCCCAAGGTCCGAGTAACCGGTCGTGAAATAACCGATTCGCTCGTCGGCCTTCCGCGGCTTGTAGCCCGACTGCTCGGGTACTTCGCTCAGCGAGTAATGAATCGTCTGCAGCTTGCCGCCATTTCCGACGATCTCGAATGCCAATTCGATGTTCTTGGAAAAAGCCTTCGCCTTCTTGATCTTCACAAGACCTGGATCGGTTGCTCGGATGCCGGAACCAAACAGTTTGGCTGCCTGACCGACAAAGAGGGAATCCGCATCGATCAGTGGACCACCACGAGGCACCATGGTCACGATCGGCACATCCAACAGCACCGTGTCGGTAAACAGCCGCCGCACCGAGGACTTCGATTCCTCTTCTCCAGTGGATCGGATCTCTGTGTTGGGCATGATCAGCGCGAGGCGCTTGTTGTACATACGCCAGTAGACGTAGTAGTCACCTGCTTGTAGACCGGCATACTCATCGCCACTGCTGACCGTTAGCGCCAGAAAGTACTTCTTCTGCTCAAAGTCCTTAGGCAATTCCACGAACATCTGTCCGTCACGGTCGCGGGTCCAGATGTTGCACAGGGCTGGCTGGTCCGGAGATCGGGAATCGATCTTCTGAAATCCCTCCACCACCTTTTCCATCGGCGGATAATCCGGTTCCTGTGCCACACCTGGCGCTGCACCGAGCGCCGTCACCAGAGCGGCCGAAAGCGCCGCTGCCAATGCCCTTTGCAGGGTCCTTACCGATCGAGCCATCGAGATGATTCCTTTTCAGAAAAAAGTTCTCTGGTCGGCGCCAGCTTTTGACGCACCCACCTGAGGCAAAGTCTCCGGTTGCCGATTCTCTTGGACGCAGCAGGACGCAAAACATTCCCGCGTTTCCACGTCGCCCACTCAATCGGCTCTTTGCGTATCTTAATCAACCGGCGATTGTAGGCGATTCAAACGGGCCAGAGTCCCCAAAAAGCCCAACTTCAATACCCTGGACAATCGGTCCAACCGTTAGCAGCCGATTGGAAGGAACCGCCCTAAAATTAGCCCGGCTTATAGAGAGAGATTGTCAGGCTAGTTGGAGCGTCAGGTTTGCTTGACCACCAAAATGGGGCAATGAACCTGCCGGACGATCGCTTCGGCGACCGACCCCAGGAGAAGTCGTTTAAGCCCTTGGCGGCCATGGCTGGGGACAATCACCAGCTCCACCTTCAACTCGTCGGCTCGTTTGCAGACGACCGAGGAAGGGTCCCCCAATGCCACCTCGAAGACCATGCCACGATACCGATCCTCGGAAAACTCCTGCTGCATCGCTTTGAGGCTGGAATTCATTCGGTCGGCTGGATCGATGTCGGTGTAAATCGCACCCGAATCGACTGGCATCAGGAAGGGGCTGACGTGCATCAGAATCACACGAGAGGGATCTCCGGTGCATTCGATCGCCAAGTCGACTGCATGCTTGCAGAACCCATCGAAATCAAAGGGCACCAGCACTTTTCCGCCAACCGACCAGGCCATGATCTCTCTCCTCAATTGGGATCTCGTTCGGGGGTGCCGTGAAGCTACAACTTCAGGGCTATCGACTTCAGGGAAGCCCTCTCCCTCCGCAGGGAGCAATCGCATCCCGCATCGAGCCCTAAGGCTTGGAGTCATTGTTCCCCGGGGGGGCACCAGCGAACAGACCCTATTTTTTCTTCGGTCGTCTGGATTTCGGCCAACGGCCGCACTTCGTTGCCCCATCACTACAGTAGAAGGGTCACCGACTTCGTGGTGTCTCCAAGGCACCCATCGGTTGGTCCGAAGCCCCAGCGAAAAGAGTGGCAACATGAGCCAGGAGGAGATGTATCCTTCCAATCGCTCGATCGATCTTTTGGACCGTGTCCGAGCAGGGGAGTCGGGTGCTGTCGATCAATTGCTCGACTACCACCGCGGCTCGATCCAGCGCATTGTCCAACTACGTCTGGACCAGCGAATCCGCCAGCGAGTCGATGTTAGCGATGTCGTCCAGGAAGTGCTTGTCGAGGCCAGTCGCAGGCTGCGTGAGTATCTTGATCGGCCCGTGATGGCGTTCCCTCTCTGGATCCGGCAGATCGCCATGGACAGAGTGATTGACGCTCATCGGCGCCATCGTCGGTCGGCCAAGCGAAGCGTGGACCGCGAGCAAGAGCCGAAGCGAGCCGACTCGGAGGATAACTCGGGCGCGACTTTACCGCAGCAACTGGCGGTCGATCGGCAGCTGACGCCGGCCGCCGCGCTTCTGCAACGCGAGATTGTCGGCTTGGTTCAGGAGGCGGTCCTGCGCCTTCCCGATCAGGATCGGCAAATCATTCAGTTGCGTCATCAGGAACAGCGATCCAATCAGGAGATCGCTAGGTTGTTGCGATTGACCGAACCGGCGGCCAGCATGAGGTATCTGCGTGCCCTGCGTCGTTTGAGGCAACTGATGGCCGACCCCGAAACGGTCGCGGATCACGATTCATGAATCAGACGACCGAACTGTCAGCGGAAGCGAAGGATTTCCGCTTGGCCGAGTTATTGGTGCAGATCAGCCATCGTCGCCAACGCGGCGAAGGGGTAGAACTCGAGTCGTTCTGCCGTCAATTCCCAGAGCATGCCAGCGAGCTTCGAAGTCTTTGGGGCGTCCTGATGCTGACCGAAGCAGCAGCTCAGTACCACGACACTCCCGATCCGACGCTCGATCCTGCCAACGGCCAGCGTCCACCTACAGCCGCTGCCCAACTGCCTCGCGTCTTCGGTGACTTTGTGCTGTTGTGCGAGCTGGGCCGTGGCGGCATGGGGGTTGTCTATTTGGCCGATCAGCCCAGGCTGGGTCGCTTGGTAGCGGTCAAGTGCCTGCTGGAACACCGCGCCCTGGTCGACACCGATCGCAGGCGATTCCTTGCTGAAGCACAGGCGAATGCCAAGCTGGATCATCATGGCATCGTCCCGGTCTACCAGGTGGGGGAACAGGAAGGGACTCCCTACATCGCGATGCAGTACGTCCCTGGTGTCAATCTCGCGCAGCGATTGCTGCAAGGTCCGCTCCCAACGCGTCAGGCGGTGCAGTGGATTTCGCAGGTAGCTCGAGCCGTTCATTTTGCTCATCAACAGGGAGTGCTTCATCGCGATCTCAAGCCGTCGAACATCCTGATCGACGAGCATCAGCATGCGAGGCTGACCGACTTTGGTCTGGCCAAGATCATTCTGGGAGACAGTCTGCAACGGCGCGCTGACTTGACGGCCACAGGAGACCTACTTGGGACTCCGATGTACATGAGTCCCGAGCAGGCATCGGGGAGCGGCGCGGGACTGGGCCCGCAATCGGATATCTACAGCCTGGGAGCGGTTCTCTACGAACTACTGACCGGGCGCCCACCCCATCGCGCCACCACCCCGCTTCAGTGGATGCGGGAAGTGATCGACGAGGACCCGATCCCTCCCAGGATGCTCCAGCCAAGCCTAGACCGCGGCCTGGAGATGATTCTGATCCAGTGCCTTCAAAAGCCACCAGATCTCCGGTACTCCAGCGCCGAAGCCTTGGCAGACGATTTGGATGCGTATCTAGCCGATGAGCCGATTCAGGCGCAGTCAGGACACTTGGTACAGGTTTTCGCCAGGTTATTCCGCGAAACCCACCACGCAGCCGTCCTGGAAAACTGGGGACTGCTTTGGATGTGGCATGCGGTGGTTCTCCTGATCGCCAGCGCAGCGACCGAGGCGATTCGATGGTCCGGAACTCTCTCTCGCATCCCCTACGCCGCTTTGTGGGTGGTAGGCCTGAGCGCCTGGGCTGCTGTCTTTTGGCTGCTTCGCAGACGCATGGGGCCAGTGACCTTCGTGGAACGCCAAATCGCCCACGTCTGGGGCGCCAGCATGATCGCTACCGCTTCCCTATTTCCTCTGGAAGCATGGCTGGAACTACCCCCTCTGGCACTCAGCCCGCTCCTGGGTGTGATCAGCGGGATGGTCTTCATCATCAAGGCAGGGATCCTGTCGGGCATCTTTTACATCCAGGCAATCTGTCTGTTCCTTTGCGCCATCGCCATGGCGATCTTCCCCGATGTGGCTCACCTGATCTTTGGTGTCGTGTCGGCTGCCTGCTTCTGGATTCCTGGCGCGAAGTACCATCGGCAAAGCCGTCGACCTCAACAAGGCAAAGCCCTCTAGGATTCGGTACACTACTCGAAGTTCTTTCGCGTTTCATCCCGCGATCTTTCCTCTGCGTTGCTTCCCGCCAAGTCTGCGAGGTGGACACATGCTGCGTTGTGTTTTTCCATGGCTGCTAGCCTTTGCATTCCTTCCCGGTTGCTCACCCAGTTCGACCTCGGCACCTTCCGCGTCCACAACCCCCGAATCCACTTCACCAGATCGCTCCGCACCATCCGGGAACTCAGCGAAGGAGGGGAATCGAGGAATCATCGGGCTATCGATTCTGACGACAGCCAATCCGTTTTTTCCGGAGATCGGTCGGGCGCTGAAGGAAGAGGCAGCCAAACATGGTTACCAGGTGGAGATGGTCAGCGGTGAGATGGACGTTGCCAAGCAACGTGACCAAGTCAAAGATTTTCTCGTCAAGAAGGTCGCTGCGATCGTCCTGACCCCCTGCGATTCGCGCGCCATCGGAACAGCGATCCAAGACGCCAACCGGGCCGGCATTCCAGTCTTCACCGCCGATATCGCATGCATCGCCCCCGAAGCCAATGTGGTCACCCACATCGCCACCGACAATTACGCCGGAGGTAGGCAGGCCGCACAGGCGATCTTCGAAGCACTAGAAGGGAAAGGACAAGTGGCGATTCTCGATTTTCCCCAAGTCGAAAGCGTGATGCTGCGGACAAAAGGCTTTTACGATCAACTGAAGGAGTTGACCGAAAAGCAGAATGCCCAGATCGAGGTGGTGGCGAGCCTTCCTGGAGATGGTGCAAAGGACAAAAGTTTCAAGGCGATGCAGGACCTGCTGCAGGCCCATCCGGATCTCCGAGGCGTATTCGCCATCAATGATCCCTCGGCTCTGGGTGCATGCCTGGCGATCGAGGCAGCCGGGCGTCAGAACCAAGTCGTCGTGGTCGGCTTTGACGGACAGCCCGACGGACGACGTGCCATTGAAGAAGGAAAAATCTATGCTGACCCGGTGCAGTTCCCGGATCGCATCGGTCAGGAAACGATGCGCGCCATCGTCCGCTACTTCGACGGGCAGGAAGTACCCAAGGAAATCCTCATCCCCACGGAACTGGTTCGCCAGTCGAAAGCAGCTCAGCCCTGACCCCCACTCTTAGCCGACTCACGCGACAGAAACCGGTGCGATGCTGAGTACGAGTACTGTGATGCTGAGTACGAGTACTGTGATGCTGAGTACGAGTACTGTGATGCTGAGTACGAGTACTGTGATGCTGAGTACGAGTACTGTGATGCTGGGTACGAGTACTGTGATGCTGGGTACGAGTACTGTGATGCTGGGTACGA
>JBEISR010000001.1:0-359784 GCA_040375295.1 Planctomycetaceae bacterium
CCTTGTCCCTGCTGACCTTGTCCCTGCTGACCTTGTCCCTGCTGACCTTGTCCCTGCTGACCTTGTCCCTGCTGACCTTGTCCCTGCTGACCTTGTCCCTGCTGACCTTGTCCCTGCTGACCTTGCCCTTGCTGACCTTGTTCTTGCTGACCTTGTCCTTGTTGCGAAGTGGGCGAAGTGGGGGTGCTAGAGGGATTCGTGGAAGGTTGTTGAGACAATGGTTGTTGAGACGATTTTCCGGCACGGGAGGGTTCCCCGGAAGGGGGTGGACTCTCTGCATTGCCATTCGCTTGAGGCGGCCCGGAGGGCTTTTGTGGAGCGGCTTTCCCTTCGCCGGCAGCAGAGGGCTTGCCAGGGCTGGAGGATCGGACTGATTCGGGGCCCCACCCAAATCGGCTGGCGATCAGGTTGTCGGGGGACGTGATCCACTTGCCCATGGCAGCCCAGGGACCGGAACTAGGAAGGGGAAGCAGCCAGACGGCAAAGAGAACCGCTAGGATGCTACCGACGCCCCAGAAGAGCCACGCGGAGGTGACGCCGGCCGGCATCTCGATGTTGCGTCGCCTCAAGTAACGACGAATCCCAAGAAAGCTGGTGACTACCAGCAGCGAAAGAGCGCAAAGAAGGTAGCCGAAAAGAAATAGGATGGCGCGTTGTCTTGCCAGCGTTTCATAAGCGGGAATCGCCAGTTGGCCGAGACCAAAAAGAGGGATGGCCAGGAGAGCGAAATAGAGGACCCAGATTCCTGGGTTGTGGCGTCGGGTTGCCTGCTTGCGATCCTTCCGATTGAGCGTGCTTCGGACGAGACCCAGGGACTGTAGCAAACCTTCCGGGCTTGTGGGGGCTCGTTCATCGATCCAGGTGCAGTCCCACGTGATGCGGTCGGCTAGGAACCCGATGAGGACCAGAAATCCGATCACCAGAAAATCGGCAATCGACTGCAGGGGGCCAGAGAATCGAACGAATCGCATGACGACGAAATAGGTTGCCAGGCCCAGAGCAGCCGTATATCCCAGTGCGACCGATCGCGACTGTTCGATCGCAATCCTGGCGATGAAGACGCTACCGAACGTGTAAAGACCCAGCAAGTACATCAGTCGGATCGTGAAATCACCACGGTAGAGCAGGTTGACCAGGAAGAAGACCAAGCAGCTGATCATTCCGATGATCAGGACCGGCGCGATCGCTGCCATCGCCATATCGGCCAGGGTAGGTCGAGGGGGCTTGCGATCTTCCATCGATGGGGACTCCTGACGAGGTTTCGTGACCGGCGCTTGGTAGTTTAGCTGCGGGCCAGCATCAGCGTTCGACAAATCGAACCGATCGACGACTCATCCGATAAATGGTAGGCAGAGATGCGGAGGTTGAGCAATTTTCCTGAGATTTGGCGGTAGGTCTGATCGTCCCACTGATTGACTACCACAGCGATGCGATAGCCTTGTTTGCGAAGCAGAGAGAGAGCCAGTGCACCGGATTCGTCGATCTCTTGCACGATCGCCAGGAGGGTCGCGTCCCGCGGAAGGCGGCTTTGTGTCTCCAGGATCAGCTGGGGGAGTGTTAGGCCGTCCGAGCGTTCCAGGCGAGCCAGGGTGCGGTGGACTTCGCGAAAGTGTTCTGGACCTTTGCCGGCCGGCAGGACGACTGGTCTTCTTGAAGTGAGATTTTCTTCACGCATTGTCACCTGGGAGACGAGTTCCTCGCGCGACCGATGATCGGTGTCCCATCCCTCCGTCCGCAGTCGTTCGGCGGCATCCCGTCCGTTGGTGACTAGGCCGAACTGCTGCCCGATCTGGTAGAGCGTATGAGCGATGCTGGCGGCTGCGGTGACGGCCAGATCGCTTCGGACCGGTTCGTGGCGTTCGGGGTTCGATTGGCGATGCAGATCTAGAAGCAGCATCGCTCCCGCGACGGTCGTGGGTTGATAGATTTTGCTGTGGAGTCGACCGGTGCGGGCGGTCGCCTTCCAGTGGATGCGATGGAGCGGGTCGCCCTGTTGGTAGTCGCGGATGCCAACGACCAGCGTCGGGTCTTCCATGGAGCGGTAGGTCACCTGGATTTCCCCGATAGGGCGCCGCGAGGCGATATCATAGCCTTCGATCGGAACGATGCGTGGCAGGACCAGGATGGTCTGGGGTTTGGAGAGGACCGCGAAACGGCGGTGGAGACCCAGAAGGTCTCCGGTTTCCGCGATGGTAGGTCCAATCTGGTAAAGCCCTCGGCGCAGCGCCTGCAGCGTGTAGCTGAGCAGCTTTCCTTGGCGGGCTCCCAGGGCATAGAGTCGCAGTGGCGTTTGTGGCACGGAGAGGGCTCCGTGAGGGGCCTGGGTTGCCGATCGCGGGAGGACATCTTCGATCAGCACCCACGGGATCCACCACCGCGAGCGGTTGGTCAGTTGGACACCGACCGAAGTCGACTGTCCCACCTCCATCTCACCACGGATCGCTTGGCGCTGTGCGGTCAGTGCCCGCACCCAGCGTTCGACCAGGAACCGGGATCCACCGAAAAGCAGCACCATGGCGCCAGCGGCATAGACCAGCACACTGGCCTGGAAGACCAGACCAATCAGCAGCAGCAAAGCCATCAGGGCGACATAACCCATCTCCGATCACTCCTCGACCAGCGTGCCCTGATCGATTGAAGGAACGGCGATTTCCGCCACGATGCTGTCGACCACCTGATCGCTGGTCAGCCGTCTCAATCGACTTTCCGGTTTGAGGACCAGGCGATGGGCGAGGACCGGAGCGACGATCTTCTTGATGTCGTCTGGGAGCACAAAGTCGCGGCCTCGTAGCGCGGCCATCGCTTGGCCACAGCGAAACAGCGCGATCGACGCGCGCGGGCTGGCTCCCAGCAGAAGGTCCTCATGCTGGCGCGTCTCCTGCACGATCTGCATCAGATAGGCGCGCACCTTGGGATCGACGTAGACCCCCTTGATCGCCTCCTGGCACCCCTTCAGTTCCACCGCCGTTACCACCGCCTCCAGCGAATCGACCGGATGCTGCTTTTCCAGCATCTGCAGCATCTTCAGCTCTTCGTCCATTGTCGGGTAGCCAAGTTGGAACTTCATCAGGAAACGATCCAACTGGGCTTCGGGGAGCGGAAAGGTCCCCTCTTGGTCGATGGGATTCTGAGTCGCGATCACCAAAAAAGGCTGCTCCAGAGTATGCGTCACGCCATCGACCGTGACACGCGCCTCGGCCATCGCCTCCAGAAGAGCAGCCTGGGAGCGGGGGGTGGCGCGGTTGATTTCATCGGCCAGTAGGATCTGGGTGAAAACTGGGCCAGGACGAAAGACAAACTCGTTCGCCTTCTGATCGAAGATGGACGCTCCGGTGATGTCGCTGGGAAGCAGGTCGGGCGTGCACTGCACCCGCTTGAATCGGCAGCCGACGCTGCGAGCCAGGGCGCGGGCCAGCATCGTTTTGGCGACCCCGGGCACGTCCTCCAGAAGGATATGCCCCCCGGAAAACCAGGAAACCAGCGACAGCACCAGTTGCTTCCGTTTTCCGACAATCGCCTTTTCTACGTTGGCGATGATCTTTTTGGCCACATCGTTGGGGGTGATCGACATACCTGAAATGCCCCTCGCACTGGGGAACGCCCGTTCCCGGAAAATCGTCAAAAAATTCGACCGCAGGAGAAATTTTCCAACCTGTTGACCAAACGTGTCCCGACCGACACCGACACTACCGCCGGATCGATGTCGTGTGGGTCGCGACCGGAAGGCGACAGGGCATCGATCGCCGAATAGCAAGGAGCGGAACGATGGGAACCTCTGTGTACGATTCTGGCCTGTCCAACGGGATGACTCCAGCCCGACAGATGTTTTTTTCCTGGGATGCCCCCAGCCAGCCCCAGTCGGACCACCATCGAAAGTCCCCGTCGGTGATCGAAGTGGCTTCTGCTGGCGAGCCGAACATGGTGAAAATTCCGCCAGATGCGTTGCAAAGCGATGCGGTGCGAAGATTTGGCAGTCCCGAGGCACCGCGGCGAGCCAACGGGCCAGTGCCGATCAGCGACCTGCTTCTGGCTGTGCTGGCTCGCTATGGCATCAGTGCCGAGGAGTTCTTCCAAGGAGTTGCCTCGCCGGCCGTCTGATCGGATCCGGGACCCGACCAGCCCAAAGTCACCGCCACGAGCCGCTGCATCTGGCCTGCTGACCGATCTGGGGCGACACCTGATCCGATCCCATCCCATCATGTTATCTTGGAAGCGGATCGGGCGTCATCGTAAAGCGCCTGGTGGATGTCTCCCAAGGACGTGAAGGGACACTGCGGCGATGAAGTCGATGTGGCATGGAATTACCAAGCGGTCGATGGGACGCGGCCTGTGGCGAGGCAGAAGCCTGCCTTGGTTGCTGGTTCTTTCCGCTTCCTTTTTCTCTCCCACGCTGTTGGCTTGGGATGGCCCGGCTGACAACCATCCCAGCAAGGTGCGGCCCATTCCGCCCCCGGGAATCGCCATTCCCGAGGAAACGAAGACTCAGCTGCTACAAAGGTCGGCTGCGATTCGGCAATCGGTTGAACGATCACCAGGAGACGCGGACGATGCGGCGCAGGTGCTAGTCTTCGCGCGGGCGATCGAAATGACGCTGGAGACCGGGATGGTCTATTCCGAGCAGGAGTTGGCGCAGCTGGAAAAGGTGCTGGAGGAAGGGGAGCGGCGGGTGGCTAGGTGGACCCAAGGTGCCAGGGGCTGGAAGCTGCTGGGGATCGATACTCCCGACCCGACGCGCCCCACCTTGCTGGTTGGTGGGTTCGTTTCCAAAATCGACCGATCGATTCAGCCTTTCGGGTTGGTGATCCCACCGGGTTGGAAGCCGGAGGACGCGACCCCGCGTCGACTGGATGTCTGGCTTCACGGGCGGGACGAAAGGACCAGCGAGGCAGGTTTCCTGCACCGCCGCATGACGCAACCGGGAGAATTCACCCCAGAGAACACACTGGTTCTGCACCCCTATGGCCGCTACAGCAACGCCTTCAAATTTGCTGGTGAAGTCGATGTCTACGAAGCGATCGAAGCGACTGGTCGACGCTTTGCAGTCGATCCCAATCGCTTCAGCATTCGCGGGTTTTCGATGGGGGGAGCTGGTTGCTGGCAACTGGCGGTCCACGATCCTTCGCGTTGGTTTGCCGCGACACCGGGCGCAGGTTTTTCGGAGACCAGGAAGTTTCTGAAGGAATTCCAAGGCGAGGATTTTCAGCCGGTCGGGGATCATGAAAAGCTTTTGCACTGGTATGACTGCCCCGACTGGGTCGAGAATCTTCGGCACTTACCCCTGGTCGCCTACAGCGGAGAAAAAGACCGCCAGAAGCAGGCGGCCGACGTGATGGCCGAAGCGATGGCTAGCCGTGGCATGCAGCTGGATCATCGGATCGGACCGGATACCGAACACAAGTACCATCCGGAATCGAAGAAAGAGATCGAAGAGAAAATGACCCAGTGGGCCCAGCAGGGGCGACCGATTCTGCCTCGCGAGGTGGAATTCGTCACCTACACCCTGAAGTATCCCTCGTCGCACTGGGTGCATATCGATCGGATGGGGAGGCATTGGGAGCGAGCTTGGGTGCGGGGGCAACTTGCTGACGGGGGCAGAATCGAACTGAAGACCACCAATATCGACCAGCTGACCCTGCGATGGACCGGCCAAGCATGGCAACAGTGGAAGGAAAGTGGTGCGATTGATCGCTTAGATATGCAAGTCGATGGGCAAAGCTTGCAGGGAACTGCACAGCAGCAGTCGGATGGTTTTGTCATCACCATGCATCGCCAACCCCAGACAGGTATTTGGCACTTGGGGCCGCGTGCTGTATCGTCGCGCGCGAAACGGCCGGGTCTTCAAGGACCGATCGACGATGCGTTCATGAGCAGCTTTGTGATGGTCGGTCCGCAGACTCCCGACTACCCCGTTCCAGTCGATCTGTGGTCGACGACAGAGTTTGAGCATGCCAAAGCGCAGTGGCGGCGTCATTTTCGTGGCGATGTGCCTTTGCGGACAGCAGAGTCCCTTTCTGCAGAAGATTTGAAGCAGAGTCATCTGGTGCTCTTTGGGACGCCCCAGACCAATCCCTGGATCGCTCGTATCGTCGATCAGCTTCCGATTCTTTGGCGTATCGATCGTTTGAACATGCTGGGGGTGGATTACGATGCCACGACGCACGCGCCGATCTTGATCTATCCCAACCCGTTGAATCCAGATCGCTACGTCGTCATCAACAGTGGGTTCACCTTCCGTGAGTATGCCTACCTGAACAACGCGCGTCAGATCCCGATGCTGCCCGACTGGGCCATTGTCGATCTGCGTCAAAAAGCGAGCGACCAAACGTCTGGCAACCCGTGGTCGGACAATCAGTGGCCTGGAAAATTGGTCGATCGCGGGTTCTTCGGTGAACTTTGGGAAGCGAAGCGATAGGCGAGCGGGGGCAAGCAGCTGGTGCCAGCTGGCCAATCCAGGTTACCGCGTTATTCCACAGCTTGGGGCGATCATCGTCCCGCAGTCAAGAAGGAGATGGAGATGGATTCCCGACAGGCGATTGGGCAGAGTCTGAAGGCTGCTGATATGGTCTGCATGAGTTATCTGGGCGACATGAACGACCAGGAATTGCAGCGGAGGCCGCACGCGAAATGCAATTCGCTCTATTGGCAATTGGGCCACTTGATTGTTTCGGAACACAAAATGGTCAGCCAAATAGCTCCCGGCAAGATGCCGCAGCTTCCTGCTGGCTTCGCCGAGGCGTTTGCGTCGCAGCCGGATCCAGCGGCACCCACCTTCAGCCGTGACCAGCTCTTCGAAGTCTATCGCCAGCAGCGTGCCGCCACCGAAGCGGCGTTGGCGCAGACATCGGACGATCAGTTGGATCAGCCCTCCGGGATCCACTATGCCCCCACCGTTGGTTCGGTCTTCTCCATGCAGGCAACGCACTGGCTGATGCACTGCGGTCAGTGGGTGATCGTCCGAAGGGAACTCGACAAGCCGATCCTGATCTGATCGGACAGCAATCGACTACTGCTCACCTCAATACCTCTTGCTTGAGGTGAGCATCTATCGGGGGAGAGAACGAGTCGTTCGGATGAACTCGTCACCGCAGTTTCATTCACCTGATGATAGCTGCTGCGGAGGGCAGGACTTTAGATCGGGGAGTAGGGCAAGCTGATCGGCTCTGCGAGATCAGTCGTCTTCGTCGTCTTCCTCCAGATCCGCATCAACCTCTTCATCCGATCCCTCGTCGAAAGCCTCTTCCTCATCCGCTTCTTCGAACAGATCCTCCTCTTCGGATTGGTCTAGATCCTCGTCCTCCAGTGCTTCATTCGGCATACCGACCTGCTGGTCGATCTCGTCCTCTTCTTCCGGCGAGGGTTTCGGGCGCTGCGTGGCAGCCAGCGATGCCAGGGAGGCGGCTTGGGGGATCAGTGTCGCTGCTGCGGTGGTGGATTTGGGAGTGGGAGGGGGGGCGGCAGCATCCATTCGGATTCGATTTCGCTTGCCCGCTGGTTCTTCCTCTGCCGATGTGGCCTGGCCAGTTTTCATCGCCTCCCAGTCGGAGATCGAGATGACCACCTCGCGTGCTTGCGAGCCGTTGTACTGTCCGACGATCCCATCTTCGGCCATGAAGTCGATCAAGCGTGCGGCGCGGCCATAACCGATTCCCAGGGCGCGCTGTAGCAGCGAGCAGCTGCCGCGGCCTTCGCGGATCACGATGTCGATGGCGGCTTCGTACAAATCGTCTCGCTTCTTTAGGTTTTCTAACCGCGCCGTCGGCGACTCGTCTTCATCCCCTTGCTTGACCTTCAGATGGACCAGTTCCTGCACAAAGTTCTGTTCGCCAGTGCTGCAGTGCGCGACGACTCGATTGATTTCTTCATCGCTCAGGTAGGTTCCCTGGCCGCGAAGGAGCATGCTGGTGCCTGGCCAGAGGAACAGCATGTCGCCGTTGCCAAGCAATTTGTCGGCACCCATTTCATCCAGCACGACGCGAGAATCGGTGCGGCTGGCGACTTGGAAGCTAATGCGCGCCGGCAGATTGCTCTTGATCAAGCCGGTGATGACGTCGACGGTTGGCTTTTGGGTTGCGAGGATCAGGTGGATTCCAACCGCACGGCTCTTTTGCGCTAGTCGGATGATGTGAGCTTCCACCTCCTTGCCAGCCGTCATCATCAGGTCTGCCATTTCATCGGCGACGATAACAATAAACGGCAGATGCTCGGGGATCAGCTCCGCCTCGTCCGGCGTCTCCAGGTTCATCCTCTCCAGGAGTTCGGTGCGCCCCAGTTGGTTGTAGTTGGTGATATGCCGAACGCCTGCTCGCGCCAGTAGAGCATACCGTTCTTCCATCTTGTCGACGGCCCAGGCGAGAATCGCTTCGGCCTTCTTCATGTCGGTGACCACGGGGTGCATCAGGTGCGGTAGGCGGCCATATCCGCTCAGTTCCACCATCTTCGGATCGATCATCAGCATCCGCACTTCATCAGGGCGACGTGTCATCAGGATCGACGTGATGATCGAGTTGAGGCAAACGCTTTTGCCCGTTCCTGTACGTCCGGCAATGAGCAGGTGTGGGAGGCTGGCTAGGTCTACCGATAGCGAGTTGCCGGAGACATCTTTGCCCAGGAAGAGAGGGATTTTCATCTTCTTGGTCGCTTCCGCGCCCTCTTCGATCACCTCGCGGAGGCGCACCACTTGCCTCCGTTCATTTGGGACTTCGATTCCCACCGTATTCTTGCCGGGGATGGGAGCGACGATGCGGACGCTGGGGACGCGTAGCGCAATGGCCAGGTCATCCGAAAGGCCTGTGATCTTGCTCAGTCGCAATCCCGCCTCCAGTTCGATCTCATACTGAGCGATCACCGGGCCGGTTTCGATCTCGGCGACGCGTACCTTCAGGCCAAAGTCAGCAAATGTCTGCTCGATCATCGCCGCCTTGCGACGCACCTCTTGCTCCTGTTCCTCATAGGCAATCTGCTCGGGCTCCATCAGCAGTTCGATGTCGGGCAGGACGTACTCCTCAGTTCCCTCCGGTAGTCTTGTGTCATCAAGGTCTTCCAGCGACTCGGTTGTCTCCGCTTTCGCTTTGCCTCGGGTTTTGAACTTCGGAGGCGGGTGGGATACGGTGGGTTCGGGAGCTAAAGGTTCTTTGCTGGGAGGGGAGGCTGCGGACTTGGCGACTTCTTCGGCAGCTTCCACTGCGACGGGGGATACCTTCGGCGCCGCCTTGGCGATCGCCCCAGGACTGACGGGAGGATTCAGATCGTCGTTGGCGACACCGGGCCGAGCCGAACGATTCCAGGGGAGGATGCTGCGAGCTGATTGGATGGTTTTGGAGCCGGGCAGTGGAGAGCCAGCCATGGCTGGAGTGCGCGCAATCGCCTGACCTGCCATGGCGACGGCATTGCCGCCCCATTGCTTTGCGACGGGAGCCATCCTCTGGGCTGCGTGCATCGAACGTTCGGTCGCCGACTCCGCCACGCGAAGCAACCAGGCCTCGGTACTCAAAAGAAGTCCTCCCACCAGCAGGCTGGTCAGCAGGATCAGCCCGCCCCACCAAGCGAAGTGTTCGTGCAGCCACATGGTGGTCATCGCGCCCAGGTAGCCACCCGATCCGAGAGTTGAAGGGATCGAAAGTGGAAGTTTCAGATGAGGTGGCAAGCCAGTAACTGCCAGAAGTACCAGCGACCAGCCTAACCAGCGAATTGCTCTGCCCGTTTGCTGCGTTTTGCCGCGCATCAGTCGCCAACTTCCCACTGCCACCAAGGGGACCAGTCCATAAGCCCCGATACCGACGCTCTGCAGCAGCAGGTGACTGACTAGCGCGCCCCAGTATCCGCAACCATTGCGAGGCGTTTCATTGAGAGGATAGGCCAGCTGATCTGGTGTGTAGAGCTGATCCAAAGGGGGCAGCAGCGTGCCGATGTCGTCGGCTGGATCGTGCGTCACCAGCGCGACGATCAGAAAGAGCGAAAGCGTTGCCAGAAAAAGCCCCGCCAGGTGGTGATTGCGCGCGGAGGTGCCTGCCGATTTGACCGGCACCTGCGGACGAACACTCTCCGTCCGCTTGACTCGTTCTCCACTCTTGGGTTTCGTCACCCGTACGTCGCTCAATGGAACTCCCTCCGAACGCCGAAAACGATGCGTCACTCCTCACCATTGGGAAGAGTACAATCGGAACGCGGGGCGGGTGGCCAAATCGCGATCGAATCCTTCAAGGCTTCGCATCGCAGAGTCGCTGGAATCGCTACGATCGTCACAAAAGGACTTGAGGCATGATGGGAATCGTTCCGGTTTGGAAACCGGCCGGATGGAGCAGCAGGGATGCAGTCAATTGGGTCGCCAAGCGGGTCCGCCCAGCCAAGGTAGGGCACTGCGGCACGCTTGACCCAATGGCCGAAGGGATGCTGCTGGTGGCGATCAGCGGGGCGACTCGCCTGATCGATCTGGTCCACCAGCTACCTAAGACCTATCTGGGGACCTTTCGCTGGGGATTCTGCAGCCCATCGCTGGATCTGGAGACCCCTTTGGAAACGATCGAGTGCCCTCCGCTTACCCGAGAGCTACTGCAGGGGCAGTTGGACCATTTTGTCGGGGCGATTCAGCAAACACCACCTGCATACTCGGCGATCAAGATCGACGGTCGGCGAGCCTACTTGGCAGCGCGCAAGGGGCAAGAAGTGGAGATGCCGGTGCGCACTGTCACCGTCCATTCCCTGGCGATCGGATCGGTCGATCCGCCTCATTTTCAGCTGGAGATCGACTGCAGTACCGGAACCTACATCCGCACGCTGGGAAGCGATCTGGCCAAGCGAGCTGGGAGCGATGCGGTGATGACCGCACTGGTGCGATCGTCGATCGGTTCGATCGAGGCATCCGAGGCGCGAAGTCCAGAACAGCTGGCATCGGCCGAAGAGATTCTGGCAAACCGCATTGACCTCATGCGTCTGATGCCTGATGCAACCCACACGAAGCTGTCTGGTGACCAGATCGCCTGGATCCATCGTGGTGGTCTCTTGGAGCCGGCAGACCAATGGCCGGTCGATCGGATGTTGGCTGCCTGGGATGAATCGGGAAACCTCCAGTCGATCCTCGCCTTTCGTCCCGATGGGCGATGGGGGCCAAAAATCAACTTCCACCCATCCAATACCGAACAAAGCAAGAAGGATCGTTGAGCGATAGGGCGGCGTGATTATTATTGACGTATCGCGATATTCCGATACGATTGCCTCGATTGGGAACCCGAGGAGTTGTTTACATGGCATCCAAAACGATTCAGCTCACCGATCTGGAATCGCTTGAGGGGGCGGCCGAATGCCTTCGCACCCTGGCGCATCCCCATCGTTTGCGCATGCTTCAGATGCTGGGCCAAGGCGCCTACTCGGTTGGGCAGCTCGCCGAGGCTTGCGGCATCCCAAGTGCCATGGCATCCGAGCATCTGCGGCTGATGCAGCGTTGTGGTTTCCTCGATAGTCGCCGTGACGGACGCCATGTCTATTACGAAATCACCGAACCGCATCTGGCAGGAATCTTGCGTTGCATTGAAAGCCGTTTTGGCGTTCAGAAAGTGAGTGGGTGAGCTGATGAGCCGGAGGTTTTTTCGAGCCGTTCTTGTGGGGTTGCTGATGGCGGTGGGATCGGTGGCCGGCGCGCAGGACAAATCGGTGCGACCCGGGGTCAACGACACCTTCAAGGATCCCGACCTGAAGCAGTTTCAGGAGCGGTTTGAGACGGAGAGCCGGGAGATCTTTTCCAAGCGGAAGGAGATCCTGGAGGCATGCAAGGTGACCAATGGGATGAGCGTCGCGGATGTTGGCGCTGGAACTGGACTTTTCACCCGAGCCTTTGCTAAGGCGGTCGGTACCAAGGGGTCGGTGATCGCCGTCGATATCTCAAAAACCTTCCTCGACCATATCGCCAAGACCAGTCGCGAAGAGGGAATGACTCAGGTAGTCACCTTGGAAGCATCGACCGAATCCTCGAACCTGCCGGCCGATTCGGTCGACTTGGTATTCATCTGCGATACCTACCATCACTTTGAATTCCCGATCAAAACGATGCAGTCGATCCACCGCGCATTGAGATCCGGTGGCCGTGTGGTGATGATCGATTTCAAGCGAATCGAAGGGGAGAGCACCGAGTGGGTGATGAGCCATGTTCGGGCTGGGCAGGAGGTCTTTGAATCGGAGGTCGAGCAATCGGGCTTTCGAAAAGTGGGCCAGGTCGACGGGATCTTGAAGGAGAACTACCTGCTGGTCTTCGAGAAGAAGTGAGCGGTGGCTCCATCTTCACTCCGCAGCAAGCGATTGGTTGCTTTGGCTTAGAGTTTTGGACTCTATCGCGACCACGTCCAGCGCGGCGTCGGCGGGGTGGTGGAGCGATCGAGGAAGACGTAGGCGGATCCGTCGGATGCGAAGTCGGCGATGATCGCGATAGTTTCCTTGTGTATCCCTTCCATCAAAGCCCAGGGTGCTGCCGGATTCGGGCGATCTGGCTTCAGGATCTGCTGTTTCTGATTGTCCCACTCGATGCGCGTCGCACCGATCTTCTGGTAGTCGGGCATAGGGCCTGGTAGCCGAATCCAGCCGTCGGTCTGGAAGAGAAACGGGATCCTCCCAGGCAATCGATCGATCGCATCTGGTCCGGCGACCGACCAGCATGGCTGACCGCCAAACTTGGTCCGCAGACCTTGGCCGTATTCGATGCAGCCTCCTTCACGAGAGGAGGCTTCACGGAAACCTTTGGAAGAATAAAAGAGCGGTAGCCAATCGTCAGGCATGTTGTCATCAAACTCCCGCCATCCCTCGATCCAGACCTCCCCAAACAGTCGAGTTCCCTGAGGAGGCGGAATCAGACCGCGGCCCAGCTGGCTGCGCGGAAGCAGGAGAGCGTGACGAGCATCGACACGATAATCCGGCGGGTCTTCGTACTGCTCTGGATCCGACCAGTGCCACAGGTGCAGCACATAATCGCCCCCTAGATCGATCCTCGGTGGTTCATGCACCAATTGCGCCAGCAGCGACATCCCTTTGGGCCAGTGGTTTCGCGAGAGGCCCCACGGCAATCCTCCGAACTTCGAACGGAGCCGGTCCTGAGGCGGGTTCATGCAGCCGATCGAAAAAATCGGTTCGTATTGCTTCATGGCTGCTCCCTCGGGAATGGATGCCCGTCCCAGGCTGTCCGCCGTTGCCTGATGCTTGCACCACAAGTGCCACCGCTGCCAAGCGGTGGAGAATTATGGGAATCATCTTATCTGTAAGACCCACCATCTGGCGACGGTGGCAACCGCAAGCGTTGGGAAAGATTGCTTCTGCAGTCCTCTTCCTCTTCGTAGCCACCGCTGCCAAGCGGTGGAGAGTTATGCAAGTCCTATATCGAGAAGATCCACCATCTGGCGATGGTGGCAACCGCAAGCGTTGGGGAAGATTGCTTCTGGAGTCCTCCTCCTCTTCGTAGCCACCGCTGCCAAGCGGTGGAGAGTCATCCAAATCATCCTACCTAGAAGATCCACCATCTGCCGACGGTGGCAACCGCATTGGCCAAGGATCGCAGTTTTTCGGGGTGTTGGCGATCGCCGGTAGCTAGGGCACAATTGAGGCAGGCTCAGCGGAGGTAGTCCTGGGCTTCTTCTCCTCCACCAGCAACCTCAAAGGAATCGGGAACCTTGAAGCCCGACGCGACGTCCAGCCTCACGGAGTTTTCCTCCCCAGAGGAATCTGCCCGGATCGAACGGGCGATTCGCGGGGATGGTCGCGCCTTTGAGGAGATCGTCATGCAGTATCAGACTTCGGTCTACCGCGCCTTGGTTGGGTGGGTAGGACATCGTGGCGATGCTGAAGATCTGACGCAGGATACCTTTCTGCTGGCCTACCGCAATCTGAAAGGGTTTCAACAGCGATCGTCCCTGCGCACGTGGCTGCTCAGGATCGCCTACCATCAAGCGATCAGTCATCGCCGCAAGGCAGCCAGACGCCGTTCCCTGGCCCCGGCGAGCGACCCGACGCCAGCGGAAGCGCTGGTCGATGGTCGGATCGGTTCCCCCGGCGAGCAGTTGGAGCGGACTCTCGATGCGGCTAGGCTGCATGAGGCGATTCAGCAGTTGCCGGTGGAGTATCGCGACTTGATCGTGCTTCGGGATCTGCAGGATCTCGACTACCAGAGCATCGCACAGACCCTGGAGATTCCCCTGGGGACGGTCCGCAGTCGATTGCACCGGGCGCGATTGGAGCTGAAAATGATTCTGGATGGACCGCGTCCTGAAGGAGCCCATGGATGAGTGAGCCAGGTGACTTGCGATGGGATGAGGACTTGCTGAGCGGCTATCTGGATGGGGAACTATCGGAGCCGCAGCAGCAACTCGTCCGTCAGAGATTGACCAGCGATCCAGCAGCTAGGGACCTGCTAAGGCGGCTGGTAGAGCAGCGGGAGCAGATGCTGCGTTGCAATGATGCGATCCCGATGATCGACCTGTCGCGGCGTATTGCAGAGAGGATCGCGCCTGTCGATCCAGCGGTCAGGCCGCAGCGGCCGACGGATGCGAATGGTTCGCGTTCCGCTTGGCGATTCGCAGCGGCCTTGCTGGCGGCGTCGCTGGTGGGGATTCTGATCGGTCCCTGGTTCCTTCGATCACGCCACGAAGTGACGCTGCAGTCTCCCGCTAGTCAATCGTCTTCAGCGCTTCGGGACGGTGCGGAGTTTCCTGGTGAGTTAGAGTCTGCCAACAGAGCTGATGGACTGGCCGGTAAGCCATTCGACACGCCGAGGATCCTCAAGGAAGATTTGAGCGGAATGGCGGGAGTCGCAGCCGATCGGCTGGGAGAGAACATCGAGGCCGACCGGCAAGGAGGAGAGGGGAGTGGTGGGAGTCAAGTCGAACAGGTCCAAGACCAGGATCGGCCGGCGGATCGCTTTGCGTTGGATCGATCTGATCCACGTGGAGTCGAGCCCGAAGCGCCGCGCGCGGAAATGTCGGGAAGCTTGAAAAAGCAAGAGCCGCTCGGTTTTGCGATCGAACAAGAGGATCGTGCCCGTTTCGGTCGCGGTCAGGGGGCGTCAGGTGGCCTGGGTGAGCCATCTGGGCCGGGAGGTGGTAGGGGACTTGGTTCGGCGGGTGGTCTGGGGGGCATGGCAAGCGGTGGACTGAGAGCCGGTGCCGCGCCGGGAGCGCCTAGGGAAGTCGTACCAGGGGCGGGCAGTGAAGGTGCGGGGATGGGGCGAGCTTCCGGGCGTGGTGAATCTCGCGGATTGGCGGAGAAGCAGCAACGAGAATCGATACCGGCACCTGCACCAGCAGCCGCCGGGAAATCGAAGGAGTTGGAAGGGGGCGAAGCCGAGTCGCTTTATCGAGAGACCAAGGATAATGGAAGTCCGTCTCCGAGACGTGCTCTTTCACGAGACGATGGCGAAGGGGCGGAGAAACCGATCGATAGTTTCTTTTCTGCTGGCCGTCTCATGCCGGAGGATTGGCAGGCGGTGCGTTTGCCGACCGATCCCGAGTGGAATGTTCAGTCGGGGGAAGGCAGTTGGTTGCTGGATGTCCCGGCGTTCTTTTGGCCGACTCTTTACCAGCGAATGGTCGAGTCCGGATGGTCGATCGAAGAGTCTGGCCAGGAGATCTTAGACGCTGGGGGAGCAAAAGCTGATACCAGACTCAACAATCCGCGAATGCCCCCTGTCGACAATCCCCAGTCGGTTGAGTTGGGGCAGGGACAGAGGATCTGGTTTCGTCAAGAAAATCGTTGATCGCAGACGATCGATCGGAAGACTGCCGATTTCAATTCACCAGAAACAGCCGTCGAAATTCCGGATCGTCATGCAGCGTCAGAAAAGCTTCTTCGGATGCCAGATCGGAATACTTGTAAAATTCCGGATCCTCAACGGCGTCCCGAAGGTAATCCAGGGCACGCTGACGTAGCTTATCCGGCTCCAACCCGGCGTCGGTTGCTGGGTTGGAGCTGCGGGATCCAGTCGAGTGGTTCGTTGAAAGCCGATTGACGACGGTCATAAGAGCCTTGGCGGCTTCGATCGGTTTCTCAAATCGATTGAGATATTCCGCTGTGCGAACTAGGTCGTTTTCCAAACCGGGCTGCGAAAAGTGTTTTTGCCGGCGCGTCAGAAGCCACTCTAACTTTTCGTCGGGAATCTGCAGGAATTCCTCCCAGGGGCTTTTCGCCATACGGTCTTCCGGGGTTTCCTGTTCCGACGACGCGACTGCCTGATCCTGGGATGCATCGGAGGGCTTGGTAGCCTTGCTCGCTGTTTCCCCTTCTTCCTTTTCTTCAAACTGCTTACTGAACTGCTCGGGATCCATCTGGTACATCGTTGCTACCTGATCGAGAACATTTTTCGGTGGCGTCTTCCCTTCGCCTGAAATAATCAGTTCACCCCAGGGGGCAAACGCCTCCAAGTCGACCTTGCCTTCCCTATGGGCCTGTATGAACTCCTGGTAGCGGCTGGGGCGGATCGCCGCAAAGACCCAAAATGGCTCGTTGCTTTCCATCACCCCGTATAGAAGGACGATGGTGCGGGAATACTGGGGTTCCCATCTTTTTTTGACCGCTTCTGCTACCTGTTTGGATGCGGAGTCTGAGTTGCCCTCGTCTGCGGCGACCGACGATTCGTCGGACGAGGGGGCCGCTGGCGAAGATTCGACGTCTTCCACTTCAGAGCGAAGCAATTTCGTCCGTTCATCCGCAAAGGTGTTCAGTTGATCCCTGAGCTGATTTTTGAAGGCTACCGGATCATGAATCGCGATGGAGTCGATCGATCGACGGACTTCCTCAGGCAGGATCGAAAGAAGGTCTCGATTCCATGGCGTGATGCGCAAACAAATTGGCTCGACGGCACCTTTCTCACCAGCCTCCAATGCTTGGCCGAAGAAAGAAACCGACTCACGCAGGCGTTGGCTGGTCGACCCGAGAGCATAAAGAATGCGTCGGCGGAGCGTCGGTGGTGAATCCTTGTCGAGCCGCTGAAGGGCTTCCAGCAGTTGTATGCGCCGTGTCTCGCGGGGCGACGTTTTTTCCGCCAGTCGCGTCCGATGGTAGATCGATTCCGCCAATAAATCGTCGAAACGATCGCTTCCTGATGAATCGTCAGTCGGCATCGATCGGATCGATTGAATCGCTTCATCGAGTTCTTGGAAGAGCTTTCGAGCCGCCTCGGCCGCGCTACCGGAATTCTCCGTGGAGGCGATTCTACGGAGCAGCAATTTGGCAAAAGCGATTGCTTTGGTGGGGTCGGTCCGATCTTTTTCCCAGGCAAGTCGAGCGGCCTGAAGTTGATCCTGGCCGGCTTTTACGGTACCGGACTGGGTTGCAATCAGCTGGCAAGCCAAACGCAGACCGCCGGGTACGTCGCGAAGGTCTTCTTGCAGATCTCTTAGAATCTGGAAGGAGGGTGCTTCGGAAATGTCCAGTCGACCAGAGTCGATGAGGAAACTGCGTTGCAGTTCGATTCGTTCCCAACTGTCCGAAACCTCCACTCGGATAAACTTTTTCTCCCCGTCGAAGCGATCGAAAAGTTCGAAGGATGCGAGATTTCGCGAGGGTTCTTCAGCGCTGAACCTCATGCGGAGGTCATCCATCGCACTGGCTGAATAGGCAAGTTGGTCGATCGCTTCGACGTCTGTCCCGGAAGCAGTTATGTATTTGGATGTCTCGCGAAAGTAATTTCGGAGGCTTTCGAATTCCAGCTTGGGAGCATTGAGTTTTCTATAGCATTCGACGAGAGGTGCATGCTGCGCCCATCCGAAGTAGTCCTCGGAAAACGTGGTACCGGTATCGGTGAAGGAAAGCTGGCTGGCGTTGACGATCAGTTGCTGCCGCAGTTCGGCTGCTTCTTTGTAGCGTTTGTTTTGCTGCAGGTCATTCGCTACGGCGACGCGGAGGCTATGAGCGGCAATCTTGACTGCCCCGCTGGTCGACTCTGAGGACTCGCATCGTTTCAGGCAGCGCTGCAGACTGCTCAAAGATGGGGTGCTCAGCTTGGCGTCGCGTGACGCAAGGAGAAGTTTTCTGAGAAACATGCAGTACTGGCTGGCTGTGTCTGGATCGGAAATCAGGTTTTCGCCAAATGCGGTTTCCATCTGTTCCAGGTTGGCTGCCAGATCGTTCAGACGTCTGCTGGGGCTCCATTGATTCGGAAGATCGGCGAGCAATCGGAGTTGCAGGGTGAGGAATTCGGACAAATATTCATCGCGATTGGGGAATTTTCTGATCCCCTCGATCAATCTCCTCGACCAATCAGGAAAGGATTTGGAGTCGTTCCATCTTGCTCCACTCGGTCCTTGGATATCCTCCAGTTGCATTTGGGACCTGACGACCCGCAAGATCCCATCGGGTACGGATGGAAAGCGTTGCTCAATCGCTAGAAAGACTTCAATCGCTTGATTCTGCGAATCGACCGCATCTTGGATTCTCCCAAGTGATTGCAGGAGCTTCGCCTCGCGAAGGAGTAAAAGCCCCAACGATCGATGGCCTTCGAGCAACGAAGGGTTGTCGTCACGGAATCGGCGTTTGGCCGTGATATTGGTTTGCAAAAGGAGCAGGGCCTCTCGGGCACGCCCCAGTTCTTCTAGGGTTCGTATTTGATTGACGATCGCGTTGGTCGACAGAGCATGGGCCATATCATCTGAAGGAGCTATCTCCAGGGCTTTCGCCGCCAGTTGAAATGCCTCGCCATATTGCTTTCTTCGTTCCTCCAAATCGCTCACAGTGGTCGCCAAGTTGTTGACGCCCCGGGAAAGGTGTGTCAGAACCTCTGGATCGTCAGGCTGTTGCTCATGGGCTCTACGGAGCAGTTCGATTGCGCCGGGGAGCAGACTGATCGCTTGATCGTTGGGCAGTAGGGAGGCCTGTCGGATGCGACCGGCGGCGAGGTAGATGGCGAAGGTGATGTTATCGGGATCGGCAGAGTGCAGGCGATCGAAAACCGCGATGCATTCGTCGACGTATGGCTTGGCATCCTCCCAGCGGTTCTGTTCGAATCGCATCTGTGCCATAGCAAGTAGTGACTTTCCGAGGGCCACTTGGGGCTCGATGGCATCGGGCGCCTGGGCGACCGCATCACGACAGGCATCGACTGCCTGCTTCAGTCGATCGAGACTCTGCGAGACCGATCCCATCTCCTTCTCGACTTGCCCAAGTTCCCTCAACGACTCGATCACCTTGAGACTGGCTTCGCCCTGGGGCGCTTGGTCGGTCAGGAGAGTCCTGTACTGCTCCAGGCCTCGTTCCAGAAAAAGCTTTCGTACCGGCTGTGACCCCGGGTATTGCTTCAGACTGGAATCGCTGAAGGCCGCCAGCATCTGGTCGAGAGCCATTCTTTTTTCATCGAGCCGTTTGGAGGCCAGTTGGCTGCTTTCCTGAGCCAGACGTCGCTGCGTATCGGCCTCGAAAAGCGCCTGATCGGTCTTTTCTTTCTCGCGCGTCACTTGCTCAAGCGCTGCCAATGTTTTGATTTGTTCCCTGCGTATTCCAGAGACGTACCCGAAGGTACCAAGAGTCGCCAGGAGCAAAACGCCGAGGGCGGCAGCAACCAAGGTGCGATTCCTTCGGAAACCTTTGCTGGCGCGGTAAAGCAGACTCTCTGGACCTGCGATCAGAGGCTTATTGTCGAGGTAGTTCTGGACATCCAAAGCCAGTTCAGCGACCGACTGGTATCGTCGCGTCCGTTCTTTCCGCATCGCCTTCATCGGGATCCATTCCAGTTCGGTGCGCAGCGTCTTTGCCAGAGATTCTGGGCGTGTCGATCGCTCGTTGGCGATCTTCGCACCGGTGGCATCGGTCCTGGTGATCTTGGTGCTGGGGCGAGGCGGATCGACTTCACGAATGATTCTTCTCGCCTCGTCTTCCGTAGCCTGCTCCAGTTCCACAGAGTCGAAGGGCTTTTGGCCGCAGAGCAATTCATAGAGGAGGACGCCCAGAGAATAGACGTCGGTACGGGTGTCGATGTCCAGAGATCCTGCTGCCTGCTCAGGGCTCATCGATTCCAACGTTCCGATCGCAAATCCTGCCTGGGTCGCGCTGCTATGGTCGGTCAGGCGATCGGCGGTGAGCGCCTTGGCGATCCCGAAATCGATCACCTTCACCTGAAGTCGGTCGTCAGAGATGGTGGCCAGAACATTGGAGCTTTTGATATCGCGGTGGATCACCGCCTTGGTGTGTGCATGCGAGATGGCGAGGCAGACATCCTGGAACAGACGCAGTCGCTGTTCGATGCTCAGCTTGTTTTCATCGGCGAATTGGGTAATGGGTTTACCTGGAACGTATTCCATCACGAAGTACGGTCTGCCCAGGTCGTCCTTTCCGGCATCGAAGACCCTCGCGATATTGGGGTGGTCCATTCGTGCCAGCGCCTGCCGCTCCGACTCGAATCTTGCTAGGACTTCCTTACTGTCCATCCCTGGCTTGATTCTCTTGATCGCGACAATTCGGCGGATTGGTTGCCGCTGTTCGGCTCGGAAGACCTCCCCCATGCCACCGACTCCGATCCGATCGAGCAGTCGGTAGGGGCCGACGTAGGAGATGTCCTCTTTTCGCTCATCGGGGGAAGCTACCGGGGTTCGATTGAGAGTTGCCATCAGACCTTCGGCGATGCGATCGAAGTGGCGCTGCACCGGGGGGGCACTGGCGTCGATCCACTGGAATCCTTGAAGAAGGTACTCCAATTGGTCGCTTCGCTGGAACTTGCCTAGCTTTACGGGGATGATCGGGATGCGTCGTTGCCGGGCAATTCCTAGTTCCGCATGGACTTCAGGCGACAGATTCGAGTGCTCCGATTCCAGCAGCAGCATGGAGCGGCACGAATCGATTGCCGATTTCAGCTGGCCGTCCCAGCGAATTCCCGGTGTCAAATTGCGGTGGTCAATCCAGCAGTAGATGCCTTGGCGTTCGAGTGCCGCCACGAGTTCCTTAGCTAGCTCCTTGTCGCGACTGCTGTGGCTGATGAACACATCGGGTGGGGTGATAGTTTTGCGAGCTTCATCGCCGATTCCTTCCAGAATCTTTCCTACTTCCACTGGCTGGTCGCTATCGGCTGGCCAGAGAAGATCCGTGATCTGTAATTGGCC
Source organism: Planctomycetaceae bacterium (assembly GCA_040375295.1). Lineage (GTDB taxonomy): Bacteria > Planctomycetota > Planctomycetia > Pirellulales > Pirellulaceae > JBEISR01. Next base: position 21,054 of record JBEISR010000001.1, read on the forward strand.
AGACTCAAGTAGTCGACGCACCTCTTGAGCGGAGAAAGGGCCTGGGGCCCGCTTTGGATTGCGCTCGTAGTAATTCCGGCCTTGATCGGACACTTTGGCCTCCCCCGAACAAATTGCTTGCTGCAGAAAGAAGAAGCACGGAAGTCGAACACTGCCGTTCAATCAAACGTGAACAGGCGAAGTAGCAATGGTCGGCAATGGACGAAACGTATCGCATCCATCGTCTTCATTGAAGCAGTGGGTAGTTTTGTTTGCCACCGGAATTCGCTGCAATCCCCATCCGTGACAAAGGGTGCGCTGCAAAAAATCGGATCGGTGCTCCTATCAGGATTCGATCGACGGAAGTGCAGCGATGACTCCATCGATGGCGGACTGCTTCATCTGAGAGGCGATGGCGAGGGATCGCTGGGCCATCGATTGCCGCTTGGCTGAATCGCTGGCCAGTTGCTGGATCGATCGCACCAGGGCTTCGACATCGCCTTCCGGGAAGACGATTGCATTTTCACCGATCCGCCCGTGGGATCTGGCTCCGATGGCACCGGTTGATTCGGTGGCTAGGATCGGCAGGCCGGCTGCTGCCGCCTCGGCAACCACCAGCCCATAGGGTTCGGCTTGTGCCGGGTGGCAGAAGATATCTGCCGCCGAGAACAGTTCGGCCAAGCGGGGCAGGTTCGCGAAGCCAACAAATCGATGGCGATCCGACCTCGCCTCCGCTTCACACGCACTACGGCACTGGCCATCGCCGACGTAGACGCCTAACACATCTCGGCATCGTTCGACTGCCTGCACCAGGTCGATGGTCCGTTTTCGGGGGAGAAACTTGCCGGCCGAGAGGACCACAATCTGGTGCTCGGCGACGCCTAGTTCCTGACGGACCCGATGCCGTGTCTCCGTGCGCACAGCGCCTTGTGGCAGGATCGTCTCGGGAGCCGGGTTGTAGAAGGGGGCCCATTGCATCTTGGAGTCGGGGACTCCCAGTAGACGCCAATAAAGTTCATTCGCTTCGCCCAGCGTCAGAACGCGATGGATCGTCGATAGGTAGTGCGTTAGCATCAACCGCTTGGCCCAGCGTCGGTACCACGCCTGCGATCGCTCGATCCTCCCATTGCCATCACCGAACAGAAGCACTGGCTTGCGATGCCGTATCGCCCACTGCCAAGCGCTGCGCACCAGCGGTGTGGCGTACCCGTGCACCAGCAGGGCGTCGGGGTTCCAGGAGTCGAGCGCGGGGGCTACGGGGACTTTGGCAAGACTTTGGCGATCGAGCTGCCGGACCTGGTCGGCTCCCGGGAGGAATTCGTGGGCATAGCCTCCCAGCAAGTCGCACTGCCAAGCGAGTTCCACGCCGAGTCCCGGATCATGGTAGGCCGTCGCGCCGATGGTGGAGCCGAAGAAGACTTTCAGATCGATTTGGGGATGGGCGGCCAAGTCGCGGTAGAGGTGAGCGAAGTACTGGATGGGATGGCTGACCACCACCGCCAAGCGTCTGCGGAGCGAGTGGCTGATGAATCGATCGGCCGTGGGGGCATCATGGAACGTCATCGCCGGATTCACTTCCCTGGAGAATTTTCAGCAATCGGCTCAGGCGATGTTCAAACGTATGATCTGCCAAGGCGCGCTGCCGCGCGGCGTCTCCGATCTCGCGACGTTCGTCCTCTCTGGGAAGCCAGTATCGGACCTTTTCGACCATCTCATCGGGAGAACGAAAGGAAACCACCTCCCTCCCCTCTCGGAACAGTTGGGGCAAAGTGGGACGCCAATCGAGCAATTGGAAGGCGCCGGATCCTGCGGCTTCGAAGCATCGGCAGTTGAGCCCTTCGATCTCGGAGTAATGGAGATTGTTGAGCACGATTTTCGCCCCGCGAAAGGCGAGGCATTTTTCATGATTGAGCACCGGACGGCCCTGGTACTTCGTGTCATAGAGCGACTGTGGGAGCCAGCGCGACGGCGGAGGCCCCCAGATCCGTACCGAATGCGGTTCCAGTTTCTTCAGCAAAGCCATTCGCCAGGGATGCAGATTGCCAACGGTAGCGATCTCCGATCGCCATTGCGGAGGTACATCCTCGTGGGCGGGTGGATCGAGTCGTCGGGGGTTGAAGCATTCGGGAAGATAATGAACAGGACTGGACAGCGCCCCCTTCAAGGCTCGGATCACAAAAGGATCCTTGAAGAACAAGGCATCGTATCGGGACGCCATGAAGCAGGCGCGACCGAAGTTTGCGAGGCTGTCCGGGTACCACATCACAATCGGTGCACCGCTGCTGGCGCGGACCTGATCCACTTCGCTGGGGAGTAAGTAGTCGTAGCAGCAGAGGACCAGTTCCGGCTTCATCCGTTCGATCTGTCGCCACAGCTTTCGAAGGATCCATTTTCTGCCACGCGTGAAGTGGCTGGCCGACTGTATCGCAAACCGTCGATACTTTCGGACGCCGGGGACGACGTCGAAAGATTCTCCAAATCGCCAGGGAGTGAACGTCTCGGCGGTGTGACCCATGGCGACCAGGGTTTCGCTGATATGTCCAGCGAACGAATCATCGGAGGTTTCACCGATCAGGAGAATCCGCATGATCCGTTTTCGATCACCCCTTGGGTCAAAGATCCGAGCAGTTGGCTTGGAGTGGACCGGCCACTTCGCAGTCGGCCGGATTGATCGCCAGTATAGATCGAGCATATTCCCGTCGCAACGATCGGAGGATGCCGTTGGCGGTTGCTGCCATCGGTTGCGGTGGGATCGCTTTCAGGGAGTCGGATCCAGCCAAGACTTGAGTTGAATCTTCTGTTCGTCGGTCGGTTCAGCGATCGCTTTGAGTTTGTATCCCTTGGGAGCAGGAACGCCCAGTTCCATCGTCCTTTCCAGCAGTTTTCCACGTCGAGCGATCAGTACTTGCGCGGTCTGACCTGGGGTGGTGGTCTGGGTGCGATCGCCGATGGAATCGAGCGACAGTCGATAGCCGTCCAGGGCGATCAGTTCGTCATCGACGTTGATCCCGGCAATGTCGCCCGGGGAGCTGCGGACCACTTTCTTGACGACAACTTTGCCGTCGGAGGATGCGAGATCCAGACCGGTCCAGGAGGGAGTCGGCTTGGGTAGTTCGTCTGAGGAAGGCTCCTTCTTCTTCTCGTCTCCTCCTTCTTTCTCGCCGTTCTCTTCCTTTTTGGCTTGGTCTTCGGAGGGGCTAGGTGTGGCGTTGTCTTCTGTAGGAGCGAACTGCAACCCGACTCGCTCCAGCCAGGGCTGGTAGTTCAGATCGGCAGTGCTTCGGATTGTTTCGTCAAAGAAGCGGGTGAGATCTTCACCAGCCAGTTCGCTACAGATCGACTCGAATTGCTTCTGCGTGTATCCCGTCTGGCGATGGCGCTGCCACAAAAGCTGCATGACATCGCGAAGCGACTTCTGTTCCTGAGTCGCTTGGCGCAGGTGGTGATCTAGGAGCAGTCCGACTAGGGAGCCTTTGACGTAGTAGCTGATTCTCGCGTTGCCTGCCTGTTCATCCGGCCGATAGAACTTGATCCAGGTATCGCGCGAAGAATCGACAAGCGACTGGACCTTGCGTCCAGGAGACTGCTCGAATCCCTGCAGCGATTTTCCAAGCCGTTCGTAGTACTCCTGTTCGGTGCAAAGCCCCGCCTTGCGAACAAACCAGTCATCGACGTAGCTGGTGATCCCTTCAGCCACCCAGAGCTCGTCGATGTACTGCTCCTGGGAGTAATCGTATTGCTGGAGCGCCTGAGGGCGGAGCCTTCTGACATTCCAGGTGTGGAAGAACTCGTGCGCCACTAGGCTCAACCAATCGACGTACGAGGCGCGTTTCTTCATCGTCCAGCGGCTGGCCATCAGCACGCAGCTGTCGTCGTGTTCCAGCCCCCCTCCCGATTCACTGGCGATATTAAGAAACCAGTATTCCTCATAAGGGATATCACCCCACCATGCCTGTTCGACCTCGACGATCTTTTGGACATCCCTGGCAGCTCGTCGGTGGTCCCAATGACCATCCCCCATGGCGGTGACCAAATGATGGGTTTTGCCACCGGCCTGGAAGGTCTGGTGGTCGAGCGTACCCAAGAGGATTGGGCTGTCGACCAAGTGGTCAAAATCTCGGGCCGTGCGAGTCCAGGGATCGTTTTCCGGATGAGGCATCGCGGTGGCGATATCGCGCCAGGTATTCGGAGGGACGATGCGGAGCTGATGGGGTTGGCTGGCCATTTCGGGAACGGTCAAAAAGGTGGCAGCGCCGGTGAGGAAACCATAGTCGCGTTCGACCCAATTGGTGCGGACCCCCATCTCCCTGGCGTAGAGTCGATACTTGACCTGGATGGCCGAAGCGCGATCGCACGCAATCGTCCAGCGATTCTTCGTTTGCTTTTCGATCGGTAGCGCTGATCCGTCTGCCGCATTGCTGGCCGTCAACTGCTCGATGTGCCTAGCGTATTCACGGATCAGGTAGCTGCCTGGGGTCCAGGTAGGCATTTCCAACGTCAGCTCCCGACGGCCTTCGGTTGGAAAGGTCGCTGTGACGTCGATGGCATGGCGGTCGACATCTTGAAAAGTCAGTTCGTATCGGATCGCTGCAGGCATTTGCGCCACCATCACGGAAGATTGAAGGAAAACGAACAGGGCGATCAGGAAGCATGTCCCGATCGAAAGGATTCCAGAGCTTTTCGAATTCATCGTCAGGAAGACCCTCGATGCCAGGAAGGATTGCCGTAACGTTGCTTGATCCAGTGCTCCACGCGATCGGCAGGGGGCGGGTGCCCGGGTGTATCGGCCTTCCAGACTTCGCGGATGCGATTCACCAGGGCATCCCTGGATACGGGCAGATTGGTGACGAACTGGTCGTGCGATCGCTGTTGTCGGTAGTCGGGTTGCCTTGGTGGCGGAAGCAGGTATCGACCGATTCGGTTGAGGTCGAATCGGTACAGGATGGTTCCATGATACAGCAGGTAGCGCCGCCGAACGCTTAGGGAGTTCCCAGAGAATTTCCGGTCGTTCCAGGTCAGATCGCTGCTGCCTTGAAGCGTGACGGGAAGTCCCAGAAGTTGGAAGGCGGCGATCATGCGCGATCCGACGTGGTGGTGGGCTTCGGCGATGGAGCGTAGGTGTGGGGAGCGGTCGAGCGATAGGAAGAGCGAATACATCAGGCAGCCTGGGCCGGCGACAATCGAAAGACCACCGCTACTGCGCCGCAGCACTGGAACCTGATCGGCATCTACCGCTTTCTGCTGGACCTCCAGATCCCAGCGGGACGACCGGCCAAGGATGATACAGTGTTCTGGGACTTCCCAGATCCGAAGTAGATCGCCGGGATCCTTCTCCTGTTCTTCGGCCGCCTCCAGGAGCGACTCTTCCCATGCCAGTTGTTCGATGGCAGTTAGACCATGGCGTTCCAGAAAGTGCATGGGTGGATTCAGGCGTTGGGGGAAGCAGGTTTCACGCAGCACGGTTCCAAGTGCGCGAGGCCCGCGGCGGCGGTTCACGCCAGCGGCGATGGAGCCACCAGTATTGCTCCGGGGTCCGCAGAATGGCTTCGGCTAGTCGATCATTGTACCAGCCAGTCAGCTGCCTCACCCCTTCGCAGCAGGTTCCTCCCACCAGTGGATCGGCAATCCCTTCTAGCCGCATGCGAAAATGAAGTGGTCGCAGCCGGATGTTGCTAAAGACCATCATGGGAGCCCCGGTGGACAGGGTGAAAAGAGCGAGCGCTTTGTGGCAACTGGCTGGCCGCCCAAGGAAGTCGACCCAGCATCCTTTGCTGCCAGCGTCCTGATCGGCTAGAAGACCCAGCGTGCCTCCGGCTCGCAGATGCCGTTCGATCAGAAAACTGCTGCCATTTTTGGGAATGAGAAATTGCCCCCCCTGGGCGCGGAACTGTGCGACGAAGGCATTGATATGGGGGTTATCCAGTGGCCGGGCGATGTTGGAGCTGGGGAGCCCGAGGAGTCCGGAGAAGAACCCGGCCAGTTCGAAGTTTCCAAAATGCCCGGAGACGATGATTTTCGGTCGTTCATCGAGCATGAAGCGAAAGAGTTCCAGGCGATCATTGGTCGAAAAATGGTCGCGCCAATTGGTGCGATGGATCTTGCGCCCCGCCAAAGCCGTCTCGCAGACGAACAGCGCCAAATGCTCCCACATGCGCCAACGCATCAGGGTGATCTGCTGGGGGGACCAATTGGGATAGACTGCCCTCAGGTTGGTCTCGATCAACTCTCTGCGGAAGGGAACCACATGGGTTGCGAACGACGCGAAAAGCCCCGCCAGCCTGCCAGCGCGATCGGTCGGCAGCATTTGGATCATGCTGACTGCCAGACGGAATAGCAAATAAAAGAGCAGGTCGATCAGCTTCCCCAGGATCCTCGGGCTCTTCCCTGTCGATCGCTCATCCGACGACGATTCTGGTTCCAGCTCCATGCCACCCTCCCTAACCGCCACCCTGGGAATGCCACCTTCCAGGTCGCCTTGGTCGATCTTTCGCAACATGCTTCCTTGCGGGCGATAGCCTAGCAGACCGCCGATGACGGACCAATGGCAGTAATGCATGCAAAGCAGCGCCTTGGTGACGGCATTCTCTTTTCTAGGTCGCTCTGGTTCCAGAGAAATGCGAAAGACAGGCGGTCGACGGCAATCGCCGCGTCGCTTCGCCGAAACCAGCATCGCGCGTGCTTCTGCCCGGCTTCCCTGCTAGCTGCCTGATTCGATATTCTAAAGATGATTAGAATGATATTGAGTCTTGGGGGAGTTGGATGATGCCGGGGGCATTCGCGTCGTTTTCTTCGGCGCGAAGGGGGAAAGCGTCATGCGTCGAGCAGTTGTCGGGCGTTGTCTGACAGCCATAGCTGGTGCTGTTCGGGGGAGCCGATCCGGTGTTCCAGCAGCACCTTATGCATAACGGGAAGGGTGGCTGCAGACCCGACGAAATGAAGCCCATTTGGGCTGCGAGCTGCCCCGTCTTGGCCCACCAGGACGGTTTGCCCGGCCAGCTGGTAGGTGCCTGGGCCAAGCCCCGCAGCGGCGACCGCGTCGCTGACCAGGATCGCTCGCTGGGTGGGGATTAGTTCCAGAAGGGTTTTCAGCAGAAACGGGGGCAGGTGGTGGCCGTCGGCGATCAGGGTGATGACGAGTTGGTCTCGCAACCCCAGAACGCGCCATAGGATGTTGTCATGGCGGGGCATCTGGGGTGGCGTGGCGTTGCCCAGATGGGTGAAACCTCGCAAGCCTTGATCGATTGCTTGCTGCAGCTGAACAAAACTTGCGTTGGTGTGTCCCGCGAAAACGATCACGCCGCGATCCGACAGATACCTAGTCACCTCGCCTCCGGGGTCTCGTTCGGGGGCAAGAGTCATCAGTTGGAGCGATCCTTGGCCTGCTTCCAGCAACCGCTCGGCGATCGCCCGGTTGGCATCGCAGGCCGCATCCGGTGGGTGGGCACCGATATATCCTGGTTCGGCCGACAGAAAGGGTCCCTCTAGATGGATTCCGGCGATCATCTTGGCGGCCAGTGAGTCTTGGCTTTTGGCCTTGACCATCTGCTCCATCAATCGCTCTAGCCGCTCCACGGGAGCAGTGATCAGCGTTGGCAGGAATCGTTCCACCCCGATCGCATGAAGCTTGCCGCAAAGCGCGACCACCTGATCAACCTCCAGGGACGGATTGTTCAGGTCGATACCAAAGGCACCATTGAGTTGCAGATCGATGTAGGGAAGCTTCATGACGATTGCCTATCCCAGGGGCCACCGTTGCGATGGCGGGAGAAAGGATTTCGAACCATCGCAACCAGGATCTCTATTCGCCTAGCAATTGGGTCGCCGAGACGCGCAGGCGAGCATCCAGAAGTTCACTGCTGCCGCGATCCAGATAAAGATGGACGCTGGGGTGTTGCTGGAGGATGGAGGCGGGGCAATTGGTGCTGATGGGACCTTCTAAAGCGTTGTGGACCGCTTCCGCCTTGCGTCGGTCGGGGACCGAGCAGATCAGTTCTTTGCTTTGGAGGATCTGGTGGATGGTCATGCTGATCGCATGCGTCGGGACCTGTTCCAAGGAATCGAACCAACCTTCGCCGACTTGCTGCCGCCTACATGCCTCGTCCAGCTCCACGCGATGGTATGCAGCGCGTGTCTGAAAGTCGGCAGGTGGATCGTTGAAGGCGAGGTGCCCGTTTTCGCCGATGCCGATCAGCGCCACATCGATCGGCCGCTCCGCAATCCGCTCGGATGCCTCCCGGCAGACTGTCTCGGGATCTCGCGTTCCGTCCAGATAGAAGAAGGATCGGATGGGAACCCGATCGACCAGTCGCTGTTTTAGGTATCCACAGAACGATGCGGGGTGGCTGGAGGGCAGTCCGATATACTCATCCAGATGGAAGCCATCGATACGAGTCCAGTCGAGCTGTGGATCGCTGGTCAGCGCCTTGAGCACCTCAAACTGACTCGATCCGGTCGCCACGACCAACCTTGCAGACCCATTTTCCGCAAGACATTTTCTTAGAATTGCCGCCGCTTGGTCTGCCGCCGCCTTTCCCATGCCGTGACGGTCCGGAGCGATTGTGATCTTCATGGAGTGCTGATCCTTTGAGCTACCGTGCCGATGGGGCTTTTTGCTGCGAACTTGGCAAACACCCTTTAGCGATTGCGTTATCGTAGCGTTTTTGACTGAAACACGCGACCTCCACGTTGGTTGGATCGCGACTCCCGAGGGAACCGATACAATGCAGGGATGGAGGCATGAGTTGCCGTGGGATCGGTTGGCCATTTGGCGACCGAATCCCAAGTGGCGATACGATCTTGGCGAGCTTCGAATCTCGTGGTTTCAAACCCATGGGACCTGGGCAGATCGATCGGCAAGGGGACCGTCACGCAAAACATGGGGAGGCAATGATTGATGGAAAGGCATACGCCGCGCCGCCGGCCGTCCCATCGCCGTGCCGGGGGATTCTGTTTGCCGAGCCGATCGGAGTGGAGGTGGGCTGCCGTCCTGCTGTTTCTGTTGCTGCCGCAGGGATGGCTGGTGGGGCAGGTACCAGAGGAAGGCCAGCAGTCTATCGATGTGGCTGGTTGGATCGACGATCTGGCATCCGATTCCTTTCAGAAGCGACAGGAGGCGAGCGATCGATTGGCGGCATCCGGGGAGCAGGTGCTGGAGCTGATGCGGGAGCGTTTGAAGGCGACGCAGGATGTCGAGCAGCGGGCGCGGCTTCAGGCATTGGTGCGCCGCGTCGAGGATCAAGTGCTGGGAGACCGGATGGATGCCTTCATTCGCGACCCCGACCCGGATCAGGATCATGGACTGAAAGCTTGGCCCTCGTTTCGGGGACTGATGGGATCTAACCGACTGGCCAAGCAGATTCTCGTCGAGATCTATCGACAGCAGCCGAAATTGGCCGATGCGACGCTGGAAGGGCAGGAGGTTCTGGAGCGCGAAGTGAAGGTGGCGGCCGAGCGGATGCGGCAGACGTGGCTCAGCGGAGAGAACGTCGAACTGGGGGATGGGCTGGCGATGCTCTTTGCCGGTGCGGTGACCCAGCAGCCACTGGGGCCGGAGATCGAATCGCTGACGATGCGGTGTGTGCAGACGGTACCACTTGCCGCCAAAATCGACCAGCGACAGTGGACCAAGCCGATGAAGAATCTCCTGGCTGCCTGGGTCGATCGCCTCAGCCGCCAATCGGCGGGAAACGGAATGATGCTGGTGCTGACCCGCAATATCCAGGCGGGGGAAGCTGCTGCACGGCGCATTCTCTCGGAGAAGGTCAACGACCCCTACGATTTTCGTATCGCCTGCATGATTCTTGCCAAGTACGGCACGGTCGACGACCTAGCACTACTGGACAAGTGGTTGGATGACACCACCCTCTATCAAGAATATGTGGCTCTCCGGGCCCCTTTTGATCCGAGGGCCGAGCCGAATCCGCAATCGCCACCGGGTGGCAATGTGCCGATCGAGCGAGTGGAATGCCGCTGCGAGTACCGAGACATCGCTCTCGCTGCCAGCCTGGTGATCGCCAAAGTACCGCTGCGGGATTTCCACCCCATGCTGGCGCCCGACAGCCGATGGGTCATTCAGGAAGATTCGATGGGCTTCCCGATCGCCAGTCCCCAGGTGCGTCAGGAAACGATCGATCGTTGGAAAGTCTATCGCAAGGAAGGGAAGTGATTCTGGCCTCATCGGCGCGAACCTTTCGGATGGCATTTGCGTCTATGGGGGCATGAGCAAAAGACGCGATAAGAAAAATGATCTGAGATCGACTTGGCAGTTCGACGATGGCACCTTGGCACAGCGCTGGCAAGCGGTGCGAGAGGAGTTGAAAGACGAGGATGCCATCGATCGGCCACTGCTGCCCGATTCGATTCTGCCCGATTCCACTGCGCCGCGAGAGGGGCACCTCAAGGATGGAGAGGAATCGTTGGGGAGCGAGGGCTTGATTCAGCCCGCTTCGTCCCAACTGCCGGTATCTGCCCGAGTGATCCACCGGTCCTCAGCTTCGATTCACAAGAAGTCGGATCGCAAGGCGATGCAGCTTTGTCGGCAGGTGCGGCGAGCCGTGGAGCATGCGTTGGGAAGTCGGCCGCTGATCGACCAGCTTCCGGACTGTTTAGTGATAGCGGTCCTTCCGGCACCACACACCGCACAACTGCTGATCCAAGTGGCGGTTCCCGCGAGCCTGGCGCTGGAACAAGCGGAGGAGATGCTGGCGATTCTAAGGGCCGCCAACGGTGCCATTCGTTCGGAAGTGGCCAGAGCCATTCACCGTCGAAAGACCCCCTCGCTGCTCTTTCAGATCGTTCCGTGGTCTTCTTCTGAGCCGACTGCTTTTTAGCTGTCCATTTGGGATTCTTGTGCGAGGCTTTTGCATAAAGTGCATCCCCTCAGCATTTTCGGAAGGCCACCGGACGGTATGCCTCTAGACGCGTTGGAACGAGGCTACGGTCGTCAAGTGACGCCTTTCGGTAGCAGTGGATGTTTTCGCTCGCTGGGTGGAATCAGTCCGGAAGTGACTGAAGGAAAGCCTCGACGCGAGCTGCGGGAATGGCGTGGCTTCGGGTGCGGCTGAAGCGAGCGATGCTGACCGCAATGCAGCGTCCGTGCAGGTCGATCCAGGGCGATCCACACTCCTCGGGGCGAAGGCACAGATCGCTACAGAGGACCTCGGCAAAATTCCCTCGCCTGGCGCTTTTGCCTCCATCGAACAGCTCGGCGACGTGCAGCGGCCCGGATTGCACTTCTCCCAAACGGACCGTGATTTCCTGCTCGACCATTTCTATTGCCGATGGCGAGGAAGCATCGTCAACTGAGGGATCTTCGTTGGCCTTTGAGTCATCCTCTGGCTGTTCCACGCTGGCCGCAGGCATCGGACGACGGTAGGCGATGCGCACGGGGTCGCCTGCGATTTTGCTGCGCAGGATCCCTTGCATCTGCGGAACCGATTCAATCATCGACTGATCGACTCGCACCACCACATCCCCTGGCTGCATTCCCCCCTTCTCGGCAGCGCTCTGTTCCAACACTTCCTCAAGAAAGACTCCCTGTTCCCCCTGGCCCAGTACGACCCCAAGAAAACCTCGTCCTTCGTCGGCTGGAATTGAAAACACACCACGGCTAGCCGAAATGCCGACGCGTCCTGATCCGTCGGGGTGGGGAGCGATCAGCAGTTGTCCCTGGGACCACTGGGATGCTTCCACCGCTGCAGACAGCGCTGAGTTCATCACATCGGAGGAAAAAGCTCCCGACTGCGGGCGAAGCACCACGAGGTCGTCCGACAGATCCCTGGCGACTACCTCCAGGGGCTGCCAGGAGCCATTCGGATCAAGCCATTGGGGGGACTGATCGATTCGACTTGCTTTGGTGACCAGCCAGACCCTGCCCTTCGAATCACGAAGGACCGTCCCCATCGATTCGATCGATTCTCCGTGGACTTCGCTTCGGAGCACCAGGCAGGCGTCATCGCACTGATCCTCTACCGTGGCGACTTGGCCTTCGAGTTGCTGCAAGCGTGGTTCAGAACCGCACCAGGAGTTGAGATCGGACTGCTGAGGGTTGTCGTCCGTCGGGGGGCTTAGCAGTTCCAACGGGAATGGCTCCTTGGCTGGACCATTGGGGTCTGCCTCTTCTGGACCGGGGGCCTCCAGTGGAAAATCGATCTCGAGCCGTTGGTCGGATCCGCGCGTGGCAACCAGTGCGACGCGCCGCTCCCCTTCCAAATAACGCCGCACCATTTGCTCCTGGAAGTTGCCTCCCGTCCAGCGTTTCCCAGCAACCTCGACGATCACATCCCCTTCGGCCAGGCCCACGCGAGCCGCTGGGCCGTCGGGAGTGACAGAGACGATTCTGGGTCCGGATCTTCGTCCTCGCCGAACCTTCATTCCCAGGTCGGGCAAGCCGGGGATGGAGTCGACTTCAAAGTCCGATTCCTCCCTTAGTTCCTGCCAGTACTTTGCAAAGGTGCCGACTGGCACGTCGTAATTGTCTTTCAGTTCACGGCCAATCTGGCTGTGAATGCCGATCAAGCGGCCTTCCAGATCGATCAGGGGGCCGCCAGAGTCACCTGGCTCCATCAAGGCGGTCGATGCGATCATTCCAAATCGAGAGGAGACCGGTTGCAGGATACGTCCCAGCCTTGCAATCGCACCGCGTGATGGATCGTAGGATCCAGGGTGGCTGAGACTGATGCACGGCTGGTCGGCGACCAGTTGCGAAGAGTCTCCAATCGGCAACACGGGAAGTGGCTCTGAAGACTTGGGGACCACCTCGATCATCGCGCAATCGAGCAGTCGGTTGGTTCCCTTGCCAATCCCATCCAGCGTCCTTCCGTCGGCCAGATGGATCTGGTACTTACGCCCCGGAGTCACTGCATGCCCGGCGGTCCAGATCCACCCTTCCGGATGAACGATCACTCCGCTGAAGGAGCCGACTCCACCTGCGCGCCTTTCCGTCACACCAACTACGGCAGGTGCCGCGCGAGCGATCGTTTGTTCGATCCGATTCTGTAGCGCAGTTGGCCAGTCTTCGGCCAAAGCGGGTGTAGATTCCAGAGGGCGAGTTTCCTCAGCCACCAGAAGGATCGATGGGCAACAAACCAGCCAGGTCACAAAAAAAATCGACCCATACGAAGCGCCAAGGGTGGGAAAAAGACCAAATCTCTTAGATGGCCTTCGCATTCTGGTCACCTCCTCAAGTCCGATTGTGCCCTCCCCGGCCAGAGCGCCGAGGCTGGGGGATTCCGCAAACCCATCTGAAGTTTCAACCCTAGCGTAGGCGATTGGATCTCGGCGAGTGGGCATTTTTTTCCAACTCGAATCAAATTCCTAACACCAATCTCTTCGGATGGCGAAAAGGGTATTTGTTACCTTTCGAGTCGGGTAATAGGTGCGATCTTTACCAGAGCAGCGGTCCATTTCTAGTGCCTTGGGAGGGAAAGCCCCTGCGTCTCCTCTGTGACCTCTCTGCGGGGACGCAACTCGACATGCGGGGGAATCAAAACGACAGGATTTCGATTTTCTCAGGAACTAAATGTCGATTGAGAAAATCTAAACCTGAGGATTACGCACCCTCTTAATTGGGGGTGTGTGGAAAATGTGGGGTAGATTGATTTTTTTGATTCGTTTTATTGACGCCGGGTGGTAAAAGTTGTTCTAATTAAAGCTGTGAGTATTATCAGGGTTGCGACTTTCGATTTGACTGCTGGATAAAGTTTCGATGAAAATTTGGTCGCTTTCGCGAACTCCCAAGTTAAATTAAGACGAGGGAACCATCGCGGACGGCAGCCCATAACTGGAAATAAGGAGTTTGCGGGAACGTTTGGATCCAGGGAATAGCTCGGCAGCGGTTGGAATTTTTGATTCGTTTTCGTCGCCTTTGCACTCCGAGCATCTCATCCGAACCGCCCTGCAACTCTTCGTGGTGGTGGATTCGTCTTTTTCGTTTTTTATTGGGAAGGGTGAAGTAGATGGTGCGATCGATTTTTGGTGGGCAGCGACCTGCCCGACGAGCTTTCACGCTCGTGGAATTGCTGGTGGTGATTGCGATCATCGGGATTTTGGTTGGTCTTTTGTTGCCAGCCGTTCAGTCGGCTCGCGAAGCCGCCCGCCGCATGAGCTGCCAGAACAATTTGAAGCAGTTGGGATTGGCTGCTTTGAATTTTGAATCGTCCTACAAGCGATTCCCTCCTGGATTTTTGGGTACGAACCTGAACCGCGCCACTGGGGCACCTGAAGTTCCTTCGATGGACTGGGCGAATGACTCGGGGATTGGGACGCTGGCGTTCTTGCTTCCTCAGATGGAGCAGACCTCGCTGTACAACTTCTTCAGTGGTGACCCATCGATCAACGATGTGGGCAAGATTCTTGATTCCGACCAGAACGGTTTCGGAAAGTCGGACAAGCGGCCTTTCGAAATTTATTGGAATTCAGACAAAGCTTGGGAAGCTTCGAACTACAAGGTCGGTGCGTTCCTCTGCCCGTCGGATAACGCGGATGCTGGTGTTCAGTACACCGTCATGTTGATCCAGACCATTTGGAATGGGAATCAGGCATCGGCTCCCGGTACCACCTTCTGGTACGAGGGATCACAGAACGCCGGATGGCATCGTACGCTTGGCAAGACCAACTACATTGGTTGCTCGGGTCGTCGCGATAAGACCGGCCATGTTGGTTTGGATGTTTGGGCCGGTGCTCTGCCAGTGCGTGGCAAGACCAAGATGCGTGACATCACCGACGGTACCTCCAGCTCCATCCTCTTCGGTGAAGTCACCGGTTGGTGGACCGATGGGAAGAAGCCTGTCGGACGTATCGCCTCGATCATGTGGATGTGCGCCGGTGGTGAAATCACCCACTGGATGCGTGGTAATCCAGCTGCTCCGGCAACTGATTGGACCAGCCACATTTCGTTCCGCGAGCCACGCCGCTTCAGCAGCATGCACCCAGGCGGGATCATCCAGTTCACCTTCTGCGACGGTTCGGTCCGCGGGCTGACCCTGAACATGCGAGAAGGCCTGTGGTACAGCCTTGGCGGTATTGCCGACGGGGAACTGACCTCGGATCTGGAAGAGTAGTCTTTGGTTGATTGATTGGATATCGATAGGCCTGGTGCCATCGCGGCACCAGGCTTTTTTTCTAACCATCTGTTGGAAAGAAGGTCCCTATGAAGAAGTTCGTTGCTTTGATGTTGTGTGCCGTAGCGATTGCTGGCTGTGGTGGCCAAGGTGGAAGTACCACTCCGGTCGCTCCGGATGTCGTTCCCCCAAGGCCGGGAGCCGACTCGACGACCACGACGACCGGTGCCGATGGTGAAGCTAGCAGCGCTGGCAACTCGACCACCAAGGCCGAAATCCAGTAGTTGCTGTTCTTTCCAATTCGAACGCAATCCCGACAGCCACCATTCCTTTCGGGGGATGGTGGCTGTTGTTATTGGCACTTCTCCCTGAGGTCGAACCGTTGGGTGTGGCGAGCCGCTTGCCGAGGACTATGATAGAGGAAAGGTGTGGTTAGCAACTTCGTGGAGATTTCAAGATGGCAGGCTTACCGGGCTTGGATCCGATCAACTCGGCTTGTTTCCTGATTCTCGCGCAAGTGGGCGGAGGCTGGACCTTTTGGAGATTGGTGCAGATTGGACTGCTGATCTTCCTGGCCATCTTTGCCGTTATCTTTGTTATCCTTCTGATCGCCTTTGGCAAGCTTTGGTTTCAAGCCTACATGTCGCGTGCGGATGTGTCACTCCGTAGCTTGGCCGGGATGTATTTCCGGCAGGTACGGATGCACACGATCGTCAACGCGAAGATCATGGCGGCTCAGTCGGGCCTGGATATCAACCGCAAGAATGGGATTTCCACGCAGCGCCTGGAAGCGCACTACTTGGCTGGCGGTAATGTCATGAACGTGGTCCAGGCGATCATTGCCGCCAACCGGGCCGGGATCGATTTGGATTTCGATCGTGCGGCAGCGATCGATTTGGCGGGCCGTGATGTGTTGGATGCAGTGCGAACCAGCGTCCATCCCAAAGTGATCGACTGTCCTGATCCGAAACGCAGCGGCAAGACAACGCTGAGTGCTATCGCGAAGGATGGAGTCGAACTGAGGGTGCGAACGCGAGTGACTGTGCGCACCAACCTGGAGCAACTGATTGGAGGGGCGACGGAAGAGACCATCATCGCCCGTGTTGGCGAGAGCATCATCAGCTCCATCGGTTCTTCGCTGGATCACAAGGTGGTGCTGGAGAACCCTGATGTCATCTCGAGAACGGTGTTGCAGCGAGGCCTCGATGCTCAGACGGCGTTCCAGATCGTATCGATCGACATTGCAGATATCGATGTTGGGGAGAACATCGGCGCTAGACTTCGCGCCGATCAGGCGGAGGCGGATACGCGGGTAGCGCGTGCGGAGGCGGAGCAGCGTCGAGCGGAGGCGATTGCGACCGAGCAGGCGATGAAGGCCAAAGTCGCAGAGAATCGCGCTAACCTGATCCTCGCCGAAGCAGATGTTCCCAAAGCGATGGCCGATGCCTTCCTGCAGGGGCAGATGAAGTTCACCAGCACGCCGGAATGATCCGACTGATCCTTTTCCGAGGTGAAGGAAGCTCTGCATCTAGCGGCCGATCGCCGCAATGGATCGCCAAGCTTCTGATTGTCGCGATCCAGGGATCGATGGTGCCGTGGCAATTTCCCCCCCTGAAGATTGTCTCTGCCGTGTGAAGCATCGGCCACCCCTTGGGGAATGAATCGTTGCAGGTCACAATTCTTTGAGTGACCCCCTAAAGATTCTGCCTTGAGGAGTGTTGGTCGATGGAGCTTTTGCGACGCAGTGAGCGGGTTTGGTTTAGCGGGTCGGAGGGACGCCGCTTGGCGGGCATTCTCGATTCGCCGCAAACGCAACCCAAAGGATATTGCCTCTTTTCGCACTGCTTCACTTGTTCGAAAGATCTCAAGGCGATCGTGCGGATCAGCCGCAACTTGGCGGAGCATGGGTGGGGAGTTCTGCGTTACGATTTCGCCGGGTTGGGGGAAAGCGAAGGGGACTTTGCGACAACCAATTTCAGCACGAACCTGATCGATCTACAGGCAGCTCATCAATTCCTCGCAGCGCACCACCAGGCCCCGGTGTTGCTGATGGGGCATAGTTTCGGAGGCGCTGCAACGCTCGCTATGGCGCCGAAGCTATCCGGAGTGCGTTGTATCGTTTCGATCGCGGCCCCCAGTGATACGGGGCATCTGGCAGATCTGATGCTGCGAAAGAATCCTCGGATCGCATCCGAGGGGCGAGGCGAGGTCAACATCGGAGGGCGCGACTGGATGGTGACTCGTGAGATGATTGAAGACTTTCGGTCGCATGATCTCCCCGCCCGCGTCGCAGAGATCCCAATGCCGGTGCTGGTAGTCCATAGCCCCAAGGATGAAACCTTGGGTTTTTATCACGCCCTGCGACTCTATGGGCTACTGACGCAGCGGGATGCAGCCGGGATTCCACCTGCAGCAGTCAGTCTGCTGACGCTGCTGGAGAGCGACCATCTGTTTTTGAATTCGCCGGCCGATCTCACCTGGCTGGTTCGCTCCATCGATGCTTTCGGTGATCGACTGCTTGTTCCGTGAGCTTTCTGTCACGGGGGTAAAAAGCGCGGGTAAAAACGAGCTGGGGCGATCTTGGGTGCGTGATGTGTTCGTAGTGGATCGTTTCAGGGATCGTCACTTGGACAGTTTGCTGGCAACTTCGTCCGATCGCTCCATCACGCGCATCAAGTTGCCGGAGAGTACCTTGTGGATCGCTGCTTCGTCATAGCCGCGTTGCAGCATCAGTTCGGTGAGCACCGGGTAGCAGGAAACGTCCTCCAGCCCGCGCGGGGCTCGCGAGATGCCGTCGAAATCAGATCCCAAGCCGACGTGGTCGATTCCGGCGGTGCGAACGACGTGGTCGATGTGATCCATCACGACAGCCACCTCACCCTGGGGGTAAGGGTGTTCTGCCTGCCATTTGCGATAGGCCTGCGTGAACCCCTCGTCATCCTTGCCGAACTGTTCCTTTAGCTTGCGTCGCACTTCGAACATCTGCGACATGATCCTCGCCGATTCGGGGACGACGAAGCCGGAGAAGAAGTTGATGAGCACCACACCGCCATTGGCCGGAAGCTGTTTCAGGATGGCATCGGGTACGTTCCTCGGATGATCGGCAATCGCGCGAGCACTGGAATGGGAGAAGATCACCGGCGCCTGGCTGATTCGCAGCGCATCCTCCATGGTCTCTGGTGAAACATGACTGAGATCGACCAGCATGCCCAACCGATTCATCTCGCGAACAATTTCCTCACCAAAGGGGGAGAGGCCACCGCTGCGTGGTGCATCGGTCGCTGCATCGGCCCATCCAAGCGTATCGCTGTGGGTGAGCGTCATGTAACGAGCTCCGCGCTGATGGAGTTGCCGTAACTTGGATAGGGAATCCTCGATCGAATGGCCACCTTCCATCCCGATCAGCGACGCGATTTTCCCCTTGGCCTGGATCCGTTTGACATCGGATGCATTGAGCGCCAGTTCGAACGTGTCGGGGTACTTGGCGATCATCTGGTGGACTAGGTCGATCTGTTCCATCGTCGTCTGGAACGCATTCCCCTGAGCGATGGTGTCGGCTGGGACATAGACCGACCAGAATTGAGCCCCCACGTTCCCAGCTCTCAGTCGACTGATATCGGTGTGCAGTTCGGGTTGAGTCTTCGCGATATCGATTTCCTCGAATCCTCTTCTGGTTTTCTCGCGAACCGCCCAGGGAAGATCGTTGTGGCCATCCCAGACGTAGCTCCTTCGATGGATTTCCATCGCTCGCGAAGAGACCTCCACCGGTTCGGAAGGTTCTCCAGCATCGCAAGGTGAGCCAATCAGCAAAGTGGCTAGGCCAATCATCCATGGCATCCAGGCAAGGCGGGTTCGGCCCATCACGGTTCTCCCTTTGTTGACTTCGCGAACGCAACTGTCTGATCGGCCCATTGTAAGCCATGCTGGTTGGGGGGGCGATGCAGGGGGCGTTTGTCACGCAGTTGCTACTAGATCCAGGAGGGTGTTTGCCAGCTACGGGCTTTCCGGCTGAATCGCTCTTTTGTTGTCAGGCTGGATTTGTTATGTCCCCATGAAATGCATCGATCTTCGAAGTGGCAGGAAGCATTTCCCGATGGACCAGCTCAATTGGCAGACGGTTGCGCAATGGCTTCAGCACTGGACACCCTGGATTCTCGGGGCGCTAGTGGTGCTGTTGCTGAATTTCTTTGTTGCCAAGCTGGTTTCTGCCTGGATCGCGCGACCCATCCGCTCCCGGATCGACGAGACGCTGGGTCGTTTTGTTGGTCGACTGGTTTTTTATGGGTGGCTGGCCTGTGCCATCCTTGGGATCGCAGGTTCTTTTGGCGTCAACGTCAATACCTTTGCTGCCATCATCGGATCGGCAGGTCTAGCGATTGGTCTGGCATTCCAGGGTACGCTCAGCAATGTTGCCGCGGGATTGATGATCCTTTTTTTCCGTCCATTTCGGGTCGGCGACGTGGTTGTGGTGGGAGGCAATACTGGCCGAGTCGAAGAGATCGATTTGTTCAATACCACACTCGATACGCTGGATAATCGTCGGATCGTCGTTCCCAACCATTCGATCACTGCGGCGACGATCGAGAACATGACGCATCATCGGTATCGACGGGTCGAAGTACCGGTTGGAGTTGCGTACTCCAGTTCGATCGAAGCGACTCGGGCTGCGTTGCAAAGTGCCGTCGAGTCCTTAGCCGATCTTGGGTGTCCTGCCGGTGATCAGCCCAGCCAGGTTCTCCTGGTTGGACTGGGGGCCAGCAGTGTCGACTGGCAGGTTCGAGTCTGGACGGAGACCAGTCACATTCCACAGGTGCGCGACCAGTTGATCATGCAGATCAAAAAGCACCTGGACCGGGCGGGCATCGCGATCCCCTTTCCGCAGCTGGATGTGCACCTATCGCGTGTCTCCGTCGAACCGTCTACGGCGGTCTCCGGAAATCCATCGGCCGGCACAGTGCAAGGGCCAGCTTTGCCCAGCGAGGATGAGGTGCTCTATAAGCCCAGGTTGAGGCGAGGCAGAGCGGCTTGAGCGACAGTCGAGAGACATGTTGCTGGGCATGAAGGCACAAGGGCGCATCCGGCTACCTGTTCATCGATGCGAGGCATCGTCGGGAAGTTCGCGCACCCAGATGTTCCGAAATCGAATCCGATTGCCATGATCCTGCAGCATGATCGGGGCTGCAGGGGTCCCAGGGCGATAGACAGGGGCGCGGGCACCTGTGGGTCCTGCCAGTTGGCGATGGTTCTGAACCAGCAAGCCATTTAGCAAGACAGTCAGGTAGGCAGGCCGTACCAGTTCCTCTCCTTCAAACTTCGGTGCCTCGAAAAAGATGTCGTACACCTGCCACTGTCCTTGTGGCTTGACCGCATTGACCAGCGGTGGGTACTGGCCGTAGATAGCCCCCGCCTGACCGTCGGCATAGGTGCGATTGGAGAAGGAATCGAGGATCTGTACCTCGTACAGTTCCATAAACTTGATTCCGCTGTTGCCACGACCCTGGCTGTTTCCTTTCGTTCCCTCCGGGATCATCCATTCCAGATGGAACTGGCAGGAGCCAAAGCTGTCGATCGTGTAGAGGCTGCCTGTGTGTGGCTCAACAACCAGTTGGTCGTCTTCCACCAGCCACATCGGGACATACCAAAGATCTTCTTCGCCGTGATGACACCATGCATCCAATCCTTGGCCGTCGAAAAGGATGGTGGCATCGGAGGGAGGGGCATCGGGGGTTTCGCCTGGTTGGACTACCTTAGGGCGAGGGCGATATCGATCATGGATTCGCCAGGGTTGTCCTGGAAGGGGCGGGCTGTCGGTGGCTCCCAGGTGATGGATCGGAATTTTCTCTTTCACCGGTCGGCGTGCTGGAACGCTGCGCACAGGAGGGCTAGGCGGCTCTCCATCTTCCGGTGCAGCCAGTTCCACCTGTTGAGCCTGCGAAGGAGCGGCACTGCTGGCGATCCAGGAGACTCCTGCGATCACGCAAGCGGCGAGCAACCCATTGGATTTTCCAGTCAGATACCGCATCTTCGTTGGCTCCTCATCCCCTGATACTTTCCACCAGGATGATTCTGGCAGGAAACGTTTTCATGATGCTTCGTCTATTGGAGAATTTCCAACAAAAACCAAAGGCCGAGGCGATCCAGCGACTTTCCGCGACCAATTGACAGTCCATGGAGTGGGGCTGTGACGGATGGAGGGGCGCAGGTGGTCCAATGCAACGTCGGGAATCTGTTATTCTACTGGCGAAGGGTTCAGGAAGCTTCGCTAGATTCCAGGCGATCCAAAGGAGCACCGTTGCATGGAGCTGATGCCATCCAGTGGTGGATATGAGGGGGGGATTTTCTCGGGAGATCTTCCCGGAGGCCGAGCGACAGCGAGGCTGGACTTGCGGACCGATGGAGTGCGCATTGCGATAGCCGGCAGTGCAGCTCAAGAGCGGTTGATTCGCTGGGAGGATGTTTCGGTTGATGTGGGAGGCGCATCCGGTCGGATGGTTTTCCTCCGCAGTCGACTTAGCGACGAGGTGGTCTTCTGCGAAGCTCCAGGGTTTCTGGATGATCTTCAGCGGCTGGGCCATCCATCGCTGATGGAATCCTTCCGGGAGATGACTGACCTGCGCGCTCGAAGGCGACGATCGACGATCCTCGCATTGGGTTCCCTGTTTCTAGGGTGCGTCATCCTTCTGCCCGCTCTCTACTATGGCCTGTTGGGAGCTGCCAAGTTGGCGGTCAAGTCACTTCCCGTCAGCGTTGATCGATCGATTGGCCAGATGGCATCGCAGTCGATTCCGATAGGTCAGGGGCTGCCTAAGGACCATCCCGCTCAGAAGTTTGTGGTGCAGGTGGTCGAGCGTCTGAAGCCCTATGCGGCGCTGCAGGGCCTAGACTTCCAGGTTCGCGTCGTGGATGATCCTCAGCCCAATGCGTTTGCGCTTCCGGGTGGACAGATGGTGGTCTATACCGGCTTGCTTCAATTGGCGCGTTCGGCCGATCAGGTCGCTGGCGTGCTGGCTCATGAAATGGCGCACGCGACGTTGCGTCATGGTCTGATGCGTATCGGCCAGTCGATGGGGGTGATCGCCGCCGTCCAGTTGCTGATGGGGGATGCTGCCGGTCTGGTCGCCCTGGGGGCTCAACTGGCTCAGCAATCGGTCCTGACCAGCTACAGCCGCGTGGCGGAGCGGGAGGCGGATCTGGAGGGAGCCAGGATGCTGCATGAAGCCGGGATCGATCCTGAGGCGATGGCGGAATTCTTTCTGTTGATTCATCAGGAGCGAGGCGACATGCCAAAGATCCCGACCTGGATCAGCACCCATCCTGGGGACGAAGACAGGGCGGAGTCGATTCGACGATTCAAAGCATCGCTTCCCCCGAAGACCTACAAGCCAATGGACGTCGACTACGAATCGATTCGCAAGAAGGTCATCGGGGATTCTTCGCCTGACTCGGAGGAGAATTCGGAGGAAACAAAGGAGTAAGGAGGGGATAGCTGATGGATGTTCAGATTCGCAATCGTCCTTCATTCGCGCATTTGATGGTGCGGATGAATCCAGGAGATCGCATGGTGGCCGAAGCGGGTGCGATGGCGTCGATGGACCCGTCTGTATCGATGCATGCGCGCTGGAATGGCGGGTTCTTCGGCGCGATCGCTCGACGTGTTGTCGGAGGCGAGTCGTTGTTTGTCAATGATTTCATCGCGACCGCGCCCGGGCACATCGTTCTTACCCAGCCTGTTCCTGGCGACATCGCCTGCGTAGACCTCCAGGGGCAATCCTTGTTCTTGCAGCCGGGTGCCTTTCTGGCATGTGAACCAACAGTTCGTCTATCGGTGTCATGGGCGGGCTTTGCCAGCTGGATTGGTGCGGAAGGTCTGTTTCGTCTCAAGGTGCAGGGGGTCGGTCGCGTCTGGTTTGGTGCATACGGAGCGATCTTCAGCCGCGAAGTCGATGGTCATTACGTCGTCGATAGCGGGCATCTGGTCGCTTACGATCCCACCCTGTCCCTCCATGTCGGTGCCTCTGGCGGCATCTTCTCCACCCTCATGGGAGGCGAAGGATTGGTCAGTCGTATGCGTGGTCGTGGACGCATCTACCTTCAGTCGCGATCTCTCACCGGACTGGCAGCCTGGACCAACAGTCATCTGTACGCATGAAGCTCCTTTCGGAAAGACCGGCATTTGGATGGGTAACGCACCATGAAGCATGAAGTCCTCTGTCGCCCCGCTGCCAGCATCGTCAGATTTTGGATGGAAACAGGAGAGCAGATCACCTGCGAAGCGGGATCGATGATTGCGATGAGCCAAGGGTTGACTGTGGAGACAACGACGCGGACGCGAGGTGGCGGTGGAGTGTTCAGCGGACTTCGGCGGATGCTGGCCGGAGAAAGTTTC
Organism: Planctomycetaceae bacterium; assembly: GCA_040375295.1. Taxonomy (GTDB): domain Bacteria; phylum Planctomycetota; class Planctomycetia; order Pirellulales; family Pirellulaceae; genus JBEISR01. Next base: position 44,478 of record JBEISR010000001.1, read on the forward strand.
TTTCTGAATCATTTCACGGCACAGCAGTCGGGGCAAAGTCTGCTGCTGGGGCCGGCACTGCTAGGGGATGTCCTGCATCATCCGTTGATCGCGGGAGGCTTGATCGTCCAGGCGGGGAGTTGGCTAGCTTCCACTCGCGACGTCCAACTGGATACCTCATGGCAGGGATTTGCCAAAGGACTGCTCAGCGGAGAATCGCTTTTCTGGATCAAGTGCACAGGAATAGGAGATCTTTACCTGAGCAGTTATGGGGCGATCTATTCAGTCGATGTGGATGGTGAGTACGTCGTCGATACTGGGCATATCGTCGCCTTTGATGAAACACTGCAGTTTGAATTGAGCAAAGCCAGCAGCACGTGGTTGCAGAGCTTTCTCGGAGGAGAAGGAATTGTATGCCGATTCCGTGGCAAAGGGACGGTGTACTGCCAGAGCCACCAGTTCTCCTCGCTGGGGTATATGCTTGGTCCCATGCTGCGACCTAGGCGCGGTTGATTGGTTCTGGAATGTGGATGCCAGGATAGTCTCGGATTGGTTGGTCAGCGGATGTAGCTTGCTGGAGCGATCACGATGGATGGGATCTCGTTCGATATCAAAAATCGACCCGACTTTGCGACGCTGGAGGTGATGCTGCAGCCAGGACAGAAGATCTTGGTGGAGCCATCGGCGATGGCCTGCATGTCTCCCAGCATCCAGATGAAATCAGGTGTGGCTGGTGGTGCGTTGCGGTCCATCGGCAGGATGCTGGCAGGGGAAAGCTTCATCGTCAATACATTTTCGGCGCAGGATCAACCGGGCGAACTGGTGCTTGTCTCCGGACATCTAGGCGATATCCTCCACCATCGCCTGGATGGGATCGGGCTGCGACTGCAACGGGGCGCTTTCCTAGCCAACGGACCGGGCGTCGAAGTCTCTTCTAGCTGGCAGGGGGCAAAAGGTTTTTTCAGCGGCGAGGGGCTGGTGTTGCTTAAGGCACAAGGGCAAGGGGATCTCTTCTTCAACTCCTACGGAGCGATCCTCGAAATCGACGTGAAAGGTGACTATTACGTCGATACTAGCTACGTGGTCGCCTTTGAGGAAACATTGCAGTATCGCATTAGCACTCTGCCAGGACTTCGCGGAGGTGGTTTCAAGAGGCTCTTCTTCAGCGGAGAAGGTCTGGTCTGCCAGTTCACAGGACATGGTAAGCTCTGGGTCCAGACGCGTAGCGCCACTCCCTACCTTTCGCAAATCCATTCCTACCGGCCTGTCCAGAGAAACAACAACTAGGTGCCTTGGAGCTTCTGCAGTTTTCATCTGGCATGTTATTGATGGCGGCCGCGGGGTATAGAGAAGAGGGAATGGATGAGAGTTCCTTTGGACAGCGGGCATACAGAGCACCCGGTGGCGCTGACCATCGCAGGGTCGGATCCTAGCGGCGGTGCTGGATTGCAGGCTGATCTGAAGACGTTTCAGCAGCTTGGGGTTTACGGCGCCAGTGCCGTTACCTTGATCACCGTCCAGAATACGCGCGGGGTATCCCGCGTCCAGCTTCTCCCAGAGGATCTGGTCCTCCAGCAGATCGATGCGGTGCTGTCGGATATTCCTCCCCACGCGATCAAGACGGGGGCGTTGGGTGGCGAGGACTTGATTCGGTCGATCGCGGCGAGACTGGCCGGAGGCACGGTTCCCTTGGTCGTCGATCCTGTGCTGGTTAGCAAGCACGGAGCGCCTCTGGCCGATCCACCTGCGGTCGTGGCATTGCGGGAAAACTTGCTTCCTCTGGCGTTCCTGGTCACCCCCAATCGGCATGAGTTGGAGCGACTGGCGGAGATGCCCGTGGGGGATCTGGTGGAGATGAGGCGAGCTATCGAGCGGCTGCATGAAGCCGGAGCGAAGCGACTGCTGGTGAAGGCAGGGAGAGCCGGCGATCGGATGCTGCACTGGCTTGCAGAAGCGGGCAAAGAGACGGTGGTGTTAGAGACACCATGGGTCCAAGGGGGAAACCAGCATGGCAGCGGATGCACCCTGGCAGCCACGATCGCCAGTTTCCTGGCGCTCGGGCATTCTGATCTTGCAGTCATCTGCCGTCAGGCGATCGATCGAGTCTGGCAGGCCGTCGCTTCACCACGCCACTTCGGCCAAGGCATTTCGCCGGTCGACCATATGGCGATTGAGAGTGGGGACCCATCAGGAAGTTGACTTGGTCACTCCGGAGACTCTCGGCAGATCCGATCCCCTCGCCCGTCGACAGCGCCACCAACGGTAGGTAAGCAAGCCGGTGGCGATCCAGCCAACCGCTCGGATCCAGCCGGTCTTGAAGACCACTAGCGCCGAAAAAGCGATCAGCGTCATGAAGCACGCCAGCCCCAGCAAATACCAACGGGGCATTCGGTGATAGCGTTCGTGGCAAACCTTCCTGAGCACCGCGTCTAGCCCCCACAGGCCGACAAACAGGTAGTTGAAATAGAGTCCCGCGCCAAAGCGGAATCCCAAGAGCACTTCTGTCTGCCTGGCGGTCGCCTCGACGGCCGCCGCTTGGCTTCCACCATGAAAGGACCAAAGCGAACCCAGGCTGTGCGCCAGTGCGAGGATCGCTCCCAACAGCCAAAGGTTGGCAACAGGGCGATCGGTCGCACTCCGACCTGCCATCTGCAACCATAGGGAGAGGAACAATGCGACAAACGCTAGGCGAATGGCCCAGAGCGAAAGGTGCTGCGAAAGAGATTCCGCGACAGGAATAAGTTCAGTCATCGCAGAAAAATCGTTAGGTGCGATATGCGGCGAGAGCCTAGATACTGGCGCTATGGTAGCACGCAAGGTCCGCTCGTGCTACGCTCCCAAATGGCATCCTGATCAGGCATGAAGCGTTGGTGTCTTTCAATCTGTTTCACAACTCAAGAGGGCACTATGGAGCACCTTCCTTCGGTCGCGGTGCTGGGCACCGGATTGATGGGGACCGCGATTGGCCGGAGGTTGATCGAGGCAGGTTACTCGGTGATGGTATGGAACCGGACCCGTGATCGCGCCGATGCATTGATTGGTGCAGGGGCCGTGTGGAACGATAGTTTGGTGGAGAAGGCAGATCGCATCCTGCTGGCGCTTTACGATAGCGCTGCGGTGGAAGAGGTGATCGAACGGTTTGCCGCACAGTGGCGACCGGGTGCGATCGTGATCGATACGACGACGGGAGACCCAGGCCGCCTGCCTGGGATTGTGGAAAGGCTAGGCCGTTTCCAAGTGCACTACCTGGAGGCTCCTGTCTCGGGGTCCAGCGAGCAGACACGGCGGGGCGAAGCGACGATCCTTGTCGGGGGAGACCGGCAGATCGCTCATCGCTGCGACGACCTCTGGAAGCTTCTTGCCAAGACCGTTTTCTTTCTTGACCGACCTGGTGATGCTGCGCGCATGAAACTGGCCAGCAATTTGGTACTGGGGCTCAATCGCGCCGCGCTGGCCGAGGGGCTGGCGCTGGCCTCTGCGATGGGGATTGATCCTGCGTTGGCCCTCGAGGTCTTTCAAGGCAGTGCGGCTCAATCGCGCGTCATGGAAACCAAGGGAAGAAAGATGGTCGAGTCGGATTATCAGACGCAGGCGAAACTAGAGCAGCATCTGAAGGATCTACGAATCATCCAGCAGACGGCTAGCGATCATTACGTTGAAATCCCGCTGACCGAGGTCCATTGCCAGATGCTCCAGTCGCTGGTGGATGCTGGGATGGGACAGTGGGACAACAGTGCCGTACGCGAATACTACCGCCGAAGGGAAAGATCATCTGATGCGTGAAGCAGGTAAGCGCGTGGCGACAATCGACCCCCTGACTTCACCCCGTAGGTGGGTTGCACTGATGGTTGTGTTTCTCGCGCTGGTTTGCGACGGAATCGAACTTGGTTTGATGCCAGTCGCATCGCTTTCCGTCACGCAATCGCTGATGGGCTCTGCGTACGATTCGGTACAAGGAGGACGCTGGTTTGCATGGTTTACCGCATCCCTACTGCTTGGGGCGGCAGTGGGAGGAATCGCTCTGGGATGGCTTGGGGATTGGATCGGGCGCACCAAAGCGCTGGCGATCAGCGTGCTTTTCTATTCGCTTTTTGCCGGTCTCGGGGCGTGGGTGCAGACTCAGGAGCAGATGCTAGTTCTCCGTTTCTTGGTGGGGTTGGGTGTAGGAGGCGTCTGGCCCAATGGCATGACGTTAGTCGCTGAACTTTGGCCGGGCACTTCCAAGGCGAGGATTGCCGGGGTGATGAGTGCGGGACTGAATGCTGGAATTCTTCTGTTGTCGCAGGCGGTACGCATCTGGCCTGTGACGCCATCGTCCTGGCGATGGCTGTTTCTGTCGGCAGCCCTGCCGGTTCTACTGGGGATTTTGGCCTGGTGGGTCGTTCCGGAGTCGACGGCGTGGTTGTCCAATCGAAGGGGCCAGGAGCGTGGCCGAAAGTCGCCGGCTGGAAATCTCTGGAGTCCCGAGATACGTCCGATGGCGATCGCCGGAATTATTCTAAGTTCCATTCCGATGGTGGGCGCATGGGCCGCCAGCAAATGGATGATTCCCTGGGCTGATTCGGTCGCGGGGGCTCAGTTGCCCGGATACAAAGCACTGGTGCAGGGAGCCTGGGCGATGGGAGCAGTTGCTGGCAGTTTTGCCGGCGCACAGCTTGCCGTCTGGTTGGGCCGGCGAAACAGTTACGCGCTGATCAGCCTCTGTGCGGCGGCAACCACGGTTGGGCTCTTTCAGGGGTCGGCACCTCTGAGGCCAGAGTTTCCAGCGATCGTTTTAGGGCAGGGGTTTTTTTCGACTCTGTTTTTTGGCTGGCTGGCGGTCTATCTTCCGGAACTGTATCCGGTGGAGGTCCGAGCAGCAGGCAGTGGCACGGCATACAATTTTGGGCGGTTTGCGACAGCGATCGGTGTGCTTGCTGCCGGATCGCTCTTTTCTTGGCTGGGCGGCGACTACCCTCGTGTCGGTTCCCTGAGCGCATCCCTCTACGCCCTGGGTCTGATCGCCTGCCTTCTAATCCCTGCATCCAAGCACGGCGCCGACGGATAACGCCCTACCTGGGGAGTCCGCCGCTCACGGTCCATCAAGAGAGAGCTGCAAGGCGGAGATGATCGGCGAGCTTCTGAAGGAAACAGGCTGCTTGGGCGCCATCGATCGCAGCGTGATCGAAGGTCAGGCTAAGCCCCATCCGATACTGGCTGACAACGCGGTCCTGGTCGTCCAATGCCGGTTCTCGTCGAATCGCTCCTATGCCAATGATCGCAATCTGGGGTGTGTGGATGATGGGGGTGAATGTATCGACACCGTAGTGTCCCAGATTGGAAACGGTCAGGCATCCTCCGTCGATTTCCTGGCGAGTCAGACGACCGGAGCGAGCTTTTTCGATCAGGTTTTTAGCCTCTTGGGAACGCTGGCGCAGCGATCCACTCAGGCAATCTCTGAGCACGGGTACCACCAGTCCATGAGGCGTATCGACGGCGATGCCGATGTCGATCGAACTGCCCAGCGGAATCAGCGCCGTGCGGTCCTCGTTCCATCTCTGCGCGACGATCGGGAAGTCGGCGATGGCTCGTGCGGTGAAGTAGACGACCAAGTCATTCCAGGTTAGATGTGCGGATGTTGCCTCGGTCTTCCAGAGAGCCCGCAGTGCGGCCAGCTTCGTCACCTCGGCGCGGCTGTGCAGCGTGACCGGGATCGATGAAGCGAGGCTTTCTTGAAGATTTCGGATAATCGCCAGGCGGCGAGCCGACAGGGGCTGGGCAGCCTGAGGCTGGTTTGTCAAAGCCGCTTCGACGTCGCACTGGCGTATACGGCCCATGCGGCCGGAACCAACCAACCGCGTTAGATCGATATTCCGTTCGCGAGCAAATCGTCTGGCGCGTGGGGTTGCCCGAATCCGCTTGGTATTTGGAATGGAGAATTCCTGCGTTGGTTCGGCTGCGCGACGAACGTCATCGGCCAGGATGCGTCCGCCTTGGCCCGATCCCGTCAGCTGCTCGGTTACCACACCCAGTTCGCGAGCCAACCGGCGCACCGAAGGGGCGGCAGGTGGTGGAAGTGCTGTTGGGGGGCCGGTATGGCTATCTTCCGACGGAGTAGGGGCAGAAGTGGCGGGAGGCGACTCCCCGGGCGCAAGCAGCCATCCCAGTAGTGCACCGACCGGCAAGCTTTGGCCGGCCGAGGGGGCTGGAGCTGCCAGGTGCAGAATCCCTGCATCAGTCGATTCAATCTGCTGCAGTGCTTTCTCTCCTTCCATCTCGAAGAGCGGTTCACCCACGGCGACCGCTTCGCCAGGTCGCTTTAGCCATGCGATGAATGTGCCCTGCTCCATCGACCAGCCAAGCCGAGGCAGTTGGATTGGATGCGCCATGATTATTCCTCCATCAAACTGCGGACCGACTGCAGAATCGTCGCCACCGATGGGATCACTTCCCGCTCTAGCGATGGACTGTAGGGTGTCGGGCAGAAGGCTCCACCCAGTCGGCGAATCGGTGCATCCAGCAGGTCAAAACCTTCATCGGCGATGCGGGCTGCGATTTCTGCCGATACACCGCAATGGAGGGCGGCTTCATCGATCACCAATAGTCGTCCCGTCTTTGCGACCGACTGAAGTATCGTCTCATGGTCCAGCGGAAGCACGGTGCGTGGATCGATCAGCTCGACATCGACTCCCTCCTTCTGCAGTTCCTTGCAAGCATCCAGCGCCAGATGGACCATTTTTGCTAAAGCGACGACGGTCACCGAGTTGCCGGGCCGGATGATCCGCGCTTTCCCAAAGGGGATCTCGTAACCCCCTTCGGGTACCTCTTCCTTGGTCTGGAGGATCTCTCGATGCTCCAAGAAGAGGACTGGATCGTCGCAGCGCAAGGCGTGTAGCAAAAGTCCCTTGGCATCGCTGGCATGGGACGGGACGACGACGCGCAGTCCCGGTACCTGCGCCAACATGCCGTAGTAGCTTCCCGAATGGTGAGTGGCGGCCGAGTGGCCGATGCCGATACAGCCGCGAAGCAGCGCGGGCATCCGCAGTCGTCCGCTGGACATGTACTGCATCTTGGCGATTTGGTTGATGATTTCACCGAAGGCATCCAGGACGAAGTCGGCGAACATGAAGTCGACCACCGGCCTAGACCCGGTCATCGCGGCGCCGCAGGCAAGCCCGACGAAGCCTCTCTCGCAGATCGGCGTGTCGCGCAGTCGCATCGCGCCGTGCTTGGCAAATAGCCCCTTGGTGGTGACAAAGTTACCACCGCGCTGGCCGATTCCCTCCCCCAGAACGAAGATCGTGGGGTCCTCCTCCATGGCCAGCGTGAGGGCATCCAGCGTTGCCTCGGAGAAGGACTGCATCCGCTGCGAGGTTGTCGGCGTTTCATCCGCCATCCTCCGAGGCGGTTGTCGGTAGACAAACTCGGTGGCGGTCACTCCCAAGGGAGCCGGCGACTGCTCGGCCGCCATCTGCGCCCGATCGACCCTCGCCCGCTCTTCCTCTTCGATCGTTTGCATCGCTTTTTGCGCTGTTGATCCATGGTCAGCGAGTAGGCGTTGCTTCAAGAGTTCGATCGGACATTTTGCTTTCCATTGATCGACTTCCTCACGGGTTCGGTAGGTGAAATCTCCCATCCCTTCGGCGTGAGCCCGGGTGCGATAGGTTAGGCACTCCAGCAAGGTCGGTCCCATGCCCCCTCTGGCCCGCTGGATCGCTTGGCCCGCCAAGTCGTCTATCGCATCGACGTCGTTGCCATCGACTGCAAGACTTGGGATACCGTATCCCTTGGCGCGATCGGCGACACTTGGGTTGGAGGATGCCTCACGAAAAGGTACTTCGGTGGCGTATTGATTGTTTTCGCATACGAAGAGGACCGGAAGTTTCCAGATGGCGGCCATGTTGAGGCCTTCGTGAAAGCTACCGTTGTTGCTGGCGCCATCACCGAAGAATGCGACAGCCACAGACTGGTTGTTTAGTATCTGGGAGCTGTATCCTCCACCGCAGGCCTGAAGAATGCAGGGGCCTACGATACCGCTGGTGCCCATCAAACCGATCTCCGGCGAAAATAGGTGCATACTTCCACCGCGACCGCGTGAGCAGCCGGTTTGACGCCCGAAAAGTTCTGCAAAAAGTTCGGTAGGCTCTAGTCCTTTTGCCAGAGCATGTCCGTGCCCGCGGTGGGTGCTGAAGATGGGATCCTCGCGTCGCAAGTGGTTGCAGACACCCACGGCGATCGCCTCCTGACCGACATACGTATGGCAGGCTCCGTGGACCAGTCCTTTCTGGTGCGCGCGGGCCAACTGTTCTTCTGAAAGACGGATCCGCAGCATCGCACGGTAGAGTTCCAGTCGCTGCGTCAGGGAGGAAGTCATCGTGGAGCCTTTCCGCGATTCAAGTCGGTGAGAACTTCTGGAGGTCTGCGATACGTTGTGGCAGGTCAGGCGTTAGTTCGGTGATGGCCGGGAGTGCCTCCTGCATTCATCGCCATGTTGCCACCATCCATCGGGATGCAGGCACCAGTGATCCAGGAGGAAGCGTCGGAGGCGAGCAGCACTGAAAGCCCCATGATATCCGAGGGCATACCTAGTCGCCCGGCGGGGATGCCGTTGAGAAAACGAGTCCGCAATCCAGGGTCGATTTCCATCCGGGCTTCTAGACCAGGATTGATAACCTGGGCCGGGAGTACAGCATTGACCCGAACTCCCCGACTGCTCCACTCGGTGCTCAGTTCCCTGGTCATCTGAAGCACCGCCCCCATGGCGATGCTGTAGGCGATATGCCCCCGGCCCAGAGCGGTGGAACTGGCTAGCGATCCGATGTTCATGATCGAACCGCGACGCTGGGAGAGCATCCTTCGACCAGCGTGCTGGCACATGGCGAAGCGTCCGATGACCAAGTTATCGAGGACCTGTTGGAGCTGCTGGAGGGCGAGATCTTCGGGCGCTGCAAGAATGCCATCGCCAGCTATGTTTGCGAGGAAATCGATCTTCCCTAGCGTGGCATCCAGGAACTGAAATAGCTTCTCGATTTCTTCCGGTTTCGATACATCGCATCGAGCGCACTCCAGGCGGACACCGAATCGACGTAGCGAATCGGCGGTGGCAAGTGCGCCTTCCAGATTGCGGTCTACCAACAGCAGGCTGGCGCCATGAGCCGCAAGGGCTTCACAGGTAGCGCGACCAAGACCTTGCGCGGCGCCGGTCACCAGAGCGCAGCGTCCGGAAAGATCGAACAGATTCTGTACGTGATGAGCCATTCAAGAGATCCAAGAGGGGAGGATTTTGAGGAAGAAAACAAGCCCCGCTAGGCCCAGATAAAACAGGCCGCAGCAGGCTACCGCGATGCTGGCCAGCTTTCCTGGGCGAAGCTCTTTAGGAAGCAGGCGATGGTTGATCCAAAGCAACTGAAAGGCGGTGATACCGATCGCCAGATTGTTGAAGTTGGCGATGAACTCGGTCATCGCTTTGGGTACGTGATTGAAATAATATGCGAACAGAAACGACCAGAGGAGATAGGCTGTCAGGAGCGCGTAGTAGATCTTGCCAACCTGAGCGGGTTTCATGTTGTCCCGCACTTTTCGGTTGGCTGTCCACAGCGCATCGGTCCAGCGACGGCTGAAATCATCGAGAATCGATAACTGACTGGGGAGCATCACCATCAGACCGGTCAGTAGCGCGGCGATCCAGAGGAGCTGTGCGACAATCGGAGCGACGGGGGCATGGCGCATGCCGTCGGCAGTGATGACCGCCTGCGCGACTGACGCCTGTTGGACCGTGATTTTGCTATAGGGAGCGAACTGCAGCGACAGGAGTGCAGGCAGCGCCATGCCCACAAAGCAGCCAGGGGCCCACACCAGCATCTGATCGGTCCAGACGTATTTCCACCACCCCTTCCATCGCCGTAGCTGCTCGCTGTCGATCGGAAACACCTCTCCAACATGACTCAGCGAGATCTCTCTTCCTCCGATCGCACTGGGTATCGCACCGACGCGGGCCCCCATTCCCCAGCCCTTGTCACGGACGAAACTGGAGTAGGTGGAATTGGCCAGTCCACCACCACCGGCGTACCCCGCAAAAGCGCCGATCACGATCAGGCTGGCGGTCGAAATATCGGGCCACTGTCCTTCTCGCAGATAGTGGCCAAACGCATTGACGATGCGTTCCCCTCCCTCGCGATCGGCGACCACTGGAACATTGCCGATCTGTAAAAAGCCGATCAACACTTGCCACCAATGCTGCCGATCGACCAGTAGCAGGCCGATGGTTAGGCAGAACCCCAGGACCACGATGATCTTGGCCGTCATGATGGCCTGAAGCATCGAGTAGATTTTCCCTCCCAGCACCACCGGAAGGGCGACCAGGAACATGCAGGCATAGGCCAGCGGCACTACCAGCCAGCGATCCTCCAGGTCGGGCGGACGCTGGAGGACCATCGCTGCGATCATTGCTGCTCCATGCGTGGAAAGCCCTGGGATGAGTGCGGATGCATTGAGCAGCAGCATCAGGGCGACCCAGAATCGCGGCCCTGGTCGACATCGCATAAAGCCAGTCAGCACCGGTTCCCCGCAGTAAAGTGCGTAGCGTCCGCATTCCATGTTGTAAAAGACTTGGAGCAGGATCGCGATCGTGGCGACCCACATCAAGCCGCCGCCATACTTGGCCGTGATAGCTGGGCCCAGCAGCCATTCACCGCCGCCGATCTGAATTCCCATCATCACGATCCCCGGCCCAAGAAAGTCTCTCCAGTTGCGCCAGCTCAATCTCTTCGGCTCGGGCAATTCCCCCAATGTCCAAGGAGGAATCCCGGTGGGATCAGTTGGTCCATGATGGGATTCGGCTTGCATCACGCGACTCGCTGAAGTGGGGTCGACCGAGCGGAAGGAGGAAAGGGCATGGGATCGCCGCTCTCAATAAAGAGCGATGGCGCGTCCTGGGCCGCCGTGGCAACCGATGATCTTCAGCGGTGCGAAGAGAAAGAAGGAATCCTTCGGAAGCGAATCGGCATTGCTCAGGAATTCGATCCCTACCATGTCTCGGGAACCAAGCAGCCAGTAGGTGGAGGCGGCATTCTTTGGATCGACACCACCTAGATCCGGGGCATCGGTTGCCACACACCGAATCCCTCGCTGGTGCAGCAGATCGATCGTCTCGGGGGCCACCGCTGGCCAACCTTCTTCCTTCCCCAGCAATCCATCCGACCAGAGTCCTTGGCCGAATCTCCCTTGGGAATCGCGTGGCATCGCCAGGTAGCGATCGATGTAGCCGGTCTGGAAGAGAACGATTTGTCCCGCTTTCAGTTTTCCATGGGTCGCTTCATGTCTTTCGATCCAACTTGGGCCGATCGAAGGGGAAGCCGGCCACTCAGCTCGCTCCGTCGCCCCCCGGATCGCTCGTACATCAATCACCTGCAGCGGGCCGCAGGTCCAACTGATCGGCACCTGTTCGCACGTTCGACTAGACGTTCCGCGAGATCCCCATTTTTGTTCGTACTCCTGCCGCCACGCCATCTGCAGCGCCGTCTCCTCCACCTTCTGCTGGGGCAGGGGAAGCGCGTACGCGGGAGGCACCAAGTGGGTCCCTGCCATCGAGTCCATCCAGTGGGCATGATGCCAAAGGTCCAGCTCGGGGGAATAAAGAAAATCGACTTTCAGATAGCTTTGGCGATGGCTTCCAGTAGCTACGCCCCGTGAGGTCATGGGAAAATTTGGAGTCAGCACCGGCGACAGGTCTCGGGCTCGCTTCTCTCTGCACGACTCTATCAAACGTCGCGGCAAATCCCCTCCAGCGATCGAGAAGGCGCGGCCTTCGCCGTAGGGGCCCCCTTCGTGTCTGGGGCCGAGGAAACAATAGAATGCCCCGGTTGTCGGAATCCGCCCCAGTCCGGTAGCCCCTTCCGTCCAGATCATGCCATGCCGCAGGCCCGCGTAGTGAGTCGCTTCGGCCAGATCGGGCAACGGTCCCATGCTGGGGCTGTCGGTCCCAGCGGCAAGGATTCCGCGTTGTCCAAGCCATTCCATCGCCTCGGGTTTTGGATCCGGATACCCTTCGACTTTGCGATCGATGATGTCGTTGATGAAGCGGGATCCTTCAGGAAATGGCAGGTAGAACAGGTCGGTGTAGTCGCTGCGAAACAGAACCACATCCCCGCGACGGAAAGCTCGGTGCTCCTTTTCAAACGCTTCCAGGATCGATGGGCCGATCAGAGGACTGACTCCAGGCGGAGCTTTCTCGAGCTTGCCTCGGACATCGACCACGCATGCCTCTCCGCCGAACTGCCATGGCTCGATCCGGTCGGTGTAGGCCAACCCAAGTGGGCCGGACTTCGGATGATTCAGATCGGGTCTCAGCACCGAATGCGGTGGGGTATCCAACTGAGTGCCTGTGTTCCCATCGATGATCAGCATGTCGATGTGGTAGAGGCTGGTCCGTCCGATACCCCGCTGGGGTACCATCTGGAATTTGGGGAATGGATAGGTCGGCCAGTTGCAGGGGAATTCCTCGGAGATCCAAAGCGAATGATCGATGTAGGTGGTTTGACCATCCAGGGATCGATCTTCCACGGCGTGGGACGGGTGGGGCGGTTCGGCCGCCATCGCGCTACCAGCCCATCCAAGGAGCGTCACCATCAGCCTGGGCAGGAAGCCCGAACGATTGGGTTTCATCGGTCAATTCCTTGTTGCCACGGTTTCGGGAAGGGATACCAGGTGAAGGAGTCCCTGGAGCGTCGATTCACCAGGGACTTGAACGACAGGAATCTGGAAACGGGAGGCGATGCGTTGGTTGAGCCCAGGGAGCCGTTCGGCCAATCCGCCGGAGAGCAGGATCTCCTTCGCGCTTTGGTGCAGATCCAGGACGTTCGCCGCGCGATGGTAGTGGGAGACCATCGAATCGCAGCAGGCTGCCATCAGGGAACCGACCGACAGATTCTCCAGCGTGATGTGGGTCAGCGACCCCGTTTCGGCGAATGGCGACCGGTGCAGTGCCAATTCGGCTTGAAGCCCGTTGGCATCGTGATGACGGAGTGCTTCGGCGATCGACTGCCAGGGGGATAGAAGCGTGATTCCCTCGGCCCCCGCCAGTTCCTGAAGAAGATCGACCCAACCGTTCAGCGCGCGGCCGGCGGGAAGGTGAGTGATGGTCTGCAGCCAATCGCCGAAAAAAAATCGACGTGTTTGGTAGGGGCCCGGAAGGAAGCGGTCCGTTCGGCGAGAGACCTGGGCTCCGGTGGAGCAGTTGATCGAGAGTTGGTGAGGCTGCAAGCCTGCCCCCAGGAGGGCGCATGGCTGATCCCCAAATCCTCCATGGATGCGAAGTCGCTTGCCGCGATATGCAATCTCCCCAAGGGGGCTGGTGTGATCGATGATGGTGGGCAAGTTGCAATCGGCAATCCCAATCTGTTGCATCGCTTCCTGATGCCACTGGTGGGTGCTGGGATCAATCATGCCGATCGCCATCGTCGAATGCATGAGGCCGGGCTGTTTCAGGAGGTTGCTGACGAAGAAATCGGGGAGAGTCAAAGGGATCGCATCGGAGGGGAATTCTCCATGGTGCTGCAACCACGCCAGCAGCGTGGTGGTCGAGCCCGGCTGTAGTTCTCGCCCTAACTGATCCCAGATCTCTTCCGACCATTTCCTTCGCAACTGCTCCAGCCAAATTCCCGAGGATGGTAATACCGGTTTTAAAGATCGGCAATCGCGCCAAGAAAGATAGTTGGATCTGGGGCGGCCCTTCTGGTCGGCGAGAATCAGTCCTCCCATCTGCCCGCTGACCAGCAGGTGGCACGGGTCGCTCGCCAGGGACCAAAGTCCTTCCAGCGCCTGTTCGATGGCGCTGAGGATTTGATGAGGATCCACCTCGACGATCTGTCGATCCTCATGCGGAATCGGAGCTGGGAACCGTACCGAACGCTCTTCAAGGACACCGGCGCCGGAGGGTTCCAGCACAGCCGCCTTGATGGAGGTGGATCCGATATCCAGTCCGATCGCGCGCATCTATCGCGTCCTCTGCGGTTCTTCGATCACTGGGTTGGAAAGCGTCCCAATCCGCTCGATATCGACAACCACCAGGTCCCCCGGCTGCAGATACACCGGTGGCTTCCTGGCGGCTCCGACCCCATGCGGCGTTCCGGTGAGGATGACGGTTCCTGGCGCCAGGCGCGTGCTGCCGCTGAGGAAAGCGATAAGCGAGGGGACATCGAAGATCATGTCCTCGGTGGTCCAGTCCTGCATGACCTGTCCGTTGAGCGTGGTTCGGATGCGCAGGGCGTTGGGGTTGGGGATTTCATCCCGCGTCACTAGGCATGGCCCCAGCGGGCAGAATGTGGCAAAGGTTTTTCCCCGGCACCACTGCGAACCACCCCACTGCATCTGCCAGTCGCGGGCACTGACATCGTTGGCGCAGGTGTATCCGAGGACGTAGTCCAGAGCTTCTTCGCGGGATACGTTGTAGCATTCCTTACCCAGCACCACGGCCAGTTCGCACTCGTAATCAACCTTCGTGCTACCCAGGTGCCTGGGAAGGGTGATGGGATCGTTTGGGTTCTGAACCGATCCGCTGTTTTTCATGAAGACAACTGGATACTCCGGGATCGGCTGATTTCCCTCGGCGGCATGTTTTCGGTAATTCAGCCCGATGCAGAAGATGTCTCGCGGCTCCACGGGAGCCAGCAGTTTGTCGATGGCGGCCGGTGCGCCGGTGTCGATGCAGGTGCCAAAGGGATCGCCTGCCAAGAGGGTCGCATGACCATCGGCATGCAGTTGCCCCCATTCGATGGAGTCATTGGCATTGAGAAATCGAACGATCTTCATCGCATTACCTCGTAGATAGGCTTCTTGGTTTCAGATTGAGAAAGTATTCGGAAGAGGGAGATTTACCAGGTCGGCTGCCTCGGCGATCTTCGCGAGGACATCTTCAGGGAGTGGGATTCCATCGGATTCGGCCTGACGCATTTTCGTCCATTCGCGTTGGCCTGGGACCTGCAGCGGAGAGGCTCCTGGGCCGACAGGGGTGTTCGTGATCTCCTCGACCAGTTGTGTCAGACGCAGATCGAACTGCTGTCGATCGGTGATGGCCGACACATCCATCAGGAAGATCGATGCGTTGTGGGAAGAAGGCAGTTCTGCCGGATCAAAAAGCCAGCTCCCGATCTGCCATGTAAAACAGCCTCCCGGCAGGACCCCAGCGAGGACCTCGCACCAAAGTCCCAGTCCGAATCCTTTGTGTCCAGCCATGGGGGCAAGTGACGCCGATTGGGGATAGAGGCTTGCATCGCTGGTTGGCTGGCCGTCCGGACCGATCAGCCAATGCTCAGGGATTGTCTCGCCACGCTGCCTTGCCGCATAGACCTTACCGCCTGCAACCGCAGCGGTTGCGATATCCAACAGGATGGGATCGCCGTCGATTCTAGGGATTGCATAGGCAAGTGGATTGCTTCCCAGAACGGCACGGCAAGCTCCTGGGGCTGCAACGCTGGGGATGTCGTTGCCGAGAATCATCGCGATGAACCCTTCTCTTGCCGCCTGTGCGGCGAAGTAGCCAGGGGCTCCCAGGTGCCCGGTGCGGATCAGGTGGACCTGGGCCACGCCCGCCACCTTGGCTTTGTTTCTCGCGACTTGCAGAGCATGGCGACAGCCCACCTGACCCAGTCCATGGTCCCCATCGATCACCGCCCAGGCGACTCCCTCCCGAAGAATGTAAGGGGAGGCTGCAGGCCGATAGCCTCCCGCTTTCAACTTTTTCAGGTAACCAACCAGAAGCTTGGTACCGTGAGTCGAGATCCCCATCGCGTCGGTACGAACCAACGCCTCTGCGATCCCTTCCGCCTCGGCCAATGGGACTCCTACCCGATGGAGTGACCGGACAACCCATTCCTGAAGGGAAGCGATTGGAATGAAGCGATGAGGTGATGGAGGTGGATTCATGGTCGGCAAGGAGGAGAGGTTAGGCCGAAAGGTAGCGTGGATGGCCTGGGGCGACGGCGTTTGCGTCCTACGCGATCGGGATGCGAAAACGGGTGACTCCGTTGACGCAGTCGGTAAGCAATCCTCCTTGAATAGCAGTCAGCGCGTGCTGAGCGGCGCGGGTGCGCAGCCTCTCAACAGCAGTAGGACTGGCCGATGCAATATGCGAAGCGAGCAGGACTTGTGGCATCGTCCGCAGGGGACTGTCACCAGGAATCGGCTCGGGATCGCAAACGTCCAGAGCCGCGCCACCCAGATGTCCCGACTTCAGTGCCTCGATTAGTCCCTCCGTCTCGATCAAGTCGCCCCTGGCAAGATTGATGACCAGTGCTCCTGGTTTCATGGAGGCGATAGTGGAGCGATTGAGCAGCCGTCGAGTTTGGTCGGTGGAGGGGCAGTGGAGAGTGACGGCATCGGAAGATTTTAATAGGTGAGGCAGTTCGGCCCATGTTCCATTGGCCGGTGGTTCCCCCCCGCAGGCTAATGGGTCATGGATGAGTAGGCTGCAACCGAAGGGGGCAAGACGATGGGCAACTGCACGTCCTATTCGTCCGAATCCGATCATGCCGATCGTCAGCTCGCGCAGCGATCGCATCGAAGACAGTGGTACCGCAAGTCCCCATTGACCATGCTGGACGTGCAGATGATTGGGGACGACCCGACGGGTCAGCGACAGGAGGAAAGCCAGTGTATGGTCGGCTACTTCGTCGATGCAGTAGTCGGGAACGTTGCAGACTGGGATGGAGTGTCGAGCGGCGGCAGCCAGATCGACGTTGTCGACGCCAATGCCATAGCGGACAAGGACTCTCGCCTTTGGCATCGCCGCCATCATCGGCTCCGTGATTTTTGCAAACTGGACGATGACGGCGTCCGCTTCCCTTAGCATTTTGGACTGGGTTTCCGAATTTGTCCCTTGCAGCGATTCCAATCGAATTCCATGGGGCTCTAGAATTGAACGTTCCATCTGGAGATCAGGGAACGTAGCGTCGGTGATCACGACTTGAAACATCTGGCCCGTCTCCGAAAGAGGCTGGGAGCGAAGAAGGAAAGGAAAAGCTGCAACTCCAAATCTAGCGTTTCGCGGTAGCTCCTCGCAATCAGTTCCTCTCCAGGCCGAGCGAAGGAATAAAAAAACTCTCCAGTCGGTGACTGGAGAGTTCGTGCTCTTTTAGGTTTTCACGCTGGGGCTGTTGGACCCCAGCGATCCAAAGCCGATCAGGTGCCGGGGTTCACAGCGGGAGCTGCTGGCACGGCGGGAGCCGCAGGGACGGCTGGAACTGCCGGAGCAGCGGGAGCCGGAGCAGCGGGAGCCGGAGCAGCAACTGCTGCAGGAGCTGCGGTTGGTGCAGGAGGGGCATCGGAGCTGCTGACGATGGTGCCGCCATCGACAACGGTCGAACCGCAGCCAACGCAGCCACTGCTGACAGCAGCGCCTTCTACGTAACCACCACTGCTCCAACCGTCGGTTACGGTTGCGGTGCCACCGCATCCGCCGCAATCCGAACTGACCGAACCGCAACCGCCGCAGTCGGAAGTGGCATTGCCACATCCACCGCAGTCCGAGCTGACGGTGCCGCATCCACCGCAATCGGCGGCGGGTGCACCACAGCCGCAATCGGCGGCTGGGGCTCCGCAGGCGGGAGCCGGGGCTGCACCGCTGCAGGAGGAGGATTTCTTCGAAGCGCGAAGACGAGCCAAGAGACCTGGGCCACGACCCGAACCGCTGCAGGTAGCAGCAGGAGCTGGTGCTGGGGCACAATCTGCGGCGGCTGCCGCACCGCTGCAAGAAGCCTTGCGGGCATGGAGGCGAGCCAGGAGACCTGGTCCGCGACCGCCACCGCTGCAGGAATCAGCTGGGGCAGGGGCTGGAGCGCAATCGGCAACCGCAGCGGCACCGCTGCAAGAGGCCTTACGAGCATGCAGGCGGGAAAGCAGACCGCCGCTATTTCCACCACTGCAGCTATCCACTGCAGCGCCGCTGCAGGAAGCACCACGACGACCACCCAAAATGCCGCCGCAACCTGCTTGAAGGTCTTGGGCAACCAAGCTGATGCTCGCACCAGCTACCAGGGCTCCCAATCCCAAGCGACCCATCCAGGAACGCACCATTCCTCAATCCTCCCAAGAAACTGACCAACGTTCGATCCCATGTACGTCTTCGGACCAAGCCCTGTGCCGATCCGGACGGCCCCCGTCCTGTCGACCGGTGGCCTCTTGCTCTCCTTAGCGGCTCCCCAACCGCGACCCGAAGGTCAACACTCGACTTTTCCGTTTAGAGCGAATCTATCGATTGGGAAGAATGGGTTAGGCTAGCATGCTGGATCGTCGTGTCAACCGGGGGGATGAGGGTGAAGGGTGCGGACGGAGGCGACTGGCGAGGGGTGGTCGTTGCCCTTGTCGCTACCGGTGGATCCCTTTAAGATACCGACTTGGTCCTTATTTTTTGTGGGGAATTAGCCTCCTGCCGTCGGTTCCCTGCCGCCGTGGTCGGTTGGTTCCAAGGATGAGGTTTCGTCTTCCAGGCGTACTCCCGCAAGGACGAACCACGCGAACGCCCTGGAGGGCGATCGCTGGGGGACCCACCATCCGGCGTGAGAGGAAAAGTTTTCCGCACCCCTGGTTGGCTCGCAAATCAGAACCGAACGGTCGCAAAGAGGTGATTGATTGTTGAACTCATTGACCGACTGGATCGGGGTTTTGGCTCAGGCATCGGCCAGTGCTCCGACGGCCCCTTCCACCAAGCCCTCAACGCCCCCCGGCGTTTTGGATACGTTTCTCAACAATCCTCTGATTTTGCCGATGCTGGCGCTGGCCACACTCTATCTCATGGTGTTGCGGCCACAGCAGAAGGCGGATCAGAAGGCCAAATTGGAGCTCCAGCAACTTCGATCCAATTTGAAGAAAGACGACCGAATCGTAACGCTGGGTGGCATCTATGGTTCCGTCGTTTCGACCAATTCAGACGCCGGCACGGTGACGATTCGCATCGATGAATCGACCAATGCAAAAATGACCATCAGCCGCGACGCTATTGCCAAGGTGGTTGTCGACGGCGTTCCTTCAGCGAAGTCTTGAAACTCATTTTGTTCCATTATCCTCCCGGACTGATCGTCATGCTTTCACCTTCCTGGATCCCGGGCATGCTCGCCCAAGTCGCCGCCGCTACTCCAGCCCCAGCTGCCGGATCAGGGGATGCTATCGGGTCGCTCTTGATGGCACTGCTTTTTGCACTGCTGGTTTTCGTGTTGCCTTTTATTCTGGGGAATTGGATTTCCAAGGCGATTCGCATGCCAAGCCATGCAACCTCGTTGGGGATCATCCTGGCAGCGGTGATCGGAGCCGGCTTGATCCTTTGGCGAGGTGAACTTCGCAAAGGTCCAGACATCAGCGGTGGAACGATTCTGGTCTATGAGATCGATCGTACAGTTCAAGATGGCAGCGATCTTTCAGCACGTGCTTCCGCGACCCAGTTGGTACCAGCGCTGACCGATCGACTCAACCCGACCGGCACCAAGGAAATCGTCATCCGTCCTTATGGCGAAGACCAGATTGAAATCATTGTGCCGCAGGTCGACCAACTGGAGGTGGCGGAGATCAAGCGAGTCGTGCAGCAGGCGGGGATTCTGAAATTCCGCATCGTCGCAAATCCGAACGACCATCCGGCGGTCATTCAGGCTGCAAGGGCTCAGGCGAACGATACCGACCTCAAGAAGCGACTGTCTGGTGAGGTGCGGAACGGGGAAGGGCAGCTAGTGGGGCTGTGGCACACGATCGGACGCGATCCGAATCCCGTCTCTGGAGTTTTCCCTCTTCGTTACACGCCGATGGGGCTGTCGCGTGATCTGATTCGCGATGCCCGCACCGGCGCGGTGATTGAACTGCCTCCTGGATTGGATGGCGAATACGCCGTCGAGAAGTTTCTGAAAGACCGAAACATCCCCGAGATTGATCTTCTGATGTCGCTCAATGGCCGCGACGGAAAGCCATTTGAGGAGGTGACGGGGGATGACTTGGCGACTGTTTCGCGATCAGTTGGCCAAGATGGATCGCCTGAAGTCGAGTTCGGGATGCGTGTTGCTGGTGCCAAGAGATTGCTGTCGCTGACAGCTCGCAACACCCCAAATAACGGCATTTACCGACATATGGCAATCATTTTGGATGGACGTGTGCTGTCGGCTCCTCGGCTGAATTCACCGATTCGTGAAAAGGGGGTGATTCAGGGGAATTTCACCTCGCAGGAGGTGGAGTTTCTGGTCAGCATTCTGCAGTCCGGATCGCTTCCCGCGTCGCTAGGTAAGGAGCCGATCAGCGAGAACCAGATCGGGGCAGTTTTGGGGGCCAGCACCATTCAAAAGGGACTGTGGGCTTCGTTAATTTCCCTGGTGGCGGTCTTGGCATTCGTGGTTCTTTATTACCGCTTCGCCGGGGTGATCGCCTGCATGTCCCTGCTTTTGACTTTGTTGCTGACCGCTGCCTCGATGGTGTTGATCCAGCAACCGGTGACCCTACCCGGCCTAGCGGGCCTAGTGCTGACGGTGGCGATGTCGTTCGATGCAAGCGTGCTAGTGTTCGAACGGATGCGAGAAGAAATCGCCCGACGGGCTACCGGCCGCATGGCAATCCGCAATGGATTCGACCGCGCGATGTCCGCCATCGTCGACTCGAACCTCACCACCATCATCAGCGGTCTGGTCCTTTATGCGGTTGGCACCGACCAAGTGCGCGGTTTTGCTGTCGTGCTGGTCATTGGTATTGTCATCAGCATGTTCACTGCTGTCTTTTGTTCTCGCGTCTTTTTTGAGGTGGCCGAACGGTTGGGGATTGCCAACTTCAGCATGTCGGATGCCGTTCAGAGTTTGAAGAAATCGTTGGTTGGTGAGGGTGAGATCGACTTCATGAAGTGGACCAAAGTGGCTCTGGCATTCTCGCTGGGCGTGATTGGCCTTGGCCTTCTTGCCACCGCAATGCGTGGTCGTGGTATTCTGGACATAGACTTCAATGGCGGTACCTCGGTGGTCTTCACGTTGGATCGACCAGCCGATGTCGATGCCGTACGCGACTTGACTAGCCAGATTCTTAAGTCCGATGCGGAAGGCAATCCGATTCAGTCGACCCTGACAACCGTTGCGATGGCAGGACAGGAGGCGGGGACTGTCTACCGGCTCGATTCCTCCCTTCAGGATATGAAGGACCTGACCAAGCGATTGACGGAGGGCTTTGCCAACAGCAGCATCGGGTCGCTGGTCACTTATCGGGTGGAATCGGGAAGCAATTCGCCTAGCCCCAAAGCATCGGGTGCGATCCGTCAGCGCGGATTGATTCAACTAGTGTCGTATCAGGAGGAGCCTGCGACGGTGGAGCCCCCAGCGGCACCTGCCGCAAATCCAGCGGAGGCATCTCCTGCTGCCGCTCCCACGGGAGTTCCTGCCGAAGCAACCGTACAGGCGGCACCTGGGAATCTCGCAGTTCCAGCCAATACCCGATCGGATTGGCGGCTGAAGTTCATGCCTAGCAAGGGTGAGGAGTCGGCGAAGATTTATGCTAAGAGTCTCTTGGAGTCATTGGTGCAAGCCTCCAATGCCATCGGGCAGGGGCTCACCGAAGCCCAGGTGGAAGTCGAGCCGGCAGAGTTGACGGCAGGATGGAATCGAGATTCGATGCAGGGGTTTGCCGACTGGAAGGTTTCGCTTCCTTACGATCAGGCTCAAGGGCAACTTGTGATCGATCAGCTACAAAAGCAAATGCAGGGGCAGCCGGTGTGGCTTTCGGTCAACAAGATCGGCGAGCGCGTGGCAGGACAGATGCAGACCAAGGCGTTGGCGGCGCTTGTGATTGCCAACCTTTTCATCGCTGCGTACATCTGGTTCCGTTTTCAGAAGCTGGGGTACGGATTGGCCGCCGTGCTGGCGCTGGTGCATGACGTCCTGTTCACCCTGGCGATCCTCGCATTTAGCCACTGGCTGTATCGGCCCTTGAGCTTCCTTGGAATTGAGGACTTCAAGATCGGACTTACGGTGGTGGCGGCGTTTTTGACGATCATCGGTTATTCATTGAACGACACGATCGTCGTGTTCGACCGAATTCGTGAGATCAAGGGGAAGAGTCCCCGCTTGACTTCTGCGATGATCAACAAGGCGCTCAACGAGACGCTCAGCCGCACACTGCTGACTTCGTCGACCACGATCATCGTGATCATGATTCTTTACTGGTTCGGTGGCGATGGGATCCATGCCTTCATGTTCTGCCTGCTGGTTGGGATTCTGGTCGGAACGTACAGCTCGGTATTTGTGGCGGCTCCGTTGCTTTTGTGGTGGGAAAACCGCAAGGCGGCTCAGGCCTCCAGAGTCCCGTCCCGGACGGCAACTGCAACGCGCTGAACCATGGCAGAAAAATTTGGACACTGGCGGGTGGGACATGCTAGGCCTTTCGTCCTGTGTTGAATTCGAACTGCCTTCGGACTGGCAGGCCTGGGTGGCGTGAATCGTCGGATCCTGAGGTGACGGGATGACTGGGGAGTCGAATCTGCGGCTACCGATCGATCCCTTGTTACCCCAGATTGAGTCGCATTTAGTGTCCGGCACCCCGATCCTGTTGGATGCTCCACCCGGATCGGGCAAGTCGACTCGGGTTGGTCCGGCCTGCGTTGCTTCTTTGGACCGCGCTGGTTTGCCTGGGCAGGTGGTTCTGGTTCAGCCGCGTCGAATCGCAGCACGCTCGATCGCTCAGTTTGTCGCCAAGCAAATGGGTGTTTCGCTTGGGGGCCACGTAGGTTACCACG
The DNA here is from genome assembly GCA_040375295.1 of Planctomycetaceae bacterium. Taxonomy (GTDB): domain Bacteria; phylum Planctomycetota; class Planctomycetia; order Pirellulales; family Pirellulaceae; genus JBEISR01. Next base: position 67,174 of record JBEISR010000001.1, read on the forward strand.
TGCGTTTCGATCGACGAGCCTCTGCGAGGACTCGTCTTCTGGTGACCACCGAGGGGATGTTGCTTCGCCGGATGGTGGACGATCCTTTTCTGGAGGGGGTCCAGTGCGTGGTGATCGACGAGTGCCACGAACGATCGGTGGCGATTGATCTGTTGATCGGCATGGTAGTTCGCCTGCGGCGGACGGTGCGGGAAGATCTTCGACTGGTGTTGATGTCCGCCACGCTGGATGGACTGGCGCTGCAGCGATCGATTCCTGAAGCTGTGCGGTTGACTGGCGAGGGACGACCTTACCCTGTCGAAATCCAGTACCATCCGATCCAGTTTCCCGATGATCAACGCCTCGCGGATGTTGTTTGGGGAACTCACTCTCAGCGTGGCGGGACGACTCTGGTGTTTCTGCCGGGGGTGGGGGAGATTCAGCGGCTACGAGGCAGATTGCTAGATCGAGGACTCTCCAATCGCTCATTGCATTCTCTGCATGGCGGGTTGTCTCTGGAGACACAGCAGCGGGTGATGGAGGAGGCGGTTGCAGGTTGTGTGATTCTCTCTACGAACGTCGCGGAGACATCGCTGACGATCGAAGGGGTCCGCACGGTGGTCGATTCTGGGTGGGCGAGGGTTCTTCGCTATGAGCCACGTCTTGGGTTGGATCGACTTTCGCTGGAGCCGATCAGCCAAGCCTCGGCGACACAGCGCGCTGGGCGTGCCGGAAGGTTGGGGCCGGGGCTTTGCATTCGTTGTTGGGAGCCTGCCGTTCAGTCGGCCAGACCAGAGAGTCTGGAGCCAGAGATAAGGAGGGTCGATCCCTCGTCGGCGATTTTGTCGTTGATGCGTTGGGGCGAAAGGGATCTAGAACGATTTCCTTGGATCGATGCACCTCGCCCGGAGGCACTTGAGGCGGGGCGATTGCTTCTGGAACGGATAGGAGCGATCGCCGATGGTGAAATGACCCCGTCGGGGTTGTCGATGGCGGATCTGCCTCTTCCCCCAAGACTTGCCAAACTCGCATGCGAATCCCGACGACGAGGTGTCGCCGATCTGGGGAGCTGGGTGGCGGCTCTGCTGTCGGAAAGGTCGCCTTGGGCTGTGGGGCGGTTCGCCGTTCCTGGTGAGTTTCGGGGGATAGTGGCTTCGCAGCGATCGGAGATCGGGCGTCAAGGGATGCTGCTGATGCATTGGAATGGGATCGATGAGACCTTCGAATCTTTCTCGCGGTGGGTGGATGCCGCTGCAGCCAGATGGATTGCGAAGATATCCAAAGATATTCGTGGATCGGTAGATCGCATGGGATGGGATGGGGAAGAGGCGGGAGCCGGGGTTGATTCAGGGGAGGGATTGGAGCGTTCGTTGCTGGCGGCCTTCCCTGATAGGCTGGCTAGGCGTCGAGCGATCGGAGACCCGCGTGCGGTGATGGTCGGTGGGAAAGGAGTCTTCCTGAATGAGAGCGATCGAGACCTGGTGGGGGAGTTTTTTTTGGCGATCGATCTGGAGGCCGTTGGCCAGGATGCGACGGTCCGTAGCTCTTCCCCTGTAGAAGTCGAATGGCTGGACCAAGCGGGAGTCGAAGTTCATACCATCGCGGTTTATGATCCGCAGCGGCAGTCGCTGGTCGGCCGCCGTCAGAAGCGATGGCTGGATCTGGTGCTTCAGGAAACCCCAATCCCCGTACCTGATGATCCGTCCTGTGTCGATGCGCTGGCGGCAGCGGCTAGGCAGCAATGGCCTAAGGTTCTCGACGTGCCATCGCCGAAGGGGCATGCGTATGCCGCGCGCGTCCTTTGGCTGCGGCATTGGATGCCTGAATTGGGATTGCCTGATTGGAATGAGCCGACGTGGTGGGAAGCGATCATTCAAACTGCATGCCTAGGGAAGAGATCGCTGCGGGAAGTTTCGGAATTACCGTGGCAGGAGATGCTGGGGGAGTCATTGACCTACGAGTTGCGGAGGTTGGTAGACCGCGAGGCACCAGCGAAGATTCAGGTCCCAAGTGGATCTTGGATGTCACTGGAGTATGTGGGGATACAACCTCCTGTGTTGGCTGTTCGCATCCAGGAGATTTTTTCATGGACCAGGACACCCAGACTGGCAGGTGGTCGAGTGCCCCTGCTGGTCCATCTTCTAGGACCCAATTATCAGCCACAGCAAGTCACAGAGGATCTCGAAAGCTTTTGGAACAACACCTATCCGCTTGTCCGAAAAGAGCTGAAAAGGCGTTATCCAAAGCATGCTTGGCCAGAAGATCCCTGGACCGCCCAGCCGGTCAAGAAGGGCCGAAGTTCGCAGTGACGAAAGCTTCACACTACCGTTCGAGTCGGTGGTGGCTGGTTCGGACTTCGGCATTCGATAGGTCAGGTGGAGATGGCGATGGTTGCATCGGGCGCCACCAATTGCTGTCGTAGTTTCTTTTGCTCCTGATCGAGTTCCGCCATCCAGGGAGCAGCTCGTTCCAAGAGTCGCAAGCGATCGATACAGAACTGGGCTTGGGCGATGCGTCCCGTGCGCCGAAGCACGGAGATCATCAGCAGCATGGCCTCGATATCTTGATGGCCAGCTGCGAAGATGCGATGCAGCGAGGCTTCAGCTTCTGGGTAGTTCGCCTGGAGGTAGGATTCCTGAGCGTCCTGTAGCCACTGGTCGGCCGATTTGGCGGGAGCCTGACGCAGTGCTAGCGATCGAAGGGAATCTTTGGCCAGGAATGCCGAAGCGGAGGCTGCGACTGCCAGTGCGGCTAGGCATGACCACCAGCCCTGACCGGTCCACCACTGCGGCCAAGTCCATGTGGCCGCAATCCAGAGGTTCAGGAAGATGCCAAATAGTAGTGAAAGAAGCAGCGATCGAAGGTCGCCTTCGTTCCAAAGTTTGGTCCATCCTGGCCACGCATGGAGGCAAGCTGTGGGCCATCGTAGCCTGTTGGCGAGCATCTTTGGCGGTCTCCGGCGACGGGTTTGGAGTCGTGGACCTACTTCAAAGTGGGGTCCAAGGGAACTGGGGCGAAAAGAGGTATCTCTCTGGTCCGCACCAGTTGGGTGCCACCCAGTCGATATGAAGGGTCAGATGGTTGCTTGAAATACCATGGAGCACTTGGATACGGGGTGGCCGCGGAAGCTTAGGCGATGAGCCGTTGGGGACCAAGGGCAAATACCCGTGGCTTGTGCCCGTGATGCCTTCCAAGACCAAGCTGGCCGTGGCAGGTTGAAAACCCACTTGCTAGCATTCAATCGGTGCCAGGCACCGATTGGGATCGATCGCTAGCGTAAGATGGTTGCCGGGCACCGTTGGTGGTTTTGGGGATGCTGGCACGAGTATCGCGATCGTCCTGCCCGTGATGCCTTCCAAGATCAAGCCAGCCGTGGCAGGTTGGAAAGCTACTTGCTAGCATTCAGCCGGTGCCAGGCACTGATTGTGCGCAACTGTTGGCGCGAAATCCAATCTCTTCCGCTTGGTACCAGTGATACCTTGTTGAACATGGAAGTTGCCCAAACCCTCGGTTGGTGGTGCCCTCTCTTGGCTCGGGACTGTTGGCGATTGGATCTTGGACGCTATCCTTAGCGGAGTGATCCACGGCTGCGAACGGACAGGAGGGGCGGGTATGCAAAGCGGTACCGAGGGCTTGGGGGCGGGCTGGGTTCAGCTACCGGTGCTGCGGCGGTGGGTGATCTGGATCTTTGGGCTGCTTAGCTTGATTTTCGGACGTGCGGATCCGGTCGATGCACAGTCCGATCCGTCACAGATTCCCTCGGGTGTGGCGCTCTGGCACCAGTCTGGGCCTTTTGGAGTCGCTACGATCCGGTTGCCTCGTGGCGTAGTGGATACGTCCCGCATGGAGCGTCTGGAGATCCGCGAGCGGGATGGCCGCTTGTTCTATCCGGCGATGAGTTGGGAAAGTATGCCGGTGACAGGACGTCCTGGGCGAGATCCCCTGGTTGCCGGAGAAGGGCGGATATTGTCTCGATTGCGAGGTGCGATCCGGATGGCGATCGATGCGGTCGATCCGCCCAGTCAACTGCGGATTGATTTCCTTTTCCGTGGCGTAGAACCGCTCCATTTGGAATTGGTAGGTGATTATTCGCAGCGGATGAAGTTGACGCCACAGGTGGTCGCAAGCGATCCCTACGATTCGATGGTGACTCGGTGGTGGCAAAGCTACAGCGATCAGGCGCAGGCGAGATTGTTTCGTGATGACTATCCGGGTGTGGTGGATCGCTACCTTCTGTCCATGCTGGCCAGACGCATGGCTCGTACGCCTCAGCGTTGGCTACCGAAGGTCAAGATACCGGGGGTGACTCGAGAGGATGTGGCATCGACCTTAGCGATGATCGCAGGTTTTGAATCGCAGCGAGAGGCGATTCTGGAGGAGGTGCTGGAGGGGGTGGACTCCAGGCAGCAGCCTGTCCTGCCGCTACCGGAGTCACCACGGTGGGAAGACCCTGCGATCGATCTGAGGGCTGGAGGCGAAGAGGTATCGGTTGAACCGATGGCAGAGCATGTGCCGATCGACTGTTTCTATCTGCGTTTCGGTTCATTCACCAACTATCTGTGGTTCGAGCGTAGGACGGCGCAGGGTGCAGGGGATCTGCTCCCTTCATTGATGCTGCGCGGGTTGGATACGGAGACCTCCGGTCGAATGGCTGACCGGTTGCAGGTGCGGACCACGATGGTTGCCAAGCTGTTTGGCGATGCAGTGATCGAGGATGTCGCGCTGATGGGACTGGACCTCTTCTTCCAGGATGGCCCTTCGCTGGGAGTTCTCTTTCAAGCTCGCCAGATGGGACTGCTGCGCAGTTCGATGGAGCGGGACCGTGCTGAGGCTCTGGCGGCGGGCCAATCGCGGGCGATGCGCGAGGAGAAAGTCGAGATCGAAGGAGAAATCGTCTCGCTGTTGACCACCCCCGATCATTCGGTTCGGTCGTTCCTGGTATCCGATGCATCGCATTTGCTGGTCACTAGCAGTCGTGCGGTTGTGGAGCGATTCATTCGGGTTTCCCAAGGGCGCGGCCCCACACTTGCCCAATCCCCAGTCTTTCGATTGGCCCGCGAGCAACTTCCGCCTGGTCCGGAGGATGTCCTGTTCGGGTTCTTTTCTCCCGAATTTCTCAGGGGCCTCGTGTCACCTCATACCCAGATCGAATTGAGGCGTCGCCTTGCTGCCCGCGCCCGTTTGCAAGCCGCCGACATGGCCTCGCTGGCTGCCAGGAAGGAGGGAGTGCCCGAAGCGTCGATCCGTTCGTTAGACACTCTAGTTCGACTGAGGCTGTTGCCCGAATCTTTTTCGAGCGTCGATGGGGTGGGACGCGTCCTGACTTTGGGAGATCGCTGGGTAGATCCGGAGCGTGGAGGGCTGGGACACTTTCTTCCGATTGCCGACATGGAGGTTGGTAAGGTGACCGAAGAGGAGTCGGCTCACTATCGCAAGCAGGCCGATTTTTATCAGAACGACTGGCGACAGACCGATCCGCTGGTCTTCCGGATGCGGCGGTACAAGCATCCGGAGGATCAGGTGCAGGAGCGAATTGCGGTCGAGGCGTACGTGGCGCCGTTTGGGAAGGAAAAATGGGGCTGGGTTGCTACCATCCTTGCACCAGCCAGCCCTCTTCAAGTGATGCGTCCGGAGGCGGACGTCGTTCACGCCCAGATCCAGGTCGTCGACGATCCACTGGCTAGACATGGACCGAGCAACCACACGTTGATCTTGGGGATTCAAGATCATCGCCCACCCCCCTTTCGCTCCGACCGTGGTCTACTCAGTTCGCTTTGGATTCTCAAGTCGCTTCCGATCTACCTGGGAGCGTGGCCAGAAACAGGCTGGCTGGATCGATTGCCCTGGGGGATGGGAGGCGGACCTCCCGATTCACTGGGGTTTTCCAAGTTGTTGATCGGGATGTGGAGATGGCAGGGGGCCGGATTCAGTTTGCTGAGTTTCGATCGCCAGGTACTGGAGCGATGCATCGCGGCGATGCGTCCCCAGCCAGCGGCGGATCCCGCGCAGGTGCGCCTGTTCATAGGTCCCCTGCACCGTAGCCAAATCGCTTCCTGGATCGCCTCCTGGTGGTATCAGCGAGTCCGCCGAGCCAGCGAGGGGAACAGTTTGCTGACCGACAGCCTTCAGCAGCAACTGGGAGTGCCGCCCGCGCAGTCGAGGGAAGTGGCTGAATCGCTGCTGGATGGGAAGCTTCGCTGTCCACTGGGAGGTCAGTATGAACTGGCCTCCGTCGGTGGGATGCAGCGTTGGACAAGTACCCAAGCATCCAGCAACGCGGTGGATCACAAGGTAGCACCCGATTCCTACCAGGCGCCTTGGACCCAGTGGTTCGGTGGAGCTCAGGTGCATCTGACGCAACTTCCCGACCAATTGATTCTTTTGGGACAGATCGATCTGGCGAAGATCCCGGACGCACCCGAGGAATCGGCGTTGCCTCTGGAGTTGCCAAAGATGCCATTCGATTTTTTCCAACTTCCGTTCCGGAATATCAAACCCGAAAAGGCTCCCGTCCCAGCGCCGAAGAAAGCGCCCGCCACGATCCCAGCAAGGCAAGACTTCTAGCGTAGTTTTTCCTAGCCGAAGCCAGCCCTGGTGTCGGGTATACTGAAAAGGAGATTTCCCGAGCAACTGCCGCCTGGGAGTTGGCCTGAGCGTATTCACATCGAGACTGTCGCAGCTATTCGAACACGATGCCACCAGGAGGTACAGGATGCTTGCGCGCTGGCTGCCCGACAGTTCCTGTCACTCGCGAAGGGTATTCCTGAAGGCCGCCGCCAGTGTGACGGCTCTTGGACTTGGCTGCAGGGCGACCGGCCCAGCGATGGCATCTCCCGGTCCGTCGGTTCCTGGTAAGGCCAAGTCGACGATTCTCTTTTTCTTGAGCGGTGGGGCTTCGCACCTGGATATGTGGGACATGAAGCCGATGGCACCGCTAGAGTATCGGGGGCCATTCGAACCTCGAGCCACCTCGGCTCCGGGATTGTGGCTTTGCGAGCACCTGCCGATGTTGGGAAAGCAGGCTCACCACTTGGCACTTGTGCCCAGCGTGGGCGGTTCGGTCAGTACCAACGACCATCACGCCGGTTACTACTACCACCTTACCGGCCAAATCCCAGACCCGACCTTTCTATCCCAAGGAAACGACCGAAAACCCTATCCAGACGACTACCCCTTCTTCGGCTCGGTCATCGATGCAAGGCGTCCACCGCATAATCAGTTGACCAATGCGATCACCCTCCCCGAGATTCCGGGAGCACCGATGTACACCCGACCCGGCCAGTTCGCCGGTCGTCTGGGGGTGGCTCATGATCCTCTCGTGGTGCGTAGTAGCCATCAGTCACCGATGGAATTCCGCACCCCTTCACTGGCGCTGGAGGGGCCCGTCACCCCACAACGACTGCTCGACCGAAAATCGCTCAGCCAACGACTCGATCGGATCCGTCGCCAACTGGACAGCCAGCCCTCTGGGAATCTGTGGCACCAGCAGCAGGAGAGGGCGATGCATTTGCTGATGTCCAGCAGCACGACGGCGGCAATGGATCTGACCAAGGAACCCGAGTCGGTGCTGGAGCGGTATGGCAAGAGTGTCAATGGAATGAGCCTCTTGATAGCTCGCCGGTTGGTGGAGGCGGGAGTCCCCTTCATCGCCGTGTTCTGGATGGGGGACGAGAAGAAAGCGGAGCAGAGGAAGTGCGCCAGTGGAGGTGGTTGGGATACCCACGGCAATAACTTTGAGTGCCTCAAGGAGGATCTACTGCCGGAATTCGATCGAGGTTTTTCGGCTTTGATAGAAGACCTTGCCAATCGCCAATTGCTGGGGGAGACTTTGGTGCTGGTCACCAGCGAGATGGGCCGCAAGCCAAAAATCGGAGATCCTAGAAGCGGCGGTCCCTCCGGAGCGGGGCGCGACCACTGGACCCATTGCCTGACCGACGTGCTTGCAGGTGGTGGAATCCGAGGCGGACAGGTGTACGGGAGCAGCGATCGCCTAGGAGAATACCCAGCACTCAATCCCGTATCGCCCTCAGATATCGTCAAGACGGTCTATCACGCGATGGGAGTGTCCAACCTCCAAGCGACCGATGCGCAGGGAAGGCCCTTCGCCATCCTCGAGGAAGGTAAACCCATCGAGGCACTTTTCTGACGGCGATATGTTTGCTTCGTCGGTGCCAAGCAATTGAGCAGGCGTTGTGTTTCCCAAGGAGCTGTTGTGTCTGAAACCTATCGCGACTATTCAAAGATGATCGACCATTCGCTGTTGCAGCCGATGCTGACGGCGTCTGAATTGGAACTAGGCTGTCGCCTGGCCATTGCCTACGAAGTCGCCAGCGTCTGCATCCTTCCCTACTTTTTGCAACGCTGCAGTCAGATTCTGGAAGGAACGGGAGTGCTCCCCAGCACCACGATCGGCTTTCCCCACGGTGGTCATGCGCCACAGATCAAGCAATTGGAGGCGATTCAGGCGATTGCCGATGGCGGCCAGGAACTCGATATGGTCGTCAACATCAGCCAAGTGCTCAGCGGACAGTGGACCGAAGTTCGGCGCGAGATCGAGGCGGTGCTGGAGCCGACCCATGCTGCAGGCCGAAAGTTGAAGGTCATCTTCGAGAACTGCTATCTGCAGGATTCGCATAAGATCCGGCTTTGCGAGATCTGCGGCGAACTGGGTGTCGACTGGGTCAAAACGTCGACCGGCTATGGCACCGGCGGGGCGACGATGGAGGACCTGAGATTGATGCGCCACGCTTCTCCAGCAGCCGTGCAGGTAAAAGCTGCTGGTGGGGTCAAGGATTTTGAAAGCCTCAAAGAAGTGCGCAAACTGGGGGCCACGCGATGCGGCACCAGTCGTACCCAGTCGATCCTCGATACCTGCCGATCCCAGATGGGGCTGCCCGCGATTGTCTTTCAGGCTGCCGATTTGGGGGGCTACTGATGTAGCCCGATGAGAGCCCGACTACCGTGTCATGTGTCGGCAATACTCACCCCTTCGCCTCCTTCTGTCGCTCATCTAGCGAACGAAGCAGCGCGAAACTGTAGATGCCCGAATCGTGTTGGTCAGAGAATCGCAAGTTGTATGCGTAGTTGCCGACGGGGGTCATCTGCAGGAGGCGCAAGGGTTGAGCTTCCGCTGCCGACAGCACAGGCAGGCTAAGGCTTGGGGATGAACCACTCCCCTTTTTCTTTTCCTTGCAGGCCGCGCAGGGACAGGCCTGACGCAAGGCAGCGATCCTCAGCTGCTGAACCCTCTGGTCGCTCCAAGTGATCTCCAGTTGGTCCTCTCCCAAGCGTCGCAGGGAAACCGGTTGCACCTGATCTTCCATCCTATTTGTACCTCTTCCCAGATTCAGCGATCCGTCGTTGGAATCAGCTCGACAATTCCCATGTCCACGTATTGCCCGCCACCAGTCTGGTGGCAATGCAAGGCAATCTGGTTGTCTCCCTCGCGGAAGGCCGTCTCCTGAGCTGGAGTGAGCGGTACTAATTTGTAGGCGACCGTGTACCCCTTGAGTTCTACGATTTTGGTTCCATTGATGTAGACTTCGGTGTCTTCGTCGTGATGGATCCAAAGGGCCAGCGTTCCCTGCCTCTTCTGTGGCTCCAGCCGCATCTTTTTTCGCAGCCAGATATCGGGGGTATTCCAGGTTGTTCGCACGCGGGAGCCGGGGGGATCGAGCGACCCGAAACCGGCCAGACCTTCGCTCCACGACGCGTCGTGAAATTCCGCCTTCTCCCAACCTTCGTGAGGCTTTTCCAGGGTGTATCGCCAACGCTGTGCGGCTGAATCGGATGTCCCGGGGCCGCTGGCTGGAAAGAGGATCCATTCGCGAGGAGGCGGTTCGTAAAGTCGCTGATGGAGTTTGGCTAGGCGTTCTTGATCGTACTTGATCTGACGTCGATCGTAGGTCATCAGTCCATTGACCTCGATTTCGACGTCGGTGGTCTGGGTGTATACGGCCGCCGCCAGTCCACGCCCGATGAGGCTTGGAAGCTGCATCACCAACTGCTCGTACCCCTCCTGAAGCGATGAACGGTCATTGAAAGTGCGATAGCCCCAGTTGTTTTTGTCGAGCCACGTGTGGCCTTCCAAGGGTAGTCCCAAACCGCCGAATTCTCCAAGCACCGAAACACGATCGGGGGTAACAGGGAACATGTCAGGGCCTGGATAGCGGTGCATGTCCCACAGGTCCCCTTCCCCTCGGTCCGTCCAGCCGCTGGGGCCATCGATCAGTCGGGTGGGGTCCCACTTTTTTGTCTGGGCAAGCACATCGTTGGTCTGGTGCTGCCCCCAGCCCTCATTGAACGGCACCCACACCACGATGGAAGGGTGGTTGTGGAGATGGTTGATCATCGCCTCCAGTTCGGTCATGAACTGCTGATGTTGTTCGTCGCTCCAAGCAGGATCGGGAGCGCCGTCTCCAATCGCTTCCTGGCTGCCAGTGCGAAAACCGCTGGGGAAATCCTGCCAGACCAATAGTCCCTGACGATCGCAGTGAGCATACCAACGCGAGGGTTCCACTTTGACGTGCTTGCGGGCCATGTTGAAGCCCAGTCGTTTGGTGACGTCGATATCGAATTGAAGCGCTTCGTCGGTTGGGGCGGTATAAAGTCCATCGGGCCACCAGCCCTGATCGAGCGGCCCGTATTGGAAGAGCGGAGTTCCGTTGAGCAGCATACGGGGTTTGCCGTCGGCGTCGGGGCCCATAGTGATCGACCGGATTCCCACATAACTGCCGATGCGATCCAACCGTTTGGATCGATCCCACAATTCGACTGAAAGCTCGTACAGCCAAGGTTCCTCAGGAGTCCAGAGCTTGGCTTCGGGGATCGCCAGTCGAAGCGGCTGATCCGGAGTGCCTTCGATGGCGATCGGTCCTGAAGATAGATCGTGACGCTGGTCGCGGAGTCGAAGTCCTTCCACGCGCAGTCGGACTTGTGGCTGCTCCAGGCGAGTTCCCTCACAAGTGACCGACAGCTGAAAGCTCTTGGTTTCCGCATCGGGAACGATCTTCAGTCGGCCGATACGGCTTTCCGGCACCCGCTCCAACCAAACCGTTTGCCAGATGCCGGTCACGGCGGTGTACCAGATCCCTTCAGGTCGCCGCACCTGCTTGCCTCGGGGCTGGGAAGCGGAGTCAGTGGGGTCCCAAACCCGAATCACTAGCCGATGTTCCCGCTGGTCTTGAAGCGATTCGGTGATGTCCAAAGTGAAGGGATCGTAGCCACCGCGATGACTGCCAACCAGCTTGCCGTCGACCCAGACGTTTGTCTCCCAGTCGCAGGCGCCCAGGTGCAACAGCAGTCGCTCTCTCTCTCGCAGCGGTGGGGAGGCGAAGGAGCGGTGGTACCAGAGCGCCTGTTGGGGGCTAACCCAGCGCTGAACGCCAGATAACTGACTTTCGATCGGGAAAGGGACGAGGATCTGTCCTTCCCAACTGCTTGGTTCGGAAGCCTCCCTGTCGGTGATCTGATAATCCCAGAGTCCGTTCAGATGGTTCCAGCTGACTTCGCCCCGTGTATCTGTCAAGCGTTCCATCTGCGGTCGGGGATACTCCGGATGTGGATTGCGTTGATCGACTTGGTCGGTCCACGGAGTCGAAAGACGTGCTACGGGGCGTTCCTCCCCTGGGCCAGTGGCATCCTGCCCCAGGGCCGATGCGTCGAACGCTGCCAGGATCACACCAAGCCACATCCAGCCAAGCGTGCCGCGATGCGCTGGAATGAGTTTCTGTGCTCGATGTTTCATCGATCGTCGCTCCTGTCTTGACTCCCTGCCACTCGCCGGAACCGCCGCGCGATCATTGTAGCGGGAAGCGTTGGCAGTTGGCTGATTCAGGGGCTCGAAGGGGAACGGTGGGCTGTTCCCAATTCCCTTGGAGGATCGATGAGCACTGGGGGAGAGTCGCCACCACCTCCAGGCAGCGTGGCATGAAATCCGCCGATGGCATTGCCATCGGGGAAATAGACGATGCCGTACGTATTCAGGCCATCGCCGATGGCGATCGAATGGTCTACCGGAGTCCCATGGATCTGCCCGTGGAGCATCGGGAGCAGTCGAATGGAGTGCACACCTTCGGGGAGTTCGATGCGCAGCACCTGGAGTTGGCTGGGCAACAGCCCCCAGCAACGTGTATCGGCCTGTTCGGCTGCTTCCCACAGAACACCGGCTCCATCCATCACCAGGCTGGTGACACCATCGGTTCCCCCCATCGCTTCCTTGGCGGTGTAGACGGTGGCTTTCTTGAGCACCCGCCGGACTACGGCACGAGCCATCAATTCTTTCCGCTTCACCTCGTAGAGTTCCGAAGCGATCTGCTGGAAGTCGGTGATCGTCCAGGTTTCGCCCTGGTAGTTGCGATTGACGGCCACTCCAATGCGGTCGACGGATTGCGCTGGAGAGGCGATAGCGGTGATCTTGATGGGCGCTAGTGTCGGGGGCAAAGTATGGGGACCGATGGCTGAAAGCACGCGATCGGCAACCAGCAACGCATCGCTGGTGGCGTGCTCCTTCTGTTCGACTTTGTAGGGACCGTGGCCGACTAGCGCGAAGAGATAGAAGACTCCATTACCGCGTCGACTGTGGACACCAGAGGTGGCCCTTTGGAGATCTGCCATCAGCGGCGGCGCATCTCCAATTTGCTCTGCCACCTTTCGATAGCAGGCCGCTGCTTCTTCGTAATCCCGATGGGTCGATTCCTTGAAGATTCCGCGGAGGTACGCAGCGCAGGGAATATCTCGATACCTCTCCTGTTCCTGGTCCCCCAGTTTCTTGGCGGCAGCCAGCGCCAATTCCTTCTGTTTCTGATCGGTCTGCAGCGAGTAGGCTTCGACATCCTCTCCATCATCGAGGAGATTGGCCAGTGTCAGGAAGCAACGGAGAAAGATTTTCTCGTAATCCTCCCCAGCATAGGCGCGAACTTGGTCATCGGTCCAAAGAGCGATCGTGGAGGCGGCTAGTTGCGGCCCTTCCAATTCGTCGAAGCGATCACGAACCATCCGAAGCTTTCGCTCTGCACCCTTTGGATTTCCAGAGAAGAGTTCGACCATCGCCAGATCGAGGGCCGCCACATCGCGGTCGCGTCGCCAGGAACTGGCCATCTTCTCCAGGCTCTGCCGCGCTTCGGAGATCTGGCCGTCATAGAATTGGCGTCGAGGCTGGGACAGCCGCATCCAATGGCTGGAACAGCCACTGGAAAGGACGAGAAGGATCGCCAGCCACTGCCACCTCACCAGGTTCGGTACGGCGACCAGTTGTTGGAAGACTACCCATTGGCTGAATTTCAACAGCCGGTTGCGCTCGATCGATCGACTCATGCCGTGCAGCCACAGCGAGGCGGCCACCATCGCTCAGGATCCGCCACGTCCGGAATGAAGCCAGCGCCCGAGAACGCTTTTGTGGTATCCCTTCCGAACCTCAGCCATTTCCTTCTGGTAGGTTCCTGTGTGGAGATCGACCAATTCCAGGGTCAGCAGATAGTCGCGTTGGGACGATCCATTGTTCTTGGTAGTGCCGCTGGTCAGTGTAGCGAAAAGGAGGTAATCGATCGGCGATCCCTCTCTTTCCAAGACCTCAGCAAAGAGCCTCTGATTGGAGGGGACCATCAACGAATCGGGGCGAAGTCTGGTTTCACGGAGCGCTGCATCGACCATCCGCCGGCTCAAAGGTGCAAAGGCATCGCTGGATCCGATATGGGCGTCGATCTGTTGATATAACTGTTCCTTGAAATCGCCCAACTCTTCGGCGCTTTTGTTCTCTACCCCGACGAAGCAAACCGACTTGGGCGCGATTCCCATCGAGGGATCCGCACCTGCTGGGATATGAGACTGTCGGGCAAGCAACTTGGCGATCGCCTCTTCGACAAGAGGATCGAAAACTTCGGCGCCTGCAGCATGGCTGCCCACCATGTTCTCTGCCTGCGGCTTGATCAGGTGCGCGTACTGGTACTTACACCCAGAAAACGCGATCAAAGCAACTGTGCAGATGCCCCATCGCAGCATCCGCCGCGCAGGAGTGGGGAGGAGCAAGGCCATCGAAAGACTCCTGAAGTGGACGACCGCTTGCGACAATTCGACGATCGCATGGAGTAGGTAGCGGGAATCCGCCCCACCCGCAATGTCAGTTGACGCCACCCCATCGGGTCGTTTGCTCCATCGGTCCCGAAACGATCTTCTAAGCTACCGTTCCCTCCCCTGCGATGCTGGGAAGGGAATCAGAGCCGAATTCGAGGACCATTGGAGGGCCTGCCGCATCCCGGATGTCGCTTAGCGTCCAAGCGGTGCTGGATCGTCAAGGAAATAATCCCGAGGCCCGCGTACCGTGTAGTACGGATAGGCGACCTGGGGAGCATCAATGCCCGATGGAGGGCCTTCACCCGGATGTGGCGGGTGAGCAGCTCCGGCCATTCCTGCCATGCCGGCCAAATGCCCGCCTCCCAGGCCGTGGCCACCCATGCCGTGCCCGTGATGTCCCAAGAGACCCTGCGGATGGGAATGAGAACCAAGGCAATGCCCGTAATCGGTTCCACCCCTCTGCCAGCCAATGCTGCAGGGATGGCAACCGATCGGGCTTCGGCAAGCATTGCAGTTCCGGTGGAGGATATTGCAGCCCGTGCTGGCGACCATCGTGACCGCGGCGAGCAGAATTCCTACATAACCCCTTTTCATTTGCGTCATCCTTTACGCGTTCGATGCTTGAAGCCCTGCGAGCCACCGTCGGGGACTCCATGTCTGTGTTGCATATCGAACGGCCAGTGCGCCGGAAGTTGAAAAAACCGGTGCAATCGAAAAGGTTGGATTCCGGCGAGCCGCTAGATCTCTCCGGGGTTACGCATCCTTCCAATGCTATCTTTGAAGGTGGCGAAAAAACGAAAAAAGGGGCCCCGCGAGGGACCCCTTCAGCTATCTCTGCAGTGGCTCGGTCCGAGCTATCGCAGAGCATGTTTCGATTGATCTCAGCCAGCGACTGCCGAGACGGCCTGCACCATCGGGCCAATCACCGGCTCGATGATTCCCTGCACGCCAGGGATCTTGTAGGCGACGTCGAGAGCTGCCTTGACTTTGTCAAAGAGCGGCTTCAGGAAAGGAACTAGGCCGGTGCGGGTTTCCGCCGACATCTTCTCGATGCCCAAGGCGGAATAGCCAGTCGCGGCTGCCTTGATCTTATCCACGGCTGCGGTGGCGCTGGCTTCGTCGGTGATGCCTCCAAGAGTCGAGCTCAAGCCTTCGAAGGTCGAGGTGAGCTGTTCCTTGAGGGCGATCATCGGATCCATCGCCGGTGGCTTCACTTCCGCAGCGGCACTTGGAGGTGCCTTAGGAGCGGGAGTGGTGACTGCCGGAGGGGTCGCGGTCTTCACTGGCTGGGGCTTTGGCTTTAGGAACTGATAGCCTGCGTATCCCAAAGCGGCCAGGAGCAGCAGAGGCAGCAGGAACTTCAGTGGGTTTCCAGCTTCAGGGGCCGAGTGCGAAGCGGTGGTTGTACCGGTGGTCCGCTGCGTGGTGGTTGTACCGGTGGTCCGCTGCGTGGTGGTTGTGGCAGGCCGGTTGGCACCACCCAGATCGGCAAAGCCCATGACATTCTTCAGCTCGGATGGCAGAGCGGCATTCAGGAAGCTGTTCTGACCGGACAGCAGGCTTGCAAGCCCGCCAGCATCCAGACCCTGCGACTTGACCTGCTTGCCCACAACGCTCATCACAACCGGCGCCAACATGCCCAGCAGGCTGCTAGCTCCCTTGTCGCCAAAACCAAACATCTTGGCGATCAGCGAAATGATGGTCGACTGGGAACCGCCCAAGAGCATCGGAAGCAGCTTCATGCCGTAGTCGAGCATCGAAGCCTGCTTGGCGGGAGCGAAGGCACCGGCCAAGTTGTCAAGGATCGAATTGTCGTTGTCCTGCAATGCCTTGATCAGGTCCGACGCACCGGCGGGGGTCGAAGCCTTTTTGGTCATCCCACCCAGAAGCGCTGGCAGCACTGCGTTGACGGCTGCCGAGGTCTTGCTCTTGTCGAGCCCAACTGCCGAACCGATCTGGTCAGCCACCTGGCCGACGACGGCCGATTTGACCATGTCCAATAGATTAACCGACATTTTTCCCGTTCTCCCAAAGAATAGAAAATGTGATCCAAACTTCGCTGGACCGATCCTTGAAATATCCCACAATCCCATGCCACGAAACAGGGGCTAAACGAAGTCGACCATCGTTTTTTAACTTTTTTCGCCCTCGTCATTTCCTGGTTTGGCAATGCTCAGAGCGAACTGAAGGGGGATAAGTTCCAGAGACTCGGCACCTTTGTCTTTGAGGATCTGGCCGTTAGATTTTGTGGGGGACGGAACGTGTCAAAACCCTCCATAAGGGGTCATTCATTTGACCCAATCTACCTACCGGCGTTACGGCCGTTCGATTTCGAAATCGTCAGGAGGTGGCTACCGAGTCGGTACGAAGAGGATTTTTGGCAACCGGCTCGTTGTTCATCGAATCGGACTTCGCCAGAGTCTTGGAGGGTGGCCGCTGAGGTAGTCGCGTGGATGGAGCGTCGGGTATCCTGTGGAGCGACAGACGCAGGCCTCATCGTGGAGACGTGGAGACTGGCGGGGAATGGGGATTGGTGGGTGCTAGGAACCACTGCGTGGGCTAGGGTGTCCACAAAGTGCGAGGTGGACGAGCGATCCTTGGGGGTAGACATGGATGATTACTGGGATGTGCTGGCCGTCGGAGCACATCCGGACGACCTGGAGATCGGTTGCGGTGGAACTCTGGCCAGGCTGGTGGCGATGGGCCACCGCGTCGGCATGGTGGATTTGACCGACGGGGAACCGACTCCCGGTTGTGCTTCGCCTGAGATCCGCATCGCGGAGGCTCATCAGGCAGCTCGCGTGCTGGGGGTGCAGGAGCGAAAGATACTTTCTCTTCCCAATCGTCGCTTGTTCGATAGCTTTGAGGCACGGGTTCTGCTGGCCAAGGAGATTCGAAGGCACCGTCCGTCTCTGGTGATCGGTTTAGGAAGCAGAACGCCAATGGCTTCACCAGATCATCAGCAGGCAGTTTCCATCCTCGACGCCGCCGTCTTCTATGCCCGGCTCTCGAAATGGGACTCCTATTTCGATAACATGCCGACGCATACCGTCTCCGCACAACTCTACTACCAACTGGTATTCGATCCGGCTGCCTCGGGTGCCTCCGACTACCGTGTCCTTCATGATATTTCGGGGCATCTGGAGCAGAAGATGGAGGCGATCGCTTGCTACCAGACGCAATTCCCACCCGAAAAGCGATCGATCTTCGACCGAGTCCGAGCCTTGGCGACTTCGCATGGCCTGTCAGCGGGCGTCCAGGCAGCCGAGGTTTTATGGTCGGTCAAGCCGATCGCGACTCGCGACCTGATGCATGCATGCATCGTTCCTTCGTGACAAGAAATGGGGCTGTTTGGGTCGGTGGTAAAGTCGCATGCTGCCTTCGGAGAGTAGTCGAGTGACCCATTGGATGATGCACCGATGAATCAATGGAATCTGGCGCAAGGCGACCGAAGTTCCTGGACCTTCGAGCAGACAGCTACCTGGCTGACCGTCCTAAGGACCCTTGCTGCTGTGGGGCAGGTGGTGACGATCACCGCCGTGGCGCTTGGATGGACAAGGGATCTACCTTGGTCGCAGTTGGCCGGATTGGTGGCATTGACAGTCGCCACCAACATCGCTTTGGCCTTCTGGGTTTCCGGACTGAGAAGCCAGCCAACCACCGACGAACTCTCCTGGAGGGAACAGTGGATCCTCTTCGGTGTTCTGCTGCTGGACCTTTGCAGTCTGACGGCGATGCTGGCGCTGACAGGGGGGCCGGAGAATCCCTTCCTGCTCTTCTACTTCGTCAACCTGGCCGTTTCGGGATTGATGCTGCGATCGCCCTGGCCCTGGGTGATCGCCGGTAGCTCGATTCTCCTCCTCCTTGGGCTGATCGAATGGCACCAGCCACTGACGATCCTCGCCCCTGGGGGGCGGCCGACCGCCGCTTGGTCGGTGCGTCACCAAGGGTTGGCAGTGGCCTTTACCACCAGCGCCCTGTTGACGACTTGGTTCATCACCAAAATCCACAACGAACTGCGAGAAGGACAGAAGCGACTGCGCGACTCCCAACTGCTCAACGCGAAAATGCAGCGTCTGGAAGCTCTGGCGACTTTGGCCGCTGGTGCTGGTCATGAACTGGCATCGCCCCTGTCGACAATCGCGGTCGTGGTGCATGAATTGGGGAAGCGAGCCGATGCCGATCCTTCTGCCGCGGCCCTTTCTAAAGACATTGCTCTGATTCGATCGGAGGTCCATCATTGCAGGGACATCCTGGCGAGAATGAAAAGCAGCGCCGGGGAGGCGGCTGCCGAACGGTTGGATCCGGTCACTCCAGATGACCTCCTGACGCAAGTGCGCATGGGGATTCGTGAACCAGATCGGGTGCGATTTGAATGGCCTCCCGCCGCGGCGCAGACCATGGCGGTGCTGCCGGTCCAGGCGTTGGCCGTGGCGCTGCGGAACCTGATTCAAAACGGACTGGATGCCAGCGCCCCAATTGGATTGGTCGAAGTGAAACTGCATACCTCCGCTACGCAGTGGCTGCTGACAATCTCCGACTCTGGCCATGGGATGAAGCCGGAGACCTTGGAGCGAATCGGTGACCCCTTCTTCACGACGAAAGAGCCCGGTCATGGCATGGGGCTTGGCATCTTTCTGACGCAGAACGTTCTGCGGCGGTTGGGGGGGGAGCTACAGTTTGAGAGCAGGATTGGATCCGGAACGATCGCGACTGTACGGTTGCCTGTTGCCTGATGAACTCAATAAGCGACGTTGCATCGTAGCCGCCAAGCTCGCTTTGAGGTAATCTGAGTGGATCCGACGCCATCCCCTCGAATTCGCTCTCCTGATCTCAGGAATGCTGTTGTTTGTTTCGACGCCAAAATAAGGCTGGGTGACTCGGGAAGGGGCCCCTTCTTCGCAGTGAAATCGTTGGATGTGGATTGCACGATGGAGTCACCTGGTATTCTTCTGGTCGATGACAGCTTTGTCCTGAGAGATCGCTTGGCGCTGGCCTTTGAAGAGCGAGGATTTCGGGTCGAAGTTGCGGGGAATGCCGACGAGGCATTGCAGCGCTACAAACTTCGGCCCACCGAACGCGCCGTCATCGACCTACGGATGCCGGGGCGCTCCGGGTTGACTTTGATTCCCGATTTGATCGCGGTGCGTTCCGATGTCCGCATCGTTATCCTGTCAGGATTTGGCAGCATCGCCACTGCCATCGAGGCCATCCGCTTGGGTGCGGTCAATTTCCTTCCCAAGCCAGCCGATGCCGATGAGATCCTGAGGGCTTTCGAAACGCCCAGGGCTGCCGAGTCGGTGGAAGTGGAGAATTCGGAAGCGGCGATTCCAACACCCACATTGGCGCAGGCCGAGTGGGAGCATATTCACCGCATTCTGGCCGATTGCGAAGGGAACATCTCCGAGGCGGCAAGGCGTTTGGGGATTCACCGTCGCTCCCTCCAGCGCAAGCTGCGCAAGCAGGCGCCGTAGCATCGCCGGTAGGTCATCGGAAGTTGTTGGCTAGCCTGTGGAGGTGATTCGATCTCTGGTCAGTCGCTGGCCGCTCGCGTCGCCATGGAAGCAAGCACTCCCAGGTCGATCCTCTCATCCAGCCATTGCAGATGGCCGTCCGCGAAGATGGCATGGCATCCACCGGGATGCATCGACCAGGGTTCGTTGTCATTGCGGCAGTTGACGGCGCAAGTGCACCCCTGGATCGCCGTGCAGCCTTCCTGAAGACCATCGCGGCTTGAACCATCAAGACTGAATGCCCCTTCGCTGTCGGCCCATCCGATTCCCTGGTCGTTGCTGAATCCGGGCTGTTTTTCCCGGAGGCGGTAGACTGTCGGACGGCCCGATGCTTCGACCAATGCAATGGTCGAGGAAGAACCATCCGTCACATCGCGAAAGCGGGTTTCCGAGTTGCGATGCAGGACGGCAAAGCGGTTGGATGCGTCGTACTTGCCCATCGGAAAGGACTTCGGCTGGACCCCCTGCAGCGCTTCGTAGTCGGCGGCTTCTAAAGGCATACTGAAAACCATCGCCGGCCGCACGCTGTTGGCGATCGCACTGCGAGTCAGCGGGTTCGAAGGCATCGAAGGACAAAGGAAAATGGGGACGCGCTGGGAGACCACAGCCGCATTCTCTGGCGACCACCAGTGGACATCGGCGCGATAGGGAGTTGCCAAGCTCTGCGCATCGAGGAAAGGCAGCAGGGAAGCACGCCAGCCATGCTGAGCACCCGACGGGTTGGCTCGACTGGCCCGCGTCCAGCCCGAAGCAGGGAAGACTCGGTGAGTCGCTTCAAATCCTAGTAGCCCCAGCCCAACTTGACGCATCTGGTGCGAGCATTGCATCCGCCTGCCTGCTTCACGGGCCGACTGGATGGCGGGCAAAAGCAAACCTGCCATCAGCGAGACCAAGCCAAGAACGATCATCAGCTCGACAAGGCTGAATCCGCACGGCCACTTTTTGGCGATCCTTCTGGATCTTCCATGGCATCCCTTGCGCACCGATGCCTCCCAATGGTCGTCCGAAACTCGCTTCCAAGCAGTCTGGGGGACTTTCCCCAAAAATTGTGCCGGCAGGCCCTATGTCCGCCGACTCTCGCTAGTGTAATTGCCGTCGGTCACCGTCTCAGCGAACGTCGACCGCGCGGAAGAAAAAATCCTCGATGTGCCCCCCGGGCGTCCCGGGAAAGGTGGCTTGACGAATCGACGAACCTTGGCGCATAATCGTCGATCGCTAGGGGGATTAGCTCAGTTGGGAGAGCGCTTGCATGGCATGCAAGAGGTCATCGGTTCAAGTCCGTTATCCTCCACTCAGGTCGGATCTCTAGCCCATCCACCTGTCCGCTGACCCGTTTCGGGTCGCGTTTCTTCCCTCTTCCGACTAAAGTAGTACGGTTCATTCCCCCTCTCGGGGAGGTTGGGCACTGGTTGTTCGGTAATCGAACAGAAGTTCCTTACCAAGTCTCGTGGACGTTGGAAGTAACGTGCAATCTCCAGGCGAGGATCTTTCGTCGACGGAACCAAGTCGCAGGAGTTTGAGTAGGGGTGTTTGCTGTTGCTGGCGGATCAGGGTACGTCGGTTCCTGGCTCTGCAGGGAACTGGAGCGGCGGAAGTTGCCTTGGATAGCGATCGAGCGACAGGCGACGGCTGACCCAACAGCACTTGCCGATTGGCTTGAAAAGGTTCGGCCATCTGCGGTGATCAACGCGGCAGGGTTCACCGGCAAGCCGAATGTCGATGCTTGCGAATTGCAGAAGGCAGAGTGCCTTGCCGGGAATTGCGTCCTCCCCGGCACGTTCCGCATGGCATGCACAGCGGTCGGAATTCCATGGGGGCACGTTTCTTCGGGATGCATCTATAGCGGCAGACGGCCAGATGGCGACGGTTTTCGCGAAACCGACCCGCCGAATTTCAGTTTCCGCCAAGACAATTGCTCGTTCTACTCCGGTTGCAAAGCGCTTGGAGAGGAGGTGCTACATGGAGCGGATGCGTGCTATGTGTGGCGACCCCGGATGCCTTTTGAGTGGACTAATTCGCCGAGAAATTACCTAGCCAAACTGCTCCACTACCCCAAACTGCTCGATGCAGAAAACTCTCTGACCTACCTCCCGGAATTCGCCGCAGCGTGCATCGATTGCTTTGAAAAAAAGCTTCCTTTTGGAATCTACAATCTCACCAACCCCGGAGCGATCACCACCCGGAAAGTCGTTGAGTGGATGAAGGGCCGAGGGGTCTCTGACAAGGCATTCGAATTCTTCGCCGATGAATCGGAATTCCTGGCCCTGGCGGCGAAAACGCCACGCTCCAATTGCGTTCTGGACAGCTCCAAAGCGGTTTTTGCCGGCCTGAAACTATCGCCGGTCGAGGATGCGATCCAGGAGTGCCTAGAGCGCTGGCAATCCTGAGAATCCTAATTTCGAAACCCCAGATCGTTTCAAAAGCTCGCCGCAAATTTCCCCAAAAAAGGGGGGGTTGTGGTGGAAAAGCTTGCATTTATATTGCGGCAGTTGGCAAAATGGATAGATTGAAGTGGTTGTTTCATCGGCAGGAAGGAATTCGTTTCTTCCGTTTGCAACGATTGGAATGCTGAGGAGTCTCCCATGTTGCTGCTCCGGTTTGTGGGTGTGTTGGCTTCGATGGTCTTGGCAATCAACTCGGTCGCCCTTGCAGACATCGTGCTGACCGACAGTAGCAATAGCTACAGCCAGGATTTCGACACGCTGGCAAGTACCGGAGCGACCGGGACAGTGGTTCCATTTGGTTGGTACTTCAGTGAAACCGGGACGGGAGCCAACACGTCGTATGCTGTTGGTACAGGTTCAGGCAATGGCGGGAATACCTATAGTTTTGGGGCAAGTGGCTCTACCGATCGCGCCTTCGGTGGTCTTCAAAGCGGCACAGTGGTACCAACCATTGGAGCGAGGTTTATCAATCAGGGTACCACTGCGATCGAGAAGCTCAGCGTGAACTACCGCGGAGAGTTTTGGCGTTTGGGGACTGCTGGGAGGGAGGATCGGTTGGATTTCGAGTACTCCACCGATGCGACTTCGCTCTCTCTGACCGCAGGAACCTGGACTGGACTGTCGGCCCTCAACTTTGTGACGCCTGATCAGACCGGTGCGGTCGGCCTCAGAGATGGCAACACCCTCTTCACCAATCTTGCAGGCGATATCTCCGTAACGCTGAATCCTAATGATGTGATTTGGTTTCGTTGGAAGGATTTCAATGCCTCCGGCGCCGACGATGGTTTGGCGATCGACAATTTTTCGGTGACTGCGTCGTTTCTGGCGCCGATTCCCGAGCCAGGGGCGATGCTGCTGACGGGGGTTGCGTCGCTGGCGATCGCGGGGCGACGGTGGATGCGACGGCGATCGGGAGTTTGAGCCTTACGAAACGTCGCGATCCTTCGCGGAACCTCCGTGGCCGAACGTCTATTCGATCCGGGCCACTTGGAATGTCATTCTCGTTCCCATTCTGGGGTACGATGATCTCGTTGCTTTATTTCGATTCCTGAGCTGAATCGGTCATGGAGCGACTTCTGGGGATCGCTCGATGGACTTGGCTGAGGAGGTGGAGCATGCCGTGGAAGAGGAGTCGCCGTGAGTGGATGTTGCAGTCGGCAGCGGCGACGGTTGGATGGTGTGCGGCGACGCATCTAACGGCATCGCAGGATGCGGTCCAGTGGCATGATGTGCGGGATTGGGGGATCGAGGGGAAGGGGTTTGCGGACACCGAGTCTCCGTTTGATCGACTTCCGGCGCGGGCCAAGGGAGTGGTGCGGGAGCCGGTGTGGAATCTCAGTCGTCATGCAGCGGGAATGTCGGCACGTTTTCGTACCAACGCCACCAGCATCTCTATCGAGTACCGACTGACCGGCGATTCGCTGTCGATGCCGCACATGCCGGCCACGGGAGTCAGTGGCGTCGATCTTTATGCGAGGGATCCTTCGGGTAGGTGGCGATGGGTTGCGGTGACTCAGCCCAAGCAGCGGCAGGTAGAGGCAACGCTGGTGACCGACTTGCCGGAAATGATGCGCGACTTTCACTTCGACTTCCCGCTCTACAACGGCGTCGAGCACTTGCGAGTCGGAGTCCCGAAGGAAGCGAAGTTCGAACCGATCGCCCCCAGGAAGGATCCACCGATTTTGTTCTACGGGACGTCGATCACCCAAGGGGCGTGCGCCTCGCGGCCTGGTATGTCTCACGTGGCGCTGCTAGGAAAACGCCTGGACCGCCCCATCCTGAACTTTGGCTTCAGTGGCAATGGCAAGATGGAATGGGAGGTAGGGCAATTCCTGGCGGAGATCGATTCGGCGTTGATGGTAATCGACTGCCTGCCCAACATGGAATCGCAGGAAGTTGCTGAAAGGGCCGAAGGCTTTGTGACACGGATGCGTGTGGCGAGGCCCGAGATGCCAATCCTGCTGGTGGAAGATCGGACGTATGCCAACGCATGGCTGCTTCCTGCGAGGCAGCAACGGCATCGGACCAGTCGTGAGGCGCTGAAGGATGCCTATCAGCGTCTGGTCGATCGCGGGATCCAGCGGCTCAGTTATCTGGAGGGGGAGTCGCTTCTTGGAGACGACGGGGAGGCGACGACCGATGGGTCTCACCCCTCCGATCTTGGTTTCGTCCGCCAGGCGGACGCGATGGAGTCGTCGATCCGAGCGTTGTTGGCGGCTGGAAGCTGAGCGATGCGAAGGGGCACAGGGACTGGCAGCGACGATGGCCTTTGCGTTCACGCATGATGGCTTCTATCGTTTTAGAACCGCTTCGGACCGAACTCGGCGGACGAAAAACATGCGATCGACTCTGGTGCCAACGCCGTGCAGGTCGCTGATGAAACGGGCGATTTGGGATCGCGTTTGCTCTTTGAGCAAATCCTCATCACCGAGGAATGTCCCCTGGCATGGCTGGAATTGCAGTTGGCCTTAATCGGAAGGATCGCCTAGGCAGCCTGCATCGCCAATCGCATGCCGGTGTCCTGGGACAAGCTGCAATCGCCTTCTTGACCGGCTCAGTCTGCCGCACTTTCCTGCGTGATCCGTGCGGCCGTCACCACCAACTCCACGCGGTATCCAGGTGCTGCCAGCTTTGCATGGATGCAGGCGCGTACGGGAGCATACCCGCTGGGAACCCATGCATCCCAGATGCTGTTGAAGGTGGGCAGATCTTCCGGGTCCGGCAGGAAGATCTGCACCTGCAGCAGCGATTTGGTATCACTTGCACCCTGTTGCAGGCGTTCCTCCACCTGCTTTAGGACCTGATGAAATTGCTCTTGGGCAGTGGCCTCTGGATCTTCTGGCACTTCAACGAAGAAGAGCAGCCCGCCGCAGGTAACGGCATCGGACCACCGCTTGGTGACACCCATACGTTCGATCGATCGATTCATTTGTCTTTCCGACCGTTGGTGGCTCCGGTTCCTCAGAATCCCCATGTGAGAGAAATCGACGCGAAAGATGGAGAAACTGTATCGATTGTTCCGAATATTCATCCGGTGGAGATAAGAATTCACTTTTCTCGATGAGCGCGCGAGGCATGATGATTTGCCAGCATTTTCTTATTCGCCCCGCAAGCAGTTTGTTTTTCTTGCTGGTGTCGAGCGTCCCAACCCTCCTGGCACAGGGCCCAGCAGTCCCTGTGCGGCCGTTGGTACTGGAGGAAGCGACAGCGGTGTCTGAAGCCGAGTCCTTGGCTGCGCGAGTTTTGGTTCCGCAGGAGGTAGGGGAGGTGGATGGGGCGTCGGTTGGGCAAGAAGATCCGATCGAAGCGTTGACCAAGCGACTGACGGAAGCGGAAGAGAAGATTGGCAGTCTGGAGTCGTCTCGCGAGGAGTTGGAGAAGCAGCTGGAGAATTCCAAGAAGAGTTCGAAGGAGAAGAAGAAGCCTTGGTATGAGAAGCTGACTTTGCGAGGCTATGCGCAGGTGCGGATCAGTGACAATCTGAGCCTTCAGCGGGACAGTTTTCCGCCGCATCTGGTAGGAGACCCTTCGGTGGGGGATAACCAGAGTTTTTCGATACGCCGAGCGCGACTGATCCTTCAGGGGGATGTCCATGAGCATCTGGGAGTCTACCTGCAACCGGATTTTGCTGCACTGATTCCTGGAGTGAATGATTCGATCCAGTTCACTCAGATACGGGACTGGTACGGGGATTACTATTTCGACACGACGAAGGTGCACCGGTTGCGCATCGGGCAGTCGAAGATCCCCTACGGCTGGGAGAACATGCAGAGCAGTTCGAATCGACTTCCGCTGGATCGCTCCGATGCGCTCAACAGCGACGTGAAGAACGAACGCGATATCGGGGTGATTTATTACTGGACCCCGGAACCCGCGCAGGAGTTCTTCAAAGAAGTGATCGACATGGGGCTCAAGGGATCGGGCAACTACGGAATGTTCGCCTTTGGTTTTTATAATGGCCAGGGGGGATCGTTTCGTGAGCAGAACGACAACATCCATATGGTCGCACGTTTTCTTTATCCAGGCATCTTGGCCAATGGGCAAAGGTATGAACTGGGGATGCAGGGGTATGCGGGGGAGTACGTCGTGTTGACTTCGCCGATCAGTCCTAATGGGGTCGGTCCCGCGGTGGCGCCATTTTCCAATCGAGATGGAACGGCGGACAATCGGCTGGCATGGACGGCGGTCTATTATCCGCAGCCTCTGGGATTTCAGTCAGAGTGGACTGTGGGACGCGGGCCGTCGCTGGATGCTACCCAGACAGTGGTAGAAGAAAGTTCGCTGACCGGTGGTTATGTCCAGACGATGTATCAGATCAAGAACGGCTATGGGACCTGGTTTCCGTATGCCAGGTACAATCACTTTCGCGGTGGATACAAATCCGAGAGAAACAGTCCTGCCACCCAGATCGATGAATTCGAATTGGGGCTGGAGTGGCAGATTCATCCGGCGGCCGAGCTAACAACGTCCTACACGATGACCGATCGAACGAACACGATAGCTCGTTCGCAGGCGGACACACTTTCCTATGGTCAGTTTCAGGGAACGCTTCTTCGATTCCAGTTTCAGATGAATTACTGATCTCAGGAATCGGGTTCACACCGGTACTTCTTCGACTTCGGTGTAAAGAAAAGTGACCCCACCGGTGGCGTAGTTGGGGACATCGGCGACGGCCGCCACGCCTTCGGGCGATGCCAGAATTGCTTCCATCTGCTCGCGCGAATCAGCGTAGAGATCGGCGACGTAATAGTAAGGTGAAGGGGTGCCCGCGGGTGTCCCTTCCACTTTTCCTATGGTCCACTTGCGAAGCCCCTGCAGGCGCTGCGCGAGAGGAATGTGGATCGATTGATAGTAGCGGTCGAATGCAGCGGGGTCTTTGGGGTGTCCATAGAGTACCAGCAGTCGAATCATTTCACTTTCCTTTTGTCTTGATGGAGTGTCAAGTTGGGAGGGCAGGAAGAAGGTAGGCGGAACTTCCAGACCAGCCCTCCGGCCAGGCAAAAGACGATCGCCATGTAGATTGCAAGTCCTGCGAAGAATGGAAGCAAGCGGAGGTTTTCCTCCGAAACGTTGGCCACGAACGTCAGGTGGTTGACGACCAGGATCCACAGGCATGTTGCCATGGCGATCCACCAGAGGAATCGTTCCATCGATTTGAGGGTAGCTTCTTTTCGTTCGGGAGCTAACCAGTATTCGCGATGGGGCAGGTTGATGCACTGGGTCGGAAGGGAACGGGTTAGTTGTGAGATCAGGAGAAGGAAGGCGGGGAGAAAGGTCTGGAGCCCAATCATCAGCAGCGTGGCATGGGATTTGGATGCCCAGGAATCCGCTTTGCCCGCCGCATTGAAGTGGATCGCGACTTTTTCGGGCAGTCGGGGATAGTACCAAGCGTTCTGGAGCAACGCGATCAGGATCCAAAAAGCGATTGTGCCGACGATCCACTGCCATCGCCTGTTGATCATTGGGTGGCTTCCTATCCTTGGTCTAGTGATCCGGTAGCGGCCACGCCACTGCTGACTCGCATCACATGGCCATCGGGATGGCGTAGATGAAATTCTCGAACTCCCCACGGTTCGTCGATGGGCGGTTGGTCGATATGGAAGCCGGCCTGGAGTGCGATTTGGTGCAATTGGTCGACATGCTCGGGGCTGGACATCCACCAGCTCATCCAGACACCCTCATTGTCTCGATCGCCCAATGGTCCCTGGCCATTCACGCAAAGAAAAATCTCTAGTTTGTCATTCTGTACACTTCCAAAATTGGCGATCGAGGAAGTGTCTCCAGGGCCTGCCGGCGGCAGCAAACCGGAATCGTTCCACCGAAAGCCTGGTCGCCATCCCAGGGTGCAGAACCAAGCGATGCTTTCTTCGACGCTGCGGACGTGGAGAATCGGAGTCAGGCAGTCGACTTGGGGAAGAGGTTGGGATGCCATCAAGGGGCTCGCAGTCGTTGAAGAAGTTTGGGGCATCGCCCCTGAAAAAGAAGAGTCGGTTTGGGGCAGTGATGCAGTCCTTTCCGCAACGCTCACGAGGTGAGCGGGGTGGGTTGGGTGAGCAGCATTCCCAGGTGGAGGGCCAGCAAGCCAAGGGCAAGATGTCCGATCCCCTGCCCCAAGGAGAGGAAAATCTGTCCTGCTGACAGGTGCCGATGGAGGTCGGCCGCCAGAGCGCTGAAGGTGGTAAAGCCTCCTAGCAGGCCGATGCGGACAGCTGGGTCGACCCCCGACCACCACTCCGGGGCCCGCTGCATGCATCCCAGGAACATGCCTGTGAAAAAACAGCCCAACAGATTGACCAGCAGGGTAGCCCAGAGGAACTGGGGGCCAGGCCATATCGCCAAGAGCTGCAGCATGGCCCACCGGAGGGTGCTTCCTATCGCGCCACCTAATGCTACCCAGAGCCATGTCATGAGAGAGTCTCGCGCACCGGTTGGCGATCTGAACTGGAGCTGTATCGGTTGTAGGGAGTGCGGGAATTGCCCAGGTCGATTGTAATCGGCGATGGTCGTTTGGAGTGGGGGGCGACGTGCATCGGCGGCAAGAAGAGGTTGCCCGAAAGGGGGCGATGGCCTATTCTGAAGTCGATCCGAGCCTGAGCTCAGGCAGAGGCTTGGGGGGGCTGGACGGGAGTTTCGTGGAAGCCGAGGAGGTACCTTGCAATGGCATTGGTGGACGCGCAGAAGAAGACGAAGATGATGACCGGCGCCGATATTGTGATCCAGTCGCTGGTGGATCATGGCGTAGACGTCATCTTCGCTTATCCTGGCGGATGCAGCATGCCCTTGCACCAGAGTTTGACTCGGTATTCCGATCGCATACGAACCATTCTTCCCCGGCATGAGCAGGGGGGAGCGTTTGCGGCGCAGGGAGTTGCCCGATCGACGGGCAAGGTGGGTGTTGCCATGGCAACCAGCGGGCCTGGCGCGACCAATTTGGTGACCGCCATCGCGGATGCGAAAATGGATTCGATCCCCCTGATTGCGCTCACTGGACAGGTTCCGACTTCGGTGATCGGCACCGATGCGTTCCAGGAGACGCCGATCGTCGAGATCTGTCGCAGCATCACCAAACACCATTACTTGGTGACCCGAGTGGAAGACCTGCCTCGGGTCATGAAGGAAGCGTTCCAGATTGCGACCACCGGGCGACCCGGTCCGGTCTTGATCGACCTGCCCAAGGATGTGCAGTTGGACAGCTGTGAAGTCGATTGGGAGGTTCCCCTGAATCTGCCAGGATACTGCCCAACACTACCGCTGGCCCGTCCGGAGCAGATTCGCCAGATTGCCGCCGCGATCCGCAACGCAAGGCGTCCCGTTTTCTACGTAGGGGGAGGCGTGATCGCGTCTGGGGCGTCGGATGAGTTTCGCAAGCTGGTGGAACTAACCGGGATCCCGGTTGCGATGACCGTCATGGGGTTGGGTGCGTATCCTGGCGACGGCCCTCTGTCGCTGGATATGCTCGGCATGCACGGCAGTGCGTACGCGAACTTCGCGGTGCGAGACTGCGACCTGCTGATCGCCCTAGGGGTTCGCTTCGATGATCGCGTCACGGGAAGGCTGGAGGCCTTTGCCAAGCACGCCAAGATCATCCACGTCGATGTGGATCCGTCGGAACTCAACAAGAACAAAGAGGCTCACATCTGGGCCTGTAGCGACGTGCGTTATGCGATCAGCGAGTTGAACAAGATTGTGCAGCCCCCGGAAGATATCTCCGGGTGGGTCGATCATTGCATGAAGCAGAAAGCGAAGTATCCGTTCGGTTACGACGAGCAGTTCGACGGGATCCTGCAGCAGCATGCCATCCGCACCTTATCAGACCTGACAAAAGAGCGAGAGACGTTCATCACTGTCGGTGTTGGGCAGCATCAGATGTGGGCAGCCCAGTTCTTCACCTTCCGACGGCCCCGGCAGTGGCTTAGCAGTTCGGGGTTGGGGACGATGGGATTCGGCTTGCCATCGGCGATGGGAGTCCAGGTGGCCAATCCCAATGCCCTTGTGGTCGATATCGACGGGGATGGCAGCTTCCAGATGAACATCCAAGAGCTGGCTACGCTTCACTGCGAAAAGATACCGGTCAAGGTGCTGCTACTGAACAACCAGCACCTTGGGATGGTGGTGCAGTGGGAGGATCGATTCATGGGTGCCAACCGGGCTCATACCTATCTGGGACCGGTCGACCACGAAGAGGCCTCCGGGCCGGGCAATACCACGGCCCACGCCATGGTCGTTGATCGGTACCCCGATTTCGTTGCGATCGCCAAGGGCTACGGCTGTGGTGCGGCCTTTGTCCAGAAGAAGTCGGACCTCAAGGAAGCGCTGATCGAGATGATCGAATATCCGGGTCCCTTCGTGTTGGACGTTCAGGTGCCCTACCAGGAGCACGTGCTGCCGATGATTCCATCGGGACGCACCGTCGACGAAATCATTCTCAGCTAGCTTTTCTGGGTTCTGGCTGATCGAATGCAATCAAGCTCCATCCTTCGGGGGCGGGGGCTTGAGGGGCTCGGCTTTTTTCCTCTTAGCTGAGACCGCTTTCCGATAGCTTGCTCTGCAGATTAGGCGGCGATGGGGTGAACCGGGATGCACCCCTGGCAGGGATCGCATTCCAGCCTAAGTTTGGCTTGAGTTCCGCTTTTCAGCTATTCTCAAGGCTGGATCGGCATTTCTGGGCAGCTTATTCCGATCAGGCAGGATGCTTCGATTCTGCCTTCCTGAATGTGCTGCTTCCATTCCATCGGTCGATGACAGAACGATGGTAGTGGTTTGCGGGAGAGCGTCCGAGGCGGGGCGCCAGAGGGGTGCGATGAGGGCAAGCCAGATGAATTCACTCGATCGGCGTACGATACTTGCAGGTATGGCATCTCTTTGGATCGTACCGGAGCGGCTTGGAGCGCAGCAGGAGGAAGAGGAGGCAAGTGCGCCGGGTGGCAAGGAGGGCGAGCATGCGGTCACTTTTTGGGCCACGCGCAAACTCCCGATGCGCTTTGGGTTGACCTTCTATGCCAACGACAACAACTGCACGCGACTCCACGCGACCATTCCCTTCCCGACCGACTGGCCGGAGCAGAAGGTACGTCTGATTTCTGCGGAACTACCCCCTGGTGCGGTTCATCAGATGCGGCCTGTCATGGGTGGGGGTGTTCAGTTGGTTGTCGATGCGCCGACGATTCCCGCTCAGGGTGTTTTTCAGGCGATCATGACCGTGGAAGTGGAAAAGTCGTTTACCAAAGCACCGCAGCGCACCGAAGGTCTGCAGATCCCCAAGAAGGTTCCGAAGGAACTCAACTGGTATATGGGAGACAGTCCCCAGATCGACACCAAAGATCGCGCCATGAAGAAGGTTTTGGATCAACTAGAAGCCGAAGCACAAGAAGGTGCTTGGCTACAGGTGGAGCAGATCTACGACTGGGTTAGGGAAAATATCGAATACCGACAGGGCGAGTTGCGATCGACGAAAGACGCGCTCAAGGAGCGAGTCGGGGATTGTGAGGAGATGACCGGGTTGTTTGTTGCGATGTGTCGATCTAAAGGGATTCCGGCGCGGTGTGTCTGGATTCCTAACCATTGCTATGCGGAGTTCTACTTGGTCGATCCAGAGGGGGAGGGGCATTGGTATCCCTGCCAGCTTGCTGGGGATCGCATGTTTGGTTCGATGAACGAGTATCGGCCGATCCTGCAGAAGGGGGATCGGTTCAAGGTGCCGGAAGAGCAAGGGTTTCAGCGCTACCTGCGCGAGTTTTTCACCTGCAAGCATCGCCCGGTGGGGCCGCGGGAGCCGTCGGTCAAGACCTTGACTGATCTTGGCGAGCTATCGGAGGAGATCGATCAATTGACCAATGCACAGGCACCGAAGGAAGCGCCTGATTTGGGCGACGACAATCCATAGCGCTATCTTTGGCGATGCCCCCGTAGGCACTGAGGGAGCTATGGCCTATGGCGGCAAAGCGACTAAGGCTTTTGACGATCTTCCTGAAACGACTTTGCCAGTTCCTGCCAGCGGGTGGTCAGCACCGTCAGTTGCTCCGGGTGCTCACTTGCCAGATCGTTTTGTTCGCCGCGGTCGGACTCCATGTCATAGAGTTCCCACGGCTGATCTTTGGCTGCAACCGCTTTCCACTTTCCGATCCGGATCGCTCGGTTCCCTTCGTGCAGCCACCATAAGGGGCGTTGGGTCTCCTGATTGGCTCCCGAGCGAATGGCTGGCCAGAGGCTGACTCCGGGGCGTGCTGGAGCTTCGGATGGCTGCATTTGAATTTTTGCGGCATCGATCAATGTCGGGAACAGATCGATGACATGGACGGGATCATGCCGGATGGTGCCATGGAGTGCAGCATCCATGCCGCGGGGGTAGTGAGCGATCAGTGGCGTAGCGATCCCACCTTCATGGGTCCAGGTCTTGTGCCTGCGCATCGGTGTGTTGCAGGTGCGGGACCAGCCAGGTCCCAGGCAGAGGAAACTCTTGTCGCTGCCAGGGGGTGCTTTCGGATTATGGCCATCGCCTCGCACCATGATTTCAGCGCTGGCCCCGTTGTCGGAAAGGAACAAAATCAGAGTGTCCTCAAATTGGTCGTGCTGCTTCAGCCAATCGACCAACCGTTCGATCTGCTGGTCCATCTGCTGGACCATCGCCGCGTGGATCGCCATCTTGCTGACCTGAAACTCCTTCTGCGTGGGGCTCAATTGGCTCCAGGGGCCTTCCCGAATCACCTCACCTTCTCCCAGCGACTCGATCTGCTTTGGGAATTCATAAGGTGGGCCGATATCCAGTTCCCAGGGGCCAGCGGCCATCGAAGGCCCGAACAGTTCCAGAACCTTCTCGCTTCGTTTCAGCCGGATCTGATCCCATCCGGGTTGGTAGGTCGATCGATGAGCCGCGATCAGGGATGGGGGCGCCTGGAGGGGGAAGTGAGGGGCGGTGAAGGCGAGGTAGGCGAAGAAAGGGATCGGCTTTTTGTCCTGGCTCTGGTGGTGTTCGTGCAGAAACTGGAGCATTCGATCGACGATCGATTCGGTGACATGGACCGGTTGGTCGTCGAGAAACACTCCCTTAGGGAGAAAGTAGTGGTCGTGGTCTTCGATTCGAAAGGAGCGATCGAAACCCGCATTGGCTGCTGTGCCATCGACATGCCATTTCCCGCTTTGGTAGCACTTGTATCCAGCGGCTCTCAGGTGGCTGGGGACGAGGGTGGCCCAGGCGGGGCGTTGGCTTTGGCTGGCGGAGCCCTGGTCTTCGGGAAAGGCGTCGCGGCGCACCTGCTGCGCGTAATAGCCGCTCAGCAGCGATGCGCGCGTGGGCCAGCAGCGGGCCGTGTTGTAAGCATTGGACCAGCGAATGCCGCGGGTGGCCAAGCGATCGAGTGTCGGGGTGGGGATTTCCCCCCCATAGCAGCCCAGATCGGAAAACCCCAAATCGTCGGCAAGGATCACAATCAGGTTCGGGGCTCGCTCAGCCGCGAATAGGGTGGCCGGCCATGCGAGGATCGCCAAGGCCAGAAGAGCGAACAGGGGAAGGCTGGCAGCGCCTCTCGGTAGAGAAACCGGGGTCTTGAGTTCCACCGGTCGGCGCCTGCGGCACGACGATGTCAGCTCGATTCGCCCGTGAGAATCACTCCCACCAGAATCCAGACCGCCAGGAAAACCACTCCAAGCATCCAATGGAACAGTTCGATCATCGCCTTGGACGCCTTGCCGCTGGGAGGAAACAGGCCTGCAATCTTTGCAGCGCCACACAATGGGTTGTGGTTCATCCATCAATAAAGCTCCG
This sequence comes from Planctomycetaceae bacterium, assembly GCA_040375295.1. GTDB lineage: Bacteria > Planctomycetota > Planctomycetia > Pirellulales > Pirellulaceae > JBEISR01. The sequence goes on from JBEISR010000001.1 coordinate 100,941, forward strand.
GTCGGCCAATTGGCGGAAAAAGGTGAAGCAATTTGAAGTTGTCCCGACGACCGGCAGAATCGCTAAGGTTTGCGATCCCCATAGACGGTGCTTGGATCGACCTTCTGCGGTTGGTTTACGTGCCATCCTTCTGGGGTCCAGGAGCGGAAGAAGCAGGAAGCATAGCCTTCGTGGCAGGCTGCTCCCTGCTGTTCGACCAGTAGAAGTACGGCATCCTGGTCGCAGTCGACGCGGATTTCCAGCACACGCTGCCGATGGCCGCTTTCTTCTCCTTTGCGCCACAGTCGTTTTCGGCTGCGACTGTAGTAGGTGGCAAATCCTGTAAAGCATGTTTCCTCGAACGCCTCGCGGTTCATCCAAGCGATCATCAGCACTTGCTGGCTGGATGCATCTTGAGCGATGGCGGCCACCAGGCCGTCGTCTCGCAGGCCATCGGGAAGCGAAGGGGAGTTCATGAAAGAGCCTCAGGGGAGGTTGGGCTGCAAGCATTGGCGGGCAGAGGACGCGGTTGCTGCTGCGTCGCGCAGTGGAACGCGCCGCGACCCCAAACCAGATCGCTGGCGTCGATGCCAACGAGTGTGTGGGCTGGGAACTGTTCGCGAAGGATCCCCATCGCCTGTTCATCGGTAGCCCGGTATCCGAACAGCGGTACCACGACCAACTGATTGGCGATGTAGAAGTTGCAGTAGCTTTCGGGAACCTGAATCCCTTGGATGAATCGGGGAGGTGGGATCGGCAAGGCGATACATTCCAAACGGCGGCCGCGCGCATCGACCAACCCCTGGATCGACTGCCATTGACGAACCAAACCCGGTGCATTGGTGTCTTCGACTCGCGACGAGACGGCAGCGACGACACGACCGGGAGCAACGAAGCGGACCAATTGGTCGATATGGCTGTCGGTGTCGTCACCGGCGAGTGACCCACCGTCGATCCAAAGTACCTTTTCAATGCCAAGTCTCAGAGCAAGCTCCCGTTCGATCTGCTGTCGTGTCCAGCCTGGATTGCGGGAGGCGGTCAGGAGGCTGGAGCTTGTGGCCAGCAACGTCCCCTGTCCATCGGTCTCCAGTCCGCCTCCTTCGCACGTCAGCGGGGAGGCGATACGTCGATGTCGACAGGAATGTAGAATCCGTCGGGCAGCGACGCGATCGTTCAAGAACGATTCGTATTTAGAACCCCAGGCATTGAAATGCCAGTCGACGCCTGCGACTCGCCTTCCCTGATCCTCCAGCACCCAGGTTGGTCCGTAGTCGCGGATCCAGCAGTCGTCGGTGGTGATCCGGTGCACCTGAACCCCAGCCGCACCTTGCAAGCTGGCCCTCGCCTGTTCGAACGATTCACCTGGACCTCCCAGGACATGCACCCGTTCAACCTCCCCCAGCGTTCTGGCGAGGCGGTCGAAAACGGGAGGGATGCGATCGAGCCGACCGGGCCAGGTGCTTTCCTGGTGAGGCCAGGCCAGCCAAGTCGCATCATGGGGGTGCCATTCGGCTGGCCAGTAGACCGATTCACTCATGCTTATTCCGTTCAACGCAGAGGCTGCAAGGGAAAGCCCCGAATAGAGCCATCACCAATCCGAGGAGCTACCGTGGATTCGATCCCCGACAGAAGGAATCATCTCCCTAAAAAGCGTTTCGTCAAATCGCCGTATGCATCAATCCGGCGATCTCTCAGAAAAGGCCAGTGCGTCCGGGTCACATCGATCTGATCCAGATCGCAATCGACCAGCACCAGGGCTTCCTGATCGTGAGCCGCGCGATGGAGCAGATTGCCCGACGGATCGAACACGAAAGAAGCGCCCCAGAAATCGATATTCGATTCCCTTCCCACTCGATTGGCAGCTCCTACAAACAATCCGTTGGCGATCGCATGCGATCGCATCATGGTCTCCCAAGCGGCATGCTGACTGACACCGTATTGTGCACGATCCTCATCCAGCCATCCGATCGCGGTGGGGTAAAGAAGGATTTCAGCGCCGGCCAGGGCAAAGAGCCGAGCGGCTTCCGGATACCACTGGTCCCAGCAAACACCGATCCCCAGCGTCGCGAACCGCGTTTTGGCCACGGTAAATCCGGTGTCGCCGGGGGTGAAGTAGAACTTCTCGTAGTAGTTGGGATCATCGGGGATATGCATCTTGCGATAAAAGCCAACCTGCGATCCATCGGCATCGAAGACGACGGCGGTATTGTGGTAGAGTCCATGCGCACGCCGCTCGAATAGCGACCCGACGATGGCGACCCCCAGCGAACGGGCTCGGTCCTGTAGCAAATCGCTGGTTGGGCCGGGAATCGGTTCGGCCTCAGCAAATTTCCGGTGATCCTCTGCTTGGCAAGGATACTGTCCTGGAAACAATTCCTGGAGGCAGATTAGTTGCGCGCCCTCCCGGGCCGCTCGATCGATCTGATCGACCGCGCGATCCACGTTCGTGTTGCGATCGGGGAATCCCTTCGACTGGACCAGTGCCAAACGAACGACAGCCATACGTTGCCTCGAACTCGGGTCAGGAAGCAGAACAGCAGATGGAACGTAACGAACATGCTAACCCGGAACCATCCGGGAGGCCACCAGCAGAAGGCCTGTTTATCCTTGGTACAGATACCGATGTAGGGAAGAGCTATCTAGGAAGCCGCTGGGTCCGCCAGGCAATGGAATGCCGTGTCGCCATTGGCGCCTACAAGCCAGTTGCAAGTGGTGTGTTGCCAGGGGGGCTGGAAGCAGTGGAGGGGATGCTGGATAGCCAACTAGACGATGGTTGGCGATACCATCGCGCGCTGGGCGGGATGTTCCCGCTGGAATGGATCAACCCTCAAAGATTCCCCGATCCGTTGGCTCCTGAGGAAGCCGCAAAGAAAATCGGGCAGCATGTCGATGAATCGCTCTTGCTGGATGGCGCAATACGATGGTCGAGACGGTGTGACTTTCTGCTGGTCGAAGGCGCTGGGGGTGTCTGGTCACCCATCAGTCGGGCGATGACCAATGCGGATCTTGCCGAGAGACTGGGGTATCCCGTGATCCTCGTAGCAGACAATCGAGTTGGCGCAGTCCATCAGACGCTGGCAAGTCTTGCCGCGATCGCGGCAAGTGGACTGGCGATCCAAGCCGTCGTACTCAACTCCCGATCTCACGCATCCGATGAGCTGCTTTCGTCCAATCAGCGGATGATCGAAGACCAGGCAGTACGTCTTTTTCTGAATCCTCCAAGCGTCGTTGCTTGGTCGGCCGGACAGGAACGGTGCGAAGCCGCCATTCTGCTCGGATGGATGAGGAGTCAGCCAGCGCTCTCTTCTCTGCGATTTGCCCGTCCCGTACATTCCGCACGGCAGTAAGCTTTCTTCACTCGACGATTGGCATGATTGCCTGATGGGATGCAGGCTGAATTAGCCTGAACCACGGGGCGGTATATCACCAGTGGATCGACACGTCAGGTCCGCAAAGTGGCTGTCGGCAACTGGTCCTTGCACATCCGCTACAACCGGCAGTCTCGTTCGGTACCACCATTTTTTTCCGGTCGGTCGACCTTCGATCAGCACACATCTCTTTCCTGCGGTGTACGTTTCCCGGCGGGAATGTATCGAAACCGTTTGGGGGACGATTCGGGGAGTAGTGCGAACGTGGCGAGGCGATCGGCGATGGAGACGGGACGATGGGATCGAACTGGTCGGGGTTGTACAGCCCCGGCCGGTGCCGGTTGGATCGTCCGCGGCTGGCTGGCGCTGATCGTTCTTTTGCCCTCGCTAGTTGGTTGCCACTCCTTGCAATGTCCTCGCATCGACCCCACCGGACAATGCCTCTTCCTGCCTCACCAATTCACCACAGGCCTAAGCGACCATTTTGGACATAGCTCGGTTCTTCCCTCAGGGGCTACCAACAGCCATGCCTGTGGACTGAAGCCATCAAGCGCCTTTCAGATGCCTGTCGATCCACCGCCGTGCGTCGACGGCTCCGCACCACCGGAAGCCAAGCCAGTTGGCACCGGAATGCATGCTGACCGGGGCGACACGGGGCAACTTTTGGTGACTCCAACCACGATTGTTGCACCGGTGGGTGGGGAGGTGGTTATCCTCGCAGCCATCTGTGGTAAGGATGGCTTCTTTGTCACCAAGGAACCGATCGAATGGATGCTGTCCCCCGATAGCGTCGGAACCTTTCTTGAGGTGGGAGACGAATGGAAAGGGAAGCCGTTGCATCAGTGGCATGCATCGACTCGAGCGGAGAAGGTGGATGTCGACTTTGCTCGAGGACGCACCAGTTCGATTGCCAGTCGGATCACGCGTGGCAGTCCAAAGAGCACCGACGATCTTTTTTTGAAAAAGGGTCAGACTTGGCTGAGCGTCACAAGTCCTAGTGAGGGAGTCAGTCGGATCACGGTTCTGGCACCCGATAGCAAAATTTGGGATCAGCGTCGCCAGACCGTCATGATCTACTGGATCGACGCGCAGTGGCGTTTCCCCGATCCGATCACCGTCGAAAATTCATCGACCGCACGCATTGTTACCCAGGTCTTTCAGTCCGAAGGGTTTATTGGGGCTGAAGGGTGGAAGGTGATCTATCGATCGCTGAACCCCGAAGTGGCTCGCTTTCTCCCGTCGGGTTCCGAGCGGGCGGAGGTGCTGGTCGACAAGGATGGAAATGCGACGGTGGAAATACAGAATGTCGCCAATCGCATTGGTTCGGCCGTTATCGCCATTGAAGTGGTGCGGCCTGCACAAGCCTCCACCAAGATGAAGGAACTGATCTTAGGACGGGGCCAGACCGTGGTCTCGTGGAGCGCCCCGCAACTGGTGCTCAATGCCGGAGGTACCGAGGCAGCTACACCGGGTCAGAAGTTTACCTTGGGAGGTTCCCTGGCCAACGCTGGAGATCTGGCTGCAGAGAACGTGGTCCTTCGCGCCGAACTTCCGGTTGGTATGCAGCTGTTGGGGACCACCCCCAAGGCGACTCAGGTGACCGATCGCACTGCCGTCTGGGAGATCGGCACGCTGCCAGCGCGACAGCAGTTGGACGTGGCGCTGGAACTGGTCGGAACGGTCGAGGCTGATGCAACGGTTCAATTCTCGGCAACCGGGAGCTCCAAAGCCGTTTCTGCCGAACCATCGATGCGGGTGAGCAAGTCGCTGCCGATTCGGTTGGCCAAGCCAAGCCTTCAGATTTCTCTAGCTTCCGACATCGGCGATCGTGTTGAAGTAGGTCAGCCGATCCCCTATTCCATCACTGTGGTCAACACGGGCAAGCAGTCGGTCAGCGACCTACAGTTGCTGGTGGAGACCGATACGGGGCTTGTCGAGGCAAGTACGGAACGCAATTCTGTCGAACAACGACTTGGGTCGTTGGCAGCAGGGGAGCGGGTGGTGGTGCCGATACGTCTAGTGGCACGAAAGGAAGGGGTTCTGGGGATTCGTGCCACGGCCAATTCCACCAGCACATCGCTTGCCTCGGCCCAGTCGCAGGTGACCGCCTCTGCCTCCGTTCCTGCAGCGGCTGCCCTCTCCGTTCGCTTGATGGCCGATGGGGGGCTGACCCAGATGAACCTGGGGACCACGAAGATTGTTCGGACCGAAGTGGTCAATCGCGGCACCGCGCCGCTGATCGGTGTTCAGGTGCAGTTTCAGTACCCTAGTGCGGTTCAGGCGGTGCAGGCCAGTAACGGCACAGTGACTCCCCGGCGAGAAGGAGTGCTGCAGTGGAATCTCCCTGGTCCGCTCCAACCCGGTTCGATGGTTCAACTGGACACCCAGCTACTGGGAGTGCTTCCTGGTTCCGTCCCACTGGTGGCAACGGCGCAGTCCGCCGACGGCATCCAGGGAAGTGACCGTATGGAATTGCAGGTGCTGGGACAGATGCCCGCAAATCCTCCGGGAGCCGGTAGCGGTGCCGTCCCTGTCCTTCCCCCAGTCGGGCCCCCGGGCCAGCCTTCGGCGGAACCGACGGGTCCTTGGAGTCTGGAGATTCGTCCGTCGGCTGACCCGATCCCAACTGACCGAGTGTCGACATTCGATTTGTTCCTAAGGAATCTTCGCGCGGTCGACGATCAGGACGTCATCGTTTCGGTCGCGGTGCCGCAAGGGGTGCGGATCGAGTCGTTGGAGCACATCGACCGGCTCTATCAGACAACCTTTGAGTCGATCGGGATTGTGTCGACAGAGACCATCAGGACGGTTCGCGCTGGTGAAGTGCTTCAGTGGAAGCTGAGAATCACACCGCAGTTGGAGCAGCCGATCATCCTGCGAGCACGGGTCATCAGTCGCCAGAACCCAACACCCGTCGACACCAGCACCCAGGTTCAGGTCGTCCGCCCCTGATCGCCGGTCCTTTGGAACTTGCGCATCGGTTTCTCGCCGCCCCTGATCGCTGCTGGCTTCCGATCGCCCTAGTGCTGGTGCTTGACGAAATCGAAAACGAAACCTGCATGTTGGTTGCGACTTGCTGCTGTGCCTCGAAACTGTAGTGAGCGCTACACTTTCTTTGTTGGATCGCAATCCTCCGGCCGGCACACCCTGCTACGTCCCGCAAGTCAACGCGTCGTCGCCACCATCGCAGGATGGTGGATGTCTCTTGGCGGACTGTTTGGTTCAGGTGTGTTCGCGGTCCAGTCGATCGGCACTCTTGGTAGCCAACATCGCCAGATGGTAGATGTCTCCTGTGCAGGATGAGCTTTCAGTTTCGCTTGCCTGGATTCAGTTGCTGGAGACGCCGCTCGAGTTGTTCCATGCGGAGCTTCGCTTCTTCCAGTTCGCGGCGGAGTTGGTCGACCTGTTGGGAGGCGGGGTCGGGCGTCGGGGCCGGAGTTGATGGGGAGGATTCTTCGATGATAGCAGCCGACATGGGGACGGCACCCGCTTCGTTGGTCAGCAAGACTTCGGCTTCGTATCGCGTGGTGCCACGAACGTAGCTGATTGGGAGAACGTCCCCCGGCTTTCTGGCAGCAAGTAGTGCCGTCAGTTCCTCAGGGCTTTCGATTGGTGCACCTGCGGCCTGGACCACGCAGTCTCCCGGTTTGATGCCAACCAGCGCCGCTGGCGACTCCTTGACGACGTCCAAAACCGCCGCGCCGCGGAAGGGACCGACGCCGAACTGCTTTCGATACTCCCGGGACAATTCACCGATCACTAGCCCCAGGAAGGCGGGATCGTTCCGCACGTCGGCCTGCAATTGCTCTGGTGTCCCAGCGAACAGCTTGTCGGCCAGTTGACGGTCCATCGGGACCGCGACCAGATCGATATTGCGGCCCGCTCGACGCACCAAAAAGCGGACCGGTTTTCCAGCCGGTTGCTCGGATAGCGTCTTCGCGAATTGGTCCAGATCGCTGATCGATCTTCCGGCCACGCCGAGGATGCGGTCTCCAATGCGAAAGCCAGCCTTCCATGCAGGACCTTCTCGCACCAGTTCGACGACGCGCAGTCCCAGTCCGCCACCGCCCCATTTCTCTGCCGTCATTCCCAGGTAGCCGGCAGGTTGGGCCGGCAGCGAGCCATCTTCGGCGACATCCAAGGGAGCCACGGGTTGGGCATCGGGGGCTGCATCGACCGATCGACTGGGGAACAGTTGGGCGTTAGGGGGAGAAGGAGTCCGCCTTCTGGTTTGCTTGGTTGCTGGCTTGGCCTCAGGCTGGACTTTCGTCTCCTCCGCAATAGGCGCGGGCAGCACAAATGTCTCCGAGGTTCCCTGGGAAAAAGGATCTGCACCCGCCTGAAGCTGCTTCTCCAATTGCTCCAGGGACTCCTGTCCAAAGACGGAGGGTGGGTGGAGCAGGATCGACAGGATCAGAAAACAAATTGCGGAACCCCGCCGGACCGATCGTGTCATCATCGCAATTCCTTGAAGGGATGTCATGTCTCTGCAGCCAGCACCGTCTTGAATTTAGTCAAGGGCCCGTGACGAGTCCCGAAGTCCGTTCCCATCTATCGTTGGTTGGAAACCAAGATGCCCGGGTTGGTTCCGCCGCAAACCGATCTTTTCGAGAGATCCCGTTGGCGGCTTGGGTGTCGCGTTCCCCGTTGGTATTTTACGTCTTGGAAAACAGTGCGTAGTCATCAATTCCAGAGACCTGGGGAAATAATGCGAACACTCCTTGGGGCGATCGATAAAGCAAGCCTTGGAATGAACTCCATATGGGAGATGCTGCATGGTGAAGATCGATCGGATCGAAGGCGAGGCGGCGACCGGTCTTCTGCGTTGGATGTTTGGCGAGTCAAGTCCAGCCGTTGGGATCTGGGACCAGCGTCTCCAGGTCGCCAGCGACGTGAAAAACGCTCGGTTCTTTCTTTTTCGCGCCCACGCGTTGCAGGAAACCGTAGCCGGATTTCTTTTTTTTCAGGCGACCCCCAAGGGCCCAGCTCACTTGTTGGATTGGCGTGTTTCGGATGCCTGGATGGCCATCGATCCAACTCCCTCCTTTCGCTCTGTCGCAGATGCGGCGATCGACACGGGAGCCAGTTGGGTGCAGTGGAACCGGATGGAGGCGGCAGGGACGAGGCCCGAGGATTCGTGGTGGCAACCTGACTTCATCGGCGACTTAGTGCACTGGGAAAAGCAGCTTTGCAATGTGGATGCTAAGTATGAACGACCGTTGGATGCAGACTTGCAGCAGCGATCGGAGCTCGGAAGTTGGCATTTGCTTCTGATGGCGGCGAAGGAGCTGACGGCTTATCTTGCGGACTTCGTTGATACGATGCAGCAACATTCGGATTTCCCGGAGCTGGACCAAACGATCCAACCCGAGGTATGGATCGCAGAGCAGTTGGCGGACTATGAATCCTCATGGGGGATTCTGGCCTGGGATACCAGCAGATCGCCGAAGGAAGTTGGCGGATTGGTGCTTTGGAATCTGGATCCAAAGATTGGATGGGAGATGCGTTGGCTGGGGGTTAAGCCAAAATGGCGAGGGCGCGGGTTGGCCAGTCTTCTGATCAACCAGTCGCAGGAGATGCTAGGCCAGCGGCATTCGCTTCAAGCGACCCCGCCGTCCTGCGCGCAGTCCGCTTGCAGTGACTGGGAAGCGAGAAGCTTTTGGGTAAGCTGCGATAGCCGCAATCGCCCCATGATCGGCTTGCTGGAGAAGCTCAAATTCTGCCCTGTTTACCAAAGCTCACTCCTCTTCTGGTGGCGGCTCCACGAGACTTTCCTCGCATGAATATTTGGTGGTTTTGGTCCGCTCGATTTCGACAGCAATTCCACTCGGAAGCAAGTCCTTGCAGGGGATAAAATATGCCGGTCAGCACTAGCACCTGAGAACCTTTTTCGCATTTGTGCGTGGGATCGGCTCAAGTTTCTCCCCTTCTCCGTTGGAATCTGGCTGCCCCCTGTTTGACTTGAGTGCTAGCACTCCTAAAATCGCGTCCCTCTTCACAAGCCGGTCGGTGATCGCGGTTGTTTCCCTTCGGGGAAGTGGCCGTCGGTCAACGGTTGGGTCTTGGTTGGAAGGATCCAGTTTCCAGCAGGAATTCGCAGGAAACGGCTCGGGTATCAAAGGGAATACTGCCTCACTGCACCGCTTCCTGCTTAGGGATGGGGTGTCAGTCATGGGCGGAATCGAGAGCCCAGGGAGATTGGGAAAAGCATGACGCGAGATCACCAAGCGGCCATGGCGAAGTTTTTTGAGGCGGTTCGTGCCCGGATCGGGGACGAGCGATTGGCGCTGTGGTTTCTGGGCTTTGAGCATTGGGAAGTGGGGCCGGAAGAGGTGGTGGTGTCGGTACCGCATCCGTTTTTGGCTGAGTGCGTGCAAGGTTTTTGTCGCAAGGATCTGGAGGCCTGTGTTGTTGAGGCTCTTGGGGATCCGCGTCGTTTGGTGATCGTTGCTAAGGAAATCGCAGGTGCAGTTCAGGGCACCATGCCCGTCGAACCGGCACCGGGATTGCGCCGGATCGAGTTTCGAGAGGAAAGAACTGACGGGTTGGTTGCAGAGCAGCAGGATATCGTGCCATCGCAGCGATTCGAGGGAGGTCGATTGCAGGATTCGGCGCTGGAGGCGGCTTCGGCGATGGAAAGTCGCACAGATTCCGACTACGGTGGAAATGTTGTTGCCAGGGTCGCAGTTGGGCCTGGTTTTGCACGATCTCCTGTCGGGCCGCGATCGATGTCCAGTGAACTTTGGAACAGGTTTCTGCCGGGGGAATGCAACCGCGTCGCCCACATGGCGGCTCAGATGGTTCTGGAATCTCCCGGCACCATGACACCGATGACGCTTCATGGGCCTTCGGGGGTGGGGAAGTCTCACCTGGCGCGTGCGATCGCCGAGCAATTCCGAGTTCGGCATCGGATGAGCCGCGTGGTCTGTTTGACGGCCGAGCAATTCTTGATTGACTTCACCGATTCGGTTCGCGGTTCGGGCTTTGCTAATTTTCGGCGCAAGTACCGCGAAGTGGATGTCCTGGTGATGGACGATGTGCAGTTTCTTATCGGGAAGAACGCCACCCTCCAGGAGCTCAAAAGTACTCTCGATCATCTCTTCCGCAATCAGAAGCAGGTAGTTCTGGTGGTGGATCGATCGCTACCGGAATTGACCGGTCTGGGGCCTGATTTGCTGGCTAGGCTTTCCAGCGGGGTGGTATGCGCCATCGATCTGCTGGATCGCGACTGCCGGCAGGCGATGGTTCGCAAGCTGGCTTTGGACCTGTCGGTTTCCCTGGATCCTGCATCGATCGATTGGCTGGCGGCCCATTGCCCGGGGGACGCGAGAATGATTCGAGGAGTGATTCTGCGGTTGCTGACGCAGCAGCGAATTGCTGGCCGCAATTTGGAAATGGAAGAAGTGGTCGCCGCCTGTCGAGATTTATTGCGGGTCAGTCAGCCCTTGGTGCGCATCTCGGATATCGACAAGGCGGTTTGCGAGGTATTTGGCCTAGAGCCGAACAGTCTTCAGTCGAATTCCAAGAGCAAGCAAGTCAGTCAGCCTCGTATGCTGGCGATGTTCCTTGCCAGGAAGTACACCCGGGCCGCCTACGCAGAGATCGGAGACTACTTTGGCAAGCGACAGCACAGCACGGTGATTTCCGCACAGAAAAAGGTGGAGGCGTGGCTGGAGTCGGACAGTTCCCTTTCGCTGGCCAAGGGGCGTCTGACGATTCGGGAGATGATCCGCAGCCTCGAGTCGTCGCTGCAAGTCGGGTAGCTCGGTTTTCCCTGCTTCCTGGACGTCTCCAGGCAGGAAGTTGGTCGATGGTGGTGCTGGACGTTTGACAGTCTTTCCACGACCAATAAAATGAAGGTGAATTGCCCGAAGACACGAGACGGTTCCGGCGGCGTTCTTTTTTGGTTTGGCATCGACCAGAGAGTCGGATGGTGGACCGAAGGGATGGCCGGCCAGCGTTCGCCGCTTGTTGCGCCTGTGGCTTAAACCTGGTTCACCATTTTGGCGACGGAGACTACGAAGACATGCTAGGATTCAACCACACTGAACTTCTCCTCTTTGGACTCATTGTCTTGGTGCTTTTTGGAAGCGCTAAGCTTCCGGCGCTGATGCGAAATCTTGGGCGAAGCGCTGTCGAGTTCAAAAAAGGGATGCGAGAAGATCCCGATCAGGACGCGAAGAATCGCACGGAAGACCAGTAGCCTGAAGGCGCCCCGCCTTCCGGTGGATCCAATCGGATCGCACTGAGGTCGGTGGTCGTTCTGAGTGCATCGTCATCTGCCGGTGATTCGGCCAGAGGGACGACTGTTTCTGGGACGCGAGGGGTACTTCAAAGCTGGGTAGGTTGCCACCGGACAGGGTACTTGGCCTTGTCGCGATCGGCGGGGTCTATCGACTACCGGGCTCCATGGATTCGAGAACGCTGGTTGGGGGAGACTGTAATGTTTGGTCTTGGCTACAGTGAGATGGTGCTGTTTGGAATCATCGCGCTGGTCTTGTTTGGTTCGCGTCTCCCGGAAGTGGCTAGGTCGCTGGGGGGCAGTTATCGAGAATTGCGGAAGAGTGTTTCCGAATTTCAGCGAGAGTTTCAGTCGATCGAGAGATATGAGCCGCCCAGGCCCAAGGTCACCAGCAGTTGGCAGCAGGATGAGGTGGTAGAGGAAACGACAGCCCCTCGCTTTCAGCCGCCACCAGAGGATTCTCCCAAGTCCTCCTCTTGATCGGCTTGGCCTTCGACCGCAGCGACAGGCAATTGCGGATCACTTCTACTCTGATTTCGATCGTCGTTCCCCAGCGATGGCGCCTCTGGATTGGTCGCCTGTAGGACGCGGCATAGCCAATATCCCCATCCGATGAGGCAGGCAGAAGCCAGATAGACGACTGCATGGCGGCGGCTGCCCGGCCAAAGCGACCAGCGATCGGTTCGGCTCCACAGGGAAAGATGGATCAGCATTGCGGTCCCAAGCCATGCGGTCGGAACCCAAGAAGGCGTTTCCCACCGTGCTCTGCGACGTTTGGGTTCTGCTATCGCCAAAAGCGGAAGCGACCAGAGTCCGGTCGAAAACACTCCCTGCCAGCCGACTGCCGATCCGATCAGTGCCCAGCTGCAGCACCAAGTCAATCCTTCGTACGATGCGGGGTGGGAAGAGAGCCAGCGGGGGTGGGCAAGTGGGAAAAGAGCAGGTTGTGTGAAGCGTCCCAAGGCAAAGCCCGCCAGGGCTCCTGCTAGGCCGGTTGCTAGTGCGTCCAGATGTCCTACAGGGTGGTAGACATGCTTTGGGCTGGTTCCCCAGGGGGCTACGATCAGGACAGGAAAGCAGGTAGAGACGAGGATTGTCAGGGCGCAACCTACCAGGGTCATCTGGATCGGAACCTGTTGCCCGGACAGTTGGATCATCGCGACGCATAGCAGCACGGACAGGATCGCGCAATGAAACAGTCCCAGTGCCATCGTTTCCCAGTCGACCGTCCCCACCAGCATGCTGAAAAGATCACTAGTTCGACCCGCTTCCTGCGGAAGGTTGGCTCCACGTGTCCAGACTTCCACCAGATAGATCGCAAGGAACGTCAAGCCGGCCAAAAGTTCGTAAGTGGGATAGCGCGCGGAGATCGGCAGGCGACAGGCACGGCAGCGTCCTCGCAACACAATCCAGCCCAGCACCGGAATATTGTCGCGAGGTTGGATTGGAACGTTGCAGTAGGGGCACATGGACGACCCGATCCAGGGGAGTCTCCGTGGGAGCCTGTAGGCGACGACATTCAGAAAACTGCCGATCGAACTACCGACGGCAAAAAACCAACACCCGACCAGCACATCGAAGGCGCGCGACAGCCCCACTGCCTGAACCACTTCCGGGGTCTTTTCCCACTTGGACAGTCGCATCAGGGTGATTGCGTACAGTCCAGCCCAGATCGTCAGGATCAGGACCGCTAGGCTACCCCACACGGCCCAAGGGTAGAGGGAACGCAGGCGTCGTCGAAGGGTCGCAGGATGCATGGAGTCTGAGGGCAAAGGGAGCGTTCCGAAGAAACCGTCGCATCGCGCGGTGATTAGCCTCTATGATAACCGCAACCGAATCGACTGCGGCGATCGCTGGTAGCATCGGCATCCCTGCATCCCATGCAGCCAACTCCCGGTCTGTTGGCTGATCGGCCCCGGCGGAATCAAACTGTTCCAACGTAGAAAGAGAGTCACTCGATGCGTCTGGTGTTCATGGGGACGGGACCTTTTGCCGTGCCAACCTTCCAAGCCATCGCCGCCTCGGGAAGGCATGAAATTCTGACCGTCTGGGTCCGTCCACAGGCGTCGAACGCCTCGGGAAAGCTCCCCGAGCCACATCCGGTGGAACGGTGGGCTAAAGCGGCAGGGTGGATGGTGGAGCAGCCGGAGAGCGCCAATTCCGACGAAGCGGTCGCGAGGCTTCACTCGCTGGAGCCCGATCTTTTGGTCGTATGCGACTACGGACAGATCCTTTCGCCAACTGCATTGGCTACGGCCAAGCTGGGCGGGGTCAACCTGCATGGGTCCCTGCTGCCTCGGCATCGCGGAGCGGCACCTGTCGCCTGGGCGGTGCTTCAGGGCGACACGCAGGTTGGAATTTCTGTGATTCACATGACGCCGCGGCTGGATGGCGGGCCGGTTCTGGCTGTGCGTGCAACTTCGTTGGGCTGTTCGGAAGATGCAGGGCAACTGGAATCCCGGCTGTCTCTGCTGGGGGTCGATGCGACGCTGGAGGCGATCGCATTTCTGGAGGCCAAGCAGGAGGATGCCAAGGGGCAGGTTCAGGACAAGCAGTTTGCGACACGCGCCCGCAGGTTGACGAAAGCCGATGCCGCGATCGACTGGTCCTTTTCCGCAGACAAGATCGACCGATTGATCCGCGGACTCCAGCCCTGGCCGGGCGCCTACGGCATCCTTGAGGCGGGAGGAAAGGAGCTGCGGTTGCAGATTCGCCGCGCCGCCCCAATCGCATCGCTTCCTGAAGAGACCCGGGGAGCCGGCCATCGTGAACCCGAGTTGCCGGGCCAATGGGGCTTCGGTTGGACCAGCGGGAAGTCTCCAAGTCGCGCTTGGGTGCGCTGTGGTTCGGGATGGCTGGAACTTCTGGATGTGCAGCCAGCCGGAAAAAACACCCTGTCGATCGATGCCTTCCTGCGAGGCTACTATCGCGACGCACCGATGCAATTCCTCCCGCCGTCGAGTCCCTCCCCTGCTCTGCTGGAAATGATCGATCGAAACCCGGTCTGCGAATCGTGAGCGTTTAGGTAGAAGCTTGCGGGATGCGAAATCCTATCGCCTCATCGATGTGGCGTCGCACTCGTTCCGGTTGGTCGACCGCCAGAAACGGCGCCAGGGCGATCTGGGGTGCCAGGCGATGGATCGACCGATCGGTGAGCACGAAGAGCGATTCGAGCCATTGATCGAACTGCTGGAAATCAAAGTGCAACACCTGGGCTCCATGCAGCGCCTCCCGTACGTCCGGTGAGAGCGCATGAGAATGCAACTGATGGATGGCTGGCGCCGCCTCATCCAGTCGCAGGCGACTGAGGATATCGGCGATGCGAAGTTGTCCCGCCATCGATTGCAGGGGAAAGGCTTCGATCAGGCAGTCCACCGCCTGTTGGCTTCTGCATCGAGCCAGTCCAATGCAGGCGCAGGCTGCGTCGGTTGCATCGGTGACCCCCAGCCACTGAGCGATCGCAGCTTCATGACCAAGCAAGGCGTGACGCGAAGCCTGCTGGATGGCCATCTTGCCGAATCGATGGGGGCCATCTGCGGCATCCAGGCTCAGCCACCTTGCCAGCAACGGGTGACCACCATCGCGATAATGCAGCACTTCCAATGCATACTGAACCGATTGTAAGAATTCGGCCGTGTTCGATCCCTCCTCCTCTTCAGACGACTGTAGGATCGATAAGATTTCTTCCTCGGAAGCTTCGTACATGGCGATCCGCTGGCGAAGCGACTGGGAATCGATCCGAAAGAAGATTTTGGACCGTGTTTTGAGTTCTTCGATAGGAGCCAGGAAGTCTCGCAGTTGATCTCCAGGCAGAAGGGAAAGGGCCTCGGCGAGTTTCCCTGCGGCGCGGCATTCCGGGTCGACCAATCTTTTCCCTTCGGCCATCTCGGCAGCGCGCCGAATCACCTCGTCGGCCAAGCCGACATGCATGGGAATATGGTTCAGTTGCGCGAACTGGGGATAGGCTTCCGCGACCCCGAATCGGTCCCATGCAGCAAGAATCGCCTGAAGAATGCTGGGGGCGGTACAATAGCTGGAGGCGAGCAGTTCAAGAGCAGGCATGCGCACCTTGCTGGAAGGGTGCTCCAAAAGCGCGATCAATTTCTGGTCTCGCATCGCTTGTCCGTCCTCACACTGCGTCGCGGTGGTTGGGATTTTCCTGAACTCTTCCTGCGCCCGAGACGTCTCAGGCCAGGTGGATGGTTTAGCATGAAAGATACGATCTGGGGAGATGCTCGGGTGGGAACTTGCCATCCAGTGTTTTTCCGGGGGCAGCGTTGGTCTAGCTGGGGTGGCGATTTGTGGGAGGCGAGCGATGAGCGGACTGCAGGAGAGCGTGCTGAAAGTGCTTGGACGCAGGCTGGATCCGCAGCATTCCAGTTTTTACGACTTGCTTGGGATTTCTCGTGATGCCGATGAGGTGCAGGTCCGAAACGCGCTGCAGAGGTCGATTGAACTGCTCAAGCAGTACGACAAAGTCTCCGATCCCGGTCCTTGGGAGGTGGCAGCGAGGCTAGTACAGCAGGCCAAAGCGACCCTTTTGGATCCGAGCAAACGGGAACTGTACAACCGCAAACTGGTAGACGCTGCGGTCGAACTACCAGTGGGGGCTGAGGAGTCGAAGTGGTTTCCGCAGGGGGACCCCCGAGCCCTGTTCGATGCAGCAGGCTTGCTGCAGGAAGACGCCGATTGGCCGGATTGGATGGAGACGGACGAACAGAGACTGTCGACCTGGACCGCAGTGCTGGGGCAAGGGCAAGCGCTCCCCAGAGCCTCTGCGGCGATCGAATCCAGACCGTCTAGTGCGGGTAGCGGATCCCCTGTTGGCCAGGGGGCACGGCGGTTGTCTGCGGTGGGCGGCAAAACGGCCGCAAACCCCCGTTCTGCCGCCATGCCTCGTGCGAGAAAAGATGCGCAGCGATTGCAATGGATTCTCCTGGCATCCGCGTCGGTGGCAGCGATGTCGGGGGCTGCATGGTTCTACTTTCGATCGACACAAAACCGCCAGGCGGCCGAAGTGGCGCAGGCCCGTCTGGGCGAACAAACCGCTCCGACGGCCACCGTACCAGTGCCTAGTCAGAATCCTACGGCGCCAGCACTTGTGGCTCCGCGGAACCCTTCCCCCGCGATGCCCAAGCTGGCACAGGGCGGAGATAAATTTCGGCTCGATTCCGGGATGGCCAACGCCCAAGGGCTCGAACAGAAGATCGCTCAGGCCAATTCGAACGACATGGCGACCGATGGCGTGAGAACCGAGGCGGATAGCACCGCGACTGCCCAACCGCCGGCAGCCGCCCCCGCAGATAGTCCGATGGAGTCCGAGGCGCCGGCAACCGAACCGTCACCGGTTCCGATGCCTATGAGTGCAACCGATCGATTGCTTTACGCAGATGCGATGCGGCAGGTCCTGCAGGCGATCAAGAATCAAAACTTTTCAAAGGCTGAAACCCAACTAGATACAGCCAAGCAACTCGCTATGGCTCCTCCCGAAAGCGACCAGGTCGCCAGACTGGAAATGGCGACCAAAATGAGCAAGCGATTCGACGAAGCGATGCGCAAGGCAGGAATGGAGATGTCGGCAGGGAGTTCCTTCGAAGTGCTAGGGAATCAGGTCGCATTTGTCGAAGCGAATGCGGAACGGCTGGTTGTTCGGGTGGCGGGCAAGAATGAAAGTCATCCCTGGTCGGCCATGCCCGTTGGAATCGCCATTGGCCTAGCTGATCTCCAACTGGATCAATCCAACGCGATCGATTTGGGATGCCGTGGCGTCTATTGTGGTTTGTCAGCAACTGCCAATGCGCTCAGCAAAAAGTTGGCACGCGAGTATTTGCAGAAGGCCACGGCGGCCGACGACGGCATGCGCCTGCCACGCGATTTCGAAAAGCTACTCGATGACCAGTACGACGCTCCCGCCGAACCAGCTTCCCCGTGATGCATCGCCGGCAGCGCTTTCCGCAACCATCGATTTATCCTCGCGATGCTGATCTGATCCCGCAGGTTCCGACGCGATGGGCCGATAGCGGTTACGGCTTGGCAACCGCTGAGAATCGGTCGTGCTAAGGTTTCTTTCCCGACTACAACTTGGGAAGGACGCCAGCCTGAGGGGTGACCTCAGCGAGGTTGGTGGTCGTGTCGGCATCGAATCGCTGCAGGATCCAGTTCATACCTCCCATCAGCACCTTCTCGAAAATCGGATTGGTCCAGACATCTTCGCGATGGCCCATCGAAGTGTAGAAGACGCGGCCCTGCCCATGTTTGCGGATCCATGTCGCAGGATAGGCGGGGCGCTGGTAGTCGGCGTCCTTCATCCCTTCCGTCTCCTGGACAAGGAGCACATGCATGTCGGGAGCAAAGTTCTTGAGCGAATACCACTCCTCGTGAAGATCGAAGTCTTCTCGTACCCCCTCGAGTCCCTGAAACTGCTTGTCGACCACATGCATGGTCGCCGTCTGCTGCTGGCCATGGCGAATAAACTCGCCACCGATCATGGCGATATAGGGATCGGGCGTCTCCTGGCCCTTCGTGCGATCTCCGGCGGTATGGAAGGTGTCCGACGCGCAATGAGCCCCGGCAAATCCTTTGCCGGCAGAGATCGCTTCCAGAAAGTTCATTTTTCCCTGCTTGGACATCGGCGGCTGGCGATCGCCGCCCTCGGTGGTCAGGTCCTCCGTGGTATAAAAAAAGAATGCATCAAAATCGCGGTAGTCCTTTTCGAAGACGCGTCCATCCTTGGTGCTCATTACTTCGAATCGGTGCTTCTTTCCGAATTCGGTCATCATCCGTTCGGCGAATGAAGGGGCCTCGCCATCGCGTTTGACCACCGAGTGCTCGAAACCAGCGCTTCGATTGAAAAAGAGGATTTTCTTTGTCGGCTGGTCCGCCCAGCTCATCTTGGAGGCTGCGACGCAAAAAGCGGCAGCCGCAGAGGATTGCTGGATCCAGGTGCGTCTTGAGGTACAATGCGAGGTCATCGAAAGGCTCCTTGGAGTCAAAAGGGGTTGGCTGTGAGGCATGGCAAGTGAGTCGCACGGAAGTGTGACGGTATCACTTATTTCTGCGGTCCAGTGGTTGGGTGGTCCAGTCGATAGGATGAGCGATTGACGCTCATGACCGGCGTCCGGGACCAAGCTTCGTTTATTATGACAGGAACAGTCCGCTCTATGGGAAGGCCCTACGTTCTCTCTAGGTTCCAGTTCACCGCTCTACTCCTGGGAATCATCGGCGCGGGAGTCGGATGGGTTGGGATGATGTGGAACAGCATCGAGAAACGTCCAGAGGCGATTTTGGATGGGGAGGTGCTGGTCGAAACGCGGCCATGGATTCCCCCAAACCAGCCCGATACTCCCCCTCGACTGCTTCCCTCGATTGTCGTCACCAACGGGACTTCGGAGACGTGGGAGAACGTTTCCGTATCGATCAACAAGGCCTTTGTGCATTACCATTTCCAACCGTTGGCACCCGGAGAGACTCTGGTTGCACCGCTGGAACGATTTGTGACCAAAGGAGGCAATGTGAACTTCCGACCCAGCACGCAGGAAGTTCGCCGAATCACCGTCTTCGCGCAGTTGCCGTCCAACGAACGCGCGGTGCTCAACCGCGGTGTCGAAGCCACCTCGACGGGCTGGTCTGTCAAGCCATGGTCAGGCGGAAGATAAGGTCAGGGAGGCCAGCACACCTCAGGGGGTCGCGGGAGCGGCGGCGGGAGGTGTAGCCGTCGCTTGAGGCCATGCATCGAGTTTCCCCTGCGGCATCCCATCGGCAAGCGACCAGGCATGCACTTGACCATTGACACTGCCGGTCAGCAGTTTTCCGGTGGGGCCATGGATCGATGCGCTGACCGTCCAGTCGCTGGGGCCCTCGAGACTCTTCGGTGACTGCATCGCCTGAGGGTCGAGTAGTTGAATCGATTTGGCACCTGCGACCGCGGTCCAGTCTCCCTGCTGAACCAATTGAAACGGCTCCCCTGCGGCTGCCCATTCTCCAGTTTTTTTCGCTCCTTCTACCTCCCAACGGATCGCTTTGTTGTCAGCGCCGATGGAAAGGATGACCTGAGGCGACCCCAGAAATCTGGCATCATGGACCGCTGCGCCATGGCCAGAAAAACTAGCCAAAAGCTCTCCCTGAACCGCATCGTAGACCTTGGCGGACTTGTCGCGGCTGGCAGAGACCAAACGCGTCCCGTCGGGGCTCCACGCCACCGCCTCGACTCGATCGGCATGGCTGGGCAATGACTTCTGCTCGGTCAGCTGCACAGCATCGACTAGGCGGATCGAGCCATCGGAGCAGGCAATGGCGACCTGCGTCCCGGATGGACTGTAGGCCACGTCCAGAAACAAGTCGGTCCCACGCAGATGGCTGGACTGGATCTGACCATCCTCCCATCGAACAACGCGCAATTCTCCAAGACTTCCTGGAGTACCGCCTGTGATCGCCAAGTGCGTCCCATCGGGATTCCAAGCCATGGCGGTGATACGTTGCGGTAGGTTCCCCACTCTTCGCACCAAGCTACCATCGGCCGGATTCCAAACCAGCAGCTCATGGTATCCAGAGGTGATCCACTGACTGCCGTCGGGGGTCCATGCTACGGCTGTGATCGGAATCGGATGGCGATACTGGCCTGGACTTGGAGGGTACAAAGGAGCCGGCAGAATCTGGAGCAGCGTCGTTGTGGCGGGAGGCTGGGATTCACCGACGCCGTTCACCACCGCCCCTTGCTCCAGCCATTTGGCGATCACTTCAATCTGTTCCTTCGTCAGCGGCTCCCGCTCTGCCGGCATGCGTGTCGAGGAGTCTTCTGAAATGATCCGCTGATAGATTTCACTTTTCGTCCATTCCTTTCGATCGATGGGAGCGGTACCACCGTCTCCAGCGATTTCCAGCTTACCCAGCGTATCGATCCGATATCCCCCCTCCGCCTTTCTCGCGCCGTGGCAGGAGACACACGATTCCTGCAGGATCGGCGCGATCGATTCCCGAAATGAAATCGGGGCGACGGATGGTGACGATACGGCGGGCGCAGGGGCTTGGCCTGCCTCGGCTGCCTCCGTTTGCTGGGCCGGTGGTTGGGCAGGAAAACAAGCAACCGCGATTACCAAAAAGCTCAGCCAGGAAATCATCCGGGAGAGTCTCCCAATGGATTGTGATCGGTGAAGTGTGATCAGTGCTGGAACAGGAATTCGTCGGTATTCAGCAGCGCCCAGCAGATATCTTCGAACGCAGCGGAAAGATCTCCTGTTTTCGTCCAGTGATCGCTGGCTGCCTTCATTTCATCGGGGGACGGACGCCTAGCCAAGGCAGATAAGTAGAGTTCCTCCAGCACCTGCTCTGAACTTTTCCCCGCAGCGATCGCCTTGCGGAATCGGTTCTGTTCATTGCGCAGCTTTTCATGCAACAGTTGGCCGTTGAAAAACTCGATCGCCATTCCCAGATTGGAATCCTCTGTTCGCTCGCAAGCGCATACGGAATTGCGTTCGGGTTTTCCCAGGACCTTCAGGAAATCGACTTTTGCGAGATCGGGACCGGGGATCTGCGTCGCCTTGGTCCCGGCAGGGAAGCCTGCGAATTGATGGGGAAGGCCGGTCACCTGGCCGATGGCATCCAGCAGTGGTTCGGCGGCAAGAAGACGAGGACGTTGGTGCGAGAAGTAACGTTCATCTTCACGATTGGATGGTAGGGACATGCTGCTGGACTGGTACGTGCGACTTTGGAGAATCGTCTTTAGCAGGTGCCTGCGATCGTACTTGGATTCAACCAGTTCTTTTGCAAGGCGATCCAGCAAGGGGCCATTGGAGGGTGGATTCGAATCACGGAAGTCGTCGATGGGATCGACGATCCCGCGGGAGAAACACTGACGCCAAATCCTGTTGGCCTCAATCCGAGCAAAGTAGGGGTTGGCTGGGTTCAGCAGCCAGTCGACAAGCGGTTGCCTTGGGTCGCCGGCGATCGGATCGGCCAGTGTGCCCTGTTGAGGTAGCCAGGGCTTCATCACCTGCCCAGTTCTTGGTTGGACCACCTGACCTGCAGGTGCCATCCACACAACCAGTTCGTTGGGTCGTGAGGTCTTTTTCCTCTGCACCTGCTCGAAGAAGACCCCAAGCCCATAGTAGTTGTCCTGGGTCCATCGTTCGAACGGATGATTGTGGCACTTGGCACACTGAAGTCTTGCTCCAAGGAACACCTGGGAGAAGGTTTCCACGCTGTCGTTGCGGTCCGCTGAGGTCCGGTAAAAATTGGCAGGGGGATTGGAGTGCGTGCTCCCGGTAGCCATCAACAGCGTTCGTGCAAATTGATCGTAGGGGAGGTTTTCACGGAAAGCCTGTTCCAGCCATCGATGGTACTTGTAGACCGCATCGTCACCCACCTGCTTGGATGTCATTCGAAGTAGGTCTCCCCACTTGAGAGCCCAGAAGGAAGCATATTCCGGTTGACGCAGAAGGTGATCGATCCATCGGTTGCGTTTCGCCGGATCCACGTCCGCTGCAAAACTCAATGCCTCTTCTGGAGTGGGAAGGCGACCCAGGACATCCAGCGTACTACGACGAAGGAATTCGGAATCAGAGCAGATGGGGGATGCGGCGATCTGCATCTGCTGCAGTTTGGCGTCGACCAGTTCATCGATGAAATTGTGCTGTGGCCGCGACTCCCAAAGATATCCAGGTACTTCCTCTTCAAAGCGGACCGCAATCGCTTCAATCCACTCCAGATACCGAACCAGTACCACCGCTTCGCCTCGCTTCCGACTGCTGACGATACCCCGTGGATCCACCACAGCAATCGAAGCATCCGAGCTCTCATAGGCGGCCAAGTCGGTGATCTCCCGACGGGATCCGTCTGGGAACCTTGCGAACACCACCAGCGGAATCTTGGTGCCTGTATCCCGCACGACGGGGCGTGGAGCCGGAAGCACCTCGATTCCAGTTGGGCGCGGTGTGTCGGCCGGGTCGGTTTTCGCTCCTTGTGCAATCCAGTCGCGAATGACGCGGTACGCCGGATCGCTGGTGCGCAGTTGCAAGCCTCCTCCATGCGCAACCCGCATCAGCGGCTTGAGCAGCAGGAGGCTCTTGTCCGGTTCCTGAAGATTGGTTCGGCGGCCAAAATCCTCGCGGATGAGTGTCAGTTGATCGAGTTGGCTGTCGAAAGCGCGAAGAGAAAGGCGGAATCCCCCCTTGCCGCTTGGAGACCCATGGCAGGCCCCCGAGTTGCAATTCATTTTGCTGAGCGCTGGAAGGGTCTGGTGAAGGAAGGAGATTGGTAGCTCCACACCGCTGTGACGCACTTCGATCGGAATCTGGCTTTGCAGGTCACCTTGTTGGATAGTTGCCGTCGTGGTGCCATCGGCCAGCGCGATCCAGCGACCCGATTCCCAACGGGCAATCGACGCATCGGCAACAGTGACCTGCATCGAGTCGGTCATATCGGTAGCTCGGCCCGACGTTTCCAGTCCCGTGACAACCATCCCGGCCGTCGCTCCACGCCCCACGAGCGAAATCGCTTCGGGAACCACTTCCAGACGCACGGCAGCCATGGGGGAGCGGTTCCACTGAAGTGGTAGGTCTAGAGCCTCCCAGCGGCCCTTCCCTTGAAACTCGGCAAGTCCTGCGACGCGTAGCAATGTCGGCCGGTCCCGGCTGTCGATCGGTCGTTCGATCATCGCCGTCACCTTGTCCCCTTCCATCTTGCTCTGCATCGTCCAACCGGAAGGCCACGCCAAAGGAGTCCATGTGACCGGCTCCTTGAAATCTGCCTGCGGACGCTGAATGGTCCAGGAGATTTCCAACTTCTGAGTTTTGGCATCGAGGGCGGTCGGCTGGCTGGGTGGGACCGGGACGAAGAAACTGGGGCTAGCAGCAACACCGGCGAGCCATGTCAGGCCGTTGTTGGCGGCGGCTGGGACATAACTGGTGGCTAGTCTAGCGCGCCTCAGCGAGTCTCCGGTGACCCGTGTGGCGAGATGAGGCTGTGTGGGTGACCAACTGGCCATCCACTGAACCGCCGCAAGATCGCTCGCCTTCCAGCCACTGGGGGACCGGAACCAGAGCCGGCCTTCGGCGGCCCCAATGGGAATGGTGGCGGGATCGGGAGACAAGGTCAGGGAATCCTCGATTGGCCTGATCCAAATCGGGCCATCGACTCCACGACGGATCACCTGAAAGTCGATCGGAACGGCTCCCTGACCTTCCTCCAGGAGGAACCGATCGCGCGTTTTGGCATCTGGCTTTAGTTGCACCAGCACATGCGGCTGCGTGGCCGTATCGATCTGGTAGCGGAAATCATTCGAACCTCGGCCCAGAAGATCCGAAACCTCCATGCGATAGACACCAGCGGTCGCAGTCGTGAAATGGATCGCGAGTTCATCAGAATCGTCTGGGTTGGCCGATGCGATGGCGACTCCGTCTGGACCGATCACCCGCAACTGCAGCAGGGCTGGCGAACCTAGGGACCGAGATTTGGCATCAATCCAGACCGGTGTTTTTTCCGGTAACATCCACTCGTATCGATCGATTTGCTGCGGGGAGTCGAGGGTACCGATCAGGCGTGACGGGGAGGAGAGAACGAACGATTCGTCCGGGGTAGACCGTCGCTCCTGAACCTGTTCACCCTGCAGCCAGCGTGATGGCGATTCGGAGAGAGAGGGGAGAGCGGCCGCAGAATCCGACTCGGGCAAGATGCGCAATCGATATCTGCCACCGGCTTGGTACCGATTTTCATGGATCACCAAAAGCAACTTCCCTGACTGGGGAATCGTTGCTGTCATCATCGCATCGAAGGTCGGTTCCCGATCATCCGCAATCTGAATCGGTTGCCCCGAAGGATCGATGATAGCCAGGACTGGGTCGGCGGTGGAACCAAGTCGCTGGCAGACAACTTCCAGCAGAATCTTGTTCCCCGGGGATCCGTCAATGGAGTAATGATCTCCCGTTGGGCCATCCAGGGTGCCATCGATTGCTTCCCCGATGGTGGCAGGCATGGCGTTTTGTGGATTGGTGTTTCCTTCGGTTTCCCGGCGGCTTGGGAGTGGGTCGACCAGAAGAGGAATTGGGGCCGTAAGCCCTGCAGGTCCCAACGCAGCCAGTTCCGCCGGAACTCCGGCTGGAAGCGTTGGAAGCGCGACTTTGAGAACCGCATGGTCCGGATGGCTTTCCAACACCTCGATAGCGCCACCATGGCTGACCCAGCCACGGAAGGGTACAGGCAGTTCAGTTCCGTGGACGGTGACCGTTTGAGCTGACCCTGAGGCAATACCGTGCGGCACCAGTCGGGTAACGGTGACTTCGAAGGCACTGACCGACGAGGCGAACAGGAAGAACCCAAGCAACCATGCCAAGCGTGCCACGGCCATGCGACACCTCAATTCTTTGGGAGGGAGGGGATGGAGGTAGGGGGCCCACGTCGCATGGGGGCCGACGGTTGGAAGCCTGGGGCCCGATCCCTTCAGAACCGATGGTGTCCAAGGGAAGCAGGGACAAGAGGCCTAAGGGGCGCGTGGCATCCTTAGGTCCCAATCGACGGCAAATGTTCCATCATTCATTTTGGAAGCTAAGAGCGCCTGTGTCAAGAAAACGGAGCGGACCGGCCATCCTTTGAGGGGATTCTCGGCGGCAGCGAGTCGATGGGAAGCAAGTGGACCGCAGGAATGGAGCGATAGGAGGTGAATTTGGGGATCTTCGGCTGGTTGGAACTGGTGGGATCGGAGGGCAGGTCCAATAATTGCGAATTGCGTCCAGTTGGCTGCATGGAAAGGATCGAGGGATGTATGGATGAACCGCTGGATGTCGCATCGATCCTGGGACCTGGAGGCTGGATCGCTCGGAGGATCGCCGCTTATGAGCATCGGCCGGCTCAACTGCAGATGGCGGAGGCGATTGAGCAGGCACTGTCCCAGCGAAGGCATCTGATCGTGGAGGCAGGGACTGGGGTAGGCAAAAGCTATGCCTACTTGGTGCCTGCGATCCTGATGGCGACGCAGGAGGAAGGGCGGTTGGCTTCGGCACAGGACCAAGGGGGATGGGAGGATGAGTCGTCGGAGGCGGTACCGCAAAAACGATCGCCACGGGTCATCATCAGCACACACACGATCAGCCTGCAGGAGCAGTTGATTGGTAAAGACCTACCGCTTCTCAACGCCATCCTGCCACGCGAATTCACCTCCGTTCTGGTCAAGGGACGAGGAAACTACCTCAGTCTCCGCCGGATGAAGCTGGCCTTGCAACGGGCCACATCGCTTTTTGCAGTAGAAGAGGAGTACCAGCAACTGGAGCGAATTGAGTCGTGGAGTGGAGAGACGACCGATGGTTCATTGAGCGATCTGGACTTTCGACCGATGGGGGGAGTCTGGGGAGAAGTCGCCAGCGATTCATCGAATTGCCTGGGCCGACGCTGTTCGCATCATCAGGACTGTTTTTATTTCCGAGCTCGTCGCCGCGCTGCCAACGCGCAGATTCTCGTCGTCAATCATGCACTGTTCTTCAGCGATCTGGCGCTCCGGGAAGAAGGAGTGCAGATCTTGCCCGACTACGACGCGGTAGTCTTCGACGAATGCCACACACTGGAAGCGGTGGCCAGTGAGCATCTTGGGATCTCACTGACCACTTCGCAGATCGACTTCGTCCTTCGGAAGCTCTATAACCCGCGCACCGAGAAGGGGCTGCTGCTGACGCTGGACCTGAAAAGCATGGCGCAGCACGCCTACCATTGCATGATTCTCTTGGATGATCTGGTGCACGATCTGGATCAATGGTGGACCGACCAGGGGGGGACTCAGGGCCGAGTGCGCGAGGCGTGGGTGGTCAAGACGGCTCTGCCAGAAAAGCTGGTCGAACTGGCCAAGCAATTAGAGCGGTTCGGAAAGGACCACGACAACGAAAACATTCGCCAGGACATGATGGCTGCTGTGGCGAGGCTAGAGGTACTCAAAGACTCGCTGTCTGGATGGCTTGAGCAGTCACAGTCCGATTCGGTCTACTGGCTGGAGCGAGTGGCGGGGCGATTTGGGATTCGGTTTTCCTTGCGATCATCTCCGATCGACGTCGGTCCCGCGATCCGTCGCATGCTTTTCGATCAACCGCGTCCTGTCATTCTAACCAGCGCAACGCTTGCGACTGGACGCGATCGAGGCTTTGAATTTTTTCAGCAGAGAATTGGTGCCACTGGCACCAGCACCCTGCAGGTCGGAAGTCCTTTCGACTACCAGCGGCAAGCTAGGTTGGTGTTGATCGAGGACATGCCTGATCCGTCGTCGGAAGCGGCGGCCTATGAGGCAGCGCTGCCCGAAGTGCTGCGGCGCTGGATCAGCGTGACCGACGGTCACGCATTTGTCCTCTTCACCAGTTTCGATTTGCTCCGAAAGATGGTCCAGAGATTGACACCTTGGATGGCGGAGCGATCGCTGGCTATCTACAGCCACGCTGATGGGGTTCCCCGGGGGCAGCTTCTCGAACAGTTCAAGGCGAACCCTCGAGGGGTGTTGTTTGGAGCCGACAGTTTCTGGCAAGGAGTCGATGTGCCGGGAGATGCATTGAGGAACGTGTTGATCACCAAATTGCCATTCAGCGTCCCGGACCATCCGCTTCTGGAGGCAAGGCTAGATGCGATACGGCAATCGGGTGGACAGCCTTTTCGGGAGTATCAGCTTCCCGAAGCGGTCATTCGGCTCCGCCAGGGCTTCGGGCGACTCATTCGGACCGGTACAGACCGTGGTTTGGTGGTGATCACCGATTCGCGAATTGTCCGAAAGAGCTATGGACGCGCATTCCTGGAGGCGCTGCCGGAATGCCCGATTGAGCGGCGTTCGGTTGCGGACCAAGCCACCTGGGGCTTCTGACCAATAAAAGAAGGGCAGACCCCGCATGGTGTCCGCCCTTCTTGTCTTATGGTCTCCTCGAGCCCGCTTTTAGATCAACAGGTCGTCTCCGAGATCTCGGAACAGTTCGTCCGACTTCTCTTTGCGTTCGTCCTGCATATCTTCCCAGGTGAGTTCTTCCAGCAAGGCTTCAATTGCTTCCGTGCTATTGTCGGGCCGATCAAGGCGTCCGTCGCGATAGGACTGCATCGCCGGTACGGTGTACATCTTCTCGGTCGCCAGGGCGGCTTCCAGCAAAGACTGGCGGAGGTCGCGAACGACCTGTGGTCCGACGGTTGAGATCATTTGAGATGGTGTGACCATCGACACGATCTGAACTGCCTCACCTTCGCCTTCACCATCCAGCGGGCCTTCGCCATTACCCATGAGGTTCAGGTAGTTGATGACCTGCAGTGCATCGGATGGTTCCACCGAGTTGCTGCCGTTGACATCCAGGTAAGGAGGCGGCGTGAAGGAGCCGGGCGGCAGTGGCCGTGGTCCATTGAGGTTCAGGTCGTTAATGATCAGCAGAGCGTCGATTGGCGAGATAAAGCCGTCTCCATTGACGTCGAACCGATTGACCGGATTCTGGTAAATCGTGTCGGTCACCTGGACAGTGACTTCCGCGACGTTGCTGAACGATCCCTCGTTGTCCTGGATGGTGTAGGCGAACTTCGCCGTCCCGACGAAGTTATTGCCTGGCGTGAAGCGTACAACGCCGTTGCCCAGGATTTGCACCGAGCCCGAGGTGGGTAGAACAACAATCTGTACCGAGTTCGGATTGACCGTCCCGTCGAGATCGTAGTCATTGCGGATCAAGTTGATGTCGACCGGTTGGTTGACGCCTGTCAGCACCGCATCGTTGACCGCAACCGGCGGGTTGTTGGTCGACACGTAGACGAACGCTTCGTTGCTCAGGGCACCGAAGATATCCCGTACACGGTAGCTAAACGAATCGTTACCGCGGAATCCAGCATTTGGTCGATACTCGACTCGTCCGGTCTGCAGGACGCGGACGGTGCCATTGATCGGCACTGCACCGATGACGATCGTCTTCTCGTCGATGGGGGAATCGACATCGGTATCGTTGTCGAGGACTGGCAGGAGGTTGGCGGTGCCAGGAGTAACGACGAAGTTATCGTCCCGGGCGACCGGAGCGTCGTTCACACCCCGTACGGTGATCGAAACATTCGCCAGGTCCGAAAGAGCCCCTGCCAGATCGCGAGCCTTGTAGGTGAATCGATCGACGATCGTTTCCCCTTCCTTGAGTGCCTGGATGCTGTTGACCTCGCGTGGATCGTAGCTGAAGGATCCGTCCGCATTCAAAACAACCGTTGCTCCCAGAATGCTGGTGGCGCTGATCTGTACGGCCGTCAATGCGTCGTTGGGGAGATCGACATCCAGGTCGTTCGCCAAGACGCCGGGCCGAGGAATTGTCAGCAGGCTGTCTTCGTTGGTCGAGAAGGAGTCGTCGACCGCCACTGGTGCATCGTTGACCGGATCGATCGTAACCGTCAGGGTCTGCGTGACACTTCGATTTTGGTTGGGCGCGTTGCTCGGACCATTGTCGACTGCCGTCACGTAGACCAGCGCTGTGCCGTGGGCATTGCTGGCGGGAGTGAAGCGGAGCGTTCCGTCTTCGCCGACCGTCGGCTGGACGCCGAAGAGAGGTGAGTTGTTGGTGGTGACCGAGTAGGTTACCAATTGCGTTGCTTCGTCCAGAGCTCGCGGTGGAGTCAGCAGCAGACCAGCAGCGGCGGCCTTGCCGGTTGCCCAGGCTGCGGAATAAGCACCGCTGTCTTCGTTCACCCTCACGTCGGGACCCTTGGTGAACACCGGTGGGTCGTTGACCGGATTGATCTGAATCGTCAGTGTCACCTTGGCCGAACTGTTTTGGCTGGGTGGTACGTTCGATCCGGAATCCACCGCCTGGACTTCCACCAGTGCCGTGCCATTGGCATCGGGAGCCGGTGTGAAGGTCAGGACTCCATTGCTGTCGATCGCTGGGCCCTGTGCAAACAGTGAGGAAGGAGATGCGGTGACAACGAACGAGACAGTTTGATTTGCCTCGTCGATCGCACCGGCCGGTCCCGGCAGAATATTGGTCGCCCAAGGCTGAGTCACTGCTGGTGCATCCTCATTGACAGTGACCAGCGACGCGCCTGGCGTGAACTGTGGGGGATCATTGACCCCATCGATGGTGATGGTAATCGTGCCGGTGGCGCTTCGGTTTGGATTGCCATCGTCGGTCACGACATAGCGGAACGTGTCGAATCCGACGACGTTCGTCCCGGGAGTGTATCGGAATGAGGTGATAGCACCGTTCGAGAAGGTTGGGGAAATCGTGCCCCCACGATCCGAAGTTCGCTCCACCTGGGTGATGCGCAACAGTTGTCCCAGCTCGTCGATCGGGCCAGGAAGATCTGTCGCAAGGATGTCCGCCGACTGGATGACGATCGACGTTTCTTCGGCGATGTTCACCACATGTGCGCCGGGGATTGGAGGATCATTGACCGGCCGGATATCGAGCGACACCGTCTTGTTGACCGATCGATTGGTATTGGGAGGCGGCGCACTTGGGCCGTTATCGACCAGGTAGACGCGAACTCGCAAGTCCTTGCCGGGCGTGTTGTTGTTGACATCTTTTGCGGTCTTGAAGGTCAGGTTCCCATTGGCCTCGATGGTTGGCTGAATCTCGAAAGCCGTTGGATCCAAGGCTTCTGCAAAGAAGGTGACCTCCTGGACGCTTTCATCGTCAGCGCCCGCAGGTCCACGCTGGATGTTGGTCGCAAAACCGCTGACCGTACGAACGCCAGCGTCTTCGTCAACAACCAAGGTTGCAGGGATGTCGAACAGGGGTGCATCATTGATCGGATCGATGGTGATCGTGATCGTCTGCTCCCCAGAGGTGTTGGTGTTGGGGGCCGGCGTCGAAGCGCCATTGTCCCGCAATCGTACCACGACGGTTGCCCGTCCGTTCTTGTTCGGAGCGGTCTTGAAGACCAGAGTTCCCGTGCCGTTGACGACGTCGATGCGCGGCTGAACAGAGAACAGTTCCGGAGCGCTGTTGGTGACGTCGAACGTCAGTGCTTGATTCACTTCGTCGATGGCAGTCGCAGGGCCCGGCAGGACGTTCGTGGCAAATCCGACGAATTCGGAGTTGACGATCCCCAGGAACTCCTCGCGATCTTCGATGACCGTCAGCTGCCGGTTGGGCAAGGTGAACTGCGGAGCATCGTTGACCGGCGTGGGAACAACGCGGAAGGTTCTCGTGACCGATTGGTTGACATTCGGAGGAGTCGAAGCCCCATCGTCCACCAGGAAGACGTCGACCTCCAAAGGATTGAACGCCGTTGAACTGTTGACATCAGCGGCCGTTCGGAACGTCAAAGTACCCGTCGCATCGATCGAAGGCTGGACGACGAACTTCGAAGGATCTCGAGCGAACACGTTGACCGTGAAGGTCTGCGTGTTCAGTTCGTCGAAGGCCGTGTTGGGGCCAGGACGCATGTTGGTTGCGAAGCCAGGGATCCGTACCAGGCCCTGGTCTTCAACGCTGGGTGCGGTGGCGGGAATCGTGAACTCTGGAGCGTCATTGACCGGGCGGATGTTGATGGTGAACGTCCTGTTGGGCGACACCCGGGTATCCGGAGGACCGAGGGTTTCCTGATCTTGCAGGTTGATCACGATGACAGCCTGTCCATTCTGGTCCTTTGCCGTCACAAACCGTAGTGTACCCGCTGCATCGATCGATGGCACCGATGCAAACAAGGTTGGGTTGGTGTTGCTGAGGATGATGAACGACAGACTCTGGTAGATGGGCTCATCCAGCGCGGTCGAAGGACCAAAGGTGATGTTGGTTGCAAAGTTTGGAATCACCGTCTGAGCGACGGAGGTTTCCGCCTCGTTGTCCTCAAGGACATTGACGGTCACGCTGGGCAGGGTGAAGCCTGGCGTGTCGTTGACTTCGGTGGCGCGAATGGTGATCGTGGAGATCGGCGACACATTGACGTCGTTAGGAGGGACATTCGGTCCGCCGTCTCGCAATTGCACCGTGAAGGTCAATGTCAAACCGGGGAAGCGGCTGTTGACATCGGGGGCAAGCTGGTAGGTCAGGTTGCCGGTAGCCGGATCGATTGCAGGAAGCCGCGTGTAGGCCGCTTCCTCATTGGCTGGCACGACCACCAGGAACTGAAGCGACTGATTGGCTTCATCGGCGGCGCCGGCGGGTCCGGGACGAATACCGCTTGCAAAGCCGGTAACCGTCTGTGGTCCGGCATCTTCGATGGTATTGACGATCAGGGAGTTGAGCGTGAATTCGGGCGCGTCATTCACCGGGCTGGCGTTGATGACAAAAACCCTGGCATCCGCTTCGTGATCGTTCGGAGGTGGCGTGCGTACTCCGTCATCCTCGGCGATCACTTCCACCCGCAGGTCGGCAGTAGGAGGTGGATTGTTGTTGTTGATATGCGGGGCCAGTTGGTAGGTCAGAGTTCCAGCAGCGTCGATCGTCGGTTGAACCGCGAAGAGGCTTGGCTGGAATGCTCGTACTCGGAAGGCGACCTTCTGTTGATCGATCGTAATTTCATCGGTCGCTTCTGCCGGGCCAGGTAGGATGGTGGTGATGAAGTTCGGTACGGTCACCAACCCCTGGTCTTCGCGGCTGGAATGCGAAGTTGGCATCGTGAATGTTGGTGGGTCGTTGATTTCAGAGATATTGATTGTCAGGGTGGCGGTCGATCGCAGAGGGTTGGCATCTCCTCCCGCTGGACCATAGTCCTCGACCGTGACGCGAATCAAAATTGGTCCTTGAGTCCGATCATTCTGGTGGGCTCTCGGTGTGTACCGAAGTTCATCGCGAACCGTATCCAGCTGAAGATTTCCACCCTGTGCTCCATCGACAAGCACTGCACCCACCAGGCGGAAGTTCTGAACCGACTCGTTGGGCGGACCCTTGATGTCATTACCCCAGATCGCGGAGCCGGGGAGGACAATTGTGGTGTCTTCAATCATGGAGGCTGTGTCGTCGACGGCAGTGGGCGCGTCGTTGACTGGACGTACATTGATCACTACCGTCGTCGGCAGATTGCTCTTCATCCGCCCGTCGTATGCGTAGTAGACGAACGAGTCGGTGCCGAAATAATCGGGTTCTGGGGTGTAGGTGAAGCTGCCATCGGCATTAAGTTGCAGCAATCCATGCTCCGTCGATCGCTCTGGCTGAATACCTAGTACCAGCGGATCGCTGTCGAAGACAGTCAACGTCGTCAACGCATCGACATCGGTATCATTGGTCAGTACCCCAATCGGAGCCACCACTAGCACTTCATCTTCATCGACTTCGTAGGTGTCAGCGACCGCGACCGGTGGGGTCCCCGGTAGAACTTCGATCAAGTAATCCTCCACTTCGCCGCCGATTCCCACCCCGTTGGTCAGCAAGGCACCGGTTGCACTCAGACGGAAACGTGCAGCCAGGAATCCAGGGCTAGCCGATGCTGGGGGAAGAATCAGGAAGGTGTTGTCACCTGATCGTACCGGGGCGCTCTTGAGCATCTGTTCGCCGGCATCTTGGAAATCACCGTCGTTATTCCAGTCGAACCAAGCATCCAACATCCCGGTCCCAGACGAAGTGACGACCACTGGGGTTGGGTTGGCACGGCTGTTGAAGATTTCGGTGAAACGAACGCCATCTTCGTCATCGGCAGCAATCGTCAGAAGCGTGCCGCTTAGCGTTGGGGCAGGAAGGCTGACCTGCTTGCCGTTGATGGCCTGGACGATGGCCGTCTGCAGCGACTGCATCACCTGAGCAGCGCTGGCAACCGATAGATCGACCGCAAACGGTAGATTGCCCGCCGCCACGGAAACGGGTCCGGTTGAACTGTCGTGAAGTTCCCACGTGACGGTTCCACCGGCTCCATCCTGAATTGTCCAAGTCTGGCCATCGGCATAGTCGTTGATATTCGAGGAGCCGAGGAGACTGAGAGACCCGGTCTGGACTCGCTGCACCGTGACTGCGTTCGATAGATCGAACAGGTGCTCAGGGGTTCCACCCAGATCGACAACGGCGCCTCGTTGGATCGGGATCAAATCGTCGATCCGTCCGGAAGTCAGGGCTCCCAAGATCGCTGCGGTGAAGCGAGTTGCAACATCCGTCGGGGTGACGGTGCCAGTGAGGTTCACTGCAACGGCGCCAGGAATGCTGGCGCTGGTGCTGTTGGTGAACTCGAATGTCACCAAGTGGCGAGCCGGATCGCGAATGACGATGGTGCTTCCAATCAGTCCGATAGGCCCAGGCATCTGCAAAACGGCCGGACCAGTGGTGCCGACGGACAGTGGCAGGGTGCCTGTCATCAACGAATCATAATCATCCCCGGTGGCGCTAGCATCCGGTTGTCCATCCGCATCGGCATCGACCCACTGACCGAGGACCAACAGCGGCTCATCTTCTGGCAGAATCGCATGACGTGAGCCATTGTCGCTCTGCATCGTCTGGCTACCTACCCCTGGAGCATCGCCGTAATCCATCGTCATTTCAGGCATGACAATGGTGAATTGAGTCAGCGAGTTGGCTCGATTGGCTTGTAGCGGATTTCCGGCGTAATCGCGGATGGCATCGATTGCAATGCTCGGCACACCGCTGATCTGCTGCACGCCATCGACCAGAACCGTTTCATTGCCAACCAGGAATGCATCGACACCCAATCCGATACGACGCAGGGAGTTGACCCACTGAGCCGCCATCAGTTCCTTGGTAAAGGTCGCTGCAGGAATGAAATTGACCGGAACCGCTCCACCGGGAACTCCCGTGCTGGTCAATCCGCTGGTCAGGAGATTCAGTACTGTTCCCAACGGTTCGTTCAGAGTGATCACTGATCCATTTGCTTGGGAAGTCAGCCCCAAGCCAGCGATATTGATCGCGGCAACAATCTTGGATGCAATCTGGGCAGCGGTATCGGTGTTGCGGATAGAAATCGGTTGATTGCCGGTGCCGACGACTAGGTCCTTGGTGAATTCGAAGACTACCGACGTGGTGCCAACGCGAATGGAGAAGCGAGCCCCATCGGCGATTGCTGGGCCACCTGCTGTCGGGACCGTCAGCTTAAGACTCTCGGTGACGCCTGGAGTTCCACTGAGAGCAAGCCGGGAACCGGACGTGACGATCGCGTCGCCTGGCTTGCCACCAACGTGCACAAAGCCACCTTCGACTGCAGTGACCGGGCTGAATCCATCGGTAAAGTAAAGAGACAAGGCAGCGGCTGTCTTGCGGGCGATATCGTCGTAGGTATCACTTCGCTCGATGGCAATCGGTAGGCGACCGGCGGCGACCGGTCCATCGGATGGAAGGTCGTACTCAAAATTCAGCGGCGAACCACCAGTTCGTGTGATCACCAGCGTCTGACCGTCGGTAACCCCACCGGGATCGCCAACCAATTGCAGCGAGGCAGCGGTCACGTCGACCGTATGAACTGCCAGCGTCCCCAGATGAATCTGGTCTGCACCGACCGCCTTGGGGGCAAGGTTGAGGTCGCTGTTGGAAGGGGCCTGAAGAGCCAAAAGAATGGCATCCCGCACCTGACCGGCCGATCCAATGGCTGGGATTGAGATCCTTCGGAAACCTGGGCTGACCGTGCCGTCGGTATCGAATTCAAAGTTCCCGACAGTGGCTCCATTGGTGATCCGAATCCTCTGGCCATCGACAATGCCCGATGGACCTGATCCGGTTGCCGGGACGATGATGGTGGAGGTTCGGGGCACGGAGAGTATGTAGCCGCTCTCATATTCCAGGAATACCTGCGAACCATCGGCCAGCGTGGCAACCATTTGATTGCCGTCGGTGGCGCCCAGGCCATCGGTCGGCGAAACCTGAAGGCGCCGAGCGTTGTTTAGGGTGATTTCGTAGACGCTGTCTCGACGCCAGAAACCGGAATTGGGGGTCAGGCGAATCTCGCGGCTATTGACGCTGTATCCGAAGACGTAGTCCACATCGGGAATCAGCAGTCGGCCGTTCTCGGTAAGCATCACCGACTGTGCTGTTACTGTGGCTGGATCCGGCCCAGTCCCCTGGCTCTCGTCCAGAAGTATCGAGAAGTAGGAGAGGTTCCCATCAAGCAATCGAACGTAGGTGGTGTTGCGATCGATATCGACCTGATCCGCGTCATTGTCCAGCGGGTTCAGTAGCGTAGCGGTTGGGCCAACAAAGTCGGTCCGGTCCACAGCCCCACGATCAATAAAGACGTTCTGCCCCTGACCGCCCGGGGTGTTCACCGCAGGATCGTCGATACGAAGCAGCCCACCGATATCGCGACTTGGCGAAATCATCGGACTGCTCGGCAGGCTCATCGAATTCTTCACCTGGGACAGGGCCGCTCGTTCCTGAAGGGAGGCGAGGGAACTGTCGATGGCTCGAGACAACGGAGCCAAGTAGTAGCGGCCGTTGGTAAGGCTGGTGAAGAGCGGGTCGTTGGGGCCCAGGAAGATTGGGAAGCTACCGCTACCAGCTCCTGCAAGGCCTTGAACATTGCTGGTGTTCGACTTAAAGAGGTTGGCTCCCAGAACGGTCACTGCGGAGCTGGCGGTATCCACCGCGACGCCGGTCGCAAAACCAGTGATGATGTTGTTGATCAGGTCAGGAGCTGAGCCTTGGTTGATCTGGATTCCTGTGCCGGTGCCATTGCCGACGACGGTGTTGTTGATGGCGCGAGTGATCGATCGAGCCGCCGGGGTCTGGCCGGTTTGCTGGTCGCCACTGATCACCAAGCCGCCAGTGCCGTTGTTGGCCAAAACATTGTTGACGATCACCGCTCCTGGAGCCAGCAGAGCTGTGTTGAGCGTCAGCAGGTTGCGAGGTGTTCCGGGGTAAGGTCGCGGTCCGACGTCGGCAGCGAGTTGCAACTGGTTCCGGTTGGCGCTGTCGACCAGAATTCCTACCTGAGCGCTGTCCCGCACGAAGGTCGAAGAGATGATCATCTGCCCTTGATCACGCAGACGGTTGCTGTCCCCCAGGTCCTCGCCAAGTGCCGAATCGAGACCGTAGAGGAAGAAGGCCAGTGAGGCGGGTAGGTCGGTGCTGCCGATCAAATTGCCGGCGGCCGAACCATGAAGGTAGACCATCGAGGAATCGATCGCCGCCTGAGTCGACTTGACCTGCAGTTTGTCGTTGGTCGATGCGCTGATCGAAAGAAGCGCCTGGACGGATGGGATGTTGATCGCGTCACGAATCGCAGCGGCCACTTGGGCCGAATTGAAGCCAGGGTCGATTAGAACGCGGACGTGACCCTGTGCGACTCCAGCAGCCGGATCCGAAGCCGATGTGCTCACATCGAATTCGAAAACCACTTCGTTGAACCCATCGCTAAGCGTGAATGTGGTTCCATCGGGGATGGCACTTGCCTGTGTCACCACGATGGACGACTGCTTGGCGAGCCTTTCGTTGGTATCAAACGACCTGGCACCAACCAACGGCGACAAGCTCAATTCGTTCGGTGCACCAGTGATTCCGTACTCGGCAGAGGTGCGAATCTCCAATTGGTACGTACCCGTTTCGATCGGTTCGACCGGCAACGACTGTCCGGTGTAAGGCAAGCCACCGGCCGCAAGCAGGGAATTAGCGTCGAAGTTATTGAACGTGCCTACGACGGATCCCGAGACCATTTCGCCTCGTTCCGCGAAGCCGATCAGAATGTCGTCGATGTAGACCCCTTCGAAGCGATTGTTCTGAGCTCGTTGGTCGCGACGGTTTTGTGGGTCGTTCTCAAAGCTATCGCCAGCTCGCGGATCGATCAGACCACCCAGCTTCCCAAGGTCCGTAATCTGGTAGCCATACAGCCGTACCGTATCGTTGTAGACATCCCAGACATCGATATTGGTTTCTTGACCTGCAACGTTCAGGGCCTGGGCGAGCGAGACGCGAATTGCATCCCGAACCGCCAGTCGCGCCTGAGGCTCGGTGTTGTAAGCATTGAAGAACGTTCCCACGGCATCGATATCCGCACCGACGCTGGCCCCAGTGGTGTCACCCTGGTTGATGTCGTCGGTCAGTCGGATAAAGGTGTATTGAACATCTGGCGTGATTCCGAAGGCATCCAAATCGACGGTGACGACGCACCCGCCAACTGTACCGACCGAAATCCAGGTAACTCCGTCTTCACTGATCTCGACAAAGAGATCTTCCGGCAGTCCGACTTCCTGGATGAACAGGTCAGGTCGAGAATCTCCAGACGAAGTGAACCAATTCAACAGAGGGAAGAGGGAAATGGTTGCCTGGCCACCATTACCCAACGAGAAAGCTCCCGTGTTGGTTGCCGATGGTTCTGCCGCACCCCCGGTGTAGTCCGGGGCCCCAAGCAATGAGAGAGGGTTCTGAAGGATTGGCGAGGGAGGTGGTCCTCCACCGAAATTGGGGTCGCTGGTGACCGCATCAAAAAAGGTCAGGTAATTGGCTGGATACTCCTGGTGAATATCGACCGGCTCATTGCCGATGGAAACGCCAGGGAATCCAAGAATCAGATTGCTGTCCAGGCCACCGCCCACCGAATGAGGGCCTGCCGAGGTGGCTCCCCCCTTGATGTTCAAGATATTCGGTGACAGCGTATTGGTTCGCACTTCAAAGCATGCACGTTCCAGCACCTTTCGGAACTCGCCGGCAACATTCAGCGGGGTCATGTCGGGGGTGATCACCACTTCGTTGGCGGCACCGGTCGCGGCGTAGACGAACGTGAAGACTGTCCCTTCTACCGTGATCGTGGCCCCATCCGGAATGCTCTGACCACTGGGCATGTTCAAGACCAGTCCCATGTCGAATTCGAAGGTGCTGTTAGTCCCATCTTCGATATTGAGCACCGAGAAAGTGTCGCCGTCGACCAGGGCGGTTGGCACTACGGCCATCAGTTCGACGCCGCCTCGCACTGGATCCCCGCTGCGCATGTCCCCTTGAGAAGAGAATTCGAAACGAATGCGGACGTCTTGCTGGCCTGCGACTGGTGCCAAAGAAATGCGCGATTGCCGCCAATTACCCGCATAGCCCGCTTCGCCGGTATCGAAGACTTCTTGAGCCTTGTAGTTCTTTCCGAAGGCATCGGTGTACAGTGACACACCGGGGTCGAATTCGTTGTTCCCGTTGTTGTAGTTGTTGTCGTTGGACGAGTTGTTGGTGCCCAGCAGAATCCACTGCCCATCCGGCGTACCGGCGTAGACGCGGAATGCATCCCGCATCCAGTTATCGCCATCGTTGTTCGAGGAGTTCTTGGTTTCCGTCTGGAGCAGATAATTGAAATAGAGCATCGGCTGATCGTCGGCGGAGTACCCACGCAAATCGATCAACTGGCTTTCTACCGCACCCCAGGCACCACCGGGCATGTCGTAGGTGCCCTGCTGTCCGGGGAGATCATAAATCCCGGTCCAATCTCCCTGCAGGTAGTTTGCAGGGTTCTGTGGGAACCCAAAGCGGAGGCTGTTGCCACCGTTGCCCTGAGGGGTGACTCGACTTCCATTGAAGGTTCGCGGCTGGCCATGTCCAGCATCGTCGGCCCGCTGGTCGGTGAGATGCCAGAGGTTTTCGTCCATCGCCGAAAAATCGATACCAGATATTCCAGCGGGAACCTGGATGCTGCTACGCCCGCGAGTGAATACCGGAGCTGGATTCCCCTGGATGTCGAATGCGTAGAGCG
Source organism: Planctomycetaceae bacterium (assembly GCA_040375295.1). Taxonomy (GTDB): domain Bacteria; phylum Planctomycetota; class Planctomycetia; order Pirellulales; family Pirellulaceae; genus JBEISR01. The sequence continues at coordinate 140,031 of JBEISR010000001.1, forward strand.
TTCCAGTGGCGGTGACTCCAAAGAGCGTCTGAGCGTATCGACCCTCGGAGACGTTTCGAGGTCCCGTGCTGAGGCTGGTGAACTCGATCGGATTTCCGTTATCGTCCCGCAGGATTGTCTGAGGGCCACCCAGGTTGAACGCTGCATACGAAGGACCGAATTCGAAATTCTCCGAAGGGATGATCGAAGTCGGGTCGACGACGAAGAACTCCCCAGCATCCGAGACGGCGTAGAGGATCTGATCGACAGCGGTGATCCCGGTGATGACGTTGTTGGTATTGAAGCGTCCTGCTTCACGGATTTGAGTGCCCGCGCCTTGAGCCCGGAAGGCCCCTGCGCGGTTGGCCGCACCGGCGAACGAGACTGGGGAGCCCGAATTGGGATCAAGTTGATAGAGGATGTTATTTGAAGGCCGGAAGGGGCCACCCGAAGCCGAGCCATCCGCTGGGTTGACGTTCACCGAGCGATAGGTGGTCTGGCCGTTGCCGCGCGACGCGACGCCGAACATTCCTAGTTGGCCGAAGTTCCCATAGCCAATTGCCGTAAATCGCATCCCGTGACCGACGCGGCCATTACCATTCTCCGCCTGCTCGACCGTCCAAGCCGCGTCAGGATCATTCGGGTCGGGGAACCCCTGGAATGTTTGAATGCCCGAATTCGAGTAACCGCCAAGAACCGTCCCGGTGTTGGCCCCGTCAATGGTGAAGAACGTTCCCGAATTGGCGTCCGAGGCAGTTCCTTGGACTGAGCTGTACTCAAATGCTTTGACTGTGCCGTTCGGCTGAACCGCCAGATCTTCGATCGCTCGGAACGTGTTCGTCTCCGAAACGTTCGCTTCGTAGACACCGGTGAGCGGATTGACGTAGAAGAACTGCCCGTTGGTACCGATGTTTCGTGCAGTGAACAATGTCACATCGGAAAGAGTCCAGGGGACCACATCCGCTGCTGAACCAGTGAACGCGACCGCCTTGGGACCAAATGCTGTTTCCGGGGCGACATTGTCGAACCGGTCTTCCGAGTAACGTGTGAACCCATCCAGAGGCTCTACGCGCAGATTGGGTGCAGCGGTGTTGGCCGATGAGAATTGGGTCATCTGGTTGTAGGCAAAGCTGGAATTGCTGACGGCGACGAAGTAATCCCCATCTGGCAGTTCAATGCTTCCCAGGAATGCGTCACGGGAGCCGAACGAGCCTCGGGAGAGATCGTCCGAATCGGCTCCTTGACCAGGACGGGCGCGGTCATCAGCAATATCGGAGTCGGTCGCAAGGAGGACCAGTTCTGGTCCAAAGCCGCCGTCTCGGAAAATCCAAAGCGTCGTGTCAGGGCGTCCTATACCGTCTGCATAGTCGATATCAAACGTGGTTGCGATGTGTTTGTTGCCAGGTGTTTGGATCGAGTCGCGCTGGATGGTGAAGCGGAACCAGTCGACGTCGGTTCGCGCAGTCAACGCAGCCGCGATGGAAATGCCGGATCGGTCCGAATTGGCGATATTGCCGATCGGTGTCGCTCCGTTGGGCTGCTCGTTCGGATTCCCAGCGGGATCTGGTCGTTCGCCAGTCTCACCCAGAAGCGGTGAATGGAGCGGTTGTCCCAGGAGTTCGATTCCGTTGGTTGCAAATCGGACATCCGCAAAACGGACGGTCGAGCCACCGACTTCGTCTGTCTGCTGCAGACGCAGTTGCATGCGGTAGGCACCGATCGTGATACCGCTACGCACTTCGGCTGAATCCCAGAGCCGATCCGAAGCTGTCGCATCGGGCGGCAGGCTGCTGCTGCGAACTCGGATGAAGTAGGGATTGATCGAGCCAGCGACGCCAGGAAGCACCAATCGCATTCCTGCATCGAGCGGATTGACCGACTGGAAGTCGATCGAGGCTTCTGGAATGAGCGCGTTGCGGTAGGCAAAAATCGAAGTATCCATCGGGAGGACGCGCTTGGTTCCAAGCACCCCCGAGTCGTACAACGCGGTTCCCAGGATGGAATCGTCTAGGCTATTGTCGCTGAGGGCGAGAATCTGGCCATTCTGGTCGATCAATTCCACGACGGAATCCAATCCACCACTGGTCCGGTCGACATCGATCCAGACCATAGTGCCAGCGGTTGCGGTGAACTGATAAACGTCCAGGTCGGACGGCGCTGCAATCGTGCCATGCACGGAAAAACCGAGGCGAAGGTTTTCGTCGCCACCGCGCAGTGTATTGGCCAACTGACCCAGTTCCTGGGCATTATCTGGAATGTCGTTGACTGCACGATCCTGGATCTTGTCGGCTTCCAGTTCGAACGTCGTGTCGACGTTGCGATCGTTGCTGTAGGGACTGATCCGGATGCTGCGCCAGTCCCCTGGCCGGCCCGCAGTCGTTCCTGCTCCATCGGTGTCGCTCTGGGGACGCCCTGATGGATCGAAGCCGGCGCCGATCGAGTCGTCTAGCAAACTGGTGAGGACAACCGGGAAACCAGGGGACCCGATGACCTGCAGGCTACCGCCGATGCGGGTGGGGATGTCCAGCGGACGACCAGTGGCTTCGAATCCAGCAGTGCTGCCCTGAAGCTTCACCACCAAGCTTTCGTTGACCTTGCTCTGCAGACGCAGTCCACCATAGGTATGGAAGTCGGGGACAATCACCGATGATTGCAGCACGTGCACGACATCGGTGTCATCCCAAATCGATTCGGTAGTCAGGGTAGCGCCGCGGACCCGCATGCCGTTGATCGCGTTGTTGCCCAATCGATTCTTCTGGACCAGCGGTCCCATATTGCCAAGCCCGTAGTCGGCAAACTCGGCGACTCCGACTTGGTTGCCGGAATCGACGATCGAAGTTGCCTTGAGGCTGTTGGCATCGATGCTGATAGCGGCCGTGTTGGTCGAAGCATTGTTGCGGATGATATTGTCGATCAGAATCGGCTGCGATCCGACGACATAGATCACCGCGTCGTCATTGGGGCCTCTGGAATCTCGATTGGTCGATCCTGGACCAAAAGCTCCCGACGCATTCGACTCAAGCACCGATCTCGAAAGTCTCGCCGTCGCCTGATGGATTTCCAGTGCATTGAACGTTGCAAATCCACCCGGTACGCTGCTGACGCCACCGGCATGCGTGATCAAAGAGGTATCGATACTCAGTGTCGACAGATGACGTGCGACAATACCTGACCAATCGCCAGGGGCTGGAGTTGAGCCTGTACCGTCGTTGTTTGTGTCCAGCGTTCCGCCGGCACCATAACGGTCGTCCAGACGGCTGGTGAAGATGATCGGTTCGGCCTTCGAACCTTCGGCGATCAAGTTGCCCCGAATCCCCAGTTCAATCCTCGCTCCCAACGACTTGATCACTACCCCTGGATCGATTACCAAGCTGGCATCCCGGCGGGCGCGCAAGCTGGTGTCCGGCGTCGGATCGAGAGCTCCTCCCAGGGAGATCCCAGTGTCGGTATAGGAAACCGCATCTTTGTTGAGCTGGGCGACGAGTTCATAGGGACCAAAGCCACCTGGCTGGCTGCGCCATAGCCGGCGTGCGACAAAGCTACCGGTTGCCGAAGGAAGCTGAGTCAGGAGGATAGCACCGGTACCCGTGACGGTAACATCGTTGGTAGGAAGACTGGAAAGCCCTTCCCCACCATCGATGTCGACATACGTCATGACGTAGTTGTAGGTCTCACCTGCGATCAACGAACCGCTAGTGGTTGTCGACGGATTCTGCTGGATCAAGGTTAGGTCGGGGCGGACCGTTTCCAGAATCGGTCCACCTGGGGTTCCCTGGATGATCAGATTCTCACCAAGGAAATAGGTGATATCGGTGTCGTCCAGGCGTGCGCTGAGCGTCAGGGGCTTGAGCGCCTGACCTGCGAGCGTATCGATTCGGATGCGGAGAGCATTGATCGAGTTGTTCTCAAAGCGGTTCCCCTGCAGCACCGGACCGACTCGGTTGTAGTCCAACGAGTATTCCTCGTCGATGTGATACCGTGGCTCGGAAAACGTCGTGTACTCAAAGCTGTTGGGGTCGGCAGAAATCCCAGCGTCCGCGTTGTTGCGGAACCGGTTGTTCAGCAGCGTGGCCCGCGATTCGGTCATCTGAACTGGAGTGACGACGCGGCTGAGCGAACCTTGCCCGAACTGACCACCACCATAAGCCATGTCGGCAAATGCGATGTAATTGAGGAAAACCCCTTCCCGCTCCCGATCTCTGCGACCCTGGGCTCGATCGACATCCAGTCGCGTCTCGATACCGCCCCAGTCACCAGGTGCAGGTACCGTTGCCAGTGGATTGGTGTCGGTCCCCAGCGATTCATCTTTGTAGCTGGTGAAGTAGACGGGGCTGACGGGAGTCCCGAGCACTTGCACCGCACCGCCGCTGCGATCGGACGAGGCATCGGAACTTCCTGCAATGATCGCCGAACCACCCATCTTGAAGATGGCTCCAGCGTCGATCATCAAGGTCACACCCTTTGGCACTTCCAGGCTCTTGCCATCGGAGAGTGTCGCGTTCCCCGTTCCGCCTGTTCCAATCTCGTAAGCGGGATTGTCTCGAGTGGTCAACAACTGACCATCGGCGCCCAGGCTGCCGGCGACGCGGATGATGTCCCCTTCCCGCGACGCGGCAATTGCCTGAGGCAGCGATCGGAAAGGTTGAGCTAGGGAACCGTTCGAGAGAGCCCCGTTGTATCCCTTGTCGACAAAAAGAGTCTTCGGTGCACCGGGCGCCTGAGTTGACGACTCAGGTGCAGATCGGAACCAGAAATTGAAATTGCCACCTGCAGTCCCGTCCCCGTCGCCGTCCAGCGGCGTATTGGTCGAATCGACGATCTGGGGAACCAATGTGGAACGGAATTCGAGCCGCAGTTCGTAATTGCCCGAAGTCGTACCACCGCTGCCAGTGTCCTTCGCCAACGCGTTAAAGTTTGCATTGCCACGGACCGTCACCGCCACAAAGAACTCGCGATCGGTCGCCGCGCTATCAAGATCCAAGCGGATGAACGAGTCTTTACCGAAGTAGTTGTCGTTGACCGCCAGCAATTTGAGACCTGTCGGAGTACGTTCCATCAACGTCAGATGGGTGTCGGCCTGGCTGGATTGAGCGAGGCGATCGGCAAGCGTCTCCAGATGAACCGCACCCTTTTCTCCCGCAGGCACAACAAAGCGATAGATGTCGACATCCCTGTTGTCCGGGCGATACAGATGCTGCCCGTGAATCACATCGACATCACCTGGGAAGAACCACTCGGTCGGGGATGGGAAAGTACCATCGGATCCCATCACTGTTCCAGTTGGCTGTTCGTAGGTATGCCCTAGGCCCAGCATATGGCCGATTTCGTGCATGGCGACCATGAAGAAGCTTTGGGTGTTCGGGATATTCGCACCGAATCCAAAGGTGTTGTCCCAAGCTTCCGCATAGTCCATGATCGCCAAAGAGCCAGAGGCAACGCCGATCACCCCGCCGGGGCCGCTTTGCTGGTTCAATGGTGCCATATCGCCGACGACGACCGTTAGATCACCGGCCCCCTCGGTCTCGACAAAGTTGATCCCCATCTGAGCTGCGTAGAATTCAAAGATCTCACGAACTCGCTGCATCTGATCGGGGCTGATGGTGGAGAACAGCGGTCTGCCAGCAGTATCGACACCGTAGGATCGCCCCAAAGCGAAGGTGTAGGTGAGCACCGTGATGTCTGGATCCGCGTCAGGACCGCCACCCTGATGGCTTTCGTCTTGGATGTCCCGATGGCCTGGGTCAAAATTGCTTCCTGGGTAATCTGGAAGAGCACGACCGCTTCCCGCTCGAACCTGTTCCCGAAGGATGAAGGACGAAGAACCGGCGAGCGTTCCCAGATCGGTGGAGCTGACCAGGGTGTCGCCTGGATCAGCTGCAGGTGTGATGATCGTCGGGGTGCTAGGAGCCGTGCTGTTGGGAACCACTTCCTCAGAACCGACACGAAGCCGGAACGTTTCTGCTCGATCGCCATAGCTGGAGATCGCTTGCGCGAAGGTCAGCACAGCTTTGTTGGTCACCGGATCGTAGCTGACCGAAGTCGGCAGGATCACCACGTCGTCGTTTGGCGTGGTGGTATCCTGCGTCATAATCAACTGGTAGAAGGAAGGGGTGACGACTGTCGGGTCGTTAAGACCACTGGTGGTCACCGCGACATCATGCAGCGGGTCGTTGTTGAAGTAGATGTCGATCTGGTTCTTCCGCTGGGTCAGCGCGGTGCCCGAACGTTCCACAGGTTCCGGGACGACCGCAACCACGCGAGCCCCCAGTTCCAAGTTCATGTAGTAGGTGTCGCGATCGGTACCTGCCCGACGCGGCCGAAGTGCTTCGCCTTCGGTGTTGCGAATGGCCGAGCGCCCTTCGGAAGCGATATCGACCCCAAGGATTTCGATGCGATAGACGTCGTCAGGCAGCGTCTCAGCAAACCTCGCAATCACCACCCGCTGGTTGTCGCCGTGACCGATCCATGCGGGAGAGACCAGCAAGTCATCGGCCGTATTGAACGAACCGTCCTCTCCAGCGCGATAGATCCGAATTCCGCTGAAGGTGGCAGGATCGATCGACTGCGCACCGTCGAACCGGAAGACCAGTTCTCTAGGCGATTCATCCAGCACATTGATTCGGTTGACGCCGAAATTCTCGCCGTAATTGGCCGCTACAGACAGCAATCGCGGTGGGTTCTGTGCGGTAACTGGAACGCTGGTCCCCGCAATGCGGATGGACAGATCATAAAGCTGAGGCAGGGCTGCACCGGTTCCGGAAACGCGGATTCGATAGGTTCCGCCTGCGGGGAGATCGAAGTCCAGGATCTCCTCGCGCACCCCAGCACCGCCAGCATTGCGGAGAGCTAGAACCGTTCCATCGCTGGCCAGTAGTTCCAGTACCAGATCCTTGTAGATCAAAGAATTGGTGGTCGATGCAGTGCCGCCCTGAGGGCCGACCGAATAGGTTTGGCCCTGAGGGGTCACCGAAATCGTCGCCTTGCCGGCCGAGGTTACCGAGAACTGATAGAAGTCGAGGTCGTTGTTGTTGTCCAGAGACCGTAGGGTCAGCGGGACTGTGCCGTTGCTCAAAGTACCCAGGTTGCTGGCAGTCGCCACCGTGTCATTTGGTTCGCTGCGGTCCCCGTAGAGCTGCTGGACACCCAATATGTCGTCATGTTGAGGTCCATAGAACCGATCGGTCACAATCGGTTCCATCAGTTTGGTTTCGTTTACCGGTATGACATGCAACTGTCCATGCCCATGTCCGGCTTCGTGCATCAGCACGTTGATCAGGCTGCGATTCTCTCCCGTCGCGCCATCTGCCTCGTCGCGATAAAACCGATCATTCGTGTCGATGACCATGTCGCCATCGAAGCCACTGTTGCCACCGTTATCTGGGAAGAAGTTGTAAGCGAGAATGTTGTAGTTGCCGTCAAGTGCAATGCCCGAAATTCGCACATCGCCTCGAACGCCAGCGACACCGCGATTCGTACTTCCGCTGGTTGCCACTCCGTCGTCATTAGGCTCGTAGACGTAGCTGATCCCCGAAATCTGGCTCCATTGATCGTATGCTCTTTGGACTATAGGGAACCACGGGCGCTGGGAGACAGCGCCAGTGCCGCCACCGTAGATGCCATCCAAGAATGCAATAAGGTTGCTAGGCTTGTCCGATCCACCGTTGATACGATCGAGGACAAGTGTGCCGTCGGGAACGATACTCCAGGTGACCGTTGCCGTGTCGCCCATGGCGCTTCCGGCGCCGCCGACGGGATTGGTCCAGCGCTGTCCGGGCGCATTAAACTGACCGGTGTTGCCATCGCCCGGATTGTTCAGCTTGTCGATCCATTCCCGGACGTACTGATCGGTGGTGCCGGGAGCAAAGATCGGAGCGGCGGCATTGGTCGCCATCAACTCCCTTCGCTCCAGGTTTTCATGGAGCAAGCGGCGAAACTTCTCACGGCGAAGTTGGGATTCCCGGGATTCGACAGCGGGGCGATTTTTGTGACTGCTACCCATGCAACTAACCCTTGGCGAAAATATGCGTCCCATCCCAATGCGGGCGGGGACGATGGAATCAGCAGGAATGAGAAAAGAACAACAACAAAGTATCTTTTTCGAAACAAGCGGTTCGACCTCAAGGTATCACGCTTGAGATCGCCTGTGGTTTGATATGGGCAGCAAAGCAACCTGAGGGCCACCTTACTTCCCAGATCGGTCTAGCTTTCGTGGTTGTCCGCCGGACCAATTGCCTGCGAATGACCGACCAAAAGCCGTTCTGTATCAATCCATCCAATCCTTCAGCAGTTCGTCGACTAACAGACTTTCTTCTAGCGTCGTGCCATCGACGATGGTTTCAATCGATGTTTCCAGCGGGTCGCTCTCTTGGCCCTTCCAGGAGGCTAGGTACGAAGCAAGAGCCAGTTCCTGAGGTGCTGCCTGTCGTCGTGGACCTGTCATGGACAAGCTAGCGACAGGACGATCGAGCGACAGAACCGAGTTCTCTGCCACGCGGCTGACCATCGACTGCCATCCGATCCCAACGCCCATTGCTTCGGCAGAACCGCTAATCTGGCCGGTTGACTCCCCTTCGCCCTCCCCTTCGCCACTTCCGCCGTTGAGGAAGTTGATCACCAGGATCGCATCTAGCGGAGTGATCAGGTTGTCCCCATTGACGTCGCGATAGGGAGGCGGATCTGGCAGTGTGCTGACGGGGACCGATGGGCCCTGCGCATTGAGCAAGTTGATCACCAACAGGGCATCGATCGGGGAGACGAATCCATCCGCATTGACGTCCCTGGCTTCCAACGGATTCTGATGCCGAGGCGGAAGTGGAGGTCCGATGCGGATCGATACCAATGTCTCGACACTGACCGCCCCTCGAGCATCAAGGGCACGGTAGGTGAAGGTATCGGTCTCACCGGAGCTTCCAAGTGCGTTGTAGGTGAAGGTGCCGTTTGGATTGAGCACTACGGTGCCGCGAGTCGGTTGGCGAACCAGTTCTGCGGTGAACGCATCCCCTTCGGGATCGGAATCGTTGGCGAGCACTCCATTGTCGACAATCGTTGGCGTTGCATTGCCAGTCGCGTCGGTGGTGGTGATCGTTCCGCCTTGAGGTGCATTGTAGAAATCAGGCTGAGTACGCGGTGGATCATTCACCGACAAGACAACCACGTCAAACGTATCGGTTACCGAGAAGCCACGTTTGTCGGTAGCGCGAACCGTGATCGTCGCTCGGCCCGAGGCATCTGGTGCGAACGACAGGGTCAACACCGATCCGGTCAGTGCTGTGGTCACCAGCGAGCTATTGGAATTGCTCACCACGGAGTAAGTCAGCACATCGTTGTTGGTCGCGATGTCCGCGTCGGTGAAGTGATTCGACAGGTCGATCGAGATAGGTGGGCTGTCTTCATTCACCTGCTGGTCAGGGATCGCGACGGACACGATCGGTGCATCATCCACGGGGGCGACAATCACGGTGAGGAGATTCGAGACCGATTCTCCTGCCTTGTCGGTCGCACGTATCAATATGTTCGCCGTACCGTTCTGGTCTGGTAGGAATCGCAGTGTGAGTTGCGAGCCGACGATCGATGCAACGACCACAGACGGCTTCGAATTGCTAACCACCTCAAATCTCAACTCATCGCCGTTGGTCGCGATATCGGGATCGAAGAAGTGATTGAGCAGTTCGATTACTCGATCTGGCGCATCTTCAAGAACATTCAGCGTCCCCAGAGGCAGAATGACCGATGGAGCATCGTTGATCGGTACGACGGTGACCGAAACGGTACCTCGAGCCTGCTTAGGATCGGGGCGCCCTTCCGAAGTTCCATTGTCCTCAATGAGGTAGAAGAAGGTATCCGTTCCGACGAAGTCCTTCCGCGGCGTGTAGGTGACATTCGTGCCATTGAAGACCACGCTGCCCCCTGCCGTGCTAGCCGGTTCGACTCCCAGGAACCTCAGAGTCTGCCACGATTCATTCGGTCCCCCGGGGCGATCGTTGAGCAAGAAGAAGTCTTTCGATCGGGTGATCGCAACATCTTCCAGCGTCTCCAGGAAGTCAGTCTCGGCGATCGGTGGATCGTTCACATCCCGAACCGTCAGGTTGACCGTGGCAACCGCTTGCCGGAAATCGGGTGTGCCACTGGTGGTTCCATTGTCTTCGATCGTGTAGGTGAAAGAATCTGGTCCCGAGTAATCCGAAGGCGGCGTGTAGATGACTTCGGTACCACTGAGCATCACCGATCCACCACGAGCCGAAACCGCCGAGACGCCAACGATTTTCAGCGCTTGATTTGACTCGTTAGGAGGGCCAGGAAGGTCGTTGAGCAGCAATTGGGAATGATTCCAACGCTGGGTGTTGTCTTCGTCGACGATGTAACTGTCGTCACCACCAATCGGTTCGTCGTTGACCTCGCGAATCGTAATGACTGCCGTCGCGATGTTGTTCGATGTCAGTTCCGCATCACGAACGCGGTAGGTGAACGAATCTACGCCAAAGAAGTCAGGTAGTGGTGTGTAGCTAAAGGTGCCATCAGGATTCAGCGTGAATGACTGAGCGTACTTGGGACCTTCCACCAGTGTCACCGACAGGGTGTCGCCATCGGCATCTTCATCGTTGGCGGCGACGCCATCATCGATTGGGAAGTTCGGGGTGTCCTGACCCGTGGCATCGTAGGTGACCAAGCTTTCATCTTCGTTGATGACATACTGGTCATTGACCGCGATCGGAGGAGTACCTGGAACCAGAATCACGGCGTAATCTTCGACTTCGCCATCTACCGCAAGACCGGTCGGCAGCAAGCCTCCCACTCCGCTGGCTCGGAACCTTGCAAACGACTGCGTCTTGGCGATCGGCTCGGGCGCAGTAGGAGGAATCTGGACGGCAAAGGTCTGGGTCAGGCTGTCTCCGAAGAATTCGACGCCATTCAGAATCTTCTCACCCGGATCGTCCCAGTCTCCGTCGCCACTGAAGTCGACCCAGGCATCAACGAAACCCGGGGCCGACAGCGTGACCGTAATATCGGTGAATACGTGTCGGTTGAACAAGCCCGTCGGGTTCCGTTCCGAGGTGAAGGAGACCCCGTCGTCGCTAGCGTCGCCATCGGCCGTTGGTGTCGGGTTCCCATCTTCATCTCCCGAGATGGTCGCTCCCAGGAACAATCCGCGGCTGGAGACCACGTGCCGGGCACCGTTGTTGTCGTGCAGCGTCGGGTAGCGTCCCAGAGTGGTGCTGAATGGATCTGGAGCATCGCCGTAGTCCAGAAGCGCTCCCGGCATGAGGATCGTAAACTGCGTCTCGTCGTTGATCCGGTTGGCCTGCAGATCGTTTCCTGCCAAGTCTTCGATGGCGCGAATGAAGAAGCTGCTGATCTCGGGGCTGACGGTGATCGCATGCTCAAGGAACAGCGTGTTTCCACCTCGCTTTTTCGCCTGCAGCGTCGTATTCGACGCCGAATTGATGGCTCGGTAGATCTGATCGGCCACGAGATCGGAGGTGAAATTCGCGTCCTGGGCGAAGCGAACTGCGTTGGCTCCCCCTGGAACACCCGATTTTCCAAGGCTTGGAGCTCGCGTGATGTCGGTGGTGCTACGAGGATTATCGAGCAATCGAAGTTGAGTTCCAGCCAGAATCTCCGTCTGAAGTCCCAGGGCACTACCTTCGATCGCCGCCTTCATCGCGGCGACCACTTCTTCTCGCGTGCTGTTATTGCTGAAGAGGATGGGAGTTCGGCCAGCGACAAATCCGTTGCCGACGCTGACGTTGTCAAATTCGAAGGTGACCGATGTCGTGCCGTTGGTGATCGTGAAGAACTCACCATCCGATACGTTGCCTCGGCGCTTGCTGAGAGCCGAATTGCCGACCGATACGGCCGAGTCCGGGAGGAGCCCCAGATCGACTCGCCCTGCTCCAATATTCTGAGCGTTGATCGAAGGGAGGCTGTTGCGAATGGCAATCGCCATCGAGGTGGCGATGTCGTTGGCCGAACTGGTGCTTCCGTAAGGAATGACCACGTTACCTGGAACCGTTGGGCCACTGGAGTTGCGGTCGAACTCGTAGGTTACGGTGACACCGTTGGCGGTGATGCGGAAGAAGCTGTCATCCACCACATCTTGACCGCCTCGAATCGGTACCTGGAGGACCAGGGAGCCGACCACTTCCAGCGTCGTTTTCGGAGCGACACCGGGGGTACCCGAAAGCCCGATGCTTGGGGCCAACGCCACCGAGACCTGATGGTCAACCGTACCACCCAGCGAGATATTTCCATTGCTCAAGTGCAAAGGATCTAGATCCAAATTGGCATCTCTGATGATCTGCGCGGTACGGGTACCAATCTCATCCTGTGTCTCGGTCACCGTAAACGGGATTGGGATCCGACCAGCCGCGACACTGCTATCGGTGGTGTATTCAAAAGTCTTGGTGACGCCTGCGTAAGTGATCGAGAAGGACTGGCCATCCGAGATCGTCCGCGAAACTCCCACCAGTGCTAGACGACTGCTCATGATCAACGCATCGCCATTGGCCGGAAGCCCAAGGTAGACCACATCGCTACCGATCAACTGAGCTTGAACCTTCAGAGGACTTCGCTGGATCGCCTGCAGCATCTGCACGGCGACATCCGTCGCAGTGCTGGAGGCCGAGGTATCGATAATCGTCGTTCCGTTGCTGATGACGCCGTCGGTATCAAACTCAAAGGTGATCGTCGTCAATCCATCGGTCAGCGAGAACATCTGGCCGTCGGTGATGCCGCCCGGGCGTGCCCCCAGTGCGGGAACCTTGAGGCCCCAGGTTGCATTCGGTTGGCTCAGTGAGGAGAACGTGGTGTTCAGTCGGACATTGGCCACCGATCCAAGATAGACAACGCCGGCGGGTAGCAGTCGCGGGGTGACGCGAGCCGAGGAGCCGGCGATTGCGTCGACGATCTTCTGCGCGATGATCTCACGGGTATCGGAGCTGGTGAAAGGAATCGCGATGTTGCCGGCCAGAACCGTTCCATTGCGATCCAGCTCAAAGAAGATTTCTCCGCGTCCATCGTCGATCGAGAAACGATCCCCATCCGACAGACCGCCTGCAGCACCGCCGGCCAGGGGCACCGTCATCTGCAGACCGCGAGGCAGCTGCATCTGATAGCCACTGTCGAATTCGAAGTAGACGATTCCGTTGGCATCGTCGGTGATGGTGAACTGGTCCCCATCTTCGATCTGGTCACCGCGTGGTGCTTCCAGAACAAAGCGGTCCTTATTGTTCAAAGAAATCTCATAGACTCTTCCCTGACGCCAGACGCCAGCCAGCGGTGTCAGGATGATCTCATTGGTTGTTTCATTGAACGCGTAAACATAATCGATTCCCTCTCGCAGCAACCGGCCATCTTCGAACAGCGTCACGCTGCGGCTGGGTACCAGGAGTTCGGTCAGATTCGGACCCTTCAACTGAATTCGGAACTCCCGCACCACTCCCTGCGTTAGCTCCACATACGATTCGGCGCGGTCGCGATCATTTCCTGCCGAGTCGTTATCGACTGGGATGACCAGATGAGCCGTCGGGCCCACCGCTTCCGGTCGATCCAAAGCGCCGCGGTCCTTGAAGACGTCGGCACCCAGGCCCGAAGGTGTCGACACCTCAGGATCGTCGACGCGCAGCAGACCCGCGGCATCTCGTTCGGGTGCAAGAATTGGCGAGTTGGAGATGCCCATCGCTTGCTTGATCGTTCGGAAGCTTTCGCGTTCCTGGAGCGAGTCGATGCTGCTGTCGATTACCGGAGAAAATCGGGCCGGCAGGAATTGACTGCCCTGAGCGTTGACGAAGACGCGGGTCGATCCGGGAACGGTTGTGTTGAAGTCCAATCCTGTATTTGGGATGTTGGTGGGATTCGTTTCGATTCCCTGACTCAACCGATTTGCAGCGATGCCCGACTCAGTGAACTGATAGATCGAACCCGAAAGGATCACCTCGCCTGGCTTCGGGTCGTTCAGAGCATTGGTACCGAAGGGTGCCGAAATCCCATTCACGGTGCGGCTTTCCGCATCGACAACAGGCGTCTGCACGTTCACAAAAACGTTGTTGAGGATCGTCGGGCTGGCCCCCTCGGAAACCAGAATGCCTGATTCTGGATAAAGCTGGTCGAGGTTGTTCCCTTCGTTGAAGTCAGGATCGACCAGGAAACCGCCGTTGCCACGAATGTAGGCCGCATTGGAAATAACCACAAACCGCTCGGTGGTCCCGTCCCCTAGCGACGTGGAGCTCAATTGTCCTGAAGCCGTACGGTCATGCCCGATCCCCAGACCTGAGTGAGTCGGGAACGAACCGTCAATACGTCGTCCGAAGAGAGGCAGGCCACCCTGCACTCCCGAAATGCCGCCCAGGGCGATGGCGGACACGGCGCCAATGGGGCTAGCCAAACCAAAGTTTCCATTGGGGATGTTCTGGATGTTCGGCAGGACGGGATTGCCACCGTTGCCGGCATTGATGGCAAGGGCGATCGCACGAGCGATATCCGGTGCTCGATACTCATTGTTGATCGCAATTGGAATATTCCCCGGCTGCGGTGCATTGCCGTTGACCAACTCGAAGGTGACTTCATTGGTACCCGAAGCGAAGTCAGCGACCTGACCGATCGTGAAGGTATCGCCGATCTGATACTGGCTGAAGTCCTCGACCGTGATCGTGAATTTCTGCGGATGCATCACCTGGAGGTTGATCGCATAGGCACCCGTCGAGTTGCCATTGGTGCGGTTGCCCAGCGACAGCGGATCGTAGCTGTTGTTGCCGGAGCTGCTGACGCCAACGTAATAAACGCCAGGCTGCGTCGCGGTGAAATCGATGTAGGGATCGTTCGAAGGAGCTTCACCCGGTGCCGGATCGTTGTTGCTGATCGTCACTAGGTTGCCACGCGAGTCACGGAAAGTCTGCGCGATTCCCTGGCTGTTGAAGATGCGTAGGACCGAATCGAGCGGACCTGCCGAATCGATATCGATCCGGACCCGGTCGCCAACATCCAGTTTGAATTGATACACGTCGACATCGTGCGTGGCGCTGGCACGGAACTGCGAGCTATCGCCGATCACTCCGTTAGCGGTGTAGGCAATCGGATTGTGTGCCGTACCCTGCCACGTCTGAACCGACGTGCTGATCGTATCATTCGGTTCGGCAACCGGAGACCCACCATTAAAGGAAGCGCGGCCGTCGCTTCCGTAGACGGTATTGTTGACGATACGGACAAAAGGCTGGGCACCTTCAGCTACATCGACCCTGCGAATATCGAATGGACGGCCACCCACCTGAGGTTCCCAGTAGATGTTCGTCACACCTTCCAGATAGACCGCAGGTCGGTTGTAGTAGTTCGGATAGCCAGCGCTTGCTATCTGCGAAGCTCCAGTGAGAGGAGCCAACAAAGAAGGAGCTACCGTGGCGCGGACGTTTTGAGTTGTCCCGTTCGTGACAAGGATGCTTCCCAGAATCGAATCTCGTAGCGACTGCATCACTTCCATGGCGGTGGAACCAAACACCGTGTTGGGGAAGCGAAGATACTGAGAACCGGTCGATTCGCGATAGTAGACCGGAGTGCTGGTGTCTCGCCAGCCATTCCCGCCGACGACCCCGCTACCATAGGTACCGTTGCCGGGATTCTGTCCCCCTGCGATGTCCTCGAATTCCATTCGGGCACGCATGCGACCTGAATCGATCACCATCACGTCGCCGTCGTCGATGTACCATCCAAACTGGTCGCCTTCGGCGTTTTCGACCAGCGTTGGGGGTGGTTCATTGGCGCCGATTCGCGTCGGTGTGATCATCCAGATCGGATTCTCACCCTGCACGTGGACACCCCCCAGGCCACCGCTCTCCAGGACGTTATTCTGGATCACGACTCCTGGAGCAAAGCCACCCACCAATTTGTTGTTTAGCTCCCGAAGATTTCTCACTGCCCCCGTTCCGGTACTGACCAGCGGGGGCAGGTTCTGCATCATGGCAGCAACAGTGCCAGTCACCACATCACGAGGATCCTGGAGTCGATCTCCGGCATCCGACCAAACGCCGTAATCGCGAGCGTGGCGAATGAAGTTGTTCTGGACGATCACCAAGCCCTGATCGCGATTGACATTCTGGTCGCTCTTTCCAGTGTGGTAGATCGCTTCCAGTCCATTCCAGGTTCGTACCGATTTGGTGGTCGACATCGATCGACTGGCGATAAACAGGGCGCTGTCACCACCATTGTCGGAGGTGTCGGCAACCACGATTCGGATCGTATGCTCGCCAGCCCCAAGTCCCAGTGCCTCGATTGTCAGTGGCAGAGTGTAGCCATCGAACCCAATACCCTGCAAAGCGACCCCTGCATCATTCGGGTCGTTGTTGACAAACAGCTGGGGATTCGTGGCACCCTGGCCCAGCGGGTTTCCACCATTGATGGTGCCGGTGCCAATGCGAGAGGACGTCCCAGGAACGACTGCGTAATTGACCCCATCGATGAAGACCGCAACAGCGTCACGTCCCAGGAATTCGTTGTACTCTTCCGAAGCGAAGATCAGGTCGAGGTAGAGATCTCCTCCCTGATTTCCGTTTCCGAACTGGAAGGTAAACTCCAGGACGGTCGAGTCGGTGGTAGTGACACCCAGCGCGGCGTTGGTCATCGCATCGCCAGTATTGCTCGAAATGCCGCTCGTTCGATCCGACGTATTGGGGCCACGAGCCCCTGCGACATTGCCGGTCGACAGGAGGATCCCGTCAACGCCATTGAAAGTCGCAAGAGCGGCGGACTGGGTGCCGCCGGTGTAGCCGGGAGCGACCGTGTTGGTGGCCGTTAGGCCAGTCCCAAGAATTTCATTTCGCAACGTGACAGGGTTGTTCGTCTGGCTACGGATCAGCAGGGACTGAGGCTGGAAAACCCGGAAGTCCCCCGAGGCGCGTCCCAGCAAATCGATCCGAGCGTCGCCGCCGATGTTGCCAGATGCGATCCCGCCAGTCGATGCGGCCTGTACCTTCAGTCGCGATTGCACGCTGGGGTTGTTGATTGCATCCCGGATGGCTCGGGCCACCACTGTCGCGCTATCGGTTGGCAGGAAGCGGATCTGCACATTTCCAAGACCCACGACATTGTCGGTGGTGAATTCGAAGGTGATCTTGGTGCTGCCGTCGCTCAGATCAAACGTGTCACCATCCCGCAGCAGACGCCCTTCAGGAGCCACCAAAGTTGTCTGCTGAGCAAAGCGGTCGTTCGTGTCCCAGGCCTTCTCCAGCGTCAGGCCGGAAAGAAGTGTGGAAGTGAAGAAGTCTTCCGCCTTGCGAATCTCCACCTGGTACTCACCCGTCAGAACGCTTCCAATTGGCGTAGACCGTGTATTGAAAGTCGCGTCGGACAAGGTGTTGGTGATGATTTCGCCTCGTTCGGCAAAGCCGATAACGAAATCATCGACATGGACACCTGTCCCTTCTGCGTTATCACCAACCGTGTTGTAGCGATAGACAAGTCTCAATCCATCCTGGCCAGCAAAGCTGGAGAGATCGACACGTGCCTGCAACCACTGTCCGCCGCTTGTGAGCCCAATGGCTGTCGAGGGGGTTGGAGTGCGATTGGTCGCGACCACGGTCTCGGTACCGTTGCTTCTGCGAACCAAGACATCAAAGACGTCGTTGGTATCGGAAGACAGCTGGTAATTGAAGTAAAGGACCGGCAGATCGGATGCGGCGTAGCCTCCCAGGTTGAAGGCATTGGAGACGAGATCCCCGACAGCTCCACCAAGTTGCGAAATCGACTTGCTTGCTGAAGTCGCAAAGGCAAAACTCTGGCTTCCACGGTGTCCAGCAACTCCAGCCTGAGCGTTGGAGAGGTGCCAGAGGTTTCGCGGGTCGGTGCCACCAGTGAAAGTACGATCAAAAAGCTGGGGCAGCGACGGGGCTGCACCAGTCTGCAGTGGGAGGCTTTCCAGGCTGTCTTCCGCAATTCGCTTGACCGATGGAACCGGTGCACGCCGGACATTCGCATTGGCCAATGCTGCTGGGGTCCTCGCGGCACTTGTCACAGCAAGCAGATACGTCCCCGATGCAAGTGCGACCGGGCCGATGAATGGGTCTTTGGCTCCAACCGAACCTCGGGACAGATCATCCAGATCCTGGAGAGCCTGCGGGCGGCGACGATCATCGGTGATGTTGCTGTCTTCGCCGATGTGGATGAGTTCGTAGGTTTCTGAAGTTCCAAAGCCGGTGACGCGATAGAGGGCCAGCGATGTGTCGGCGCGGTTCAGACCGTCCGCATAATCCATGTCGAAAACAACGGAATGGAATATGGGGTTGGAACCGGAAGATACCAAGCGACCTTCCGTCAGTTCAAAGCGATAGAAGTCGACATCTGCGGCGGAGGAAAGACGTCCACCGATACTGATAGCTCCCATGTCGCTTTGCAGCAGATTCCCTACATACTGCGGGCGGGAACCTGGATTGGCGCCAACCGAAGGATTGTCGTTGTTGGCAAGTGCCGCCGATGTACTTCGAGCGCTTTCGTCTTCCTGAACCTCACCTAGCAGCGGGGAATGCAGAGGAAGACCTCGCATGTGAACCCCATTGGTGGCGTAGCGAATGTCCGAATACTGCACCGTGGAGGCAGCAAACTCGTCCGCCTCCCGGGTGCGAACCTGGACCTGATAGGTTCCCTTGGTCAGTCCCGCTCCGGACTGATCGGCATTGAGCGATGCACTGCGAACGCGGAAGACATAAGTGCTGCGGACTCCCACAGCCCCTGGAAGCACCATCCGCAGACCGGCATCCTTCCTATTGAAGGAGTAGTCATCTTTGATCAAGCCGCTGGCATTGGTCCGCAACTGGCCCTGGGTGCGAGTGGGCATGATGTTGACCAAGTTGGGATCGACCAGCGACCCGACGACCAACTGGCTGGGATCGATGGTTTCATCAAAACTGTTGTCGCTTCGAGCCAATAGCTCTCCATTGGCGTTGAGCACTTCGATGACGACATCCAGTTCCTTGCTGGTTCGATCGATATCGAGCCACACTTCGGTCCCCGCTTCCGCGGTGAAACTGTAGATGTCGACGTCGTCGGTCTGACTGATGACACCCTGGATCACGAATCCCAGGCGAAGGTTTTCGTCAGAATTCGAAGGGGATGCTGCCAAGTTTCCTAGGAATTGAGCGCTGTTGACAGTGCCGTTGGGGCCCGGTGCGATCGCCTTGATCGATTCGGCCTCCAGCACCGTGGAAACGTTGCGATCGTGCGAGTACTGATCGAGCAGAACGCTGCGCCAATCCCCTGCGACAGGAATCGATGCAATGCCATCGTTATTGGTATCGGTCTGCGGTCGGCCATCAGGCTGCAGACCCGCACCGACCGTGTCGTCCTTGAGGCTGGTGAGCACCACCGGGAAGCCAGGTTGACCGATAATCTCCAGCGTGCCTCCAACACGGTCGCTGATATTGGTTCGAGTCCCCCGGGCAGTCAGGCCAGTGCCCGCGTTGTTATCGAAGTTGGAACCTGATCCGGCCAATTTGACCACCAGCGATTCGGTGGGCGAGCTGAAAAGCTTGAGGCCACCGACGTGATGGAGGTTGTCGACGATCACCGAGTCAAACAGGACGTGCACCAGATCGGTGTCATCCCAGGCTCCGGCAGTGTTGAGCCGCTCGCCGCGAATCTCCAGGCCGTTGAGCTGATTATTGAAGAGCCGATTGCCTCGGAACAGTGGGCCACGGTTGGTGCTGTACTGGTCTGCGCGGCCTGCCGATCCGGTCATCCGCCCAGGATCGGGCAGTTCGACTTCCATCAACGAGTTGGCGTCGATGGTGATGGCGCTACCACGGTTGTTGATGAATGTGTTTTCCAAAATCACCGGCTGGGTGCCCCGAGCGAAAATCGTCGCTTCCTTGTTGGTCAAGCGACCTAGTCGGTCCGCAGGGCCCTGGCCGCCTACGCCGTTGGCATTGTTGATGAAGAGCGTGTGCGCGATTCTGGCAGAGGCTTGCTGCAATTCGATCGGATTGAATGCACGGAACGTGCCCTCCAGCCTCGTAACCCCACCGGCATGGGCAACCACGCCGTAATCAAGGCTTAGATTCGAAGTTCCGGCGACGTAGATTCCACCCCAATCGCGTGGCTGGGGTGTGGTTTGAGAGCCATCGTTATTGGTGTCGAAGGCTCCACCTGCTCCGTACCGATCGTCCAGCTTGCTGGTAAAGACCACTGGCAGTCCGTCGGTTCCTTCGGCCAGCATTTGCGCGCCAAAGCCAACTTCGAATCTAGCTCCTTCCATCTTGACCACCGTCCCGGGATCGACCACCAGCGAGGCATCCAAACGGGCTCGCAGGTTGCCAAGACTGGTGGGAGCCAGAGTCGTTCCTAGATTCGATCCACGGTCGGTAAGCTGGCTAAGGAAAGCCTGATTCGAGTCCATCCACTGAGCGACAAGAACAAAAGGACCGCTTCCGCCAGGAGCACTTCGATAAATCCTGCGTCCTGCGTAGCCTTCCTGCGTCAGAGGGATGTTGGAAATAATGATGGAGCCGTTGGCGCCGACAGTCCTTGATGCCGTGGCGTTGGATGCGAGACTTTCGCGGCCCGCTTGGTCGATCATGACGATACGGTAGGTGTAGCTGCCCGCTGCCAGGGAGCCTGCGCCGCCTGAGGAGAGCAGTACATCGCTGACCGTTGGACGATCCCGAAGCAGTCTGCCCCCTAAGCTACCGCCCAGATCCAGGTAGCTGTTGTCGTTGGCGTTGAGGACTGCGATCAGGTCATAAGGACCGACGCCAATATTGTTGCTTCGATACAGCCGACGCTGCACGTAGTCGCCACTGACCGAAGGCAGTCCGGTGAACTGGATGGCAGTCTGCCCTGCGATCAGTGTGATATCGCTTGAGACATCCGAAGGGGGAGTCTCATAGCCGAATCGATCGATGAACGAGAGCTTGTAGTTGTATGTTCCGGGGACCATGTCGCCGCCGGTTGCGGGAGACATGGCGAAGAGGCTATTGGATGGAATGGTGGTGTCGAGCAGCGCACCGCCCGGGGTTCCATTGATCAGAATGTTTTCAGAAATCACGTGCGTGATATCGGTATCATCGAATCGCCCCGCAACCGAAAGCGGTCGGGTCGATTCCCCTGCCTGAGTTGGAACGCGGACGAAAAGCCCGTTGACTGAGTTCCCGGTCAACTGGTTGTGATGGATCCTTGGGCCGACTCGATCGAAGTCGCTGGTGAACGCACCATTGACCTGATAGCGGGGTTCGTGGAAATTCGTCTCTTCAAATGCATCGGGCGAAGCGCTCAAAGCCGCATCGGCACTGCGGCTAATTTTATTGAAAGTGATGGTCGGGCGGACATCGAACATTTCGACCGGGTTGACCACCTTCTGGACCGAATTGATGACGACGCTACCACCACCAAATCGCAGGTCCGCTTGATTCACGTAGCGGAGGAATATCCCTTCGTTTTCGAGATCCTCTCGCCCAGACGCTCGGTCCAAGTCGCTCAAGAAGGAGATGCCTCCCCAATCCCCAGGGGCCGGGGTAGTCGTTGGTTGGTAGTTATCCAATCCAACCGTTTCATCCAGCCAGGAGGTGAAGACCACCGACCCACCCGCAGCATTGCCATTGGTGTCGCGCACCAACGCACCGCGCTGATCGGTCAAATTAGGAGTTCCCAGCACCTGCAGCGAGCTGCCACTGCGGTCGACTCCCAGAGTCGTGCTTCCCACTCCGATGTAAGCGCGACGCAGTTTCAATATTGCGCCCGCGTCGATCATCGCAGTGACGCCTTTTGGCACCTCCATCGCAGTTCCATCGGAGAGCACTGAACCGGGAAGCAATCCCAGACCGATCTCGTAAGCGAAGTTGTCCGATGTCGTCTCCAGTCGACCGTCACCACCCCCGTTGCCGACGATGCGGACGATATCACCGGGCTGTGCGGCAGCAAACGCATTGGGCACTCCCGCCCCGGCGATATTGTTGAAGGGGCGCAGTAACGAACCGTCGGCGTTCGGGCCGGCCGCTTTGTCGACAAAGATGGTTCGTCCTTGAATTTCCAGGCCCAGCAATCCAGGGGAAGTTTGCACCGTTCGTTCGCCGGTCAGCACCATTTTGGCACCATTGGCGAGCGCGGAAACTCCCAGGACTGACTGGCTGTTGATCGCTGCAGCCAGGGCATTGGCCAATGCCCCCTGGGTGCTGCTGGATGTGTAGGGAATGGCGATATTGCCAATGGCCACACTGGCATCTGACGAAAACTCGAAGCGGCGGATCACTCCCGTCGCACCGGTGACGGTAATCGTCTTGCCCTCCAGTCCGGCGTAGGCACCTGCCGTGAACTCCAGGACGCGATTGAGCGGCCGGGTTTGGAACCAGAAGTCGTAGGTGCCTCCGGGAATGCCATCGCCGTCCCCATCGAACGTCACCGAAAGATCTTCTGCACGGCTGCCTGCGATATCTTGGATCGCATCGACCGTGTCGACCTGAGCCCGGAAAGTCAGCCGCAACTCGTAATTGCCTTGAGTCCGTCCACCGGATCCGGTGCCGTCCAGGACGCCGTCATACTTATTGTTGCCCGTGGAGCTGACACCGATGTAGTAGATGCCGCTGCCAAGGTTCGCCTTCAAATAGGAGTCTTCGCTGAAATAGTCGTCGTTTTGGGCGACCAATTCCATGCCGCCACCCTGAAGCACGATCGGGGAGTAAGTCAGGTCGCGGTTGCCAAGCTTCGTGGATGGAGATCCCTGCAAAAGCGTCGCCTTGAAATACTGTCGCACGGCAGCGTCGGCATTGAGCGAATCGACCAGTTGCTGTGCGGTGGTTTCACTTCCGCTATTGGAATTCAGATCGACGGTCACCAGATTGTCGAAGACATTGATGATGGTTCCGGCACCCACCCCTCGGTCGCTCTTGGTGACGAACAGCCGAAGATTATTCCCAAGCTTGCCCGGTTGTGTCGATTCCAGCCGAATCTGCAATCCCTTGTCGGCGCCAAAATTGCTGGTCGCCGATGCATAGGTGTTTTTGTAAAGTTGCAGCAGCGTGTCCGCCTCGCTGCTCTGCCCTAGCCGCTCGGCGAACGTTTCGGCTACGAAGAGCCCCACGCGGTCGTCATTTCCAAAGTCGACATCGAACCGATAGAGATCGACATCGTTGCTGTCGGTGCGATGGAGGAACTGGCCGTGAAGAACATCGGGGTTGGACGGGAAAATCGGTTCGAAGTCGTTCACGCCGTCCGCATTGGCATTCAGGAACGAAGGGCTCAGTCGCATCAGACTGCTGTTGTCCAGTTCCCCGGCATGCTCCAGGCCTAGCAGCATCCCAAAGGCCGCAGCGGAGGTGCGGGACCAATCTTCGCCATAGTTGTCATTCCAAACTCGCGATGCCTGCATCACCAACATCGAGGATTGGAACGTCGGATCGATACGGACACCAAAGGATACCTGTGACTCTGTCCTCACTCTCGTTCCCGAGACCTGCTGCAGTCCGGAGAAACTTCCGGTCGCGATCGTGATTCCTTGGTCGGGTGTTTCGACAAACTGAACCCCCAGATAATTTGCCCACATCGAGAGCGATTCGCGGGCGCGCTGCTTCTGCTTGTCGGTGATCGCATTGACCAGCGGATTTCCGTTGGTGTCGTTGCTGTAGATCGTCTTAAAGTTGTAGAAAACCGTCTTTACCCCAGCCGTCCGGTCGGCGCCAAAATCGTCGTTGATGTGCTGGGCGTAGCCATCCCCAACCTCTTCGGCCAATTGCCGGTGTCCGGGGTCGTCGCTGGCTCCAAGGTTGTCAAGCTTTTCTTCGACGGGGTCGATGGCGGAACTGAGAATCAAGCTGGACTGCGACTGCACCGCCGAACCGATCGTGCCCAGATTGGTCGCCGTGTCAAAGGTGCTGCCGACACCGTAAAGCGTGATTGGCGAGTAGTTGATAGGGCGGCTTCCGACAACCGCCGCCGGATTGCTGCCGGGCTCCAGTTCTGCAGCCAGCAGGGATGCCGAAGCGGACGAAAGCTGCAGGGCCGTAACAACCTGCTGCACCGTCGTCGTACCACTTCTCAGGTCGACGCTCACCGTCTCCCCTGAGGCGGTGACCACCGGATCGCCACCTAGCATCGAATTGACAAACTCAACCTTCACTCCACTTCCATTCTCCCCAAGGGCTCGGGAAGTGAAGCGGACTCGTGCCGCACCGGCGGTGTTCAGGTCGCTGATGGCGGTTGCAGCGGCTTCCGAACGAACGGGTGCCAGCGGAGCGGTCTCGCGCGTGCCAATCCTCAAACGGAAACTGGCCTGGCCGGCATTGGATCCGGGAAGGCGATCGATGTCGTTGGCAAATCGCAATGTGACCGTATTGGCCACCGCGTCGTAGCGGGCGGTCAACGGCAGGTAGACCGCGTCATCGGTGTTCCGGACGGTGTCTGCCGTGTAGATCAGTTGATAAAACTCGGGGTTCTCCACCGAACGGCTAGTCGGCTGGCCGAAAGCGTCGTTCTCCACCAACAACTTGTCGTTGTCGAAGTGGACGACCACGGTATCCCGCGCCTGTTTCAGCACTCCTGCTTCTCGGTAAACCGGTTGTGGCACCACGCCGGTGACCTGGGGCCCCAGGTCGAGGCGGAAGTCGATCGTATCCTGACGGGAATTGGGATCGGAGGGAACAAACAGTTCACCCTGGCGACCTGGCACCGTGCTGACCGATCGCAGGCCGACGATCCCTCGAGCCGGATCGTCAAATCCGAACACTTCAATCCGATAAAAATCATCCGGCAGGTTTTCAGCAAAGCGGAAAGTGACCTCGTTCTCATTCGGGCGATCCCCAACCAAAATCGCACCGGCGGGCACCGGAACATCCTGGGTTCCCAAAAGTCGAACCACCGGAATGGCTCCCGACTGACTGGCTAGTGGCGCCGTTGACAGGCCACCGCGAATGCTCGCGCGAATTCGCGAACCGACCGACGAAGAGGCGTTGATTGCGTCAACTAGCCCCTGACCGGTCGTCGGCGATGATGGATGGTTGTTCAGGGTGATCTGGATGATGTTGCCCGAAATGGTCAGCACGGGGGCCGCACCGGCCCCCAGATTCTGGGCGACCGAACGGACCTCAAAACTGCTGCCGGTCGACAAAGCGGTAAGAAGGATGTCGACCCGACCACCACTACCAAAGTCGCTGGATCCACTGGCTAGTCCAAAGGTTCCGTCTCCACCCGAACGGGTGATTCGGATGCCCGAAAGGGTCGAGGCATCGATGACTTGAGAGTCGTCGAAGCGAAAAACCAGTTCCCTCGGGGCGACCTGTCGGACATCCCCCGCTTCCAGCAAATCGCTGTTGTTGGGCTGGATCCCGATCAATTGCGGGCCGAAGGCCATCAGTTGCCTTGACTCCAGCGCCTCCAGCAAATTGCGGCGAAGCAACCGTCTGGACTGCTGATGCTTTGCCGAATTCTTCCGAAGAAGGAAAGCGTTTTTGGAACGGTCGGAGTGGTTTCTTCGGACGGCCATTACGAACCCTCGAAGCAATGAATCATTCAAAAATAAGAAAACAACAAACTGCGATCAAATCGCTACCGATCGGACAAGTTTCCAGCCCCTGCCCGCCAATCCCAGGGGACAGTCGGTGGCAGAATTCGTCAAAAAGCCCGAAAACCCAAGAAAAATAGGGATAGATCTCGCTCGCAGGCAAAAACAGAAACGTTTGAAAATATAATTGAGCAATTAGTGGATGCAAATTATCGAGCCCATGTACGGCCCGCTTTCCTCCATGCTGCAAGGCACCGCTCAGCGCCGCAGTCAAGGTTCCACTACACCGATCAATCGTCAGGGTCGCCTCTGTCCTCCGAACCGTATCCTTTGCCACTAAGTCTCAAGTTTTTGCGTTCAGTCAATTCGCCCGGATCCTCCCGATACGAAAACCCCTTAGAGCCTTGTGATAGCTGTGGCTCTCAAAAAGTTCCCTTCGACCTGCAAATGCATTCCTTTCGGAACGGAGGCCCTGTGATTTTCCAGACCAATCGCGTGCCAGCCTACCGCTTTTCGGTTTCCCGACACCAGATGAATTCTAGGTCCGCAAGACCGAACCACTACGATTTGTTCCTCGAAACGGACGATTGTCTCTGGACTTGGGAGTGGCTGGATGCCCCAGTAACCTGCCCAAAGGGGTGGTGCCGGAGGTTGCCCGATCACCGAAAAGTCTATTTGGACTACGCGGGCCTCATCGCTGGAGATCGGGGTACCCTGAGCCCGGTCATTCGAGGCAGCATGATCTGGAAGGTGGTTTGCGAGTCGTCCATCGAGGTGGATCTTCTTGCGCCCCAGGGGGAGTGGACCCTCCAGTTGACTCTGCACGAAACCGTTCGTTCCTGGATCCCCAAGAACCATCAGGGAAGCTCCTGGGAGGAGAATCTGCCCAGATGGAGTTACCTCTGGACAACCCGAATGCAATCGAGTGCCTCGAAAGCGGGGGAATAAAGAAACGGGGCAATCGAGTTGTGGGGTGGTCAGGCAGTGGGCTGAGCAGTGGGAGGGCTGAGCAGTGGGAGGGCTGAGCAGTGGGTGGGCTGAGGATATCGCGCCAGTTGGCTTCGATCGTTCGCTCTGGCAGATCTGGAATTCTCTTCCCTCCCGCCCCCAAGTCGAAGACAATCATCTGTCTCGGGACCCCGCCGACCTGATGTCTCGATTTTTTGCAAGTTCCCGCCGATCCTCTTGCCACAGACACCCTGACGGATCACGAGAGCCGGCGGATGGAATCCGCTAGATCTTGCTGACGGTCATTATGCCTCTTGGAGCCAAGGAGCTGCGTCCCGAATGAAACCGAAAATCTTTGTCACTCGAAAGATCCCCCAAGCAGGGCTCGACCTTCTCGCGACAGCTTTCCAGGTGGATGTATGGGAAGATCCACTGCCCCCTTCTTCCGAAGCGCTGCGAAGCCGGGTGGCTGGGTGTCAGGGCATTCTGTCTTTGCTGAGCGATACGATCGATCAGGGAGTGATGGATGCAGCCGGGCCCCAGTTAAAGGGGATCGCCAATTACGCAGTCGGCTACAACAACATCGATGTCGCCCAAGCAACCCAGCGCGGGATTCAGGTCGGCAACACTCCAGACGTTCTGACGGAAGCGACCGCAGATATCGCACTGTTGTTGATGCTTGGCGTAGCCAGGCATGTGCAGGCAGCGATGGACCAGGTAAGGCGGTTGGAGTGGAAGACCTGGGAACCTCTGGGGCTGCTTGGGCAGGAGCTTCGCGGGAAAACCTTAGGGGTGATTGGCATGGGCCGCATCGGCCAAGCCGTGGCTAGGCGTTGTCACGGAGGATGGCAGATGGAGGTGCTCTATTCGGCGCGACAGGACCGCGGGCCGATCGCCGGGTTGGAGTCGGCGCGGCGTGTGGAAGTGGATGAGTTGCTTCGGAAAAGCGATTTTGTCACTCTGCATGCCGATCTGAACCCTTCGACCCGACACCTGATCAATCGGGAAAGGCTTTCCTGGATGAAGCCTTCGGCGATCCTGATCAACACCGCCAGGGGTGGGCATGTCGATCAGGAGGCGCTTTACGATGCGCTCTCGCAAGGGAAGCTTTGGGGAGCGGGTTTGGATGTAACGGATCCGGAACCGCTCCCTTCCGATAGCCCCCTGCGGTCGCTGGAGAATTGTCTTATTCTTCCGCATATCGGATCAGCGACCTATGCGGCGCGGGATTCGATGGCGCGGATGGCGGCCGAGAACCTGATCGCCGCAATCGGCGGAAAGTCGATGCCCTATTCGGTCTCGGTTCCCAAAACCTCCAACCGCCCCTGACGCGATCGGCTGGATCCGACAATGATGAAAATCGCAGGGAAGGCCGAATCGATGATCAACCACCGGGCCGTTCGCCTGATGGTAGCTCTGGTAACTTGCCTCCTTTTCGCTCAGGCTGCCATCCTGACCGCAAGGACGGCTGTGGCCCAGGAGGCGGACTTCTTCGTGAAGCAAGTTCGTCCAATTCTCCAACAGCGATGCTATGGTTGCCATGGTTCCAAAAGCCAGAAATCCGACCTTCGACTGGATCTTAGGTCGGCCGCCATGCGGGGAGGGCAGATTTATGGAGAGCCATGGACTGCCGGAGATCCCGATAGCAGCCCACTGATCCAATTGGTGGAAAGCCTCGATCCAGGAGAAAGGATGCCGCCTGAGGGGGAGCCATTGAGCTCCCATGAGAAGGAGATCCTGCGGCAGTGGGTCGCTCAGGGATCGAACTGGCCAGAGGGGATCGATGAAGCGACGGAAGTCGATCGCAGTGCCTGGTGGAGTTTGCAGCCACTGACGGTGCCAGAAGGATCGGTTGACATCGATCGGTTAGTGGATGAAGTCCTCGCTTCCAAAGCATTGAAGAGATCGCCACCTGCGACAAAAAGCCAATGGCTGCGACGGGTGACTCTGGACCTGACTGGATTGCTACCAAGGCCACAGGAGATGGAGCAGTTTTTGGAGGATTCGCGTGAGGACGCGTTCGAGAGGGTGGTCGATCGCTTGCTGGCTTCGCCACGATACGGGGAGCGATGGGGGCAGCACTGGTTGGATGTAGTGAGGTACGCCGACACCCACGGATTTGAAGTCAACACCGAGCGACCCAATGCATGGCCCTATCGAGATTACGTGATCGACGCTTGGAATCGCGATCTCTCTTACGACCGCTTCATTCAAGAGCAGATCGCCGGCGACCAGCGAGGGGTCGATGAGGCGACCGGTTTCTTGATCACCGCCTCGGTGCTTCTGCCTGGGCAGATCGGGCAGGACGAACCCTCCAAGCGATTGGCGCGACAGGATGCACTCGATGAGATCGTCAACAACATTGGGCAGACATTTCTGGGGCTGAGTGTTGGATGCGCGCGGTGCCACGACCACAAATTCGATCCAATCACTGCGCGGGACTACTACGCGATGCAGGCGTTCGTCGCGGGAGTCGAGTATCTCGATCGACCTTGGCGGAATCGATCCCCCGGCGACGACCCGGAATTGCTGGGAAGGTCGATGGAGCAGTTGCGGCAGTCCCGGCAACCTTTGCTGGAGGGTGTCGTCGTCAGTGCCCAGGCGGCGCGGCGCCCCAGGATCAATGCGGCGGAGAATGTCGATCGCAGTGTCCCCGTAAGCGCCAAGTTCCTTCGTTTCGAAGTGCTGTCGACGAATCGACTGGAACCATGCATCGATGAACTGGAGGTCTTTGACCTGTCCGGGGAGAATGTCGCCCTGGCTTCTCGTGGCACCGTCGTTCGTTCCTCAGGAGATCGCGTCGATCCGGGTCGGCACGAACTTCGGTTCGTGCACGACGGCAGCTATGGCAACGAGAGCAGTTGGATGAGCAGCGATGTGGGGCGAGGATGGGTGGAGCTAGAGTTTCCAGCACCGCAATCGATCGCCTGGGTAGCGTGGGGCCGAGATCGACAACGAAAATATACCGATCGACTGGCGACGGACTATCGAATTTCCTGGTCCTTGGATGGCGATCAGTGGCATCCCTTTAGCGATGCAACGGGAAGGGATAGTTTTGAGGAAGACGCAGCGCCCGATCCCTTCGATCTTTCGCATGCCGATCCAGTCACCCAACAGCTTCGCAGCCAGCAGATCGAGCACCGCGAGCAAGTGATTGCACGGTTGCGGGATGCGACGGCCATTCCCCAAGTCTTCGCGGGAGTCTTTCGTCGACCTGATACGATCCACCTGTTGCTGCGAGGCGACCCCGAGCAGCCAAAGGAGGAGATAGGGCCGGCGGTGCCAGAAGTGTTTGTGGGGCGAGTTGCTGCCACCAAGCCGGAGGACATGTGGTGGACGAAGCCTCAATCGCTGGCCGACTCTGAGGAGCCGATGCGACGCGAGGCACTGGGGCGTTGGCTGGCATCCGAGCAACATCCTTTGACGGCGAGGGTTCTGGTAAACAGGTTGTGGCAGGGGCACTTTGGCACCGGGCTGGTTGCGACACCTAGCGACTTCGGACACCAGGGAACGCCACCGACCCATCCCAAATTGCTCGATTGGCTCGCCTCCCAGCTCATCCAGGGCGAATGGTCGATCAAGCGAATCCAGAGGATGATCGTGCTGTCTCAGGTCTACCGGCAGAGCAGCTTCCCGGATCCGGAGTCGATGCGGGTCGACCGAGAGTCGAGGTGGCTTTGGAGGTTTCCCAGCCGAAGGATGGAAGCGGAGTCGATTCGCGATTGCATTCTGCAGGTCAGCGGTCTGCTGGATTTGAAAATGCATGGAAGGGGATACGATCTGTTCGATCTGCGCGGTGGTCTTTCGGGGTTTCGACCTGTCGAACAGTTTTCCGGTGACGGCCTCAGACGCATGGTCTATGCTCACAAGGTCCGCCGCGAGAGGGATGGGGTTTTTGGAACCTTCGATTGTCCCGACGCAGGCCAAAGCACTTCCCGTCGACGGGAATCGACAACCCCCTTGCAGAGCCTCAGCCTTTTCAACAGCCGATTTGTGATCGATCAGTCGGGGCAGTTCGCGCAGAGGTTGCAAACCGAGGCACCCGAAGGACTGGAAGACCAAGTGAAGCTGGCCTTCTGGGTGGCTTTAGGGAGACTGCCGACCACCCAAGAACAGCAGGAGGCACTACAGCTTGGGGAATCGCATTCCTTGGCTCAAGTTGCTCGTGTACTGCTCAACTGCAACGAATTCCTGATGATCCCATGAGGGGATCCAATCTGCATGGGGAGTGGATATCGATGGACTGCGACGAACGAAAACCCCGGCGTTCGTTTTTGTCGGATGCCTCCTCAGCGCTGGGTGGCATGGCCCTTTGCACTCTCCTTCAGCGTGAGGGGTTGTTGGCGGAGCAGACCCCTCCCGACATCGTTCCTGAAAATCCTTACCTGCCTCGCGCTTCCCATTTCCCTTCCCGAGCAAAGCGAGTGGTGGTGGTCTTTTGTGCTGGAGCGGTCAGTCAGTTGGAGACGTGGGATTACAAGCCAGCGCTGATTCGCTGGGATGGGCAACCGCTTCCCAACGGTCCCGCAGTCACCTTTCAGGGGCCTGCAGGAAACCTAGCGCGCCCGCAGTATCGATTTCGGCAACATGGTCAGACGGGAAAATGGGTCAGCGATCTGCTTCCCCATCTGGCGTCGTGGACCGACCAGATCGCTTTTGTTCATTCGCTGACCAGCAAGTCAAATACTCATGGTCCGGCCGAGAATTTCCTCTCCACCGGTTCGGTGCTGGATGGTTTTCCAAGTCTTGGGTCGTGGTTGACTTACGCCCTGGGTAGCGAGTGCGATGACCTTCCAGCCTATGTCGCGATCCCCGACCCGCGAGGCGTTCCCCAGAACGGCAGCAACAACTGGGGGTGTGGTTTTCTGCCGGCAGCTTTTCAGGCAACCGCATTCAACACCAAGGAACCGATCCGTCATCTGAGCCCTACTGGTGTCTCTACGCAAGCGGATCGCGCCAGTCGGGCGTTTCTGGATCGGATGAATGCTGCGCACCTGGAAGCCAACGCGGGGGATGAAAAGCTGGCGGCTCGGATCGCCAGTTACCAACTGGCGGCGCGCATGCAGTTGAGCGTGCCAGGACTGCTCGATTTTTCCGAGGAACCGCAGCATGTCCTGAAGATGTATGGAGCGGATGATGCAGCCAATGCCGACAAGGCGGCTTTCGCACGCCACGCGATCCTTGCACGACGTCTGCTAGAGAAAGGGGTCCGTTTCGTCCAACTGTTCAATGGGGCCTATGCAAGTGCAGGAAAACTAAACTGGGATGGCCATACGGCGCTCAAAGAACAATACGACATTCACGGAGCTATTCTCGATCAACCGACCGCAGCGCTCCTGGCGGATTTGAAGGCAAGGGGCATGCTGGAGGACACGCTAGTTGTCTGGTGCACCGAATTTGGTCGGATGCCTTTCTTCCAGAAAGGTGCGCAGGGGCGCGATCACAATCCGGATGGTTTCACCTGCTGGCTTGCTGGCGCTGGTGTGCGGTCGGGTGTCAGCTATGGGGAGACGGACGAACTGGGGGTCAAAGCGGTCGAACGGGTCGCTTCCCTGTATGACTTCAATGCGACGATCCTGCATCTGATGGGGTTGGACCACCAGCGCCTGACCTTTGAGCACAACGGCATTCAGCGACGTCTGACCAACGTCGAGGGGCATGTCATTCAGGAAGTCCTCAGTTGACCCGAGTCGATGGACAAAGTAATTGGCCGAGGCTGGGCGGATCCAGATCGGCGGAATCATCCACCAGGGCCATCGGCGAAGCGACGCGCCATCAGCTCTTTTTCTTCGGCCGATTCTTTACGCGATACATCTCTTTGTAGGGTAGGACGATCCCGCCATCGATCAGGAGGGTGGAGCCGGTGATGTATTCGCTAGCCGGATCGCACAGGAAGACAACCCCATGAGCGATGTCGGTCGGTTCGGCCAAGCGTCCCATTGGCAGTTCGCTTCCGTACTGCTGCAGTTCCTTCTCGGTGAAAAACTTCCGTTCTCCTGGCGTGTTGGTCCAACCAGGGTGAATCAGATTGACTCGCACGCGATGTTCCGCCAGTTCTACTGCCGCCGTCTTCGCCAGTTGGTCGAGGGCTGCTTTGGCCATGTTGTAGGCGGTGGCGCCTGGGATGGCTAAGTAAGCATGCGGAGAACTGAT
Source organism: Planctomycetaceae bacterium (assembly GCA_040375295.1). Taxonomy (GTDB): domain Bacteria; phylum Planctomycetota; class Planctomycetia; order Pirellulales; family Pirellulaceae; genus JBEISR01. The sequence goes on from JBEISR010000001.1 coordinate 172,573, forward strand.
AAAGACCATGTTCCCCCCCTTCTTCTGCTTGATCATCTGCTTGGCGACCGCGCGGGCCAGATAGAAGGGGCCCCACATGCAGACCTGAATCGTTTTCTCAAAGCCTTTCATGTCGGCTTCGTAAAAGAGTTCGCGATCGGAGAAGGCCGCATTGGAGACCAGGATGTCGACACCCCCGAGCGTCTTGCAGACTTCCGCAACCATCTGGTCGACGGCTTCTTGAGATCCGATGTCGGCGAGGGCCGGAATCGCTTTCACTTTCGCCTTCTTGCAGGCCTTGATCGTTTCCTCCGGCATCACCAAGTCGTTGACTGCCACATCGGCACCAGCATTCGCCAACGCCACGGCGATCGCCGCACCGATGCCCCGCCCTGCCCCAGTGACAATGGCTCGCTTTCCCTTCAGACGCTTCTCTGCCACGGTATGGAAGATCCTTTCAAGAGAGTCGATTGGAGAGGGATAGGATGCATGAGAACCGGTACCTTTGGCTTCATGCGACTGAATCCCGATGCAGGATATCGAACTGCCGTAACAGTTTATCGAAACGCTACCAAAGTTCCAGCAAGACCCTATGCGAGTAAGCGGGATCGGTTGCGTTGGTTGAAAAAAGTGTCAATTGGGGTACAACAAACCGCTTGTTGCACTAGTCCCGTGGTTCGATACGTACGGAAAATAGACCGATGACCAGTTCCCGTTCCGACCTCGATTTGAAGGATCCCTACTTCCAGACGCTTTTCGCCGATCGGATTGGAGGACCGCAGTACGGCAAGGGGACGGAGATCTACAAGTTTGAGAAGATCAAGCGAGCCAAAAGGAAGGCACTTGCTGACTATCCGGATCGATGGCTGATCGATTTTGGCATCGGCGAAAATGACTCGATGGCCGATCCAGTGGTGCGGCAGTCGATGGAGCAGGAGATTCATCGACCGGAGAATCGTGGCTACGCGGATAATGGCGTCGGGGAATTCAAGGAGGCGGTGGCGAGATTCATGGAGCGGCAATTCGGTGTCACGCTCGATCCTGCCTCGCAGATCAATCACTGCATCGGCAGCAAGACAGCACTTGCCATGCTGCCTGCCTGCTTCATCAACCCAGGCGACATCACCTTGATGACGGTCCCTGGCTATCCCGTTGCGGGGACGCACACGCGGTATTACGGAGGCAGTGTCTTTCGCCTGCCGCTGCTGAAAGAGAATGACTTCTACCCTGATTTTACCAAGGTACCGGCCGATCTCTGGCCCCGAGTCAAGATGCTTGTGTTGAACTATCCCAACAGCCCCACGGGCAAGGTAGCAACCAGGGATTTCTATCAAGAGGTGATCGCTCTGGCCAAGCAGCACCAGTTCATCGTCGTCCAAGATGCTGCCCACGTGCTGCTGACGTTCGAGGGCGAGCCGCTGAGTTTTCTTCAGGTCCCTGAGGCTGGCGATGTTGGGGTGGAGGTGCATTCGCTCAGCAAAGGTTTTGACATGATTGGCTGGCGGATTGGATGGGTCTGTGGGAATGCGAAAATTGTTCAAGCATTTTCCGACGTCAAGGACAATAGCGACAGCGGCCAGTTTTCGGCGATACAGCGAGCCGCGGTGACCGCCTTGGATACCCCGTCGATTCCCGCGGGGATTCGATCGAAGTACCGGCGTCGTTTGGAGAAACTGGTGGCGACCTTGCGTGCGTGCGGGTTCACTCTTTCCATGCCAGGCGGCAGTTACTTCCTCTACGCCCCCGCTCCCACCGGTACCTCGGACGGTCGCCGATTTGCGAACGCCGAGGAAGCGTCTCAGTTTTTGATCACCGAGCATTCTGTGGTGACGGTGCCCTGGGACGACGCTGGACCTTACCTTCGGTTTTCGGTGACCTATCAAGCGGCCGACGAAGCGGAAGAAGATCTTCTCATGGAAGAGACTCGCAAACGTCTGCAGGGTCTGGGGCTCACTTTCACTTAGCTTCCATCCGGTCCATCTCGTGATGGTCAGGGGGCGGACCCTTAGCGCGACCTGCAAGGGTTGCTCAGCCAGATCGATGGAAGCAGCAGAGGTCGTGGGGAGGATCCAATGGCGGACGAATTGTTTCAACCGATTATCGGATGCCTGGGATTCCCCGTCGCCGGTGCAGCGACTCAGTTCGTCCTCCAGCAGGTGATGAAGAGGGCGGAGTTGGATTGGCATGTGATGACGGCGGAGGTGGTGCCTGAGGAGTTGGCGGCTGCCATCGCGGGGGCCAGAGCGCTGCAGTTTTCCGGTCTGGAACTGCTGCCACCATTCGCGACTGCTGCGATGCCGTTGTTCCCGGAAGCCACGGCTCGCGCACGCCAATCGGGAACCGTCGAAGTGGCGCGCCGCACTTCACAAGGATGGGAAGCGGACGATCTGAGAATCGATGTGCTCAATCGGATGATCAACGAGCGGATTGAGAAGAGCCGCGGGATTTTGCTCTGCCTGGGCGTGGCGTCTGAGTCGTGGGGCTCTCTTTCGCTCGATGCCTGCCACCCCGTCTCCTGGCGGTGGATGTCGGCGACCGATCCACTTCCCGAACTGGTCGACCCCTCACTCGCGATGGATCGTCCGAGTGAAGGCGAGCCTCTTGGTGATGAAGCATCGACCGTAGAGTTGGAATTGTCCGATCCCAAATCGGCGGAGGCGATCGCCCCCCTGGTGGTCTTGGTCGCAGGACAACTTCCGGACCACGCATGGAGTGTCCTTGCGGATTCGCTTGAATCTCAGACCGGGATCGTGATCCTGACGGAAGATCCAAGCGGCTCCCGATGGCGACAGCAGCTCTCACGGACTGCCTTGAAGTGGATCGATGCATCGGAGTATGCCGCATGGATGCTTCAGGCGAAGTATCGCTACTGGACGGGGCGCGAGGAGCCGCTTTCTTGGTTCCGGGATGCGCTCGATGAGTTTCTAGCCTTTTAGCTCTTTGGTACCACGCCGTTGATGACGTTCCTCAACGGCTCACCCAGCAAGGCCCGGCGGCATGCTTCCACCCCTTTGACTCTCATGTCCAGAAGTCCTTCTTCCGAGTAGAAGGCGGCGTGGGGATTGATGATCAGCCGATTGTAGGCTGCATGCTTGGGATCTCTCCAGGCAACTAGCAAAGGATGGTCCGGCTCGGGCGGCTCCTGCTCCAGCACATCGATGGCAGCGCCGGCCAGGCGTCCCGAGGCAAGGGCTGCAGGGATCGCTTTGGTGTCGACCAATTTCCCTCTGGCCGTGTTGATCAGGTAACTTCCCATCGGCATCTTTTCCAGACGTTTCCCATCAATCAGATGGTGGTTCTGAAGCGACATGGGGCAATGGAGACTGACTACCAGGGACTGCTGAAGGAGATCGTCGAGGGTTTCGCAGCGAATGATTCCCAGGCTCTTCTCATAGCCGTCCTCGCGGCCTGGGTCGTAGAAGACCACTTGCATCCCAAGGGCCTTGGCGCGCAGAGCCGTCGCCATGCCGATGCGTCCTAGTCCCACAAGTCCAATCGTCTGACCGCGCAGACGGACCAGAGGCGATGCGATCGTGTACATCCAGGGATGCGGATGGTGGCGCAGATGGACATTGTAGGGATGGATGCCTCGTGTCAGCGCCAGCATCATGCCGATAGCCGAATCGGCGACCTCCTCGGTTCCGTAGTCGGGAACATTGGCGACCGGGATACCTCGCTGAGCAGCGAAGGCATGGTCGACATTGTCGAATCCAACTCCGCAGCGAACGATCAACCTGCAGTGCTTCAGCCGTTCGATCGTGCTGCGGGAGATGGATAGATTGTGGAACATCATGATGCAGTCGGCGTCTTCGATCTTTCCGGTCAGTTCCGACTCCTGGAAAGCATCGTAAGCGATCACATCGGCCAGCCCCTTGAGTCTTGTCCGCTCGACAGCCAAATCGTCATTGATGAAATCGGTGATCACCACTTTGGGCATCGGTTCTTCCTTACTTCTCAGAGAATTATTGCAAACAAGAGTGAATAGAGTCGGCAGGGTTCACGAGCGGCCACCTGCTTGGATGTTGTCACGGATCATACGATCGAGCAGATTTCGGGTGATGCGCTGAACGCGGGGATCAGGGCCTTTGGGGGTTGTGTAGACGCTGGGTCTGACGTACCCAGGCGGCTGGCTGAGCCCATCGGCCCACCAGATCGTCGAAGCGTTGAAGACCCAATTACCTCTGGGGCCGGGATAGAGGGTCGATGTGTATTGGCCTCCGTTGAGTTGTCCTGGGGCCGATTGAGTTGGTCCGCTGGCAAGAATCTCCAGCCCTTGGATCGATGCGGGATCGCCGTGCCATTCCCAACCGATCAGACCCGGGATGCCGTCACCCTGACGCATACCCGTTCCCTCCATCACCCAGTGTTCGGGGATGCGACAGATCCAATCGGCTCCCCCAGTGACTGGCCCGGTGCTATGAGCTCCGATCAGGGCATTCGCATAAGGCGGCTCATGTTTCAACTGGCTCATCGATTCGAATTCGCCGGTGCCACCCGGGGGCCCAAAGACTCCGATGCGGTGCAGTGACTGGCTTTGAGGGTTCCACTCCACCTTGCCGCAGACGGCGTTGCCCGAAAAGAATCCGACGCTCACCCCCTGTTCAATCGCCTTTAGGACTCCGGCGTACATCGCATCGGTCCAGTATTCATCATGACCGACGCTGAGAAGTGCACGACATCGCGAAAGAGTCTCGGGCTGTCGATGGGTGTCGGTGTTCGACTGATAGGAGACATCGTATCCCTGCGCTTCCAGCCAAAAGGAAAACGGAAACTCCCAGAGTAGAAATTCTCCTGAACCTGTGGAAAGAGGTGCGTCGAAGATTTGGCAGTAGCGGCCGTAGGGGCGCCGGAAACTGACTTCGCTCTTGTCGCCCCAATGCCATTGGTTCACCCCGTCATCGTAAAGCGAAAACTGGCTGGGCCAGCGGTTGTAGGCTTGCCAGGTATGGTCGCTGCACTGAAACAAGAGATCGACCTGCCGGTTGTCTCGCACGATAAAGATCGTGTAGCTGTCGACCCCCTCCGATTGCTCGGTCATCTTCCCCAGGTAGACTCCCGAGAGGGCATCTTTGGGGATCTGCCATCGATACATCGCCGGCCACTGGCAATCGATCAATCGGCGTTGGCCTGGCGCCGGGACTGGCTGAGGCATGCTGGGTATGGGCCGGGAGCGATGGACCAGCCTGCCGCCGGTTCCCTGGTAGTAGCCCAAGCGAAATATTTCCAGGACCACTTCGGTCGACTGAAGGGTGCTCCAGTGGAATGCAATCTCCTGACCAGCATCCACGCTGGGGTGACCGCAGTACCCTTCGATCCAAGGGCAGCGGTACTTGGTCGATGGATCGATCCGGCTATTGGTGAGCATCCAGGAGTTGGTGCCGGGGAGTTTGTTTTCTTCAACGATGCGATTCGAGGGGGTGGGAGCGAGGGCATCGGAGGGGCTGGATCCTCCGGCTGCCTCCATCATCGAAGGAAGCGCAGCAATGGCACCCATTTGGATCAAAGACTTTCTGCGGTTGGTGGCAGCCATCATCTTCTCCCGGATGGAGGATCGCTGAAGAATGGTTTGGTGCTTCCCCTTGGCATCACCCCGACGGAAGGCTTTCCAGCCTCCGGCCGATTTGGGTTCATTCTACCTGCGCCAGTAGGCCGCGATGGAATTCTCAGGTGGGAGGAACACCGATTGGTGAAGACCAGTCATAATCGAAAGACAGGCAGTCGGCCCGCAACGGCATTTGGCAGGATCGAGGAGCGGAAGGATGGGAGATAGCGAGCTGGTGGAAGGACGATTCCAGCAATTGCTGCCGGCCGAGCTGATGGGGAAGCTGGAACGGATGGAGTTGGTGAGCCGGAAGATTTTTCGTGGACGGATGAAAGGAGAGCGGCGGAGTCCTCGCAAAGGGCAGAGCGTGGAGTTTGCGGACTTTCGCAACTACACCCCCGGGGATGACCTCCGTTTCATCGACTGGAACCTCTACGCGCGACTTGATCGACTCTATCTGAAGCTTTTCCTCGAAGAGGAGGACCTTCATTTTTTTGGATTGATCGACAATTCGCTTTCGATGTCCTTTGGCCAGCCCAGCAAGTTGGAGGCGGCAAAGCGGTTGATGGCAGCCCTTGGCTACATTGGACTGTGTCGCGGCGATCGCATCGTAGTCCAGGGGCATTCCCAGGCCAGTCGACCTGCCAAGGCGCATCGATCCCGCGCCTCCCTCCCTCAATTGCTCGATCAGATCGACCGCATTCAGCCGGAGGCGACGCCATCGTTTCGCGAGGCAGTCCAGTCGTTCTGTATTCGCAATCCAGGTCGAGGCATTGTGGTGTGGGTGACCGATCTGATGGATAAGAGCGGCTACGAATCCGCGATGCGGCTGTTGATGGCACGACGCATGGATCTCTACGTGATCCATCTACTTTCGCCTGAAGAACTCCAGCCCCAGGCGACAGGCGATCTACGGCTGACCGATTGCGAAGATGGTGACCAACGGGAGGTCAGCATTACCCCGGGACTGCTGGCCCGCTATCAGGAAAGACTGGGGGCCTTTCTCGAGGGTGCGAAAAACTTCTGCCAGCGGCGTACCATTTCCTATCTGCCGGCGCGAAGCGACCTAGCGGTGGATCGATTGGTCAATGACTATCTCAGGCAAAGAGGGCTTGTCCGATGACATGGCTCAGCGCGCTAGCGCCTTGGCAATGGGCTGTGATGGCGGCCGTCCCCCTGGCGATTTTTTTGCTTTACTTCTTGAAGCTAAAACGACAACCGCTTGAAGTTCCTAGCACGCTGCTGTGGCGGCAGGCGGTGGAGGACATGCGGGTCAACAGCCTGTGGCAGAAACTCCGAAGAAACCTCCTGCTGCTCCTGCAACTGCTCTTCGTCGCCGCTTTGATGCTGGCAGCACTCAGGCCAGGCTGGAGTGGAAGCATGGGATCGGGGAAACGCTACATTTTTCTGATCGATCATTCGGCCAGCATGAGCGCTACGGATGTAGCGGGAAGCAGGCTTGAGGAGGCCAAGCGGCTGGCTATCCAACGGATCGACAGCCTGCAACGTGGCGATGTCGCGATGGTCGTAGCCTTCTCCGATCGCGCCGATGTCAAGCAGGGCTTCACTCAGGACACCCGAAGGCTGCGATCTGCCGTGGAGTCGATCCAGCCGACTCAGCGAACCACTCAGGTCAGCGAAGCACTCCGCGCCGCCTCAGGGCTGGCCAATCCAGGCCGAGTCAGTTTTGGAGGGGTCAACGACGTGCAGGTAGCCGAGGCGATGCCGGCGACGGTGATTTTGCTTTCCGATGGGGCTTTCCCGGCCGTTCCCGATGTCCCGCTCGATTACCTGACTGTTGACTACACCCCAGTCGGACGCGACGAAGTCGCTAACGCAGCGATCCTCTCTTTTTCGATCGACCGGAACCCAGAGCATCCTGAGGAAATTGAGGCATACGCACGACTTGGTGCGTTCGGACCGATGGCCGATTCTCGCACGATTTCGCTCTACCGCAACGATCAATTGCTCGACGCCGCGACGGTAACGCTCAGCCCCGAAGAAGAATCGGGAGTTCGGTTTGGACTGGATGATGTCGAAGAAGGTATCTTGAAGCTCCAGATCGATGGCGAGGATGCGCTGGCTGCCGATAATACCGCCTACGCAGCACTCCGTCCGGTCCGCCGCACCAATCTGCTTCTGGTCAGTCGCGGGAACAACGCCTTGGAGACCGCCCTGGCAACCGATTCGGTCGCCAAGCTGGCGCAGGTACGAGTCGAAAGCCCCAACTTCCTCGATGGAGAGGAGTACCGCGCCCTGCTGGAGGCGGGCGAGTTCGACTTAGCGATTTTCGATCAGTGCGTGCCGAAGGAAGTCCCTCCGTGCAATACCCTCTGGTTCGGCATCCAGCCCCCGGGTGATGGATGGAAGCTGCAGGAGCCTCAAGGCCCGTTGCTGGTTCTGGACTGGGATCGTGAGCACCCCATGATGCAGTACTTGGAGTTGGGATCGATCCGGATCGTCGAAGGCCAGCCGTTGGTCCCCCCGGAATCGGCCACCACGTTGTTGCAGTCCGATCTGGGGCCGTTGATCGCCGTGGCACCCCGAGGGCCGTTCCAAGATGCGGTGGTTGGGTTTCCTTTGATCGACCATCGGCAATCGCCACCGACCGTCAACACTGACTGGTTGATCAAGCGAAGTTTCCCGCTGTTTCTCTTTTCGTCGGTGGAGTTTCTTGGCGGCGGAGTGTCGCTCAGTCATGCCCGCAGCGTTCCACCGGGAGAGAGCATCGCGCTGACGATGAATCGCAAATATCCGAAGCTGGAGATTGTCGCTCCCGACGGAAAACGGATCCTGCAGGATCGAGGGGATCAGCAATCGATCGTCTTTTCCCAGACCGAACGGATCGGACCCTACGAAGTCTTTGCCGAAGGCCAGACACAGCCGCTGGAGCGATTCACGGTGAATCTTTTTTCGCAGAAGGAAAGCAGCCTCAAGCCTCAGCGGGAACTCTCTCTGGGCGAGGAGACGATCCCAGAAGCGGTCAGCACGCTATGGGGCCGTCGCGAGTTGTGGCGTCCCCTGTTGCTTCTGGCGCTGGCTCTTCTTGCCCTGGAATGGTTTGTTTTCAACCGGCGCATTTGGGTTGGTTGATCCGGCATTTGGAGGCGCGGCCACGACCCGGAAGGAGTGGTCCCCGGGGGCATGTTGGCACGAAAAATGCACGCTTCGTCGGGTGGATAGAAGGTGCCGATTTGACAGTCCATCTGTCGGCTCTACAATCCTCTGGTTGGAAATACAGGTTCCAGGCAACACGTTTTCGAAGGGACGGGGAGATGGGGAAAGCTGCAGAATTGACCGATGCGAATTTCAGGAACTTGGTGCTGGAGTCGAATCAACCGGTGTTGGTCGATTTCTGGGCTCCCTGGTGTGGCCCTTGCCGGCAGATCGCGCCGCTGATCGACGAATTGGCAGTCGCTCATGCCGGGTCGGTGCTGGTGGGCAAAGTCAACGTTGATGACAATCCGGAAGTTGCGACTGCCTACGGCATCCAAAGCATCCCTACCCTGATGATCTTCCGCAACGGGGAGGTGGTGGAGCGATTTGTTGGTATGCCCCCCCGATCGAAACTAGAGGCGGCCCTAGGAGCGACATGACCGTTGCGAGCCAAGACGTCCATCCTACGCGGGGAAGCTGCTCAACGGCTTCCCTTTTTTTATTGCAGAACGATCGCCCCATCCCATCGTGAGAAGGTCGCGCTATTCGGCAATCAAAACCTAGCCGAAGGGAGTTGCAGGATTGCGCTGGGAGGCGAAGGTATCAGCCGGCGGAATGTTCGGTCCATCTGGGATTCTTGTGGGCGGTGATCCAAGACAGCCAAGGGAAAGCTTGTCGCTTGGCTACGAGGCGGGGAAGTTTTCACCGCCTGATGGCCTCTTCGATCGGGACTGGTAGTCGGTTGGTCTCCTGCGAAGACTCCAAGACGCGAAGGACGACAAAAGGCGGATCGTTCTTCAGCACACGACGCCCCGTTCCATGGGCCATTCGACCCAGTCGATTCGATTGGCAACGAAAGGATACCGCCCACAGTAGAAGTTGACGCGATGTCCAAGCAGGAATCGAGAAGGGGACTGGGCTATCTATCGCTTCGTGCCTTTGCGGCTTCGCGCGAGCTAGGAAGGGAGCTGCAAGTTGATGCAAGAAGTCTCGAGGGGGAAGAACTGTAACACTGGAATCAGGTTGCACTGGTCTTTTGGCAACCTTGGATAGCAGCAGCGATTTGTAGCCAAGAAACCCATAGAATTGTCGGATTGACTGAAAGGTTGGGCTGCTCTCTAAAGTCAGCAAGGCTGCGGCGGCAGAAAACGGAAGCCACCGCAGCCTGGAATCATTGAATAACTTTCTTGAACCGCGTCAGACCTGGCTGGCTGCCAGCTTCTGGGCGCGACGGCGACGGAGCATCATTCCCAGCATGCCTGAGGAGACGACGAGGATCGTTCCTGGTTCGGGAACCCCCGCCAGGGCAGCGCCGCTGCCACTGAAACTGGCGACGATCTCCAGGTCATGACCATTGAAGTTGCCGAAGTCGTAGTCCAGAACGAAGTAGGGAAGTAGGAGACCAAAGTTCCCCGGTGTTCCCAACGCAGGAAGGAGACCATCAAACATCCCGCTGTCCGTCGACGTGGTTACCAGCCCTCCGTCGACGCCGATGTACAAGGACCCTTGTTGCGTGGTGTAGGGGCTGGAGATGTCGATAGAGAAATAACCTTCCTCGATGTCCATCGAGAAGAGTCCCGACAGGCTCTCCCAGTCAAACGAACCGTCACCACGGATATCGAAGGTGATATCGAGCAGTGTTTCTTCCAGCAGGTCCCCGGTGACCGTATCGAGGATGCTGAAATTGATCGGATCGCGTCCATACCGCCAGTTCTCCCAAGTCCCCCCAATACCACCTACCACTGCTGGCGTGATGATCTGAGGTGCCCAGAGAATCTGTCCACTGCGAAGTTCTTCTCCACCGGCGATATCCATTTTGGTCGAACTGAATGCATAGGCTTCCGAAGGATTCGGGCTGCCGGTGATCGTATCTTGCTTGGCGTTGATCCAGCCTTCGGCCTGCATGGTACCTCGCAAGGGACTTCCGGTACTGAAGTCATCCAGTCCGAATCGTGAACCCGCATAGGCATCATTGGTCGGGGTTGGAACGTAGACCGAGTAAATGGAGCCGGGGGGGAAAGTTGATCCCATCGGATCCGATCGAGACCGACCCTTGGTTGACCGTGACGGGCGCACCGCCTCCGCGTGGAACGTTGACCACATTCCCCGTTGCACTCTGAAAATTCAGCCCGTCGTTATTGAATCCGGAAGGCTGGACAGCCGGATTGACTTCGTATCGAAGGCCAGGGTCATGCACCCAGCCATGCTGGAAGTGCTGCACAGTCACCGTAGGTACGACCGACTGAGCCGGTGCGAATTCGAAGAAGTGGGTGACGCTGTACTCTTTATGGTCAACCAATACGGCACCTTGAACCGGTGTTTTCATGGCTGTCAGCAGAAAGAGGATCAGCACCAGATAGAAGGTGTGGACCGCAGTATTAGCAGCGCGATCCCGTATCACATAACGCATTGTTACTCTCCTGTTCGTTCCTTGAAATTTCAATTGGACAAGCCGATCATGATCGTCTTCCAGGAAACCAGTCCCTCCCGGCTGGCGGCCTAGTTCTACCCACGCGGACCGCAAGTTCCGCGGCGTGCAACGTTTGGAATTACCGGCGTCTTCGCGGGGCGATGCCCGCGCAAGCAGTCGATGCTGACCTCCTCTCTATCTGCTTGCTTTCTCAAAGACGCTTCCTCGCCAGGAAGCGATCACTCATCGGCTTCCGAGTCGTTGCGTTTGAGGGGCCCACTTCCTGCTCCATGCCCCTATTGGAAAACTCTCCAGGCCAGCCGATCAGATCGGCCTTAAGGCCCTTCTTGTGCGCCCGTGCCACTTGCGGAAAGGAGCGGCGCGTTCCCCTTTACCTGCAGCCGGCTGATCGCCGGATTCCTCTAGCCCATCTGCGGATACCGCATCAGAAAAGCGAACATGGGGCTTGGCGACATCCATCCAGCGCATCGGTGATGGATACGAGGGGTTCCCTCCATCGGGAGCGTTGTCTTCCAGTGGTGATGGATCCCCCGGCATCACGATCTCCTATTGCCCTATGCGTTCCGCTCATTTCACCCAGCTATTGGTTGGCCTTCAGGGTGTTTCCCTGAAGCCGACTCAACGCTTCCGTTTATGGATTCACCGACAGTTGGTTCTCCACAGCGGTAACACCGGGGGCGGCCCAGGCTGCCTGTTGCGCCTCTTCTTTCTCTGTCCACGATCGAACGCTGCCGCGAAGAATCACCTTGCTGTCGTTCGCTTCGACGTCGATGCGGCGGGCGTCGATATCGGCGTTCCGATGGAAGGCGGCAACGATCCGGTTGCGCACATCGCGAGGTGATATGTGGGCCTTGATTGTTACGTTGTTGCTGACGCCGCGAACACCAATCAGGTGGCGGATTGCATGCAGAGCAGCCTCCTTCTGGTACTGCCACTCGACCTCCCCGTCGAGCGTGACCCAGCCATCTCGCACAAGCAGCTTTACCTTGTTTTCCGGCACGGAGTAATTCTGGGAGATGGCCTGCAAGCAGGCTTTCGCGACATCTTCGTCGGTGCGCGTGGCACTGCCGGGAAGCTTGACATCGATCTGGTCGACGATCGCTTTGACTCCATAGACCCGCTTGGCCGCTCGGTCCGCGCAGCATTTCTCATAATAAGAAGGCACATGGCCGCTCAATGTCACCACACCGTTGCTGACGCTGACACCGATGTGAGCTTCCGTAACGCTTGGCTCCCACATCAGCTCGTTCTCCAAGTCCCGTTTCAGTTCACTGTCATTCTTCATTGCTGCGGTCCCTTTCTCGAAAACATGTGAGTAGATGAAAATTGCACTACCTATTTCCGCCATAAGCCGACGGCAAACTGCAGTCGAACCAACGCCCGTGCGCCCGATCCCGATTGCCCGATCCCCTTCGGCCAATCTGGATGCAGGTCGAAAAACACAAGCATCCGTCTTCGATTCCATCCCCAGTGGGGAATGGATCTGAACAGCGAGTCGCCCTCGCGATGATTCCTTGAGGCAGGGACTCCAGATCAAAGAGCCCCGTAAAGCGGTTGGCAGCTTTCGTTCCGTGACCTGGTTACCAACTGGACGCTGAGTTGGCTTCTGATATCCATTGGCGGTCTTCGGGATTCTCTACTCCCCGATCGACAAAGGAACTGGTGTCGCACAGGAGCGCCAGGAGTGCGAATTGCCTGGCCAGTTCGTGTAGCGGCGCCGGATATCGAATCACTGAAACCACCAAAGGATGGCGGACGAAATCACATAGCTTCCCGTGTTCCAAAAGGAGCAGCACAGGAATCTCCTGCAGTTGCTCATCCTGTGCCATCACGGCAAGCACCCCCTCACCACCACCCCATAAAAGCCCATCCCCTAAAGCCAGCATGTCCGGGGGTGCATCGCGCAACTGCGAAAGACACTCCAGTCCACCGGTCGCGATCTGTGTTTCGTGCCCGCGATCCCCAAGCGTCTCGCGCAGGCCATCCAAGAGATCCCAGTCCCGATCGGCGATCATGATTCTCATGATGCATTCCCTTTTCCTTCCTCCAGTGCTCAGCCCCTGCAGATCGTAAGACCTCTCCATGTCGCCCTTGGGCTCCTCGTCCCTGTCGATCCACGACCTACGGAATTATGCGGAGACGCATCGGGGAACCAATCGAGTGGAACTTGAAATGGAGTATGGTGTCGTGCACCAGAGACAGCAGCTTGGGAGTCGATCGTGTGCCGCTCACGCAGCAAATCATGGAGTTCTCAAAACGGAATAGGGGATTCCTCCATATTCTAAAGATGCCCAATCGGATTACATTTCTATGAAAGTCCAACCGATGGAACCCTGAGCATCCCACCCGCCATCCCGCAAGTTGTCACAATAGACGGGGCTCGCATGGCAAGTGAACTGGTGCGAGTTGCATTGAATCACATCGCAGAACAGGAAATTCCATGCGCGTCGACCAACATCAGGGCGACGATCGGAGGGCTTTTTTCGCGCAACTCTGTTGCACGGAGCGCCTTGAGAAACGGCCTGCCGACGCTCGCTGCGAGTCGATCGAGCAACTGTCGTTCAGCCTGCTGCGTTCCTTCATTGAGGTTCCCGACACCGCTTGCCGGGAGTTGCTCGATCGAGCCGCGAAAGAATGCGTCGCCGAGTTGGTGGGGATCCTAACCCAAGAGTCGACTAAGGGGAGGATTCGATATCGATGGAGCTTTGGAGTCGGGTCTCTTGCCGGACAGGAAAAGGACTGGATGCAACCTGAAGAATGTCCGAGCAGTCTGGTATTAGAAAAGAAAGAACCCCAGTTGTTCTTCGGGAATGGACGCACCGACTTTTTCTCCAACAAGATTCCGATTTCCCTCCATGAAGCTCTGGCCATTCCGTTCCTCTGGGAAGGTCGAGAATCGGGTGCACTTTGGGTGATCCGCCAAAGCAATCACACGCCATTCCATCTCGGGGACGTGCGTTGGCTTTCTGCACTGGCCGATGTATTTCAGGTCGCCACGCAAGCATCACGGGCGTCACGGTATTTGGAGGAAAACCGACTGCGACTTCGGTGGGTGGAGGAACTGGTTCCGCCGCAATCCGGTGACTCGGCTATCCGGGAATGGGTGGATGCCCTTCTGGGACAGATCTTGCGAATCACCGAAGCCGAATCGGTCCGTTTGTATCTCCGAGAATCTTCGGAAAAACAATTGTTTTTGGAAAAGCAGTTGCGAGCCCAGCAGGAGGAGTCGACCGTTCGCGAAATGGTCTCGGAACCACCAGCTGCAGTGGATCTTGCGATCGAAAAAGGGGAAGTCGTTTTCATTGGCAATGGTGGAGGTGCAGTGGCCGGTGGCGGTGCTTGCTGCCCGCAATCAACGGACCCGCCATGCGACCAAAGCCATTTGGCTATCCCTTTGACGGTCGCAGAAGGGAAAGTGCTGGGCGCTCTCGCGGTTTGCAGCAGTTCGACCTGGAGTCCAGATCCCACCGACCTTTCTTGGATTTGCCTGATGGTTCGTCAGATGGCATCTGGAATCGCCTTGGAGCGACTGCGTGGGTGCGAGCAAAGTCACGAGAAGCGTTTTCGATTGCTTGTCAGTGCCTTGGGGGCAGTGACATGGAACTGTTCGGCATCGGGCCAGCAGGAGTTTCCGCCGCAGGGCTGGATCGCCTACAACGGCCAGTCCGCCGAGGAGTTGCTGGGCGATAGTTGGACAAAGATGGTTCATCCTGACGACTTGGCTTCTGCAGTCACGAAATGGAATTCATCAGTCAAACAGGGAGTTCCATTTGCCAATGAGCATCGCCTGCGCGGGCGCGATCAGCAGTGGCACTGGTCATCGGTCCATGCAGTCCCGATTCGAAACGATGAAGGTGTCATTCAGGAGTGGCTGGGATTCTGTTTCAACATCACTTCGCCAAGGCAATCGGAATGGGCAGCATTGGAAAGCCAAGGCAAGCTGAGGGCTGCCATAGAATGCATGAGCGATGCAGTGCTGATCACCGATGAGCAGGGCAATCCACTGGAGTTCAATCAGGCTTTTATTGACTTTCACCGATTTTCAAGCCGTCTGGAAGTGTTCGCAAAACTGAAAAATTATGATTCGACGTTTCGCTTAACTATGCTTCAGGGGGAGCCGGTCGGCATGGAGGAGGGAGTGGTTCACCGGGCGCTCCGAGGAGAGCGGATCAAGGAGATGGAGTACGCGATCCACCGAACCGATCGTGCCGAAACATGGATTGGCTGCTTTAGTGCTAATCCGATTCTCGATGCCCAACAAGCGGTAAAAGGCTGTGTCATGGTGGTGCATGACGTCACCGCGCGAAAGCAGATCGAACGGGAACTTCGGGATCGAGATGCGATGCTACAGGCGATTCTGAAGGCCGCCTCGGATGCCATCCTGGTTCTCGATCGGGAGGAGCGTATTTTTGCGATCAATCCCGGGGGCGAGGCGATGTTCGGTTGCGCCGGTCAGGAACTGGTCGGGAAAAGTGCCGCAGGACTGATCCCCAGCAGTGTTCGCAGTTCGGTCGGGCAGTCCTTTCGCCGCTACCTCCAGAAGGTGGCCTTGCGACGGAATGGGGGTGTGCAAGAAGCAATGTTGATGCGATGCGATGGAAGGCAGTTCCCAGCCGAGATTTCCCTGGTAGGCATCGCTGAGGACGAACGGTGTGCCGTTTTCATTCGAGACCTTACCGAACGCAGGGAGTTGCAGCGACGGGTGCTCCGCGCCGCGACGGACGAGCAGCGAAGGATTGGACAGGAACTGCACGATGGGATTCAGCAGGAATTGACGGGGCTCGCCCTTTTTGCATCTGCAGTAAACCACGCCATCGATCAGATTGGCAGCGGTGAAGACCAGATGGCCGCTGTTCCCTCCACGCCATCGACCACCAGGGAAACGCCGCTACTTGACAAGCTGCACGCCATCTCGCAGAAGCTGACCGAAGGGCTTGCCGAAGCCCAGAAGCATGTTCAGGCTCTAGCCAATGGAATTCTTGCCAGTCCGGTGCGAGCTGATGATTTGCCAGAAGCACTCAAGAAGCTGACCGAAACGGTAGGTCCAGAGATTTCCTTCGAGTTTGTCGGGGGTGGACAAGTTCGCATTTCCGACGATACCGCGGCAAGTCATCTCTATCGGATCGCACAGGAAGCGATCAACAATGCCATTCGCCATGGCAAGGCAAGCCGGATTAAGGTGTTGCTGCAGGCGCTCCAGGACCACGTTCGATTGGAAGTAAGCGACAATGGGAACGGTTTCCATCCGTCCGCTAATGGAGACGGGGTGGGGCTGCGAACCATGGAGTACCGAGTTCAGTTGATGAACGGGGTATTTCAGATTGAGCCGATACCGGGGGGCGGGACCATCATTCGATGCGTCTTCCAGCCGCCCATCATGTGTCCGAAGAAAACTGCGACGAAATCAAAGCATCGATACCGACTTTTCCTCCCACGAATCCAGATGGAGCATTGGAATGAAACAGACCAGAATTCTAATCGTCGACGATCACCCATTGGTGCGACAAGGGCTTTCGCTGAATCTTGCTACACAACCCGATTTCGAAGTCTGTGGGGAGGTGGAGACGGAGCACGAGGCGTTGGAGCTGGTCGAGAAGATGCAGCCCGACCTGATGCTGATCGACATTTCGCTGCGAAGCGGAAATGGAATTGAAGTGATCAAGCAGGTTAAGAATCGGCATCCCAAGATCAAGATGTTGGCGATCTCTGCATTTCAGGAGAATTTCTATGGCGAACGCGTCCTGAGGGCAGGTGCTTCTGGATATCTGAACAAGCAGGAATCCCAAACGCGACTCCTGGAAGCGGTCCGTACGGTGCTCCGCGGAGAGCGGTTCGTCAGTTTTCAGTTGTCTAGGCGTTTGATCGCACAGGCGCTGGAAGGAAGTGGAGAGACTAGGGAGACGACCGAGTTGCTTTCCAACAGGGAACTGGAAGTCTTTCGCATGATCGGTCAAGGGCTGACCACGGGAGTGATCGCCAGCAAACTGCATCTCAGTCGGCACACCATCGACTCGCACCGTGAGAACATCAAACGGAAGATCGGTGCGCGCAACTCCGGGGAGCTCAACAGCAAAGCGATCCAATGGTTTTTGGAGAATGGTTGACGGTGCGGAAGGTGTCGACGCTTTGCATGAGCTGGGACGAAACTCATGCGATCGATTCCGACCCTCTTTGCATCGATCAGGACATAGAATCGGTCGAGTGATCCGATCTTTGGGTCGCCACGGAGTGTAGTGCTTTTCGGCTTGCAGGCCCCCTGAATACGTGCAGTTCCTCTGAACGAATGTGGGATGCAGACTCCGCTCCGTCCGTATCGACTTGGGGGGCGGAGGAAAGCGAAGCAGATCACTGTGTTGTGTTCGTTTCCCCTAATGTTTACCAACGCAGCGGTGTTAACTGTCTGTCGGTGTATCGCCTCCATTTCGCCAGGCAAATGATTGGCCTTCCTGCAATCTCCGGGTTGGCTTCGCATCGCAGTGGCAAGGCCGATGAAGTCGTCTCATTGAGATTCGGCCAAGAGATCAAGGTTGGTACAGGAAGAATCTTGGCGCGACGACTGATACTTTATGGAATAGATCATCAGGGCGATTCTTTTGGACAGTCTCTGTGATTCTGTGAGTCGGCGCAGCACTGCTCCTGGCGACTCCATCTTGCCGGCCGGTCGAAACTGGGGCGGATGATCTTCGTGTAGTGGACCGAACCAACGGAAGATCGGGATCGTTGTCTCCTGACGGATTTCGTCGTGGTCCCTGGTCGCGCAATCGACCTTGTATTTGCTTTTGGCAAGCAACCATCAAGACGCTGTGGATCCAAGTCACAGCCCTTTGGTTGCTATCTCGTGAATCGACTTTTCGATAGCGATTGTTCCGCTACTGGATCTCTTGGCACAAGCTCTCAGATGGGCCGCGTACAGCGAAGTGCAGGTGGTTGGGAGAACGCACCACACGCTTTTCAAGAGTCTCCCGATTGGAGATTCTCGCCTCGCGGTGAACGATGGAACTGGTGATTCTGTCTGTCTCCTTGCTTGGGCATTCTCGCTAAAGCGATTCCGTGGCGAAGCAGGGTGAAGAGTTTTTAGGAAGTGGAAGGAGCTTGGAAGATGGCGCTGGCTGCTGAGAAGGAACTGTCGCATCTGGGTGAAACCTGTGGCTGTGCGGATCACGACCATGATCTGATTCACGAGCTAAGTCGTCGACTGGATAACTTGTGGCGCTATGACCAATACCTGGCCAATGCCGAATGGCGCGATGAGCTAAGACATTTTTGGGCCGATCTCAAGACACAGGAATTACGGAACGTCCAGCGACTCAAGGAACTGATCGCCAGTGAAATACAAAATCACTGTTTCTAAGCGGGCGGTGACGAAGACGACATCGAGCGTTCGGCAGTTGAGATTTCGGAAAGATTCATCGAAGGAGAAGGGAAATGGCAGGGCTAATTCCATTGCGAGGCCGGAAAAGCGAAGCGAGGGGCGGCGTGGGGATCAGCGAGTTCCCTCGTAGCATGCCAGCTTTGATGCGAAGGATGCAGGAGGATTTCGAGGCGATGCTGGGTACCTTGAGCCGGTGGCCGGGAGACGGTGCGGCCACCAACGGGAACTGGACGTGGGGAATGGAGGTGGATGAGCAACCCGATCGCATACTGGTGCGAGCTGAAGCGCCGGGATTTGAGCTGGAGGATTTTGATCTTCGGATCAATCACAACCGATTGACGATTCATGCGTGTCGCAAGTCGAAGGAGACGGGAGAGGAATCGGAAAGCACGGAAGAGTGTGAGTGCTATGAAACCCTCGTGATTCCAGATGGAGTCGATCGCGAGAAAGTGCAGGCCGTCTATCGCAATGGGGTGCTTACCGTGACGCTTCCCAAAACGAAGGAAGGGATCGGCAAAAAAATCGCTGTTACTGGCGGGTGAACTCAGAGTGGATGGGCCGGGCCGAGCGGCAGGGAGGTCATGGATGCCGGCCATCGGACTGGTCGCCGCATCTCTTGGTCCCGGACGTTTTTGGGCTCACTCTGAGGCGAAAAGGTGGGATTGTTTCCTACCTCCAAGGAACCGGAATTCAGGCGTTGCATTGCAACGAGGAGCGACGATGGGTGTTCACAGGCAGGAAGGAAGCGTCATGCGTGCGATCCGCAAGGCGGAGCATGATGTCACGATAGGTCCAGGTCAGCAGCAGATACACGGTGTGCTGACCATACCAGAGCATCCTAGGGGCTTGGTGATCTTCTCGCACGGTCGCAGCGGAACACGATGGAACATCCGAAATCAGTATGTGGCCCGAGTGCTTGAGGAGGGAGGCTTCGCGACGTTGGTGGTCGATCTCCTGGACGATCAGGAGGCCGGCGACCGATCCAAGTTATTCAATGTCGAGCTGCTGGCAGATCGTCTGCAGTTGGTGACGCAGTGGGCCTGCCGAGAGCCTCTCACGCGATCGTTCGGGGTTGGTTACTTCGGTGCCAGTCTTGGCGCGGGAGCCGCCCTGGTTGCCGCAGCGCGACTTGCCGACAGGATACAGGCAGTCGTGACACGGGGAGGTCGTCCCGATCTGGCCAGTGAGCATCTGCCGGATGTCCGATCACCCACGCTGCTGATTGTCGGTGGTAAAGACCATATGGTCATCGACCTCAATGAGCAGGCGATTTGGTCGCTGCGCTGCTGCACGCAACTGGCACTCCTGCCAGGAGCCAATCATCTCTTTGAGGAGCCGGGGATGCTTCAGAAGGTCGGTCAGTTGTCCCGCGACTGGTTCACCCTTCATCTGGAAGGGGCTTCATCCGGTGTGTCTTGAACTGTCTGAGGATGTGTGGGAAGGAGGCGAGTGGAAGCGATGATATTTCGCGATCGGACCGATGCAGGAAGTCAGTTGGCTGTGCTTCTTGAGGGGCGTCATTTGACGGCTCCTGTAGTTGCCGGAATACCGCGGGGTGGCCTACAGGTTGCCGCCGCATTCGCCGAGATTCTCCACGCCCAACTGGACGTTGTCATCGCCAGAAAACTGCCTGCCCCATGGCATAAAGAACTAGCGATCGGGGCGGTTGCTGAGGAGGCCCAGGAACATCTGCTTTTGGGTGCCGACTGGAGTGAATCTTGGCGAAGATCCTACCTGGATCAGGTCCGAAAGTCGGAGTTGGCGATGGTGCAGCAGCGGGTGGAGTGGTTTCGCCGCACGTGCCCTCAGATTGCAGTCGCCGATCGTTCTGTGGTTGTAGTGGATGATGGGGTAGCCACCGGAGCTACCTTGGTTGCCGCATTGAAGGCGATGCGCATCCGAGGGCCTAGGGAGTTGATAGCCGCTGTACCGGTGGCATCTGAGGAAGCTCTGCAGATAGCAAGGCACTGGTGCGATGAGCTCTTCTGTTTGCACCAGCCAGAGTCATTTCATGCGGTTGGACAGTTCTACGACGCTTTTGCTCCTGTCGATGACGCAGCGGCGCTTCAGATCTTGGAGCGATATCGCAGATCCACCGTACCCGTCCTTTCCTGAAGATGTCTGGTGACAAGATGCGGACCACCGGAGAGATGAGTATGCAAATTCCACTACAGATCGCGATCAAAGATCTCGAGTATACCGACGCGATGGACTCCCGCATTCGCCAGAAGGCCGAACGGCTTGATCAGTTCGCGTCCGATATCATTCGATGCCGGGTGATGCTAGAGCCGGTGGCCAAGCACCACATCCATCAGACCCTCTACAAAGTCCGCATCGATGTGACGCTTCCAGGCAAGACGATCTCCGTCACACGCGAACCCAGTATGCACTGGGAGCATGGAGAAGTTCACGCTGCCATTGGCGAAGCTTTCGATCTGACAATCCGCCAGTTGGAGGATTATGTGCGGCGGCGGCGCGGCCATGTTAAAAGCCACCTGGGCCAGCCAGTGGGGCGCGTGAGCCGAATGGTTCCCGACATGGACTGTGGTTTCCTGGAAACCTTCGATGGAAGGGAGGTTTACTTTCATCGACATTCCGTACTGAACAATCAGTTCCAATCTCTACACGTGGGGGCGGAAGTCACTTTTCTCGAGGAAGAGGGAGAAAAGGGACCGCAGGCCAGCACGGTTCGCGTACTTCGCAATCACCGCAATCACGAATCAGATGACGAAAGGATGGGGGATGATAGAGCCACTTCGGAAGAGTGACCTGGATATCTTGCTTGAGGAACGAAATGGTCCGTGTATATCGATCTACATGCCAACCCACCGAAGCGGGTCGCGGGAGGATCCGATCCGGTTGCGGAACTTGTTGCACCGTGCGGAACGCCGCTTGATCACCAATGGCTTTCGTTATCCCGGTGCCCGTGACCTGACGGCTCCGCTGCTGCGACGACTGGATGGCCATGCTTTCTGGGAGTCGCCAGGGGATGGACTGGCCGTTTTTCTCTCGCCAGGTTTTGAGAAAATCCACTGGTTGTCGGAGGAGGTGGACGAGTCGTTGGAGGTGGGGCAGTTGTTTGTTGTAACGCCACTGATTCCATTGCTTCACGAGGAAAGCAAGTTTCTCGTTCTGGCCATCAGCCAGAAGCAGGTGCGACTTTTCGAGGGGACGGCCGGGGAGATCACCGAAATTCCAACGCCGGGTCTCCCTAGGAATATCGAGGAAGCGCTGAGGTTTCACGATCGAGACGAGGTGCTGACTTACCATACTCGGCCTACGTCCAGCGGTGGCTGGTGTGCTATCTTTGAGGGGCACGGCGTCGGTATCGATGATGCGAAAGACGATTTGCTCCTTTTCTTCCGGCAGATCGACCAGGCGCTTCAACCCATTCTGGCCAATAATCGCTTGCCGCTTTTCCTTGCATCGGTCGACTACCTGCAACCGCTCTATCGTCAAGTCAACACCTACCCGCACCTAGCAAGGCAGGGGATCTCGGGGAACCCAGACCGCGTGCTTCCTGGTGTACTGGGTGAGCGAGCTTGGGCGATGGTGGAGCCTGTATGCAAAGAGAAAATCGATCGGGCGGTTCAGATCTTCCGGCAGGTAGCTTCCGTCGGCAAGGCCAGCGCGGATCCAGAGACCGTCATCACGGCGGCCTATCAGGGACAATTGTCCTGTCTCTTCCTGGCGCAGGGAGAGCATCTTTGGGGCAACTTCGAACCGACAACTCAGTCGATCCAGATCCATGAACTGCCGCACGTGGGAGACGAAGATCTTTCCAATTTCGCTGCGGTGCATTGCCTTCGGCGCGGCCATCCGGTGTATGTGCTGCCGTCAGATGAATTGCCGGCGCCTTGCAGCGTCTCCGGCATCTACCATCTTCCCTTCCGGAAACATACGGGGCGGCATCGATAAAGCAAGCGGTCGACTTCCCAGCGGCTTTGGGTGGACGAAGATTTGGTTGGCAAAGCAACACACCGGCTAGGCCTTTCCACTGAAAGCCAGGGGGCAGATCGTATCCCGGGAATCGTGGAAGTTCTCTGGAACAAGACTCGGGAGGGCATTTTCAACCGGCGGCTAAGGGGCGGAGGGTCGCTTGGCAAAGCGACCGCTGGGACGATCGGGGTCGAAGGCAGGGTTGACCGTCGGGTAGGCCACCGACAGGTCCTTTTGCCATCGGGCTAGTTCATCACGCAGCTGCAGTCGAACGTCGGCGTGGGAGTCAGCGAGATCGTTCATTTCGCCGATGTCATCACTCAACCGAAAGAGTTCGTCGCGGTCTTCTTCGTACCAGTGGATCAACTTCCAGTCCCCCTTGCGGATCGCTGCACCCGGTGCCCCACCCTGGTTTCCATAATGAGGATAGTGCCAGAAGAGAGAGCGATCGGGCATCGGGTGGCCAAGGATTGCTGGAAGCAGACTGATTCCATCCACGGGTTGCTCTAAAGGGGGTCGGATGCCTGCTGCCTGAAGCATCGTCGGGAAAAGGTCGGGAGTCGCTACAGGATACGAGATGGATCTTCCCGCAGTGGAAGCACCTGGCCAGCGAACCAGCAATGGAACACGGATACCCCCTTCATAAAGCCATCCTTTGCCAGCGCGAAGTGGGGCGTTGGCGGTGGGCCAGCCTTCGCTGGTCGAAAGCCCCCCATTGTCGCTGGTGAAGAGTACCAGCGTCCTGTCTGCGATGCCCAGGTCGTCCAGTTTCTCAAGGACCTTGCCTACCGCTGAGTCCATCGCCTCCACCATGGCAGCATAAATGGCGTGGTTCTGCACCAGGCGCACCTCCCGCTCCCCCTCCACGCCCCAGGCTGCCTGCAACCCTAGCCGCTCTCTCTTCTGCTCATACTTCCTCTGCAGATCTGCACGAGCCATCAGAGGCGTGTGGACGGAGTAGAAGGAAAAGCAGGCGAAGAAAGGTTGGTCGCGATGGCTTTCGATGAATTTTGTCGTCTCGGTCGCCAATCGATCCGGTAGATGCTCCCCAACGGGACCATCGGGAAGCCTTGGGTTTTCATAGGGAGAAAAGTATTTGTTGCCGCCATAAGGCCCCCCTTGTCCGGTGCCCCCCAGGTTCTGCTGAAAACCTTGGTTTTCGGGCCACCATCCCTCAGGCCCTAAGTGCCATTTGCCTGCGAAGAAGGTGGCATAGCCTCCCTGGCGAAACATTTCTGCGATGGTGATCGAATCAAGGGGGAGACGATCATGGTAGGAAGCAGGGAGTAAGCGAGTGTTCCTCTTCCATGCGGAGGGCAGAAGTGGTGCACCGATGAAATCGGTGATGCCCAATCGCTGCGGCCACTGACCGGTCATCAAACTGGCACGCGTCGGAGAGCAGACGGGGCAAGCCGCATAGGCATCGGTGAACCGATTGCCTTGCGATGCTAGGCGATCCAGATTGGGGGTTTCATGGAAGGTGCTGCCGTAGCAACTCAGATCCCGTTGTCCCAGGTCATCGACCAGGAACAGTACCACATTCATCGGCCCGGGCATGCTGCTGTACACCATTCGGTCCGACAGCAGGAACCCGATGGCAATCGTCAAAGCCAATGACCATCGATTCATCTGCTTAGCCTTTTTGAAGTTAGTAGCTGGCTTTTCAAATGAGTCAGGGGCTTTTCGAGATAGCAAGGGCTAACCATCAGGCTAATGGAATCGATATGCCCGCACCCGTCACTGGACTCCCTAGCATGAAGCGATCAAGTTTCCGGCTTGAGCGGGCAGTTGGTAGCAGGAAGGGCTTTTACTTGAAGCAAGACGAATGCCCATAGGGAATTTTAACCTAGCTTCGTGTTCTGGCCGAGATCCTGTCGATCGATCGCGTTGCGATCGTCGGTGGGCTGAAACTTAAGGATCCTGTAGCGAGTTGCCTGGTGCGGAGTTTGGTACAGGCTTCGGGGGCTTTTCTTGTTCAAGGTGCTGTCTGGAATTTTATTACACGATATAGTGTAATAAGGAACGGGTTGCGAGGATCGGCAATTGGCGGAGTGAACGAATGCAGAAGACAAGATGCAGGCCCGGGACAATATCGCAGCGGGATTTGCTGTCGCAGGTGGAATCGGGGGCACTAGCTGCCGTCTTCAAGGTGCTAGCCAGTGGCACGCGACTTCGCCTATTGCACGCATTGATCCGCAGCGACGAACTTTCCGTCAATGAGTTGTCACGGACCGTTGCGATGAAACCGCAGGCCGTTTCGAACCAGCTGCAGAGGCTTGCCGACCTGGGAATTGTCGCTTCTCGTCGCGATGGGCTTCACGTCCATTATCGGTTGGTTGATCTATGCGTCCAGTCGCTGCTGGAGAAGGCGGTTTGCCTGATGGAAGCATCCCTTACACGAGGCAGTAATGTGCGTGGGGGTTGCAGAGAATGAATCGGGGAATCCGCCAAGACATGGTGGCCGAATGCTTTGGAACCTTCGCTCTCGTCTTTTCCGGAACCTCGGCGATTGTCATCAACGATCTCCAGCAGGGAGCGGTGCCTACGCTGGGAATTGGATTGACGTTTGGGCTGATCGTCACTGCCATGGTTATGACTTTAGGCAAGGTTTCGGGCGCTCATTTGAATCCTGCTGTCTCCTTAGGGCTCTATCTTGCTGGGCGGCTGGAGGGGAGGCGTCTAGTTCCCTATTGGTTCAGTCAGTGTGCAGGAGCTTTTTTGGGGAGCGGCTTGGTTTTGTTTCTGTTTCCTGGCCATGCTGGCTTGGGGGCGACACTTCCTTTAGGAGGCATCTTCCCTTCTTTTGTTCTCGAAATGGTTTTGACGGCGATCCTGATGGTGGTGATCCTTGGGGTCGCTTGTGAGATGCCGGGTGATCTGCATGCGATGGCGTTGGCGGTGGGGGCGGTCATTGCGCTGGAGGCGATTTTTGCTGGACCCATTTCGGGCGCGTCGATGAAC
The DNA here is from genome assembly GCA_040375295.1 of Planctomycetaceae bacterium. Taxonomy (GTDB): domain Bacteria; phylum Planctomycetota; class Planctomycetia; order Pirellulales; family Pirellulaceae; genus JBEISR01. The sequence goes on from JBEISR010000001.1 coordinate 197,953, forward strand.
CCCGCTCGATCCCTAGCTCCCGGATTACTCGCTGGCCAAACCGGATCGCTTTGGATCTATTGGACCGCTCCTTTTCTTGGCGCAGGTGTTGGAGTTGCGTTGAGTCATCTGCTTTTTGACCTCAGGAAGGAAAATCCATCATGACTGAATCGCTAAAAGAGACAGAGCAACCCTCCGTCTCCCTGGACCAACTGGTCGCTTCGTTGCAATCGTTTCCAGGTGGAACCGTGTGCTGGCGATTGCCAAACGGACAGGCCATTGCACCTCACTACCATTTGACGGAGGTAGCTAGAGTTCAAAAAGACTTCATCGATTGCGGCGGTGTTCGTCGTCATCAAGTGACCTGCGTGCTGCAGTTGTGGGTCGCTACCGATACCCAGCATCGGCTGGAGACCGCTAAGTACTTGCGCATCCTGCAGTCAGCGATGCCTCTTTTTGATTCCGTTGCCATCCCGGTGGAGGTCGAGTACGAAGATCAGGTTTACTCTCACTACACCTTGTCATCGATCGAGTGTCGCGACGACCAGATGGAGATTCGCCTGGCGAGCAAGCATACGGGTTGCTTGGCGCCCGATCGCTGCGGCGTTCCCTTGGTAGTCTTGGGTGGGTGCAGTGGTCCGGGGTGTTGTGAGTGATCTAATGAAGGAAACGGAGGTGGTTGCCGTGAAAAGGATCCTGTTCGTTTGTGTTGAGAATTCCAACCGCAGTCAGATGGCGGAAGCATTTGCAAGGATGTTGGGTGGTGTGAAGGTAGAGGCGTACAGTGCAGGATCGCGGCCTAGCGGCCGCATCAATCCGAAGGCGATCGAGGCGATGAAGGAGCTTGGCTACGATCTGACAAGTCATGCATCGAAAGGGCTAGATGCATTCAATGACCAACCGGTGGATGTTGCGGTGACGATGGGCTGTGGCGATGAATGCCCTCGCGTTCAGGCGTCCCGACGGGAAGAGTGGCAGATCCCCGATCCTCGCGAGATGCCTGCGGATCAGTTTCGGGAGGTCCGGGATTTGATTGCCAGAAAGGTCGGCGAACTCCTTCAGTCGCTGGAGATCCGGGTTTGAACCACGCTGCTCCTTGCGTCGAATGGGAAATCGAGACTTCCGGGAGCAATGCGACAGGCGAGCAAGCCTTGATTGGATGTGGGCCGAAGGAGGAGAAGAGGCCCGAGGAAGGTTTCTCTGGGTAGGGTGATCGAGCGGAAACGATCCGCAGAGGTAGGCAAAGGTTTGGGTATTGCGAGCCTTTTAACGCATTGCTCTGGGCTTGGCCAAGTTCAAAATGGTCACGATGGCTATTTCAACAGGCTAGCCGTCAAGCCGCTGCAATTCCCTAGCAAGATCGGCGAAGCTGCTGTAACAACCTTCTCCTGAGATCGGATAGGTGCCCTGGACCAGATACGATCGAAGGCCTGGCAAATCGATACGGTCGGTTACCTTGTCCCCAATCATGAAGCTTCTGGGGAGATCGATCAGATACTTTTCGGCAGCTTTGAGAATCATCCCAGGCGACGGTTTGCGGTCGTAGGAAACGCGGGTGAATTCAGGGAGAACTCCTTCAGGGTGATCGGGGCACATGAAGGTGTCGGTCAGTTCCACTCCACGTTGCCGCAGTCCTACCACGATGGCTTGGTGGACGGCAGTGTACTGCTCTTGGGAGATGATCCCCTTGGCGATCCCTGCCTGATTGGTGCAGACGATCAGCAGGTATCCCTGCTGCTGGTAGTGTCGAATAAAATCAATAGCGTCTTCCCGAAAGCGGATATCCTCGACGTGTCTCAGGTAGGAGGTGTCTTCGACGAGGATGCCGTCGCGGTCGAGGAAAAGAGCGGGGCGAGGCTTCTCCGCGATCCATTTTGGCAGTTCCACCTGGGCTCGCCGGTAATCCGACTCGATGCCGATATCAATGAATCGGCCGCCACAGGGATAGCCACCCAACTGTCCCTTCTGTAGCAGTTGGGGGAAGACAGTTGTTTCCAGGGAGACAGGGACCTCCTTGGGTATGGCGTCGACGATGTTGGGGGAAAGCACATAGACTCCGGCATTGATCAAACCGGGGCCTTGAACCTGGCTCTTTTCCAGGAAGCTGACGATGCGATCCCCTTCCAAGGCGACCTGGCCATACCGGGTACCATCCTGCTGGTAATGAAGTGCCAGTGTGGCGCTGCGCCCCGATTGGATGTGGAAACGATAGAGAGCTTCGAGATCGCAATTCAGGAAGGTGTCGCCGTTGACGACGATGGATGGGGTGTCAAGCGCGCCGCTCATCGCCATCGCAACTGCACCACCGGTACCCAGGGGTGAGGACTCTCGAGAGAAGCCAACCCGATCTTTGTAGCGAGGGTGTCGCGTGAAGTACGACTCGATTACATCGGACATGTGGCCGGTCAGCAGAACGAATTCGCAAGCCCCTCGCTCCTGCAGATGATCCATCAGCAGTTCGATGAAGGGGGTCTGACCGATGGGAGCCATCGGCTTGGGGACATCCTTTACCAGATGGGCAAGCCGGGTTCCGAATCCACCAGCGAGAATCAGGACGCGCATCGATGGTTCCTTACCAGATCTCAGCCCTGCGACTTGCCGAAGATTGCCTGTTCGACAAAGGCGCAGATCGCATGCATCACCACTTCATGCCCTTCCTGGATACGGGGGGTCGAATCGGATGGAATGCGAAGGCACCAATCGCATCGATCCAGCATTTTTCCTCCGCTTCTACCCGTCATTCCTAAGGTGCGAATCTGCATCTGCCTAGCTTGATCTAGCGCCGCGAGGATATTCGGGGAGTTGCCGCTGGTGGAAATGCCGACGAAGAGGTCTCCTGGCCTTCCGAGAGCTTGCACTTGGCGAGAAAAGGCGAGTTCGTAGCCGTAATCATTTCCGATGGCAGAGAGAATCGACGTGTCGGTGGTCAAGGCGATCCCCGGTAAGCCAGGACGATCGAAATAGAAGCGGCTGACCAGTTCGCCAGCGAAATGCTGGGCATCGGCAGCGCTGCCGCCATTGCCGGCGATCAGGATCTTGCCGCCCGCAAGAATCGTATCGACGCAGGCATGTGAAATCTGGTCGACCAAGTGAACCAACTTGGAATCTTCTGCCATCGCATTCTTCATTGCGATCGATTCGGTCAGCTGCCCGATGAACGAGCGGTCGAAGGTCAGGCTCTCCATGTCGTCACACCTTCTCTGGAGAACTGAAAATTCCGAAATTCGCCACCAAAGCTCTCGAGCGATTCAATGACACTATACCGAGTTGTACCGGGGCAATAGAACATCATGAAGCCTCCCCCGCCAGCACCGGATATCTTTCCTCCGATGCTGCCTGCATCACAGGCGGCCTGGTACAACTTGTCGATGGAGGTGTTGGATACTTCATCGGCGGTGCTTTTCTTCAGCTTCCAGCCGTAATCCAGCAATGCGCCTACTTCATCCAGATTCCCCTTGAGGATAGCGGCCTTCATCTTGGTCGCCTGGTCCTTCAGTTGCATCATCGCCGCTAGGCTTTGAGGGCGGTCGCCGCTGACGTTCTTGCTCTGCACCTCGATGATTTTCGCGGAAACGCGGCTGCGACCTGTGTAGAAGAGGACAAGATTGCTTTCCAGTTCCGAAATCAATTCTTTTCTCAGCCGGAGTGGATTGACGATGACATGGTCGCCTGGGCCAAACTCCATGAAATTAAAGCCACCGAAAGCAGCAGCATATTGATCCTGTTTGCCACCTGCCATCTTCAAATCCCGTCGCTCGATATCAAATGCAAGTTGCGCGATATCGTATTCCCCCATTCCAACACCAAACAGGTCGGCAAAGGCAGCTACCAGTGCGACGACCAGTGTGGAGGAGGTGCCAAGTCCAGAACCAGCAGGGGCGTCGACACAGGTGGTCAGGTCAAATCCACACGGAGCCGGTCCGTATTGATCGACGAATCGGCGAAAGACTCCTTTCGCCAAGTTCACTTCCCCGTCGTGCAGTTCTGCGGCAGACAAATCGCATTGCACAAATTCGCCCTGGTCGATCGATCGAAACGATGCAATCTGCTCGCTCGAAGTCTGGATCATTACCCTCGCGTAAAGGGAGATCGTTGCATTCAGAACGAAGCCGCCATACGTCTCGCTGAAAGGGGAAACATCGCTTCCACCTCCTGCCAAGCCTAGACGCAAGGGAGCTCTGCTGCGAATCAACACTCTTTGGTACCTCCGAACCCTAAGCGGATGGCGTTGCCTGACCCGTCAACTTCGCTGAGACAGAGTGGCATTTTTCTGCACTGAGAACCAAGCCCAACCAATGCATTTCGTATTGCTGATGCATTGCAAACAAGCGGTCCACGTCGGGTTCCGATATCTGGTGTCCAAGAGGACGTTGGTTGGTGATGCCGAATGAACACTCTTCTTCTTTCAATTTTGTTATCCTAGCTCTTTGGTCAGAATCTGTCGATTGAAGACATGTGTCAGGAAGCTCGCCTCCTTCGAACGAGGGGGGTGGGCTCATCGCTGCTTCGCTTTCCATCTTTGTGTCGGTCTTGCATGTGCTGTGATAGGATGCCCCCTGGCCTCAGGCAGGTGCCGATCCCTGCATTGGTTTGAGTGGATCTAAGATTCAGTTGGAATTCGTATGACTTTTTTCATAGTGAGCCGGGTATGCTGAAACGAAGGGATGTTGTCATTGGCTTGGCCGGCAGTGGGGCCCTCGCGCTGGCGGCACCGGCCGCATCGTACCGCCGCATCTTGGGAGCCAACGAGCGTTTGAGAATTGGGGCGATTGGAGTTGGAGGACGAGGTGCAGGGGACCTGGACGCCGTCGCTTCGGAATCGATCGCCGCTCTTTGCGATGTCGACCAGAATGCGTTGCATGCTGCGGGGTCGAGATACCCTGATGCGAAAAGGTACTCCGACTATCGCCAGCTGCTGGATCAGGTCGACTTGGATGCCGTCGTCATCGCCACTCCGGACCATCATCACGCTCCTGCGACAGTGCGAGCCTTGCGTCGTGGCTTGCATGTCTATTGCGAGAAGCCTTTGACCCACACAGTCGAAGAAGCCCGCCTTGTTGCCAAGCTGGCGGCCGAGCGAAAGCTGGCGACCCAGATGGGGACGCAGAACCACGAGCACCCCGGTTATCTAAGACTAGTCGAGTGGTTGCAGGATGGCGTCATCGGTCCTGTTTCGCAGGTTCACATCATGACCGACCGGCCAGGCAAGTGGTGGCCCCAGGGAGTCGCCTTACCTTCCGAGACGCCGGCTATTCCATCGCACCTGGACTGGGATCTTTGGCAGGGACCCGCGGCGTTGCGGGATTATCACCCCGCTTATGTTCCATTCCGCTGGCGAGGCTGGTGGGATTACGGCTGCGGTGCGATCGGAGATATGGCAATTCATCTGATGGATCCTGCGTTCTGGGGCCTGCAACTTGCCGGCCCCGTCCAGGTTCGTTCGGAGGGGCCTCCAGCCGATCGATGGTCCGCTCCCTCCAAGATGCAGACTCGTTTTCGCTTTGGTCCACGAGGCGAGTGGCCAGCCGTCGATCTTTTTTGGTATGAAGGCGATGCGTCGCCCCCTCCAGAGATCGCTTCGCAACTGCCGGTCAACGGCTCCCTGTTCATCGGGCGAGAAGGAAAGATCGCGATCGCTCACGATGGATTTCCGAAATTGCTTCCCCAAGAGAAGTTTGCTGACTTCAAGCCACCGGCACCGCGTCTGGCAGCATCTCCAGGGCACCATCGTCAGTGGATCGATGCCGCCAAAGGGCAGGGCAAAGCCAGCAGTTCTTTCGAGTATGCAGGGCCTTTCACCGAGTGTGTGCTATTAGGCAATATCGCATTTCGTACGGGACAGGAGATCGTGTACGATCCCTCCGCAGGCCAAGTGACCGAAGTTCTCCCCCTGGAAGCCGGTGGACCAGTGGCGGGGACGGAGGCGGCCAACAGGCTGCTAGGTAAATTCTACCGTGCCGGATGGGATCTATAGCTTTCGAAAGAAGACTTCATGCTTCGGAATAGATGGTGGATGGCAGCATCCATGCTGGGTTGGCTGCTGGCATGGGGATTCTGGCTCACAATGACCGGTCGATATCATCCCACCTCCGGCCTGGCAGTCATCGTGACAAGCAGCTTGGTATTCGCCTTTGCTTCGGCTTCCTACTGCAACCACCTAATTCTTGTGCCGAGATTTGCAGCCAAGAAAAGGCGATGGGCCTATGCTTTCTCTCTTGTCGCCACCATGGCTCTATGGACGCTCGTAGCGCTATGCATCATTCGGAGTTCCTACCAGCGGATTGTTGGACCTGACTCAGATCCCAATGGGAGCTACAAGCATTTCGCGATCGATTTCACCGGAATGGTGTTCCATGTTGCCATCGCCTCATCGATCGTTCGGCTTGTCCGGCCCGCTGTCAGATGGGTTGACTAAAGGAAAGTCCAAAGGAAATATCTCCCCTCCTCGTTTACCCTTGGACTACCGCATAGATCCAATCGACTTGGTAGAGGATTTGCTGGGTTGCCTGATTGGAGTGGGCGATCCGTAGAGGTAGTTTGAGGGGCGGTTCCAATCCGCATTGATTCGGAAGAAATTGGCATTCGGAAGAAATTGGCAAAGCTTGTCAGGTACCCCGGCAAGCGAACCGCTCGACAATTTGCCACTTCCTCCTCCACACCCTCTGTCGCACGGTTCGGTGGCACGGTTCTGTGGCCGAAAGGAATCTCGCCATGATGAAAAAGCTACTCGAATGCTTCATGAAGATTTCCACCACCTGCGAGGGTCGATGCGGAAGACCAGTTGCAGTAGATCAAACAATTCCGGATGGTATTCGGCCAGACCCATCGGATCGCAGAAAAATGACTCGCAGCTGACCGAAAAGAACTCCATCGAATCCTGGGCGCCATAGGGATCCAGAAAGGTGGGCAGTCCCAGCCTTTCTGCCTCCTCAAGTGCTCGGCGTTCCTCTTCGCAGAGGGCTTTCCATCGCGCTGCGTCAGCGCGATGGTCGAAGGGGGGCGATCCATCCAGGGCGCCATCCAAGTCGTCGATATGATGGGCGAATTCGTGGATCACGACGTTGCGGCCTCGGTGGGCTGAGGTGCAGTCCTCGAGCACATCCTCAAGAGACAAAGCGATGGGAACACCTCGTTGATAGACGCCAGCCACCGGGACATCCTCCTGCACTCCTGAGGCTCGGCCGATCCGGTATCGGAAGCTTCCTTCTCGCAGTACCACCGTGCGAACGCGATCAAAACAGTACCAATCCTCAAACCCTAGAAGCATCAGGCAAGCTGCAGCGGCCGTGGTGACTTCCGCAGGTTCTCTCTCCCAGCCATCCGGGACCACCAGTTCTTTCTCGCTTAGGAAGATCGAGACCAACCCAAGCAACCTCCTTTGCTGGTCAAAACTCAGGAGGGGCCAGTGCCAGAAAGTCTCCTCCAAAATGCTGTCCCAGCGAAGGGGAGTTGGATTGGCGACGATTCGACGACGACGACCTTCTCGCGTCCAGCGATCGAACCAGCCCATGACGACTCCTCTATTCCTCTATCTCTCACCGACGGCGAAACGCTGTATCTACTTGGTGTAAAGTCCAGCTACCGTTGGATAACTGAATCGCTCCAGTTCGCTGCGTTGTACCCTTCAAAGCAACCGGATCCGGTGGGCTTCCCGGCGGCAACTTGCATGCTCGGGCGTGCTCGGTGTTGCAGGGAGTTCCGGACTTTAGACGAACCAACGCAATTGGTCTATGATAAGACACTCAGCAACTAATAGAACTCAGCACGGGACCCCAGCCAAGTTGGCTTCCAACTGTCCACTCCAAGAGTTTGGATAGGAGTTCCCCCATTTTGGACCCGCGAATGATGGTGAAACCATGCAAATTCTGCCGCGTACCACATTCGAATTACGACAGTGGCGATTCGGACTTCTGCTGATTGCCTTTTTGATTGGAAGCAATTCAAAAGTCGCTGTCAGCTTTCAGAATCCTCCAATCATCGAGGAGACGATCCCCGAGTCTCTGCGCGGCGACCCGAAGATCGAAGGCTTGGTCAGCCAATTGACACTGGCGCGACGCTCCCTTGCAGGGATTGGTACAGCCCATCCCTCCTACGCCAAAACCAAGAAGTTGGTCGAGCAACTGGAGACATCTCTGGCCAGGGAAATCGGCAGTCCCTTATCGAAGCAGCAAAAAGATGCAGCGGTTTCGAATCCGGCATCTGCCCGTCCAGTGGCTCCAGATCCTATGTCGGCCAAGGGGCGGGATGGAGCCGATATCAACAAGCCGTTACAGATCGATCTGCCAGTAGTCAGCAGCGTGTTTGAGCGGCTTCCAGTTCGACGGTTGATCCGACTGGGAGCGTTCCCGGGGACACGGATTTTGTGGGGTCTGGAGCAAGGTGAAGGAGCTGATCCAAGTCGTTTGTGGAAGTGGGGAGACTTTGATCGGGCGACTACGCAGAAGGTTCTGCTGGAGTCTGAAGAGACGATTTTAGATATCCAGTTTCCAGATGATTTTCTCCAATCGGGAGTCTGCTATCTGTTGACCGTTGGGCAGGGGGCGGAAGCAGGGAATGTCCGTTTGCTGCAATGGGAGATTTTGGATGCGGGGGATCCGTCACCTACCGGTCGCCGAGAAACCGTGATCGGTAGGTTTCGGACCGAGCAGCCTACCAGTGGACGATTTGCATTTGGCCACGCTCAACCTCTGGTCGTTCTATGGGATCAGTCCACGGAGTTCGTTCTGGAAGATCAGCGTGAAGTCCTCGCATCGCCAGATCGCCGCAGCTTTTTGATCGATGCCCATTCGGGGCAGGAAATGCAGGACACATTCCGCACCATTTCCGAGACCTGTCGGATGGCTTGGCAGTCGTGGAACGCCAGCGGCCCGGTTGCAGCGACCAAAGAAGGACTGCTTTTCCTTCCCTCTAGCGCTCCCTCTGTTGGTGACTCGATCGTCGATACCACCCCCCAAGCTTTTCTCCAGCCCTCGGTCGGCGGGATGCCTTTCGGTCCCTCCATCGTCTATCGAGGGAGCCGGATGCCGTGGCTTCATGGCAGTGTTGTCTACATGGGTGGCGATCGACTGACGGTGCATCGGACCGACCTTTCCAAAGGACGAACTCTCCAGACTTCGCCGATCGCCAAAAGCCGCTATCCGATCCACTCCCTAGGGGAATCAAGCGATGGAGAGATCTTGCTGTCAACCGAACAGGGGTTGGCAACCCTCGATCTGCATTGGGAGCCCGCTGAGGCCGCCGCGATGCCAACATCCGAGTTCGGTGATAGGGAGACGGGAGTTTCTCTTTCGGATCGAAGAGAGCTGAAGTCTCAGGATGCGATGGCGAGTCTGCAGCTTCAGGCATTGGAAAAGGGAGCTGCTAACTGGGGGCACTGGGGCTCTAATCCTGACCGCCACATCGCTTGGTCCGACCACAGCAATCGGTTGATCCCCGTTTATTGTTTTGGCAGTTCGCTTGCGGACTATCAAGGAGAGAATAGCGTCTACCGATCCGAATCGAAGCTGATGGAGCTATACGGTCAGATGCCGACGGAAACGGTGAATCCCATGGCGGATTACTTCGATCAGACCAATTTGTATGATCTCCAGCGGCAGGCGCTGCAGAGTGGGAAGAAGTATCTTTTTCTTATGGTGTTCGACGGGATGGACTGGCAAACGACTTGGGCCGCTGCCATCTATTCCAGTCGAGAAGTCCGGTATCGAGAAGGGCGCGGCTCTGGACTTTCCTTTCAGGACTACCAAGGGGCTCCGACCGATTTCGGATTTGTTGTGACCAGCCCACTGGTAGCCGGGTGCCAGCCCGATCCAGACGCTCAGCGGTGGACGCGGATCGGCGAGCAGCGAGGGGGGTATCACAGCAAGCTTGGGGGGGGACTTCCTTGGAGTCCACCGGGTGACCCCGATTATTTGCTGGGCCGCAGCAGGGAAACTCCACATGCCTATTCGGATTCCACTGCTGCTGCCACCAGCATCCATTCCGGGATCAAAGCGTTCAACGGATCGGTGAATATCGGGACGGACTACAAACAGCGAACCACGATTGCGCACATGGCTCAGAGGGACTACGCGATGTCGGTCGGTGCTGTTACGAGTGTCGAGATCAGTGATGCCACTACGGCAGCGGCGTATGCTCACAACGTCACTCGCGATGACTATCAGGATATCAGTCGAGATCTTCTGGGCCTCCGATCGATCGCGCACCGTGAGGAACCTCTCCCCGGCCTGGATGTCTTGATAGGCGCGGGGTTTGGCGTCAACGCCAAGCGTGATCCGTCACAGGGTGCCAACTTCCAGCCAGGCAATCAGTACATCGCTGACGCAGATTTGGAAAAGATCTCGGTGGAGGCGGGAGGCAAATACCGAGTCGTGAAGAGGACCAGTGGCCGAAAGGGGGCAGAATTGCTCAACGAAGCTGTCGATCAATCGCTGGCAGAGCAGAGCCGTCTTCTTGGTTTTTTTGGAACCGCTTATGGCCACCTCCCGTTCCAAACAGCCAACGGGGACTGCATTCCAGTCGGCGTTTCCCCGAAGAGGACCGAGGTTTACACGCGTGCGGACATCGAGGAGAACCCAACGCTTGAGCAGATGACCAGTGCCGCTATCCGGCGACTGGAACGAAACCCCAATGGGTTTTGGTTGCTTGTTGAGTCGGGAGATATCGACCGCGCCAATCATGCAAACAATCTGGATGATTCAATCGGCTCGGTCCTATCCGGCGCAAAGGCGTTCGACGAGATTGTGCGATGGATCGAAGAGAGGGATGCGTGGGACGAATCGCTGGTGATTGTCACCGCCGACCATGGGCATGCTTTCAACTTGACTCAGCCCCAAGTCATCGCTGATGCGGCAGCATCTGAGGGGGCCTTGCCTGCCGCGGTGGTCCCGGTTGAGCAATAATGCGTTGGCTCCGCGTTTTGTGATGAGTTGGGGGAACAACTGGTTTCTCAACGCCATCGCAACTGGAGAACCAACGGCCCATAACCACTTGGCATCCGCTTCCAGCCCGCCAGATAGGCATTTCCGAAATCGTCCATCGTCTCCGATCCGTAGACCAGGTTCAAAGGGCGTTCAAGTAGCCGACTGCTGGAAGGATCCAAAGCCATCTTCACCGACTCGCGCAGCTTCAGGTAATAGACCAGCAGATCGAATCGCCTGCCGAGCTTGGTGACCGCGATCAGGTAGTCGCTTCCCGTCGGCGCGAACATGGCTGTGGAGGCGGACTCTCCTTCCGGATGGATCCAGCCGAGCGATTCCAATCGATCTGGCTTTCCATCCACTGCATGCAGACGCCAAAGCAGGCCATTTTGGGTGGTGAACAGCAAAGACCCGTCCCGTAGGGATGCAAAGCTGGTGATGCCCTGTGATGAAGTCGTTCCGTGGGCTTCGTAACCAGGTAACGGCCAAGCATGCAATTGTTTTAGATCGGTATTCCATTCGACCAGTTCAACCAGAACGCGTCGCCCCGATGTCCCCTCTTCAGAGGTCTGGATCTGGTCTTTGGCCTCATCCTGGGGGACCGGCGCAGTCCAATTCGTTCCAGGTCGCGCATCGTCCGGTGCGGTCGGCGTCACTCGAATCGTCAGGACATGGCCCGATGGGGTGACCAGGAGATTTCTCGACAGATGGCCGCCATAACTCGCAATCGGGACGCTCTTGGACGCCTGCGTTTGGGTGTCGAATTGATAGATCCTGGACCCAAAGTAACCCAGGGCGTAAATGTAGCGCCCGCTACATCCGATCGAGATCAACGACTCCGGGGTGTGCAAGACACTTTCCCATTTTCCAGTCGATGAGTTGATGCGGATCAGATGCCCTCCAGCCTCTCCGTTGGCCATACCATCTTCGGTTTCTCCAGTTTCGTCCAGGGACGCAAAATAGAGATGTCCGTCGGCCGCCTCGTACAACTTGCTATGGATTTTGTCCTGCAGAGATGCCTGTCGCTCGGCCGCGCCCTCGCTCAGTGCCTCATCGACGCGTCCTAGAAGTTTCACCTCGCCCGTCTGTGGTGTGAACCGCAACAGACCTGCGCTCAATTCGCTAGACGTTTTGCTGGCAAGTCCGAAGTAGATGTTGCCTTTGGAGTCTCGACCAGTCGCTCCCCAGATCGCCTCGTCGCCATCGGATAACGGCAATTGCAGCTCTTGGATCTTGGGAGCCCTCTGAAATCGATCGCTGTCAGAAAAGAAAGTGTGGCCCCAAGATGTCTTCACACTGGGCGCCGACTTGCTATCGCTCGTAGAGGGTGAGGTCTCCCGCTCCTCGACTGCTCTGTCAGAAGCTGTGGAGTTGAGATCGTTGGCGGAAGTCGTTTCTTCTGGCTGGAGGGCTTGTCTCTCGGTCGAATCGGAGGACGAAGCACTCGGCCTGCAACCCGAGCCGATCAGGAGCATCCCAAGTAGTGCAGGCCACAGCGGATACAAACAAGTATTGCGCTGCAGTTGCGTTGGCGTTCTTGGAACGCCGTCCAACCAACAGAGAGTGATCATGACCAAACTTTGTACTCCCTTCACTGGGGCCTGTTGCATTCGGCTGCAAAGGCCTTTCGGTCACACAACCTCAGCATCCTACGGAATCGCCCAAATTGACTGCGTGAATGGAAGGTCGTTCGGTCCCAAGAATCCCACTGTATTGTGGATTGCAAGAGTCGATTCGGCTAGATATCGATCGGGTGAGCTTTTCCACATGCAGCTGGAATGGAACACACCGTCACCAAGAATCGAAAAGTGGTCGATACGACAATTCGATGGGGAGGGTGAAAAAGCCGACTACCAGTGCGTCTGCGATCCGTGGGACGACGTTAGCCTCGTCACGCGGGGAACCGGGCAATCCGTCCGATTTTCTGATCCAACGAGGCAAGAAGCAAGACTTGCGCTCTTCCGCCAACCCATTGAGAATTCCTGAGCGAAAGGACGAAACCGAGGGTGGCCTTTCATCGGTGCAAACCAACTCATGTCGAGAGGCGATCGCCCCCAAGCATCCCAAGAGGGAATAAAAAAACCCGCAGTCCAGGACTGCGGGTCATGAGCGTTTCGGGGTGAGCTGCCTATGCAGGCTTATTCGCCAAACGATGGTTTGAGCGGCTGTTCTTTCACCGACACGCGATCGTTGCGTCCCACGAATTCGAGGATTGCACGGGTCCCGGCGTCTCCCAAGCGTGGCTTAGCCAGTCGCAGGATGCGGGTGTATCCACCGGGTCGGTCAATGAACCTTGGAGCCACCTTCTCGAAGAGAATCTGAACGGCTTGCTTGTCGCCGATCAACTGGAGGGCTCGACGCCTAGCGGTCAGGCCTGGGCTGCGGGCCGCAGCCCACTGAACCCACTGGGGGCTCTTTCGCCAGGTTTTGTAGGCTTCTGACTTGCGATCCACAGGACCGGCCAAGCCTTCGGCTTGTCGATCGGCGAGAATTCCCTTCTTGGCAATCGTGATGCACTTTTCCAGGAGGGGGCGAACTTCCTTCGCCTTCTCCAGGGTCGTCACGATGCGCCCGGGAACCTTAGGGCTGTTCGCTTCCAGTTCCCCCGTCTCCCGCTCGGTGAGCAGGATAGCGGCAACAAGATTTTTGAAAAGAGCTTTGCGGTGGGAGGAGGATCTTCCCAGCACTCGTCCACGTCGCATGTGACGCATGATTCAGTTCCAATCTCTAGGTCGTATGGTCTTGAACAAGGGGTGACGATCAGCGCATCGCTTGGCTGGAGGGGATACGCATGCCCAGATGCAATCCCATCATCGTCAGTTTTTCCCGGACTTCCGTTAGTGTCGTTTCGCCGAAGTTGCGGAATTCCAGAAGTTGGTCTTCCGTTCTCTGTACCAGATCCCGCACGGTGCGAATCTGCGCCGCTTCCAGGCAATTATTAGCTCTCACCGACAGCTTCAGGTCAGCGATCAGCGTGTTCAGCTTCGACTCCAATTGGGCCTCGTTGCTACCGGGGCCGCTGCGAGAGGTCGCGTGAATCTGCTTGCCAAGATCGGCGAACTGAACGAATGGGTTCAGGTGCTTTCGGAGAATTTTGGCACCTTCTACCATCGCCATCTCCGGACCAACTGAACCATCGGTCCAGAGTTCCAGGACCAATCGGTCGTAATTCGTCTTTTGGCCGACGCGGGTTTCTTCGATTTCGTAGCGAACTCGAGTGACAGGGCTGTAGACAGCGTCGATTGGGATAATACCAATCTCGTGATCTCCGCTGCTGTGCTCGCTTGCCGGCACGTAGCCTCTGCCATTCTCGACGACCATTTCCATCATGAATGGAACGTCGGAGGTGAGTGTCGCCAGAACATGGTCTTTGTTGATGATCTCGACATCGGCATCGGTCTCGACATCGTGACCGGTGATAGGACCGGCGGTTTTCTTTTCCACCGTGATCACTCGCGTGCTCTCGCTGTGGTTCTTCACCACCAAACTCTTGACGTTCAGGACGATGTCGGTGACATCTTCCCGGATTCCCTCGAGCGTCGAAAATTCGTGCTGAGCACCTCGGATTTTGATTTGGGTGACCGCCGACCCTTCGAGACTGCTTAGCAAAACGCGACGCAGGCTATTTCCAATGGTTGCGCCAAATCCCCGCTCGAACGGTTCAGCGATGAATTTCCCATAGGTTCCACTGAGCGTCGAACGGTCGACTTGAACCTGGCTGGGAAGTTCGAAACCTCGCCATCGAATATGCATGTCGAAACCTCAAAGAATTCTGTAAATGTCCAGCCGACAAAACGGGTCTGTCGATTTCATCCATAGTCGCTTCGCATCGATCCCTGACCGAGTCCCTCATGCGGCCTTTGCGATCTTTCCAGGCGACGCTTGAGGGGGGGTGGATCGAGCGATTTATACGCGACGGCGCTTACGAGGGCGGCATCCGTTGTGTGGGATCGGAGTAACGTCCTCGATTTCCTTGACCGTCATACCGGCGGTCTGCAAAGCTGAGATCGCGCTTTCGCGGCCAGCTCCCGGGCCTTTGATCCGAACTTCGATTTCCTTGACTCCAAACTTGGCCGCCTTCTCGGCTGCCTGCTGAGCGGCCATCGTTCCGGCGAAAGGGGTGCTCTTACGGCTTCCCTTGAAACCGCAAGTCCCGCCGCTCGCCCAGCAAAGGGTATCCCCCTTGGTGTCGGTGATCGTCACGGTGGTGTTATTGAAGGTTGCCTGGACGTGAGCCACTGCCACGGTCACATTGCGACGGGTCTTCCGCCGTTTGTTTGCCTGAGCCGCATTCCCGGTCGACTTTGCCACCTTGTCATTCTCCCCTTGCTTTGATCAGTCTGAGCGATTGGCCGATGATTGGGTGCCAGCCCAACAAGCTGATCACCCAAAATATAAAAAAGATTGCCTGATTTCGGAGATCGGAGTCTCGCCAAAAATCAGCGCAAATCCTTGACCCCCTTCTTACCTGCCACCGGCTTGCGTGGGCCCTTCCGGGTTCTTGCATTCGTCCGGGTGCGCTGGCCGCGAACAGGAAGCCCCATCCGGTGACGCAAGCCACGATAGCACTTGATTTCTCGCAGGCGGTGGATGTTCTGTCCGACCGTACGGCGAAGTGGTCCTTCGACCGTGTAATCCCGCTCCAGCAACGTCGCCAATCGCGAAAGTTCGTCTTCGTCCAGGTCACGGGCACGCTTGACCGGGTCGATCTGCGTCTTATGACACAGGTCGGCCGAAATCGCAGGCCCCACCCCATACAAGTACTGCAACGAAATATGAACTGGTTTGTCGTTTGGAATATCTACCCCGAGCAACCGCGGCATGGAGGCCGACCCCCGAAATTGAAGTGGAAATCATCAGCGCCCCCCATCCGAACGCTTTTTCAAACGGGGGCAAAAATTGTGTGAACCCATGAATATAACCTTCGTCTGCGGAGGGCCGCAAGCCGTAATTGAGTCGAGTTTCTTCTCAGGGTGCCCCCTCTTAAGGGTGTTCTATTGTTGTCAGGGCGAAGCGCCTACCAGGATCGGTTCGTCGTCTAGGGAGTTGTGGCTAGTCCAGGAAATCGGCCGAAAGAGGCCACCTCCCCCCTGCCAATCCTCAACCCGAATCGTCAGCACAACAGACTCCGGGCGGTCGAGAAGTGACGAGGGGATTGGAAACCAAGCTGTTTGCTCGAAAGCTGTCTTTTTCGACTGGCGGTCTCCCATGCTTCCCAGGCGTTGCCCGTTCAGATAGACCTCCGCATAGTCGTCGGCCCCTTCGATCTTGAGGAAACGGGCGCCTTTGGGGCAGGTGACTTGGCGGCGGTACCACGCCTCGCCATCCAAGGCAGCATAGCCCTGTCCATCCCACGGCTTCTCGATCTCGATAGCCGACCAGTTGGCGTCGTCCCAATCGGGTTGGTACCAACCGTCTTTGGTGCCGACCCCTTCGGGATCAGGCTGGAACTTCCAGCCAGTCGCTGGGAGGCGGACGCGGGTGGCCTTCAAGTCGTTTTGCAGGTGATCCTTCCAGAATGTCTCCTCTTCTGCTGCACCGGGAAACTGGCTGATCGCCGTAGCCAGTTCCCGGAGCAGCCACTGCCCGGCAGGCAGTGATTGCTTGCGATGTTCCAGACTGCTGACTAGCAGTTGGCCTTTACCCACTTGGCACCGAAACACCAGCGCATGGGTGCGGTAGTGGTCTAGATCGTGGTTGTCCCAAAGCAGAAGCCAGGGGTCGGTCTGGTTAAGGAACAGTGGTTTGGGAATCACAGGAGCGCCCAAGTCGAGCGGTTGGAGGGAGGTGACCAGTTCGACCGGAAAACCTCGCAGTTGCGACCATTGTTCCAGGGACTTCCCGACGACGGGGCCACCCCGCAAGAACCAGTGATCGGCGCGACGGAACGATCCAGTGCCTCCATCGGCAAGCATCAAGCAGCGACCTCCTGCCGCAAGATGATCGACAAGGTCTTGGTCCAGTCGTGTGGTAATGACATTGGCGGCCAGTCCGGGAGACCACTCCAAGAGCGGCTGGGTCCAAGCATCGAGGGCAGGGTCTCCCAGCGGCAGGCTGGAGTGGCGGGCCCAGGGGCCTTTGGGATCGTTTTCTTCTAGGAGTGGAGGAAGAATCCAGAGGTCCCAGCGATTTTCCAGGGGTGGCATTCCCGGGGCGGTCCATCGCGCCTCCAGTTGGACCTTCGTCGGCAATGGGACGGAGGGAGCCAACTGGTCCCATCGCCATCCGTCCTCCGCCGCCTCGTTCGTCATCGCCGTGGCTGGGGTCCAGGGGGAGGTGTCAGGTGAGTCGCCTAGCCGCCAGCGACAGGCGAGCTGCACATCGGGATGCGAGGCCAGTGTGGTGTGGCGTAGACGGATTTGAGCTGGCTGTCCGGAGGTGTTGGCACGGCGGTCGCCCGGGGTCTCCAGCAGTCCCATCGCGTCGCGATGCCAGTCCCAAAGAGAGGGATCCCATTTGGCATGACCTTCAGCGTCGAGCAAACCCATGTTGGCGAAGGGGAAGTCGCGAAGGACGCTGACGACGTAGCCCTGCCCTGGCATGCGTCGACGATAGAGTTCGATTTGAAACCGACGCATCTGCATCGCCTGATCGGAGGCATCGCGAGACAGTCGATGGCGAGCCTGAGGTCCACAGTGCCTATCGATCCAGTCAAGATAGTCGCTTTGGGCTCCAATCGATCGCAGGTGATGTGGTGAGGGTGAAACTGGAGATGCATCGTCGGATGAACTGGCGAGGGGATGACTGGAAGGCCAGTCTGGCCATGGCGTTGCCTGACCCCAGGTATCGGCCGCGATCGCCTCGCCCAGCAGGAGCGGCTTGGGGTCGCGACCCTGAAGGTGATTGTCAAGTTGATCTAGCCTCGCCAGCCAATCGTGATTGTTTCCGTAGGGGTGGTCGTCGTAAAAATCACAGATCCGATTCCACTGGATCCAGCTGCTATCATCCTCGATCAAGGCTCCTGGAATCCTCGCATGCCCGAGATCGTAGAGGGAACGGAGTACTTCCAAATCGGCCGACGGACCTGTCTCGCACGTCAAGCTTCGCAGAATCACGCTGGGGTGATTCCGATCAGCGCGAAAAAACTCGTCGTACTCCCTCAGCAATTCGCTCTGAAACTTCGGTTTCAACTGGGGATGCCAAGTAGGGTACTCGACCCACGCAAGCATCCCGAGTTCATCGCACTGCTGGAGATACGATTCCGGAGGCACCCAGAGGCAGAACTTGATCAGGTTGAAGCCCATCGACCTAGCCTGTTCTATCTCGCGCCGTTGGACTTGGGGGTCCAGAGATGGGGCGATGCGCGGGGGCGCGTAACCCCAGTTCAGCACACCACGGACTGTCAGCGGCTTACCGTTGAGCAGCAACTGGTTTCCTTGGGCTGCGATGGAGCGAAGTGACGCCTGTGTTTCCAGGCGGTGCAAGGTTCGCCCCTCACGGTCGCTTAGCGCGATCTGCACCCGATAGCGATACGGATCCTCCGGGCTCCACCGCCTCGGCTGCTCGATCGCAATCCCCATGTCACATTTCCATCGGGCCTGCGCTGATGGTTCGGTCTCCTGGGGCGTTCCTGGGGGGCTCAGGGAAACTGGTGTCCAGTCGACTGGCTGCCACTGCCACGGCGTCCATCCTTTTTCCGTCAGCACGCGCGCTCCTGCTTCCAGCGGCAGGGGCGCGGTGCCGCCATAGCCTTCCAACTGCAGGTCGATCTGGTCCCTGTCGCTCCATCCGGCCACCAAACTCGCTTTCCGATCCACCCAGCCCCCAGCGGGAGTGAGCAGTAGACGAGCTGTTTTCCAGATTCCGCCGAAATGTGGCAGGAACACAGGGAGGAAGCCTTGTGTGTTGTGCCCTACCCGTTCGTCCACCTCCACCTGAATTTCCAGCCCCGGCCGATACCATGCGGTCAGATCGACCCGCCAACAAGTCCAGGCTCCTAGATGCTCTCCTACCTGCTTGCCCTCCACGCGCAGGATCGCATGCGTAGCGACGCCATCCAGTTCGATCCAGATGCGACGCTGCGCGATTTGCTGTAGGTCGATCGTTGGAAGCTTGCAGCGGTAGATCGCCTTGCCATCGAAGTCTCTGCCAAGCACTTTTTCCCAGCTGTCGCCTAGCGAAATGGGAAAGGGCCCTCCACCTGAGACGGGTTCGATGGTCCAGCCCGACTCCAGCGGAAGTTCCCGGATCGCTTCATTCGTCGTCGGTTCCGTTGGTTCTGGCTGAAAAGCGGAACCGGCATGTGCCAGCCAGACAAACGCCAAGACAACCATCCCAATCCATCGAATCGACGAACCTGCCAACCCCATCCGTCGCTGCATCACGCGCTCCCTATCGCTCGGCCCACCCAGACGGTCCGGTCCGATGCCCAGGGCGATCTGTCGCCTGTTCGCATCGTCCATGGCTTGGGGATCTCCTCCCGGCCAGTCGAAGGGGATCCTAGAGCGATTCTAGCGAAAAGGCTTCCGCCTGGCTCGACTCCAGTGCGGCTCGTTTGCGCCGCACCCGTTCCAGTTTTTCGCTCTCCCCGAGGGCTTGGTAGGCAGGCTCTAGCCGGTCCAGTAGCGGCAGAGAGTCGGACCCAAGTTCGATTGCCTTTTCCCATCGCTGGATGGCTTTGTCCATTCGACCCGAAATGCGGTCGAGATCGCCAATGCATTGTTGCAAGAAGCTGTCCCTGGGCCGGATCGACTCGAATTCCTCCAGCAATCCGTAGGCGCGATCGGGCTGCGATGGGTCGTATTGCAGCAGGTTGGCAGCCAGTTGGAATCGCACGACCAGGGAAAGGGGGGAGAGTTGGTGAGCGATTTCTAGGTGCTTCCGCGCGACATCAGGTTGATTGGACTGCATGGACCGTTGTGCTAGTAGGAGATGTGCGATGGTGTTCGCGCCGCCGGTGGCAAGCATGTTGGCCACTGCCTGTTCAGCTGATTCTTCCATCAGTTCCGGCTCGCCTCGCAGCCTTTCGAGGGACTCGTTGAGCGAAGGATTCATGGGATCGATATTCAGCGATGCCTGCAGCAATCCGAAATCGGCTGCTGCCAGATCCTTGCCGTTTCGGTTGGATGCTTCGTAGCGGCGCAGCAGCAGACCGGACAGATATCGTCGCACCAGTTGCTGCTGTTGGGTTTGGTTGCGCTGGAGCACACCTGCCAGGAGAGAGGTTGCCTGTTCCCATTTCTCCTGAAGGACCAGCGACTGCGCCATGGCGATCCAGTCCCCTTCGCTTCCTCCTCGTTCCTCAATTCTCTTCTGATGGAAGGTATAGGCTCTGGTCGCGAAATCGGTCGACAGGCTCTCTGATCCGATCGACTTGGCCAGTTGTGCTGCTTCGACCAGGAAGATTGGATCGGTGCGCACGAGCCGTTGAAGCCAGTCGATGGCGGCGGTCCGATCGCCTCGTTTGGCTAGAAGCAACGAGTAGATCCAGAGAACTTCCGATGGCGCTCGATCTTCCTCGGCGGCGATCGCCAGATGATGCATCGCCACACCTTCCAGGCCCTCTTCGCCACCCTGCATCCGTTCTGTCGCATCCAGGCCCAGCCATAGATGAGCCATCGGGTAGCCCCTTCCCTCCTCGGGGGCCAGGGACTGCATCACTTCTCGCGCCCGTTGGATGTCTCCCTGGCGGCCATACTGGCTGGCGACAAAATACCTAGCTCGCTTGTTGTTGCCCTCCATCTGCAAAATTCGCTCAAAGCAGATCATGGCGCGCTCAGAGGCTTCCGGGAGATCCTGTTCCATGGCAATCTGCGAAAGGGTGCGGGGACCTGCCGTTCGATCCTCCCTCGGCTCTGATTGATCTGCAGTTTCCCCCTGCTCTCCCTTTTTCTCGCGGTCGGCTTCCATCAGCTTTTCCGCGGTGCGCGCATACCAGACCAGCTTGCGCGTCTTGGCCTGAAGGCTGCCCAGCAGGGTTGGCAATGCAGTTGCCAGCAAGAAGGCGACCATGGGAATTGCGATCAGCCAAATCCTCGACCAGCGCCGGGAGTAGCACCACGCCGACCAAAATTCCCAGAGGTCTCCGAAGAAATGCCCAGGAGATCGAAGTAGATAGGCCAGAAGATGATCGGGCCTCTCATCATGGTTCATCGTTGGCATCCCTTGGAAGGGTCGCAGGGGCATCGACCGACGGCGTCCAAGACGCATGGTTCGGTCCCGTTGTCCCGGATGGCGAAAACAACTCGCTTCTGATCTTCACAAACGCTGCATCCAGTTGCTCCAGTTGCACCTGAGTCCAAGGAGTCACCGAATCGACAGCCATCTGAATACTCTGAACACCCTTGCGATCGACCCACAGGTGGCTCATCCTGGTCAGAAGATGGTGGTTGAGTCGAGCTGTGATGTTTCTAGCCAGCTCCTGGTCGCGATAGGGGTTTCTCCAGTTGCCATCGGAGGTTCGGATGCTGGTCCAGATCGATCGGTTCCCTTCGATGACTCCGCGATAGCTGGTCTGTTTCCAGGCTCCCTCCACCACGTTGCCGGGGGGGCCGGGGGGTTGCGAAGCATTTTGGGGTTCGTTCGATTCCCATCGTTTCCAGCGCCGCGATTGGCGTGTCCAGTTGCGGTCGCTTGGTTCATCTTCCCATAGGCTTCGCTGGCTTTGTGACCGACGCGTTCCAATCCACAGTGTCCGAGTTTCGGTCGACTTCTTTCCGATCCAGTCGGGTGGCTGCTTGAGTTCCAAGAGTGGATTGGACTGTTTGGCATCGACCACCTCGAGCCCCATTTCACGAATTGCGGTAAGCCACTGCTCCATCTCTGGGGCTTGCGACCGGTTGGACAGAACGGTTCGAAGATCAATGATTCTTTCGGCCAGCAGTAGGCCAGCCGCCAGCAGCGACAAAATCCCCGCAGCTCTCCATGCCCTGGCTGCGAAGGTTGCGATGCGATGGGACCTTGCCTGATCCGCAGGTTGCTCTTCATGCACTACGGGATGGCCTCCGAAAGAAGAGGGGGGCTCGGAGTTGCTAGTCACTTTCGGCCATGCGATCCAGCGATTTAGCTCCATGGCGGCCGGGGGCAGCGGGGCATCCAATTGCTGAACATCGATCGGTTCTAAAAGTGCCCGCACAAGACGATCCGCAACCAGCAGTAGTAGCAGCAAGAGCAGGAAGCGAAGGGGGCTGGCAATCCAGCTGGCCTGCACCACTTGTAACTGGGATGGTTCGGAACCATACGCAAGGAAAATCGGATAGTCGGTCCCCAACTCGGCAATCCAGCCCAGCGGGATGGCGGCAAGAGCCAGAAGGGCGGTGTGGAACAGCGATCTTTGGAAGAGCCATGGGATGAAGATCGAGCAAGTGAGCACCACACCCAGCCCGTCCCCAAGGACCAGATAGCGGTTGATTGGGTATTCCCCTTCCCCCCAACGGATTTCACGCTGCAGTGGAACATGAGCCATCTGAAACAGGTCCAGTCCCTGGCTGACCAGGGTGACTGCCGTTGCATCATACCTTGCAGAACCATCGGTCCAGATTCCTGGGGACCAAAGCATGAGCAGCCCTATTCCGAAGAGGGCAGTGAACCAGCGTGGGGAGCATGCCTGCATGCCATGGACTGCCAGAAGGCTTATGGCCAGCAGCAGCATCAGAGGTTCCACCACCCAGAACGCAGCCGCCGCGACAAGAAGGGGTGGCCACCATCGCATCCTGATTGGTTGGCGAGCGGCCTGGAGCGGTTCATCCAGAGGTCCCGTAGCGACCGATTTTCCTCGGTAGTGAAACAGGAGCCAGAGGAGCAACACGCTGGCCGTGGCGGTCACGGGCCATCGTTCAAGCGATAGAGAGCCCCTCAGAACCGCCAATCCAATCCATGCCAGGGAGCCTAAGCTGCACCAGGTCATCACACCCTGACTGGAAGTCCAACGGGAAGGACCGGAAACATGTGCATCCATGAATCATCCCTAAGGCGGGCTGGTTCCAACGCGATCCGTCGGAAAAAACCGACTGCATCATAGCAGTTCACCTTGCCGGGTCCACACCATCCATCCTGGCCGATGGGATTCCCCGCCGGCTTAGGGAATCCCGCGGACTATCGCAGGTCCTGCCAAGCGGGTGACCCAAAGAGGCAGCTTCTGCCAGACCTTCACCAATTTTGCATTGGCCCCCTGGTCGGGCCGCATCGCTTCTGCTGAACCCTTGCGCAGATAGTATTGCCAGTGCGCTGGAGCGGGGACGGAGCCCCACTGCTTCTTGAACTTGTAGGTTCCAGAATCGATGGAGCTTCTTCCGAAATCGAAGAGAGGCGATTTCCTTTCGACCGCTCGAGCCAAAAGGTTCCAGTAAAGAAACATATTGCACTGCGTTGCGTTGTAGGCTCGCAGGCTGCTGGCACTTGGTACTTCCGTTCCTGTCGGATGATGGATCAGCAGAGCCGCCGCAACTGCGATTCCCTTCTGTTGCACCACACAAAACTCGGCCGTCTCGGGGAAGTTGCGCAGAATCGAGAGGAAGAGGCGCTTTCCGAAGACTGGGGTGCCTAGGTCGCGCATGTTGGTAGAGAAAACCTCGTAAAACGGCTCCAGCAGTTCCTGCCGTCCGAAGGAGGCCTGGGAGCCGAATTGTTCGTGCTGGCTTCGTTTGATCTGGCTGCGCAGTTCCGAACGGAACTGCTTGAGCAGTTTGTCGGTGGAGTCAGGTAGCGGGAGTCGCATATGGACTTTGTCGGTACGGCTTGCATTCAGTCGTGGGTCGTCCAGCGGCTTTTCATGTCGCAATTCCAAATAGCGGACCTTTTGATGATCTGCCAGTTCGACCGCCTGACCGAGCAGGTCTTGGGCGGCTTCGAGGGTTTGAGCCCAGATGCCGCCGGTGTTGATGTAGGGAAGTGAGACGAGGAAGCGACCGAACCAGGGAGTGGCCACTTCAACCAGCGGGAGTTGGCCGGTCAGTTCCCCGATGGAGTTGCGTGTTTCCAAGAGATAGCTTCGATGGCCCAGCCCCTGGGCTGTCGCGGCCAGCCAGGCCGGGTCATGTCCGACTAGTGGTTCCAGAAACATGAGGGTTGGTACCTTTGCGAACCGCTGAGGGATGGGGAGCCATCCTCGGAATGCGTTATTGTTTTGCGGTGGATTGAGTTGCCTGGAGAGCCGCGGCGGCCTTCTTGGCGGTGGTGTTCCAACTGGCGAACTCCAGGCACCAATTTCGCGCGGTGGCACCCTGGGACTGACGCAGCTTTGGGTCGCTCCATAAACGCTCCAGATAGTCGATCCACTGCGACGGCTTTTTGGCCACCAAGCAGGGCGACATCTGGGAGTCATCGATGCCATTCATCGCCATCGTGCTGGCGATGATGGGCAGTTGCATCCCGCTGGCTTCCAGAAGTTTGTTCTTGATGCCCGCCCCAGAGATGAATGGGAGCACAACCACCTCGCAACTGGAAACCGCATCGCGGATATCTGGGCTGTCGGCCACTAGTTCGAACTGGAACTGTTGGGCCATCTGACGGATTTCTTCGGTGGGGGCAAAGCCGTAGACGTGGAAGCTGGCATCCGGATGGCGTCGGCGGATCTCCCGCCAGACATGCTCGCTAAACCATCGCACGGCATCGATGTTGGGTGGGAAATCAAGTCGCCCCCAGAAGACGCAGCTTTTGGATTTCTTCGCGACGTCGCGAGGCGAGAAGAAATCGGCGTCTACACCATTGGGAACGCAGTCGAAGGAAGCCGAGGGCATCCAGAACTTGCCAAATGCTGCGTCGCGAGGCGAGACGACCCAGACCCGATCGGTCAGCTTGGAGTGCGTTCGTTCGTAAAGCCCTCCGATTGCCGCCATCTTCAGGTTGCCCCAGGTGGATGGCTTGGTGGGTATCAGGAGGGACAGATGGTGAAGGACCGCATCATCGGCGGCATACCAGACTCGTTTGCATCTGGTATTCCCTGCCAATAGTGGAAGCAGCTCGCGGCCGGACACCACCACCACTTCCGCACCGCTCGATTCGACCGCCGCCTGAGTGGCTGGGATCCAGTTGGGGTTCAGCCCCCAGAAGGATACGAAACGGCGCTGCCAATATGTCAGCGGCGGAACTGCAGGGGGCGGACCAGTCTGAGGCAACTCCTGGCTGCATTGAGACCAGTAAAGCTCAAGGCCTTCCAGCGCCTTGTCGTCCGATGGTTCCAGAGACAAAAGCGAGATCAAGTGACCTTGCTTCTGCAGGTGCAGCATCATCTGGTAGGTGTGGACGTCATGCCCGGAGGCGCGAGGCCATGCAAATCGTCGCTTGACGAAGAGGAATTTCATGGCAGCTCACACATAAAAGCAGATGATCCGGAAGCGGCAGGGAGTCGAGACACACTTCTGGGGCTGAACTCCCGGTTCGGTGGCAACTAAACCCAGGGCAGCCCGATTTGAGACGCTTGGTTGTGATAGGAGTCCAGTTGATCCTGGGTGAGCACCTTTTGATGGCGATGGAATTCGCGGTACCACTGTGCGGTCGTCTGCACTGCTTGACGCCAGCCCCAGACCGGTTGCCAATGGAGTCTTTCCTTCGCCTGATTCGAAAGGACCTTAAGGAACTTCGTTTCGTGAGGCGCGTTGGGATCGATCTGGATTTGGTACTTCAATTCCGGCCAGGATTCGGCAAATGCCTCGATCACCTCTCCCACCGACACGTCATCGGTTTCGGAAGGGCCAAAATTCCACGCCGTCGCCGATGTTGGATCCTTTTTCAAAAGCCGCTCGCCAACCTGCAGGTACCCACTGAGTGGCTCCAGGACGTGCTGCCAGGGGCGAACCGACGATGGGCTTCGGATCGTCAGGATGGCCCCCGAGGTCACGGCGCGCACGGCATCAGGAATCAGGCGGTCTTCGGACCAATCGCCACCGCCGATCACGTTCCCGGCGCGGACCGTTGCCAGCAGGCAGTGATGCGTCTTTCCGTACTGATTCAAATTCCAGTAGCTGTTGCGAAAGGAACTGGCCACCAGCTCCGCGCACGCCTTCGAACAGCTGTAGGGATCGCTGCCACCTAGGCGATCCGATTCTCGGTACCCGTCGGTCGATTCCAGATTCTCATACACCTTGTCGCTGGTGACGCAGACGAACGCATCGACCGATTCGCAAGATCGTGCGGCCTGCAGTAGATGAAGCGTCCCAATGACGTTGGTCGAGAAGGTCTCTTCGGGTTCCCGATAGCTGCGACGCACAAGAGGCTGAGCCGCCAGATGAAAGATGATTTCAGGCTGAACCTTCTGGACATAATCGTGCAGCTTTTGCGCTTCGCGGATATCGCCAAGCAGTTCGCTGCTCAGATGCTGTGGGAGTTGGCTGGCATGATTGGGGACGGTGTCTGAAGGTAGGGAGTAGCCGTGGACGTTTGCCCCCAGTCGATGGAGCCACCAAGTCAACCACGATCCTTTGAAGCCGGTATGGCCGGTCACCAACACCCGTTTGCCCTGGTAGGCTCCAGAAAACAATTCACCGTTCATCGACTTGCTCCGGGGGGGATCAATCTGCTTGGCCATCTTTCCAGACTTTCCATGGAGCCTTACCGTCGATCCAACTTTGCTGCAGCGATTCCAGATCGCGCGTGGTGTCCATGCACTGCCAGTAGCCTTCGTGCCGGAATCCCATCAACTGTCCATGGAGCGCCATTTGTTCCAAAGGCTTCTTTTCGAGAATGCATGAGCGATCTTCGGAGAGGTACTCTAGAGCCTGACGCTGGAAGATGTAGAAGCCGCCGTTGACCATGGCTCCCTTGGTTCCCTGCTTTTCCGAAAACTCGACAATCCGGTCCCCATCGAACTTCAGGTCGCCAAACCTTGGCGGTGGGTAGACTGCGGTGAGCGTTCCCAGCTTTCCATGGTTGCGGTGGAACTTCAGAAGTGCATCCAAATCGATGTTCGATAGTCCGTCCCCGTAGGTTAGGAAAAAACTCTCATCGGATCCCAGGTACTTTTCGATGCGTTTGACTCGACCGCCGGTCATCGTATCCTGCCCGGTGTAGGCGACGGTCACCTTCGGGCGGAATTCGTCCAGCCGCGAATGGAACTCCATCTGTCCGCTTCCCCCGTAATCCACCGTGAAGTCGCTCGATAGCAGATTCAGGTTGCTGAAAAACTCCTTGATCATCTCCGCCTTGTAGCCTGTCGCGAGAATGAACTCGTTGTGGCCGAAAGCGGCGTAATAGCGCATGATGTGCCAGACGATCGGCATGGAGCCAACTGGGATCATCGGCTTAGGAATAAAATCGGTCAGCTTGCCAAAACGCGTTCCGTAACCGCCAGCGAGGATCACTACTTTCATCGATCATCGATCCCTTGGAATAGAAGGAGAATTACCCGCCAAGCAGGTGCTGAACATAAAACCTCACCGCGCTTGCCCGACCGCGCAGTCCGGCGAGGAAAAAAACCCAGTTCGCTCGGGTCGGTTGCCTCAATGCGGAAAGGATGCCGTGATTGAACAGCAATCCATAGCGCAGCGCAAGTGCACTGCGGCCAAAGAGGCCGAAATGCTTCAGGTACAGATAAAGAGTATTTCGAATGTCGTTGATACGCCAGCGCGTCGACACTTCGCTCATGTCCCCGCGTGGCATCGCCAGATGTCGTACCGGCAGAGAACCATCGTAAATCACTTGCCACCCTCCGCGGAGGACCGTCAGCGAGTGATCGGTATCCAGTCGCGAACCGTTGCTGAAATCCTTCGTCAACAGGGTCGGGTCGTGGCCTAGTCCTTCGTCCAAGATGGCGCGACGCCAAGCGTAGCAAAATCCGTAGACATGTTCGACGGCGATGGGGCCGGAGGTGGGGCGGCAGAAGTTGCCGATCAGCCGCATGCCGGGGCCGTCGATCTGCCCGATGCCTCCGGGGACCTCTTGGTATCCGTCCTCGTCAGCGCGAAACCCCAGAATTCCAAGCCGCGGTTGGTTCCCGAAGGCGTCTGCAACTCGAGCGACAAAACCTTGGGGAATAATGGCGTCGTCATTCATCTCGACCACCACGTCCCCTTGGCTTTCCCTGGCACCTCGCGTCAAGGAATACCCCAGCCCGTGTCCGACCCCGTTGTTGATGTAAACAACCCCATGGCTTTCCGCCCAAGGGCGAACCGTTGACTCGGCTGACTTGGGTGATCCGTTGTCGTAGACTCGAACCTGGATCGATGTCCCTTCTGGCAACTCCTGATTGCAGATTGCTTCCAGGCAGACCGCCAGCACCTCAGGGCGTCTGTAGGTGGCAACAACGAATGCGATTTCCATCGTCGCTCACCCTGATCTTTTGTTGGTCAGGGTGCTGTAAAGTTCGGCGTAGCGTCTGATCGCTTGGTTGAGATCGAAGGCTTCGATGACTCTCTGCCGACTGGCCAGCCCCATCGATCGCCTCAGCGATGCACTGCCCAGCAAATCGACGATCGCCTCGCCCATGCGAACAAAATCCCCCCTCGGGACCAGTCGCCCCTCCACCCCGTCGGTCACATGTTCCGGATTGCCACCGACCTGCGTCACCACCGGCGGGCATTGGCAGGACATCGCTTCCAGCAAGGTCAGCGAAGCTGCCTCCGATAGGCTTGGCAAGACGAAGAGGTCGACCGCTCGCAGGATCTCCGCGACATCGTGCCGGATCCCCCAAAACTCGATCGAATCGGAGATTTTCAATTCATCGATCAGCTTCCTAATCGGCTCGCCCTGAGGCCCGTCCCCAACCAGCAGCAGGCGGGCTTGAGGAGTTCGGCGTACTACCTCCGGCCAAGCCTTGATTAGCGTCAGATGGTCCTTCACGGGATGAAACCTAGCGATGCAGGCGACGTAAAGTCGATCATCCCGCAGCCCCAAGTTCCGACGCCTTTGGGCTACCTCTTGGTCGGTTCCCCGAGAGGCCATCTGCTGGATGTCGACACCGTTGTAAAGCGTCTCGACCTTCGAAAAACCGTCGTTCACCTGAAGTGCCTCGGCACTGAATCGGCAGCAGGCAGTGGCATGATCGCAGGCTCGTGTCAGCACGTAGCGATTGGTTAGGCGGCGCTTCCAAGAGACGATATCCGGATAAAAACGACCATGCTCGGTCATCAGGATCTTTGTTCGCCACGCTCCTGAAAGCCTCGCTAGAGCCCCATAAAAAAAGGGTGTGTACTGGTGCGCATGCAACAGGTCGACCGACTCTTTGCGAAGATGGTTCTTGAGTCGACTGACCGTCTGCCAGTCGATCCCAGGCTTTCTTCCAAGGACCACCACGGAAGTGCCCCGTTCGACCAGTTGCTCCCCCAATTGCCCAAGACCATCCAGGCAGATCACGTGGAAGTCGAATCGCTCCTTGAGCCGATCGATGATTTGGGTAACCAGCACCTCAGCCCCGGCCACCTGCATCAGATGCATCAGAAAGGCAACCTTGGGGCGTGTCGCTTGAGGGGCTTGAAGGGCCATTCGAAATCCGGACGTGCAGGGGACCTTCTCTGCCGAAAGAGGGCATCCGATAACCAGATCTGGTTATGTGCCGACAGCAGTGCGAGCCGACCCCTTTGGTGTCCCCTTCTGCCAGGGGGGTGCTCAGATTGCTGTCTGCGCCAGTATAGGTCAGGTCGCTTACGACGCAACCCCTTCGACAACTCCGCTGCCATCCCCTTGGCTGGTCGTTTCCTCGCCTATTCGTCTCGCCTTGACTCCGAAGGCCAGACCGATCTAGAGTGCCCCGTCCCGTTGTCGACCGTTCGCAAGGTCCACGCATGAATACCTTGGCAGACGTTGAAGGAGTGGCGTTGGCACGGGAGGGATGAGCACCATCAAGGAGGATTGGTACGATGACAAGGATGCCCCGCACGAACCAGATTTCCGCCATTGCCTTGGGGATTAGCTTGGCCCCCTGGATTTCTATGGGACAGTCCCTTCTGGGGCAATCCGCCAACGATTCGCCGACTTCTGGCAGTGGAGCCATCGTCGCATCGAACGGTCAGGGCGGGGGTGCAGAGTCTGCCGTCGCATCGGGAGGTGCCGAGTCGGGCCCTCAAGTGGTCGCTTTGGTCAATGGACTGCCGATTCCCCGAGAGCGGTTGGCGGAGGAGTGTCTAAGGCGGCATGGCGCCATGGTGCTCGATGACCTGCTCGACAAGATGCTGGTGCTGCAGGCCTGTCAGGCGCAGAACCTAGTGATCACCAAGGAAGATGTGAACGATGAGATCGCTAGGCAGGCGACCAAATTCAAGCTCAACACGAAGATGTTCCTGCAGTTGCTTGAGGAAGAGCGAGGGGTGAAGCCCGAGCGGTATGCGGCGGATATCGTCTGGCCCATGCTGGCCATGCGACAATTGGCTCGCGACAAAATCCAGGTCACTCAGGAGGAGATTGACCGCGCGTATCAGTACGAATTTGGTCCCTCGGTCAAGGTGCGGATGATCGCGGTCAAGGATGAGGAAAAAGCGAAGCAGATCCATCAACAGGTCGCTATGGACCCATCGGAGTTCAAGCGGCTGGCCAAGCAGGAGAGCACCGACCAGAGCAGTGCCAGCGTCGAGGGGTTGCTGCCACCGATCCGCAAAAATTCGGGGGATGACCTGATCGAGCACATGGCATTTCAATTGAAACCCGATGAGGTCTCGGAAATCTTCCAGGTCGCCAATCAGTATGTAATTCTGCAGTGCGTGAGGCATGAGCCAGCCACGCCTCCGCATCCTGACCAGATGGATGCCACGATCGCTAGGATTCGGCAGACGCTGGAAGAGCGTCAACTGGAGGCGATGGCATCGACGATGTTCACGACCCTTCGATCCCAGAGCCAAGTGGTGAAGGTCTATGGCGAACCCTCGCAGGCGCAGCACCCGGGAGTGGCAGCCTTTATCAACCAGCAACCGATCCCACTGGCCACACTAGCCAACGAATGCCTTCAGCGTTTCGGCACCCAGGTACTCGAAGGGGAAATCCATCGGGCCCTTCTGGAAGACGCACTGCAAAAGCGGAAGTTGGCGGTGGAGCCGAATGAGATTCAAGGAGAGATCACCAGGGCGGCAGAATACTTCGGGTACGTCAAGCAGGGGCAAGCCGACGTCGAAGCATGGCTGGCCAAGGTGCTTGAGGAGCCTGGTGCTACTTACGAACTCTACGTACGCGACACCGTCTGGCCGACCGTTGCCCTGAAGAAGATGGTCTCGGGCAAGGTCCAGATCACCGAAGAGGATTTTCAGCGAGGCTTTGAAGCCAACTATGGTCCGCGAGCTGAGGTGCTGGCGATCGTCACCAGCAACCAGCGGACCGCGCAAGAAGTCTGGCAGATGGCGAGGGACAACCCCACCGATCAGTTTTTCGGAGAGTTGGCAGCGCAGTACTCCGTCGAACCGACTTCGCGCAGCAATTACGGGAAGGTTCCGCCAATTCGGAAAAATGGCGGTCAGCCGACGATGGAAAAAGCCGCCTTTGCACTCAAGCCGGGGGAGCTTTCGGGCATCATCGAAATCTCCAACCAGTACGTCATCCTCCGATGCCAGGGATTCACCAAGCCGGTGGTTCAAGACCTCTCGGAGGTGCGAGACGAATTGGCCAAGGACTTGGAGGAACGGATGACTCGACGAGCGATCCTGCAGGAGATGGATGGGCTGATGGCCGATGCGACCATCGAGAACTTCCTCGACCCCAAGAAGAGCCACTACGGCCCTAAGGCCTCCAGTTCCCTGCTGCAGGCTCAACAGGGTAAAGAAACCAAACCGCGTCGCTGAGGCGCTTTGTTCTCTTCCCCGGGTTTCAGCAAGGAGCCACCTTCGGATTGTGGACGCACAGCAGTTGAAAGCCCTTCAGCAACCGCTGAAGGAGAAGTACCGCCAGAATCCCTCGGAGGCGCAAAAAAGACTGGTGGCCCGTGGAACGGTCGGTCAAGCGTCACTCACCTGCGACGTGCCGACCTTCGCGGGGGTGTCCCGGGCTGGTTTGCATCCGGCGACCGGGGGCACACAGCCTCTTGCCTGCTCGGGTGAAATCCTTTTGGAGGCGATCGTCTCGTGCGCTGGGGTCACCCTGGCGGCAGTCGCAACCGCGATGGGAATCGAAATACGTGCTGCCTCGGTCGAGGCCCATGGGGATCTCGACTTTCGAGGGACACTGGGGGTCGACAAAACGGTCCCCGTCGGATTCACGCAGATCGATCTGCGATTCTCGATCGACAGCGATGCGCCCCCAGATTCGATCGCTAAACTGATCGAACTGACAGAGCGATACTGTGTCGTATGGCAGACGTTTGCGCAACCGCCACGTTTGAGCACATCATGGTCCAATTCCGATTCGACTCGCTGATCCCTCGATGGGAACGCTGGTCCCTCCCAGTCCTTCCCCTTCTCTGGCTTGCCGCCTGGCTTGCGAATCCAGTTCATTCGCAGGATCTACCCATCCCGCCGAATTTGATCCTTTTCGTCAGCGACGATCAGAGCCCAGACCTTGGGTGTTACGGGAGTCGTGACGCAAAGACCCCGGCCCTCGACCGATTGGCCGCTGAGGGGCTGCGATACACCCGCGCTTTCGCGACCACTGCCAGTTGCAGCGCATCGCGATCGGTGATCCTCTCCGGTTTGTTCAATCACTCCAACGGGCAGTACGGCCACGCGCACGATTACCATCGCTTCAAAACGAAGGAATCTTTGTCGACCCTACCGCAGCGATTGGCAGATGCGGGATACGAGACGATTCGCGTTGGTAAATTCCATCTGGCACCCGAATCCGCCTATCCCTTCGAGACGGTCCTGTCAGGGAACGAACGCGATCCGGTCGGCATGGCTCAGCAAGTGGCTGTCCATCTCCAGAAACGTTCCAAAGATCGTCCGTTCTTTCTTTACTTTTGCACCGCGGATCCGCATCGAGGAGGTGGGTTTCGGAAGGATCTTCCCTACGCCCCGGATGCCTTCGGCAATCGCCCCCTTGCGGGCGATAGTACCCGTGTCCACCAGGTGGATCCCGCAACGATCGACGTCCCCGACTTTCTGCCCGACACCCCCCACTGCCGTGCGGAACTGGCGATGTACCACCAGAGCTGCCATCGAGTCGATCAGGGTGTTCAGAAGCTCTTCGATGCATTGCGGGAGGCGGAAGCAGACACGCAGTCTGTCTTCCTCTACACCGCGGATCATGGCATGGCGTTCCCCGGCGCCAAAACAACCCTCTACGAAGCAGGGCTCCATGTGCCACTGATCATCTGGGACGGGCGTAGGCCACTGGACAAGGCCGCTACGGTCGATCTTCCAGTGACGCATGCCGATCTAGTCCCCACAATCCTCGACTACGCCTTGGTCCGCTACGACGCAGAGGATGTTCATGGTGTCAGTCACCATCCCGATCGAATCGACCAGCTGCCAACTCCACGCACTACGTATGCCTCCCATACGTTTCATGAAATCACGATGTACTACCCGATGCGCAGCGTTCGCTCATCGCGCTACAAACTGATCTGGAATATCGCGCACCCTCTGCCTTTCCCTTTCGCGACCGATCTCTGGGAATCTCCGACTTGGCAAGAGCGATTGAAGGAGGGCCTGCAGGCGTCGTATGGTCCACGCACGGTGGGCAGTTACATCCAGCGACCCAAGTTTGAACTTTACGATCTTGTAGCCGATCCAGCCGAAGCGAAAAACCTAGCCGAAGTTCCTGAAATGCAGCAGGAACTGAAGGAGCTGATTTCCCAGTTGCAGGCGTTTCAAAAGGCGACTGGGGATCCATGGATCCTGAAATGGGAACACGAATGAATTCCAGCGACATTACCAACCAGGATGCCTTGAAACTCGTGATCATCGGCGGTGTCGCCGGCGGCGCCTCGGCGGCCGCCCGCGCCCGCCGCTGCAACGCCGCAGCACACATCACGATTCTTGAGAAAGGCCCCCACATCTCCTTTGCCAACTGCGGTCTTCCATATCATCTTGGGGGAGAGATTCAGCAGCGATCGAAGTTGCTGGTGGCTACCAGCGAATTGTTCTGGAATCGGTTTCGTATCGACGTGCGAACAGGAACCGAGGCGATTCGAATCGATCGGCAGAAGAAGGTGGTCCAGGTGCGGTCGGCCACAGGGGAGCCGCTTCCTTCGATTCCCTATGACCGCTTGGTGCTTGCCACCGGTGCTCAGCCACGGCGTCCGGCATTCTGGCGCGATGCCCCCAACCTGTTCCATCTTTGGACCCTGGAAGATCTCGATCGCATTCTCGCCTGGATTCATGCGCATCAGGTTCAGCGAGTCGCTGTCGTGGGTGCTGGGTTCGTCGGATTGGAAGTGGTGGAACAGCTTTCGGGACTGGGGATCCAGGTCGACCTGATCGAAACCACCTCTCAGGTGCTCGCCCCGATCGATCCCTGTTTCGCTAGGTCGATCGCATCGCATCTGGTGGATCACCAGGTTCGGCTCCATTTGGGATCGGCGGTTCAGTCGCTGGCGCCCGCCAGTGGACCGATCGAACGAGTGGTGTTGCAAGATGGCCAAGAGATCGAAGCCGATCTTGTCCTGGTGGGGGCTGGCGTGCAGCCGCGAATCGAATTGGCCGTTCAGGCCGGCTTGACCCTTGGTCCCTCAGGTGGCGTTGCGGTCAATCGATTTGGGCAAACCAGCGATCCACAGATCTATGCCGTCGGGGATATGGCTGAATCGCGCCACGCCGTGACGGGTCGGCCTGTGCGAGCCGGTTTGGCGGGGCCAGCCAACCGCGCTGGCAGGATCGCGGGCCAGCACGCGGCAACCGACGCTGCCACCCAGCAAGGAGAGGTGCTGGGAACGGCGATCGTTCGGGTCTTTGATCTGACGGTGGGCTGCACGGGGTTCAATCAGCGGCAGTTGAAGGCTGAAGGGATTCCCTTTCGCAGCGTTCTCATCCAGGCTGCTCATCATGCCAGTTACTATCCTGGCGCCAAACCGCTAGAAGTGGAACTACTCTATGCCCCGGAGTCGGGTAAGCTATTAGGTGCTCAGGCACTCGGGGAGCAGGGCGTCGACAAACGGATTGACATCGCCGCCACCACCCTGCATTTCGGCGGCACGGTCTACGATCTGGCGCAACTGGACCTCGCCTACGCTCCTCC
The DNA here is from genome assembly GCA_040375295.1 of Planctomycetaceae bacterium. Classification (GTDB taxonomy): domain Bacteria; phylum Planctomycetota; class Planctomycetia; order Pirellulales; family Pirellulaceae; genus JBEISR01. Next base: position 232,809 of record JBEISR010000001.1, read on the forward strand.
CTTTGGCAGCGCCAAAGATCCTATCCATATGGCGGCTTTCGCCGCTTGCAATGATCTAGCTGGTGCACCCCATCTGGTGCAGGCGGATGTGGATTTGTCTGGCGATTTGCAGGTGGTGGATGTGCGTACCGATAAAGAGCGAGAGGCGATGCCGCTGGAAGAAGCCATCGGGATTCCCATCGACTCGCTCCACGATCGATGGAAGGAGTTGGACCCTCAGCGCCCCACCATCGTGGTCTGCCATTCCGGAAAGCGCGCTCACGTCGGCGCCTGCCTGCTTCAAGGTGTTGGATTCTCCGATGTGCGCAATCTGAATGGCGGGATGAGCCTTCGTACCCGCCTAGCTCCCAAAGCACCCCCATCGCTTTCCTAGCAGCAACCCTCCCATCCAGCGACGGGGATGAACTGCAAACGAAAAAACCCATCGGTAGACTAGCCACCGATGGGTCTTCTTCGTTCCTTCGACCGTTGCGGCAAAATGCGGAGCCGCTGCGAGACTGGCGAGGATCCAGCGTGCATCTGCACTCGCCTTGAGCGATCCTGGCCAACGCAAACTTTTGGTCCCTCTGCCGGAATGGCGGCCAAAAGAACTTTGGCAACGATTCACGCCGCCAACTGCATCATAGAGTTAGCGGCCGTGGCGGCAATAGCATTCGTCCTGAAAAACTTGACCGAAGGGACCGCCATGTCGCTGCAGCGCCGCCTGAGCCGTTGCCGCCTTAAGTCGTCTGTCTGGCCGCTCGCATCTTTTGATACCAACCAGTCACCAACTCGAAGAATGCGTCGGGAGTCGATTGCGGACATACCTCTGCTGCATCGCATCCAAGCTCCGTCAGTCGCTGCGCGATCAGCGGAGAGTAGGCCAACAGCGATGCCCGCCTAAGGTCCTTACCGTAGCGTTGTACCAAGCTTTCGGCGATCGATCGGCTGGTCACTGCCACGCCGTCGATCGCACCCGATCGAAGCCTGCCAGCGATCGCAGGATCTGGCTGCTCCCTCGGCCTATTGCGATAGAGGCAAAGGGAATCGACGCGCCCAGCGATCTGCATTAGCCCTTCAGCGAAAGGATCCCCTCCCTTGTCGCCACGCACCCAAAGCACGCTTTGGCCTGCGATTTGGGAACGGACGGAATCCAGGAGTGCGGCGGCACTGGCATCTCCAGTCGGCATCGCATCGGGCAGCAGACCGCGATCGATCAGCGCCTGGGCGGTCGACGGCCCGACCACACCGAGGCGGACGCCATGAAGCTTCCTTCCATCCCAGCGCCGTTCCATCCATCGCTGCCAAAAAAACTCCACCCCAGGAACACTGGTAAAAAAAATCCAGTCGTACCGATCGATGGCATCGAGTATTCCACAGGCGTTCTGGTCCAGTTCGACAGGAACGATTTCAATCGCTGGGTCTCGCCAAAGGATTGCACCGGATCGCACCAAGCGATCGTGCAAGAGATCTTCTTCGCGGAAGGGGCGGGGCCACAATAGATGGCAACCCTGCAGTGGAAAGGTCTGGCTGAACGCATGAGGAAAGGGAGCATGGGCTGCCACCTGACCGATCAGATACACCACTGGTCCGGGAGGAAGCTTCGGTTCCCAGCTACCCTCGGCCAACTGTCCCAATCTGCCTTGATCCATCTGATGGTCGTGACACCCGGCGCGGTGCACGACGAGCACGGGAGTTGCTGGAGACAGTCCCCCTTCGACTAAATCGTGGCTCCATTGCCGAGCCAATCGACGCCCCATGTAGATCGCCAGCGTGCCCGAGGCTGTTGCGACTTGCCGCCATTCGGCCATCCTGTCGCTCAGTTCCTCCGCCTCCCACGATCCCTCTTCCAGACGCTGGCTGTGCCCAGTCACCAGAGTGACGGCGCTCGCCCAGTCGCGATCGGTCAATGAGATTCGAGCATCGGCCGCCGCAGCCTGCGCGGCCGTTATTCCAGGTACCACCTCCACCCAGCACCCCAAGGGACGCACTGCCTCCAGTTCCTCCGTCAATCGGCCGAAGAGAACCGAGTCGCCACCCTTCAGCCGAACCACTCGTTTGCCTGCCTCCAACCACCGGCGAAGTTCGTCGCAAATCAACTGCTGTGGCCATGGGTTTTCCCCCACATGCTTGCCGACGTCGATTTGCACCGCCGAAGGTGGAACCCAGCGATCGAGAATGTCGGGGTGCACCAACCGGTCATAGAGAACCACCTCAGCCAGCGAAAGAACTTCCGCAGCGCGCAAAGTCATTAAGGAAGGTTCGCCAGGGCCTGCGCCGACAAAATAAACTTCTCCTGCCACGTTCCCTGCCTTACCCCCCGAAGGAGTGGTCTGTGAGGGGGTTCATAGAAAGTCTTGATCCTGAGGGCCTTGATTGTGGGGTGGAGGCACCGGGAAAAAAAGAGTTTTGCCAAAGCTGTCCTGGACAATCTCCGAAAAATCCTCCATGATACGGGACCCCGAAGGCATTTCGGGAGGTTGGGACAAGTGTCCCCAGCGAGTGGCAGGTGTGTAGGTTGGCCTGCCTGGATTGGAATCCTTTTTACACGGTTTAGGTTGATTCGATGCCGAATTCCCAAAGTGCCAAGAAGCGTCTGCGACAGAGTTTGGAAGATCGGGCACGCAATCGCGCATGCAAGTCGGTTTTGCGTGGCATGCTGAGGAACGTTCGCGAAGCGGTCAAGGGTGGCAAGATCGAGGAAGCCCAGAAGCTGATTCCTGCGGTCTACAAGAAACTGGACCAGGCCGCCGCCAAGAAAATGATCCACACCAACAAGGCTTCGCGTCTGAAGAGTCGCCTCAGTCATCTGGTGGTTTCCGCCAAGGGGCAGGGTTCCTGATTTGCGGGTTTCTGACCTGCTGCGGTACGATCCACACTCAGAAGCATAATATCTAAGCCGTCTCATCCGAGGCGGCTTTTTTTTCTGGTTGTGAAGCTCCCATTTGTTCGGTTGGGGGCGTTGGCAAGAGTGGAGCCACCGTCAGAGACAGCGCTTCGTGACTTCCGCCGATCGATCGGTGTTGAAATCTAACGATGCAGGACGATGCGAAAAAGAATTTTCAACGGTTTTTCCCCTTTTTCGAATCGCGTGATGGCATTCGGTGTTGGTCCTCGTGGTGGCTTGCTCTATCCTGGGAAACCAATGAGTTGCGGAATCGGACCTGTGCCGTTTTGGTGTGTTGGCCGTGAGGTTTGATTCGAGTGGGCGGGTGGCAGTCTTACCCTTCACTTAGTGGCGTGACGATCCCCCCTCTCGAAAGCATTCTGCATGAGAACCCATAAAGAACTGCTCATCGCAACCCGCCCGTTTGCTAAAGAAGATGTCGCGAGAAGCTGGCAGTTGTTGGCAGTGGCCCTGACGCTGATGTTGCTAGCCTGGGCCGTCGCTTGGGCGCCCTCGCCACTGTGGCTGCGTGTGCCTGCCAGCCTGCTGACGGGACTGCTGATCGTGCGTGTGTTTATCATCTACCACGATCAGCAGCACGGTGCCATCTTCAAGCGATCGCGTTGGGCCAATGCCATTTTGAATCTTTTTGGCTGGGTGGTGCTCAGCCCCTCCTCGGTTTGGGCGGAGTCGCACAACACGCATCACAAAACCAACTGCAAGGATTTCGGTGAGCATCCCGGTTCGTTCCCAGTGCTCACGTGCCAGCAGTATCACGACGCGAGTTGGCGGGAGCGACTGATGTATCGCGTGTCGAGGGACCCGCTGATCATCGCCGGGGGGTACATCTCGATCTTCCTGATCAATATGACGCTGATCCCTTTTCTGCTCCGCCCACGGCAGCATTGGGATGCAGGGGCGGCATTGCTGCTGCATGGACTCCTGATCGGAGCGGCGATTTCGATGGGCTGGCCTACACTTCTGCTGGGACTGTTGGTTCCACTGACCATCGCCTGCGGTCTGGGGAGCTATTTGTTTTACGCGCAGCACAATTTTCCTGGCTGCAAACTGCGCGAAGCCGACAATTGGGATTACGTCGATGCAGCTCTTCAGTCCTCCAGTTTCTTTCGGATGTCGTCCTGGATGCACTGGTTTACCGGAAACATCGGCTACCACCATGTGCATCACCTCAATTCGAAGATTCCTTTTTACCGCCTTCCCGAAGCGATGGCCTCGATCGCCGAACTGCAGCGGCCACTAGAGACCAGTTTTTCCTGGCGTGACGTCTGGGCGTGCTTTCAAATGAATCTCTGGGACGAGCGGGAAGATTGCTTCGTCACCTATCGCGAAGGGGCAGCGAGGGTCGCGGCACCGGGCGCGTTCTTTTCGCGGGTCGAGGGTTCGCTTCGAGGGGCCACGCCGGCCCCCGGGGTGGTGATCGATCGATCCTGCTGTGCTGTTGAAACAAACAATTCGGAACAAGCTGTCGTTCCATCGTAGCTTTTGCGTCGATCGGAATTCACCGTCTCATTCGCGCAGGAGCCACAGGCCATGCCATCGACTGAAGAAGAACAATTGCGAGAACAGATCTGGGACCGGATTTTTCGGGGTGGTCCCAAACAACTGGGACAGCTGGCTGACGATCTAGACATCCCGGCTGAGGAAGTCGAACGTTTGACGGACCATGAATGGTTCGATCGCAGTGAAGACTGGATTGCCAACGCGCAAACCAAGTGACCTCCGGTGCGCCATTGGCGAATACCTTGCCCAGGCTCCCCAATCGAAAGATGCCGCCTGTAGTCCAGAACGGATATCAGGTCGGATCTTTTTTGGGGACAAGTCGACGTACAAAGTGTCTGCATTGGCTAGCTAACCAGCTTTGGTGGTTAGCCGAGTCGATCGGAATTGTCCTGCTGTCGAAAATGCAGTAGGGTGCTTTCCGAGCGGGCGGTTCGGACGGTAGGTAGTCAGCGATTGAGGTTGGCACCCTAAGCGATTTACCGGGCAAGGATGTCCGAGGTGGAAGATGGAACAAGCGGCGCCGATGGAGTCGGCCGGGGGTAGTCGTCTTCTTGAGGAAGCGCAGAGGGTTCTTCGCCTCGAATCGCGCGCCTTAGAGGATCTCGCTTCGACGCTCGATCAGACATTTCTTGAACTCGCCGATCGCATCTACCGCCTGAAAGGCTGCCTGCTTGTGTCGGGAATCGGCAAGGCCGGCCTGATTGGGCGGAAAATCGCGGCCACGCTGGCATCCACGGGGACGCCAAGTCATTTCCTTCATCCTGCGGAAGCGCTGCACGGGGATTTGGGAGCGGTGCGTCCCGAGGATGCCGTCCTCTTTCTTTCGCACAGTGGTGAGTCGCAGGAATTGATTCAGTTGCTACCGATGCTGGACCGACGCATCTGTTGGCGGGCGGCGGTCACCGGTCAGCGACATAGTCGATTGGCCAGGCAAAGCGATCTGTGCTTGGTGTTACCTCCATTGGTGGAAGCTTGCCGGTTGGGCTTGGCCCCCACCACCAGTACCACTGCCATGCTGGGATTGGGGGATGCACTGGCGATCGTGTTGACGCAGATGAGACAGTTTTCCGCAGAGGACTTCGCGAAGAACCATCCTGCAGGAGCTTTAGGCAGGAGGCTTTGTCTGGTCGAGCAGGCGATGCGTCCGATCGATCAATGTCGCGTTGCTGGCCCCACGGCGACAGTTCGCGACGCGCTAGTCGCCAGCGCTCAGACAGGACGCAGAAGCGGTGCGATGTTGGTGGTTGATCCCAAGGGAAAGCTCCTTGGGATATTTACCGACAGCGATCTTGCGCGATTGCTGGAGCGCAATCGAGATCAGCAACTGGATGCAACGATCGAGTCGGTCATGACGGCTCGATGCGCTGTGGCTACCGCCGGAAGCCGTCTGACGGAGGCGATCGAACGGATGCGGCAAGGCAAGTACAGTGAACTGCCCGTGGTCGACGCTGGTCATCAAGCGCTCGGAATGCTCGACATCACCGATCTTCTGAATCTGTTCGGCGATCGAACCCCGACGAATGACTTTTTCGGTAAAGGACCACCGGTCGCTTCGGCCAATCGTCCGATGGGATCTTTGAAGCTCTTTTCCCCGCCGGAAACCTGACTTCCAAGTTTCATGAGGAAGCTCGGTCCCTTTCCCTGTCTGCCGCCTGGAACATCACGGAACATGCACGATCACCAGAAGGCCAAGTCGATCCGCGTCCTGCTTTCGGACGTCGATGGCATCCTGACCGATGGCCGTCTTTTGTTCGATCGGACTGGGGAAGAGCTGAAGAGCTTCCATGTGCGCGATGGCTTGGGCATTCAGCTATGGCGTCAGGCTGGCTTTCGAACCGCCTGGATATCCGGGAGAGATGGGTTGGTTGTGCGGCAGCGTGCGGAAGCCTTGGGAGTCGACGCGGTTCGCTTGGGGGTTCATGACAAGTTGTCGGTCGCCAAGCAATTGATCGATCAGTGGGGAGTATCGCTGGAGGAAGTCTGTTACATCGGTGATGATCTACCTGATCTTCCGCTGCTGCAGAAAGTCTTTTTGCCGGTGACGGTGGCGGATGCACCGATCGAGATCCGGCAGTCCTGTCACTGGGTGCTCCAGCAAAAGGGTGGACAGGGGGCGATCCGGGAGCTGGTGGAGAGGCTGCTGCGGGCCAAAGGGTGCTGGAGTTCTCTGGTATCGGCGTATCTGCCGGAAAGGACTCTCTGAGTGCTTGTCCGAAGGATTCAAAACTATCTGATTGCATTGGTCCCGTGGCTGGTCGGCGCGGCGGTTTATGGCATGGTAGTGGTCCCCTGGTTGGAGCCTCACCGGGAGTGGTCCGATCCGGTCCATCCAGTAGTCCAGCGAGAAAAGCAGGCCCCTTGGTGGAGTCGCTATTTTCAGCCTGGGGACTGGCAGTTGGGAGAAGCGACCGTTCTGGAAACCGAAAGGGGAGTGCTTCTCTTTCGGGATCGCAAGGAGGTCGGTGATCATATCCTGCAGTTGTCCCCGTTGACCTTGGTGTTGCCACGGGGCGCGTCGAATGAGACCGGTGGAGAACCATCGGAGGTGCTGCTCATCGAATGCGATCAGGGGGCTGAATTCGAATTCTCCGGAAGGCTCGACCCGCTCAAAGGGGCACCACCACCGTTGGTCGGCGGGATGTTGCGTGGTCTGATCCGGATGCGTTCCACCAGTCCTTCCGGTCACACGCTGTCGAACATGCTGATCCAGACTCGAGATGTCCATATCGATGCGAGAACGTTGTGGACCAGCCAGACGGTCCAGATTCAACTTGGGGAAAGTCAGATCGAGGGTCGGGAGTTGCTGATCGAGCTGGATAAAGAGCTCCTTTCGGAACCGGCAGATACTGGAGGCGCTTCCAGTTCACCATTTCAGGGGTTCAAATCGCTTTCGCTACAGTATCTGGATCGCGCCTGGATCCGGCTCCCCGATGGGGGTCTCTTGGGATCAGCAGCTTCCCATCCGACCGCGGATCCCCGCGCCGCCTTTCTTCCGCCAGCGCACCTTTCGATTGGATGCAAACGGGTGTTCCAATACAACTTCCTTCGCAATGTCGCCACCATGGATGGCGGGGTGACGATCGAGCATCACGTCGAAGGGATGCGTCCTGACCGATTTTCGTGTGATCAACTGGCCATCCATTTGAATGTCACCTCGGATCCGGTCGCCGCCAAGGATCCACAAGCGGCCGCATGGCAGGTGCGTCTGGTGGAAGCGATTGGGAAAGATACCGACGACGAAGAGGAAGACCATTACTGGGTTCTTCTCCATGCGCCCGATCAGCAGTACCGACTGCAGGCTAGGTCGCTTCGCTGGGATCAGACGGCAGGAAAGATCGAAGTCAGCAACGCCCTGCCAGGCAATCGATTCCCGGCGTCGATTCCTGCCTACCTCCAGTTAAAGCAATTGGAGATCTGGTCCGAGCAGCTTGATTTTCAAAACGATGCCCTCGATGCGTCCTCCAGCCGGTCGCTGGATCGCCTAGGAATTCTGAACGCAAAGGGCCCGGGCAAGTGCAACGCAAAAATCGATCCCGACGCCTCTTGGCAGCTCAACTGGACTCAATCGCTCCAGTTGGCCCCAGACGGTCCTGCCGACTGGTTGTCGATTCAAGGAGAGGCCAAGGCGGCGCATACCACCCAGGGCAGTTTCTCTGCCCAGCGGATCGATTTATGGATCAGCAAGCAGGACGCGTCGCCAAGCGATGCCAAGCCGCAGGGGATCCAGGCCGCTGGTTTTCGTCCTCAGAGGATGGTGGCCGAGCAAGGGGTGGTTCTACATACGGCCAAGCTGCAGGCGCAGGTCGATCGCCTGGAGAGCTGGTTCGACTACCAGGATGTGGCGCCAATTCCGGTCGCACCCACGGCACCCAATCCAGCCGCGAACTCTCCTGCCTTCCCGACGCGGCCCATCGACAGTGCTACCACCACGACGCCTCTCCCAGCCACTCCCGTTGGTGGGAATTCCGCCACCGACCCTCCCCTCCAGGTGCTCGGCAAACTCCTTCGCACCCACATGGTGCAGGCTCCTGGCCAGACCTGGGTTCAGGACTTGGAATTGGAAGGGGACGTCACCTTGCTTCGCGCTGCGGGAGCCGGATCGGCTGCCTGGCCATTGCGGGTTTCGGGCGATGCGATGCAGATGGAGATGCTCGATCAACTCTTCTATGACATTCGAATCAGTGGCCAGCCGGCAACCATCGCGGTCGGCGAGGGGATGCTGCAGGGGCCGCAGTTGCGGATGAACCAGAAGGAACAACAGATTTGGATGGACTCGCCGGGCCACTTCGCCCTTCCCCCGGAGTTCCTTCAGTCCTCTGAGGCATCCAATCCCGGCGGGATCGTCTGGATGGAAGTTCCGCAGGTCGCTTGGTCGGGGCGCATGGTGTTCAACGGAGAGACGGCACGGCTGGAAGGCGATGTGCAATGGCATGGCAAGGTGCAGCGGCCTGAAGGGGATACGTGGACCTTGTCCGGACGATCGCAGCAGCTGGATCTGGTTCTTGGTCAGCCATTGGCCTGGGATCTGAAGACACCACAAACGGCAACCCTCTCCAAGATGATCCTGCGTTCCGATGTCCAGGTCTACGCTCTCCAGGAAGATCGATTTGGCCAATTGCAGTCGACCCACCATCTGGCGCTTCCGGAAATTCAATTTGATTTGATTCAGCAGACATTCCAGGGAAGAGGTCCAGGAGGTATCCGGTCGCATGCAAAGGGCCTTACCCAAGATGCTTCCACATCGCCGGCTGTCGCCGCGCTGAGCTCTCCCGGTTCCGATGCAACGCCGTTGCAATGTCTGCATTTGACTTTCGCGCAGGCCATGCAGGGGAGAATGCTGCGGGCCGCCGGTGGGAACCAGATGGATGTATCCTTTCTTCAGAATGTCCATGCGCTGCAGGGAACTGTAGCGAACTGGAATGATGCGCTGGACCTCCATCAACTGACTGCGCTTTCTCCCGGGCAGTCGATCATCACAGCCGATCAGTTGCGAATCTACAGCACGGGCGACTTAAACTCCAACCAACCCCTCGGATCGCCTCGCCTCGTGTCGACTCCTCCTGCATCGGGCTTCTGGGAACTGGAAGCCAACGGAAATGTTACCGCTGAGTCGATCCCATCGCAGGGGCGGATCAAGGTCATGGCCCAGAGGGCTCAGTATGTCCTTCATCAGGATCGATTGCGGATTGAAGGGATGCCGCAGCGTCCAGCTGTCATCTGGATGACCGACCCGAAGTTGCCAGCAGGTACTCCGGCCGAGTTTCAAGTGCGATTCGCCGAGGTCAACGTTCGTACGCTGGAATACGGGGCGATGGAGTTGGTCAGCGCCAGTGCCGGTATCCGAGAAGACGGATCGCCGCGTCCTCCAACCGCAGGTCCTCCTTCTGCGGGAACGTGGGGGCCGCCTCTTCCTCCTGGTCCTCCCGCAAGTGCCAACCTACCTGCAGGACCTTTTCCTGGATCGAGTTCGGGAAATCTACCCAATCCGCGCGAACTGTTTCCAGGAAGACCCGGGGGCCGCTAGCAGGCTGTTGAAAGTGTCCTGCAACGTGGTCGCCCTGTTGAGCTTGCCGCGCCAAGGGGGCGGAGTTCTTATCGGCTGGTGAAACTCCTGCATTCGGCTTTATTTCCGGATTGCTTCCTCGCGATTGCGGCTACCTGGATTTGTTCCATCGATCGCTAAGAGGTCGCAAACAGTTCGGTCGGCGAATACTCACCGCCCAGCACCATCGGGCTTTCCGTCCCCAACCAACCTTCCAGAACGCCGGCGTAGACCGATCGGAAGTCGACTTGATACTTGAGGTCGCCATCGTCCAGCGCTTCCAGCGACGGAGTTTGGCCCAGATGTAGTTGTCGCAGGGAGGCCCCCGCAAAGAACATCGGAGCCGCCGCGCCATGATCGGTACCTTCACTGGCGTTCTCGGCGACGCGCCTGCCGAACTCGCTGAAAGACATCACCAACACCCGATCTGCCTGGCCGATCGCCTCCATCTGTCGGACAAGAGCCGATACCCCTTCGGACCATTGCCGCAGCAGCCCTTCGTGTGCGGCAGGTTGCTGGGAATGGGTGTCGAATCCGTCGAGCGTGACGTAGTAGACCCGGGTCGTGGCACCAACAGCGATCAGCCGTGCGATTGCTTTTAGCTTCTGGCCAAAGGGATGACTGGGAAAGTCGTTGACATCGGTATCCCTGGCGAACGCTTCGCTCATTCGTGCGCTGGCTCGAAGCGCCGTCTGAGTGCTCGCCTCAAGAAACCCGACTAGATCTTCCTCTCCAGCGGTTTCTGAGTTGCTGGCTTCTTCCTGGCTGGCGGTGGGCAGGTCGACTCGCAAACGGAACCTTTCAATCGAATCGATGCTGGGGATCGCAAGGCGTCGATGCGCGAGGGCAAGAGGCTGGACTTCCTGGCCGAAGTGGATCGCTGGACTGTCCTCCCCGCTGGCCTTCATTCCCAGGCTGGCGGCCCATCGACCAATCCAACCTTCTCTTTCGCGGCGGGATTTCTGCTGGCAGGAATGCCACACATCCATCGATTCAAAATGGGATCGATTAGGAGTTGGATAGCCGACACCATGGACGATACTGAAACGCCCCTTGTCCACCAAGTCCCTCAGTCCCGTCATCGCTGGATGCAAGCCGAACTGGTCGTCCAGCTTGAGCAGGCGATCGGCCGGCAATGCCAACTTGGGTCTAGCCCGGTAGTAGGCATCCTCGCGGAATGGCACCACGGTATTCAGTCCATCGTTGCCACCGGTCAATTGAACGACCACCAGCACCTTTTCATCCTGCTTGGCTCCAGCATCGGCGGCTGCCCGCAGCCAAAGTGGCATCGTTCCCTGAATCCCAATAGCGGCAGCACCCAGCAACGATCGAACATGCCAGTCGCGGCGGTTGAGTTTGATCGAGCCATGCTTGTGGAGGGCGATCCTATGGGGCATCTAGGACTCCTTGAGAATTGAATGTCATTGAAGCTGGAAAACGGGGTGAGTCGCCCACTGGCAGACCCGTTGGACCGCTGAATGGTCCGGGGTCGATTCGAGGGGAAATCTGGAGAGCAGTTTGGTGTGGAGGGCCCTAGGTACGAAGCTGTCCAAAAGGGACTGCATCAGCGAATCGCTGCGAGCGGATCGCGATTCCAGTAGGGATGCCAGCGGCTGGCCATCGATTCGCGTTCGGGGATCGGTCACCAGTCCTTCGATCAAGTTAGCTCGCCCAAGAAGCGTTGCCGAATTGATCCAGCTGCGTCCCCCTTCCCAGCCCTCCACATTCGGTGGCTCAAACAAGCCCTGCCCCACCTCGCGCACCTGCTGGGCGATCCATTCCCAGCTAGCCATTGCATCGATCGCTTTGAGGAACCCCATGGTGAGATCCACTGGCGAGCGGATTTTGCGACCTTCGCACCAGGGATGCATCATCAGGCGGCTGGTGACGATCCGACGCAGGGTCGGCTGCATCGAAAGCTGATCTTGGCGAAGCTGGGTTGCCAGCGGCTCCAGCTGGTCGTCGGTCCACTCGGTTTGGTCGCAAATGAAAAAGTCGACCCACTTGCGCACCAGAAAGTACTCGACTCGTTGCTGCTCCAGAATGTGATCGATCGCTTCTTCTCCACTCTGGATTGTCTCGCTCCCCAGCAACCGCTTTGGCTGCTGGTCGTGTTGATAGGGGTTGAAGCGGAAGCGACCTCGTCGGATTTCCCAACCGGTAAAACAGCGCGCCAGTTCTTGAACGTCGGCCTCGGAGTAATGTCCCTCGCCTAAGCAAAACAGTTCCATCAATTCCCTGGCGAAATTTTCGTTCGCATGAGCCTTGCGGTTGGTGGCACTGTCCAGATAGATCAGCATGGCCGGATCCTTGGCGATCTGATGCACCATCGCAGGAAAAGAACCGATCGCATGCTCGCGCAGCAACTGGTTCTGGTCGAACATCAGCGTTCCATCCTTCACCTTGTCCGCGCTGGTGGCGAAATGGCCATGCCAGAACAATGTCATCTTTTCGCGAAAAGGTTCGCCGGTCACTCGCATCCGATGCAGCCACCATGCCGACTGCGACAGTGTCTTTTCGGATGCTCGGACACTCCTGGTCATCTGGTCGGATTGGCGATCCCCGGTCTGGTTGCCTTCTGAATCCAATGCTTTTCCGCTATTCTTTCCGTCGACATGCCCGCACCAGCGTTCCACCGATTTTTCAAAGCCCAGCCGAGTCGCTTCGGCGATGTCTTCGGCCGATCCACCAAAGCTGACGCGACGCAGCCAATGAGCGATCCGTCGACGGTCCCATGGCTGCTCGTCGCTTGCCTGCCAAGGCTCCCAAAGCTGCTCGGGTTTCCAGGCCAGCGGATCCAGGTCTCCGTTTGTCCTCATTTGCCATCCTTTCGAAATCGTGCGGCAACCGAGCGGCTTTTAGTGTTTCGAATTGGCATTCGGATCATTGCTGCGATTCGGTTTAGGACAGCCGCTCTTCCTACCTAGTTGCCCCGACGTTAAGGAGTTGGAGCATCATCGTTTCCCGACAGCTCCACCCAGAGTGTTCCACGGTAGAGGTCATCGAACGCCAGTCGCAACCCAGCCCCACGAAAACAGCTCAGCCCCATCGCCATGAGATTCCACTCACCCTCTGCCTGCTGTCGGGTATTTCCTTTTTCGAGAATGTTTTGGGCGATGATCGACTCTCGGTTGGCCTGCAGCACTTCCAGCAGCGGCGTCGCTCTGGCCTCAACCAGTAGGTTGTCCCCAGCAGTTCCACGAGGCTCTGCGGCCCCTTCCAATAGTTTCTGTTGCAGCAGCGTCGCCAGATCGAGGTCGCTGGCAAGGATCATCGCCCGGTCGGCGAAGGCGAGGGTCGGTCTGAAATTGTATTGAATCGGAGCCGGCTCTGATCCCTCCCGGTCAGTCGCGGGGACATAGGATGCGGTGATCAGTGGATTCTGGGTATCCCCGCCCAGTTCCATATCCAGCTGAGGCTGGCCCTCCTGAGCACCGGCGACATTCAGGAATCCGATCAAGCTCTGAAAGATCCGACGGAAGTCCTTCCTCATTCGCTCGGGCTCCTCCAACTCTCCGACAACCGCGAAGGCTGGTAGCTGAACAGAAGGAATCGGCTGGCCCTCAGAGAACTTCTTGGGGACAACGATCAGCCTCAGTTGGGGTTTGAGCGCACCAAGGATTTCCTCGCCGAAGTCCTTTCCGGAAAAGAGCGTCGACAAGGTGGCGTCGGCTTGCGCCAATTGATCGTTGACTTCCTGTCCGAAAAGGTCACCCGAGCGAAGCCACATCTGGGAGAGATCGCGATAGATCGAAAGACTCGCCAGGGAATCAGGCAGTTCCAAAAGGGGTTGGGCGCTTCCTTCAGGAGTCGGAGCGCCTACCGAATAAAGGCGATCGGGATCTGCCCATTGGCGGTCATAGGGGGTTTGCCAATCGAGGCGCAATCGAGGCCCATCCCATCGAAGATCGGCAGTTGCATGAGGCGCCCGGTTTAGGACTGCCATGATCCCCCCCAGCAGCAACTCGGCGTTGAAGTCTTTTGCCTTCCCACCCAGCAGATCGTTGGCGACCCCATTTTGGCGCAGTGTCTCCAAGTCGATCCAGAAACTCATCAACGCACCATGGGAGTTATCTTCGATTGCAGTTGGATCGGCGGTTCCCTTCCAGGTTTCCGGAAGATCGGCAGGCCCTTCCCATGCGGCCCCTGGATCGTCCATTTGCTGATCGACCCAGCGTTTGGCAAGTTCTTTGTCGCCAGTGGCAAGCCAGCGTGCCTGTCGCCTGACAAAGATCAATCCGCCAAGCTGCATGGCAGTCGCTTCTCGATACTGTCGGACTTCCGGCTTTCCCCCGGTCTGTTGGGCGATCACCCCGGTCAACCGATCTACCTGCTCTTCCAGCCAGTCTGTGCTGCGGGCCCACCCCTGAACCGCCGCGCCTCCGGAAGTCAGATCGACCCAGCCCGACAGTCCCCCTTCGGAAATTCCTTTCAGGAACTCTTTGGTCGACATCCCAAGTGCCAACTCGGCGACGCTGAGTACAGCGTTGGCTTGGAGCAGTTGTGGCGTACGCCAGAGCTTTCTCCATCCATCCGAGCTTCGCAGTTGATCGACAGCGGGCGCTTCAAGCCAGCTTTCAGCGGGAGCGACGCGGACTACGACTACGGCGGTTTGGGGGATCGATTCCCGCCAGGAAATGGTGGATTGAGCCAGCCCAAGGGATGGGATGATGGTCGATCCAATCACCCAACAGGCGATCCCAAGTTGGCGCCGAAGCGTCGTTTTCGACATGATCGGTAGAGTCCTGGTGCAGGTGGGAATGGAGGAACGACGAGCGACGGCCTCTATGCTAGCAGGAAATGGCGTTCGGCCAATGATTGGGCGACCGTCTGGATGGGGGGCCAGAGCTGTGTGGTAAATCTCGTCTATTTTCCCTGGTTTGTCCAATCGGAATAATCGACTGAAGACTCGCCGGATTCTTCGCCGAAACTGAGAATGTATTGGAGAAGTGAGGAAGTTCGTCGCCAGCGGGAGATTTCCAGGGTGTTGCAAGGCTTGGTGGACTACATCCAGCATTGGGGAGCACTGACGGTCCGAGGCGTCAACGCTGTCGGGGACATCACCCTGTTTGCAACGAGGATTTTTCGTTGGTTGTTTGTGGCGAAGCCTGCCCCTGACACGATCCTTCCGAGTTTTTACGCGGTGGGGGTCCTCAGCCTTCCTGTGGTGGCACTGACCGGCACATTCATCGGGATGGTGTTGGCGGTCCAGAGCATCGGTCAGTTCCGTAGCATCGGGATGGAAAGTCGTCTGGGAGCGGTGATCAATTATTCGCTGGTGCGTGAACTGGGACCGGTGTTGGCCGCCACGATGCTGGCAGGCCGCGTGGGAAGCGCGATGGCCGCAGTGCTTGGGACGATGCGAGTGACCGAGCAGATTGATGCCTTGGTAGCGATGGGGGCCAATCCCATCCATCACCTGGTAGTCCCTAGGTTCCTCGCCTGCGTCCTTTTGATTCCGGCGCTGACCGTCATGGCCGACTTCATGGGGATTGTTGGCGGTTACTTTTTCAGCGTCAATGTGCTTCGGATCGATCACTCGCAGTACCTTCGCAACAGCCGCGATTTCGTTGGTGGGTTTGACCTGTTTTGCGGCATCTTCAAGAGCATCTTTTTTGGAGCGATCATCGCAATCGTCAGTTGCTACCGGGGCTTTCACTGCCAATCGGGTGCGGAAGGGGTTGGCAAAGCCGCGACCGCTGCATTCGTCCTCAGTTTCGTTCTCATTCTGATTCTGGATCTGATGCTCAACATCCTTCTGGATGGGGTAGCGACGATTCTCTGGCCACGAGGCAATCGTCTGTTCTGACAGCCGGAGAGACGGAACTGGAGTGCAAGCGATGGCAAGGGAAGAATCGGAAGGTAGCAAAGAATTGCAAAGCGATTCGCTGGTGGAACTGAAGGGTGTCACGCTGAGGTTTGGAAGTCAGACGATTCTCGATCGGATCGATCTGGAGATCCCTCGCGGGCAGACGTTGGTGGTGATTGGCGAGAGTGGCTGTGGCAAGACGATGCTGCTGAAGGTGATGATCCGTCTGATCGATCCGACTTTGGGTGAGGTGTATTTCGACGGCAAATTGTTGCGGTCCCTGGGGGATGTCGAATTGACGGCGTTGCGGCAGAGAATGGGTTTTGTCTTTCAGAATGCGGCTCTCTTCGACAGCATGACCATCGGCCAGAACGTCGCTTTCCCACTCCGCTTGAAAGAAGGGCTCGATCTTGCCCAAACGCGCCGCATGGTGCTCGATCGACTCGCGGAAGTTGGTTTGCCAGACAACGTCTACGAAAAGCGTCCCAACCAGCTATCTGGTGGAATGCGGAAACGGGTGGGGTTGGCGCGAGCCTTGATGCTGGAGCCAGATCTGGTGCTTTACGATGAGCCGACGACGGGGCTGGATCCCATCATGAGCGACGTGATCAATGAATTGATGATGCGGACCCGCGCCAAACGATCGGTCACCAGCGTGATCGTCACGCACGATATGCATACGGCGCGCAAGGTCGCCGATCGCGTAGTGATGCTGTACCCGCTGTCGCGCGTCCGTTCGGGAGAGTCCCAGATCCTGTTTGATGGGCCGCCCGACCAATTGGACCAAAGCAGCGATCGCCGAGTCCGTCAGTTTGTCGATGGTCAGGCAGGTGACCGATTGATGGAGATGCGTCGAGCTCGAGAGGTGGGGGATCTGGAAACGCCAAACCTTCTGGATCAGATGCAGGACTGATCTCACCTACGCTCCAACGACGCAACCGTTATCCAGGAAAGAACGATCATGGACGATTCAACCTACCGTTTTGGCGTTGGTGTGCTGGTGCTTGCTTCCGCACTGATCGCCATCCTGCTGATCGTTTTCTTCGGGGCGGCTCCCACGTTCTGGGTTCCTCGCTATTCGGTTACGGTGCGATTCGACGAGGCGCCGGGGGTCGAGCAGGATACGCCGGTACGCAAAAACGGCGTCGAGGTGGGGCGAGTCGCCTCCGTGCAGCTTCTGCCGGGCGACGAGGGAGTCAATTTGACGCTGGAACTGGATGCCAAGCACCAGATCCGACAAGGGGAAACCTGCCGGATCAGCTCGGGCTCCTTGATCACCGGAGATGCGGTAGTGGAATTCGTCAAGCCAACCGAAGCATCACTGGTCAATCGCTTTGATGGTTCGGCAGGGTCTGCGAAAAACGGCATGCTCGACGAGGCCGAAATGGCGATCGCCATGGCGGTGATGAAGGATGGCGACTACCTGACAGGCGGGACCGTAGCGGGCGATCCTCTGGCCGTCTTCGCCAACCTGCAGGATAACTTCGCCGTGACGTTGACTTCGATCGAACGAGCAGCGTCGCGCATCGATGCCTTGGCGGGGAATGTTCAGGAGGTTCTAGGTGGCAGCGATGAAGATTTTCAGGCGGTCATCGAGAAGACAAAACTAGCGGTTGAGACATTCAACCAGACTGCAGAGACAGTTCGTCGGGTCTTCCAGCAATTGGAAAACTCGCGGGCCCCGGAGGCACTTGCCAATGCACTGGAGCGACTTCCTGGGGTGATCGACCAGGCGCAGAAGGTGGTAGTGCAGACGGAGAAGACGCTACAGAGCTTCGAGCAGGTGGGTGGGGAGTTCCAGGGTGTTGGCAAGGCGACCACCTCCTTGCTGGAAGACCTTCAAGGGCTCAGCCAACCATTGGGTGAACGAGGCGAGACGCTGGTGAGCGATGCGCAGTCGGCCCTCCGCAACCTCGATCTGATGCTGGTCGATGCGCGCGGCCTGGCGCGAAAGATTTCCTCAGGTCAGGGAACGGTCGGCCGACTTCTTGAAGATGAGCAGTTATATCTCAGCCTGCTGCGGACGATCGAGAACATCGAAAGGACGACGGTGCGCCTGCAACCCATCCTCACCGATGTCCGTACCTTCGCCGACAAAGTCGCTCGCGATCCCAGGCAGCTTGGGGTGCGAGGTGCAATCGGTGGTGCACCCACTGGCATGGGGCTGAAGTGAGAGTCGGGCGGTTTGGATCCCCGTCCTGCGGGGATCCGATACTTAGCGAAAACCGCTTCGGCAAGCAGCCGGCAGTGCATGATTTCCTGGCCGCCTTACGTCACCGGAACGATTTCCCCTGAACCACTCGGGAAACGATCGCCACCGCCCGGTCGACATCTTGTTCTTGATGCTCGGGCCCCCAACTGAAACGCAGGGCGCCCATCTGCCAATCCCCAGGGAGGCCCATGGCGGCAAGGACATGAGATGGCTGGCTGGATCCGCTAGCGCAGGCCGAACCGGTGCTGCAGGCGAGCCCCTGTAGGTCGAGCGCCATTTGAAGCGCCTGCCGGTTCCAGCCGGGAAAGGCGATGCAGCTGGTCTGCGGCAATCTGGGGGATCGGTCTCCGATCACCACGGCACCGGGTAATGCTTCCCTGAGTCGACGCTCCCAGAGGTCACGCAGCGAGGCTAGGTGGGTGATCCTCCAATTTAGGTGCCGTTGGGCGTTGGAGAGTGCGTAGGCCATGCCCGCCGCAAGCGGCAGCGACTCGGTTCCGGGGCGACTTTCCAGTTGCTGCGACCCTCCAAAAAGTTGCGGATGGATCACCAGCGACCGCCGCATCACCAACGCACCGACCCCAACGGGGCCACCGATTTTGTGCGCATTGATGGTCAGGAAATCGGCCGGAATCCCTTCCAGATCCCAGCGGTGCTTTCCGATCGCCTGGACGGCATCGCAGTGAAAAAGAACTCCTGCGTCACGACATATTCTCGATGCTTTGCCAACAGGTTGAAGTACCCCCGTTTCGTTGTTCCCAAGCATCATGCTGACCAGTGCAATCGGTTGCCGCCTGGCCACCCATTCCTCCAGCGGTTCCAGCTGACAGACCCCATCGCTCCCGACGGGCAGCCAGAGAACCGTGTGCCCCAGTCGCTGCAACTCCATCGCGGCATCTCGAATACTGGCATGTTCGATCGCCGTAACCACGATCGCGCCAGGGCGCTTCCTGGTAGCCCCAAACAGCGCTAGGTTGTTCGCTTCAGTCCCTCCGCTAGTCCATACCACGCGATATGCTTCTGCTGCTGCAGCCGAAGCACTGAGGGAGTTCAGCACCGTATCGGCTGCTTCATCAAGCTGTTTCCGGGCAGCTCTTCCCAGCCCGTGCTGACTGGCCGGATTTCCGGGAAACTCGATCGCGATGCTTCGCATCCGCTCCAGGCAGCCTGGAGCGGTGGGAGCCGTGCTGTTGTGGTCCAGGTAGAGCATTGGGGGCGGCTGCCCACCAAGAGGGCGACTCACGATTTGCCCCTCGACCTGCTCTGCTCCGCCGCCGCGCGGGGTGTGGAGCCCGGGAGGTAAGCGATCTGAAAAAGATTCGCAACACTAGGCTCGATAGCCCCCAAGTCCGTCGCTTCCAGTTGCTGCAGTTCTTCGATCCCGATGGTCTGAAGTGTCTGATGGAGTTCTCTGGCGATTCGCATCAGCCAATCTCGGAAAGTTGGGATCGCTGCAGCACTGGGGCGTTCAGCATCCCAATCTCCCAAAGGCTCACTGCGAAATGAACTGCTGGACGACGGTCCCTGAAAGCTACCGGAGCGGGAGTTGTTCGCAGGGGTCAGCAGATAGGATCGATCGATGATGATGCCAGTGGCGCCCAGCGCCACACCTTTCGCCAAATCCAGGCCGTTCCGTATCGACGCTTCAACGAAGATCGGCCAGTGGGGTTGTTTGCTGAGCGTTGCCTGGCGCCTCGCCAGACGGATCGCCAAGGGGGAGGGGAGTCCAAAGGTGGAGGCATCGGCACCCGTCGCCAAGCGGGGTTGAAGCAGCGTGAGGAAATCGAATCCCATCTCGATGGCCCACGCTGTGTCCTGCTCCACAGAACCGATCGGCATCGCAATTCCCATCTTGGTTGCCTTGCCGAGCATCGATCGGAGGGCGCGAAATTTCCGAGCCATGCGATGGGAGTCGATGCCATCGATGGGAGGGTGCGCGACGCGACTGCCGGCCGTCGAAACCGCTCCCAGCCACTGGAATTCCACTGCGTCGGCCTGACGCAACTGTTGAGCCGTAGGGAATTGGTCTCCTTCGACTGGCAGGATCCAAAAGCCAGATGAAAAACCGTCCGGATCGGGTGACTGGGAGTTGCCCACCCAACCGATGCCTGCCTGTGCCGCAATCTGCTGCAAGTTGACAGCCTGCTTGGTCTGCAGTCCAAGGAGTTTCTGATCCCATGGCATGCGTGTTACGATCGGCATGCAGAGTCGCTGTTGTGTTCGTACGATCCTCGCCGCGATCAAATCAGTCCAATCTTCCTTGCAGACCGCTTCATTGCGCGCACTGGCCGGTCGCGACGTCAGGATCAAATGGTCCCAAAGCGAGTTATCCTGGCCAGACACTGAGGTAGCTGAACCATTCATGGGCTAGTCTCCCTCTGGAATCCGCGAAACTCTTTGCCTGTCGCTTTGACCCCAGATTTCAGTAGCATCAAGCCAATGCGAATGTGGTCCGCCTCTTTCAATCGGTACTCGAGAACTCCCGGTGCTAGCGAATGGACTTCACCCCGCACATAGATCGTGCCTCCCCGCATCTCAGAACCTAGGAGTGGGCCTGCAGCACCGCCGACGATGATCGTGCCACTGCGCATCCGGTACCCGCACTCCTTCCCGACGTCGCCGCGCACCATGACCTCCCCACCCTGCATTCCCGCGCCACAGCGGTCCCCGGCGCTCCCGTAGATGGCAATCAGCCCGCCGCTAGAAAGGCTGGCAAGATAAGCGCCCGCATGGCCTCGCACCACCACCTGGCCACTTTCCATCGCCTGGCCAAATGCCCATCCGACGTCTCCCGTCACCTCGGAATCTTGGCCGCCGAAGGCCATTAGGCAGTAATCTCCGAGGCTTCCCTCGACACGCCACCTTTGAAAGGACTCGATGCCAGCGCCAATCGCATGGTGCCCTTGAGCCCCCACGATGGTCACCGACTCCACACCACGACAGGCCGTTGCGATCTCCTCAGTGCAGCCATCGATGCTCTTCTTGGAGATGTCGATTTTCGTTGGAGACGTCTTCTCGTTCATCACCACTCGCTCCATTCGACTACCGAAAGCAACGGTATCCGGCAGTGCGTCCCGTCCGCTGACAGACCTTGATTGTAGTCTCCCCCCCAGAATCAGCGAGTAGGATTTGGTGAGCCCTGGCGGGAACTTGGCGAACCGATGCCATTTCCGCGATTGGAAGCGGATACGATAACACGACTGGAATCCACCCTTCATGAAGTGCTCGAATTGTCGGCTATATCTTGAAGCGAATGGACCTGCAGCGGGAGATATGGGAATGATGTTTCTTGCTCGATGGAGCGACAGGGGGGCAGCAACCTGCTGCCGATGGCACATTTTCTGGATTGCAATCCTACACCTTATCTTCTCAATTCCTGCGTCACCCGCTCACGCACAGAATTCTTGGATCGGGTACACCGAAGGTAGGAATGATTTGGAAGGCGGTCAGTATGTCAATTGGGTGACCCAGAGAGCCTGGCGGGTGCAGGCCGACGGAAGCGGTCGGCAGGAAGTCGCTGCGGAACTGATTGCCGGGGAAGACCAGTGGACCCAATTTGCCGGCTGGTCACCCGATGGAAAGAAAGCGATTGTCGGACTGCACCGCGAGTCGAAGGAAAATGCACTCTGGGAACGCAAACATCGGACGTTTCGCATGACGGAAGGCTGGCAGTCGGATGCCTATCTGATATCGCTTGCCGACGGGGACCTATTCTGTCCTACGTCGGTCGATCGCGTCAGCGCTTGCAATACTGGTTTGTTTTACCTTCCCAATAAGCGTGGCTTTGGTTTCACTCCGCTGATCGATGGAATCTCCAAGCCTTTCGTCATGGATCTGGATGGACGCAACAAACGAGATCTATCAGGCGATTCGAATGCCTTTTCCTATGGCTACAGCATTTCTCCTGACGGCCAGCGCATTAGTTACCACGCAGACTATCAGGTCTACATCGCGGATTCCCAAGGTGAAAACAGGATTCGCATCACTGACCAGTTTCCCTTCCAGTTTGCACCGCGATGGTCTCCCGATGGCCAGTGGTTGTTGTTTGTCGCCGGGGAGCACTATGACTGCCATCCGTATGTTGTCAGGAAAGATGGCACTGGGTTGCGGAAAGTGGCTGATCGAGGCGGATATCGCGGCGTGGTGGAGGTGCTGAAGCATCCCGATTTTCACAGCGAGAGTAGCGATCTGCCGGTCTGGGGTGCCGACAGCAAGACCATTTTCTTCACCGCCCAGGTCGATGGGCGGATCGAGCTGATGCGATCGGATCTGGAGGGGATAATCGAAAGGCTGACGTTTTCCTCGCCGAGAGTTCGCCACTACCATCCTGCGGCATCCCCAGATGGGAAGGCGGTTCTATTTGGAAGCGACCGATCCGGGCAGATGCAACTTTATGTTCGCCTCCTCGACGAACAGCAAGATCGTCCCATCACGGAAGCCAGGCCAGGCTTCGCCGCCATGCACGGCCATTGGCAGCCCGTCTCACCTTGGCAGTCTCTCGATTTGAACAGTTCCCCCTGAATGCCTCGACGTCGGTCCCGACAGTCGCACGGGCTACTGATGAGGAAACAAGCAAAGGACAATCCAGTCGGCCTGGAAACCGACTGGACCCGCCAATTTTCCTTCCGTAGACCGCGCCGATTCCGAAGCGTGCGTCCGCGACGTAGCGTAAGCTTTGCCCTCTCGGAAAAATCGGTGCGGGGCCTGACGCCGACGATAGAAGAAGGGCTCTGCCAGAGCCTCGGAGGCATTGTCGCTGGTGAGCTGTCGGCCGATTTGAACGATTAAGAACTCTATCCCTTGGGTACGGCGGAGGCGGTGCTAAGAGAAAACAGTGGGAAAAATCAGAGAATTTCCACTGTTTTCCCGTTTCCGCCGAAATCGCGAAAGATAGCGATAAATAAACAAAACGCATTAGTATCCATGCGGGAGATCCCCCAAAAGGAGTGTTTGCGATGCAATCTCCCTTTTGACATGGAGTTGCCGGGGCGATAGCATCCGATAGATAGGAAGCTACTGCCAAGCTGCAAAGGTTTGGCGGGACGCGGACGTCATCCCACCGACGGAACTAGGGACCAGTGGTCGAAGGCAGGAGCCGACAGACACTGGTACCTCCCACCTACCCTCAAGCGCAGCCGGAACATGGATGAGACTCGGCCGGATTGCTGTGACAAAACAATTGGAAACTAAGGTGTTTCCTATTCTGTTGCATGTTGTCCCGCCGACCAGCGCGCCGATCGCCCTAGTATGGGCTTGCAAGGTATTTCACCATGATTACCAATAGCCAATCGATCCCACCGTCTCTGGACGTCAATCAACTGCGCACGGTGGCCGATTTGATGCGGGAAAAGCAGTCCCTGCAGCCTTTGGCTGTTCGCTGGGAGTTCGAAGGGGAGAAGGAATTGCTGGTGGAAACCGCCAGATCTTTGGGCTTGGAATGGTTGGAGGGGGAAGATTTAACTGTTCCGCCCGAGGCGATTGACGGGTTTCCGATCAAACTGATCCACCGCCATGAGGTGTTTCCGCTGGAACGGGGGGAGGGATGGATCCGGATCGCCGTCAGCAACCCATTTGATTTCCATGCGATCGATGCGGTCGCTACGTCTTTGGACCTGGAAGTCAAGTCGGTCGTCGCTACGCCGGAGGCGATTCGCCGTTTGGTGAAGCGGTATCTTGGAGTGGGCGCGGAGACGATTGACGGTTTGGTCGCTCTTCAAAGCCGAAAGGCCGGCGATGTGGAGATGCTCGAAGAGATCTCCACCGACGGATCGGAAGATGCCGAGCAGGCGCAGCAGGCCTCGGTGGTCCGGCTGGTTAATGAGATTCTGGCGGAGGCGATTGAGGCGAGGGCCAGCGACATCCATGTGGAATCACAGGAGAGTGGCCTGAAACTGCGATATCGCATCGATGGGGTGCTTCAGAAGCAACCGACGCCGGCGGAGATGAATCAGTTTCGTGCAGCGATCGTCAGTCGACTGAAGATTATGGCCAAGCTGAACATCGCAGAGAAGCGAGTGCCTCAGGATGGCCGAATCAAGCTGCGCGTCTCGGGGCGCGAGATCGACCTCCGCGTTTCGATCATTCCGATGCTGCATGGCGAGAGTGTCGTCATGCGTATTTTGGACAAGTCGAATCTAAAGTTTTCGCTTCGCGGGATCGGTATGTCGGATGCCGTCTACCAGGATTTTCAGAAGCTGATCAACCTTCCGCACGGGATCATTTTGGTGACGGGGCCAACCGGATCGGGGAAGACGACGACGCTTTATTCGGCCCTGCATGAAATCCAATCCGAAGACACCAAGATCATCACGATCGAAGACCCAATCGAATACCAACTGGAAGGAATCAACCAGATTCAGGTCCACCAGAAGGTTGGCCTATCGTTTGCCGCCAGTCTGCGGGCTATTCTTCGGCACGACCCCGATGTCGTGCTGGTTGGGGAAATTCGCGACCTGGAGACTGCCGAAAATGCGACGCAGGCTTCGTTGACCGGCCACACCGTTTTCAGCACCCTGCACACCAATGATGCGGCTGGTGCCTTCATGCGTCTTTGCGATATGGGGGTGGAGCCTTTCTTGGTGTCCAGTACCGTCGAAGGGGTTCTGGCCCAGCGATTGGTGCGTGTCCTGTGCAATGAATGCAAGGAAGCTTACCATCCCTGCCAGTCCGAACTGCCGGATGACTTTCCCGCAGAAGCTCGCTTGGATCCCGATTTGCGGCTCTATCGGCCCAAGGGATGCGAAGCCTGCCGAGGGCTGGGTTATCGTGGACGCAAGGGGATTTATGAACTGCTGGTGACCAATGACGAAGTGCGGCACTTGGCAACCCAGCGCGTTCCTTCGCATGTCATCAAGGAGGCCGCGATGCGGGCTGGCATGCAGACCCTTAGGATGGATGGATGGCGGAAGGTGCTGGATGGCACAACGACACTGGACGAAGTGGTGCGGGTCACCAAGGCTGACTGACGATGCCCGATTACGCCTACGTCGCCAAGACCGCTACTGGGATGGAGACGCGCGGCGTCGTTCCTGCCGTAAATCGTCGCGAAGCGATGCAGCGACTGCGGCAGAAATCGCTATTCCCTGTCTCCCTCACCGAAACCAAATCCGCCAGCGACACTTCTTCTTCTCTTGCGCACTGGATGCCGGTAAAGAAGGAGCAGGTGGCCGATTTCTGCACACAGTTGGCTGACCTGCTGACCGGTGGGGTGCCATTGCTGGAGTCGCTGAAGATCCTTCAGGAGGCGACGGTCCATCCACGCCTGCAGCAGGCGGTCGGTCGAATCCATGACGCCATCACCGAAGGGCAGACGTTGGATGAAGCGATGGCGGCTGAACCAGCGATGTTCAATGAACTCATGCTCAGCATGGTACGAGCGGGCCAGGAGGGGGCTTTTCTGGAAGATGCACTCCAGAGGACTGCTGGTTTTCTTCGCAAGCAGGATGAATTGCGAGCCAAGATTGTGGGGTCGCTGACCTATCCGATGATTCTCGCTTTCGTCGGATCGATCGTTACCGCTTTGATGATTGTTTTTCTGGTCCCCAAGTTCCAGCCGTTTTTTGATCGCCTCGAGCAGTCTGGGAAAGGACTCCCCTGGATCACGGTCGCCCTGTTGACGCTCAGTCAGGGCCTGATGCGATTCGGTTGGATCATTCCACTGGTGGTCTTTGGTGCCGTGGTCGGCATTCGCCGCTTCCTGGCATCCGATTGGGGGCGATTCCAGTTCGACCGCTGGAAGCTCAAGATTCCCGTTCTGGGATCGATCTTCCATGATGCAGCGGTCTCGCGAGCCTGCCGCATTCTTGGGACTCTTCTGCACAACGGCGTCCCCCTGCTCAAGTCGCTATCGATCAGCAGTGAATCGACAGGCAACCGATTGCTGGAAAAGGCGATGCGAGACTCGGCGCAGAACATCACCTCCGGTGATACGCTCTCCAAGCCACTGGCGGCCAGCGGGCTGATTCCACCGCAGATCATGGCGATGATTCGAATCGCTGAGGAATCCAACACGCTGGATGACGTCCTTGTCAAAGTCTCAGATCGAATCGACCAAAAAATCGAGCGAAAGCTGGAGGTCATGGTCCGCATGATCGAACCGTTGATGCTGGTTCTAATCGGCGGGATGGTCATGTTTGTTATTGTTGGTGTACTATTGCCCGTGTTCGAATTGAATTCCACCGTAGGATAATGAATCGATCAGACCGCTTTGCGATGCCGACAGCATCTGGCGGCAACATCTTCCGATACTGGATGAAGGAGTGCTTGAATGAAACGAAGAAACCCAACGCGACAGGGCCTGACGCTGATCGAGTTGATGATTGTGCTGGTGATTCTGGTAGGGCTGATGGCGATTGTGGGGCCCCGAGTTCTCGGGACGCAGCGGAAGGCAGACATCCGCACGGCTCAGGCTCAGATCGGAAGCATCAATTCGGCTTTGAAAATGTATGCTGTCGACATGAAGACCTATCCGTCCACGGAAGAGGGGTTGGCGCTTTTGGTGGAGTCGCCGGAAGACGAGCGGCTTGCTAAGAACTGGGACGGTCCCTATCTGGATGGCAATCTGCCGGTCGACCCCTGGGGAAATGAATTCCAGTACGAATTCGGCGACGAGGAAAGCGAAGATGCTCCTGACTTTCCTCTGGTCTATTCTCTTGGGCCCGATGGACAGCCCAACTCATCCGATGACGTCGGCAATGTTTCCAAAGAAGACGCAGGCGGTGACGAAGGAAGCAGCAAGGGTTCCTCCAGCCGTTCCCGTCGGTCGACCAAAGAATAACTTGACATCCGGCGCTTCCACCGAAGTCATGCGATGCCTCGTTGGTAGAGGATTTCCACGATGGCCCGACGGAGTGGTTTGACGCTGATCGAGTTGATCGTGGTGCTGTCGATTCTGGCAGGGGTGGTGGCTCTGGCTTGGCCATCTCTCCGGAAATCGCTGGCTGCCAGTGCACTGCAGGATGCGGCGCGGCAACTGCAGTCGGAAATCCGTTGGGCTCAGTCCGAGGCTGTCCATTCCGGCCATGCCATGGTTGTGTGGCTCCCTTTGGAAGAAGGACCCTTGCAGATAGAGTCATTGGAAGAAGCTCTTGCGAAAGATATCTCTCTTCCCACTTCTAATGCCATGCGCGAACCGGTAGGCCAGGAACTTTCGGAGCCTGAAGGGCTGGAGAACCGACGGGACCGCGTCCGTCCGGAAGCTCGAGCCCGCAGGCCCAAAGACCGGGAGGTTTCGCTGGCGGATGATCTAGTGATTGTCTCCTACGGCCCATTGCCGGACGATTCTCAAGAGACCGACTCAGAGGATGGCGGCATTCTGCGGCAGGCGGAAACGCCAGCTTCTTCCGAGGAGCCGGGGGAGTTGTCGATGGAGCCGGCAGCAGAGCCATCCAGCGGTTCTCGGCCGACTCGACGTGTGCCGCTCATCGTTTTGCCCAATGGTGCGATCCGCGATTCCGCTATCGAGATCATGCAGCCAAGCACCGATCGATCGCTTTGGCTGAGTATCTTGCGGCAGGGGGAATCGATGCGGGTGGAGAAGGATCGATGAGGCAGCGAACAGGGTTCTCTCTTTTAGAAATGATTATCGCGACAGCGATTCTGGCAGCAGCTGCTGGGCTGCTGCTGGAACTGATTGGGCAAGGCAGTCGGCTGGCACTGAAGGCGGACCGTCGCAGCAAGGCTTACCAGATCGCCGACGGACTGTTGCAGGAGACGCTGCTGGGGCAGGACTGGGAAAGCAGTCGGTCGGGGGAAGCGGTGCAAGGAATGGATGGCTGGACATGGCAGCGGAGCTGGGTCGAAGAGCCTGCCAGCGGGATGGGATGGATCGTGATTGAAGTCTGGAGTCGTACATCCGGCGAACCGAAAGGAGCTACACGAAGCTCTGCGCCCGGACCCGCAGGCACCGCGCCCCCTGCGGCTCGGTTGGTCAGACAGGTCCGGCTCGCGGAAAAGCCAGATCCTCGAGCATCCAGCGAATCGACTTCGGGTGGCACCGTGCCTGGTGGTCGTAGCAGGCAGTTACCATGAGCCGCCAAGCATACTCTCTGATCGAAGTGCTGATCTCCCTGGCGATTCTAGGCCTGTTGATGGGAGTCGCTTGGGGTCTGCTAGGGTCGTTTCAGGAGACGCAGGAGCGAGCGTGGCGCCAGACCGAGCAGATCGAAACTGGGCAACAGGTACGTAGCCGTCTTCATCAAGACTTGTTGCAGTCGAACGGGCATCAGCTCCGAATCGCTGCCAGCAACAACCTCCCACCCCCCGCCTCTCGCCGCTCGCCCCCATCCACCGCAGGTCGCAACTCGGGCAACTCGACGACAGTCAGCAAATTTTCCGGTGACGAGAATGGTTTCACTCTCGAGTTAAGGCCTCGACTGAGCCCAGTCCATTACTGGACGCATCTTCTGAGCACTTCGTCGGAAAGTCTGTTGGAGGCCACACCGCAGTTACCCAGTCTGCCACTGCGCATCGAGGTCGCTTGGAGGTTGGAGGAGAACGGCTTCGGGGATTTTGAATCGTATCTGCTGTCGCGGGAGATCCGATTCCTTTCGGAAGAAGATGAAGAAGAGCCGGTGGAGAGCATGGGGCGCGATCGTCGAGGTGGCCGACGGGGAGGGACCGAGACATCGGCGGTTGAAAAAGCTGCAAGAGAGCAGTTGCCCGATGAGAGCTCGACGGGTGGCCGGCAAGGTGAGCTGGAGAACCCGTTTCCTTCCTCCTCGGAAGATCTCCTGGAATCATGGGAAGGGATAGCCAAGGGGCGTTTTCGCTACCACGATGGCACGGGGTGGACGCAGCAGTGGCGGGCTGGCCAGCAGGCTCCGGTTCCCTTCGCTGTAGAGCTGTCGCTACTTTTCCAGACTCGGAAGGACCGCGCAACCATGCGGGAGGAAATGGAGAACGCGACGGCCGGGGAGACGACGGAAAATCAACTCAAGGAACTCAATGACTCCAGCCAGTCCCCCTCCGATCTACCGCTCCTGGAACGCAGTGGAAATCTGGAAGACCCGGAGTGGGAGCAGAAGGACCTTTGGATTGTTGTAGCGACTGGTCGATTTGAAAAGGGTCGACCGGCGAGTTCCATTGGGCTGACGGATAGGCCAATGCCCAGCGGCGCTGGCGAGCCGACCGGCGGGGCGCGAGCCTCTGCTGCCCAATCGAGTCGGCCGTCGACCGGCCGACCGAATCGACTGGGCCGAGGCTTGGGGTCGCCGTCCGGAGGATCGCCATGAACAAGGATTGCCTTGCCAATGGAGGGGAGCGAGGAAGCAGTGTCTTGGTAACGCTTTTGGGTCGCGCACGTCGACATGGCGGTCGCGCGTCGAGAGAGGGGATGGCGCTGTTGGTGGTCTTGGTGCTGACGATGTTTTTAGCGCTGGCGGGCTATAGCTACCTAGACCAAATGGAAAAAACGGCGATGCGAGCCGCGGGGCAGGGCGAATCGATACAGGCCGAGCGGGTGCTGGAGAGCGGCGTGGAGTGGTGCCTGCAGTGGATCGAGCGGCCAGGCGAAGCACGGGAGATGGCGGGTGGACTGGTCGACAATGCCCAGTTGTTCGCCGGGATACCACTGGAGCCGCCAGTGGGGCGAGGTAGTCCGGCAGTCGATGGAGGCTGGCGATTTACGGTCCTCTCTTCAGCGGCCGATGCCTCGCGGCAAGAGCCGACGAACGCTGGTCCCCAACGCTCCCCCAGCATGCAGCGGGAGTCGACTTTGGTCTATGGCATGGACAACCTTTGCGCAAAAGTCACCTTGGCTCAGCTGATTCGCTGGGAGGCGATGGAGCCGGGCAATGCCATTCAGTTCTTCCAGGGACTCCCAGGTGGAGATCCCGAGGGCGGCTTGAGTGGCGAAAAGATCCAACTGGCGGTGCGGCACTGGGGCCGCAGCATGGTGCGTTCCGGTCCACGCACCGGTCGTGCAGCCATCGATACCCTGGTCGCGGATGAGCGGTCGCTGGAGGAGCATCACTGGGATCAGCTTTGGACCGGCGGAGACCTGAATCAAAACTACAAGCTTGATCCCTGGGAGGTGCGTTGGCGAGATCAGTTGCCACCATGGCAACGCGGTACGGGGCGATCAAGCCAGACCTCCATGCCAACGCAGCAGTCAGGGATACCAGCGCTGCAACCGGGTGGGGCCCAGTTGCCTAGTCCGCAGGGCTGGCAACAATGGATCGCGGAGTTCAGCGGTTGCAGAAACATTCGTCGCGATGGCCAGCAGCGCATCCCCATCAACCACCCCGATCTGCTTCGACTGCATCAGGACTTGATCCAAATCTGGCCGGCACCTTGGGCATCCTATCTGGTCGCCTATCGACAGTATGGTGGGCGACCTGTTTCGGACAATCCGAGTCGTCCGCAAGGGGCAACAGGGAGTGAGTCGACCGATTACGTCCCCGATTTCTCGGTTGCCGCGCAGACCATCATCGCCTCACCTTTGGATTTGATCGACAGCGAAGTGACCATTCCATCCCAATCCGGGGAGGCGCCTCGGAGACTCACCAGCCCCATCCAGAGCAACGGACCGGAATTCGCGGAGCAGCTGGATCGACTGGTCGATGATGTCTGGTTCGAGGATGTGGAGTACCGCGAAGGGGTGATCGATACTTTGGAGGCACCTTTGGAGGTGCTGCGTGCGTTGCCTGGGGTCAGCGAGGAGGTTCTGGCACGTTGGGTGCAGGTGCGCCAACAGAACGGTGCGGCCCGACGATCTACCCCGGCGTGGTTGGTCCGCGAGCAGGTGCTGGATCTGAAGCAACTGCGAGCCTTGTTGCCATGGCTGACCTGCCGAAGCGATACCTATCGAGCCCAAGTGGTCGCGTTCCGAGATGCGATGACGCCGATTGTGCGGAGGGTATACTTGCTGGATGGCCGGCGCGATTCGGCCGTCAGTATTCCCGCCCAGTGGCTTGGGGAATGGGACGGAGGTTGGTCGATCGACGAATTGGATCCAGGCGATCGATCCCGCACATCCAGTGGAAGCAGCGGGATCGAGCAGAGGGGAGAGCAATAGAAGATGCCAAGTTGGATGGAGAGGACGATCCCCAGTTTGTCGATTGGCAAGGCCAAGCCTAAGGGCGTGGTAGTCGCCGACTGGGATCGCAATGAAGTCCGGTTCCTGGCACTCTCTCCCCAGCGCACGGGGTTGGAGATCCTTGCCAGCGCATCGGCACCACGTACGCCCGACGATACACCCATGAGCACCCTCGGCAAGTTGCTAGCCGGTGGACGCTTCCTGTCGTACCCTCTGGTCTTGCTATTGTCCCGCACCGATCTGGAAATGATTTCACTGGTTCTCCCACAGGAGGCTCGGGATCAGTTTCCTGAGATGGTGCAATTGGAGATCGAGCAGAGGTTGGGAGAGCATGAGTCGGCTCCGGTTGTCGACTACGCCATCGCCGGCAACAACGACGCCAGCGGCGTCGTTGTTCTAGCGTTTTCGCTTCTTCCTGAGGAAGTCGATCGATGGAGTCGGGAAGCGAAAGAAGAGAAGCTTCGGCTTGCAGCGATTGCACCAAGACATTTAAGTTTACTGGCCAAGCTTCCAGCCGGTGCCATGAATCAAACTCGCGTTGCCATTCAAAGTCTGCCCAGTGAGGTGGAAATGGTAGTGGCCAGGGGGAGTCAGCCTCTTTTTCTGAGAACGCTGCGGTTGAGTACTGACGACGCCAGTAGCATCGCCGAGCAAATTTTGTTGGAAGTTCAGAGATGCCTGTCCTTGCTGCCGTCCGAACACCAGGGAGAGGAAGCCGAAGTCGCTACTGCAGCGCCCTCTCCCGCACCCCCTCTTTTTGTCTTTCCTGGCACCGATGCAGGACCCCTGGCAGAAGCGCTCCGGGAAAGAAAGGTCGCCGAGGTTCACTACCTGACCTCTTCCTCCCTGTGGCCTTCCGGAAGCGTCGCCAGCGAGATTCGCACGGAGCAGTTTGCCTCGCTGTTGGGGGCAGGAGAACAGTTCCTGCAGCATCAGTTGCCAGTCAACCTGCTGGCTCCCAAAAGACCACCCAAACCAATTCATCCTTTGCGAAAGTGGGGCCCGATCGGCGGACTCACAGCGGCATCTTTGGTCCTGGGGGGATGGTTTCTTTATTCCGATGTCCGTGACTTGAATGAGGAAGCCAACAGGCTGCAGACGACGCGAGATGATCAGTGGAAGTTAGCCAACAAATCTGCCGAATGGATCGACAAACTGGATCTGGTCGAGAAGTGGGAGGCAGAGCGTGTCGATTGGCTTAGCCTCATGGCTTCGCTCTCCAGTACGCTTCCCCTTGGGGATCGTGCGTCGGTGCGCCGGATGACTGCCAGCGTCTCGAATGCAGGACCGCAAGTGAGCCTCTCGGTCATGGTCAAGAGCCCTGAAGACCTTGCGCTGATGGAAGAAAAACTGCGAAGCCAGTCGATGGAAGTTTCCAGTCAAAGAGTCAATCAACAGGCGAGCGAAGAGGATTATCCGTGGCAATTCGAGACCACCATTGTGGCGCCTTGGGGCGATCCCCCACACGGCGACCGATGGGTCGAACCAACCGGTGAGGTCTCAGAGCCTAGTGCATCGGATCAGGGCAGTGAGGCAACGCATCAGCAGGAAGATCTGCAGTCCCCATCGCAGCCGTCCACGAATGCTGTGGAGCCAACGGGAGACAATTCATGACATCGACAACCAAATGGTTGCTGGCGGGTGCTGCACTGGTCTTTGGGCTGTATGGACTCGATTCCACCTATCGAGGTTGGATCGAGCAGCCGACGATCGTGGCGGGTAAGAAGATCGAGAAGCTTCAGTCGGAAATTGAAGATGCCGAGTTCTTGCAGCGCAAGTCGCGAAAAGCAGCTAGGTCCATGGAAGTGCTGGAGGGGCGATCGTTGCCAAGCGATCCGGATTTGGCTAGGTCCAAGTATCGGGAGTGGTTGCTTTCGATGATTCAGCAACATGACTTCCAGGATGCTTCGGTCGATGCAGGCATTCCTGTTGCGGTGGAAGTCAAGGCGAGGGTCGGCAAATCCAAGCGGAAGTCGATCGGCTATCGCATCCCGTTCTCGCTTCGAAGCCGAGCGACCTTAGCGCAGTGGACGGCCTGGATGCAGCAGTTCGAGCAGGCGCCGCATCTGCATAAGATTATTTCACTTTCCATCACCCCTTTGGGAAATGGTTCGGAATTGAATCTCCAGATGGAACTGGAGGCGATCGCACTGGATAGCGCCACCCAGGAGGAGCAGTTGAGCGACTGGATCCCTGATCCACAAGTCGCTCCTCCGCCCACGGCAAGTCTCGCTATCGTGCAGCGCAATCTCTTTGCAACGGGATTTTCTAAGTCACTGCAAGCGCTGCGACTGAAGGCGATCACCACCGATCGCAAGGGGAGTTTGGAGGCTTGGTTTTCAGGGAAGGAAGGTGCTTCGACGACCCCCTACAAAGCTCCCTCCGAGGTTCCTGTCCCGTTGCACCAATTGCAGTTAACGGAAATCGCTGCGGACCATGTCCAAATTCAGATTGATGGGCAAAGCGTTCGATTGAATTTGGGGCAGTCGATAGCCGATGCACTTTCGATACGGACCGCCCCCACCTCCAAGGAGCCGAATCCATGAGCCGCAGCATTCGCTTCAGTCGTTGCCTGCTCGTTGTAGCCTGTGCTGTCTTCCTGCTCTCGGCGATCGTAGCCGAACCGGTGCAGGGGCAGATGTTCGGACAGCGATCGATGGGGCAGCCGATGGCCCGTCAGGGGCGACCGGGCAGCGGTCAGCTACCGAACATGGGACAGGGCATGATGCCAGGCATGGGAGGGGCGATGCCAGGCCAGGGGGGCGGGGCTCAGCAGGGAATCGTGCAAGGGCAGGAGCGGTTTCTGAGAGGCAATAGGAACCCCCAGGCCTTCGTCGGTTCCGATCGCCGAGACCAGCAAGGGTTTGTCGGAAGCGAGCAGTCGATTGGGGCAGGGAGAGTCGCAACGGCAACGGAAGGCCTGCGAGTTGAGTCGAGCCGAGCTCGCAATCGTCCGCTGTCTACCAAGTCAACGCGTGGGATGTATCCGCCGCGTCTGGTCCTCGATGAATCGTTCTACGCGTCGGTCGATAGTGTGGAGTCTGCGGAAGTGGTTCCAACGGAACCGATAGACAGTGGCATCTATGCTGGTGATGCTGGAACTCGCCGTTTCTCATCACCCCGAGCGTCGATCAATCGTCAGATCCCGACGGTGGGGCAATCGTCTGACTTGCAGTCGCGGATGCAACGGATCGGCGGCCCCCAAGTGCGTTCGCGTCTTGTGGGGGGAACCATGGTTTTGGAAGGAGCGGTGGAAAGTCGGCAGCGCGCGGAGCTTCTGGCGAATGTGGCTGCCATGGAACCTGGTGTCGATCGCGTCGAAAACCGGCTGCAGGTTGGTTCCCGCTGACCTCCGGTGTGGATCCCAAATGGCATCGCTGCGACAGGAATCGTCACATCGGGATCAGGAGCCCGATCAGGGCAAGCATCGCAAGGAGCGCCGGAAGCGTACATCTTTGGCTTTCCAGCAGCAAAAAAGCACTGACCACCAACAGCCAGTCCCAGGGATTATGCAGAGCATGTGAGCCGAGGGGGCGGATGCAGGTGGCAGCGAGCAGTCCTACAACGGCCGCATTGATCCCGAGGGATGCTGAGTGAAACCAGCGGCGACCCGCCAAGTAGGTCCAGAAAGGTAGCATACCTGCTGCCAGCAGCAGTCCAGGAAGAAACAGCCCAATCAAACCCACAATCGCACCAGGGATCTTCCAAGGTTCCGGAGCGGCATGGGCGCCTAGGAAAGCGCCGAAGGTGAACATTGGGCCTGGAATGGCCTGAGCGGCGCCATAGCCGGCAAAAAAAGTGGCGTGGTCGATACCGCCTGCTGCCGTCCAGCGTGCTTCCAGCAGTGGGAGCACGACGTGGCCACCACCGAAGACCAAAGCCCCAGCGACATAGGTGTCGCGGAACAACTGAGTCAATCTTCCGGCGACCGACGTTCCATGAGTGGTTTCCCAGGTTGACACCAGCAACACGATAAAGAATACCGGGATGCAGATCCAAGCGAGCTTTGGAGCACGGATGCTGGCGGCTTGGGCTCCTTGCGATTTGGAGACGGGCAGACAGCAAGTGGCCAGCAGCGCACAGACCATTAGCGACAGAAGCTGAATGGCTGGGTACGGCATCGCCAGTTGAGCGATCATGGCGCTGATCGCAAGGGATCTCAGAAAGAGGGTTTTGCAATTGGCTTGAGCCATCGATCGAAAGCCCGTGAGCACCACGGCTATAGCGAACCAGAGAAGAGAGCGTTGGATGGCTTCCCACCACCATGCGGAGGCTGGAGGCTGCCAAAGGGCAAAGATAGTCAACCAAGTCGCCGAAGGGAAAGCAAACCCAATGATGGCGGCGACACCTCCCAGCCAGCCGCAGCGATGCAGTCCGATACAAAACGCCTGTTGCGAACTGCCAGGACCGGGCAGCGACTGACACATTGCCATCAGTCGCGTGTACTGCTCGCTAGACATCCAGTTGCGTCGTATCACCACTTCTCGGTGGAAGATCGCCAGATGCGCCATCGGTCCACCGAAGGACCAGCAGCCAAGTCGAAGGAAGAGTAAAAACACCTCCAGTGCGAGCTGGAAAACGGAATTCCCCTGGTGCGAAGCGCCATCGCAGGCCTGATGTAGTTCAGAGTTGGAACTGACGGTTGGATCCAATTCCATCGATCGAATGTCAGGCAGCCATGGGGCGTGTGGTTTCCGTAACTTGATGCGCCATCCAGCGGCGGACCGAATCGAACATCGGCTGCCACTCGGTTTCATTCGGGATATCGTGACGTAGGCCGCGCACGCAGTGCAGGGTGACCAGTGCGTTCTCGCGAGCTAGATCGCGGGAGGCATCGGGGCTTGCCAGCACATCGCTGCTACCGTGGATGATAAAGCACGGCTTGCGAATCCGATGTGCATTTTCCAGTATCCACTCGCCAGAGTGAAGCAGTTCGGTTCCCAGGCGAACCGAAACGCGGCGATGAACCCAGGGATCTTTTTGGTAGGCGTCGAGGGCAGAGCGATCCTTGGTCAGCGCCTCCAGTTGTTTCGGCAGACGCACCGTCCAGTGAGGGATCCAGCGGCTTGCTGTCCGGCCGGCTCGCAGGACTCGTGGCGGAATCGTCTGAACAGGTCTGAGCATGGGAGCCAGCAGAACCAAGCCATCGCAGAATCCGGGGCGGCGCAACATCCAGTTGAGTGCGAGATTGCCGCCCATGCTGTGACCAAGAACGAATCTTGGCAGATCGTGCATCCCGGGAATCGATATAGTTCCGGCGCAGTGCACCTCTTCCACCAGATGCTGAAACGATTTGATACACCCGCGCCAGCCGAAACTGCGGCCATGACCGATCAGATCACAGGCTACTACTGCGATGCCATGTCGCGTCAACCATCGCGCAGCGCGGTCAAACCTGGCGCCGTGGTCCCCTAGCCCATGCAGAATACTTAGCGTCGCCCAAGGGTCACTCGCTTCCGGAATCCATCGATGCACGAAGCGAATCATGCCGCTGCCGATCAATTCGTGCCTGGAAACATAAAGCATCTCGGACTCCTTCCGTCGTTCTTTGGCTCCTTGCCATGCGAGAGACTAGCAGATGGTCGGAAAACGGATCAAGGTGAGTCGGGCACGATTGCCTGATCGGTTGGTCTTCCTGATATATTGAAACGATGGAATCCAGGGAATCTTGGGGGGGCGACCTCCCACGAGCGACCCAGGAAATCGCAGGTTTTAATGAAACGATGCCATTGCACCGATTTCCATCCCATCCCCGCCGGCTTGTCGACGCTTTACCCAAGGAATTCCTTCATGCATTCTTTTGGCTATTTTCTCCAATCGCCCATCACTTCCCGTTTCACTTTCGGCGCACTAGCCTTCCTGCTGGTCTGGAAGACGATGGCCACCGGCCTAGCGGAGGACCCGATGTCACCGCCGGTCCCGCCGTCGGACATGCAGATGCTTTTTGACGGAAAGTCCTTGGAGGGATGGGATGGAGATCCCCGGCTTTGGTCGGTGCGAGATGGAGTGATCCATGGAGAGACGACGCCCGAAGCGGTCGCTCAGGGAAATACCTTCCTGATCTGGCAGGGCGGCCCCGTCAAGGATTTCGATCTCCGGCTTTCTTTTCGGTGCAATGCCACCAACAACTCCGGGATCCAGTATCGATCCCGTCACATCACCGATGGATCGGTGAAGAACCGTTGGGTCGTGCGCGGCTACCAGCATGAAGTACGCAACGAGCAGAAGCTGCCCAATGTTGCTGGATTTATCTACGACGAAGGGGGAACGCGTGGGCGTTTATGCCTAGTTGGGGAGCGCGTGGTGTGGCGGGATGGGAAGAAGAAGGAAGTGGTAGCCAATTGGATGGATCAGCCGGCGTACCAGAAGCTGTTCCGACTGGACGATTGGAATGACGTGGTGATTCTCGCCAAAGGAAACAGGATTCAGCACTTTCTGAATGGACAACTGATTGTCGACTTTACGGATGAAGATCCCCAGCTTCAGTTGCTAGAAGGGGTGCTCGCCTTGCAGTTACACGCAGGAGCACCCATGTGGGCTGAGTTCCGAGACGTACGTTTGAAGAAGCTGCAGCCATGATGGCTCATGCTTTCCCAGGGGCTGGAAACGTGCCGCAACCACCGACTCGCTGCTGTGGGTGCCAGGTGACCTGATGACACCCCAGTTTGCGGCGACGGAGCAATCCGATGGACCGCCCAGACGGGATCTGGTGCTGGTGGTGGTCAACCGATCCTCAGGAGCGGCCAACCGAAAGCCTTTGGTCGATGCCATGGTCGATCGCATCCAGGAGGCAGGATGGGACTGCCGTATCGTGGCTCAATTGGATCAGTTGGGATCTGTGCTCGATTCGGTCCCCACGTCAGCGTTGCGGGGAGTCGTGGCTGCAGGGGGCGATGGCACCGTGAATGCGGTGGCCGAGCGACTGCCGGAGGGGGTGCCATTGCTGGTTTTTCCGATGGGGACCGAGAATCTGCTTGCCACTTCCCTTGGTTTGCAGGCTTGCCCCAGGCTGCTGGTCGAGACATTGCAGCGAGGTATCACGAAGCCGCTGGATGTGGGCATGGCCAACGGCCGTCCCTTTCTCATCGTCGCTTCGGCTGGGTTCGATGCCGAAGTCGTGCGGCGCATCCATCTGACAAGAAAAGGAAACGTCTGGAAGGTGCAGTATGTAGCGGCCCTGTTTCAGAGCCTTTGGGCCTATCGTTTTCCGCCACTGCGCCTGCGTTGGGGGGACGCTGCGCTGCCGCACGAGAGGCAAGAGGCGACCGTCGGATGGTTTTTCGGTTTCCTGATACCTCGTTATGCCATGGGTCTCCCCTTTTTGCAGAAGGCTCCTGAGCAGGACGGCAGGATTGATGGATGTTACTTTCCACGAGGTGGCATTCTGAGGGGGCTGGGATACTTCTTGTCGCTGCTGTTTCGACAGCACCATCGCTGGACTGGCTTCAAACAGTTTCGTGCTTCGTGGATCGAGATCGAATCGGACCAAGCGGTTGCCTACCAGATCGATGGGGAGTATGCGGGGGAGTTGCCATTGCGGTTGGAGATCGCCAGCAGGACAGTCGCTCTGCTAGTTCCTTGCGAACGCTGATTTCCGACCAGTTTGGCGATGGGGAGGTGGCCCAGTCCGTCGCCAGCGATGACTCGAGCGTGTCCGGAAGGATTTGTACGGGCCACCACAGGCTTTTCGGGAATTGTCCCACTTTGGGTCGCGTTGGAGCCAATCGGAGAGCCGAGGCGGGTTGGTGAAATAGTCGACATGTGGTGAAATGGACGTCGGGCAACTGCATTCCATCGCTTGGTATCTGGAGCTGACTTGATGACCCTGTCGATCCCCTCGGTGCAGATCGGTTCCTTGACTTGGAATCCTCTGGAGCGACCGCTGTTGATCGCTGGCCCCTGCGTGCTGGAGAGTCAGGGATTGACCGAAGAGATCGCTGGTCGCCTCGTGGAGATCAGCCAGGCACGAGGTGTGCCATTGGTTTTCAAAGCGTCGTTCGATAAGGCCAATCGAACCAGTGGCAGCAGCTATCGTGGACCGGGTATGGAAGAGGGCTTGCGGTGGCTGGAACAGATTCGATCTCACTGGCAACTTCCCGTTACCACCGACTTGCACGAACCACAGCAGGCGTCCATCGTTGCTAAACATGTCGATCTGTTGCAGATTCCCGCCTTCCTGGCCCGACAGACCGATCTGCTGGTTGCTGCCGCACAGACGGGGAAGCCTCTGAACGTCAAGAAAGGGCAGTTCATGGCCCCCAGCGACATGCGTTACGTCGTCGAGAAGGTTCGCAGGACCGGCAGCGGAGGGTTGATGCTGTGTGAACGCGGAACTTTCTTTGGCTATGGTCGCCTGGTCAACGACATGCAGGCCATCCCGCTCATGCAGGGATTGGGAGTGCCGGTGATCTTCGATGCCACTCACTCGGTCCAGCAGCCCGGTGGACTTGGGGGGGCGACCGGGGGGAACCGAGCGATGGTGGAGCCGATGGCGCGCGCGGCGGCGGCAGCCGGTGCGAATGGCTTTTTCTTTGAAACGCATCCTGATCCGGATCAATCCCCCAGCGACGGCCCGAACATGGTACCCCTGGCCGATTTCGCTGCGGTTCTCGATCGCGTCGTGGCGATTTGGGAAACCGTTTCACGATTTTCGGCGTAGAACCTTGAAACACCTCCTGCCCCGTTTTTTCGGGGTTACCCATGGATCGCTCTCCAATGAATCGCCTAAGCCCCCAGTGCCCCCTTCTGTTCGCTCCTGGATCCTTCTTGGCGCTGATCGGCATTCATCTTCTCGCCCTGATCAGTTGCTTTGGCTGTCGTGATACCGCCTCCAGCGATTTGATCGGTATTTCTTCTAGCGTCCAGTCGGCGGAAGCCAGCAAGGATGCGATCGAAGAGGCATTTCGAGACATCCCAAAAATGATCCTGCTGGAAAGGCGGGTTGCTGTCGGAGAAGTCACACGGCAGCTGAACAGCTGGTCTACCCGTCAGCCGCCCGAACCGGAATGGATGCCGACCGATCTGATCGAAGGGATTCCTTCGCCTCTTCGCAAAAGCTTTTGGGGGACGCAGCTTGCTAGCATGCAGTTTGGGGAGCCGCATTGCGACTACCTCTATCAGTGTCAGAGGATGGACGCAATCGTCGAATGGGTGCTGGCTAGACCGTATCGCGATCCTCTTTTCGTCCCATGGCTGGAGGCGAAGAAAGCAGAGTTGACGCAGGAAGAGGGAACCAGACTGGAGCAGGCGCTGAAGCTATTTGACTGGACCATCCGCAACATCATGATGGAAGGGGACGCCAAGTCGATCGAAACGCTGCCAACCAATCCGCAGTTGCCGATGGACGATAACGCCGCCGGGTACACTCAGTTGCCCTGGCAGACGGCAATCTCCGCGCGAGGTGACGCCGTCGCAAGAGCACGCGTTTTTCTTCAGCTGGCCATGCAAGCCGATCTGCATCCATGCTGGGTGGCTCTTCCTGGCATCACGGATGACAGCTACCGTCTTTGGGCGATCGGTATCCCCGTTGGCAAGCAGCTCTATCTGCTGGAACCGCGCCTGGGGATTCCACTGCCAGGACCTGATCAAAAGGGAGTGGCGACACTGGAGCAGGCGCAACAGGATCCAGCCATTTTGCGGCGGGCCAAGATCGCTGAGCTCTTCGATTATCCTGTTGCAGCGCCCGATGTCGCCAGAGCCTTCCTGGTTCTCGATTTGGAGCCAGCGTCCCTCTCGCGTCCTATGCAGAAGATGGAGTCGGCGTTGACTGGGAATCTGCGTCTGCGCCTTGCGGCCGATATCGATAGGTGGAAGCAGCAACTGCAGATGGCGGCCCCGGATCGCGCGATTCGACTGGGCAGCCTGCCCTGGATGGCACAGCAGTATGCAATCGATCTGCGGGAGAGACTGAAGGATGTCACGGCGTTCACAGCACGCTACATGTCTCGTGTCGGGCTCTATGCCGACGATACGCCGGTGACGCGAGCCCGCTTGGCGCATCTTTCCGGTCAATTTGACGGAAACCTCGATGGGGATGGAGCCTTGGGGAGGTATATGGCGCTGCGGATCGACGACGAGACGCTGGATCGGCTGCCGTTTGATATTGAACTTCAGAAAAGCCTTCTGATTCGTAGATTGCCAAACGAAGAGAATGACACATTTCAGCGACGCATTTCGCTCTATCAGGGCCTCTACCGACAAAGCAAGCTGGAGGGAAGCCTCTTCCTCTCGATGGCTCAATTCGATCTAGGGAACTACGAGACCTCCCAAAGCTGGGCAGACCGCTGGATGCTCAAGCAGGAAGGGACCGAACGCTGGCATCCGATCTGCTGGTATCTGATTGCAAGAAACCTGGAGCAATCGGGCAAGCCGCAGGAGGCAGTCGATTGGTACCGCAAGAGTCCTTCGGCTCAGGAGGCCGGAAATCGCATACGAGCCAGATTGATCAATCCGTGATGGGTCTCGAGACCTAGGAACTTTTCTTTCAGCCCACGCGGAGAATACCGTGCGGCTGCCTCAGTCGCCATCCAGCGCTGGCCTCTAAAGCAGAGATCGCCAGCCATAGAATCGTTCCATGATCCGTTCCCCTCTTTCTGCAATCCACTGCTTCGCCCGGTCGACTCGAAGCAGCCATCGAACCAGTTGCGAAGCAAATGCCAACGCAACGAAGAAAAGCAGAAAGTTGAAGAGTTGCCGGGGCCATCCTTGGATCATCGCGTAGTAGTAAGGCGTCAGCCAGTCTCGAACGGGCATATGGCAGAGGAAGACCCACAGCGTGTTGCTGGCGAGAAAACGAATCGATCGATTTTCGGGGGCTTGGGATAGGAATAGGACCGCGATGCCGGTGAAGCCCAGATAGAGGCAGCTGATGTGGACGGATGTCATCAACACGCTCAACAACTGGGAACTGGCCGGGACGCGACCGAAGGGATTGGAATGGGTGATTCCCATCGACTGCACGATAGCGTGGTTGCACAGCAGCATGGTGACGGCGAGAATCGCCGCAGGCCAGGATGCGGCCGTCAATCGCCATCGGCTTGAGGCTTGAGAACTCGCGGCGGCCGTGGAGAGGATGGAAGCGTGTTCGCCCAGCAGTCTTCCCATCAGGAAGACGGAGATCCAGTTGGTGACGCTCATGTACCCGTTGTAGTCTCGCTGCAGCCATAGCCAGCCAGCTCGCGATACGATTTCCGTACCCAGGCCAATGGAGAGAGTGATCCCATTCAGAGGGATCCATCGGAGAAGGACGGCCCAGAGACAAAGGAGATGGAAGTACATCCCGACATACCATGTCGATGGATTGGCTGGAAAAGCATTCTCCCAATAGACGTTCAGGCCGAAGAGGTAGGGAAGGTAATTCGACTCCTGCAGGTCACCTCGCGTGGACCAATGGATCACGCTGAGCACCATCGAGAGAACGATGCCGAGGTAGGCTACTTCGAAGAAACGTTCAAAAATCACGCGGACGCCGCGACGCTTCTCCTGCGCGAGTGTGAACGCGGTGACGAAGACGAAGAAAGCGACTCCCAGTTGTTTGGCGTTGATCGGACTGAAGAGTCTGGGCAGCATCGATTCGCCCCCGGTATGCCCGAAGAGGATCAATTGCATTCCAGCGACTTTCAGCCAGTCGATCCACGGCTGCCTGGGCTTCCCATCCTGTCGGCATGAATCCGCACCGTGGTCTGGTCGTTTTTGGGTTGCCGGTTGCGCATCGGTCATTTGGAAACCGACTGCGGGGCAACATGGAGTTTTTGTGGGACTGGCTGCACTTGGAGGTGTTTGACAAATCTTGCAGGATTTCCTGCCATCATCACGTGGGATGGCACCTCGCTGGCGACAACCGATCCGGCCGCCACCATGGCGCCCTGTCCGACGCTGGCGGCAATGATCGCACCTTCGCCAATCCAGCAGTAAGCTCCCACCTCGGTGGCGATTGGCACGATCTTCTGCGGGGTGATCCACCGCCCCATTTCGTCTAGGGTATGCAATTCGCCTTGGCTGATGACGCTGGCTCTGCTTCCGATCAGGCAGCCCTCACGCAGGATGACCGAACCAAGAAGAGCGTAAGGACCGATACTGACATTCTCTTCGATCCGGGATTCCCGCTTGTTGATGATCGCTCCAAATCCGATATGAAAGTTCTTGCCGCAACTTTGGATCGTACCTCGATAGAAAGCTCTTCGGAGACTGATACCCGAGTATCCGGGCAACAGGGCCAGCAACTGACCGAAGGCGTTGAATAGGCGACTGGAATCGGTTTTCGTCCATGTTTCTAGGTTGCTGATCGCTACGAATGGAGAGACCAGAATCATCGAAACCAGATCGACGATCGACCGGAAAAGAAGGCGCCCAGTCCGTTTTCTTCGCATGTTCATCTCCAGTCCCTCGAGGCTCTAGAAAGAGGGTTCGTTGTCGGTCGGGGGCTTGTCCTCCCGTCGATTCGGATCGCGATCCCGCTTGAACCGCTCGGTGACCAGCGGTTGGTCAGCGAGCAACAGCTTGGCGGGGATTGCTTCCGCTGGCAGATGTAGTTGGCAGTGCGATCGCATGCGGTTTTTGAACTCCACCAGTGGCATTTCCCGCTGCAGACGCACTGTCGCCTGCACCACCTGCCCCACCAGTGGATGGCTCACCCCCACCACCGAAGCTTCGACCACTTCCGGCATCTCTAGCAATACGCTTTCGACTTCCGTTGGCGATATCTTGGTTCCACCCACATTGATCAACTCCCCTTTTCGCCCAAGGATACGCATCCACGATCCACGGACCTCCACTTCGTCGCCTGTATCGATGAATCCGTCTTCATCCAGCGAGAATGGAGCGTTGAGGTATCCGACCATCGCCGTTGGTGCTTTGACCCAAAGCCGTCCATCCAGCACTTTTGTCTCGAATCCACTACCGCCAACTTGGATCCAAAGCGATTGATTGTCCTGAGACCTGGATCGCAAAATCCCCAGTTCCGTAGTGCCGTAAGTCTGAAGCAGTTGCACGTGAGTCAGTCTGGCAGCGATTTGCCGTAGGAC
The DNA here is from genome assembly GCA_040375295.1 of Planctomycetaceae bacterium. Taxonomy (GTDB): domain Bacteria; phylum Planctomycetota; class Planctomycetia; order Pirellulales; family Pirellulaceae; genus JBEISR01. Next base: position 276,817 of record JBEISR010000001.1, read on the forward strand.
GCTTTGAGGCATCGCTTCAGACCCGTAGGTCACCCGCTTCAGTGACGAAAAATCGTATTGATCCAGCGCGCCCGAGATCAGAAGCAGGTTCAGGAAGGAAGGCGATACCGGAAGCACGTCGACTCGGTGCCGTTCGATCGCATTCGCGACATCATGTGGTGACCGGCTGGCGGGTACCACCAGCGCGCCCCCGTGACAGACCGCGTAAAGCATGGTGTTGATGCCGCCGATATGGTCCAGTTGCATGAAGGCAAGCATGTTGCAGGGCGAGCGGGGTTGGTGGTGACGCTGTTGCAATTGGTGAAGATCCTGAACCGCCGCTTTCGGCGTTCCCGAACTCCCAGAAGTGAACAGCACCAAACCGGCATGCTTCCGGTCTCGAAGCTGTTGATAACACCAGGGAGCTATGGGATCGGGGTTGCGGATCAGCGGATGGAAGTGGATTCCTCCATCGGGGCGATCCTCAAGACGGCCGCAGGCCATCGCGATGGTTAGGAGTTTGTCGATCCGCTGCTGCGACGCTTCGGGTAGCGGGACGGCGATGGCGCCCAATTGAGCGACGGATAGCAATGTGCAGACCGATTCGATCGTGTACCGCGCAGGGAAAGCGACGACGGATCGCGAGTCTAGGCCGATCGATTTCATAGCCTCTAGCTTTTGAGCGACTCGACCCGCCAGCTCGCGAAATGTTATCTTCCTGTCCTTCGGGCAGAGCACCAGGCAGTGGTTGTCTCCGTGACGGTCCAGCATGTCGATCCAGTTGACCATCAACCTGCTCCACCAAGATAAATCACCTGACCGGTGATGAAGCTGCTCTGCGGACGGACCAGGAAATCGACCGCATTGACCACATCGGAGATGGTGCCCCAGCGACGGATCGCCTGCCGTTGGATCAACTGCTCCAGTTTGTCCTCCGGAACTCCGCGTATCAGATCGGTGCGGATGGGAGTTGGTCCCAGTGCATTGACAGTGATCCCCCAGGGGCCCAATTCGTGCGCCACCACACGCGTCCATTGTTCGATCGCCGCCTTGCTCGCGGAGTAGATCGATTCACCTGACAGTCGGTAGGGGACCGCCACGGTGGAAAAGTTGATCACCCGCGGATGCTTGGACCCACGCAGCAGTCGAGTGCAACCTTGAGTGATCTGGGTCGCAGCATGAAAATTCAAGTCGAACATCTCGCGGACTTTTCCAGATGGTTGCAGCAGAAATGGGCTCATCGCAGAACTACCGGCGTTGTTGATGAGAACATCCAGGGATGACAGCGTGCGACGCAGCACACGAATCATTCCCAGCAGCTCGTCGCTCTGCATCAAGTCGACTTGGTAGTGCGTGAATGAGGGAGAGTTCAAATCAGGAAGGGATCGGGAGCATCCATAAACACTCCAGCCGGCCGTCAAAAAATGCTCGACCAACCCGCGCCCCAGACCTCTGCTGCACCCAGTGATCAGCACCCTTGGCATCGCCATCGTCTTTCACTCCTCTGTCCGGAGCTGATCTTCAGGATTTTCTTGCGACTGGACTGCCGCGCAGTTCCTGTCCCCTGGCATCGTCTCCATGATGAAGTCGATCAGCGACTGCACGGTGCGATAGGGACTTTGTCGGCGCGACATGGCTCGGGAATCGCTGAGGCTCAATTCGTATCCGTGGGCCTGGAAAGAATCTTCCAGGTCCAGCACCAGGGAGACCAAGCTGATGGAATCCAGTGAGCTTCCTTCGCCGAACAGCGGTGCATCCGTGGACGGTGCGATTCTGTCCGTTTCGCGCCGCGATCGGTTCAGCTGATGGATGCATTCGATGACGATCGAGGTGACCTCAGTAGAATTCAAGGTGATGCAACTCCCGTGCTGGACGGACGATCATCCAAGCTACGCCTAACCGCAGTGGCGTTGGTTGGTGAAAATCAACGAGGGAGAATGTAGAGATTGTGGATGAGCGAGCAACGACTGCTACATCGCTTTCGAGGAAAATGGTGGGGGCCACCAGCACTGGAATGGCGAAATGCTGGATCGAATGGATTCGATCACCAAAGTCGATCCAAGCGGACTGATGTCCCGTAAGGAACCCTGCCCTCGGCACTCAGACGTTTCTGTCTTGGTGATGGATGATCCGATCGCGACGGGGGCCCGAAGCAAAGGCCCTGACACCCAGTGGCCATCGCCGTCCGGGATTTGCTCTCAGGTTGTCACAAAATCGCACCGCGAAGGATAGGGTTAGAAGAAAGAACGGCGCGATGCCGTGGGGCGATTGGTCGAGAGGTATTCGAAGCGATACCCAAGGTGTAGACGCCCTCTCCTTTGGCTCTCTATAGCGCTATCGACAGGAATCCCAGGTGGACCAAAAAAAAGGCGTCTTCCTGGGAAGACGCCTTCATGCCATGTTCCGAAGACAGCTCTTACTTGCCCGCTTCTTCTTCCAGTTGCTTCAGGAATTCTTCCAGTTGTGGCTTTTCCTGATCGGTCGCAATTTCGAGTGCCTTCCGCTGAGTCGCCAAGGCTTTTTCCTTATTGCCAAGCTGATAATGCAGGTGAGCCACCGTGTCCATCATGCTGGCCTTTGTTCCTTCTTCAGCCTTATCGACGTTGGCAGTCGCCTGTTCCAAGGCCACTTCCAGTACCGCTTTGTTGTCGAGGGCTCCACCCGATGCAGCTTCATAAAGCATCCAGGCCAATTGGTTGACCAAGCCGGCATTTCCGTCGGCCACCTTGAAGGCATCCGCAGTCGCTGTCTGGAAAGCTTCCCCGCTGCTGTCCTGCTGCATCAGGATTTGGAACTTGATCATCGTGAACTGCATCTTGACCTGTTCATTCTTGGAACTGGCCAGGAATTCATCGATCATTTTCAGCGCTTCGTCGGTTTTGCCTCCACGCATCAAACCAGCGAATTTCGCAAGAATTTCTTGAGATTCCTGCTGCTCCTTGAACTGCTCCATGTAGCCTTCGCGATCCCATTTGCCATCGACCACCTTGGCCAAAGGTTCGTCCATCTCCATGGGATGACCGATCCATTCGATCTTCTGGTCCTTGCCGACGATGAAGGCCGTGGGGATCCCGTTTTGGGATGCTGCTTCCATGAAGTCCTTACTGCTGGATCCATCGGGATCGGTGGTCAGGCAGTAGCTGGAAGTCAGTTCCTTGTAGGTGATCTCTTTCTCAGGGACTTCACCCTTCAGGAATTCTTCGACCGTTTCCAGGTCTTCGTCGCTAATGCTGACGATCTGAACCCCTTTGTCCGCAAATTTGCTTTGCAGTTCGGCCAAGTGAGGCATGCTAGAGCGGCAGGGGCCGCACCAAGTGGCCCAGAATTCAACAACGTAGACCTTTCCGTCTTCATACTTGGTGACTGGCTTGAACTTGCCTTCCCCATTCTGAACCCAGTGTTCGACGTCCAGATCCGGTGCCTTGGAACCGATCGTCAGTCGATCGCTTTCTTCGGCTTTTAGGGAAGCCTGCACCGACGCGCTCATCAGCGCCGCCAGTAGCCAACGATGGATGTTTCTCATCTTCTACCTCTCTCACCAAGGGCCCAGCCGGCGGGAGCCACTTGCTACCGCACTCCATTGTTCTTGGGGCAATCCGCTACGCTGCGGGGTCCCCGGATCGTCCAAGATAGCGGAATTCCATCTCTGCTTGAAGAGTGGCCGGTCTATTGCCGTCTGCCGAGTTGCGCGGCGAGGGGGGTAGTGGTAAAGCGGTTTCTCCCCTTTTTTCGAGCGATTTCGACCTTTTGGTAGGGGGAAATCTTAAGAACTTTACCCTTCCTGCAGCCAATTCATGGGGCGCACAACTGAGTGGCGTGGAAAAGCAGACCGACGTTTCACGCCTGTCTGAAGATGGCTCTCAACGGTCTCGCCGCGGTTGCCGGATCGTCCCGCTTCGCTCCGCTTGAGCATCCGCGCCCCAGGAAGCACCACTGGGAGAACTGGGGAACGCGCGAGCGGGTTGCGTTCGCCATCGCAAGTCGACGGCATGTGGGCTGGGGGGTGGGGACGTCTGTCCCGTCGGAGACCAGTTCGACTCGGGAATCGAAGCACCTGCCAGCGGGGTCAGTGGAGGTGCCGGCGACCGGAGCGACGAGAAATTGGGCAATCCCTTCCCCGGGGTGATGCCAGGAGGGAGTTGCGTGTGGCCCTCAAGTGGTTGCAAGCCGCCAGGCATGGGCGATCTTTCGATGCGTGCAGGACTTCGACCTGCGCCAAACAGTCCGACGGTTGCGTCCGAGTCGTTCGATCGCTGCGACTGCAGTGGCTCGGTCGCCCGATCCGATGGGGAGGCGGAGTCGAGCGATTTTCCATGAGCAATGAAACTGGCGGGCAGTTTCGGAATATCCCTGGCCAACTCATCCACCTTGTCGGGTAGACCAAGACTTGGGTCGATATGGTCTACCGAAGGTTCTAGCTGCAGCTCCGTCGAAGGTGACAAAGTAGCCAGTGCCGTCGATGAGTCGCTAGGCAACAATCGATCCGAACTGGCGGTTGCATCCTGGTTTTGCGGAGCCTTTGCTTTGTCTTTCGAAAAAAACAAGATGGCAACCATTGCGCCAAGAGCGATGATGGCGCCGCCAAGCAATCTTGGGGGATGCATGGAAGTATCAGACATGCTTCAATCTCGGTTCGGCTCTTGGACAAGCGTCCGCCCACCGAATGGGCTCTCGATGGTGACGATCCGCATTCAGAGTATGCAACAAGAAATACTCGAGCATGAAGAAAATGGTCCGAATTCCGAAGATACCGATCGCAACGGTTAGGCTGGCAGATTGAGATCCTCCAGCCAGAAGCGGATCTCCTGATCGTATTCGCTCGCCAGATTGCTCAGCACCAATTGCCGGTGGAATGCGGCGGCTCCGGAATCCGCCAGGTCAGCTGCCTCGGCACTGGCAAAACGTTGGCCAGGGTCAAAGGCGATCAAACGCTGGCAAAGAGAAACCAGCAGGCCATTGCGTTCGACCTCAGGGGGTAGTAACTGATGGAGGCGCTGTGGCAACTGCCTTTTCTGTTCCAGCAGCTCTGCGGCAGTGGAGGGTTGAAGGAAGAGTTTTCTGCCAGAGAGCAGTTCGACCAGAACGTAGCCCAGTGATGCCAAGTCGCTGCGCGGGGTCGGTCGATTGCCCATCAGCACTTCGGGAGCGGCGTAGGCCGGAGTGCAGTGGTGCTTTGTTGGTGGATCTCTCAAGTCGACTGCCGATCCCAAATCGATCAGTTTGGCCAGTCCGGTCCGCTTGAGCATCAGATTGGCCGGTTTGATATCCCCGTGGACAATCCGTTCGCGGTGCAGGGCCGCCAAGCCATTCAGGCAGTCGCGAACGACGGCTACGGCAACGCCGGCTTTCAAGCGGGCGCTGTCAACGCCGGCCGTTGCGATCACATCGTTGATGTAGCTCCATCGCTGTGGAGTGACCGTTTGGCGGCAATGTTCCAACGTCGCCGGTTCCACCAGTCGTTCCAGATCGAATCCATCGATCCACTCGGAGACCATGATGCGAATTCGGGAGCGTTCGATGAAGTCTTGGACATCGATCAGATTGTCGTGTTGGATACCAGCTACCTTGGCAGCGATCGACGCGACACCACGCATCGCTCCTTCGTATGCCTCCATGGAAGGGTACCCTTGAGGCGTAAAGAACTTGACCGCGACTGGGAGGGTAAAATCATCCGAACCGCGTCGCCGGGTCAAGAAGACCACCCCTTGACCTCCCCGTCCCAGCACCCGCTCCAGCCGCAGATAGGAAGTCCACTGCAATCGATCTCCTTCGATCAAGGCGCGATAGGTCTTTTGCAGCCGCAGCAATTGTTCGTCGGTGGGTGCAGCGCCCCATTGCTCGGTGGCATGCAAGCGATCGACTGGTTTCCCCGACAGCTTCTCTTCCAAGGGTCTCTACCTCATCGAACTTGGCTTTGTTGGCGGCCCTCGCCTTTCTGGCTGTCGGTTTCCCGCTGCATATCGCACTTTATTGCTTTTTTCCTGCGGTGCCAATCAGCACCGCACTGGAGTAGGGGGGCAGAATGCGCTGGACCCCATGCGGTACGACGGGGCTTTCGGCTTCAGGGGTGACCCATCGCGCATCGATCGGGACCGAGGTATCGACCACTATCTTCCACCGGAGATCGTCCGATCCTTCCGGAAGCCGAAACTCCTGGGGTTGGTCCCCTGCATGGAACCAGATCAAAAGGTGCCTTGGGACCTCGATCGTAGCAGCAGCCGCCGTCGAAGGATCGGGGGCAATCCAACAGGCAAGATGCCGAGCCCCCGTGTCCCAGGTTCGATTTCGTCCATCGGGGTCGAGCCATAGGATATCCGGCCAGGGTGAAGAGCTATCGGGTGCTCCGCGAAAAAACCGATCTGTTTCCAGTTGCCTCAGGCTTCTTCTTAGCTTCACAAGGCTTGCCACTCCCTCCACCAAGGAGTCCTGCTGCACCATTCGCTCCCAGTCGATCCAGGAAATTTCATTGTCTTGGCAGTAGGCGTTGTTGTTTCCTGACTGGGTCCGACCTCCTTCATCACCGGCAGTCCACATGGGGACTCCCTTGGCCAGCAGAAGGTTCACGAAAAAATTCCGCTGCTGTCGGCATCTCAGATGAGCGATCTCTGGATCGTCTGTCGGACCTTCGACGCCATGATTCCAGCTGAAATTCTGGTTTTCTCCGTCGCGATTATCCCAGCCGTTGGCTTGGTTATGCTTTTCCTCGTAAGCTACCAGATCGGCCAGAGTGTAGCCATCGTGCGACGCGATGAAGTTGATGGAAGCACTGGGGAGTCGGCCGGAGGTCTGGTAGAGATCGGACGATCCGCTGAATCGCGTTGCCGCTGCACCATCCATCCCCGGATCCCCTCGCCAAAACCTCCGCAGGTCGTCTCGGAAACGCCCATTCCACTCCGACCAGCCTTCACCTCCGAAGGAACCAACCTGATAGGCTCCTGCCGCATCCCACGCCTCGGCGATCCATTTGGTTCCCGACAGCAAGGGGTCCCTTTGGATCGCTTCGATCAGCAGGGACTTCTCCGTCAGTTGTCCATCGCTGTCGCGGTTCAGGATGCTTGCCAGGTCGAACCGAAACCCATCGATGTGGTACTCATGGACCCAATGGCGCAAGACGGAAATCAGCAATTCGCGGCAGACGGGGTCGTGTGCGTGGATCGCGTTCCCACATCCGGAGTAGTCGCTGAACTGGTGCGACTGGCCATGCATCAGATAGTAGGCGGAAGCATCGATCCCCTTCCAGCTTAAGATAGTTCCCGACGCACCCTGTTCGCAGGTGTGGTTCAGGACGATATCCAGGATCACTTCCAGCCCTTCGGAATGCAGCGACCGAACCAGTTCCTTGAACTCAGCGACTTGAGCCCCTGGTTTGGATGACACTGCGTAATGGCGATGTGGAGCGAAAAACGCCAAAGGATCGTAACCCCAGTAGTTCCTCCGGCCACCATCGCCTCCAAAGACGCTCCCTTCTAAAAAGTCCTGCACTGGCATCAACTCGACTGCAGTCACGCCCATCCTTTTCAAGTGATCGATACGATCCAAAATGCCAAGGAAGGTTCCTGGGCGATTGGATCGGCTGGATGGATGCTTGGTAAAGCCCCCCACATGCATTTCGTAAATCACCGTCTGGTTCCATGGGCGCCCCAGGGGGCGGTCGCCGCGCCAATCAAAGCGGTCTTCCAACGCAACGCATTTGGGAGGCCTGATGATCCCATCGGTCGAGTGCAGGAAATCACCGGCCAGTGCCTTGGCGTAGGGGTCCAGCAGACGGGCGCTGCCGTCGAACCAGAATCCCCGTTCGGGGTCAAACGGTCCATCCAATTGGAAGTGGTAGAGCGAAGTTGTTCGATCGGCTGGAAGGAAGGCTTGCCACAAGCAATCCCCACTTCGTTCCATCGGTACGCAAGCCGAGGGGTCGCGCTGCTGAACTTGATCGTAGAGAAGGAGAGTCGCCGATGTGGCGTGACGGCTTGCTACCAGGAACTGGGTGCCGACGATTCGTCCCTCTTGTCGCACCACCGTTGCGCCGTAGGGAAGGTGGTAGGCTTGCAGCGGGATCAAGCCGCCAGATCGCGAGTGGTTACCGGAGTCAGTAGGTGCCCAAGCCACTGTGATGCCCATCCTTACCGAGTCGAAGGCCAATCGATTGCAATCGCAAAAGTCGAATAAAAAACCCTGCCAGTCAATGACTGGCAGGGTCCAAAACTTCAGGAATCGTTAGAAACGACTCGCGTTCAGCTTAGTTGCAACCGCAGTCGCCACCAGCCGAAGCGGCAGCACCAGCAGCCTTGCGGCCGTGATGATGTCCACCCAGCAGGCCACCACCGAGGATACCACCACCACCGAGGATTCGGCTACCGACGCCGTTTCCACCGATGATGCTGCCAGCAGCGGAGCTGCTACCAGCTGCCGAGCTGCTGCCCAGGCCGATCGCGGAACCGTTCATCACGGGAACGCTGACGGTCTGAGGAACCATACGGCAGACGGTGACCGGAACCTGCTCTTCAACGGTGTAAGGCACCGTGACGTTGTAGGTGTCGGTCTTCTCTTCCGAAACGTTGTCGTACACGGTCACCGAGTAGGTGCGGGTACGGGTTTCGGTGCTGTAGGTGGTGTAAGGAACTTCGCGGGTGCGAGCTTCGGTGTTGTAGGTCGTCTTAGCAACCTGACGGGTCCGAGTCTCATCGTTCCACACGGTCTTGGAGACCTGGCGGGTACGAGTTTCCTGGTTGTACGAAACCTTGCGAACCTTGCGGGTACGGGTTTCGGTGTTGTAGCTGGTCTTAGGAACCTGACGAGTGCGGGTTTCGGTGTTGTACGAAACCTTCTTGACCGTGCGAGTACGTGGCTCGGTCTTCATCTCGGTCTTGCTGACCATGCGGGTACGGGTTTCGGTGTTGTACGAAACCTTCTTGACCGTACGAGTACGAGTCTCGGTGTTCATGCTGCACTTCTTGACGGTGCGCGTGCGAGTCTCGGACTTCATTTCGGTCTTCGCAACCTGGCGGGTGCGGGTTTCGTCATTGTAGGAAACCTTCTTGACCGTACGAGTACGAGTCTCTGGGCGAGACAGCGTCACGTTGTAGGTGTAGGTTTCTTCCGAAGACTGGTTCTGGTAGGTGGTGCATGGAACTTCTTCCGTGACCACGTTAGGAACCCAGACGCGTCGGCAAACAGTGCGAGTTGCAGGAGCAGCGACTTCGCCGCATCCGCCGCAACCAGCGCTGGCACCACCGCAACCGCTGTCGCATCCGCCACAGCCGCTCGAAGCACCACCGCAACCGCCGCAACCATTGCCAGCGGAAGCTGCAACGCCGTTGCCGCAACCGTTGCCAACAGCAACTTCTTCCATCACCGTCTGGTACGAACCACGATCACGGGTCACCGTGCGCGAGGTGGTCACAGGAACGCGTCGGCAAACCGTACGGGTGCCAGTGCGCTGCTCGGTGTAAGGAACATTGACGGTGTATTCCTGAACTTCATCGCTGTAGACAGGAACCTTCACGGTGTAGGTCTGGTCGACCATGGTGGTCACCGGAACCTGCACGGTGTATTCCTGAACTTCATCGGTGTAGACCGGAACCTGCACGGTGTATTCCTGGACTTCGTCAGTCGTCACAGGAACCTGAACCGTGTATTCCTGAGGCACCTGAGTGGTCACAGGAACCTGAACGGTGTATTCCTGGACTTCGTCGGTGTAAACAGGAACCTGAACGGTGTACTGCTCGTCGACCATGTTGGTCACCGGCACCTGCACCGTGTACTGCTCGTCCACATCGTTGTAGACAGGAACAGTCACCTGGTACTCTTGGGATTCCTGGACGGTCGAGGGGACGCGGACCGTGTAGGTCTGGTCTTCCATCGTGGTCACAGGGACGGTCACGTTGTACGTTTCCGTACGGGTTTCCGTCTTAGGAACCTGGACAGTGTAGTCCTGGGTTCGTTCTTCGGTCCGTGGAACACGGCGAGTCACCGTGTAGGTCCGAGTTCGCTGTTCGACCCGGGTCAGGGTCTTGGTCACAGAACGCATTTCGGTGAACTGCTGAGGCACCATCACAGTCCGCTCAACGTAGCTGATGCCCGAGCCACAATTGCCCGAGCCGTCGCCGACGATTGCGCCTTCCGATCCTGCGCCCGCTCCGCCACCAACGCCACTGGAAACGACGGCACCGTCGCCGCATCCACTGCAACCGCCGCATCCACCGCAGTCAGCGGATACGTTGCCGACGCCATACATCATGGCGGTCAGGCCGAAGAGAAACAACCGACGCAACTTCATCGAGACTCTCCTGAAACAAGAAACCGAGGGACAATGACAACCAATTCTCACAAGGCAACCTAAAGCACCCGGACCACTCAGATAGCAAAAATCCCCAGGTCACCCCAGAACATCCGCTTATCCTAAACCAGAAAAAGTCCCCAGTCAAACATCGCAGAGATAGCAATCGGGGAAAATTTTCCACTTTGGCAGACCAAATAGTTCGGTCTGTATTAGTTGATCCGATTGTTACCAATTCCACCGATTCCAAAAAGGAGGGGAGTCCGCCAAAAGAGCTGTCTTCTCGGAAAATTTACCCCAGACCACTCAAAGTGAAGTTTCTGCGGGACCTTTGAAATCCGATTTTCGGCCATTCTTGGTCCATCGATGGGGCGATCCAAGAGCCCTGGGGGTTTGTACTTGTGGAAAATAGAGTCAAGGAGTCATGATGAGCGATCGCTGGAATCTCCATGGCCCCCTTTGCCTCTCATCCCCGATGAGTCAGAGAAGGTTTGGAAATCGAATCGATTCCTCTGGGCTTTTTTGGGGCCATCGGGCTGTTGCTGACGCGAACGATCTGCCGTTCCAAGACCTATGGATTAGCGAACGACAGAGTTATTAGCTCTTTTCGTTTTTGATACCGAATGGAATGCGCTCGGGCTGGAGCAAACCGAATTCCGCCGCAAAGCGCTAGGATTTTTCGAACATGAAACTTTGGTTTGAGCGGATCGTTTTGGGGGTTCTGTTCCCACTGTTGCTTCTCGCCGGAGGCTTCGCAACTTACATCGCATTGGGGAAGGCGGAGCCAAAGCAGATGGTCTCCACCGCCAGCGATGCTACCTCCAGGATGCTCACTTTCCCAATCGTCCAAGTTGCGTCGTCGCTTCCCTTTGACCAGCAACGTTCGCTGGACCTGGACCTCAATGGCCTAGTAGTCCCATTCCGACAGATCACGGTGGCCGCCGAGGTGGCAGGAAGGATCGCCGTGAAGGAGGAGAATTGCCGCGCGGGTCGATATGTTGAAGAGGGAGAGCTTCTCTACCAGCTCGACCCTCGCGATTTCCAATTGGACCTGGATCGATTGACCAAGCTACGTGATCAGGAATACGCCACGTTGCGGGAGTGGGAACAAGAGAAGGCCAACGTTCAAAAATCACAGCAGTTGGCATTGGAAGAATTGGCTATTCAGGAAAGGGAAATCGCTCGGCTTGAAAAACTCCCAGCCGGCTTTGCCTCTGAGACCGAATTGGATCAGGCCCGCAGAGTTCGCATCGCCAGTGCCAATCAGGTGCAGTCCTTCACCAATCAGTTGGCACTATTGGATAGTCGCCGACAGCGTTTGGAACTGGCTCAGCAACTGGTTGCGACCCAACTGCAGCAGGCACAGTTGAATCTGGCAAGAACCGAGATCCGCGCCCCAGTGGCAGGATTGATTGTGCGGGAGATGGCAGAGAATGACTCCTACGTCCAGAAGGGAGCGACGCTCTGCGAAATCGAAGATACTTCGAAGGCGGAAGTCAAATGCAACATGCGGATGGACCAGCTGATGCTGGTGCTCGATCAGAAATCGGAGAAGGAGCAGGCCGACAAAGATCCCAACGAGCGATACCTGCTTCCCTCGACACCCGTTTCGATCGTTTATCGTGTCGCGGGGCGCGAAAACGATACCTTTCAGTGGCAAGGGAGGCTTAGCCGTTACGAAGGTGTGGGTATCGACCCCCAGACCCGCACCGTCCCGGTTCGCATCACAGTCGATCGCCCGGGAGATTTCCGGCGAGGGCAGGCCGAGGAGAGCGAAAGCACCGCGACACCTCCGGCGCTGGTCCGCGGCATGTTCGTCGATGTCGTCCTGCACCTAGTGCCACAGCGAAACTTTGTGCTGATCCCGAAGCTTGGACTGCGTCCCGGCAATCAGTTATGGAAAGCCAATCGCAGTGATGGCTGGAAGGCTCTCGTCGATCCCTCTGCCACCCCTGCAGAACTTCCCCCCACGGCCGAGACTCGCGACCCAATGGATCGCTGGGAAGTGGGTAACCTTGCATCGGTGGAGCACATCGAAGCGGTACGAACTATCCAGATCCCCAACCCTTCGGGAATCGGTCATTCGGATTTTTGGATCGTCGAATCGCAGGCAGGATTGCGAGGGGGCGAGTTGATCGTCACTTCGCCTCTGGCAACGGTACGTGGCGACGGAACCGACTGGGTCCGTTGGCAGAAAGATCCAGCCTCACCGGCCAGTGAGTTGAATGGGCGGGAAGCATCAGAAGTCCCAGGCAACCCCCAAGCCTCCCGCAGGACGCAAGGAGATCAGTGATGCGAGACTTGCTGAAGTGGGCCATCAAAAATGGTCCTGGTGTCAACGTGATGGTGCTGGGGACGCTGTTGGCAGGTATCGGCGCCTTCCTGCTGATGCGCCGTGAGATCTTTCCCGAGTTTCAGTTGGAAGTGATCCTCGTCTCAGTGCCCTACCCGGGGGCAAGCCCCGAGGAAGTGGAAAAGGGGATCTGCCAGCAGATTGAAGAGGAAGTCCGTTCGCTAGCCGGCATCAAGAAACTGGTCAGCATCGCCAGGGAGGGTGGTGGTTTTACCCTCATCGAACTGACCAGCAGCGTTCGCGACCCGCAGAAGGTCCTCAGCGAAGTTCGCTCGGCCGTCGATCGCAAGAGTCCCTTTTTCCCTCGCCGCGCCGAGAAGGCGACGGTCGAGCAGATTACATTCCGCACGCCGGCGATTCGGCTGGCGGTGATCGGCCCCGACGATTCTTCGCCGGAAGCCGAGTACCGATTGCGGCAGGTGGCCGAAGAAGTTCGGGACCGTGTTCTCGACCTCAAGGAAGTTTCGCAGGCGCAGATGCTAGGGGCCAAGCCCTTTCAGATCGATGTGGAAGTCGCTGAGGAAACGCTCCGCAAGTACGGTCTTTCTCTCAATCAGATCTCTCAGATCCTCCGTCGGCAAAGCATCGAAACCCCCGGAGGTCAGCTGCGCACCGAGGGTCAGGAAATCCTTTTGCGAGGCAAGAACAAACGGGAAACGCGGGAGGAAATCGAACGATTGCCTGTGATTTCGCAGGACAACGGAGTCGTTCTGACGGTTTCGGATCTTGCGGAAGTCAAAGACGAATTCGACGACGTGACGGCGATCAATGAGGTCAACGGTCAGCCAGCCATGGTGATCAGTATCGACCGCACCGCTGATGAAGACATTATCAAGATCTCCGATTCGGTGCGGCAGTTTGCATCGCAGCATCCAATTCCTGCTGGGTTTACGTTGCGAGTCTGGGGTGACGAAAGCATCGATGTGCGCGACCGCATGAGCATGCTCGCGGAAAACGGGACGCAGGGAGCCATCATCGTCTTTGTAATGCTCGCACTGTTCCTCGATCTGCGACTTGCCTTCTGGGTTTCGATGGGGATTCCAATCAGCGTTATGGGTGCCGGGGTGGTCCTGTTGATGACCGGCCAGACCCTCAACATGCTCAGCATGTTCGCCTTCCTGATGGCCGTCGGCATCGTCGTCGATGACGGAATCGTGATCGGTGAAAATATCTATACGCATCGACTGATGGGCAAATCATTTCGCCAAGCAGCGATCGATGGGGCCACAGAGGTGCTGCCTTCGGTCTTCTCCAGCGTCGCCACCACCGTCGTCGCCTTCATGCCGCTGTTCTATGTCAGTGGGGTGATGGGCAAGTTCATCGCGGTCATGCCGGTAGCGATCATCGCGATGCTGTTGATTTCCTTGACTGAAGCCACTTTCGCGCTCCCCGGTCACCTGTCTCATGCTCCCAAAAGCAAGCCGGAGAATTTGGTCGAACTATTGCTCTATGCATTGGGCAAGCCATTCCGCCCCATCGTGTGGCTCTTTGACGTGCTTCGAAAGAACTGCACCTGGCTGCTCGACTGGGTCGCTGAGTCGTGGTACAAGCCCAGCTTGGAGGTGACTCTGAAGTATCCCCTCATTCCCATCTCGCTTGCTGTCACCCTTTTTGTGGTCGCCATCAGTTTGATCCGATCGGGTACCGTCCCATTCAATGCATTCCCCAAACTGGATGGCAAGACGATTGTCTGTCAGGTCAGCTATCCTGATGGCACGCCACCCGAGATCGCTGACGAAGCGACGCGTCGCGTCGAACAGGCAATTCGCGATGTCGGTGAGTCGATTTACCAAAAGGATCTAGCAAGCAAAGGAAAAGAAGACAAAACGCCGCTGGATCCACTCAATCCACGGGGCCCGGTGAAGCTGACGTTTCGACAAGTAGGGCAGTCGACCGGTGCGGGTGCCATGGGGTCAACTCAAAACACCAACGGCAGCCATGTGGGTCAAGTGCAGGTGGAACTGGTGGATGCCGCCGAGCGGACGGTGACCAGCGAGGAGATGATTGCGATGTGGCGCCAGGCCGCTGGGGAATTCCCTGGTGCCGAACGCGTGGTGTTCGACTCGGCCAACATGGGCCCCGGTGGAGCGCCCCTGGAATTCAAAGTGCTCGCCCCCAGCGAGCAGCAGGCGCAACTGGAGACGGTGGTAGAGCGCTGCAAGCAGGAACTGGCCACCTACGCCGGGGTCTTCGATATCCGCGATGATTCCAGCCCAGGGAAGGTCGAATTCCAAATCCGCATCAAGGAGAATGCTTCTTCACTGGGTATCACCGATGAAGAGCTTTCGGAGACGATTCGAGCCGCCTACTATGGCGCGGAGGTGATGCGCCTGCAGCGCGGTCGCAATGAAGTGAAATTGATGGTCCGATACCCGAAGGATGATCGGCGGTCGCTGGCCAACTTCGAAGATATCCGGATCCGAGGCAGCGATGGCGGCGAACGACCCATTTCCGAGTTGGCCGATATTCAGGTGACTCGCGGCTACTCCGAAATCAATCGCCTCGATCAGTACCGAGCGATTACCGTGACCGCCAACCTCGATGAGAATGTCGCCAACTCCCAGCAGATCATCTCGCGACTGCAAAAGGAATTCATGCCCAAGGTGGAAGGGGAGTTCCGCGGAGTGCAGTTCCGCTGGGAAGGTCAGGCGCAGAATACCCAGGAGTCGATCACCAGCCTGGGAATTGGTTTTGCCGTAGCCGTATTGGTCATGTACGTCCTGCTGGTGTTGGAATTCCATTCGTACTTCCAGCCCTTCCTCATTCTGGTGATCATCCCGTTCGGGATCATCGGTGCCATCTTTGGGCACGCGCTGATGGGGCTGCCGCTGACCCTTTTCAGCATGTTCGGTCTGGTGTCGCTGACAGGGGTCGTCGTCAACGATTCGATCGTGCTGCTAGACTTCATCAATCAGAAGATGAAAGAGAATCTACCGATCAAGGAGGTGCTGCGCGAGGCAGGGGTGAGGCGTCTGCGTCCGGTATTCCTCACCAGCATCACCACCATCGCAGGCCTGCTGCCGATGCTACTGGAAAAGTCGCTGCAAGCTCAGGCTCTCATCCCGATGGCTACCAGCCTGGCGTTTGGTTTGATGATGACCACCCTCCTGGTGCTCTATCAGATGCCGAATCTCTACTGGTTCTATGTCGTTCTATCGGGCTGGTTCGGATTCGATGTCGACAAGCAGCGCCAGCAAGAACATCGTGATGAAGAGGAAGGGGAAGCCACCCAGTCCGAGTCCCTGCCTCAGCCAAGCCTCGCATGACCAACCGGCGACAGGGGAGAAGGCTCACGTATTGTCGATGGGAGGCAGTTCGAGCGCCTCTTCGATCCGTCGGATCCGTGCGTCCAACCCGGCGACTGCTTCATGCAGTCGCTGGACCAGTTCCTGCAACTTCGGCTCCTTCGGATTCTGAGCAGCGTTGTCTGTCGTTGACGTGGAGCTAGAAATGCTCTGGTCAGCGTCCGCGGTCTGCGACTGACCTTCGGCGACCGATCGCCGCAGCGCCGCCAGTTCCTCATCGAGATAAAGCTGATGGGAGACGATCTGACCGCGCCCTGGAGGTGTCAGGTAGACCAGCAAGCCGCGCAGGTGAAGCGCGGCGACGTGATCCTGCAGTTCTTTCAGGTCTGCGATTGGCTCCAGGCGACTGGCTCTAGCACGCAAATCCCCTAAAGTCTGCTCCCCACGAAGAAGCAGTTCGGTCATGATCGCGGCATCGACCCGCTGTACCCCCAGCCACTGGTGGCCATTGTGCCGGATCTTGGCCACCCGTCCATGACCGTGGATCGTCGAAACGGCTCCCATCTGCTGCAACTGCTCCACCGTCTCTTCGATCTGTTCCTGGGTGTAGTGGCTTACCGGCGACCGATTGTTCTTCTGGTTGCACCCTGCAAGAAGAGACAGCATGGTCATTGGGTAGGTGTCGGGCGTTGTCTTGGCCTTCTCCATCAGGGTGCCCAGCACTCTTCGTTGCCTGGGGGTCAGCACCTTCCAGACAGGCGACTCATTGGAGCTTGGCTCATTCATTGCTAGAATCCCTTCCCGTCGCAGTCGACTGGTCTGTTTTGCATCTGGCCACGGACAACCGTCGCTGCATTGTAGCGATTCTACGCAACTCACCAAACGTCATGCGGCTGGTCAACTCTTCCACTGCCCACGGCTTCCAGGACTTTTCATGCGCTTGATCACCTTCTCGCAAGTTCAGTTCTCCTGGCGATCCGATCCGCTGCTGAATGCGGTGGATTGGGCCATCGACTCTGGAGAGAAGGTAGGACTCCTGGGGCGCAACGGCATGGGAAAGTCGACTTTCCTGAAGTTGATTGCGGGGGAAATCCAGCCGGAGTCTGGGCAGATCCGTATGGCTCCTGGAATGAAAATCGCCCGATTGATTCAAGAGGTTCCACAAGGAGTCGTCGGCACGATCGACGCCTACCTGAGGCGATCGTGGCAAAGCCGGCCGAAGGGAATGGAGGAAGAGGGGCATGCATGGCGTGAAGATGCCGCGGTGCAACGAGTCGTCCAGCAGATGAAGCTGGATCCAGGGCAGGAAGTCGCCAGCCTTTCGGCAGGTTGGCAGCGCCGAGTGCTGCTGGCCGAAGCGTTGATGGGAAAGCCCGATCTTTTGCTGCTGGACGAACCGACAAACCACCTCGATCTGGATTCGATCGAGTGGCTGGAGCAGTTCCTGAAAGGGTATGAGGGAAGCCTGGTCTTCGTAACGCACGACCGTGCCTTTCTGAGGGCCATTGCCACTCGGATCACCGAGATCGATCGCGGGCGGCTCTACGATTGGGCTTGCGATTACACCACCTTCCTGCAGCGCAAAGAGAACCTTCTGGCAGCTCAGGAGAAACAGGATGCGCTTTTCGACAAGAAACTGGCCGCTGAAGAGGTATGGATCCGCACCGGCATCAAGGCTCGCAGGACCCGCAATGAAGGTCGAGTGCGGGCTCTAGAGTCGATGCGACGCGAACGATCGCAGCGGCTGTCGCAAGTTGGAGGGATGCGAGCTGAGGTGTCGACGCTGCGGCAGTCGGGCCAGTTGGTCATGGAACTGGAGGATGTCTCCTTTGGCTACCCAGGCAAGCCGATCCTGAAGGATTTTTCTACCTGGATCATGAGGGGCGACAAGATTGGAATCGTCGGAGGTAACGGGGCTGGGAAATCGACGTTCATCAAGTTGCTCATGGGAAACCTCCAACCCCATTCGGGAACAATCCGGCGGGGGACCCATCTGCAGACGCTCTATTTCGATCAGCTGCGCGAGCAGATAGATGACGAGAAGACGATCGCCGATAATGTCGCTGATGGCAACGACCAGGTGATCGTTTCCGGCAAGCCAAAGCACATCTATTCGTACCTGCAGGATTTCCTTTTCACCCCCGAGCGGGCTCGGCAACTTGCCAAAACGCTCAGTGGTGGCGAACGGCACCGACTTTTGCTGGCGAGGCTTCTAAAGAATCCCTCCAATCTGCTGGTGCTGGATGAGCCGACCAATGATCTGGATGAGGAGACGCTGGAACTGCTGGAAGCTTTGTTGGTCGATTATCCGGGGACTCTGCTAGTGGTCAGCCATGATCGCGAATTCCTGCAGCGAACCACCACCTCGGTGTTGGCTTTCGACCGCCAGGGAGTGCTTCGCGAGTTTGCCGGGGGCTACGACGACTATGCTCGCTACCGACAGCGCGAAAGGGAGATTGCCCAGTCCCAGGCGGAGTCGAACCAGACGGCATCATCAAAGTCCGTGTCCAAATCGACGGCATCACTCGATGGTCCATCCAGTGGCAAGCAGGCCAAGTTGAGCTTCAAGGAGCAGCGGGATCTGGAATCCTTGCCAGGGAAGATCGAGGCCTGGGAGGCGGAACTGAACAGCCTCCAGGCGGCGATGGGAGATGCTGCCTTCTACCAGAAGCCTGCCGCGCAAATCGCGGAGTCGGCAGCCAGAGTTCAGGAGTTGCAGCAGGAGATCGAGCAGGCGTATGAGCGATGGCAGGCGCTGGAGGAACGGCGTAGCGGCTGAAGTCTGCCATTCACCGCGTCGGTGAAATCCGACCCTTCGAACGGTTGCCAAATGCATCTTGGTCCCTGGCGTTTGGCGCGGGTATACTGAAAGGGAATCCCACCTTTCATGATCTCCGCCATGCTCCGCAACGGAGTCCTGCCATGCATCCCGCCCTTTTGGTTGAGTGCTCTTCAATCGCCATCGGGAAAGTCCGTAGCTGCGTTCAATCTGGTTTGCATGGCTTGCTCCTTTTCGTTTTGTCTCTCATTCCCTCTTTCGCGCTCGGGGATACTCCGGTCATCTACGAGACGACCATTCGGCCGATCCTCAAAGCGCACTGCTTTCACTGCCACGGCGAAGAGGCTGAAAAGCAGGGGGGATTGGATCTTCGTCTGGTCCGGACGATGCAACAGGGAGGCGATTCGGGGACTGCATTGATCCCCGGTCAGCTGGACGAAAGTCTGATCTGGAAGCAAATCGAAACAGGGCAGATGCCTCCGTCGGGAAAGGGACTGAACGATAACGAGAAGGGGTTGCTAAAACGCTGGATCGAGGAGGGAGCTCAGACCTTGCGGCCGGAACCTGATGCACTGCAAGAAGGTCCGCATTGGACTGAGGAGGAGCGGAGTTTCTGGTCGCTGCAGCCGGTGATGGTTCATCCCCTACCTGCGGTCGATCCTGCCGTCTGGATCGAATCGCCTGTCGACGCCTGGGTGGCGATGAAGCAGCAATCTCATCAGCTCACTTTTTCCGAATCGGCATCGCAGGCCGATTGGCTTCGTCGCATTACCTTCGATCTGCTGGGGATCCCGCCCACCTGGGAGGAGATCGTAGCATTCTGCGACGACCCAGCCCCCGATGCGCAGCAGCGAGTCGTTGACCGACTCCTTGCGAATCCTCGTTTTGGAGAGCGATGGGGACGTCACTGGTTGGACGTCGCCGGATATGCCGACAGCGATGGATACACAGAAGCAGACGCCCAAAGACCTTGGGCTTTTCATTATCGCGATTATGTGATCGATGCACACAATGCCGATCTGCCGATCGACCGATTCCTGGAGGAACAGCTAGCTGGCGATGAACTGGTAGCTACCCCTTGGGAGAATCTCGCGCCCGATCAGGCCAAGCGATTGGCAGCGACCGGTTTCCTGCGGATGGTTCCGGATGGAACAGGGCAGGAGGGAGTCGACGCCAACGTGGCGAGGAATGATGTGATTGCGGAAACGATCAAGGTTGTCTCCAGCAGTGTCTTGGGGCTGACGGTCGGCTGCGCCCAGTGCCACCATCACCGATACGATCCGATCTCGCAGGAAGACTACTATCGACTGCGAGCGGTATTCGAGCCGGGGTTGGATTGGAAGCAGTGGCGAGACCGTTCGCAGAGGCTGGTGAGCCTCTGGAACGCATCGCAGAGGGAGCAGGCAGCAAAGGTCGATCAGGAGTTATCAGAACTGGAGGGGAAACGTGTTGCTGAACTGGACGGGATTGTCCAGGAGGTTTTCGATAAGGAATTGGCGAAGCTTCCGGAAGAGATGCGGGAGCCCGCCAAGGTGGCTCGCAACACCCCTGCCGACAAACGGACTGACGAGCAGAAGAAGCTGATGCAGGATTTTCCCAGCCTGAACGTCGATCGCGGCAGTGTTTATCTCTACGAAGGGCAGCGGTTGCAGGAATTCAATAAGCGTTATGAGCAGCTACAGAACGAACTGCGTGGCAAGCGACCTCCTGAAAACTTCGTCGCCTGTTTTTCCGAGGTGCCGGGGCATCTGCCACCAACGCATAAGTTCTTTCGTGGCGATTTCCAGCAGCCCAGAGAAGTGATTGCCCCAGGGGGCCTGAGCGTGCTCGGTGAAAGTGATCGTATCGCAGATGACGACGGACAGCTTCCCACCAGTGGCCGCCGACTGGCGCTGATCCGCACCTGGACTTCCGGGACCCATCCTCTGGTGACGCGAGTCCAGGCCAATCGACTCTGGGCGCCTCTGTTTGGTCGTGGCATCGTGGCGACTCCCGGTGACTTCGGGCGTCTGGGAGAAAATCCCACTCACCCCGAACTGCTCGATTGGATGGCTCAGGAATTGGTGCGGCGTGGATGGAGTCGCAAGCAGTTACTGCGCGAGCTACTGTTGTCGCGCACCTATGGTCAATCCTCTGTCCGGACGAATGCCGCCTCCCAGGTCGATCCGGAAAATACGTGGCTGAGCCATCAGAGGCTTCGACGCTTGGAGACCGAATCGATCCGCGACTCGATGCTAGCGGCAAGCGGCATGTTGCAAGTCGATCGCGGCGGGCCGGCGGCTGCCGTGAATCCTGACGAAGTCGGTCAGTTCATCGTCGGCAAGGCGACGCGCGACGGCAACGGCATTCTGGTAGCCAAGCGGGAGGAGTCTCCCGATCTTTATCGCCGCAGCATTTATATCGAGGTTCGGCGTTCGATGCCCCTCGGGATGCTGGAGCCATTCGACCCGGCATCCACTGTTCCCAATTGCGAACGTCGATCGGTCTCGACCGTCGCGCCGCAGTCGCTGTTGCTGATGAACCACGCTGAAGTAATTCGTTTAGCGGAGGCTTTTGCCAAACGGGTGCGGCGCGATGCAGGTGAGGACCCCGCTGAACAGATCCGCCATGCATGGCGACTTGCGCTTGGGCGACAGCCCCCTGACGATCTGCTAGCCGAGGCAACGCAGTGGCTGACGACGTGGAAACCTGATCCCGCAGGGGAACCAGCTAACGCGGCGCCCCAGGAGGCGATCGATCCGGCACTGCAGCCCCTGGCTCTTTACTGCCAGGCGATCTTCTCATCGAACCCTTTCCTCTATATCGACTGATATCCCATGGAAGCCGACAACTCCCTTCGTTCCACGCGGCGGCATTTCCTCGCGCAGCAATCGATCGCTGGCGGCTTTCTGGCACTTGCTAGCGCCGTCGATCGTTCTGTCTCCGCACTCCCTCCCAAGCCGAATCTGGAACCGCCGCAGTGGGATCTGCTGCCCAAAAAGCCAAATCATGAGCCGCAGGCCAAGGCGATGATCTCGATGTTCATGCAGGGGGGGCCCAGCCACATCGATCTTTTTGATCGCAAGCCGGAAGTGGAGAAACGGCATGGCCAGAAATACACCGGGGACCTGAAGTACGACAACGCGGCCGAGTCGAGTGCGAAGATCTGGGCCGGACCTTGGAAATGGCGAAGGTTCGGTCAGAGCGGAATGGAGTTGAGCGAGCTCATTCCCAACTTCGGCTCGATCGCCGATGAAATCACCTTGATCCGATCGATGCGAACGGCGGTCAACAACCACGGACAGTCGATCTACGCCATGCACCACGGACGTATCACCGCAGGTCGACCCGTTCTGGGATCTTGGCTGACCTTCGGGCTGGGAAGCGAAAGTCAGCAGCTGCCCGCTTTTGTGGTGCTCACCGATCCCGGTGGACTTCCGGTGCTGGGCACCGACTGCTGGTCGAATGGTTGGCTACCCAGTCAGTTCCAAGGGACCGTGATCCGTCCCAAGGAGCCTCGCATCCTGAATCTCGATCCTTCACCTCATCTAGCAGGATCGCCTCAGCGTGCCTATCTGGAGCAATTGCAGAAGATCAATACTCGCCACCTCCAAGACCATCCAGGGGAAAGCGATCTATCGGCACGGATCGGGACGCTGGCGCTGGCCGAAGCGATGCAGTCAGCTGCCAAGGAGGCTCTGGATATCCATCGCGAAACGGCCGCCACACACCGCCTGTATGGACTCGATCAGGAGCCGACCCGCGAGTTCGGCACGCGCTGCCTGATCGCACGGAGATTGATCGAGCGAGGTGTTCGCTTCGTTCAGCTCTACACCTCCACCCAGCAATGGGATCACCATGGAAACATCACCGAAGGTCTTCCAGCGGCCTGCCGCAAAGTCGATCAACCGGCCGCAGCCCTCGTCAAGGATCTGAAGGATCGAGGCATGCTGGATGAGACCATCGTCCACTGGGGTGGCGAGATGGGAAGGTTGCCGGTCATTCAAAATGAAAAGAATGTGGGGCGGGACCACAACACCTACGGGTTCAGCTCGTGGATCGCCGGAGGTGGATTCCGACAAGGTTATGTTCACGGTGCAACCGACGAGTTTGGATACCAAGCGACTGAGGATGTGGTGCATCATTACGATTACCACGCCACGCTGCTGTATCTATTTGGCCTGGATCCCGAAAAACTGGTTTTTCCGAGGCCCGGAGGCGTAGGCACTCTGTTGGACGGTCAGCCAGGGCAAATCGCCACCAAACTGCTGGAACGGCCACCGATCACGATTGGCTAGTCGAGGCTCGCACTCCCGCCATCCTGCCGATAGGCCCTGACCTTGCATCCGACATCGGCATCATGAACTCCCGCATCGACCGTAAGCGCAAGGAACCGCTAACGGCACGTTTGATATTCTAAAGAACGTTAGAAAGTTGTTCGTCGGGCGGGTACTGGCAGATATAGGTTTGATTGGTTTTGGCCAATTCGTTGCAATTTAGGGGGTCAGAAGGAATAGCCTTCGAGCCTGTTGGCGCAGTTGCCGTGCGGCAGTGGCTTGCTCATGTCCCAAGCTACCGGGAATATCCATCTGACCGCTTGCGATTGCCTCCGCCTCCAGTAGCCTAGCCCCTTTCAGGATCGATTCGATGGCCAGCCAGTGTCTGGGATTCGGTGTGCCCTCGACAGGGCTGGCTTGCCCCTCCAGAAGGATCGTTCGCTTCCCCATGTTTGGCTCGTCCCCCGAAGTTTGTTGGCTGCGTTCCAAAAGGAGATCGCGAATCGTCGCCAGCGTCGGATCGTCGGGGTCGGTCGGTTGTGGAGTCAGATCGAGCCCCGGGGGTGCAATCAAGCCAGAGTCGGTGGAAGGGGAAGGAGATGGAAGGGTGTCTCTGAGCGGAACTGTATTATCGGAAGGAGTTCCAAGGTCGGTTTCCGGTGATACGATTTGAGGGGGCCCCGAAGGCTTGGCCCCCGGGGGTGGCTGAAGGGCGAAGAGTTGCGTCGAGAGACCCGCTTCGCGGATTTCCCAGGCACCCGCTATCGCTGCCACAATCGCCAGCAGGAAAGCTCCCCTTCTGTTCCATCGGCGATCCCATTGAAGTTGCATCCGATGCGCTGGCATGTCTCGATTCTCCATCGTTTCCCCATTGGTACTCCGTGCCGGTGGCACAACGGGTGTAGTATACGGTAGATCGGGGGTTGGCTACTTGGGGATTGGAGTTCCATCCACTCTTGGCCGACTGCCCCGATCCACACGAACTCTCATCAATCTGCGACAATGATGGAGGCGGCCTGCCATCGGTAGTCCGCTTGAGCTGTTTTTCTTCCGCCATGCCACGATGGACTGCCCATGCCGCTTGCACACGACGTACTGCTTCAATTGAAGCGATGGAATACCCCGACCATCTACAACGGATGGGAGCAGATCACCCGCCATGATGTGACGCGTGAGGGGATCAATATCGAAGAGACCCGTGACTTCATGCCCCAGATGGGGCCGATGATAGGTTATGCGGTGACGCTGCTGATCGAGCCGTCGCAGAAGCGGCATCAGCTTTCCAGCAATGCCTGGCATGACTACCGCTCCTACGTTGCCTCGATCCCTGGACCAAAGATTGTCGTCATCCAGGATCTAGACAAGCCGCAGGTGATCGGTTCGTTCTGGGGGGAAGTCAATAGCAACGCTCACCGGACGCTGGGTTGCGTCGGCACAATCACCGACGGCGCAATCCGCGACCTGGATGAAATGACCAATGCAGGATTCAAGGCGATTGCCAGACGGCTTTGTGTGGGCCATGCGCACGTCACTCCGGTTCGGTGGAACATCCCCGTCGAAGTCTTTGGGCAGACGATCCAGCCTGGACAACTGATCCATGCCGACAAACATGGATTTCTGGCGATTCCGAAAGAGGATGAAGAGAAACTGCTGAATGCATCGCGATTGATGGACCAGTTCGAGTGCCAGACGGTCATCCCCGCCGGTCGCTTCACGCAGGGCTTACCTCCTGAGACCGTAGTCGAACGATTGCGTGAGGCGGGTAAGGAGTTTCAGCGGCTGGCTAAGGAAGCATTTCAGCGCCAAGGAGAGTGGTCTTAACTCCCCTGGGCGATGTCCCGCGGGAGTTTTTTGCGTCGGCGACATCTGAGTTCTTGCTTGCATCCAAATCCCGAAGAGGAGTCCTGTTCCATGGACCGAAGAAGCTTTCTTGCCATCTCCACTTTGGCCGCATTGTCGCCTCGCAGAGCCGCCGCAGCATGGGAGACCCCTGAGCGAATCATCGATACGCATCAGCATCTTTGGGACCTCCAGCGGATACGACTGCCATGGCTGGAGGGAGCACCCGATACGCTGCGGCATCGTTTCGATTTGGAGGAGTATCGCGAGGCGACCAAGGGACTGCCGATCGAAGCCATCTACATGGAAGTGGATGTGGCGGATGACCAGTTGGATCGGGAAGTTGCCTATGTGGTCGAAGCCTCGAAGGCCCGCAACCCGACGCGGGCTGCGGTGATCGGTGGACGCCCAGGAACTCCCTCGTTCGCCGACTATCTGGCCCGACACCGTCCCAACAAGGAGATCCGTGGTGTGCGACGCGTCCTGCACTCTGATGCCACACCCCCTGGCACCTGTCGGAAGGAGGCTTTCCTGGCCGACATGAAGCGTCTGGGGGAGATCGACTGGAGTTTTGATTTCTGCATGCGCCCCCAGGAACTGCCAGACGCTTGTCATGTCGCTTCCCAGTGTCCGGATACCCGATTCATGCTGGATCATTGCGGCAATCCAGATCTGACCGCATGGCAGAAAAGCCCAGCGACCACACCGAAGCATTCGGTCGACGCTTGGCGAAAGAGTATCGATGATCTGGCATCGTTGCCCAATGTCTACTGCAAGATCTCTGGGGTGATCGCGACGTTGCCCAAGGGCGCCGGCGCAGAGTACTTGGCCCCAGCCATCAATCATTGTCTAGATGCCTTTGGGCCAGACCGCGTTGTCTTTGGTGGCGACTGGCCCGTATGCCTGTTGGGCGGTAACTTCCAGCAGTGGTACGCGATGCTGACAGAAATCATCGCCGATCGGTCGGCGGAAAACCGCCAAAAGCTATGGTGGAAAAACGCCGTCGGCTTCTATCGACTCGGCTGACCGATTTCCCAGACGGGGTCGCCGGACTTCCAGAGGCTTTCACCCTGCGTTGTTTGGATCGTCCAGTCGGGATGGTCCAGCGGTGCTTCGATCCGAAGGCTTCCATCCTGCTTGGCTTCTAGGTCGATCGATGTACCGTGGAAGTGGAGGTTGCGGACCTTCAGGCTCGGCCAACCCTTGGGTAGTCTCGGTTGAAAGAGGGCGCCGCCGAGTCGAGGTTCCCAGCCGAGGAATCCATCGATGAGGATCGTCGGAACCAACGCGCTTTCCAGGAATTCTTCATCCAGTCCCAGGCCTCCAGCGGTGCCTCCTCCCTGCAGTGTGCCACGCGTCCGGTCCTTGTAGTAGATGCGGTATCCGCCTGCCGATTGCACTTCCTCAAACCACTCCAGCGTCTGCTGCATTTTGGCCCAGGCGTTGTCTGGGCCACTGGTTCGGATACGAGCCAACCAGTCAAAGTAGCTGAATCCCAGCACCGCTCCGCCATCCTGTACCTGGCCTCCCCAAGGAATCGAACCCGGGTCGCTCCAAGCCCAGCAATACACGTCCACATTTCTCTTCGTTGTGGCTCGCGGTCCAAATCGCCAGTGGTAGATGTCCTCCCCCTGCGACGTGTCACCTTCTACAAGCCGCCTGCCATCGATCCAGTCGAAGATCGATTGGGCTTGATCGGGAGTGGTCAAGCCGCGAGCCACCGCTTCCAGGTTCAGAAAGGTAAATCCATAGTCGTAGCGCTGGCCTTGCAGGTCTTCCCATCCGATCAGCCGGCCGGTCTGGTCGGACCAAAACCGCTTTTGAAAAGTTTCCCGGCACCGATTCGCGAGGTTTTCCAACGCCCCAGCATCGCGCGAGGACTGCGGTGTAGGGATTCCCCATTGCGGATGCGCTGCGATCTCCTTTTCAAGCCTCGCCATCCGCTCTAGCGCCGCCACCATCATCATCGACGCCAATGCATCGCGGCCGCCAAAGGGGAGCAGGTCCCAGTAGTTGTTCCCCACCCCCAATCCGGGACGAATCTTGCTTTTTCCCTCAGTCCTGTCGAGACCGCTGCGACCATCGTGTCCCACCCAGGGGACCAGGACCATGCCTTCGCGTTCCACCGAGAATTCCTCGATCGCAAACCGAAGAGCCGTTCGCATGCGATCGATATTCTCTCTGAGAAAATCGATGCGACCGGTCCACTCCAGCAGGTCGCTGCAGGCGATGAGATAGTTGGTGTTGGTGATCGGATGCCGGGTGTCGATCGCAGTGCATACCGACTTGAGCACCCACTGCGCCCCGACCACCGCCGGTAGGTCGATCCTCCATCGCTCCAGCAGCCCGCCGTACTCTGGGTGCAGATAGAGCGGGATGTTGTAGTAGCGATGGGATCCGTTGGTCGGTGCAACCTGGAACGTAACATGCCTCGTTTCGCTCCACTCCGCCTCCTCCTTCATGCGCCACTGGATCCGTCCCTCCGATCCCGCAGGCAATTCCGGATGCGACATCTCCAGTCGTGCAAAAGGAGCGACGATCGTGCCACATCCAATCTTGGGTGTGGTGATCACTATACGATCCGCGGTTGCCTGAAGCACCAAGCCCTCAGCGGGATCGATTCCGACCACTTGGGCCCCTTGAATCTCCCACGAATCCCAGGAGTTTTCTGGTTGCGAGCGGAAATTCTGGATGGCCCAGATATCTCCATGGAGACTGAAGTGCCATCCCTTTCCGGTGCTCTGCTGCCAACCAGGGAAAGGCCATCCCTCGCTGTGCGCCATCCCACGATGCTGCTGCATCGAAACATAACCCTGAGAATCGATCCGCCTCGCCAAAAGGCTGGCTTGATATCGATCGGCCGCAGTCGCCTGGTAGCCCAATGTCGCTCGCGGCAACCAGGGATCCCACAGGGTGCAATCGGAAAAAGCGCCGGGTTGATGGAGTT
Source organism: Planctomycetaceae bacterium (assembly GCA_040375295.1). Classification (GTDB taxonomy): domain Bacteria; phylum Planctomycetota; class Planctomycetia; order Pirellulales; family Pirellulaceae; genus JBEISR01. Next base: position 304,491 of record JBEISR010000001.1, read on the forward strand.
GCTGCAGGCGCTGCACCTGTTCCATCCACCGTTCGAATCCCGGTACCTCATAGGTGACTTCCTGGGCCCTCAGGTGGGAGGTGCGGCAAGGGGCAAGGAAGGCAGACAGAACAAGAAAGACGGCGATGGAAAGTCCAAAGCGAAGCGAACTGGCTGGCATGCGACAGATCTCTACGGGGCTTAGGCGCCACGCAGTCGGTAGCGACTGCATGGCGCGGATGGGCTGGAAGGCGGGGAGGAGCACTTGGTGAGATGGGTTGTCGGCACGGAGAGCGAGCGTCAGTCCACTAGGAGGCTCGAAGCAGCTAGTCGCATCTTTCTATCGATCAGGCCGTGAGCGGCAGTGGACTGGTGGCGAATTGCTGCCCCAACGCAGCCAAGTTGGCTGGGTCCAGCGATGTGGCTCCCAGCCACCACTGAAGCCGAGCGCGACGAATCACCCCTTTTTCCATAAAGTTCCCGAACAGCAGCACACTCTGACGATCTCCAGGGCTGGTTTCGCTCCAACTCGCTTCGGGAGCATCCAGGGGATGAACCCAAATGCAGCTGCTGTAGCCAGGCGTCCATGCCTCATGGTGGATCGTCAGTGGTGCGCCAGGATCGCTGTGAGTGGGGCCTCGCAGTCCAGCCGATTGCGATCGAAAGCTGATCTGCACAGCGGGATAGCACTCCAAAAGTTGCGTATGGACACTGACCCATAGTTCAAGCCCCAGACGCATCCCAGGGGCCTGCAACGCACGAAAATCGAGTTGCAGGCTGTAGGGCTGCTGGCGATGCTCCGGATAAAGGACCACCAGATCGTCGCCGCGAATGTAGGCATCGGACAAACGGGGCGGAGGCACCTCGCGAAGATCGATCTGAAACAGTCGGCTCTTCGATTCTTCCCGCCCATCCATCGACCATTCCAGGCCTCGCTGAATATGGCCCAAAGGAGCCGTCAGCTGCACTCCGTCACGATTCCAATGCGCGGTGTCACCATCGAGTTTCCAGACCATCCCGACTTCCTTATGCTGGCCAAGCGACGACTTTCCAACGACGAGAATGACGCGATCGATCGGATCGCTGCGAGTTGGATCGCTACCGTCGAACCGATTGTACCAGCTTCACGGGCACAGTTTCGAGAGGCTCTCGGATGCCAATCCGAATCGCTACAAGGAACCGCTCAGAAGCGTCGCCTGATGCTGCTCGGCGCACGCATCCAACATTGCCTTCATGGCATCTCGCACCTGATCTCCGGTGAGCGTTTGGGAAGGGTGCTGGAAATCCAGAGAGAAGAACCACCGTTTGCGATCGTTGCCGTCTTTCGCGTAGTCGCGGTAGGTTTCGTGGAAGTGGATTCCTTTCAACCATGGTCCAGCCGACGCCCGGATCGTTTGCTCCAGTGCGGCCCAGGGAAGGGATTCGGGAACGACCAAGTTGACATCTCGCTGGACGACCGGGAAAGGGAGGGTGGGCTGCCAGGTTGGTACTGGCTGGAAATTCTCCAGCAAAAGATCCAAATGCACTTCGGCCAGAACGAGCGGGCGGGTTACCTTCATTTTCTGGCGCAGTCGATGGCTCAATTGCCCCTGCCAAGCCAACTGCTTACCATCCATTCGGTAGGCCAAGCCGGTCGCCGGTTCGATCGACGCGTGATCCCATCGCTGGATTTCCCAGCGACTTGGATTTCCCATGACGCGGACAAACAGTTCCTCGATCAAGCCACGAACGATTCGATCGTCCGCATCCCCAAGCAAGCCCAATGTCCATTGCTCGGCAGGCAGGTCGCCCCGCGAGCCGTCGACTTGGTAGATCGAGGCGATTTCGTAGAGTCGCACTTGGCCGGCGATATGGTCGGCCTGACCAATCCAGCATTGAAGCAGGCTGGGAACAAGGCTTCGGCGCAGTTGCTGCGCACCTTCCAGCAACGGCTGGCGGCTGGCGCGACTGGGGGCCTCGGTCCAGGCGCTGATCATCCCATCCATTTCCTTGGAGACCAGGCTGGGGGTCAGCGATTCATCAAACCCGCATCCTGCCAGAAGCGGCCGCAGACGTTCGACCATCAGATCCTTGGAACGCTTGGCGGAGGGAAAGACTGGGACGATCGCGTTTTCAGGAATTTTTTCGTAGCCATGGATTCTCGCTAGTTCTTCGATTAAATCGATTTCCCGCGTCAAATCCGATCGCCAAGAAGGCACTTGCCATTGCCAGTCGCCATTGTGGCAGCCATGGTTTCGGCATCCCAACGCTGTCAATATCCGCTCGATCTCCTGCTTCGGGATTTCGATCCCGAGGACACGTGCGATTTGCTTCTCGCGAAGCGGTACCACCGGCAGCATTGCGGCGGCTGGGGCGCTATCGAGCACTCCTGTATCCAACGTTCCACCCGCCAGTTCCTGAATCAATTGGCAGCATCGCCTTGAGGCCCAGTCGAGCCGATGTCGATCGATCCTGCGTTCGAATCGAAACGACGCAGCGGAGTGCAAGCGAAGACTTCTCGACGCGGTTCGGACCACTTTGGGTACGAAGTCTGCTGCTTCGATCAACAGGTCGATAGTCTGCGTGGATACCTCGGAGCCTTCCCCCCCCATCACCCCAGCGATCGCCACGGGTTTGGTTGCATCAGCGATGACCAGCATCGAAGGGTTCAGAGCGTAGGTCTTGTGGTCGATCGCCACCATCGATTCACCTGGCCGCCCAGGACGGACGACGATCTTTCCGCCATGGAGCTTGGCCAGGTCGAACGCATGGAGCGGTTGGCCGCATTCCAGCATCACATAATTGGTGATGTCGACGATGTTGTTGACCGTTCCGATACCGCAGGCGGCAAGACGTTGGACTAACCAGGAAGGGCTGGGTCCGACACGAACGCCACGAACGATTCGTGCGGTGTATCTCGGGCAGGCTTCCTCCCAATGATTCTCCAGGCTCCACTGCCGCTCGATCGCCGGACCGGCGGCCGTTGGCTGAGGATCCGGAATGCAGACCTCACGGTCATAAAGCACCGCGATTTCCCTTGCCACCCCCAGATGGCTCAGGCAATCCCCTCGATTGCTAGTCACTTCCAGATCCAAGACCGGATCGCCATCGTGAAACGTCGTCGACTCGTGATTGAGTCCGCTTAGAGCCAGCCGATCGGCCAGCTCCTGATGTGGCATATCCAGAAGCACATACTGCGACAACCAATCCCATGAGACGAGCATGGCAGTCCCTAGAACTGACGAAGAAATCGGACGTCATTTCGGTAGAGGTCGCGGATATCGGTTATCCCGAATCGCCGCATGCAAAGCCGTTCCACTCCCAGACCGAAAGCGAAACCACTGTATCGGTCGGGGTCGATCCCGACGCTGGTCAGCACGTTGGGGTCGACCATCCCGGCGCCACCAAACTCCATCCAATGACCGTTCCAGAAGAAGTCGACTTCCACACTCGGTTCGGTGAAAGGAAAAAACGAGGGACGGAAACGGATCTGGACATCGCCACCCAGGTAGCTGGTCGCAAACATCCGGAGCACACTTTTCAGTTGGGCCATGGTGACGTGCTGGTCGACCCACAGACCTTCCATCTGATGGAACATTGGGTAATGCGTGGCATCCGCTTCGTCCGGTCGATAGACCCTGCCCAACGAGATGATGCGAATCGGTGGCTTGGTTGTCTCCATCACCCGTATCTGGACGGTGCTGGTCTGGCTGCGAAGGAGGGCAGGCGCCTCATCGCTTTTCTTCTTGTCGATCGGCTGGAGATAGAAGTTATCAGCTGGATCGCGAGCCACGTGGTCGTCGGGAATGTTCAGCGCGACGAAGTTATGCCAGATATCCTCCACCTCCGGTCCCTCGGTGACCGTAAACCCAAGCCGCCCCATGATCTCCTTGAGCAATTCAATCGTTTGGGTGATTGGATGGAGATGCCCCAGGTGAGGTGGCAAGCCGGGTAGGGTACAGTCAGGAAGCGGACCTGTGGGCTTGGCTACCGGGAGGCCGCCCAACCTGTTGGAGGTTTCTTCCAACAGGCTTTCGATCGCTTCCCGCACCTCGTTGAATCGCTTTCCGGCCGCTGGCTTGTCCGCAACCGGTACCGCACCCAGTTGCTTTTGAGCCGCCTTCAGAAGACCGTTCTTGGCCCCCAGAAATTCGACGCGCAAGCGCTCCAGGTCGTTCGCATCGACCACACCAGCGAACTGCTCCTTGGCCTGACGCTCCAAGGAGTCCAGCGTTTCAAGAAAAACCTGAAGACTCATGGCGCCCCTTTCAGGCCGCCACTAGGTGCTTCTTGACCGATTCGACGATCTGCTGGAATGCTGCAGGATCCGCAATCGCCATTTCGGAAAGCTGCTTGCGATCCAATTCGACCTTGGCCAGCTGCAACCCGTGGATGAATTCGCTATAGCGGAGATCGTACTGACGCACTGCGGCGCTCAGTCGAATGATCCAGAGGCGTCGGAAATCGCGACGTCGGCGACGACGGTCACGATAGGCAAAGACACCTGCCCGCACCAGGTTCTCCTTCGCGGTGCGGTAGAGACGCCTACGTCCACCGACGTACCCTTTGGCTCTCTTGAACAAACGATTTTTGGCCCGTCGTCGCGCATGACCTTTGGTGGTACGCATTGGTCCGATTTTCCTCTTGTCGTGAAACCTTCAGGTCACCGCCATCGCTCGTTTCAATCTCATCCCAAGAGGATGGATCGATTGGAGGGGGGGAGTGCATCCCGGCCTGACGGCCCTGAGCCGTCAAGCTATTCATCCTTGTTTCCAAGGATGCTGGCAGTTGTTGAACCCAAGGATCTGGTCTGGCACTCCAGTCCTATCGATGGACTTTCCGTCCATCTGGCCATCCTGAAACCAGGTTGGCTACCGTCTACGAAGTCCTTGTCCGGGAAGCGATCGACTCACCACCCGGGACATCCTAGTAGCTGTTGCCTCGAAGCGCTGCATGGATCACCCGCTCCATGTTCGTTTCGACCGTTTTGGTGCCACGAAGTTGGCGAATTCGCTTGGGCGTCTTTCGCACTGCCAGGTGGCTGGTACCCGCCTTGCGATGCTTTGCCTTCCCGGTCGCGGTCAGTCGAAATCGCTTCTTGGTTGCCTTATGCGTCTTTTGCTTGGTCATCGTCCGCTCGAAAGATAGATTCAGGGGATCCAACCGATCCGGATCGCGATCATCCAGTGCAATCCAGTCGGGACGAGGATGAATTTCGTCCTCCAACCATCGAATCCAGCAATATAAAAGAGAATCCGACCACTTCCAAGCCCAAATCGGACACGGCTCGCCCCCTCTTGTGGGTGTCCTATCCGACGTCGCCAAAATCGAGCGACTGGCCATGGCGTGCGAGAACTTGTTTTTTCAGTTGGGCCCAGTGCGGTGCATCCAGGAGGGGATCGGCTTGAAGGATTGCTCGGGCGGCGGACTGGGTGGTTTCGACGACGGCCTGATCTCGGATCAGGTCGGCGATGCGGAATTGCGGTAGCCCATGTTGTCGGGTTCCCAGAAGGTCCCCTGGTCCACGTAGCTTCCAGTCGACCTCTGCCAGTTGGAATCCATCATCGCTGGCGGTGAAGGCTTCCAGACGCTGATTCTCCTGGTCCGCCAGTGACTGGCGCACCATGAGGCAGACGTAGCCAGGAAAACTGCCTCGGGAGACGCGGCCGCGCAACTGGTGCAACTGCGAGAGTCCCAGTCGGTCGGCGTCGAGGATGGTCATGACGGTAGCGTTTGGGACGTCGATACCCACTTCCACCACGGTGGTGGCTACCAGCACATCGATCGATCCCCCGGCGAATTGGTCGAGGGTGGTTTGTTTTTCCGATCCTTCCATGCGTCCGTGGAGCAACCCCAGGGCCAGATGCTTCAGCGGTCCTTCCTGCAATTGCTGGTAGACCTGTTGGGCTCCCTGCAGTCCCTCCTCATCGCTCTGGCTAACGCGCGCCGCAATCACGTACGCCTGCCTGCCTTGATCGACTTGCTTGGCGACGAAGTTCCACCAGGAACTTTCCTGTTCCGGCTTGGCCAAGTAGGAATGGACGGGCATGCGACCGGGCGGTTTGTCGCGTAGGATGGAGACATCCAGATCGCCGAAGGCAGTCATCGTGAGGGTTCGAGGAATGGGAGTCGCCGACAACACAAGATAATGCGGCGCCTGTTCGCCCCCCCGAAGGCTCGCTCGCTGCTCCACCCCGAATTTGTGCTGTTCGTCGATCACCACCAAGCCAAGTTTCGCGAAGGCAACTTGATCACTCGCCAGTGCCTGTGTGCCGACGACCAGGTCGGTGGTCCCCAGCGCCAGTCTCTGGAGCACCTCCTGACGCTGGGAGGCGGTGAGACTTCCTACCAGCAAGTCGATATGAACTCGGCTTCCGTGAAGGCTTTCTTGTAGTTTTTGGAAATGCTGTCTGGCCAGCACCTCGGTTGGAGCCATCAATGCCGCCTGATGCTCATTGGCTACCGCCAAAAGCATGGCATAGAGAGCCACCGCCGTCTTGCCACTTCCGACATCCCCTTGAACCAGCCGATTCATCGGTGTGGTACGCGCCATGTCGTCGGCGATCTGGTGGATCGCCTTCCGCTGATCCCCCGTTAGCTCAAAGGGAAACCTCCGGAAGATCCTGGCGTCAATGACTGCCGATGTCGGCAAGGAAGCGGCGGCCTGCTGGTGCGCCAGGCGACTGCGACGAAGGCCGATGGCTAGTTGCAGATGCAGCAATTCCTGGAAGATGAAGCGTCGCCTCGCCAGTTCCGCCTCTTCCATCGTTTCCGGTTGATGAATCGTTCGCAGCGCCTGACGGATCTCCATCAGGTGATGTTGCTGTCGAAACTCCTCCGGAAGTACTTCTTCGATACAAGGCAGGATCATGGGAAGCAACTGGTCGATGCTCTGCATCAGGTGCCGCTGCTGAATCCCTTCGGTCAGACCATAGATGGGAATCGGTTTCCCCTGTGGCACGGGGCTGTCAGGACCCAAGACCAGAAAATCGGGATGCCGCATCTCCCAATGGACACCGGTAGATTTAGCCACTCCGGTTGCCAGCAGTCGCATCCCGCGCGCCAGTTGATCGCGACGGAAGGGTTGATTGAACCAGACCAGCCGAACGTATCCACCTCCTTCGCATCGCAGCAATACTCCCAGGATCGTTCGCCCCTCGGCAGTGCCTCGCACCTCGATCGATTCCACTTCCCCAACAGCACTGCATCGTTGATCGGCGACCCATTGGCTGGTCGGGCAATGGACGGCAGGTTCCTGATACGATCGTGGGAAATAAAAAAGAAGATCGATCGGTCGATGGACACCCAGTTTCTTGAGCGATTCGGCTCGCTGGGGGCCTATCCCGAGTATGTATTTGATGTCTTTGGGGATCTCGGCAGAGGCATCGGGGGTGTTGCCCGACGACGTGGTAGGAGCGACCTTGCCTGTCCGGGCGTGATCGGTCGAAGGAAGGTCCCCGACTGGTTCCTCTTCGTCGCTCATCCAATGCCTCCCAAGGCTCCAGGCGTTTCTTTGTGGAACACCCAGGTCGATGATCCACACCCGATGGGGCTCACCCCGTGGGCTTGGACCACAGCAATTCCGACGAGTGCTGCGTCACTCCCCGGGGCAGGATCTCTACTTGCCAAGGAACTTATTTTAGAAGTTCGCGGCGGGTGGTCCAGTTCCCAAGGGCAGGGAGGTCCAAGCGACTTGGGCGTGGTTACTTGCGTGCCGAAGCGGCGCGGGAGGCGCCTGCGGCAGCCTGCGTCGGGGGCCGCAGTGCGGAGTTACCGGGCTGGACGCAGTCGACAAAGTAACGCCGCCCTTGCGGCGAATCCTCTTCTACAAGTCCGTGAATGTCGGTGTCGAATCCAGGAAACCTGCGGTTGAATTCTCTGGCGAACTGGAGGTACTCGACGATCGTTTTGTTGAATCGTTCCCCAGGAATCAGCAACGGAATGCCTGGTGGATAGGGGGTCAGCAGGACGCTGGTAATGCGACCCTCCAGGTGATCGATCTCCACCCGCTCAATCTCTCGGCGGATCATCATGTCATACGCATCGGATGGCTTCATCGCAGGCTGCGAAATCGACAGGTACATTTCGGTGGTGACGCGCGCCACGTCGTTGTCGCGGTAGGTGTCGTGGATCTCTTGGCAAAGATCTCGCAATCCTACCTTTTCATAATGCGGGTGATGCTGACAGAACTCGGGAAGAATCTTCCACATTTTTTGGTTCTTGTCGTAGTCGTCCTTAAACTGCTGAAGGGCGCTCAGCAGCGTATTCCACCGGCCTTTGGTGATGCCGATCGTGAACATGATGAAGAACGAGTAAAGCCCCGTTTTCTCGACGATGACTCCATGCTCAGCCAAGTACCGTGTGACAATCGAGGCAGGGATGCCGGTTTCGGAGAAGCGACCGCTGACATCCAGGCCTGGCGTGATGATGGTGGCTTTGATGGGGTCCAGCATGTTGAAGCCAGCAGCCAGCGGGCCGAAACCATGCCAGGTATCTTCCGCCTTGAGCATCCAGTCCTCTGGCTGACCGATCCCGTCTTCGGCGATGTCATCAGGTCCCCAGACCTGGAACCACCAATCCTTGCCCCACTCCTGATCGACTTTCTTCATGGCTCGGCGAAAATCGAGCGCTTCGAGGATCGATTCTTCGACCAACGCGGTGCCTCCCGGAGGTTCCATCATCGCTGCCGCCACATCGCAACTGGCGATGATGGCGTATTGAGGCGAGGTGGAGGTGTGCATCAAGTAGGCTTCGTTGAAGAGATGGCGGTCCAGTTTGGTACGATCCGATTCCTGCACCAGAATCTGTGACGCCTGGGAGATACCCGCCAGTAGCTTGTGTGTGGAATGCGTGGCGAAGACCATCGCCTCCTCGCAGCGGGGGCGGTCTCGGCCGATCGCGTGGAAATTGCGGTAGAAGTCATGGAAGGACGCATGGGGCAACCAGGCTTCATCGAAATGGAGCGTTCCGATGTTTCCGTCCAGCAGCTTCTTGAGCTTCTCAACGTTGTAGATCACGCCGTCATAAGTGCTCTGAGTGATCGTCAGGATGCGAGGCTTGCGATCGGGGTTCTCCTCTTGTGCCTGCCGAGCAAAGGGGTTGGCGTCAATCTTGCGCTGGATGTTCGCCGGTTCGAACTCCTCCAGCGAGATTGGTCCGATCAGCCCGAGATGATTTCTTGTGGGGGTCAGGAAAACGGGAATGGCTCCCGTCATCACGATGGCGTGCAGGATCGACTTGTGGCAGTTGCGGTCGACGACGACGATGTCTCCCGATCCAACAGTGCTATGCCAGACCATCTTGTTCGAGGTCGACGTCCCGTTGGTGACGAAAAAACAATGATCGGCATTGAAGATCCGTGCCGCATTCCGCTCCGATGCTGCCACTGGCCCGGTGTGATCGAGCAACTGACCCAGTTCTTCGACGGAGTTGCAGACGTCGGCACGCAACATGTTCTCACCAAAGAATTGATGAAACATCTGACCGACTGGGCTCTTCAGAAAGGCGACGCCACCGGAGTGCCCTGGGCAGTGCCACGAGTAAGACCCATCTTTCGCGTAGTTGACCAACGCGCGGAAAAACGGTGGCAACAGTCCGTCAGTGTACGACTTCGCCTCCCGAACAATATGCCGGGCGACAAACTCCGGCGTATCTTCGAACATGTGGATGAAACCATGCAGTTCGCGCAGAATATCGTTGGGGATATGCCGAGCCGTCCGCGTCTCGCCATAGAGGAAAATCGGAATCTCTGCATTGCGAAAGCGGATTTCGGAGATGAACTGCCGAAGATTCAAAATGGCGGGCACCGGCGAGCCATCGTGGCTGAATTCCTCATCATCGATCGACAAGATGAACGCGCTCGCTCGACTCTGCTGCTGTGCGAATTGCGAGAGGTCGCCGTAACTGGTCACCCCGACCACTTCGACTCCTTCCCCTTCAATTGCCTCCGCGAGAGCCCGTATCCCCAGCCCCGAAGTATTGCCCGACCGAAAGTCTTCGTCGATGATAACGATCGGAAAACGGAATTTCATGGGGAATTCCTTTTTGCCACCAATGGGCTACACGTATTGCCGTTGAAGCGACTGTTCCATCCACCTTGGATCATCAGGCGTCGACGAACATCCTACCGCTCGCTCCTTCGGTGAGAAGACCAAAGGAGCCCAGAATGGCCGATCGGAGTTTTTTAACAAGACTTCCCGCGGTCCAAAAGCCCGGTTTGCACCCTCTCCATCGCATGCGACATATCCGACCCACGCCTTGAGATTGCATTGGTCCGGTCGGCATGCCGTCCTACGGGCGAGATGCAGCAGGTAGACTTTTCGCGATTCTTTGTCGATCAGTCGCCGACTCGAGTCCATTCCCATGTGTATCGTTTGGGTTTGGACAGGTCTTGGATTCTGGCATCCCACTGCTTCGCCAGTTTCTCAAATGCCAGGACCTCCCCGGCGTTGTTCCCCTGTTCATGCTTTCGGAAGAGGAAGAGATAGGTTTCGTTCTGGGGGCGATACTGGTGCATGAAAAGGGTGTCCTTCTCTTTGGCTGTCTTCTGCAGTGCCAGTCGCTGACGATCCGCGCCGACCCCCGACACCTCAATTCCCTTCGCCCAATCTTCGGCACTGCCTACAGCGATCACTTCTCCTTCGAGCGTCCATTGGTAGCGCCCTGAGGGTAGGCCGGTCACAACCAGACGACGACTCTTTCGCACGCTTCTTCCATCCGAAGTCGCCTGGTCCAGCGATCGCTCTGGCAAAGCAGCAAACGCTTCCTCCAACCGCCACTTCCCAGTAGCTCCGTCGCGGTCGATCACCTGCAGCGACCAGTCGCCCAGCGACAGGTTGCCATTTCCCTTCAAATCGACTCGCAGTTCCCCTGGCAGTTCCTGGCTCTTTCCAGGGACCAATAGCGATGCGAATCGGCTGGCGAATTCCTGATAGCCTGCCGCATGCAATTGGATCCCGTCGTCGCTCATTTCAGGAGTCCATTCGGGAATCTGCAGCACTTTCATGCCTTCCTGATCGGCGATCTGCTTGATGACCTGATTGAACCGTTCGATTTTCTGGTTGCAAAGGTCGCGGCGGATTTCTGGGAATCGTGTTCCAGCTGGAATGGGAGGAGATTGCAAGAGGACCAGCCGGTACGACAACGGTTTCAGGTCGGTCAAAAGGCGTCGCAGCCCTTTGTCGAACCGCTGGTCGTTCCACCCGTCGTCCATCGCCTCAGAAAATCCGTAGTGGACGAAGACCACTGTGGGATCCGCCTGTTTAAGATCGACCAGCCGACGCTTGTATCCATCTTCCACCGATCCAAAGACGGCCCGGGCGCGCCCTTCGACATCATCGCCGCTCCATCCGACATTGCGGAAGGCAATCGGCTGGCCCACCATGCGAATCGATAGGATGGACTCCAGGTCCCCCCGCTCGGCCAGCTCCTCCCAAAGTCGCCCCCCCAGCCATGCGACACGATCTCCTGGCAGAATCCAGGCCGAGTTGAATCGTGGGGTTGTTTCCTGCCCACAAGCCGCTGGTGCGATCCAGGTCTGGGACAGTGTAAGCATCAAAAGAACAGCTATCGATCTGAGGCCGAGTCTCCAGGAGTCGTTTCCTTGTTGCGACATCGGTATCCCTCCGAAAGTGAGAATGGGCAGTTGCATGGCGGACCCCCCTTGCGCCTCTCAACACCTTGATTGCTGACGAAACGCTAAGAGAGTCCTAGAAGTCTACTTGTAATGTACCAACCGCAGGCGTTGGGTGGGAACATCCGAGCATCGAAACCGCTTCGGTCGATCTGCCGCATCGCGTGATCTGGACTCAGCAGCGATCAGCCGTCGTCTCTTCCCGAATCCTGAGGTTTTCTTGAGGCAGGCGATCGCCGGGCGCCTCGCGCAGTTTCCGACTCAGGAGTCGCTTTGCGTTTGAATACCCGAAAAGGTTCGGGCCATGGCAAATCGAAATCCATCTCTTCACCGGTCACTGGATGATTGAATCGCAGAGCGTAGGCATGTAGTCCCAGGCGATCCCAGACCCACTGCGGGTGAGGTGGGAAGTTTCGACCGTATCGGGGGTCCCCCAGCACAGGGTGCCCCAGGTCCGCCATGTGAACCCGGATTTGATTGCGCCGGCCTGTCTCCAATTCCACCTGAATCATTGCGGCGTCCTGCAGTTGGAATTGAACCTGATAGTGCGTGATCGCCAACTCCCCTTGGGATGGGTCTTGAACGCTATATCGATTCAACTGAGCGTCCGTGGCCATGTAGGACTGCACCGTGCCACGCTGTTGCTGCGGGTTCCCTAGGACGATGGCGATGTAGCGACGTTTCGGTTTTCGTGCAGCAAATTGTGTTCTTAGCTGTTGCGCCACGGCAAGGCTTTTGGCCATCACCAGCACCCCAGAGACGCCCCGATCCAGTCGCTGGACACAGCATGCCTTCCCGCCGGGCACTTGCCTCTGGAGTCGCTTGGTGGCCCAGCCCTGCAACGTGTTCGACTCACCCCAAGTCGTCGGGACCGTCAGCATGGCAGCCGGCTTGGCAAGAACCCAGATCGCATCGTCTTCAAAGAGAATCTCCACCGGCTCCCTGGTGGAAGAGGGGGCTGCTACCGGCGGTGGTGCAGGGACCGGTTCCCACTGGATGCGATCACCAGGCGCCACGCGCCAATGACCCTGCGTGCGGACGATTCCCGACACCTCGACCACCCCCAGACGAATCAGCCTTTCCGCTTCGCTTCGCTTCATCCCTGCCAGGCTCTGCAAGGCACCAAGCAGCGTTTGCGCTGGGGCGGGAAGACGATCCGTCACGACGATCGATTGAGGCATGGAGGATCCGGTGCAGTGCAATCCAGAGACTGGGGTTTCTCGAGTCAAGTTCGCATCGGCGGCCCGTCCTGCTGCCGATTCGTCTTACAATACCCCGGAGGTCATCCAGGGAACAGACGCGGCATTGGGAATCTCGAATCGATCGATTCGGCCGAGCTGTCTGCCCATGGCATCCTTATGTTCTTATGGCGGACATAATAGTCATTCGCCCCTGTTGCTGCGAACCGTGATGTTTCCGAGAAGCGAGCCATTGCCATGTCGCCTGACGTCGCGTCGATCGATCCTCCGATCTCCCTTCAGCGACGACTCAAATTGATCCATCGCTATCTGACTCCCACCGTGCTGTTGGCGATGCTGCTGGGCATCTTGCTGGGGATGGTGGATCCGCCAACCGCTGCCTCCTGTGAGCCGATCGCTAAGGGGTTCATCACCGCCGTCAAGTGGTTCGTCTATCCTTTGGTCTTCTTCACGATTACCCTTGGAGTCGCTTCGGTTGCCACCCTGGGAACTGTCGGTCGGTTGGGCCTGAAAGCTCTACTCTACTTCGAGATCATCACCACCTTGGCCTTGGTCATCGGCATCGTGGTCGCTTCCTGTTGGCAGCCGGGGCGCGGCATCCTTCCTACCACCGATCGTTCGACGCTTCCGGCTTCTGCAAAAGGCTTGGAAGTAGCCAAGCAGGTGGCTCCAGAGGCAGGGGGAAAGCTTTGGGCGATCTGGCATTTCCTCCGCGACAACGGAACGCTGCAGGTGCTTTTGGTTTCTCTGCTGCTGGGGATCGGAATTCAACAGATCCCCGGAAATCAAGCTCTGCTGACTCGCCTTCAGCAAGGAATGCGTTGGACTTTCCTGGGGTTGTCTCTGCTGATGCTGGCGGCACCACTGGGGGCTTTTGGTGGGATGGCGGCGACGGTTGGAAAATACGGAATCGCTGCGCTCTGGCCGCTGGCTCAACTGATGCTCTGCGTCTACACGACGATGGCGCTATTCGTCGGTGGAGTGCTGACCCCGGTCGTCCGTCGCGCCGGCGTTCGCATGTTTGATTTGCTGAGGTATCTGAAGGAGGAGTTGCTGCTGGTTCTGGGGACCTCATCCAGCGAATCGGCATTGCCCGCCTTGATGACCAAACTGCAAGAGATGGGGTGCCGACCGGCGGTGGTTGGGCTGGTGGTGCCCACTGGCTATTCGTTCAACCTGGATGGCACCAGCATCTACCTATCGATGGCGGTCCTGTTCTTGGCGCAGGTCTATCAGGTCACCCTCTCCTGGACGCAGATCGGGATCATCCTGGCAACTCTGATGATCACCAGCAAGGGAGCCGCTGGGGTCACCGGAAGCGGCATGGTAGTCCTGGCCTCCACGCTAGCCGCATTGAAGGTGATTCCCCTGGAGGGCATCGCCATGCTTCTGGGGGTCGATCGTTTCATGTCCGAAGCTCGGTCGATCACCAACCTGATCGGCAACGCGGTGGCTACCATCTATCTGGCCGATTGCGAGCAAGCGCTAGACCATGATGCATGGGAGGCCATTCGGCGAGAAAGAGGCTGGTCGAAAGGGAGCCCTTAGGTCAGGGTCAGGGACCGCAGGTCGAACATCCGGGCGTGCCGGTCGACATGCTGCCAGGAACCCCAGACACTCCTGGAACAACCATCCCGGGAGTCCCCGGTGCCTGGAGTGCACCAGTGCCGTAGATCGAACTTGAACCGGGGGTCGATGGATACACCCCTGGGGCCGGAGCGGCCGAGCCGTAGCCGTAGGGACTGTACGGACTGCTTTGAGACGTTCCAAAATGGCACATCCCAAGGTTGTCGCACTTCCACTGTTCGATCGACTTGCAAATGCCGCATCCACTGGCGGTCGCCAGCAGTAGAATCAGTCCAGCAGAATACCGTTTCATCATTGAGCAACCTTGACACAATTGGACCAAGTTTTTCTCGCCCGCTCGGGCGAACGCTCAACTTTGGAATAGAAATCGCGAAAAGCAAAAATTTTTCCTATTCGTTACTTTTTTCCTCAAGTGCCTCCTCTTCGCTGATCGGAACGATTGGCAGAGTCCCTACAATCATCACTCCCGGGAGGTTGGATGAGCCCCACTGTGGCTCGACCCCCAACGCCAACCAAAGGAATCGTAATCTCTGGGTGCCATGCCAAAGCTGGATGTTGTGATCGTAGGTGCGGGCATGTCGGGTCTGATTGCCGCCAACGCGCTGGTGGCGGCCGGGAAGTCCTGCTTGGTGATCGAGTCATCGGATCGGCCCGGGGGCCGAATGGCAACTGACCTAGTCGATGGTTTTCTTCTGGATCGTGGCTTTCAGGTTTTGCAGACTGCCTACCCATCGGTTCGACGATGGATCGCCATCAACGCGCTTCAAGGGGCGAAGTTTCTTCCAGGTGCAAGAATCTGGCTGCGCCATCGCCGTCGCACCATGGTCGATCCCTGGCGGTGCCCAGGGCTCCTCCCCACCCTTGCCCTCGAAGGGATCGGATCGCCTTTCGATTGGTGGAAACTCCGCCGGCTTCGACGCGCGTGCCTCAAGGTCAAGCAGCTGGAGCCCAGTCGCATGCAGCAGACCACTGCCGACTACTGGCAGAAGGGATACCAGCTTGGGGAATCGGTGAGAAAGAACTTTTTGATGCCGTGGATGAGCGGCGTGTTTTTGGAGCGGCAGATGGAGGTGCCGACTGCTTTTTTTCGATGGATCTTCGGCATGCAGGCTCGAGGCGACGCGCTCTTGCCGCGCGAAGGGATCCAGGCGATTCCCCGACAGCTTGCGCTGCGATTGCCAACCGGCTGCCTCCGCACAGGGTGCAAGGTGGTGAGGATCGAGCCAGGGATGGTGGAGACGGAGGATGGGTCGAAATGGGAAGCTTCTGCGGTGCTGGTGGCCACCGAGCGGTCGAAGGCAGCAGAGCTGCACGGATCCAGCATCATCGATGAAGGGTCGAGAGTCACCTGCTGCGATTACTTTGCGACTCCACAGTCGCCTCCCGCAGGACCCTGGCTGCATCTATTTCCCGATCCGAAGGCCCCGATCGTCCATGCATCGATCCCCACCCAGCTCCATCCCAGCATGGCTCCCGATCGTCAGCAGTTGATCAGCGCCAGTTGGGTGGGCGGCCCCTCGGAAAGCCCATCCAGTCCCATCGAGGTCGCTCGCTACCTGGAGCGTGTCTGGAGTCTTCCGCCAGACTCCTTGCGGCATCTGAAGCGGTACCACCTGACGGATGCTCTGCCGCGCTGGCCCAGTTCATCGGAAGACTCTCAGAGCGAAGCGATCGAACGAGATGGCATGCGAGGGATTTTCTACGCAGGCGACTACACCAGGCATCCTTCGCTACAGGGTGCGATGGAATCGGGAGAACGCGCCGCCACAGCGATTTTGAAATGGATCGCAGCGCGCGGTTGAGTCTGCGGCGCGGCGTCGCGAGGCGATGGTGGATGCTGTCGCAGTAATCGTCTATGTTCGGCAGATCCCCAGGGCGTCGCCTTGGGCTTGCTCGTTGTCGTGGCAACCCAGGGCGTCGCCCTGGGCTTTCTCATTGTCGTGCCTTCGGCACTTAAAGAAGGCCGGGGAGTTCACGCGGGCGCTCGCCATGTCTTTGCAACCCGGGACATCCGCAGGGAGTTGCCGAGCTATCGTTGGCCGAGCAGCGAACCAGAATAGAGCGGCTTGTTTTCTTTCTTGGGGACCGCCATGACGGTCGGTGCAAGATCGAACGGAATCGAATACTTCTTCAGCAGTTCCGTCTGGTCTTTCCCGCGGCTGTCTCGAAAGTCGGGAAGCTTCTTCGTATCGATCACATCCAATAGGGTTTTCGCGAAAGCCACCTGCCCATACTGGCTTCCTCGCAGTTCCTTGGCGCCGCCAAACATCGCGCGGACCTTCTCGATTTCTGCGGTGTACTGGAACGTCCCCTGTGGCGAGGTCGATCCAATTTCCTGAAACGCACCTACCGCCACGATGCTCGAAGTACGATCGTGAAACTCATAGGCTTCGATCCCGCAACGTCGCAAGGCATCGGTCGCCAAGTGCGCTAGCTCTGCGGCCCGTTCCAGCGTCTGGCCTTCCAAACTCTCAGGATCCCCAGACATTCGCGACCCCATCAGCACCGCGTCCGACCCGCGGAAGGTCGCAACGCGGACGGTATACTTGCCAGAGTTCGAAAGCAACGAATGCTCTACCTCCTTGTTCAATTGGATGACGAATTCATCGACAGGCCGTTGATAGAATTCTCGTGGCAGCAGCGGGTTGTAGGTTCCAAAGGCTTTGTACATCGGTCCGGGCTTGACCTTCTCCAGGTCGAACTTCGAAGAGAGGGCTCGCCGCACCTCCTGCCACGTGCCGCTCAGTTTGGCACCAGGGTTGCTGCCATCCAACCCGAGGGCTTTGGGGCGCGCCATTTTCACCACACGCAGCGACTCCTCGTAGGTTGGGCTGTCGGCCGATTGGAAGTCGCCAACAAGCACCGCAAATCCTTCGTCGGTGACCTGGTCGGCGTACCGCATCCGTCGTTGCCTGCCCTGAGCATCAAAGCCAGCACCTAGAGTCGTTTCTGAATAATCGAATTTCTGGCCGAGCGATTTTTTCGCCAGGATGTAGGAACGAAGTCGGTAGGTGGTTCGGAATTCCTGCGCCAAAGCTTCTGCTTTCTCGCGTGCATCCTCACCATCGAAGACACGTGCAAGAATTAGCCAAGGGCCATCCTCGGTCGATAAATCGAGTTTTCCGCCCGATTCCTGCTCGGTCGATTTCTTTCGGAACAACGACGAGAAAGATGGAGGTGCGGCCCATGCCTCCCCGATCCATCCCAGCATCATCAGCGTCAGAAGACTTGTTCGGAAGTTCCTTCGCCATGCATCCATGTTCGCCTTCCTCTCCCACCGTCTGCGCGTCCAGACGTGATGACTACAAAGCCTCAAGTTGTAACGGCTGGCCTGGGACGTGGAGTCCGATGGCACCGCACGCGTCCGCCGACACTTTTGCCGTCGGCGCGGTGTGGGAGATAGCAGATCTCAGTCGATGAATCGAGATCACTTTGGGAGCGATCCGTTGAATGGCTTGAGAGAAGTTCCAGCAAAGGCATGCCGAATGCTTGCGTTTCGTGCACTCTGACCACTACCCTAACAACGTGTCGTTTAAGGCATTAGGTCGATGCTAGTTTTTTTGTCTTGGACGGGGTCCAAATAGAATCTGGGGCAAACGATGACCGAACCGCTGTGGATCCGAATGATCGAAGAACTTCGCCAGAAGCACCAGATCCCCGAAGAGCGATTCTATGGGCTGGATGAGCAGTCGATGAGTCTCGCCATCGTAGCGTCGATGGGGCTAGGGGGGCTGGATGGAGCCCCAGTCGGCTACGACCCAGTCCGAACCCCCGAGACCAGTCACCAGCGATTGCATCAGGCGTTTGGCGAACAGGCTGACGTCGAAAGGATTCAGGTGCAAATCAATTTCTTCCTGGCGAAAGTCAGGCAACTGATTCCGGTCGACTGGATGCTACCAGCTTTTCAGTTTGCTCAGGTGATCGAAGAGGGGCTGGAGAAGCACTTTCCCGAGCTGTCCGTCGATGCTCGAAATGTCATCCTGGGAAGCTATACCTACAGCCATGCGAAGTGATTCGGTAGGTGGCAAGGAGGAGTGACCCAAAGCGATTTTCGACTCAGGCATCAAGTCCAGGGTCTCTGAGCGCGGCTGAGCAATGGAGTTGCTTCGGGAGCATCCAGAATGGACTCGGCGATCGGATCGTATTGGATCTTTCGTTGCAAGATCCATGCAATCGATGCGACATGGCAGGCCAAGTGACTTTTGCGCATTACCCGATGGTTTGCTACAGGCACTGCGCCCGAGGCGATGCAGTCGAAGAAATTCCTGGCGTGGGCCGACACATCCAGCCCTCGAATCCTTTTGGCAGGTTCCCCTTGTTCGGTAAGCAACGACTTGGGCTCCCCGATGATCTCCCCTTCGTCCCCCGTTTCGATCCAACCCTCCTCGCCAATGAACCGTACTGGGCAGGTGCCTAGTCGAGTTGTGTAATGCGGGGCGCGGTCCCCGAATGGATTCGGCAGGAAGTCGATTTCCATTTCGACTCCATTGGCGTAGCGGCACAGGAGCGATGTTGGTCGCGGCTCGAAGGAGACAGGCCCTGAATCATCTGCTTGATTGGCCCACTGGCAAAGGTCGACCGTGTGGGCACCCCAATCCAGCAACCGGGCACCCGAATCAAAGTCCCACTGACCACGCCACTGGCCATCGCAATACTTCTGATTGAAGGGACGCCAGGGCGCCGGCCCCAGCCAGAGGTTCCAGTCGACCTGATCGACGCTCGGCTGCGGTTCGCTGGGCAACCACTGATTGTCCAATGAAGGAATGTAAACCGATGCATGCATCTTCTTCAGCTTGCCGATTCGACCTGAATGAACCCACTCGACCGCTTGCTGAAAATTAGGGACGCTGCGACGCTGGGTGCCAGCCTGGAAGACTCGCCCCGTCTCTTCCATCGTCTTGGAAAGTTTCTGGCACAGATCCATGCTGATCCCGCAAGGCTTCTCGCTGTAGACATGCTTGCCAGCTTTGGCCGCAAGCATCGATGCATCGGCATGCCATCGATCCCCCGTCGCGATCAGCACGGCATCGATATCTGGTCGTTCCAACAGTTCGCGGAAGTCTCGATAGGTTCGGCAGTCCTGATTGCCATAGAATTCGTCGACCAATTGCTTGCCTGCATCGCGACGAGTCGCCTGGACATCGGCGATGGCCAAGCATCGCACGTCCGAGAAAGGAAGCATCGCCTTCAGATCATAAGTACAGCGAGGGCCAATCCCGATAATCCCAAGGCCGATCTTGCCGTTGTGGCCGGTTGCACTTTTCAGGGAGCTGGCAAGAAGTGGGGCGGCCATGCCACTGGCCGTTAGCGTCCCGAGGAATCGACGCCTTGGAAACCCGCAGTTTTGCATTGCCATTTTGAACGTTTCCCTTAGGTGCTGTCGATTTAGGGCGAGCCAATGATTGCCCAAGTCTTTTCGATACCCGCCCTGTGTGTTGAGTAGCTTGTACCATAAGGGACGCAGGGTAGTCCCTGCAAGTTTAGTGGCGGAACCAGCAGGGTAGAAACCCTGAGTGGCTTTCCGTATGAGGTGGACTCCTCCTTCCCGAGGCGAATCGATGGACAGGCAGAAGTATCAGGAACTAGTCGATACATTTTTCTCCTGGAACCAGGAGGATATCGCGCAGATATTTTCCGAGCTTCTTTCGGTGGTGGCTGCCGAGCAGTCTCTGACGCCAGCTCAGATCATGAGCCAAAACTACGAGACGGCGCGGGCCAATCCGGAAATACACAACCTTCCAGGTAACCTGAAGGATGCGAGGGATGCCATCTTTCCCTATTTTTGGGGCACCGACAGTTGGAGCAATCCACTGCACCTGGAAAACGTCAAGGGACCGGCCAATCAGGCATCGTTGATCGGTGCGATCGCCTGCTTGCTGAAGAACCCCAACCTCTGCACCGATCGCTACAGCCAGCGCAGCAATGAACTGGAGGTCAAGGCGATCACCACACTAGCCAATCTCATCTACTACCACACGGTCGACCCTTGGGGTGTCTTCACGATCGGTGGGACGATCTCGAATCTTTACGGCAGCAAAATTGGACTGGAGCGGGTGGTTCCGGGAGCGATGCGGCATGGGCTGCAAGGGCACCAAGTGGTCGGGATTTGTTCCCAGGCCGGCCACTACTCCAACCAGACCATTGCCGGCTGGTTGGGGATCGGAACCGAAAACCTGATCGCCATCCCCACCGATGAGTCGCTTGCCATGCGGATCGATCTGCTGGAATCAACAGCCGACCAGCTACTGGGGGAAGGAAAGAAGATCGCTTATGTGTGTGCCACCTTCGGAACCACCGACGGCTTTGGTGTCGATGAAGTGCCAGCGATTCGAGAGGTGATGGAGAGGCTTTGTCGGAAGCACCGCGCCACCATGCCTCAGATCCATGTCGATGCGGCTGTCGGATGGGCGATGACCATGCTGACCGATTACGATCGCAACCTGAACGCTCTTCAGATGTCCGACAGCCTGTTGGCTTTAGTGGAGCAGGTGCAAGGAAAAAATGCTTGGCTGCGATCGGCTGACAGCGTGACGATCGATTTCCACAAAATGGGTCGAGGCCACTATCCTTCCAGCGCCTTTATCGTCAATCGTCGCGAGGATCTGCGCTATTTGTCTCGTAGTGTTCGCGATACGCCTTACTTTTCGGACGCGGACGCACGACGCGATCCCGCTCTATTCACCTTAGAATGCTCCCGACCCGGTATCGGCCCCTACTCGGTCATCGCATCGCTCAATGGAATCGGCCTGCAAGGATGGCAAATGCTGGTGGCCAGATCGCTGGAACTGGCGAGAATGCTGAAGGATCGATTGAGTCGTCTGGAGTACTGCAAAGTGCTGAATGAGACAACGGCTGGGCCATCGGTCAATTGGTGGGTGCTTCCCAAAGGCCGAAACGCAGAAGAAGTCTACCGAAGGTGGGTGCACAATGAACTGACGGAGGAGCAGCGTGTGCGATATCAGCGCGAGATCCGGCAGCTGTTCGAAAAACGAATGAAGATGATGGATCATGCCATCGACGCTAGGCTGGGGTACACCACCAACTTTGGCTTCTGTCCTCATGGCCTGGAGATTCCTGCCTGGAAGGCAGTTTTTTTCAATCCGAAAACCGACGAATCGATTGTCGATCGCATCATTCAAAGTATCGAAGAACTCTGAGTCTGACACGAACGATCGGACTGGGGCGTTCGAGTGGCTTGCCCTGCGGCCGCCAGGCCACATCTAGGGAGCAGGGGCAGCCGACTGTTGTTTCGTCTGCTGAAGCATCCTGTCCAGTCGAAGTCGCCAAGGGTCGGGCGGCATCCCTGCGGAGGCTTGCAGCAGTTCCAGCGACTGAACGGCCGACTTGGGGTTTCCGGAAGTGGCGAGTAGTCTTGCTGCGGAGAGTTTGGCCCACCACCAGTGGGAACTGCCAGCCGGCAGTTGCTTGGCCGCCTGCACGGCCGACACGGCCAAGGATCCAGCCAATTTCGGGTCGGTCACTAGGGTAGGGATGTCGCACCACTGGAGTAGCAGCCCTTCCCTCGCTTGCGTGGGAATCAGGTACGGTTCTCCTGCGACCAGCTTTTGCATGGCAATTGCTTGGGCGCGAAGCTGGTGAGCAACGGCCTGCTTGGAAAGCGGCATTCCCTTTACGGGACGACTACCTAGGAATGCCAGCCACTCGGCCATCTGCGGTTCCCGCATCTTCGGTAGATCAGACGATTCCAAGATGGCTCGCAGTACCACACCAGCCAGTCGGTCGATCCAGGGTGATTGATCTGCGATCATCGACCATTGGGTGATCCAGGTTTCAGGATTCTCTATGGCCTGAGTCTCTGGAAGCTGCAGGCCACCGCGAAGGCTTTGGGTGATTCGACCGATTAAGTTCCATTCAGCAGACGGGGCGGGGTTCGGAGCATCGGGTAGATTGAGCAGTGGCTGGAGATTTGGATCGAAGGGAATGCCGCCATCCCATCGACGCCACCGAAGATCGGTTGCCATCAACGCAGCAAGTTGGCGCAAGCCGTCTGGGGGAGCTGAACTCGCCTCTGAGGAAGCGATCCTTTGGATCCAACGGACCTGCAGTTGGTTTTTGCGGGCTGGATCGAGTGGGTTTGGATCGAACCGCGACTGATCCAGCACATCCTGGAACCGTAGAAGGCTCATCGCCCACGCTTCATCATCACCGGGAGTCTGTTCCAGCTCTTCGATCCATAGTTCCCATGCATCCAGCATCAGGTTCTGCTGCGCTGCCATCTGATCGATGGCTCGACATGCGGCATGGCGATGTGGCGATTCGGCGAAACGGCGCCGATGGTCGTCCAGTCGCTCTCTGACTTCTCGCCATCGCTCCTTCGCTGGCTCCGTCTGGGGCTCTCGCTGGATCGACTGAATGCTCATCCAATCCAAATCGGCGGCCTTTTTCCGATCTTCGGTGGTGCTTGCGGAATCGAGCAGCCAAGTGGCGTTCTGCTGCAGCCATCGTGCGCCGTCGCGATGACGTCCGGCTTGGCGAAACACCAAGGCGCCTTGCCGGGTGACCTCTTCCAGGAGAGTGACGTCCTGAAGTTCCTGGAGTGACTGGCGAGCGGATTCCAGCGATTCGATCGCGCGATCCCATTGCTGGGCCTGCTGCCACTGGAGTGCTTCGGATCGGAGGAGCGCGACCTGGGAGTTTGAGGGAGCCCCTTGGGTCAGCCAACCTCTCGTGGTCAAGAGAGCATCCGCTCTCGCCTTCCAGAGAGTTCCATGTTGCTGGCCGATCGCATCACGCTGCTGGAGGAGTTGATCGAGCCAATTTTTGGGTGGAGAGGATCCAGGATCAGACGTTGCTTCTTGTCTGGCAAGTTCCAATTGCAGCGCCGCCAGATCGACCCAAGGAGACGGGATCCCCTGCCCTCTCGCAAGCGCCTCTTGGGCAGCCTCCCATCGCTTCTGTGCGATTGCTGATCGGGCCTGGATCGACGTCCAACGGCCGTGCTGCTGTGGGCTGAAACTACGGTCGGCCCATCCCTTTTGCAGCGATTCCATTGCAGTCCAATCCCCCAGTTCCGCCAGGCTCTCCAGGTGGATCAGCTCCAGATCGTTCCACTGTCCCCAGTCGGGGCCGATCCGTTCCTTCGCCGCCTCACATGAACTTCGCATCTGCTGGGCGGCGGCTAGGCGATCCGGGCTGCCAACCGGATAGCACTCGGCTTGGCACGCGATCAACTCGATCTCCAGTAGCCACGATTCATTGATCCATAGACCCCATGGCGAAGATTGGGATTTTCTCGCCTCCACCGCTCGGCGGCTCCATTCCTGCTGCCACCGGGGGCGAAAGGATTCCAGAAGATCCCGCCCCTCGCGGGTCAGCTGGAGGGTTTTGTCACGGGAGGCGATTTGTTTGGGGCGCGTCAAAAATTGGCTCAGTTGCCATTTCGCCAGATTCAATCGCGCGCGGACGATCGCTAGCTGGAGTGAACCCCGCAGGGAATAGGTGTTCTCCAGTTCCTCGCTCACCTTTCGATCGATCTGCTGCAGCATTGCATCGATGGCTTCATCCCCGAGTGGATGAGAGCTGCTGGTGGCTTCGATCCATCGGACCAGCCAGCGGGATCGCTGTGGGCTGGTTGCCGGGAACAGTCGAAGGTAAGCCTCCGCCTGCTGGGCCAACAACATCGCATCGCCTTTGCGGATCATAGTTTCCACGACGGCGTCCTGGAGATCGCCCGCGGGAGGCGGGGAGCCGAACCAGGATCGCGATACACCAACGGAGGTCGCCGAGGGGGGGCTTTTGTCCTGGCCCGCCAGTGAGCCGCCGAGGATCCAGGTAAAGCATGAAAACCAGAGGGCGAGGAATGGAAATGCAATGGGCATCCGGTGTCGCTTCGGAAGCTGTGCGCGATGCGCACCAGGACCACGCGCCCCTCGCGCACAAGGCATCCCGAAGTTCTCGCCGCGACCTTTCATGGCGTTATCCGGTCGAAGTGGATCCGGAACCGCCCGAAGGCAAGGCTCCTTGGTTTTGTCGAAATGCTTCGTACATACCGATCCCAGCAGCGACCGAAAGGTTCAGGCTGCGCACCGCTCCCGGCATCGGCAAGCCGACTCGCTGCGCCGCGTACTGCTGGTGGAGCGATTCCGGGAGTCCGGATGTTTCGCTGCCGAAGACCAGACAATCGCCAGCCTCGTACTTTACTTCCCAGTAGGATTGCTGAGCGAATTTCGTGAACATCCAGAACCGCCGTCCGGGCAAGGCCCTTTCCAGCGATTCCCAGTCATCGACGACTTCCCAATGGAGATGGGGCCAGTAATCGAGCCCCGCGCGCTTCAGCTGCCGATCCTGCAGCTGGAATCCAAGCGGCCGCACCAGCCACAGCTTGGCGTTGATGGCCACACAAGTCCTTCCGATGTTCCCGGTGTTCTGCGGGATCTCCGGCTGGAAAAGGACGACATGCAACCAAGGTTCAACGCCACTCAAACTTCAGATCTCCGCTGGGAAGCACTTTTCATGTCGATCGTCTTCTGGGGCTTTCCCGCCACGAAAAAACTGGCCTGGAAAGGGAAAGAGCGACCAAATTTGGGGGCGAACAAACACGGGCTGGCGGGCAGCCCGCTGAAGCGTAGTGTAGCGATCGAGGCAGGAAGACGCAAAACGGAGACGACCAAGCGGTTGGTTGGTTCCCCTGCAAGCGATCGCCGGCGTCATGCTATATTGTCAACGAAAGGCGAACTTGCGAATCGTTGGAGATCTCGCACAAGTCGTCGCCTTCCGGAAGACACGACGATCAGGTGAGTAGCGATGGCCATTCTGGTGACCTGTCCAGGGTGCATGAGTCGGTTTTCGGTAGACGATAAGTTTGCTGGGAAGTCGGGACCGTGTCCCAAGTGCAAAAAGACGATCACCATTCCGACGAAGGCCGAGGAGGTGGTGATTCATGCGCCGGAGACATCCGGCCCCAAGGACTCCACCGGTAAGCTGGTCCTCAAGCCAATCAAACGCCGTGAATTCCGAGTCTCTTCCCGGTCGATGATTGCCTGGGTCCTGGGCAGTCTGGCCGCCGTGGGGCTGGCACTGGCCATGCGGTTGGGGGTTACCCTGCCCTGGCCTACATGGCTGGCGATTGCCTTCGCTTTGGCGATTCCGTTGGTGATGGCGGGCTACGAATTCCTTCGTGACGATGAACTAGCAGGCTACACCGGAAGCGAACTCTGGCCACGTGCGTTGATTTGTGCAGCGGTCTTTGCTGCGACGTGGGGAATGTACGGATTCCTTTCGTGGTACTTCGAGAATAAATCGCTGGCAGATACTTCCGTGTTGCAGATGGCGATCTACATGGCGGCGATGGTTGCACTGGGGACTGCGGTATCGGTGGGTGCATTCGAGCTGGAGGTGGGCCAGTCGATGCTCCATTACCTTTTCTATTTGGCCATCACCTTTTTACTTGCTTGGATCGCAGGCTTGCCCATCAGTGAAGCGTTCCCTGGGAAGAAACCTTCGTCCGCTCCGGCCCAAGTAGCACCGATCGCTGGTCCACCTACGGAAGTCCCACCTGCAGCCAGTGGAGAGGGAACCGCCGTGGCACCTGCTGCGGCGGGCAACGGACCATGACCCCAGATTGGTTGGATCTCCCTGAACTGCGATCGTGGGACAGCCCGCGTCAGGTGCTTCGGCTTCCCCCGGAGACGGATGTCCCATTGACCGATCGGGTGCGTTCGCTGATCAACACCCCTTCATTCCATCGACTCACCCGCATCTCCCAGCTTGGGCTGGTGGCCACCGTGTATCCGGGTGCAACTCACACGCGATGGGAACACTCTCTGGGTGTCTACCGGTTGGCGCTCCAGGTACTCCGAGCGATCAGTGGCCTTGAGGAGATGGAGCTGGCGATTACGGCGGATGAGGCGAAGGCTCTTCTGGTTGCAGCTCTGCTGCATGACATCGGGCACTGGCCATTCTGCCATCCGATCGAGGACCTGCGTCTGACCGGCGTGCAGCCGCACGAAGCACTGGCGGAATCGCTTTTGGAAGGTGAGGAGTTCCGTGACATTCTCCAGCAACAGTGGCAGTTGAAGCCTGCGGATGTTGCCAGCGTCATCCATCCCCGCGAGGGACAGCCACGGAGACTGATTCATCGATTGCTTTCCGGACCGATCGACATCGACAAACTCGATTATCTGGATCGCGATAGCCTGCACGCAGGAGTGCCCTATGGCAGGCATTTCGACCGCCAGCGTTTGATTGGTGCACTGTGTCTTGGAGAGAGTCTCGATTCTCTGGCGATCACCGAGAAGGGGAAGACGGCCGCCGAGTTGATGGTGGTGGCTCGGTATGTGATGTTCAGTGAGGTCTACTGGCATTCCACCGTTCGCTCGGCAACAGCGATGTTGCAGCGAGCCGTTTTTGAACTGGGGCAAATGCAGGGCGAATCGAACCCGGACTTTGGTAGTCTGCTCGCTTCCTGGAATCTATTGTCGGAAGCAGAGTGGATCGAACGATTGAGACATCAGGCGGAAGGCAGTGCGGCAAGGCCGCTGGTGGAGGGGCTCTTTGGACGCCAGCGAAGGTTGTTCAAGCGGGTGGCGCAGTACCATGCCCACGAATCTCCAGAGCTTCACGGGCTGTTGTCTAGGCGTCCCTACCCACAACTGGTTCAGTGCAGTCATTCCCTAAGTCGGAGATTGACCGCCGCGCTGGGCCGGACAGTCGAACCGATTGAAGTGCTGATCGATGCACCGCCGGTTGGCCTAGAGGTCCAATTCCGATTGCCAGTCCGAATGAGGGACGGAAGTTATCGTCTGCTGGGCGATTTGTCGCCTCTGGTTCAGGGGCTTGCCACACAGCAATTCGACGACATCGTCAAACGGGTACGAATTTTCGTGGCTCCTCAATGGCGCGATGCAGTCGCACGGCTTCCGCTTGCCGAACTTCTGCATCAAGCCATCGCCGACATCAGGATCTGATCGCTGAGGGTAGTTTACGAGCTACGTAATTTGGTCCTCATCGGTCCACTTGGTGCGTCGGAGTCGATCCGAAAGCACCGTGGGAATGCCGCTGTCGCTTGATGCTGGTTGGCCCTTTATCAGGTGCGATCCCACCAAGCTGAAGTCGGTGGGATTTTCGCAAGCCTAAGGTCGAGCTGGGACGATCGTTTCCGGGGAGACGGTAGTTCTGGGAATGCCCGGAGCGGTGGTCGACCCACCAAGCATCGGGGCGTTATCGGAAGAACTGACCCAACCACCGTCGGTAACCATGTCTCCGGAGTAATCGCCATATCCAGCCGTCTGGGGGCAGGTGGCACAACCGTCACCACCGGCCATCAAGGCTGGGTCATTGCAGGGATCCTGGGGGCCGGGCATTCCGCCTCCAAGACCGCAACCTGGAGCAAAGCATGCGTCACCGCGCGTCAGGCAGGGGAGCCATCCCTTGCCGCATCCGGTGCTCATCGCAAGAAGTAGCAGTCCACCAACCACAACCCGTTTCATGATCGTCCTCTTGAGGATTTCCGAAAACCAAAAGCAATTTCCTGTTTTCACCGCCGCACAAACGTAGGTTGCGATAAGGAAGGTGCAAACCGAAAACTCTTTTTTTTCATCCTTTTTTTCCTCACTGCGATCTTCACGCATCGTTAAAACTTCAAACAATCGAGCGGTTTGGTGGTGGATGATGACCCGTTTGGGAGCCATGGACAGGTGAACTCGATAGAAACAGTTGCAACGAATGCGCCGGTGGTAGTGGCCAAGGGTAGTCACCGACTGAAGGTGTCCCGAAGATCGATGCTGATGGGCGTGGGTGCGTCGCTCCTTGCCGGCCCCGCCATTGCTTCCCCCTGCCCTCCCACAGAGGTTTGGGAAGTCAGCACGCGCCATCTGGGCTGCTGCGTCCCAAAAGAGAATCCTGTGGCGCAGTGGGAAACCTACCGAAGTGAGGTGGGAACTCCCTGGCAGCAGGCCAATCTTCTGGAATCACTGCAAAGTCCATCCGTTTCAGCCGACGCAAAGACGATTCTTTATGCCCATGGCAATTGGATGACCAGGGAGAATTCCAGAGGACGCATCTGGTACATCGTGCAACGGATTCGGCAGCAGTATGACGGCCCCTTACGACTGATCATGCTTTCATGGCCTTCGCAACGCGAACCCCATCCGGTACGAGATATCCGACAAAATGCCCAGTGCGCGGACTCCCAAGCCTTTCATCTAGCCAGCTTGATGCTGCTTTTTCCCAGCGGACAGCCCCTGGGGGTGCTCGGATTTTCCTTCGGCGGCCGGGTGGTCACTGCTGCCCTTCACCTGGTTTCCGGTGGCAAAGTCCAGCAAGGGGAGTTGTCGTGGTTGGACCCGAGCAGTCGACCATCCGCAATGCAGTATCGCGTGGGGCTGGTGGCACCGGCAGTCGATCGCAGCTGGCTGTCGTCCAGCGGCCGGCACCACCTAGCGATGCGTGACGTGGATCAGATGGTCAATCTCTACAATTCCCAAGACCCGGTACTGCGCCGATTCCGCTTCATCGAAGCCTCCGGTGGATCGATCGCAGCAGGGTTCACGGGCTTTCTGCGCCAGCAAGGCGATGCGCCCAGCACGGGGCCGCTGGCAAGCCAGCAGCGGCTCCGCCAGTTCGACTGCGGCGGTGCCATGGGGGTGACGCATGACGAGCGAAGCTATTACAGGGAATGCCCCTGTTTCTCGGAAGTGGTGCGCAACATCCTTTGGCATGACGCCAGCCCGCCGACGGACGCTCCAGTACCATGACGACGCGCGGATTACCGACATCTGCCGATCGCTCCCATTGGGCGATGTGGGATGGACAGTGGCTTCCCCTGGATCAGGTCCTAGTATCGGTCGACGATCCTGGGTTGATGCATGGTGCTATTCTGGTGGAGAGGATGAGAACCTTCGGTGGGATTCCCTTCCTTCAGGCATCGCACGAGGCTCGAATGAGCCACGGCGCCCGCTACCTGGGATGGAAATTGGAGAGCCCACTGGCGGATTGGATCACGCAGCTTTTGGAAAAAAATCGGCAGTGGGTCGCGACTCAGGGTGGGGATGTAGGAGTCGTGGTGCTGGGATTTCCGCCAACCAGCCAAGAATCAAATTCACGCAGCCGGTTGCTTTTGCATCTGACTGCTCTCCCCTGGCGCGATCTGTCGCGATGGTACCAACAAGGACTCTCGCTCTGGTTCAGTGACATCAGAGCAACCGACCATGGCACGTGGCCAGTTTGGCTCAAGTCGCGCAGTCGTCTCAACTACTACCAGGCCGATCGGCAGGTCCATCTGGCAGGTAGTGACGGCATTGCGCTGCTGGCCCAGGCCGACGGCATGGTCGCCGATACCTCGGTCGCCAATCTTCTGGTTTGCACCGAACAGGGATCCTGGGTCACGCCCTCTTGGGATGCAGGTGTGATTGGAATCACACTACTTTGGATCCTCGAGCGATCGATGGAAATGGGGCAGAGGATTTCGGTGGAACCGGTGAGCCGGAGGACAGTGGAGAGGGCACGCGAGTTGTGGTTATGCGGAACGACTTCGGGCCTCTGTCATGTGTCGACCCTTCAGGGCAGGCCATGCCCAATCCCAGCTGAGGACAGCTGGATGAGGAGGTTTCGCGAGAATTGGTTCGATTGGGTAGGCACCAACTTTGTCGCCGATGCACTCGGCGTCTCTGCCGATGGAGCCATCCACTGAGGGCAGTTACCGAGGCCTGGGCAAAATCCAGTAGGATGCGATGCAAAAATGGTGGTGTGAAGGAGGAGGACGATGAGCGACGCGAAGACCCGCCCCACTAGCCAATCGGTGGAAGCTTATCTGTCTGCTGTGGAGGAGCTAGCCAAGCAAGCAGACTGCCGTCAGTTGGTATCGATCATGTCCAAAGTCACCAAAAGCGCTCCCGTGCTCTGGGGAGACAGCTTGGTTGGTTTTGGCGTCTATCATTACCGGTATGCATCGGGCCATGAGGGGGACTGGCCGTTGACCGCCTTTGCTCCTCGCAAGCAGGGGTTGGCGATCTATTTGAATTGCAGCCTGGACTCGGAAGGGGAGTTGCTGCAACGGTTAGGAAAGTTCAAGCATGGAAAATCATGCCTGAACGTACGCCGCCTGGACGATATCGACCTGAAAGTGCTCACGCAGTTGATTCGCCATTCCGTCAGCGCGTTGAAGAAGCAGTACGGAGGCTGAACCGGCGTCTTACGGGCCGTGCGGCGCGAGATGCGTTGATTTCAAAGCCGACCCGAACGCCGGCTCTCTTGCATGCGTCTGTTCGTCAGATTTCCGCGCTTGGTTATCGCGGTAGGGACGGCCAGAAATGGCCGTCCCTACCGCGATACTGTCCTGCCGAACCATTTGTTCCAACGAATCGCATGGAAGCCGGTCGATCAGGGGCTTTTCTTATCCAGGCAGTGGGCGATCTGGCGAACGGCTTGACGCAGCCTATTTTCGTTTTCGACCAAGGCCAGCCGCAGATATCCTTCCCCCGCTGGACCGAAACCGCTGCCCGGACTTACTGCAACATCCCCCTTCTCCAGAAGGTGCATGGCGAAGTCGATCGTGTTCATGCGGCTGGCCCAGGGTTCCGGGACCTTGGCCCAGACGAACATTCCGGCCTTCGGAGGAATGGCTTCCCAGCCCAATCGATGCAGTCCATCGCAAAGAACATTTCTGCGTCCCTGATAGATCTGCGATTGCTTCTCGACCGACGCTTCGGTATCCCGCAGCGCGACGATCGCAGCGATTTGAATCGCCTGGAACATCCCGTAGTCGTAGTAGCCTTTGATCGTCGCCAAACCGCGGATCATCTCGGAATTGCCAGCGCAGAAACCGACGCGCCAGCCAGCCATGTTGTATCCCTTGCTCATCGTCGTAAATTCCACACCAACCTCTTTGGCTCCAGGTGCCGCGAGGAAGCTGGGGGGCTGGTACCCGTCGAAAGCGACATCGGCGTAAGCGAAATCGCTGATCACCATGAACCCATATCGCCGAGCCAGTTTGACGACTTCGACAAAGAACTCCGGTTGGACGGTGACGGTGGAGGGATTGTGCGGGTAGTTGATGATCAGGAGCTTGGGCCTGGGGTGGAAGTGTTGGCAGGTGTAGGCGATGTTCGACAGGAACTTCTCCGAGTCAGCGACTTCCAGGGCGACCACGTTGCCAGCGGCCAGCGCAACTCCATACATGTGGACCGGAAAATAGGGCGAAGGGATCATTGCGGTATCGCCCGGCCCCATTAGGGAAAGGCACATGTGGCTGAAGCCTTCCTTGCTTCCCAGACAAACAATTGCCTCGGTTTCTGGGTCTAGCCGAACTCCATACTTGCGGAGGTATTTGCTGGTCAGTTCTCTGCGCAGGTTCAGCAGCCCATTGCTTTTGCTGTAGCCATGATTGCGGACATCGTTAGCCGCCTCTGTCAGTTTCTCGATGACAATCGGATCAGGCGGTTCGGAAGGATTGCCCATCCCCAGGTCGATCACGTCCTGGCCTGCCCGACGCTTCTGGTAGAGCAGGTTGTTGATCCGTCCGAACAGGTAGGGTGGCAAGCGATGGACGCGGGATGCAAACTCGACATGCACCGGGGGATCGGCACCCACTTCCGCATCGGAATCCGAACCTCTCATATCCATCGAAGCACCTATTCCTCACCAATTTCGTTTTCAATCGCCATGCCATCAGGATAAAGGGGAACCGTGGCTTTGGTCTATAGATCCTACGGGCGGTTTATTTCACATCCAGTCGGTCACGCATTGCCACAACCCGCTCAGCAGCTTGTTGGGCGGTTGAAGCCATGGCGGTCAAATGCCCCATTTTTCTTCCGGTTGCGGCCTTTTCCTTCCCGTACAGGTGCAACCAGCAGGCGGAGCTTTCCAGGCAGCGATTCCAGGCGGGGGGGTGGTCGCCTTGCCACAGGTCGCCAAGAAGATTGGCCATCGCCGCAGGTTGCAGAAGCTGGGTATCACCCAATGGCAGGTTGCAGATCGCGCGGACCTGTTGTTCAAACTGGCTGGTCAGGCAAGCATCGATGGTCAGGTGGCCCGAGTTATGGGGGCGCGGGGCCAATTCGTTGACCATCACGGCACCCGATGAATCGATGAAGAATTCGACACAAAGGAGCCCTTCCAGGCTCAGCAGTTCGACCACCCGTAGGGCCATCACTTGGGCATCGTCGGCGGACTGGTTCCAGACCGATGGGACCGGAGCCTGGGTGATATCGAGAATGTGGTTGCGATGGGTATTCAGGAATGTCGGATAGCAGGCGGTTGCTCCTGAGGGACTGCGAGCTACCAGGACGGAGACTTCCGCCGCCAGTTCGATCCGCTTTTCGGCGATCCACTGGTTGCCTCCCATCGCCTTCAGGATGGTTTCTGCTTCGTCGATCGATTCGATCAGTCGCTGGCCTTTTCCATCGTATCCCATCGTAGCGGTCTTCAGGATGAAAGGGGCACCAAGGAGTTTGGCTGCTTCTTTCAAATCCTCTGGATGGTGCACTGGATAGAAGGGAGTCACTTCGATTCCCGCCTGCTGAAGTGTCTGCTTCTCACGAATGCGATGTTGAGAAATCTCCAGTGCCCTGGCTCCCGGGCGGACCGGGGCGAATCGGAGGGCGGTCTGCACCACCGACAGCGGAATGTTCTCCGACTCCAGGGTCACGCAGTCGACGCGCTTGGCGAATCGTTCCACGGCATCCAGGTCGTCCCAAGGTGCTACGACTTCCCAGTCGGCTGCCTGGGAAGCGGGGCCTCCCGACTCTTGGCAGAAGACGCCGACATGGTATCCCATGCGCTGAGCCGCGTGCGCGAACATACGTCCCAGCTGCCCTCCCCCCAGCACCCCTAAGGTTCTGCCCGGAAGAATCATCTCTTGTGCCGAACTTGGGTAGGGGCTGGCCATCTTAGATCCTGTCTTCTTCCCATTCCGACTGGGCCATCACCTGCGAGGTCTGATCCTTCTGGAACTGTTCCACCTTGGATCGCAGTGTCGCGTCACCCAGCGCCAGGATTCTGGCGGCGAGAATTCCTGCGTTCTTCGCTCCAGCGGCCCCAATCGCCAGGGTGCCCACCGGAATTCCGCCTGGCATCTGAACGATACTCAGCAGGGAATCGAGGCCCTGCAGCGCGCGGCTTTGTACAGGAACACCGAGGACAGGCAGGGAGGTGCAAGACGCGACCATGCCAGGTAGGTGCGCCGCCCCGCCAGCTCCTGCAATCAATACCTGCAGGCCACGTTCTGCTGCCGTCGTGGCATACTGAATCATCCATTGCGGGGTGCGATGTGCGGAAACGACGCGCCGTTCGTAGTGGATGCCGAAGTGATCCAGCATGGCGCACGCTTCCTGCATCGTCTCCCAGTCCGACCGGGATCCCATGATTACGCCAACCCTTGGGATTGGATTGGTCACCATCAGACAAACTCCTTAGGTTGTGCGATTCGATCCGCGGCTTGTACCATCCGTCTGCAATCTTGAGATCCTGTCAGCCAAAGGGCCAGTCGGCTCCCAGGGCGGTGCGTTGTGCTTCGATCACCTGTCCGATTCCTAGCTTGGCCAAAGCCAGCAGATCGGCAAGTTGCTGGTCATCGAACGTCGCCTCTTCCCCTGTTCCCTGCAGTTCAATGAATCGTCTACTGCCGGTCATGACGACATTCATGTCGACCTGGGCATCGACATCCAGTTGGTAGTCAAGATCCAGTCTAGGTATTCCATCGCAGATGCCAACGCTGATTGCGGCGACGGAATCTTTGAGGGGGTAGGCATCGCGAGCCACCTGGCCAAAGTCGTTCTTCAGAGCATCGACCAGTGCGATCAAGGCTCCGCTGATGCTGGCCGTGCGCGTTCCTCCATCCGCTTGCAGCACATCGCAGTCGACGACCAGGGAGCGTTCGCCTAGTTTCTCCAGATCCGCCACGGCTCGCAGTGACCTTCCGATTAGCCTTTGGATTTCCGTGGTGCGGCCATCGATCTTCCCTTGCCGCTCCCTGGCCTTGCGGGGCGAGGTGCTGCCGGGCAGCATGTTGTACTCGGCCGTGATCCATCCTTTTCCCTTTCCCGCAAGCCACGGTGGAACACTCGGTTCCAGCGATGCGGTGCAGAGCACTACGGTCTCGCCGCTGCGGTAGAGCACGCTTCCAGGGGCGGTGCGAGTGAAAGATCGCTGGATCTCGACGGGGCGGATAACCTGTTGGGGCATAGACTGAGTGCCTTGGAGTGGGCGGGAAGTGAACAGTTATCAGCAACTTGCCGATGCAGGAAGGGGATGTGCCAGCCAGCCCATGTGGCGGCCGATCCAAAGCAGTAGGCCTTTTTGGAGATGCATTCGATTTCCCGCCTGGGCGATCACCAGACTGGCTGACGAATCGATCACCTCGTCGGTGATTTCTTCTCCTCGGCGAGCTGGAAGGCAGTGCAGGACTCGGGCCGAACTGGGCGCTAGTTGCATCAGTTTGCGGTTGACCTGCAGGGGGGAGAACGCTTGGCGTCGAACCTGAGTTTCCGCCTCCTGTCCCATGCTGGTCCATACGTCCGTATAGACGAAGTCAGCCTCACGAAGCGCTTCCCGGGGGTCTTCTGTCTGCACCAAGTCTGCCTGCGGCAGATGACTTTTCAGCTCTTCGATCCAAGCGGCACCTAGGAAGTAGTTGGGGGCGCCCAAGACACGAAACCGCATCCCAGCTCCGCATGCGGCGACAGCCAGGGAACGGCAGACGTTGTTGGCGTCGCCGATGAAGGTGACTTGGCGTCCTCGCAGGTCCTGACCAAGCACCTCCTGCATCGTAAAAATGTCCGAAAGCGCCTGGCACGGATGCGACCGGTCGGTCAGTCCATTGACGATTGGCATCACATCGTAACTGGCAAGTTCCATCACTGTTTGGTGATCGAATGTGCGGCAGACCAGGGCGTCGCAGTATTCGGCCAAAACGCGGATGAAGTCCGAGACCGATTCCCGCGTCTGCCATCCCACATCCTGGCTCAAATAGATCGCGTTTCCTCCCAACTGGATCATGCCGGCTTCAAAACTCAAGCGAGTCCGGAGGCTCGGTTTCTCAAACAGAAGTGCCAGGGAGCGGCCAGCGAGCCATGGTG
Organism: Planctomycetaceae bacterium; assembly: GCA_040375295.1. GTDB lineage: Bacteria > Planctomycetota > Planctomycetia > Pirellulales > Pirellulaceae > JBEISR01. The sequence goes on from JBEISR010000001.1 coordinate 339,899, forward strand.
TGCGATCTCCAGACTGCCAGTTCTTCTTTAGCCAATGCGCAAGAGTCAGAATCTCCTGCGATGGCTTCACGCCCAACTGAAGCATGCTCAATACGTGCCGCATCGTTTCTCTCCTGTCCGCGCGGGACCCTCTGCATGGCTGTTCATGCCCCCTGCAGATGGTTCTCCGCAGACGCCTGAGCTCGTTCGATCGACGTTCGAAGGATCTCCATCCCCCGCTCGATCTGATCCCGGCGCAGCGTCATCGCCGGGAGTAATCTGAGGACATTCTGTTGAACACAATTGATCAGCAGGCCATTTCGGAGGCATTCGGCCACGATCGGATTTCCATCACATTCCAATTCGATTCCGATCATCAAACCAACCTGGCGTACCTCCCGAACCAGATCGCATTGCTCTGCCAGGGGCTCCAGCAGTTCGCTAAAAAGCTGGGCATTAGCGCGGCAGGCATCCAGTAGTTTTTCCTCTTCGATCGCTTCCAGAAATGCGATCCCTGCTGCGGCCGAGATCGGATTGCCACCAAAAGTCGATGCGTGCATGCCTGGCCTTAGGCTACCTGCGATCGACTCTCGGGCGATCATCGCACCTCCGGCCAGTCCACCGCACAGGCTTTTGGCCAGCGTGACCACATCGGGCTGCACGCCGAATGTGTGGAACGCGAACCAATCGCCTGTCCTCCCGCATCCACTCTGGACTTCGTCAAACATCAGCAGCAGGTCATGCCGGTCACACAGTTGCCTCAGTCCGATCAGAAAGTCGCGATCGGCGATCCGAATGCCACCTTCCCCCTGGATCGGTTCCAGCAGGATCGCTGCCGTCTCGTCGTCAATCCGCTGCGCTACAGCATCCAGGTCGTTGAAAGGACAGTACTGAAATCCTGCCACCATCGGCCCTAGTCCTTCGTGGTATTTGGGCTGTGCGGTGGCTGCTAGGGCACCCAGGGTCCGGCCGTGGAATCCGCCAGTGAAGGTGATGATCTTGAAACGCTGGGGCCCACAGTGCAACCTAGCCAGTTTTATCGCCGCCTCATTTGCTTCTGCACCGCTGTTGCAGAAGAACACTTTGCCGGGAAAAGCACGCTGCACCAGTTTTCCCGCCCAGAGGCCTTGCTGGCGAGTATGCCAAGTATTGGGTACGTGGATCAACTGCTCCACTGCCTTCTGCACTGCCGAAACAATTTTCGGATGGCAGTGCCCAAGCAGATTGCATCCCCATCCTGGGAAGAAATCGAGAAACTCCCGATCGGTGTCATCCCAAACCTGAGATCCGTTGCCTCGCACTAGCGTCAGTGGCATACGACGATAATTGGCCACCACATAGCGGTCGAACAGTTCCAGTGTCGTCATCGACTCAAGGTTCGGCTCATCCATCGGATTCTCCCTTCGGCCGGTCTGCGGAGGTGTTCCTCCAACCCGGCTCAGCCACGAACTCGGACCAGTTCGGTTCCGACCCCTGCCGTGGTGAAAATCTCCAGCAGCAGGGAATGTCGCAGTCGACCATCGATGATGTGGACCTTCCCAACGCCTCGGTCGAGCGTCGCTAGGCAGGCTTCGACCTTCGGGATCATTCCCGAGTCGATGATCCCGTCTCGAATCAGCTGTCTGGCTTCCTCGGCCGTCAGCGAATGGATGACCGTCGACGGATCCTTCTTGTCGCGGCGAACGCCGTTGACATCACTGACAAAGACCAGCTTCTCGGCACCCAGAGCTTCGGCGACGGCCATGGCGGCTGTGTCGGCGTTGACGTTGTACTGTTGACCATCAGCATCGACCGCAAGTGAAGGAATCACCGGAATTTGTTCGGTGTAGGTCAGTGCATTGATGCTGCGCACATCGACCTGTGTCACCTTTCCTACAAAGCCCAGGTCAATCGGTTCGCTGCCTGGTTCTTCCAGCAGCATCTTCTCACCGGTGAGCACCTGCGTCGTGGAGGGACTCAGGTTCATGGCTCGCCCCCCCAACCGCTCGATCGATGCCGTCAGGTCCTCATTGATCTGCTTGCCCAAAACCTGCTCGACGATCCCCAGCGTCGCAGCGTCGGTGACGCGGCGACCTTTCACCCACACCGGCTCGATCTTCGCCTCTTCCATCGCCCGATTGATCGATGGCCCGCCTCCGTGAACGATCACTGGGCGCATTCCAACGGATTCCATAAAAATGATGTCCAGAAGGATATGATCGATGGCGGCGCGATCCTCCATGAGGCTACCGCCCAGTTTGATCACCGTTGTTTTTCCTCGGAATCGACGGATCCACCCCATCGCTTCGATCAGAATGTCGGCTTTGGCAATCGCATCCCGTTCATTCACCCGATCGCTCACTGCTGCCCCTCCTTTCCCGCCTTAGAGAAGACCTATCGAATTGGTTGTCGAGTCGGCGACTTTTCTGCAAGGCGGGCTTTCACCCGGCAAAGGTTCTACTGCTGCGGCATAGTCTTTGGAAAACAAAAAACGGCGCCTTCCACCAGGGAGGGCGCCGTGCGTGTTGACCGTATTGTTCTGTTTCTCAACGATCCTGCGATGGCGACCCCTACCAAGCGAAGTGGGCAAAGGCCTTGTTGGCTTCCGCCATTCGGTGCGTATTCTCACGCTTCGTGATGGCGGCACCTTCCCGCTTGTAGGCGGCGACCAGTTCGTCGGCCAGCTTCATGTAGGTGGCGCGGCCCTTCTTTTCGCGGACCGATCCGAGAATCCAGCGGAAGGCGAGCGATTGTTGGCGATTTCGGTTCACTTGCATTGGAACCTGGTACGAAGCCCCACCGACTCGCTTGGATCGAACTTCAATGTGCGGCTTGACATTCTCCACCGCCTGCTCAAACACTTCGATCGGCGGGCGATCTTTGATCCGGTTGCCAATTTCTTCCAAGGCGTCGTAGAAAACCCCTTGAGCCACCGACTTCTTGCCGTCCCACATCAGGCAGTTGATGAACTTGGATGCGAGGAGCGACTGGTGACGTGGATCGGGACGAAGCGTAGTGCGGCTGGCGGTGATCTTACCCATGATGCGGTCGTTCGGCTCTTGCTGTTGGTTGAAAACGGAACAGGTTCTTAGAAACTAAGAGGCAACAGGGATGCAAGTTCCCCGGTGCCAATTCATCAGCCCTTCTTCGCGCCGTAACGACTGCGCGACTGTTTGCGGTCCTTAACCCCCAGGGTGTCACGGCTTCCGCGAACCACCTGGTAACGAACCCCTGGAAGATCGCGGATACGGCCGCCGCGAACCAGAACGATCGAGTGTTCCTGAAGATTGTGACCTTCGCCAGGAATGTACACCGTCACTTCCTTGCCATTGCTTAGCCGCACACGCGTGATCTTCCGAAGAGCCGAGTTCGGCTTCTTGGGGGTCATTGTGCGAACCTGCAGGCAAACGCCCTGCTTCTGAGGGCATTTGTCGAGCACCGGGCTCTTGGTCGTACGGCGCTGCACCACTCGGTTGCGTCGAATCAACTGATTGATCGTTGGCATAAGCTTCCTTCAGCAACTACGGTCTGGGCTGGATGTTCAAATGGACTGGATGCGTTTTTGGATCGTCGATCGGTCTTCCGGGCTAGGTTACCATCCGGCCCTGGAAACACCGAGCCCGATGGCGTTTGGGTCACCCCGTCGCCATCGTTGGTGGATCTTCTCTATCCTGTGCAATACCAGAGGTGGGAGTCGAACCCACACGCCCTTGCGGGCACAGGATTTTGAATCCAGCGCGTCTGCCATTCCGCCACTCTGGCCCCGATAAGCGATCCTCTCGGATGCCTAATCCAGGGAATCCAACAGTTTATCGCTGAAGCCGGGATCCCAGCAAGGGCTTTTGCCTCTTTTTTTCTCGCCTGCCAACCTGCCGTGCCCCCGAGTCCCGGGGGCCATTGGCGCAGACCCTTCATCGGCGATTCCGGTCAAAATCGGTCAGGAAACTGGGTGAAAACTGATAAACTGACCGGTACGATCGAACGCCGGAGACCCGTCCTTAAGGGTGTCTTCGTCATCCAAGTCCAGTACAGGATCCCGCCCATGCCATTCCGCTCGGTCCGTTCCTTCTTGGCTTTTCGACTGCTGGTGATGTTTTTCGCCATGTTGCCGCCTGCTACTTCGTTGGCGGAGGAGCCGCTTCGCATTCCTCTTTGGCCTGGCGTAGCTCCCGGGGATGCCGGGAGACAGATCCCACCCGAAGTGGATGATGCCGTCGCAAAACCTTCCCCCGTCGCAGGCCGGCCAATTCAGCGGATCGCCAACGTCAGCCAACCGGAGTTGTTTGTATTTCCGGCGGCCAATCGCCAGGCGCCTGGTCCTGCGGTGGTGATCTGTCCAGGTGGTGCCTACCAAATTCTGGCGCTGGATCTAGAGGGGACCGAGGTCGCCAAGTGGCTGCAGTCGCTGGGCATCACCGCCATCGTGCTCAAGTACCGCGTTCCTGCCAGAGATCCCAACCGTCGCTGGGAGGCGGCGTTGCAGGACGCCCAGCGCGCGATGCGATTGGTCCGTTCGAGGGCCCAGGAGTGGATGATCGATCCCCAGCGTGTTGGCATTCTTGGTTTCTCCGCTGGCGGCGACGCCGCAGCACGCACGATGCTGACCCCAGAGGCTCAGTACGAACCAGTCGATGCAGTCGATCAATCGCCGATTACCCCCAATCTTGGAATCCTGGTGTACCCCGCTTACTTGGTCGAAGGCGATCCACTGCAGCTTCGAAAAGACCTTGCTGTTACACCCCAGTCACCTCCTGCATTTCTGGTGCACGCCCTCGACGATCCGGTGGTGATGGAAAGCAGCCTGCATCTGTTCTCTGCCTATCGCAAGGTCAAGGTACCGGCCGAACTGCATATCTTCGATCGTGGCGGTCACGGTTATGGACTGCGGCCGACGGAGGCTCCAGTGACACGCTGGAGTGAAGCTTGCGAGAGATGGCTGGAGACGCACGGGTGGGTGGCATCGAAGCAGAACTGACTGTCGATCAGGTTTCGATCGTTCTCGCGGTGAGCATTCCGATAAAAGCCCTGGAAGGATCGAGGCGACGGTTTATGGTATGCAGGGCTGAGATCCGACCCCTGGGGCAGAGATATGGTGATCGACTGAGGTATCTCGTGTCGATCGTCGCTTTCGCGATCGGCTGCTGTTTCCTCTACCCGTCCCCGCTGATCGCTCAATCACCAGCGATCGATGGCCAGGAGTCGACTCGCACCTTGGCCATCCTTCCGCCCGAAGGTCGGCAGAGGAATCGAAACGACGCAGGGGGGGCATCGGAGTTATCCGAGATCGCTGCTGCGTGGCTGGCGAAGGCGAAGCAAAATCGAGACGCTGGCAGGATCGCTGCTGCCTATCGTTCGTTGTGGTTTGCATGGGCCCAGCAGCCCGACCAGCCGGAAATCCAAAAGCTGCTGCGGGACGACCTAGAGGGTTGGGGAGTCAAGAAAGTACAACCCCGCAGCAATGTTCCGCAGCCTTCGCTTCCGTGGCCAGCCGGATCGTACACCCGGATCGAGACGCGTCATTTTGATATCCTCAGCCAGGCACCCTCACAGGTTTCGGGGCAAATCGCGGAGGCGGCCGAGGAAACGCTGCTGCTCTGGAAGCAGATCTACCCAGAAGCATGGTTGAACGCCGAGGCTTTGGAGAGTCGGTGGACGAAAGAAGCTTCGTCGAGGAATGACACCGCTGCAGCGAGGAAACCCATGCGCGTGGTGATCTGCCGAGACGCTGCCAGTTACCAGAAGCTGCTGGCCCAGATCGACCCGAGGGTCTCCCTTTCCACTGGATACTATCATCCGGGAACCCGTCAGACGATTCTCTTCTGGTCCCCTCCCGAATCGCTTGCAACCCTTCGTCACGAACTGACGCATCAGTTTTTTCAGGAGGCAGGCCACTGGAGCATTCGCTTCGATCCCAACGAGAGTCCTGGAGTGTGGGCGGTCGAGGGAGCAGCGATGTTTCTGGAATCGGCAACGCCCAGAGTCAGCGGGCGAAGCCGATTCGTCCAGTGTGGTGGATGGGACGCGGAACGTCTGCAGCCGGCGCGCTACCGGAGGTTGCTGGGGAAACTATGGATCCCCGTCGATCAACTGCATCAGGCCACTGGCCAGACGCTTCAGGGACTAGATGATCTCCCCGCCTGGTACAGTCATTCGGCGGGCCTCTCGCAGTGGATGTTGGAAGCCTCCCCGGAAAGCGGCAGCGACTGGATCGATTACCTACGCCGCGTTTATGAAGCGGACCAACCCGACCCCGAGGCGCTGAGGCCACAAGGGAATCGTCCGGACTCGCTACAGGCTGGCTACGATCGATTCCTTGAGGTTTCCGCAGAACAGGTCGCTGGTCGATTGGGGGGCAGCGGTCGCCGTTCGGTTGTTCTCTCTCTGCAGCCGGAGATTACCAGTTTGCTGTTCGCCGATTGGTCCAAGGAGGCGAGGGACCTCCAGTGGCTCGATCTTTCCGGTACCCAGGTGGACGACGACCTGTTCACTGCGTCGGGTGCGAATTGGTCGGTGGAGCGATTGGGTTTGGAGCGGACGAAGGTCGGCGACGTGGGGCTTCAAGCGATCGCACAAATCGATCGACTCCGGGAACTTGATCTATCCAACTGCTCCATCACCGATCAAGGTGTGGCCAGCCTTGCAGGGCACATGCGTTTGGAGACCCTTTGGCTGACCGATTGTCCGATCACCGACGCCGCCGTCGAATCGTTGGTGCGCATCCCCAAGCTGAAAGAAGTTCATCTCGAGGGAACCGGGCTCAGCGAACCTGCGCGCGATCGATTGATCGAACTTCTTGCCAAACGCAAACGACGATGATGCCATGGTCGCGGCAAGGTGTCCTGGACTTAAACCGGAGGGGGCGGATGGAGAGAGCGGGAGTTGATCCAGATGGCTGGCTCGAGCATTTCATCTGGGAGCCACAGGTGGGAAGCACCAACGACCACGCCCGGCAGTGGCTGGAAACGCACCCGCAGGTTGGTGGACCGCTGCTGGTGGTGGCCGACCGACAGACTGCCGGACGCGGACGAGGCGATCATCGATGGTGGTCGCCAGAGGGATGCCTGATGGCTTCCGTCGGTTGGAATCACCCCCCCGCACCTAGCAGGCCAGAATATCGATCGCAGTGGGGGCTGATCGTGGGGCTGGCGGCGGCGGAGGCGATCCACCCGGTCGTCCGGCAGGGAGTTGGATTGAAATGGCCCAATGACCTCTATCTCCAAGGGCGAAAGGTGGCCGGAATCCTCGTCGAGTCGCAGGGGCGGGGCGATCTGGTGATCGGGATCGGCATCAATGTTTCCGTCGACTTCGCGAATGCCCCGGAGGAGGTTCGCCAGAGAGCCGTTAGTTTGCAGCCCTATCTTTCCCAGCCGACCGACCGAAGCCAGCTCCTCGAGCGATTCCTTCGCTCCCTGGCCCGCACCATTCATCAATGGCAGACCGACCCAGACTTCCTCTTTCAATCCTGGCAAAACTACTGCCTGCTTCGAGGCAAGAAGGTGCGAGTTGAAGAACTGCATCGGACGACCGAAGGACGCTGTCTGGGGATCGATCCCGAGGGACGTCTGGTGGTCCAGCCGGACTGGGGCGAGCCGATTTCGGTTCTGTCGGGGACGATTCTCCCGATGGAACCACTCGACAGAGTCGCTCATCCCGGAATACTTTAGGAGCGGCTGGCGACGTCCTGGTGGCACGAAGCTGGAGCAGGTAGGTCGCCGCCTCTCAGTTCCTGGAAGGTTATTTTGATGCCCCAAAAGCGATTGCTGGTCACCGCCGCTCTTCCCTACGCCAATGGACCGATCCACCTAGGGCACCTGGTGGAATCGATCCAGACCGACATATTTGTTCGTTTCCAGCGCCTGCAGGGGCGAGAGGTGCTGTTTGTATGCGCCGATGACACGCACGGCACGGCGATCATGATGCGCGCGAGGCAGGAGGGACGCAGCGAAGAAGCGCTGATCGCGGAAATGAGCCGTCGGCACCAGTCCGATTTCACCGCCTTTTCGATTAGCTTTGATCACTATGGAAGCACACACTCGGAAGAGAACCGGCAGCTGTGCCATCGTTTTTGGAAGTCGATGCGGGATGCAGGCAGGGTGGTCCAGCGGGATGTGGTACAGCTGTACGATCCTCAGGCGGGCACGTTCCTTGCCGATCGATTCGTCAAAGGGACCTGCCCCAAGTGCGGCAGCCCCGATCAGTTCGGCGATAACTGCATCAAATGCAACGCCACCTACAACGCATCGGAATTGATCGATCCCGTAAGCAAACTGTCCGGGGCGACTCCCGAGGTGCGCAGCGCTCCCCACTGGTTCATCGAACTGGAACCTTTGCGGGAGATACTGGAAGGGTGGATTGGCGAATCGGGGGCCCTTCAGCCCGAAGTGGCAAATTATCTGAAAGGAAATTTCCTCTCGGAAACGCTCAAGGACTGGGACGTCTCGCGGCCGGCTCCCTATTTCGGTTTTGAGATTCCCGATGCACCGGGGCATTACTGGTACGTCTGGTTCGATGCACCGATTGGCTATATCGCCAGTACGTCGCAGTGGTGCCAGGCCAACGGCCAGACGTGGGAGCGTTGGTGGAACTCCGAGGAAGCCGAAGTGCACCACTTCATCGGGAAGGATATCACCTACTTCCATACCCTCTTCTGGCCAGGCATGCTGCACACGGCGGGATTGCCTCTGCCCTCACAGGTCCATATCCACGGGTTCCTGACGGTTGGTGGAGAGAAGATGTCCAAGAGCGCTGGCACCCTGGTGAAGGCCGCAACCTATCTCGATCATCTGGATCCCTCTTACCTGCGTTACTACTACGCCAGCAAATTGGGTTCCGGCCTGGACGACCTCGATCTGAACCTCGAAGAGTTTGTGCTGAAGGTCAATGCCGACGTCGTCAACAAGGTAGTCAATCTCGCCAGCCGCACAGCTCGCTTCGCCCAGACAACCGGCCTTTCAACGATCTATCCGCACGATGGTGGACTTTTTCAGGCAGCAGCACGAGCGGGTGAGTCGATTGCACAGGCATATCACGAAGGGGACACGGCCAAAGCGATGCGATTGGTGATGGAACTGGCCGATCAGGCCAACCCTTTTGTAGAGAATGCCAAGCCTTGGCTCCTTCAGAAAGACCCGTCGGAACAGCAGAGGCTGCAGGATGTCTGTACCATCGCGCTGAACCTCTTCCGGCAGCTCGCTATCTACCTGGCACCGGTTTTGCCGAAGCTGGCCGAGCAATGCGGTACACTGTTGGGAGATCCAATTGTTGCTTGGTCCCAAAGCCAACAGCCGTTGGTCGGTACCCCTGTCGCCCCTTTTGAACACCTGATGCAGCGCGTGACGCGCGAGAAAGTCGACGCCATGATGGAACAGAGCGCCCAGGAAGCTCAGCAGGAAAATCCTGCCGATTCCCCTACGATTCCGGTCGATAGCGACCAGTATCTAAGTGCCGAGCCTTTGGCGGAAACCTGCACGATCGACGACTTCGCCAAGGTCGATCTGCGGGTCGCCAGAGTCCTCAAGGCGGAGCAGGTTCCCGAGGCTAGAAAACTGCTCAAATTGACCGTCAGCCTGGGCGGGGATCACGTTCGGACCGTCTTCGCGGGGATCAAGGCGGCCTACGAACCCGAAGCGCTGGTGGGGCGACTGGTAGTGATAGTCGCCAATCTACAGCCACGGCAGATGAAATTCGGCCTCAGCGAGGGGATGGTCACTGCTGCAGGTGCAGGTGGTGCCGAAGTCTTTTTGCTGGCAGTGGACTCGGGCGCCGCTCCCGGCATGCGCGTCCACTAAAAATTTGTCCCGTCATTCGCTCGCTACACGCAACCCAAGAGCTCCCATTCGATGGATCCGAAATCCCTGCCGATTGTCCAGCAGTCTCCCTCCTGCAGCCAACCCAGCCTTGAGCAGATCGAACGATCGGGGGTGAAGGGGAGATATGCCTTTGTCAGCCTCGGTTGTCCCAAGAACCTGGTCGACAGCGAGAAAATGCTGGGGGTTCTGCAGCAGGATGGATACCAGCTGACCGCCGATGTCGAAGGGAGTGACTTTGTCGTCATCAATACCTGCGCGTTCATCGACAGCGCCCGCAAGGAATCGATGTCGGCCATCGATCAGATGCTGGAGCTAAAAAAGCAGGGGAAGATCAAGGGGGTTTTGGTATCGGGTTGCTTGGCCGAACGACAGCGGGAAGCGCTGTTGCAGGCTAGACCGGAGATCGATGGGCTGATCGGTGTCTTTGGTCGTGAAGAAATCAGCCACATGGCCGATCGTATTCTGGGTGGGATTGAGGAGCAGCGGACGGTGTTTCGACCGGCACCGATTCGTGCGCTCCCCGATGATCACCGCGTGCGCGTCACCCCACGGCATTTCGCCTACCTGAAGATCTCGGAAGGCTGCGACCGACTCTGTACCTTCTGTGCCATTCCCAAGATGCGAGGGAAACATGCCAGCAAGCCGATGCCGTTGATTCTCGATGAAGCGAAGGAGTTGATTGCATCGGGAGTACGGGAATTGATTGTGGTGGCACAGGATACCACCTACTACGGTATTGACTCCCACGGGCAGTCGCAGCTTCGGATTCTCCTGGAGCAACTGGACCAACTGGAAGGGCTCGATTGGATCCGGCTGATGTATTTCTATCCCATGCACATCGATCAGCCTCTGATCGACTCGATCGCTTCGGCCAAACACATTGTTCCCTACATCGATATTCCCCTGCAGCATATCAACGACACCATGCTGCGCCGCATGTCGCGCCGTGTCGATCGATCGCAGACCGAAGCGCTGCTGGAGAAACTTCGAGCCGGGATTCCAAACTTGGTGCTTCGAACCACCTTCATCGCCGGATTCCCTGGGGAGACGGACGAGCAGTTCGAGGAATTGGCGGAGTTCATCGAGAAGACCAGATTCGAGCGATTGGGGGTCTTTACCTATTCGCTGGAACCGGACACGCCTGCAGCCAAGTTGGATGGCCATCTTCCCGAGCGAATCAAAAAGGAACGTCGCAATCATTTGATGGCGATTCAGCAGCAGCAGGCGTTCGAATTCTGTGATTCTCGCTTGGGATCCAGGCAGGAAGTGCTGATCGATCGGCAGGTCGACGCTCAGAAGGGTATCTGGGCCGGGCGATCCAAAGCCGATGCCCCGGATGTCGATGCACTGGTCTACGTCACCGCTCAACCCGAACAGAAAGTGACCACCGGGAGCTTGGTGACCTGCGAGATCGTTGGTCACGAACAGTACGATGCCCTGGCTGTACCCATCGCCGAAGCGAGGTAGGTTGCACAGCGTGGCAGAGAGGACACCGAGTCATCCATGTCGATCTTTTCGCCTTCGACTTCCAACTGGAATGTTCCCAACGCGCTGTCGATCGTCCGTTTGTTGCTGGCGATCTGCGTCTGTTACTGGTTGGAAAAGTCCCAGTTCCTGATGGCTCTCGTAGGTTTCATCGTCGCCGTTTCTACCGACTGGATCGATGGCTATTGGGCTAGGCGATTCCAGCAGGTCACCAAGCTCGGGCGGATCCTCGATCCCTTTGTCGATAAGGTGATTATCGCAGGTGCAATGATCGGGCTGGCGCGGTTTCCGGAGAGTGGCCTGGCCCCCTGGATGGCCACGCTGGTGGTCGCGAGGGAATTGCTGGTGACCAGCCTGCGAGGGATGGTGGAGGGGAAGGGAGGAGATTTTTCCGCGAAGACACTTGGCAAGTGGAAGATGGTTGCGCAGTGTGCGGCGGTGATCGCCTGCTTGGCCAGTCTGCTGAAGTGGATCGACTTTTCTGGCTGGCCTGTAGTTCGCACGGGCATCATCGGCTTGGCGATTCTGCTAACCGTCGTTTCGGCCGTTCAGTACGTGCAGATCGCCCTAAAAGGAAACAACGCTGCAGACCCGAAGGCAGGTTAACCCGCTTCTCATGGACCGTCCGTCCCGGCCATGCGTCATTCATGGTGTACTGGGCTTGAATGATATGCACGGGCGAGCCGCCCGTGCCACGTGAAGGGGCTTTATGACCGTGGCATGGCCGTCCCGGCCATGCGTCCCAATTGGCTTCCGTTGCTCGTGCGTCTCTGAAAGCTTCCTATGCCTAAGGGGCCAGCTTCCACTGGATCGCCATTTCCTGCGCCATCTTGGCGGTTTTGGAATCAGGTGCTTCTTCTTCGATCGTCCGGAGCATGGCGCTGAGTTTCCGCCGGAGTTCCTTGGGGACCGATTCGATAAAGGCAGGGGGCAGGGTTCCGTCGGTGCTGCCGGCATGGAGCGCGATGGTCTGCACGATTTCCTGAGCTTCGCTCAGTTGCTGAGCTGCTCGGAGAGATTTCTGGAAGGCTGTATCTTTCTTCCACTGCTTGGCCATTTTCGTCGCTTCGATCCCAATCGGTCCACCGCGAAAACTGGCCTCCGCGCGCTGCAGCATCTCCCATGCTGCGATCGGATCGTCTTTCTGAAGCTGGACCGCTTGATCGATCAGTTTGCGACCATGCGCGGTCAGGCGTTCGACGACGTAGGTGGCTTCGCTTGCGGTCAGTGGATCTTTGGAGTCAGTGAAGCCTTGTGCTTTTTTCAGTGCCTTGCCAAACTGACTTTCATCGCGGAGCCACGAATTGAACACCTCCAGTTTTTCTAATGTTTTGCCTTCCAGGATCACCGCAGGAGCGTTGGCCACCGCCTGCCTGAGCAGTGGTTCCACTTTGAATGGCGATCCACGGTAGATGCACTTCCCAGTGTGGTCGAAGAGCATGCAGTGTGGAATCCCGGAAAAGTCGTCTCCGTTGGCAACTCTTGCCTTGGTAAAAATGGGGAAGGTGACCCCCAGCCTTGCCGCGGCTTCACGGACCTGCTGGTCCTCCGCATCCTGCACATGCGCCCCTAGCACCACCAGACCCATCGGCGCCAGTTCCTTGTGGATGCGATCCAGCTTGGGCATGCTGGCCAGACAGGGGGGGCACTGAATTCCCCAGAACTCCACCAGAACGACGCGATTGTCCAGCCAGCCTTCAGGCGGTTTCTGTCCAAAGACCGACTCACCTGTCCGAATGTCAGCAGTAGACAAGTTCATATTGAAGCCATCTTGCTGCGCAGCCAGTGGCGTCGCGGCGATCAGCATGGCAGAGAAGGATAGCCCCAGCCAAGAGAATACCTTTCCAGGTTTCCAGCGTGTCATGATCGTTCGCAAACCTATTGCCATGGAAAAAGAAATCACGAGGTATCCCGCAAATGGACAAGCAACCAATTCGTTCCAGCAGTTACTTCTTTTAGAGTACCAAGATGATCTGGGGGCGAAAACCGAACTGTTTCCAGTGAAGCACTCTCAGGCAAGAAATCATCGGTCCATCTATGGGTCTTGTTTGTAGCGATCACTACACTGCATCGGTTGGAAATCGCCCACGTAAGGGTTCCCGATGGCTTGTGGAGGACTGTCAGGAATCATCGAAATCGAGGCGGAGGGCCGAAAGCCCTCGTGTGAGCCTACGCGAACGCAGAACTCGGGATGTCGATCCGGTTGGGTGCTCTTTCCCGGCAGAGATTTGCGATTTGAGGTTGGAACAGACCGATAGGAGCGAGGGTCATCGGTTCGCAGGGGCGGAATCACCCGCACCGTCGCCTGACCTCATCCAACTGCGCAACCGTTGTACAGGACTGTCGGGGCCGCCGGATCAGGGACCGAATACCGTCCGCCAATCGTTCTTCATGTCGACCACAGTCCATCCTCGCTTGCCTGCCTCCTGGAGCGCTTCGACCAGTTTCCCGCTACTCTTGGGCATCGCGTCGTACTCGTATTCGCGCTGGGCATCGGTGTGATGAATGATCATTCCGAATGATGGTCTGGAATTGCCCATGGTTGTGTACTGCAACATCGCCAGATCGCCATCGCTGTTGCCAAAGCAAGCGATGGGGCGCCGGCCGATGAACTGCTGGATCCCCACCGGTTTGCCCTCTTTGTCATCGATGAAGAGGTGATCGAGCGTCTTGACCAGTCGAGGAACACCATCGCGAAGTTCCCACTGGGTGCGGGAGGTCGATCCGACTACCTGTTCCGGCGGAATCCCATAAACTTCCTCCGACCAGACACGCATAAAATCAGCTCCTCCGCCAGAGACGATGAAGGTCTTGAAACCATGGCTGCGAAGCAGCGTGAGAACTTCCTGCATCGGACGGTAGGTCAGGGAGGTGTAGGGCTGTGAAAAGCGAGGATGCTTTGCCGTTTTCAGCCAAGCCCGCACATCGGCATCAAACTGCTCCAAGGTCATACCCGAGTGTGTCAATGCGATGATACGGAGCAGTCCTTCGTGTCTGGGGCCTTCCAAGAGTTTGCCGAAGTCACCTGCCATAGCTGCCTGTACCATGGGATCCGCGGCCAATTGTGAATCTATGGCGGCTTTAGCCTGAAGTCGATCAAGAGCAAAGGCAAGCTGGAAAGGAACTGGGTTTTCTGGCCACAGCGTGCCGTCGTTGTCGAAGACGGCGATCCGTTCGGGCTGCGGGACAAAATCTGCCGAACCTTCTCGGGTCACTCGTTCGACGAACTTCAGAAGCGATGCTTTGGCCGGTCCGTCGTTCCAGCTGGCGAGAGTTTCCTGAGCTTCTGCGGAGGGGGCCAGCACCAGGCAACCTACGAGAAGCAGCAAGAGTTGCCCGTGATTTCGTGCGATAGAAAGGAGGGTACTTCGGGTGGGCGCCTTGCATGAAATCGGCTGCATGGTCGGTTGAGGCTCCAATGCCAAGTCGCTGATGTGAAAGGCTCGTGAGACGCAACCGAGCATTCTCTGATACCAAGCTTCCGGTCCGCAATCCTTCCCTGCCCGAAAGGGCAGATGCACTGCCGAACACCGAACACTTCTTGTGGCGGATCCGCGCAAGTTTAGGCGAGGATCTCGCGAATCACCTGCTGCTGCTCGACCCCCGTCAGACGTTGTTCTAGCCCTTGGAACGGGAAGATAAAGCGTTCGTGATCGATCCCCAGGCAATGAAGGAGCGTTGCATTGATGTCGTGAATTGCTGCCGGTCGATCGGCGATGTTGTAGCTGAAATCGTCGGTGGTTCCGTACTCGATGCCACCCCGGATACCGCCTCCTGCCATCCACATGGTGAAGCATTTGGGATGATGGTCGCGACCATAGTTTTCCTTGGTCAATCCACCCTGGCAGTAGACAGTACGTCCAAACTCGCCACCCCAAACCACCAAGGTCTGGTCCAGCAGTCCCCGTTGCCTCAAATCGCGCAGCAGTCCCGCCGACGCCTGATCGACATCTCGGCATTGTGCCGGAAGGTCACCGGCGATATTGCCGTGCTGATCCCATCCTCGATGCAGAATCTGAACGACGCGCACACCGCGTTCCACCATGCGACGAGCGAGAATGGCACTGGCGGCAAAAGTCCCTGGCTTGGTGACATCTGGACCATAGAGATCGAGCACCGACTGGGGCTCTTCCTTCAGGTCGACCAGTTCTGGAACGCTTCCCTGCATTCGATAAGCCATTTCGTACTGTGCGATTCGCGTTTGAATCTCGGGGTCCCTCCACTGCTCGAAACGGTGCTGGTTGAGCTGAGAGAGGGTGTCGAGCATCGATCGGCGATCGGCCGACGAAACGCCCTCCGGGTTCTGCAGGTAGAGGACCGGATCGGGACCGCTTCGCAGTGCGACGCCGGTGAATCGAGTCGGCAAGAAACCGCTGGACCACATCCGAGTAAACAGGGCTTGCGCTGGTGCGGTGGCGCTCCAGCTTGGGGTCAGGACGACGAAGGCAGGCAGATCGTTGCTTTCGCTTCCCAAACCGTAGGCCAACCAGGATCCCAGGCTAGCCTTCCCGGGAACTTCGGTGCCGGTCATCACAAAGGTGCAGGCTGGATCGTGGTTGATGGCGTTGGTGTGGACCGTTTTGATCACCGCCAATTCATCGACCAACGATGCGGTGTGCGGAAGCAGTTCGCTGACCCAGCGCCCGCACTGGCCATGCTGCTGGAATCGGAATTTGCTGGGGGCGACAGGCAGTCGTTTTTGACCACTGGTCATGGTGGTGATTCGCTGGCCCTGCCGGATCGAATCGGGTAAGTCCTTGTCGAACTGCTCGGCCAACGTTGGCTTGTAATCCCAAAGATCGATCTGGCTAGGACCTCCGTTCATGTGCAGATAGATAATCGACTTGGCCTTGGGGGGATGGTGGGGAAGGCCTGCCAGTGGGGGATGGACTTGAGCTGCCCTGTCGGTCTCGGTGGCTTCGCCTCGCGCGGCGCTTCCTTGCAAGGACGCCAGCGCGATCGATCCCATGGCAAGCCCCGAGGAGCGAAAAAAGCTTCTTCGCAACAGTACCTGACGAGCGGCATCCATTTGCAGTTCGACTCGTTCCGATCGACTCATACGATGGTTTCCTGTTCCAGAAGCCTGACGGCCTTATCAGTTCCGCGTGATCGTTTCGTCCAGGTTCAGGACGAGATTGGATGCCAACGTCCACACCGCCACATCCAGGGTAGGAAGCGATCGATCCGGCCAACGCTGTCCTGCGCGCGAGATTTTGGAAGCTTCCTCCGGTGCAGCGGCCAGTCGCGTTGTCGTTTCTTCCAGAAACTTCGAAATCGATTCCCTTTCAAACGCATCGGGTTGCCTTGCAAGTACCCGTTCGAACAGGAGTTCCAACCGTCGATCGGGGCTCTCAAGGGTTTCTTTGACGAGACTTTCGGCCAGACATCGGGAAGCCTCGAAGTGCTGGACGTCATTGAGCAGTTGGAGAGCCTGCAGTGGAGTATTGCTTCGCTCGCGCCGCGTGCAGAATGTTTCTCGATTGGGCGCATCGAAGTTGGTCATGAACGGAGGTGGAGCGGTTCGCTTGACGTATGCGTAGATGCTCCTGCGATAGAGAACGTCCCCATGCTCCTGAAGGTAGTAGCGGGTGTTGGAGTCCCCGTAGCCGACCGGCTCCCAAATGCTAGGGGGCTGGTAGCCGCGGAATCCAGGGCCGCCGATCTGTCGGTTGAGCAGTCCGCTGACCGCCAAGGCGTTATCCCGAATCTGCTCGGCATCCAGCCGTAGTCGAGGACCACGCGACAGATACCGATTCGCAGGATCCTCTTGCGTCAACTCGGCCGTCACCGTTCCTTCCCTGCGAAACGTTTTCGTCAACACCATGCTGCGCAGTAGCTCCCGCACATTCCAGCCATTCTCCACAAAGTGTGAAGCCATCGCATCGAGCAGTTCGGGATGGGTGGGCGGGGTGCCCTGAGTTCCAAAGTCGTCGGAAGTCAGGACGATGCCCGTGCCGAAGATCTGCTGCCAGAATCGATTGACAGCGACGCGCGCCGTCAGAGGGTTGTTGGGGGCTGTGATCCACTGCGCCAGATCCAATCGATTCAGCCGTCTTTGCGGCTCGTGGGTAGCAATCGGGGGGAGAAATGCCATCCCACCAGGTTCCACCGGTTCCCCTTTGGCATCGTACTGTCCGCGAAGCATCACATGAGCCTGCCGTGGTGGATCGCGATCTTTGTAAATCATCGTGCCAGGGATCGAATCCTCCAGCATAGCTCGACGCACCTGCAATCGTTCGATGCGAGCTCGTAGTTGGCGGATCGGTTCAGGAACTTCGTCGGAGACCCAACTGAAGAAATATCGTTTGACCGATTCCAGTTCTTTTTTCCCTGCCTCGGAGTCGGGGCCTTGCTGGATCGCCTGAAGCAAAGGGCCCTCTGCCAGGGGCGCGTTTTTACCCTTCTGAAGATTCCACCACGCTGTCCAGTCGCGTCTCCAGTGGTGTTCTGGAGCCTGCTGGCCGGTGATCGCAAGGCCATCCCACCAAGCGATCCCTCCGAATACTCCTAATTGCAGTTCCTGCACCAGGGCACCGGGAGTCAGTCCCTCGGCTGGTAGGGTGATCAGTTGCCAATGACCGGCGGCAGGTAATGGGCCTGCATACTGATTGGGATTGGCGCCGATTTTCGATCCTGCCTGGGGATCCACTCCCCAGAACCAGCGGCGATTTCCTTTATCGGTGCGGACTTCCAGGAAAGCGACATCGGGTGGTTCATCGGCATCGGTCTTCAACCAAAGTTGCACCGTCGCCTCGTTGAGAATCCAGCGAGGCACCGTGCCGCCGCTGATCACCTGCTCCAATCGATCACCGAATTCGGTCACGATCGCCCGCAGCCCCACAGGGACCGTTGCTTCCTCCTGCGTCCACTGCGCTGCGTTGCGGCTGGTGTTTCGCTGGTTGGCACCCATGGGCAGTTGATCATCCAGCCAGAGGTGCGTGGCGGGGCGAGGTGAGCTGGTTGCAACTGCATCGACCTGCTGGGACCACCGACCTGCCAGCTGCCCAAGTTGCTGGATGCTTTCCGCAATCTCCCGATCCAGTTTCTCCAGATCAGTTTTCTGCTGAGCGGTTGGGAGTT
This sequence comes from Planctomycetaceae bacterium, assembly GCA_040375295.1. Lineage (GTDB taxonomy): Bacteria > Planctomycetota > Planctomycetia > Pirellulales > Pirellulaceae > JBEISR01. Next base: position 358,231 of record JBEISR010000001.1, read on the forward strand.
TGATGAAGGGGGCGGTGGTCTGAATGTTGCCATCCATCGCCGGATCGGCATTGCTATAGAAGAACGAATAGATCGAATAGAACTCCCGGGCCGTCAGCGGATCGTACTTGTGGTCGTGGCAGACGGCGCAGCCTCCGGTAAGCCCCAGCCACGCTTGGATCGTGGTGCTGGCGCGGTCGACCGCGTACCGAAACAGAAACTCGTCCTCGATCGCACCACCTTCGGAGGTTGTCACGTTGCATCGATTGAAACCCGTAGCGACCAGTTGGTCCTGTGTCGGGTTGGGGAGCAGATCGCCCGCCAATTGCTCGATCGTGAATCGATCAAAGGGGAGGTTTTGCTGAAAGGCGCGAATCACCCAATCCCGATATGGCCAGATCCGTCGGTCGTTATCCAGGTGGAGGCCATGGGTATCGCCGTACCTAGCGACATCCAGCCAATGCCTAGCCATCTCTTCGCCGTAGTGTGGCGAGTCCATGTAGTGGTCGACCCACCGCGCGTAATGGACGTCACTGGGGTCCTCGGCGAACTTCTTTGCATCGTCTGGATCGGGTGGTAGGCCCGTGAGCGCAAAGGCAAGGCGCCGGATCTGGATGCGAGGGTCGGCTAGGCCCAGAACCGGCAACCCACGCTTGTCGGCTTCTTCCTGGATCCAGTGATCGATCTGTTGCGTCAGCGATACACCCGGATCCCGGGTTTCCGGCTTGGAGATCGGTTCGAAAGCCCAGTGGTTTTGAAAATTCCCTCCCTGCTCGATCCACTGCTTGATCTTTTCCTTCTCCTCGCCCGATAGCTGGCGCACCGAATCGGGTGGCGGCATGACCAGCTCAGGGTCGGAGGAGTGGATGCGTTGCCACAGCAAGCTTGCTGCTGGATCCCCAGCGGCGACAACGACGCCCGATTCTCTCGCTGCGGTCGCACTGGCCGGATCGTCCAGTCGAAGATCGGCTTGACGATGACCAGCGTCCTGGCCGTGGCACTTCAGGCATGCTGCTGCCAATATCGGGCGGATGTCTCGGTTGAACTCCACGGAATCGCCAGCAAAAGTCGATTGGACCACGCACTGAACTAAGCACAGGACCGATGCTAAGGCCCCGTTTCGTCGAAATGCACCCGCCATCCGCATCTCCGATCGCTCGCAGAATTTCCCTTCCCGACAATCCTCTTAGTGTACCGCAGGTACTGTGCAGTGTCAGGAAACCGAAGGATATCGATTTTCACAGGCTTTCCATTCGAGAACAGCCAACACTGGTGATCGATGCATCCCTCTGTGGAAATCACTCAACAGGCTGGGGCGGACATGGTTCGTCCAGTCTGACTTGCCCTACTTGGGGATCTCACGGAGGCACAAAGGCACAGAGGGAGATTGGGAGGCTCGCGAATCACACTTCAATTTCCGAATCTCCGTGTCCCGCGTGCCTCTGTGAGATTCCTTTCTTCGGCCGAGGCGGACATGGTTCGTCCAGTATGGCTTGCCCTGCTTGGGGATCTCACGGAGGCACAAAGGCACAGAGAGAGATTGGGAGGCTCGCGAATCACATTTCAATTTCCGAC
>JBEISR010000058.1:0-12723 GCA_040375295.1 Planctomycetaceae bacterium
ACCCATGGCTGGCTCAATCGCTTCCGAGGCATCCTCATAAGGTGGGAAAAGAAATTACAAAATCATATCGCTTGCCTGCATCTTGCATGTGCCTATCTTACCTATGCTAGATCAGGGGTTTTCGGATAGGTTCTAAGTCCGATGAACGTTTGGGTTCAGCGGGCGGGCGCGAATGGGCAACCATTGTCGAGACGCGTTTTCGCCCGCTCCGTCTGCAACCCTTTGTTCCATTTCAGTCTAGGAACCATTCAAACGACCCGTCGTCTCTTCGATCTAGCCTTCCAATGTCTAGTTGAACCGAAACATCCAGCAAATTGTCATAGCCGGATTTGCGTGGTGCAGGAAGCAAGTGGTGCACTGTTCCTTCATCAGGAGGGAACCCCGTTGATTGATCGTATTCAGCCAATCGAACAAGCTCTGAAGCAAGCCACTTCAATCCGTCGGGATCACCGTAAATCTGCACTTTGGGTACATCCGGATTGAAGTGGCTGATTCTCACGACAATATTTCTGTTCATGGTTGTTCCTTATTTTCCCCAGGGTGGATAGACCACTGTATGAGTACCTTTGTCCGTGTAGGTGTTTCCAAATTCGTCGGTCCATGAGTCACCTTTTGTTCCAGGCGGTTTTGGAAGTGCCGGCGTGACATCCCAGTGAGGTTTGTGTTTGTCATCTGCATGAGGCTCCCATTCTCTTCCGTTTTCGTCCACCCAGGGAGCCTTGTTTTGATTCGAACCCTTCTTAGGCTTAAAGGGATCGTCTGGTTGATTGCGTTTCATGCATGCTTCCGCCTGGCGTCTCCATTCGCTACGCCAAGCATTCAGCCTCTTTTGAAATTCAGCGTCGGACTCATCCTCTTTCTTGGTCGGCTCCGGGCACTTCTTATTCACATTGTCGATGCAATCCTGAAGCTTCGACTTTGCCGCGATGGCAATCGCCGCGAAAACATCCGAAGCACTAAACGATTCCGGATAATCCATAGCGAAGGTTAGTAGTCGATTTGCGTTAAACGGATCTTCAATCGCAATTGCGATGAGTTCCCCTGAGTCAACGTCTCCGCATCCGCAGTCACATTCATCGGATATGATTTCAGTGTTCTCGTCTATGGGAACTGGCTCTAACGCTTCTTGCCCAAATGCAGTCGATCTGGCTCAACATATCGCAAGCAGAATGGCCAATGCGAAGCCCGATTGCTGAAGTCTCATTTGTTTTCCTTTTTGGTTACTGAGAAATTGAGAAATGGAACTTGTTTTTAAACGGATCAGCCTAAACTCTGTAGACCGCACCAATGCAGCCTATCACGCAAACTGGCCGCGATCAAAAGTTGAAGGTTATCAGGCTCTTACAAGCCGAACAAGAATTTTTTGGAGTGATAGACGGTTTCGGCCTAATCACCCTGGAACCCCTCGTCCAACCGGTCTGCTGGCCTGCGAATGTCCTGATCCAAGGGTCGTGTTCCGCAGGCTTTCTGACCCGTTCGGATTCTTGTACCCAATCACAGGATGTCCCCTGTTCCTGCGGAGATCATGTGTGCTCACTCGAATCCGGCGACTGCAGGGCGGGTACCAATGCGGGTAACGAGGTTGTTGCCTCCCAATAAACCTTCTCGCAGGCGACATCGGCGTCGATGTTTGATTTGGCTTTTCTGGCTATCGTTTTTTCCGCATGCTGGGGGTCTGCTTCATCTCGACGACAACGCACCATTCGCCAGGAAAATTTCAATCGCTCCAGCGCGTCAGTCACCTGGGATCGCCCAAAAGCTCCACTCGACGGTGACCGACGAGCACTTCAGGTTGGCGGCAGAGGCGGGGGACTTCGGGGATGCAGCTTCCTGCAAGGTGTCGCAAAGATTCGCAACGAGAAAACCGCAGAAAGCAAAAACTCGAAGAAAACGTGAGTTTCGCAGAAGTGGTGGCTCTTTTTGAAGATGCCATAGTAGCGGAGGAGGGATTCGAACCCCCGACACGCGGATTATGATTCCGCTGCTCTAACCGACTGAGCTACTCCGCCATTCAACAAGGCCGATGGCCAGTTCCGTGCCGCGTGGATCACGATGAGCCCCAGCAGCAACGTAGTTCCCTAGTATCGCTTCCCTCGCCAAACTGGCAAGCCACCCTCCGCCCACAACGGCTCAATTCCCTGAAAAACGGCCACCTCCCGACCGGGGCGTCCGCGGCAACGGGGCAATCCAACCGGCAGAACTCGGTTGATCCCTAAAATACTTCGATTCGGTCCCCCCGCCAGAGTTCAACGGAAGCACCGAAGCGCCTGAGGCGGCGCCTCGGCCGGAAAGCTGCCCAGCCGTCTGGCCAGGAATCTGACCGCGACTGCGTGCATCGGTCACCACGGTGGCCGGCGGCCCGACAACCATGATTTCTTCCGCCACCGCCGTCCTCACCTTGCCGCTCGATCCTGCCGCAATGCCATCGGCCTCGGATGCCGAAGAAGATGGCGATTCTCCTTCGGCGGAGAGCGACTGGCCGGGGTACGAACGACTGGCGGCGACCGCGCCGGCCTGAGTCACCCGCCCTCGCTCCAGTGGACTCCGCGGCTTGGGCCTGGGCCTACCAGGCTGGATCCCCATCAGACTCCCAGGTGCCACGGCACCTCCCACCGTCCGCTCGATCCCGCCTCGCCTCTCCTGCGACTCCATCGCGGATGGCCCTTCCAAGCCACCCGAGGTCGAACCGATCGGTGGAACTCCAATTGCCTCTCTCAGTCTGGAACCCGATTCTGCTGCGGGCAGCGGAGGTGGCAACCGCTCGGATTCGATCATGCCTTCCTCTTGAACCCCTTTCCTCACACCAATTCCCGGTTGCATTCGCCTCTGAAAACTAGGTGGCAAATCGATCGTGGCCGACGATCGTTTGGACGCGTTCCCGTCGGTCCGATTCGCGTTGCGTTTATCTGCTGAAGCTTGGGGAGTACCGGCGACCCGTTCGATGTAGCTGGCCGACTGAACGGGTGAGCTGGCGGTGGCATTGCCTGAAGCCCCTTGGGTCACCTGATCCGATGGGCTGGCAGGCTGATCCTTCGTCACACTGACACCCGGAAGCAGCTTCGTCGTCGGTTCCGATATCACCACCCCCCCTTCGGTCCCTTCGAACCGAGCGACGAGGCTGAGATTCCTCACCGGACCGCCTACCTGATCCCATGGGATCCAGATGCTGTAGCTTGGCCCCATCGTCGAATGACTTAGGTGTGTCTTGAACTGCTCGGCGGTAAACAGATACTTTTTCTCCGGCTGCGGCGATCCTGGATCGACCGTGTCGGCATCGAAGACATAGACCGCCAGCCCGCCATCCACTTCAATCGCCTCCGGGGACTGATCCTTATAGAAAAAGATCCTTCCGCCAAAGCCTCGAACCCCAGGGTTGCCCGGCTGGTGTAGCACCGTATCGCTCCACACGGGCAGCATCCGCTCCGGTCGCTCTGCCTTTTCCTTCTTCTTCCATGGCCATGCGGTCAGCTTCTTGTCAGGGGTCCACTGGCAACCGGCCATCATCCCCAAGCAACCGATCAAAAGCATCGGAAGTATCGACCGCATGCTATGCCTTGTCATCGGAATGAAAATGTTTCTTGGAGGTTTCATCGTCGCCCTCCTTCTTTCGATTCAGGCCAATTGGGCTGCGGGGCTTCCCGTACGGGGGCTCGCCGCGTTCCCTCAACGCCTGAGGGAAGCGGATCCGCCTGCGGCGGCGTCGCCTGGACTGGCGGAGGCAGTTCCATCGGATCTGGCTCTAACTCCCTGGCCGGAGGCAACGATCGACGCGGTACTTGTGGTGGCGGCGTGATCGGCACCTGCCCCGTCTCTCGCTCGTAGTAGACTCCACCCTCTTTCGGATGCTCAGGCACAGGAGGGTACGATCGCCATTCCTCCCCCTCCTGTAGCTCGATCGGGCTCGCCGAAAGCTCCCCATCGGGACCGGCGGGGATCAGCGATCGGGTGCCGCGTGGATCGTCATCGGGATAGATCACCGGCACATTCGATTCATCGGTCATCATCCCCCACTGCATCGGCACCTGGATGTCGCCATGGATGTCAAACACATCGGCTGCACACCAGCTCATCCTCGCCGTCTCCACCTGCTTCAGGCGTTCCATATCGCCGGGGCTGCGGACAACGTGAGGCGTCAAGATGATCAGCAGTTCGGTTCGCTTGGTCTCTACCTGATCGTATCGGAAGAGATACTTGACGATTGGAATGTCCCCAAGGAATGGCACCTTGCGATGTCGCTCCCGAGTGCTTTTGGTGATCAGTCCACCCAGGATGATCGTCTCCCCGTCGGCAGCTAGGACGGTCGCCTGAGCGGTGGTGGTATCGACGCGTGGGGAGCGGATGATGGTGCCATTGTTGGCGACCGACACTGGAATCCCCTCGGTCTCCGGACCGAGACTCGATTTCTCCGCATCGATCTCCATCACCACATTGCCTTCCGGCGAGATGCGTGGCGTGACGCCGATGATGAGTCCGACATTTTCCAGTGCGATGTTATTCTGCTGGCCGTTTTGATTGACGATCGATCCGATGATGCGGGGAACGCGCTGACCGACCTGAATGAAGGCAGGTTGGTTGTCGAGCGTCAGGACCTGGGGACGGCTGAGCACTTCCATCCGCCGCGTCTCCTGAAGAGCTCGCAGAAGGAACGACACATTGCGGCTGGATGCCGAGAGCACCAGCCCGCCAAACCCCAGTTCATTGTTGACCCTTCCGAGCGAAAAACTGCTGAGCGCTTGCTCGCCAACCTTCTCCGACTGCGACAGGGCACTGGCGCTACCGCTGTTGCCCAGCGGTTTGTTGTTGAAGTCGAATCCCGGTTCATTCGTTGCGGCGACGATGTTGTCCTGAGTCGTCGTGACGACCCCCGAGGGGGTCGAGACGTTGGTGGTGGTTGTTGTCTTGATCAGGTCACCTAGCAGACTTCTGTCGAACAGGACCGAATCCTGGACACCGATTTCCACCCCAAACTCATCGAAATCTCCAAGCGTCACTTCCGCGATCATCACCTGGATCATCACTTGAGGTGGCTGTTCATCCAGCTTCTGGATCAGCTCCAGGATCTCCCCAAAATAGCGCGGCGTCGCGCTCAAGATCAGCTTGTTAGCCACCGGTTCGGGGACCACGATCACCTCTCGCTCCAACTGCTCGAACGGATTGGCCGTTCCTGGGGCTGCGGTCTCGAGGATCCGCTGATTGCGGAGAAAGTCGTTGATCGCCAAAGCGACGTCGAGGGCAGGGGAGTTTTTCAACTGGTAGATGGTGCTTTTGCGCTGGGCACTGCCTGCCTCATCTAGCCGTGTCAGCAACGCCTCCACGATCCGCAGATCTCCCTCCGACCCCGTCGCGACGATGTTGTTGCCGCGCGTATCGACCGTGAACCGCAGGGGGGCAAGAGACGATTCCCCGGGAGCGCTGCCCAGTTGGACGTCGCTGGCATCTCCTGTCTGACTGGGTAGCAGCGATCGCAGCGTTTCCACCAGGGAGGCAGCGTCGCCGTTTTCGATCGGAAAGATCTTGATCTTGGCGACCATGCCGGGGGTGTCCAGCTGGCCAATCAACTGAGCGATCAGGTCAAAACTCTCTTGCGGCCCGGTGACGATGACCGAATTGTTGCGTTCGTTGACGGTCACCTGAAGGTCATCGAGAATTCCAGAGGCAGCCAAAGACTGACCATCCTCACCGATCAATTCCAAACCGGAATTGCGATCGCCGGTGCCTGGATTTTGAATCGCATCCCGCAGCGTTTCCGCGACATCGGCAGCCAAGCTGTTTTCGATCGGAAAAACCTGTACCCGCTGCATCGCGCTGGACTGGGGAACGTCAAGTTTTTCGATCAGCAAACGAATCTCTTCCAAGTCGCGGGGCGCGGCGTAAACGACCAGGGAATTGGTGCGCGCATCGATGGTGGAAAGAATGACTGGTCCCAGACCTTGTCGCGTCGCAAAGAAGCTCTGCAAACTAGTCTGCAAGGCGGACGCTTTCGCATGCTTCAGGCGAAAGACCTCCAGTTGCGTTTCCGGTTCCACTGGCTGATCCAATTTCGAAACCAGCTCCCGCAGCGCCTTGAGTGCCTCCCCCCATCCAATCAAGAGGATCGCGTTGGGTTTGACCAGCGGGGTCGCGAAGGCGCGGCCCTGGAGGCCACCAGTGAGATCATCCTGCGTCGTCGTGATAATCGTTGCGACGCGGGCTGCATTGGCATGCTCCAGTGGTACTACGGCAATTTCCGGCCGCGTCCCCTCACCAACCTGCTCCAACTGCTTGATGATTTCCGCTAGTTGGTCCAGCTCTTCATTGCGGCCACGAAGAATCATCGCATCTAGCTCAGGAAGCGTTTCGATCTGCACCCCTTCAAACTGGCTGCCGCGGGTTCCCGAGGCAGGTGCTGGTTCCGGCTTTTCCTCCGGGTTCGATGGCGCTGCATCGGCCGGTGGAACACTGGCTGGGGTGTCCTGATAATTGGCTGGCTGAACCAAAGACGCGTTCGGATTTCTGGTGGATGGCAGCAGGTCCCCCGAGGCGATCGAACGGGTTTGATCGACGATAGCCTGAATGGCTGACGCGGAGTCGACGGAACCGCGGACGACACGCTGCTGGGCGGTGGTGGGCCCAGCGACGGTAGATCGCGAAGCCTCCAGGATTAGGCGTTGCAGCTGGGTGGCCGAGCTGGCCGGGCAGCTCCAGAGCAGCATCTGACGTGACGGATCCCAGTGGATAGCGATCTGGTTGCCTCGCGCGTCCGCAAGAGCGGCGGCTCGCCCCCCATCCTGCACACGCCATCGGTCACCAAAGAGGCGCTGGAGGTCGCGCTGCAAAAGAGGCCAACGATCGGCAGGCAACGGTAGCGAAGTTTGGATCCAGGGGGCATTGGCTGCATCGGCTGGAGCTGCGCCGCGGGATCCAACAGCCAGCTGGACAGCGTTCGTCTGGCCGCCGTCCAGACGATTTGCAGAGCCACCGGAAGCTGGCGGCCAACTGGCTTGAGCGACATCCGAGTTTGCAAGCGGCGACGTCGCATCAGGAAGTGGTTGATCGGTGATGCGGCTGGAAGGGGGAGAAGTTAGCTCCTGAAGCCGTTGGCGGATCTGGAAATGCAGAGCAGCGGGAGCGCGGACGATCAACTGGCCGGATGCCGAGTCGACGACCAGAGCGACACCCTGAGCCGCCAGATGCTGCTGGGTCCATTGAGCCAGTTCGCGGAGGGGAGCAGGTGCGGCCATGTAGGTCCGCACCTCGGGAGCTTCCATCTTCGCCGGTTCCGCATCGCCCTGCGCTACAGCGGGCCGGTCGATCATGGGCAGCATCTTGGCAATCTGCCCAAGGACATCGGCAGGTCCGATCACTTCCAGCCGGCGGCTGGAAGGAACGATGATCCATTGCACGGAACTGCCGGGGGGCAGCAGGGGTGCTAGCAGGGAAGCCGCCTGATCGGCGGTTTTGTGCTGAAGATCAAAGGCTTGGCGGTTCGAGGCGGCCGGAGCAACTCCAGGAGTCGCAGGGTTGGATTGCCAGGCCAGCAAGGTCAATGGTTGCCATGCTAAAAGCATCCACCACCCCAGCGCCCACTGGCCGATGGACCAGCGACCTGATGGCGATCGATGAGAAAGGGTTTTGCTCACGACTTCCACTCTTTCTAGATGGGACTCATGCCCCGAAGCTTGCTGGTGGTGGCGACAAGTCACCGCTTGCGAAACCTGCTGGGGTCTGTCCGACTGGATCGAATGAAGAAAGGCGGGGGCCGACATCGGCAGGTTCTCCATCCATCCAGCCTGAAGGGTCAGGACGCGGCAGCGGTGGTTGGACCGCCAGTGCGTGCCATGGGGTGCGGGATGGTCGCCGGTTTGGTGGCGATCGTCCCCAAAATCTCCTGGGTCAGCGCGAGATAATCCTCCGCTCCATTCGAAGTAGGTGCGTAGTCGAAGATGCTTTTGCCAAAGCTTGGTGCCTCGGCCAGGCGAATGTTTCGGCGGATGCGGGTCTTGAAGAACTGAGCCCCGGACCAGACGCCCTGATGTTCGTGGTGAGCCGCGAAGAAGTCATCGACATCCTTACTGACTTCTGCTGCCAGCCGCGTTGAGGATTCGTACATGCACAGCACGACGCCCGAAAGTCGCAAGGCGGGATTAAGCCGCTTGGCGACAACCTCGATGGTCCTTAGCAACTTGCTGAGTCCATGGAGGGCGAGGAAGTGAGGTTGCAACGGCAGGAAAACTTCCTGCACCGCCGTTAGGGCATTGAGCGTCAGCACCCCCAGCGACGGAGGGCAGTCGAGGATCAGAAAGTCGAGCGGTTCGGGATCTCGCGGCAGTTTGTCGCGAAGGATCACCTCGCGTCCTACTTCTCCAGCCAACTCCAGTTCGGCTGCTGCCAGATCGAGATTGGCTGGCACAACCGAAAGATGTTCATTCACACGGACCCTCGCTTCCGCGATGCCGGTTTCTCCACAAAGCACTTCATACATCGTCGGTTGAGGCGGAAGCGGCTGGACGCCCAGGTGCAGAGAAGCATGAGCCTGCGGATCGAGGTCCATCAGGCAGACCTTTTTGCCCTGAGATGCTAGTCCAGCGGCGAGGTTGACGGCGGTGGTGGTTTTCCCCACACCTCCCTTTTGATTGATCACAGCGATACGGCGCATGGGCCACTTCTCCCCTCGGCGACTCCCTGGTCGATTGCCCAACAGGTCAATCAACGAACGGTGCACGTGGGGGGCTTATAGCAAAGCCGATCGGGTGGCTTCCAGGGCAATTCCCTGGCGTTCTTCGCTCAATTTCTATCAAAAGGGTTTGGTTTTCTTGATTCGGTGAAGATCCCAGGCTCTGGTTGCAGGGTCTCTGCACCCAGGGCACCAGAGTTCAACTCCTTCGATCCGATCGCTAGCTCAATCCAACCATGCGCCGGATTGCGTCACCCAAAACAAACGCCAGTCACCGGATAGCGATGGGGGTTTGGGGAAGACAAATTCGCAGGATCACCGAGGCGGTGGAGCAGAGGCGGCGTCGGGATGGTTTCGGGGCCACCGCGAAAACAAGCGACGGATTGCCAGATCGCCCCATCTGCGCATCCATCATCACGAAGGACCGATCGCAGTGGTGGTCGATTCGCGTCTAGGAGTCGCAGTCCGATCTGCGGGGGCCAGAAGAACATGCCGAACGACTATTAGGAGATGGCCCCAGGGGAGGCTGTGGGATCGAATCGGCAGATCCCACAGCCTCAGATCCCAGAGCCTTACACCAAGATTCTCAATCGGTGGACGGCTGAAGTGCCTTTTAGATCCCGGCACTGGGCCGATGAGCTGGTGATTCCGGAAAGAGGGCTTCGTTGCCTTGAGGAACTACCTAGCACTACTTCGCCAGTTCGCGGATGCGGAGGTTGCGCCACCAGACCTTGTAAGGCCCTGTGCCTGCAGCGATCCCGTGGACCTGCAAACCGATGTGACCCTTGGGGTGAGTCTTGTAAATCTCGTCGTGTGTGAGGTCGGCGATGGGTTGGTCGTTGATGAAGGTGCGGATGCGTGGTCCCTGGGCGACGATGCGGTACCGATTCCACTGGCCATTGAGAATGGCTTCATGAGAATGCTTTTCATCCTTGGGTTCGGGAGACAGCCATCCATAAGGCGTCGCCTCCCCGTAGATATAACCTGCCTGCCCGGGGCTGGATTCAATTTCCACCTGAGGTCCATGGAAACGTCCGATTCCCTCGGTTCCTTCTGGTTTCTGGTTGTAGCGAGCGACATCGTCGGCGGACTTCTCGCGTGATCGAATCTGGACGCCCGAGTTGAGGGCATCATCAACTTTGACCTCGAACTCCAATTCAAAGTCACCATACTCCTTTTCGCTCATCAGGAACGAATTGGGGCTTCCTTCTTTGGTGGTCCCTTGAATCGCACCGTCGACCACCTGGTAGTCAGCTTTACCATGAGCGGCAGGCCGCCAGCCTTTCAGAGTTGTTCCATCAAATAGCGAATTCCAGGGTCCTTGCGCCATCGTCGCTGCGGTAGAGCAAGCGATCAGGCTGAGTGCGAAAACGCTCGATGCTGCATGTCTCAGAGAAAGGGCGAAACACTTCATGGCAAAATTCCTTTGCTTGGGGGGGAGGAAATGCAGGAGTCCTTGAACGATTGCCGAGAGGAATTCCCCGGCGACCAAGTGCGGTCCGTGCTGGCAATCAACACTCTACTTTTAATGAGTAAGCGGGCGAGTTACCATGCACGGCAGAGCGATCGACGTTGGACTCATTCATCCTACCTGATGCCTATCGGCCATGGCCATCCCCGCCACCCTTGAACAGCCGCGATGGTCATCGAACGCATCTCCCTGCATTTTTCCTTCCCCATGCGACTTGCAATCTCAGGAGCCAGCTCAGATGAAGAAGGCCACATCCAAGCCCAATCGCAGCGCGACAGGTCGTGGGCGTCGCGCGATGTTCATGGCGATCGCCATCAGTGGAATCTTGGGGTCGAGTGATATCAGTCGTGTGATCGGACAGGACGCGAAGCCAGCGGAACTGCGTCCGATGAAAGACCTGGATGCTCACTTCCCTTTTCGGAATGTACCGACCGATCGTGCGGCGTGGGAGCTGCGGGCCGAGGAGCTACGGCACCAGCTGCGAGTGACCTTGGGCCTGCACCCAATGCCGCGGCTGCCAGAGCTCAAGGCGACGATCCATTCGCCGCGATCGATGGGGGACTACCAGGTCGAGAAGGTCTATTTCGAGTCGATTCCAGGGCTGTTTGTCACCGGCACGCTCTATCGTCCGGTAGGGAATTGGGAGGGGAAACGGCCCGGGATCCTCTGCCCGCACGGCCACTGGCCCAATGGTCGGTTTCACGACCCGGCTCCTGCCGAGGTCAATCGCCAGTTGGCCAATGGGGAAGAGCGGTTCGTTTCGGCGGCTCGCAATCCGATTCAGGCGCGCTGTGTGCAATTGGCGAGGATGGGCTGCGTCGTTTTCCAGTGGGATATGCTGGGGTACTGTGATGCGCAGCAGGTGCCGATGGAACGGGCGCATGGGTTTAAGGCACGCGGGGAAGTCGACGCGACCACCAAGGATGGCTGGGTGCTTTTCAGCCCCGAAGCGGAGGGACATCATCAGTCGGTCATGGGCCTGCAGACACTGCATTCGATGCGCGCCGTCGATTTCATGTTGACCCTTCCGGAAGTCGATCCATCGAAGCTGGGGATCACGGGAGCCAGTGGTGGTGGAACGCAGACGTTCATTGCAGCGGCCCTGGAGCCACGACTGCAACTTGCATTTCCTGCGGTGATGGTCAGCACCGGGATGCAGGGAGGGTGCACCTGCGAGAACGCATCAGGTCTTCGCGTCGATACCGGGAATGTCGAGCTTGCCGCATTGTTTGCACCCAAGCCGATGGGGCTGACGGCCGCCAACGACTGGACCCGCACTATGCCAGAGGACGGATTTCCGGAACTGAAGAAGATTTATAGCCTCTACGATTCTGCCGACCGAGTAGCTCTTTTCCCCAACCTCCATTACGGACACAACTACAACCACGTCAGTCGCGTCAGCCTCTACAACTGGGTCAACCGTTTCTTTGGGTTGGGGATGCCTGAGCCGGTGCTGGAGCGGGATTACAGTTTTCTTGGGAAAGAAGATCTGACAGTATGGGATGCCGAGCATCCGGAGCCTGCCAAGGGGATTGAATCGGAACGAAAGATTTTGCGGTGGTGGTACGAAGAGTCGCAGCGACAGATCGCCGAGTCGCAGACGGCAAGCAGCGGCAAAGATGCCTCTTTGGTCGCCGAAGGATGGAATGCGATTCTTGCTCCGGTGGAGCGCCGAGCGGCGGAATGGGGAAAGAGTGTTTCGAAAGAGGTCGAACGACTTTCCGTTTCGTGGGATGGTGCACTCGTAGCATCGATCACTGCGGGTCAGGGGGTCGATCTGGGAACCCTTCCCAAGAAACTGAAGGTGCGCGTAGGCGGTGCTCCTGAAGGAGCAGCTGTTCCAGGAACAGCGGTTCTCGTTCAGTGGCATCCGCAGGGACTGGGAGTCGCCGTCGATCCATCCACCCAGAAGTGGACTCGACAAGCATTGGTCGCCAACCCACGCAGGTCGGCGGCTTATACTTACGGCTACTCCCCAGCACTTCGCCTGCGACAGGCTGCAGCACTGGCGGCTCTTTTACAGCAGCTGAAAGCACAAGGGGTAGAGTCGATTGAATTGGTTGCCGAGGGAGAAGACGCCTGGGTCTCCGCTGCGGTGGCGGCTCTGAAAAACAGCCCCGTCGATTCGTTGACTCTGACTCCGACCCCATCGACGGCCAGCCGGGGAGACGATGTCGATGATCCCAATCTTGTTCCAGGGGCGCTCAAGTACGGCGACTTCTGGGGGCTGCTTTCGGTATCGCAGGCCGAGGGGATTCAGCTAAATACGGCGGAGCTTCCGGAAGCCGAGGCCTCGATCCGTAAGTGGGGTGTGCGACTCCAGACCGCTCCGTGACTCGCGGCCCTCGATTGTTTCTCCCTTCTTTCGCAGCGATCACCCAAAGCCTTCTGGCTTTTTTCAGGCCAGCCTGAAGACTTTGGCTACCGCCTCTCGATTGCTAGCTCTCAATCGGTGGGTGGCACCAATTGAAAAGGTGGGTGGCACCGATTGGAACGCTGGTATTTCGTTGCATGGCCGTCTTGGCGTTGCATCCTCCCGAACGACCCGGATCCCCCTGCCGCCTCTCGATTGCTAGCTCTCAATCGGTGGGTGGCACCA
>JBEISR010000071.1:0-5626 GCA_040375295.1 Planctomycetaceae bacterium
AAACAGTGTTTTCAAAAAGCTGAGGAAGTGATTCGCCACGGACTTCTTGCGAATCCTGAGTCGTGGATTCTGAAGGAGAATATGCACAATCATTTTCTTTGGCGCAGCAGCGTGCTTTATATGATCCATGAATACCAACCACTAAAAGAGGTGACGGCGAAGTGGGCGGAGTTTTTACTCTCCATTCCAGAGTGGAAAGACTTGAACGTTATGGTCGGGACTAGGCAATCAACAGCAACCCACTATCTAGCGATGGAGTATGTGGAGTGGCTGGCAATAGCGAAGCTACATGGGAGCGAGTCACCGCAGGCGAATGATTGCCGAAGACAAGCAGATGAATGGATGCTTGAATGCTGTAAGGATCCAAAAGTCAACCTGGATCTGTTCATGGATGAGATGAGTCGTTTCGGCATTCCTGTCGATGTTCTCGAAACCTGGATTTCCGAATCGAGGAGTTCAAAGCAACGGTAGGGTGTAGGGGCAGGGCCATACGTTAGGGAACCTTGCACAGCCGGGGAGCCAGTCAATGCGTTGGACCTTGCTGCAGTAAAACCTGCCCCGCGAACACACCAGGGGGTTGGTAACGGGTTGAGGCCTTGGTTCTGGTGTGTTCCGCGGCGGAGAGATTTGCGCGCGGTCCTGGTAACAAGCATGCCGCGTCACACACCCTACGAAGAGGCTTGGCGTCCCGCCCGTGCATGTGCTGGAGAGACCCGTGGGGTTGGTAACGGGAAGGGGCTTTGGTTCTGGTGTGTTCCGCGGCGGAGTGATTTGCGCGCGGTGCGAAACGTATTCATGCCGCATCACACACCCTACGAAGAGGCGTCGCATTCCGTGTGGCACGGGCGTTCCGCCCGTGCGTGCGCTGGCAAATACCCTACGAAGAGGCGTTAGGGCATTTTTCAGGTTGGGGCGCCAACTACTTCCCGGACAGACGGCGAAGGACCTCGATGCCGCGATCGATGGTGGCGTCAGGTGCCGCAAACGATATCCGGAAGTGGGTGTCCCGCTGCGAAAAAATACCTCCCGGTATGATCAGCAATCCATTCTCGATCGCGCGATGCACAAACTGCGTCCCGTGGCCCCCCGGGGCCTTTGGGAAGATATAGAACGCCCCCGTGGGCTTGGTGAATTCGTAATATCCCTCCAGACCCGCCACAATCCGATCGCGTTTGGCGGCATAGTCGCGATAGTAGCTGGTCATGTCCAGATCGAGAGCCGCAAGGCCTGCCCACTGCACCGGCTGCGGGGCGCAGACGAATGAGTATTGCTGCAGCTTGATCATCGTCTGAATCACTTCCGAGGGACCATGCAGGTAACCCAGTCGCCAGCCGGTCATCGCATGGCTCTTGGAAAATCCGTCGATCACCAGTGTGTCCGGATGGTACTTGGCCGGCGATTCCATCGGGCCATCAAAGCTAAACCCGCTGTAGATTTCATCCGAGACGAGAACTACGTTGTTCTCGGCAGCGATTTCCGCTAGACCCTGGACCTCGTCCTGTGTGGCAGTGACGCCGGTGGGGTTGCAAGGAGAATTGAACAGAATCATCTTCGTCTGCGGGGTGATCGCATCGCGCACTCGCTGCAGTGGGATCCGAAAGTCAGGATACGTATCGATCATCACCGGTACGCCACCCATCATCTTGATAAGTGCCGGATACATGACGAAGTAGGGATCAAATACGATGACCTCGTCCCCCGGATTGATCAGGCTCCACATCGTCAACACCAGGCCACCACTAGTCCCCGAGGTGATGAAGACCTTGCGGTCCGGATGGCCGAACTTCTGGTCGATCTCCTCCTGCAGCCGCTTCAGCAGCGGAGCGATCCCCTGAGTGGGAGAGTACGCATTCTTGCCCGACTGGATCGCGTCGATGCAGGCCTGCTTGATCGGCTGGGGAACATCAAAATCAGGAAGTCCAATCGATAGGTTGATCGGGTCCTTCATCGTCGCCGCCAGATCAAAGACCTTGCGAATTCCGCTGCTGTCGAAGGCTTTGGCGCGGTCGGCGATCCATCGATCGGGCGTGGACATGACTTGCTCCTGAGGCAATCGAGGCTCTTCTTCCCAGCCTCTGCATGCTGGGGTTTGATCTGACTGGGTTCTGGCTACATGGAAGCCGTGCCGGCCGCAATGAAGACGATGCGATCGACCCGGAATCCGTGTGCTGAACCAGTGTACCCAGCCACAGAACTGACACCAGCGGCGATTACTTTGTCTGGGCGACTTCGTCGCCCCGCCGCAGAAAATCAAGCAAATCCCGGAACTGCTGGGGATTGAGCAACGGTAGCAAGCCTTCTGGCATCAAGGATTTCCCGGAGCTAGTCAGTTGCTCTAGTTCCGTCCGCTCGATCCGCTCCTCTTTCCCCTGCGCGGTCTTCAGCACCACCGCCTGATCATTCGACTCCAGCAGAATCCCCACCACGACCTGCTGGTCGGTGGTGACCGCCTGAAAGACTTGGTACCTGGGATCGACTTCGCGGCTGGGTTCCGCAACCGAGAGAGCGATCTGGTCGTTGGCCTTAGCTGCCAGGGAGCCCAGGGCCGGCCCAATGTCCTGTCCGATTCCATGGATGCGATGGCAACTGGCGCAGTGCTTCTGGAAGAGCTCCTTGCCTGCCGAAACAACCCCTGGATCTCGCCATGCCGTGCGGTAATCGGGTGCAATCGACTCCCATTGGATCGACTGAGTCGCTCCTCGAAGCTTGGCGCCACGGGTGGCCAGTTGGGCATCTTTCTGGGAGGTGATGGTCGACCACGCATCGCCAGGGATCTGCTCGACTGACAGCTTGCCGGAGTCGATCTGATCGAGTAGTCGAGCGATGCTGGCGGGGCGCTGCAGCAGCGCCCGAACGGCCGTCGGGATCAGTTCGGGAGGAAGACTTGCGATGCCATCGACCAATTGATCCTGGCCAGTTTCATCACGGAACCAACCTTGTTCCATCGCCGCTCGCTTCCAGGCGATCGGGGCATCGGCCGAAAGCACCATGGTGCGTAGCGGTAGCAACTGATCCGAGGGCAGGGTGGCGATCAGGGAAGCGCTGGCCAGCAGTTGCGGGGAGGCGCTTTGTTCCGACAACTGCTTGGCGATCGGCTGCACAACCTGCTCGTGACGCCACAGGGCGAACCGGGCTTTAGCCGCCTCGTCGGGGAGATTGGCGGCGCGAGGGAAAAGCCGGGCGATCGATCCCTGAAGCCGCGAGGCAAGTTGCGGACGGTCGGTTTGCTGCAGCTGGCTGTGCAAGTCGAGGAGTGGGACAGGACCGCCGGCAAGGAGCGTTTGATAGACCGCTGCATCGATCCAGGGATCGGGTAGGGAGTCGGCATGTGCCTTCAGCCAGGAATCGAGGATCTGGCTGGCCTGACTTCCGAGGCTGGCTTCGACAGCGGCGCGAAGAGGAGCGTGTTCCCACATCCCCAAGGGAACTTCCTTGAGGAATGCCAGACGTACCTCAAGATCGGGGAAGAGTTTGTGGGAGGCCGCTGCAGCAGCAAAACGGACCTTGGGGTTGGGATCGCTAGCCAGTTGGTTGGCACGGCTGGCAAGCAGCTGGGTCATCCAGTCGGGGTGGTCGATTCGATGGAGTGAGGCCAGAGTGCGAAAACGGACCGCGGGATGTGGATCGTCCAGCAGCACCTCCAGGCAGTCATTGTCCAACCCGTCGGGAAGTGCGGCCAAGAGAGAGGCGGCAGCCAATCGGCCCTCGGGGGAGTTGCCCGCAGTCGCGACAACGCGGATCGATTCGATGGCATCTCGATCGGAAAGCTGGCCACCTTGAAGCTGCTGATAGAGCAAACGCGAAGCGGTTTCTCGATGCCATCCGTTCGGATGGTCCAGTCGCCGAGCCAAGTCATCGGGTGAAAGAGCTGACAGATCCTCGGTGGTGCGGCGGATGGGGCGATCGCTGCGACGGACCCGCCAGATACGACCTCGATCGCGACCGCTGGTCAGATCGGTCTGCTTCTTGATCGGAGGAGGCAGGCTGGCTGGATGCTCGATCACCTCGCGGTACATATCGAGCAGATAAAGGGTGCCATCGGGGCCGTTGGCCAGTTGGACCGGTCGGAACCAGATGTCGCTGGACCGAACCAATTCCGATTCGGCATCGACTCGGCGTCCCTGCCACCACAGGCCATCTTCGGAGAGCTGCTTGCGGTGGACTAGATTCCCGCCGACGTCACTGACCAGTGCGGTGGGTGGCGTGTCACCCCACTGATCCCCGTCGAAGAAGATGACTCCGGTGGCCCCCGTAAAATATCCGGCGGCTCGTCCGTTCCCTTCGATGATTCCTTGAAACTGGCCTGTGACCCGGAGGTGGGTTCGCCACTGGCGCCATGCCTCCACTGGCGACAGCCGATAGACGTCGGCTTGTGGGCCGTCGACGGCGATGCTGCGACGCCACGGAAAGGAGCTGGAAAGCGGAGTCTGCTGGAGGACAGGGAATTCCCAGCCAAGCACCTGTTGCAGGTGGTCGCTATTGCTGCTGACCAGTTTGTCTCCCCAGGAGGTGAAGTCCATGCCATGCTGACCACCACCCAGAGTCGTTTCGATGGGAGCCCCCTGGGGATCGATCGCGATATCGCGGCCGCGCACAGCGAGGGGATTTTTGGACAGAGCGCCGGACAATTGGCCTCCGCTGGTGCTGGTCGACAGGTGCCAGCGCTGATCGAGTCCCCAGCGGAAGGAGTTGGCCAGCCCCTGGACGTTGTCGCGGCCGAAGCCATCCAGCAGAAGTTCCCCTTGATCGGGGCGGAAGGTGGCGTCACCAAAGGGGCGTGTGGCGTCGAATGCGGTCATCTGCGGTGGCGCGACCACCCAGATTTTGTTGCCAGCCAGGGCCAGGGCCGTCGGCCAGCTGAGTCGTTCGACGAGGACTTCCGAGCGATCCATGGTGCCGTCGCCGTCGGTATCTTCCAGCCGGCGAATGCGGCCCAAGTGTTCCTTGTCCTGTTCGCTGTAGTCGATCATCTCCACCACCACCATCCGTCCTTGTGGATCGAATTCCATAGCGATGGGGTCGCACACCAAGGGCTCGGAAGCAACCAGTTCGATCGCAAAGCCGTCGGCCAGTTGGAAGGTGGTCGCAGCATCGGCGGCCGCCGTTGGTGGGACTCTTGGAAGAACGACCTCTTCTTGGGCTTGGCAAAGTGGGAGCGGGGCCAGCAGGCCAAGGATCCAGCCACGGCTTTTTGAGATCGACTGCCAGCGGCCGATCGTCGATGGGGGAGCGTATGCCCTAGAGCGACCGAGGGGTTGTGAGGGCCCGAGTTTCATGATGTGCGGCCTGTGGGGAGGAGTTGTTGGCTTGGGGCTGGCGGGAGCAGGTATGGGAGGGAGACGAAGGCGATTGGTCGTCGATTGATTATAGCTTTGGAACCTTGCCGCCGCATTCCGCGTGGCACGGGCGTCCCGCCCGTGCTTGCGATGGTGCAGACCCGTAGGGTGTGTGAGCCGGGGCGAGGGCGTTGGACGGTGGTGTGGTCAAACCTGCCCCGCGAACAGACCAGGGGTTCGTAATGAGGATTGGTAGCGGGATGGTGCTTTGGTTCTGGTGTGTTCCGCGGCGGAGAGATTCGCGCGCGGCGCAGATCACTTTGAGGCCGCGTCACACACCCTACGAAGAG
>JBEISR010000072.1:0-4836 GCA_040375295.1 Planctomycetaceae bacterium
GAACCATCTGCTCTGCCAAATGACCGCCGACGCGTGCAACCGCACCGTGGTCGCTGGACCGATCGAAGCGACTGCGATTGGCAATGTGATGATGCAGGCGGTGGGGCGAGGCCAACTGGCCTCCATCCCAGAAGCAAGGCGCCTACTGCGGCAGAGCGCTGAAGTTGTCGAGTACCACCCAAAGCAGGCCGCAGCCTGGAACGATGCTGCCCGTCGTTCGTTCTGAACGAGGGATGGAACCGCCTCACCTATTCCTGCGGACTACCGGCCATTGTTTCTCACGACCCGTTGCCCGCGGAGAGAGATTGACCCATCGGGCCAACCGCCCACTCTCTTTCCGGGACGAAGTCTAGATCCCTACCTTCTCAACTCCCGCGATTCAGGATGAGGAGGCGAAGGGGATCGGTGCATACATCACTTGAGATGGAGAACCTACCGGAGGAAAAGGTATCATCCGGCAATCTTGTAGGTCGGTTGGTCAACAGTCACTTCCACAAAAAATTATCGCAAGCCCCATTTAGGCCTTTCCTAGCGGTACGGGGCAAGCCTTCCGACCGCATTCGATTGTCGGACCTCATCCTGATGATCCTGATGCCGTGAGGTGATCGCCACCCACAAGAATCCCAAAGAGAGTTGAAAATGGCCTATTCGAGATGGAAGACGCGGCTTCGTGAGAAGCTTTTCATCTTGCGCTAGAATCTTCAATCAAGTCGGACTTTCGGGGCCTTTCAAAAAAACATGGGGGGCTAATGCCCCCCATGTCGTAGTGTCACTGAATCTAAGCTTGGCCCATCAAGATTGCTGGGCAAGGCGTCGTCGTCGACGAACCCAAGTGGCCGCGACAGCACCCATTCCCCACATCGCCATGCTGGTCGGCTCTGGCGTCGCCCAAACTGTCACCGCCTTGGTATCGCTGCCAGGGATACCATCGAGGTGCCAAGTCCAATAGGTTTTGTTCTTTACGATACCCAGAGAGGCATAGCTCAAGTTGGCGTAGACCGCTGATCCGTTTACCGGAGTATTGCTGACGTAGCCGGCAGGCAGATAGAGAATCCACTGGCCGTAGCCATTTTGTCCGAACTGAACCAGACTCCCTTTTGCGGTTCCCGGCATGGGTTGGTTGAAGCTGAAAGCCATCGAAGGGAAAACTGCCAACGTGCTGGCTCCACCTGAAACGGCCTGCACCGTACTGTCGACCCGCTGTTGGAGCCCAATGCCTGCGGCAATACTGTCCTGTCGAACAAAGGGGTTGGACGCAGCAACACCCTACAAGCTCCAACCTGAGGTGTCGATACTACCTTTCACCGTGACCTGAATATTCGGACCAACCTCCTTCACAGTAAAAATCAAACCGGCTTGCGCCGAACTGGCACAGAACACTCCCGTCAAAAGACCTGCACACAATTTCCAGAATTTCATGCTACCCCCCAAAAAACTACCTCTGAAATTTCCCACTGAAACCCAGTCTGAATATACAAACAGCTCAGCCGCGACTGCGCAACAAAATTGTTAAAATCCGTTCATATTACCCAATTTAGCAGATGTCCTGACCTCAAGATCAAGACACCGGAACAACCAACTGGCAGCAACCCGTCGAGGAGGCGAAGATGTCCTGACCTCAAGATCAAGACACCGGAACAACCAATCTGCCCCCACCCCCCCCATTGCGGCTATTTTTTCCGATACTTGTCCAATCGCAGACAGATAGATTAGGCGCCCTACGATCCCCAGGAATTGGGTGACATTCGATGCGATTGCCACTGGATGAATGCTTTTCCCACCAGCGGCAATCAATCCGAACCACCACAACCGGTTCCGCCAACCTACACAATCCGGGACCAACCTATTTTTTGATGGGATATGGAATCGGGCGACAGCGAATCGCCACCAGATTTTGCATTCGCGAAACTTGCGGCCGGTCTACCTGTGACTCAGAAGCACTCCGCCGCCACGCAAAGCGACCAAAAATCGACCGGAGACGGAATCTAGCCGTAGTCGAACAGATCCATTCAGGAAGCGGTGACCAGAAGCCAACCAAGCGGCTAGCGCGTCAATTGAGTGATCTGCTGATCTAGCTGCGACGCTTCCTCGTTGGCTCGCTGCAGAGAAACACCCTGGGGAATCCCAGGACGCAAATGGCCTGTGGCACTCAGCCAACTCAGCTGCAGCAGACGCTGCTTCTGGGCCACTAGCTGGAAGAGCCGATCTGCATCAATCGATTTGCCCTGGGGAACCTGCGGCTTGCCCTGGTCATCCAGTTGAAGGCCCCACTCCTTGGCAAGCGGTCCGGCGACTACCGCTTGCCCCTCCTCATTGGGATGCACCCCATCCGCAGCAAAGGTGAAATCGGGTGAGGTCTGCCTGCGATCCAGGACCGCCTGCTTCATCGCACCGTGGAGATCGATCACCTTCCAGCCCCGGACTTTCTGATCGAGCAGCCATTTCGAATAGGCCTCCAGCACCTCGTCGTATCCTGCGTAAGGTTGACGATATTCGTCCAGCCCAGCGGGCAGCAATCGATCTCGTATCGGATGCGCATCAAAAAAGGCAGGGGTTAGGTGGATGATTTCAGCTCCCGAGGCCTCCACCTTCCGATGCAGCTCTTCCATCCCTTCCTGAAACTTCGTCATCCGATCTTCCGAAATCGGATAGTAGATTCCATCGTTCATCCCATAACAGGCGACAACCAGATCCGGCTGCGTCTGCTGGAGGATGCGGTCAAGCCGTTCTCGGAGCACGGGCCTGGGAAACTGACCACCGGCGTGCCCCGGTTCACTCAATCCCGAGACCGTCTCGCTGGGCAACCCAAGATTCAGAAACTCCACCTGCCGCTGGGGCATCTGCAGTCGCATGGCCGTCTCCAGCCTCTGGACGTAGCCTCCTGCATGCGTGATGCTGTCGCCGAGAAAGACAATCCGTCCTACCTGTGGAAACTCACCTGCAGTGGCCCTCGGCATCGCCATGGCAACAACAAGAGTAGCACAAAGCAGGCAGAGCCTTTGGACCCAGTGGAGGCGATGAACCATGGCGACAACCCTCGAGGAACGGGAATGCAGGGGAGAAGGAGGCAGAGCAGGGGGGGGCCGGTGCGGATTGACTGAAGGATAAGCCGATCAATCGTCATCGGATTCGATAACAATGCGGTCGAACCAACCGAGAAGTCCAATGTCTTCCAAGGTCGCCCACCGATTGGGCGGATCCCAGATCGATTCGCCCGTGCGAGGAGATTGAGCGACCTCCGAACGGGAATAGATCGGCGGCTTTTCCAGGTCAGGGTTCAGCCATATTGCTTCGCATTCGTCGCAAACCACCAGCCCATGCATCTGGCGTGTCGCGACGCCGCAAAGGCGAACGCGAGCCAACCCACTGCCGCAGCGAGGACAACTACCGACGTAGGTCCAGGGATCCTGGCTACCATCCCGACGATCCGGCCGCTCCTCATAGGATTCATCTTGGTCCATCGTCGACTCTTCTTGCTGATAGAAGGGGTTGCGAGACAAAGCAGCTTAGGAACGGGGAATCTGTCGCTTCAAAATGGAAATGCGGTGATCACTCGCTGTCCATCCAGTACCATCCGCATGCGTTTGGTAGTTGGATTGCCGGCTCGCTTCCCATCTCGGCCGCCGATGTAACCAATCGTTTGCTCGAAGGTGGCTTCGTAGACTTTTCGCCCATCTTCCTCTCGGATCCGGACGTTCGGACTCTTCTCGCGCCCCATTCGGTATGCCTGATCGATCCGACGAAGCACTTCATCCAGCGTCCCACGAAAAACTCCGTGCCTTCCCGGCCGCCCAGGCTCATCCTGCAAATGCTTTTCGATATGCCGTAATCGATGCCCCTCTTCGCTCCCAGGGGTATAAACCAATCCCTCCGGCGAGAGGAATCGATCTCCCGGTTGCGGCAGGAGGAACGGAGTGTCATCGGGCGGTGCTGCTGCCGATGCCTTCTTGCCTCCCTTGCCGGTCGCCAGCCCCGGAGAAGATTCCAAATCCGATTTGGATTGCGTCGGATTGTCTTTCTTCGCTCCGCCAAACAGATCGCCTGGCTTGGGAGGCAATGACGGCGCCGGCCGACTGGATGGCTGGGGCTCGGCTGTGGTGCGATCGGCCAAAGCCCCACCGCCGGGACGCAGCGTCACGGGAGGCAAAGGATCGCCAGAAATCACCTCCCCGGCCTTGGGAAGATCCTCACCAGACTGTCTCCAGCCCATCCTCTGATAGATCCAAGGCTGAAGAACCGAGTAAAACCAAAGCAACAAGAGTAGACCGATCAACCACCTAAATGGAAGTCGTCGAATCAGTACCGACCAGTCAGGTTGCCGGTTCATCGCGGTCGATCCCTCACAAGTTCTTCCAGTGCCACAATCGCACTGAGTATCTCTTGCGGTGAATTGTACATAAGGCATCGGTCAAAGGGTACGATCCCCAGACCCAGCGATTGGACTCGGAATATTTGTCCTTCTGCTACCCCTACTCCTGCTCAAAAAAACCAGCCGACTGTCGACGCTCGATCCTGATGTGTTCGCGATCCGTCCGATCGTCCTGAGGTCAGGCCTGCATGGCCGAGACGGCCATGCCACTCCAAGACAAAAGACCGGATCACAAACCTCTACGGGAACAATGTCTTCGTAGGGTGTGTGAGGCCGTCGGTCGTCGGCGCTCTATCCAATGCGATAGATCGCCATAAAGAATTTGACTTACCAAGTCGTTTATCGCGACGTCGGAGAACACCTTTCTGGGGGTTCAACGCGCGATCCTGATGTGTTCGCGATCCGCCGGATCGTCCTGAGGTCAGGCCTGCATGGCCGAGATGGCCATGCCACTCCAAGACAAACGA
>JBEISR010000038.1:0-40571 GCA_040375295.1 Planctomycetaceae bacterium
GCGCACCCATGGCTGGCTCAATCGCTTCCGAGGCATCCTCATAAGGTGGGAAAAGAAATTACAAAATCATATCGCTTGCCTGCATCTTGCATGTGCCTATCTTACCTATGCTAGATCAGGGGTTTTCGGATAGGTTCTTAGTTTCAACAGCCTTGAAAATGCTCCTCTCAACTGGCAGGATACTAAACCGTGCGACCAGTGAACCTCCTCAGATTCGAGGATTTTTCGTCTGTCTTGTGCTCATCAACTTCACAGGATTAGCCTTGGCCCTTTTTCTATGGCCCCATGGCCCAGGATTAAGTGCTTCCGATGCGATGTCGCAAGCCATGCGTTGCTCGCTTGTTCCGATTGTTGGTTTGGTTGCGATAACCGTGTATTCACTACAGATCGGTTTGACTCGCAGCGGGCAGCCTTTTCCGTGGAAGTCGGCAGTAAGGATTCTTTCAATCAGCGCTATATTGGCCGGTCTCGCTTTTCTTATACCTATTCAAAATCCTTTGAACCTTGCCCTGGCCTTTGTTTTCCCTGGGATTTATCTCGGTTTATTATGTCTGCTTGGGGAATTGAAGGTCCCATGGACAATAAGGACGTCGACCGACATTGCTGCATGATTCATCGCGACGAAACATTCTCGCAATAGGTCCTTGATCGCCCCACATCTAGATATCAGCACTGTCGTGCTTACAACTTGCTAACCCGACAATACTTCGCACTGCTTTGCCATCAAAAAAATCCACCTCCAGATACTCGCAACCTCGCGCAAAACTACACCCTTGCGGGATGATTACCGACGGGGTGCTGGGATAGGAGATGGGCCTCTCTAGACCACGACCAAGAGACGTAGGTTTCGCTCCTGTTGACGCAACGAGCCAATCGACCTGGGATGACTGGGGTGTTCCGTGAACCAGCAGCCGGGCACCAAGTCGTCTAGAAAGTCGCCGACGGATCGCCCAGCAAAGCGAAATACAATACGCCGATTCTCTTGTGCGAAAATCTTGGCCGTTTCGTGGATCTCGGCGTAGTTGGTGAAAAAAACAAGCTCCGGGATATCCCGCCACAAAGTAAGCCCCCGCTCTTGAAGAGGTTGCCGTATGAAGTCTAAATTCCTGATAGATTGATTTCGCACCAACACTCACATCGTGTGCTCAGTTCCGCTCTCCCATCCCCTTTCCAGCATCGTTGAATCAAAATCCATGTTTCGAGGTGTTATTGCAAACAACACATGGGACCGATAACAAATCGGTTGCATGGCTCATCCATGGAGACTAAAATTTGTTTGCTGGTTGGGAAGGTTAAAGGTGTGTGTATGAGCGAATGGATGGGAGCTCGAGAGGTGGATGGGGAAACTTGGAGCAACCACCAAGCATCGACTCAGCGGCCATGCCCCGATTACGGGATGTCTAGGCGAATTGGTGTGCCCTTTTTGCTAACTTGAGTCGAAATGAAGACTAGATGCCGGTGAATGAAGAAAACATGGCACAAGCCATCCCTGAAGCTGTCGTGATATTACCTCCGTCCCGACTCGCTAAAGCTTTTGCAGTAGGTTTTGCTATCTGCAATATCGTGCTTGCGATTGCATATCGAGACCTGTATCCGTTCACGATCGCCCCGATGTTCTGCGACAACCCACGGCTGTACTGCGATTATCAAGTTCTCGATCCGCAAGGTGGTCAGCTGCCTCTTGGCGACTTCCAACTTCAGAGGAATTACGACGGAAATCCCCTTGGACTTGGAGCCGGTGTACGGCCACCTCCCTCGTTGGACATGTTCGGAACCGTGCCCGACGAAACAGCCTTGATAGCCCACGTTGCCCATGCCCTTGCCACTCGTTTTCCCGAACATCGATACGTCGATGTCGTGCAGACCGTGATCGGGCCCGTCAACGAGAATCGTGTCGGCGTTATCAAGGAACTACGGGTTCGGGTGAATGCCGATGGGACCTGAATTCCGCGACGAAATCCATTCCAACATCAAGCCATACGTCGGACAGTTCGTGCTATGGGCTCTGCTACTGCATGAGATGGTGTTGTTGCGTTGGGATTTGCCTCAAACGGAAGGACTGCGAAGCAATCCGGCAACAGTTCTCAGTTTTCTCCCCGTTGAGGTCCTCACTTCTCCGCTTCTATTCCAAATTTTTCGGTGGATCCTCGTGGTTACCGGAATCCTTTGGTCTCTTCAACTGCTAGTGCCATTTTCCTCCTGGGTGTGCGTATTCTCGTACACGGCCACCGTAGCGATGATCTTCGAAAATTCCTACCAAATTTCGCATACTAAGAATCTCGCCAATATCGTGCTTTTCGTGCACGCCATGTGGTACCACTTTCATGCGAGCGACATCCGCAGGGCATTGGCCAGCAATACTTTTTGGGTCAGCAGAATCTATCCCGGATGGACTTACTGCCTGAGCCTTTTCTGCATCGCGATCTACCATTCCAATGCCGCCCTCGCCAAAATCTTAGAGAGTGGGTTTCATTGGCCAAATGGAATATCTTTGCAACTCTGGATTCACTTGATGGGCCGAGAAAACTCTCTAGCCAATACGCTATTACTTTCCGATCGCAGTACCGCAACCATGATTCAGTGGGCTGTGCTATGTGTCGAGGCATCTGCAATCATGGCTGTCTTCCTCCCTCGATTCCGAGTCGCGATAGGGGTAGCACTGCTGGTACTTTACATCGGAATCGCCGATTCATTCGGATTCTCTTTTTTGCTCAACGCATTCCTTGTTGTGGCTTTTTATTTTCCATGGACCAGGATTATGGAGAGAGCATGCGAAATTGCGGAGCGTCATGTAAAATTCAATCTGATCGTTGCCCGTAGCAGCCGGCTTGCACTCCTACTCGGATTTGTCTTACCCCGGTTCGATGTGCTCCGTGTGACCGAACTCTCGATTGAGGAAGATCGATAAGGAACCGCGAGTGCCTTTTTCTAGCATCGGCTCTGTTGTGAGCAATGCCCGATTTGGAGTCACTTTTTGATAGCGTAAATCGCGATGAAGTGCCCGGTTACGAATCGCGTTGGCCACTGTTCGAGGCACTCCCATCTAGCCAGAGACGCGAGGAACCGCTCCTGTTTCTTTGTGGTCTTCCCTTCGAACCCCCGAGCTCGCCAGACGGCAAGTACGCGAGGGCAGTGGAGAACAGCCGTGGTCTGCAGCACTTCAAGGCCACTGGAGCGAAGAAGGTTGGCAAGCCGCCGGGGGCCGAGCGTGACGCCGACCTGATACGGTACGATCCCGAAACGATTGAGAAGCCTCAAAAGTGGGCCATTGCGCAGGGACACCAATGGATTTGTTGGATTATCGAGCGTCAGGACGAGCTTACCCGAAGGCCGAAGCACGCGTACAAGCTCTTTAATTGCCACAGCAATGTCAGATACCGTTGCAAAATGATCGAGGGTTGAACCGGAATAGATCAGGTCAAAAGAAGCGTCAGAAAACGGCATTTTACGGGCGTCGGCGCAGTGAGCATGAAGCTCTGGGTTTCGGCCGCTGGCTTCGGTCACAATGACTGGAGAAATATCGATGCCAGTCGTATGGAACCCCATTCCAGCAAGGTGACGTACAATCCCGCGTCCTGCTATCTCGTCGAACAGATCGGTTTTCAATGCCTTTGGCGGTTCACTGACGGGTTGTCCCTGGGGGCCCTTTAGCCATCGGTCGAGAAGGGTGATCTGAAAGCGATCGGTATACTCACGCCAAAGCCAATCAGGTCGATTGTTTCTCCACTCCAAGCCCACTCCATCCCAGTATTCTCTGCCGTGAACGCCAGACAAACCTTTGGCATTTGAACTTGATGCGTCGGATGATGAGGTGTCATCTACCATGGAGTGTTGACCTCACGAATTGCCGCAAATCCACCAGTCTGGTGCGAATCTTTAAAAGAGCATATCGCTATTTCGCCTATTTCACCCGCACGAATTTCGGAGCTAAAAAGTCGGTGGGGAAAAAACGCTTCCCTAACGTCGAACGATTGGAACATTTGTTACTCAGGCTTCAACAAAGGGACTGCCGAAGACTCGGACGAGCGGGTCGCCTCAATCACGTGAAAGAAAGTCGGCTTGCGAATCGCTCGGATCGCCACGCCGTAGGCAGGGCCAAGCCATCGTAAACGAGCTTCTGAAGTTAGCTCCTCAAGACGAAACCACGCGTCGAGTATGGATCGCACAGGCTGACGGTCCCGCAGGAACTTTGGGATCGCATGGTAATACACAATGTTTGGCAAGCAGAGTGGCGGGAAGAGGTAGCCTTCACTGCGCAGAGTGACCGATGGGATCCCGCGTACCATGGCGATGTACTCCTGCGAGGTGCGGTGAATGAAAGGTTGAGCCTCGTCGTCGTCAGGCTGTTCGATGCGGTGCCGCGTAGCACAATTGTTCCTGATAAAGAGCGTACCTCCCACGGCAAGACTATCGACACAGTAACGCAGCGCGGACTCGGCGTCTTCGTCATCAAGGCAGTTGAGCACGCCGGAGATCACCACAAGGTCGAAGGTACCAAGATCGAAAGGAGCGTCGAGGGCTCGGTTCTGAAAACTGACGTTGGAGACCCCAGCTACACGAGCAGCCGTTCGCGCGCGTTCAAGAAGGCTGTCAGCGATATCGATCCCGATTAACTCACTGCATCGTGGCGCGATTTCAATGGCAATCCGGCCAACGCCGCAACCGACATCGAGAACGCGAGGCCGATTCTTCGCGACAAGTGTTAGGAGTCGCTTTTGCTCCTGTGTGTTAATGTATGCGACGTATCGCGAGTGTTCCGCCATGAGCGTAACTTCATTGCCAGGGAGATCCGCCCTCTCCCCGCGACGCTGCCAGAATGTCGCGTTGGCAGCCGTATAGTTCTGCTTCTTTTTCATGCGTCCAACTTGAATAACAAATGCGATTCAACAGATTCAGTTGGGATTTTCAATATCTAGGCGTACGTCTCGAGCATCTGCAGCATAACGTGGTTAGTGTGAATCAAGATTGAAAGCGAGGAAAAAAATTTCTGGATCTTCCCCCCCTTCACATCGACCGTGGTGCCGGAAAGACCGATCGGAATGCGAGACTCACAAGTGATAACCACACAAGGACGCTCGTGGAAGCTGCTACTTAGGGAGTAGCCGAGAATCCTACCTCTTCCTTGTCGCCCCCTCAATGGATAGGAAACTTCTTTTGCCTTATGCTCACGCCCAACTACAACCTGGCGGGATGATTGCCGAAGGGTGTCGGGATAGGGCGATGGGCTCTTCAGACCACAAGCAAGAGGCGATTGCAAAGATCCAAACCAAATTGGATTGCAGCAGCGGCTGGTCACCTCATCAAGGAGAGGATGGAGTCTTTTCTTCCATCACTCCCCGGGGCCTCCCGGCCCCGGCATGAGGTACTGCCGCCCCTCCGGGGCTGGTGTTTTTGGTAAACACCCCGTTGAGATAGCGCAATGACGATGGGCGGCTGAAAGTTTGGCCGTTAGCCAACTCGCACGAAAACGAAATAAGCCTCGCGGCTCGCTTGGAAATCGCACGGCTTTCAGTTGCAGCAAAATATCCCGGGCGGAGGTCGAACCCACAACCTTCGGCTTCGGAGGCCGACACTCCCTCAAAGAATCCCCCGCAAATCACAGCACTTTCTCTCGCCTGCGAAAAGTGTTACCTGAACTGTTACCCCTGCAGGAACTACATCACTGATATCGCCGCTTTCCTCAGGACGACGCTGACTCAAGAGCCACTGGAGCCCGCCTTCTGAACGTATGGTTAGATGTCAGGCGTGTAGGACGACCGCGGAGTGGCGCGCTCCTTTGGACCACTCGCCAATCGTTTTCTCAGGGAACTCAGTTCGCATTCTCTTGGAAGAGAAGCGGCGCGAACTCTTTTAGGCTACGGCGCCACGACTGCCATTCGTGCGCGGTCTCTGGGGACAGATAGTAGTGCGCGTTGATCCCCATCGACTTTAGCTGCTCGATGCTCTCCGCAGGATTGCCACCGCGACGAGCCTGCCCTCCGGACACCTCTTTGCTGCCAAAGCTGACGAAAACCAACGACACTTTGTCCTTAAATCCATCCGTCGCCTCCACATCCTCCTTGCTGATCGTCGCGCCGCTGAATAGACCGATGTGTGAGAACTTGTCGAGGTGCTTCAGCGTGATCAGCCTAGTCTCCATGCTACCCATCGACAAACCCGCCATCGCTCGACTGGCCTGATCGGTCCGCGTGCGAAAATGAGTATCGATGTACGGAACCAGCTCCTCGACAAGCACCGTCTCAAACTCGCGAATGTCGAAATTCCGAAGCCCGCCCATCCGGACTTCGTTCGTCATCCCATAGGTCATCACGATCAGAAAAGGCTTGCACTTTCCTTCAGCAATCAGATTGTCCATGATCCGACCGGCATGCCCTTGAACACTCCACCCGTACTCGTTCTCCCCCCAGCCGTGCTGCAGATAGAGCACCGGATATTTTTTCTCCTGATCCGCGTCGTAGCCAGGCGGCGTATACACGAACGCGCGTCGTTCCGTGTTGGTGCTGTCCGAATGGAAGAAGACTTCCCGAATCTGCCCATGGGGAATATTTTTCAGTGCGTAGAATTCGCGGTCCTCAGCCGGAATCTCGATTCCGCTTCCCCACCGCATCGCCCCGAAGTAAACCATGCTGTTGGGATCCGGAACGTTGGCTCCGTCAATCACCAGCTCATAGTAATGAAAGCCCTCATCCAGCGGACGCGAGTAACCGATCCACGCGCCGTCGTCGCCTCGGACAAATTCCGTGCTGTCACGAAAGGTCGTCGACACGCTTTTCGCATCCGGTGCGACGACGCGAAACTTGACGCGGCCCTGCGAATTGACCTGCGGATACTCCTTGCCAGGCTGATTGGTCGATGCCGGTTTGAAGTCGTCCACGATTCCCTCCGGGGTCCCACCACTAGGCATTGGCTCCTCGATCGCCGTCTTGGCAACTTCTCGAGATTCTCGCTGGAACACGTGCTGCGCGAAATGGTACAGATTGTTCCGCCAGTGCGTCGGATCATGCCCATGGGAATCGACATTCCAAACATGCGGCACTCCCTGCTCCTTCAAATACCTCTGCAGTCGCTGACTGATTCGAATCAGCCCGTCCTTATTGCCGCAGGACAACCACAGCAGTTTCAACTGGTCCTTCGCCTTCTGGGCATCAGGAATCAGCTCCTCGGGCGACTTGGTATTGGGGGCCGACGAAAAGCCTCCGATCCATGCAA
Organism: Planctomycetaceae bacterium; assembly: GCA_040375295.1. Classification (GTDB taxonomy): domain Bacteria; phylum Planctomycetota; class Planctomycetia; order Pirellulales; family Pirellulaceae; genus JBEISR01. Next base: position 7,210 of record JBEISR010000038.1, read on the forward strand.
AAGTGTCCAGATTGGTCAAACCGAAATTCAGCGACTGGCCACCACCCATCGAAAGCCCGGCGATAGCGCGATGCAGACGGTCGGACTGCACTGAATACCTTGCCTCGATCGCAGGAATGACATCTTCCAGCAGGTCTTTCTCGAAGACAGCAAAGGCGGGAGCTGCTGCCATCACGTTCCCCTCCGCCCGATCGTTCTTCTGTGCCCTACCGTTGGGCATGACTACGATCATCGGCACCGCTTTTTCTTGAGCGATCAGATTGTCCAGCAGCAGATCGGGAGTCGCAAATCGCTGCCACTCGGTTTCATCTCCGCCGATCCCATGGAGCAGGTAAAGCACCGGGTAGCGTTTTTCTGATGAGTATCCAGGAGGTGTGTAGACATTCAGATTCCTGGTGGTGCCGACTGTCTTCGATTCGTACTGGATCATCTCCAGCTTGCCGCGTGCGATTCCCTCCTGCTTGTCGATGATGCTCCCAGGCGGATCCTCAAAGACCTGCCGATCCTCAGGCCCAAGCTCGATCGGCCCACCAAAGCCTCGCGGCCCCTGTGGACCTCGCTGAGGCGCTGCACCGGCCGGTGCATCCTGTGCCCATAACTGCACAGGCTGTAAAGAGCAGAATACGGCGCAGCAGAAAACAAGTAGAGTTCTCATCCAACGCACCTCAATCGAGAATCGATCTTTCAAAAGAAGCTTGCCAAGAGACAGCCTCATCTTAGGAAACAGAAATTCGTTCTACAAGCGTTTCGTGCGTATACGCACGATTTACTCCGACTTCCTGGAAGCGTTTTTGCCGACTATCATCGGAGGGCTATCTTTGTGGTATTTGGACCTCTTTTTCAGCATTCCAGAGCGGTGTATTCATGGGGGACTCGATCACAAGCGAACGCGGACTGCCCTTAGCCCTGCGAGCAGCGTACATGGCGATTCACAGGAGCACCGAGGCGGCATTCGCGGAGCATGGGGTGACGGCCGATCAATTTGTCCTGCTGCTAGCGCTCCAGGAAAACCGATCTCTGACGCAACGGGAGTTGGCCGAGCGAATTTGGTCTGATTCAAGCACCGTACGAGCGATGCTGGTGCTGCTGGAGAAAAATGGCTATGTGAAACGGGCCAGCCATCCGGAGGATTCCAGAGCCAAGATGGTGGAGCTCACGGCCGATGGCAAACGCAAGCTGAGAAAGTTATGGAAGGTGGGGCAGACGATTCGAGACCGGATGTACTCGAGCCTTTCGGACAAGGAGTCCCAGCGGCTGATCGAATCGCTTCGGACAGTCGCACGATCGCTGGACCGCGATCGCAAATAAGCGCCAATCCGACAATTCCATAGGTCTCATGGTCTGCAAATCGCCACTGCCATCAAAGGTTTCCAAAAGACGAGTGCAGCCTGATTCCCGTGTCACAGAACATCCCATCGGGTGACCTGCAAATGGTAGCTCGATTGGGATACCTTGAATTCCATCACGATGCGGAAGAATCCCAGATGGATGAGAATTTTCGCCCTCATGACTTCTTGCAACTCACTTCTCGGCTCGCGCGAAGCCGCGAAGGCACGAAGCGATGGAGAGCCCGGTCCCATTTGCGATTCCTGCCTGGGTAGGGCTTTGCTCAATTGGCTTGGAAGGCGGCTGGTATGGCGTGCAGCTGTTCCCATATGGCCAACCAGGCTTGACGATCCTCCTCAGGCCAGCGATCCAACTCCTCGGTCCGTCGTACTGTGACAAAAAATGGATTGCGAATCGTTGCATCCCAGATTTGGAGCCCATTCGATCGCCATCGCCGCAAGTCCACCTCATCCGAATCGTTGGGTCGCTCCATCTGCTTCAGGCTGCCGACCGTTTGCTGCATCGCCCGCAGTGCTTCCCTCTCGAGATCGATTGCCTTCTCCGAATCCCCTTGATGAAGGGCAGCATCTGCCAACGGCAATCGTTTAGCTGCCCGCCGCACGTGCTCCAGCACCGCTGCCAGCGGACCATCTGATGGGACAGTGGCCAAATCGGGGCTGTTGCTGCGTCCCAAGATTTCCTGACGGAGGCGTTTCACCCTGTCGATTGTCTCGATGTCGTCGCATCGCTGGCAGCAGTATTCCCAAAGACGACGCGTTGAACCTAGCTTCTTGGCGATCTGAGACTTGCTGGCCCCTTCGAATCGCATCATCGCTATGGTTCGCAACCTTCCAGATGAATCGTTTGCATCGAGCAGTTGAAGCAAGGACTGACACTCTTCGACAACCGCGACAACGGCAGAAGGCGAATCCCAATCGTCTCGACTTCGCTTGCCGGAAAACCGATGCTCAGGGACGTGGCTTAGCCCCACCCGATAACGCTTACGGCGCAACATCGCCCGCCGAAAATTCCTTGCCTTGTTCAGCGATATCGTGAATAAAAGCCTCCAGACCTGATCGCGATCGGCCAGGTTGGGATAACCACCTTCCAAAATGCGGCGATGGAACTCCTGGAAGGTGCTCAGTGCCAAATCTTCTGAACCGTAGCCTGGGTCCCTGACCGCACGAAGTTGTTGCCTTGCGATACGCACCAACCGAGGGCCGAAATGATGCCATAGCAGCGTGGCAGTAGCCGACTGGGTTGAACTAGTGCGATCCACCAACCAGCGGGAAATCGAACCACTTGAATCGATCAAAGCTGGGATTCCAAACATTGGCATAGAAAGGCTGAAATCTCTTTTGCGATGATAGTCCGGTCGCTTCGAAGGCTCAACGAAAATCACCAATCCCTTAACATTCCGATCCCCTAGGTCTTTACACCCATCGGACCATCCCCCTGTTCAAGGGGAAATCCAGCTATAATTCTCTTGCCCTCAGTCACCTTCGGTTGGCCACCGGCATGACCGGAAGCAGGAGCCTGGAATCGATTTGCGGCGGCCGTCCAAGCCCACTCAGGCAAGGGTGGCCGGCCTGCTGCGACTTCACGTTGGATGACGCCTGTCCATAGCGCCGGAAGAGACTGCCGATTCCCAACGACGACAGGTCTGCATCGGAAGTCGAGGAGGGCGGACCCTTGAAAACCAGTGGTGCCCCGAAGGGCAATGGAATACAAGGGAATTGGAGTTCCATTGCCGATAAAAAGGATCTCGCAGGAAATGCTCTTGCGGAATGGTAAAATGTGCGTGATTTGAAGATAAACCACCAGGGATTCCTTGACAGATTCGGCTTGTCGAGTTCGATGACTGCAGAGTCGGTGTTGTCGCCTTCGTGCCTTTCGGGACGTCTGCATTGATGGGTTTTTTGGTTGCATGGAAAATCTCTAAACCGGCCCTTGCCTGGATGATCCGATGCAGCTTTCTGCTGGCGGTGCTCTTTGCGCTTTTTGTCGGCAGGCAAGTCCTTTACCCACGAGTGGTGCGTGTGGTGGAGTCGGCGGAGAAGGAACTGCATCGGCTGGACGATTTGAAAACGAGTCGAACCACAGTCACTGAGAAAATCAGTCAACTCAACAAGACCATTACCGATCTGACAGACAGTCAGAAATCGCTTTCGGAGAAAGAGAAAGAACTTCGAAAGGCGATCGACCAGCAGGCCAATGCGGTGGTCGAAGCGGCCAATTCGGTCTACCTCAAAAAGAAGGCGGCGCTGGAATCCCAACTGGCAACCATGGATCAGCAGAAGCCAAGTTGGATCCTTTCCAGTGAACCGATCTGGAAGCGAATCCGGCATGATGCCAGACGCAAGGCGATACAGTCCCAGTTGGACGCTCTTCAAGTCGGCAAAACATCTCTGTCCGGCTCCGACGCACTCTACCAGCAGCTCGATGCCATCATCGCAGAAAAGCTGACCAAACAGGAAGAGTTGATCGGCCTGAAGAATCAGCTAAAGCAACTCGGGTATCAGTTGGAAGAGACCATTGAGTCGATGCAGACGATAGAGTCGTCTTTTTTTGCCGAGCTTAGGACGGCGTGGACCGGCTTCAAGCCGTGGATCTTCTATCTGCTGATCCCGATCCTTTTTGGTAACGCCATCTACTCTTCCCTCATGTTCTGGGGGATAGCGCCTGTCGCTAGCCAACAGCGACCGCTTCAGTTCGCGCTAGCGCCGACCAGTTCTCTGAAATGCCTGGAAGCTCAGAAAACGTATGACGTTCAGCTGCTTCCTGGGGAAAGCCTCTGGACCCGCATGGCGTGGCTCAGCCAGCACGGCGGAGCGAGCAAACAGACTAGCCCATGGTGGCAATGGAATGCACTGGGTATCTCATTCGCATCGGGCATGGTCCCTTGTACGAAAGTCACCAATCCAACGGACCAACCGGTCCGCACCGCGCTGACCAGCACCCAAGCAGAGATCGAGATCGCGGAAATCTCTCTGGACGATCGCGCGGAAATTGTCCTTCATCCCCGACACATCGTCGCCATTCGTGGTCCTATCCAGGCGGAGGCTAGGTGGCGTCTCTTCCATCTCCATGCTTGGCTTACCGGACAAATCCGCTACCTGATTTTTCGTGGTCCCGGCAGTCTTTATGTTGCCGCGCCGCGCGGCGTCGACAGCTTTCGCGTGGAACAGTCCAATCGGCAGCGGATCAGTCAATCGCTAGTCGTGGGGTTTGATACCAAGCTTGCCTATTCGGTCGATCGCACCGAAACGTTCTGGCCCTATTATCAAGGGGTCTCTTCCCTCTTCGACGATTGCTTTGAAGGGGAAGGAACCGTATTACGACAGCATGCCCTGGAAACGGGACGCAAATCGGTTCTGGAACGCACCTTGGGATTCTTTTTTTCCGCAGTTGGGAAACTACTTGGCTTTTGATTCCAAGTCCGCCTTCCGATCAAGTGCCTCTCGTTCGATTACTTCTCGGGGATCGGCTGGCATTCAGTTGAGGTGACGATGTGCGTGCCACCCATCCCATCGGGAACCAGAGTCACCATGTAGTAACAGGTTCCCCCACCTTCGCGCGAAACCGTCCATCGCTCGACCGAATTCCGTTCCCCACCCGGAGGAATCAGCACTTCGATATCGACTAGCCTTCGTTTCTTTGCTTGGGGGAAATTGACCCGATCCAGCATGCGAATTCCAGCCGCTCCATTGCTGACATCTTCGAACAGAATGTCGTCGCACATCGACTTGATCCGTACCTCAGGAGGAACTGCCAACGGTGGTTCGATCAGCAACCTCTCTTCCTCTTCATCCAGCCATCCATCTTGATTTCGATCTGCCTGGCGACATGCGACCACCCAGTCCATGAATGCTTTTCGTGTCGACTGTCGTAACGAAACATTGATCGTCGCCCATTCCGCCGGCTCCTTGAACCGCACCTTGGATCGACTGTAGGCGTCGGCCCCATAGAGTGCAATCCAGCGAGGGTCGTATTGGCGGGGCTGGTCTTTTTCCCACGCGAATGCCCTGTCGATGATCTTTGAAAGAGTTTGATATCGCAGGAACCTTTGTTCGATCTGCATTCCAAACTGATGATTCAGCACCGCGATCGCTTGGGGCACCGAGGGATCTTCGCTCTTGAGAATATCGCTGGCCGCCCGCAAGCGACCGATGATAAGCCAATGAATCGCCTCGTCCGGCTCCCCCGACTCATGGAGCTGTTTAGCCGCAACGAAGAAAACGGGCGGTGTCATACGGCTCGCTTCCTTCAAAAATCGCTCCATCGCCTGAGTTCGCTTGACCTTGTCTGGGGACAGAAGCTGCTCGATCACTCGGTTGGACTCTGCCACATCGATCTTGGCGAATTCCCCCTTCGGCTCTAAAACCTCTGTCTCCCCCTCGTATCTGGCCTGGTAGATCACCTGGACAAAATCGCCTCGCATGAACTTCGAAGGGTGTCCTAAAGCGTTTCCAATCGATTTCTCCTGAGCTAGACCAAAAGAAGAGATGGAAAGCACCAGGATCGATTGCCACACCAGGATCTTTGCTGCCATCGCATGCATGTTGCTCACCTCTTTTTCGCACTCTGTCGTCTCGATGACACCATGTTTTGCAGCCAGCTGATCGCGGAGTATCGAGGAATCACCCCATCACCGCGATCGCTTGGGGGACTACCGGCAACTCCAAGGACTCCGCCATCCTTTACAATGCATCCGGATGAGGAGAGCCTGGGGGCGGAAGAAACCCGAGTCGCGATCCACAGGAAAAAACAAGGAACGATTACAGCAGGGACTGCAGGGACGTAGTGATGAGCGGTATTTTTTCCCCGGGACCAGCCGATGGTACGGTGCGCGGTGAAGATGGAAAAGTGCATTCGGTACCTAAGAATTGGGTGCTTCTGCCACCAGGAGATGCGGCCCTGACGCGCCGGGTCAAGGCGTCTGGCGACCATTGGGTGGTGCAGGAGAAACGCGGCAGAAAAGTCTTTTCGCGCGGCGTCTGGGCACCCGCGGAGTCGATTGAGAGGATCCGAAAAGAGCTGGAGTCGGAGCGATCGACGGAGGGGTTTGCCAAGAGAAAGGAAGCCGACGCCCGACGACGAGAGAGGGCGCAGTCGCTGTATGTCGAGGACTTTACCGAGGCGGTGGTCCAGTACTTGTCGTTTCACTCCCGGCATGCCCATCTGGCAAGCAAGCTGGCCAAAGCGGTATCCGATCATGCGACCCCGGTGGGCAGCGGCACTGTCGCTCGCACCAAACGCATCCCTGTCGAAAAAAGAGCCGAGGCGGCGGTGATTGCGTGGATGCGGCACCAGACGACTGCCTACGACACGATGGTGATCCCGCGAATCGCTGGAAAACGCCGTGAGGTCCGTCGCATGCTGGCCGATCGATCCAAAGAACTGCTTGTTCGCTACCGACGTGGCGACTCTCCTGCCTCCGACTGTCCTTTGTTGGTAGCGATCGCAGCACGCGAACGAGGGTAACCAACTAGGCTCTACGCTACGGAAAGATACTCGGTGTCCATTCCGACCTGTCGAGAATACGGCCCAGAATTCGCTGAGTAGCTTTTTTTCTGCTAACAAAAGGGGCCCTCGATCGGCATTCCTGGTATGAGCACCGAGGAAGAGAGGGAAATACGCGAGCGGATGACTCGCTGCTGGTTGTCGGCAGAACCATCGGTCCGCGCCTACATCGCTGCAGCGATCCGTTCCTCAGTGGACCGAGAGGATCTCCTGCAGCAGGTAGCGCTGACGGTTGCTAGGCGGTTCGATGACTACGATCCCAGTCGACCGTTTCTACCCTGGGTTCTGTGGCTCGCCAAATCCCGCATCATCGATTTCTATCGGACAAAGCAGCGCCGTCCGACCCTACTGGACGATTCCATGCTCCGGCAGTTAGCAGACCATCTGATCGATCGGCAGAACGATGGAGCAAGTCGGCTAGAAGCCCTGGAGCACTGCCTAGAGAAACTGCCGGATCGCTCGCGTAGACTGCTGAACATGCGTTACCACCAGTCACTTGGGATCGAAAAGATCGCCGAAGCCATTCGTTCCACACCGGTTTCGGTTCGTGTGACCTTGTTTCGCATTCGCGAAGCGCTGGCCGACTGTATTCAACGAAGGCTGGCAGGAGAGGCAGAACGGTGACTTCGCATCCCTTGCCAGAACATCTCAAGAAGCTCATCGATCGCTGGCTGGACGAAGATCTTCCAGAGGACGAGGCGAAAGAGCTTTATTCAGGTCTTGCCGAAACTTCAGGAGCCATCGGATGGATGGCCGACCGCGCCCTATTGCATCAATGGCTTGGCAAGACTACCACCGACCTGCATTTCACCAAGCCTCCAATAGCCCGGATCGATGAATCTGGTCGATGGCCTGTGCGCTCGCTGCTGGCGGCAGCCATCGCAACGGCCGTTGGCCTTGCATTACTGACCATCGCATGGCCCAGGAGCGCATCGGCGTCCGCTAATTTCCGCGTGCAGCAGGCACTGGAGCATTGCCAACCGATCGCCGACCGACACTATCAGGTTTACGTCGAGAACCGAAATGCCACGCGGCGACAGTTGCTCCGATCGAGAAACGATCGCAACTCGTCTACCCTTTGGGTCCGAGGTAACCAGTTTGTCCAGCAATTTCAACATTCCGGGGAAAGACTTGCCTGGGGGCGGGATGCCTTCGGTGCGGTCTGGTTCACCGTCGACGGAGCCACAGCAGCGGTCTTCCAGCCAAATGAGATTCCTGATTCGCTGGAAGAGGTATGTGATCTCCGAAGCCTGGACCTTGCAACTCTGCTTGAAACCCTGCTGCGTGACTACAAATTGACCTTTCGTGGAAAAGCTCATGAAGTTGAGACGATCGAGGCAACCGTGCGCCCAGAGATCAAGCGATCGAAGTATGGAAAGATCGAAATCGAGATCGACCGCGACTCCTCGATGGTGCGACGAGTTTCTATGGAAAGGATCCAAAATGGACGCATTGCCGCCACCGTCCATTTCGATTGGATCGAAACGAAAATTGCCCCAAATTCTCTCTACGAGCTTTCGTCTTACCTGAGGCCTGAGGCGCCGATTGTCGACCACCGATCCCCGCGTGGTGAACGAGCTGAATTATTGAAGAGGTTTCTGGGAAGACTCCGAGTCAATCAATGGTCTCGCTGAAACTTAATGGAAAGGGGTTTGCCGTGCGAATCGCTATGCGAACGATCATCCTGATCGCGAGTCTCCACCTCGCACCACTAGTCGTTTTGGCTCAACAAGCAGGAGAAGGCTCCAGCACCCCCAATCGCTCTTTGCTCCAACGCTTTGACGCAAACGTTGATGGCCAGATCGATGATGGCGAACGTCGGGCAGTTCGGGAAAAGATGAGGCAGATGCAGAACAGGCCAGGCGCGATGACTCCTTCTGGCAAACCTGAAACCATAGGCGATCGCATCGTCACGCAAATGCAGTACCCTTCCAGCGATGGGAAGATGATCCCCTGCGTCCTATCGATGCCAGAGGGAAACGGCCCCTTTCCCGTGCTCGTCACGATCCATGGGGGCCAGGGGAATCGCGACTATGGCTACCTGCGCAGCATGGCCGCGCCAAACAATCTCTCTCCGACGATATCAGCTTTTAATGAACAGCCTTGGGCCATCGTGGCAATCAGCTATCGGGCTGGCAACGGAGCTTTGTTTGGGATGGAACAGGAAGATGTCGTCGCAGGGATCCGCTTCGCCAAGACGTTACCGAAAATCGATCCCCAGCGCATCGGGGTGGTTGGAGGAAGTCACGGTGGGCATCTAGCACTGGTCGCAGCTGAAAAAATGGGTGACGAATTTCTCTGCGTAGCAGTCGGTTCTCCTTGGATGACCGATCCGATTGTCTACATGACCGGTGATCCCAACTCCCCGCCGCTTTCCCTGGTTCCATCAAAAGCGAGGGAAGACCTGCTGCTCAACGGCAAGCGAATCTTCAACGGCATGCAGCGAGGGCGAGGGCTGACCAGAGAGCAAGCGATGGCGTTCATCACCGAGCATTCGATCGAGGCGAATGCGGAAAAAATCGTCATCCCAACCCTTTTCGTCACCAGTCGCGGGGATGATCAAGCCCCACACGTGCTGATCGAACCGATGATTGTGCGGATGCAGAAGTCGAACAAGGAAGTGCAGGTATACACTGCCGACAAAAGTCCCCATGGTTTCTACTGGGCTCGTACCGTCAGTGCCGCACGCGATCTTCGCGGCCAAAAAAGTCCAGAAGAAGCAGAAGAGGAACAGAAAGCGCGACAGGCGATCATCGCATTTTTTACCAGTCAGTTTGCTCGCCAGGATCTGGAAAGCGAAGCGACATCGTCTAACGCTCCCCAGGAGGATCTTCAGTCGGATGGAGAGCCCCGAACCGGACCTGATGAGCCTCCAACTGAAGAACGGCCCGACAAGAAGGTGTCCCCCGATCGAGGCCAGGGTGGTGCAGACTTCCATTGGCTTGCGGGCGATGCGAATAAAATAACGCGAGCCGCTTTCGCTCGTCAATTTGGAAAGTCTTCTGCCTTTGCCAGCCGACCGGAACTTGCCGATCGATTATTTGATCGGCTGGATACCGATCGGGATGGCGCACTGACGCAGTCGGAGTATGCCGGCTTCAGTGAACTAAAGAACCAGATGGGCCGCAGGGGAAAGAGCAGACAGTCCGGTGCGGCGATGCCAGATGAAAACCGCCCTGGCCGCGCAGGAGACCGAATGCTTCCCGGTGGCAAACGATCCCCGCGTCAGTCCGAAAAGCCGACGGATCAACAGTCGCAAAGCCGCCAAGAAGGTGCTGGAGTCATCAGGACAGACCCCGTCCGGATCACAGAGGGACAAGTGCAGGGCGAGCAACGGGAAGGGGTAAGAATTTTTCGAGGGATTCCCTATGCATCCTCCCCAATCGGCGATGGACGATGGCATGCTCCAGGACCACCGGCGTCTTGGGAGGGCGTCCGCCAAGCGATCGATTTCGGCGCGCCGGCTCTTCAAGGTGAAGCGTTCACGCCTCGTAGCCAGCAGAGCGAGGACTGCCTCTTTCTCAATATCTGGACCCCTGTGGATGCGACAGCCCAGTCCAAACTCCCGGTGCTCTTCTGGATTCACGGCGGCGCCTTTCTTCAAGGATCTGGGGCTCAGCCCCGATACGATGGCCGCGAACTGGCCAAGCGAGGTGCGGTTGTCGTGACGATCAATTATCGGCTGGGCTCACTTGGGCTCTTCGCCCATCCAGCCCTGACGGCGGAGAGCAAACCCGACGAGCCGCTTGGGAACTACTGCCTCCTGGATATGATCGCCGCCCTCCGGTGGACCAAGGAGAATATCGCTGCATTCGGTGGAGATCCGGGCAATGTCACCATCTCTGGATCGTCTGCTGGCGGAACCAGTTGCCTGTTCTTGATGGGTATCCCACAGGCTCAGGGATTGTTTCACAAAGCGATCCTCCATAGCAGCGGTGGCATCCGCAACATTCAGACTCTTACCGAAGCAGAAGCAGCGGGGATCAGACTGGCTAAATCTTTAGGAATGGACGACCCGTCGAATTTCGAGCAATTGCGGCGAGCCTCGGCGGAGCAGTTGGCGGTTGGTGTTGGGTCGATTCGAGAATTGAATCTCCCAGTCAAACCGATTATCGATGGCCGGTTGGTAACGAGTTCGCCCGAGGAATCTTTCACGCGAGGGAAACAGGCAAGAGTCCCTGTCTTGATTGGCTCGGCCAACGGAGAATCGGGAGCGAGACAGTTCGGGGATGAAGTAGCGACTGGTGGCGCCTTCGGGTTTCAGCGCAAGCTTGCGGATGAGATGGTCCGGGCTGGACAGCAGGTCTGGATGTTTCAATTGACTTTCGTCCCTCCTCAAGCCCGCTCCAGCCGCAATGCTGCAATGCATGGCGAAAGTGTCGCCTACTCCTTCGGCACCATCGGCCAATCGATCGCCGCACAGTACGGGTTTCGAAACGAACAGGCTGCTGGAAATGCGGCTCGGCTGCGCCGAGGCGGCGGAAACCGTCCGGGTGCAGGTGATCGCGAAGATGATTCCCAACCGGTGGAGGAGTCCGAGCAGGGGAGGAAAATCAGCCACGCGATGATGGAGTACTGGATCCACTTCATGCGGGATGGAGACCCCAATGGCTCTGGACTTCCAACATGGCCAAACTACGAACCCAAAGACCCTAAGACGATGGTCTTTGGCAACGAAAGCCTATCAGCGAAGTAGGTTGCCCCTCCTCGAGTAAGATGAACGAAGCTTTGAGAGGATTCAGAGATGAGTTCTGCTTCACGACGCAAGCCGCACCCCAATCCAGGGCCCTCGGGGCGGACTGTGTACATCCGAATCATTCCGTCGATCGGGAATCTCTTCGGGATGGCAATGGTTCTTGGCCTGCTACTTGCTAGTAAAGCCGAAGCGCAAGAGGAGATAGAAAAACGCTTCCAGCAACTGGATGCCAATCGCGACGGCATGGTGACAACGGACGAATTGCCTCAAGCGGCTCTTTTTCGGATTTTTGATGCCGATGGCAGCGGTGATATCACTCTGGAGGAAGCAAGACGGACAGCTGGTAGGTCGCGGCTTCGAGGGCGGATGGGTGGTGACACAACTCAAATCGCACCGAAGGAAGAAGCGAAAGCTCCAGAGCCTTCCGAACCGACAGACGTCCCCGTGCGCGAGGGCCCCAGACTTTTGAGTCCTGGGGAGCATGGAATCGGCAAGTTTGTTCAGGACATCGAATTGGTCGACCTCCAGGGAGCAGCAAAAAAACTTCATGAAGTCTCTGACAGCCAGTGGACGATCATCGCCTTCACCAGCACCAGTTGCCCGATCAGTAGAAAGTACCTGCCGACACTGTTGGCACTGCATCAGGAGTTCTCATCCCACGGCGTTGGCTTTGTTCTGGTCAACTGCATCGCCACCGATTCACCAGCGCAGATGAAAGAGGCGGTGGGGCGATTCGGATCAGAGATCCAGTACCTTATCGATCGGGATTCGGCTCTGGCGACCCATCTCGGAGCGACCAGCACAACCGATGTCTTTCTGCTGGATCGATCTCACACGATTCTCTATCACGGGGCGATCGACGACCAATATGGGTTAGGCTATTCCATCGATGCACCTCGATCGACCTATCTCCGGAACGCGTTGGAAGCCACGCTGGATCATCGCACGATTCTTATCTCGGCGACCCTGGCCCCCGGTTGCAGGCTGGATCACTCAAAGGCCCCCCCAACCAACTCGGAGGTAACCTACCACAACCAAATCGCGAGGCTCCTTCAGCGGCACTGCATCGAATGCCATCGCGCAGGAGGCGTCGGGCCCTTCCGGCTTGATTCCTACGACGATGCGGTCGCGCATGCAGCAATGGTTCGCGAAGTAGTTGATCGTGGCGCTATGCCACCTTGGTTCGCTGCAACCGACAAGTCCCATAGCGTTTCCCCCTGGATCAACGACCGTTCGCTTTCCAGCTCCGAAAAGAAGCAGTTGCTGGATTGGGTTGACCAAGGAATGCCCGCTGGCGATCCCAGTCAATCTCCTGCCCAGAAGAGCTTCACAGATGGCTGGCTGATTGGAAAGCCGGATGCTGTATTCCAATTCGCCAAGCCATTCCCGGTGAAGGCAACCGGTACCATGCCATACCAAAATATTGTCGTGGAAACCCAGCTGGAGGAGGATCGGTGGGTCCAGGCAATCGAAGTGCAGCCTGGCAATCCGTCCGTCGTGCACCATGTGCTGGTCTTTGTCCAGAGTGCCAAAGAAGCGGAGGGAACTCTCGATGATGCGGCAGATGAAAGGGGAGGTTACTGGGGTGTGTATGTCCCCGGCAACAGCACTCTGATCTACCCGGAGGGATATGCCAAACGAATTCCAAAAGGGGCAAGGCTCCGTTTTCAGATGCACTACACACCCAACGGAACGGCCACTGAGGACCGTACGCGCATCGGGATGGTCTTTGCCAAGAGGGAACCACAACACGAAGTACGCGTCGCAGGGATAGTGAATCGTGGATTTCGGATTCCGCCCGGCGCCGCCAATCATCCGGTGGTTGGAACGATCCGAAATCTTCCTGCCGATGTCGAGATACTCGCTTTCCTTCCCCATATGCACCTACGAGGCAAGGCAGCTCGTTACGAATTGATCTCCAACGGCCAATCCCAAACGCTCCTGGATGTCCCCCGATACGACTTCAACTGGCAGCTACTTTATCGCTTTGCGGAACCGGTCTCTGCCCGTGCGGGTGACACACTGCAGTTCACCGCATGGTATGACAACAGCAACGACAATCCGGCCAATCCCGACCCATCCAGAGAAGTCCGCTGGGGACCTCAAACCTACGAGGAAATGCATTTGGGGTATGTCGAGTATGTGGTCCCGGGTGCCAAGCCAGGCGATCCAGACCCGCTTTCGCCACGCAATCGACTACTTGGTGCCTTTCGAAATTTCCCAGGAGGATCGAATTCGGAATCGAACCGAGCGAACGCTGCCCTCTTTCGACAACTGGATACCGATAGGGATGGCGCCGTGACACGGGACGAAGTACGTGCAAAGTATCCAGATAACGCTGCCGCATCGTCGACGCTCTTCGATCGACTAGATACCGACGGAGATGGGGAATTGAGTCGACAGGAGCTTCAGAAATTGCCAGAGATACTTCGGTCGCCCCAGCCGTGAGCCACGATTCGGTAGGATGAACTTCTTAGATTGCAGGATTCCGATGGAATAGCGAATCCATCGAAATATTGCTAGTCAACGAGTTCGTTCCTCACCGAATCCACAGCCGATATCAGGACGCCGAACAATGCTTCATTTCCTCTCGATCCCGAGTGTTCTGACGGCGCGATATCTGATTGCTTTCCTCACCTCGATCTATGGGTTCATCGAGTTGGTTTCCAGCGCGGCGGTCGCTGCGGATCGACCTAACATCATCCTTTTTTTGGCGGATGATCTCGGGTACGCAGAGATCGGCGTCAATGGTTGCAAAGACATACCGACGCCAAGTATCGACGCTATTGCCCACAACGGAGTCCGATTCACCGATGGCTACGCGGGCCATTGCGTCTGCGCTCCCACGAGGGCGGCCTTGATGAGCGGCATGTATCAGCATCGATTTGGTTTCGAATTCAACCCTGGCCCGGAAGCATCCGCCAACCCGGAATTCGGACTCCCTCGCAATATCCCATCGCTCCCGGAAAAACTCCAACAAGCCGGCTATGCCACCGGCATGGTCGGTAAATGGCATATTGGGTTTCAGGATGGAATGCGACCGGACCAGCGCGGATTTGACTACCACTACGGATTCCTGGGAGGGGCTCATTCCTACCGGCCATTGGGACCAGCTGGGAATCGGATCGTACGGAATGGTCAACCAACGCAGCCGGAAAAGTATTTGACCGATCAATTTGCCGATGAGGCAGTGAGTTTTATCGAGCGGAGCAAAGACAAACCGTTCTTTCTCTATCTAGCGTTCAATGCAGTGCATTCCCCGATGGATGCCAATCCCTACGAGAGTCGATTCCCAGAGCTCCAGGGCAAACGAAAGACGTTTGCGGGGATGCTAACCGCACTCGACGTGGCCATCGGTCGCGTGATGGAGAAGGTGAAGGAGCTGGGAGAAGAGGAGAACACACTGGTCTTCTTTTACAGCGACAATGGCGGGCCAACACAGCTGATTACCTCGCGAAACGATCCTCTTCGCGGCTTCAAGGGGCAACTCTTTGAGGGAGGGATCCGCGTTCCCTTCGTCATGCAGTGGAAGGGACGCATTCCTGCAGGGCAGATCTATCACCATCCGGTCATGGGCTTTGATTGCCATGCCACCGCGCTTGCAGCCGCCGGACTGCTGACGGAGGATGCGCGACAGTCCGCATCGTCAGTGGGTGCCCCCATACCCCGTGCCTCCAAAGCCGGCGCTGCAGAAGATTCCAGCAGGGGGCTGGATGGTGTGAATCTGCTACCGTTTATCACTGGCCAACTAGATGGCTCACCGCATGAGAATCTTTTCTGGCGGGCTGGCGGCAGCTACGCAGTGCGCAGCGGTCATTGGAAACTTCTGCACCTGCCGCAACAGGGTGGGACAATGCTGTTTGACCTGCACGAGGATCTCAGCGAAGCGAACAATCTGGCTGCAAACCATCCCGAAAAGCTGAAGGAACTCCAGAGTACATTTGCGTCCTGGGCCGAGGGAGTTCAACCACCAAGATGGGGACGACAGGAACAGAGGAATGCGCCCCAAGGAGGCAATCCCAACCCGCCCAACCCAAATCGCCGGCCGCGGCAGCGCATGCCGCGGGCCGAACAGGCCTTCCGCAATGCCGACAAGGATGGTGACGGAAATCTGACTCGGGAGGAGTCGCCGCAGCCAGAAAGGTTTCAAGAAATCGACACCGACGGAAATGGCTGGGTGACATGGGACGAGTTTCGAATCGATGTCCAACGGCGAAGGAATGCGCCGCAATCCCAGGATCCCTGATTCCGCCTAAGAGCGACCCAATAGTGCAAAGAGCCGAGGAACTGACTGACCGACGGAATTCCTGAATGGGACTTTTTTTGTCGATACCCCGTCTCAATGGAGAGCCGACGCGACGACGGGAATGCGGACTGGGAGTTCAAACGAATCGTACCCGTACGGAGGGAACATGCTCACCATGACTCACCATCTCCTCAGTGGCCTGATCGGGATCATCCTTTGCAGCCAGCTCATGGCCCAAAGTCCGAAATATGCGGACCGAGGCACCCGCAGTGTTCTCCTGGCATCCAGTGTCCAGTTGAAGGATGATTCGCGAGATAAGACACTCGATGTGCTGGTGCGCTATCCCGATGGGGAGGGCCCCTTTCCGATCGTCGTCTTCAGCCATGGAGCACTCGCCAACAAGGAGGCCTTTGGAATCGCCAGCGATCACTGGGCAAGCCACGGCTACATCGTGATCCATCCCAATCATGCCGATGCACGTGGTGGCGACAGTCGGGGGCAATCCTCGCAGCGTCGCGCCGCCGGCGGAACGCTTGGTGCGCTGATCGGAGGCGGCAGAATCGGTCGCGTCCAAGACATCACCAGCATCCTCGATTCGCTCGATCAACTGGAATCTCAAGTACCTGATCTGAAAGGCAAACTGAATCGAGATGCCATCGCCGTCGCTGGCCATTCCTTCGGTGCCTATGTGGCTCAGTGTCATGGTGGCGTGAAGACGATGGTCGATGACCAACTGACAAACCTTTCAGACCGGAGGGTCAAGTGCGTTGTGCCGATTTCAGCGCAGGGTGAAAGCGGGAATTTCGGTTTGACTTCGGAAAGCTGGAGCGAAGCGAAGGTCCCTGCGCTGCATATCACCGGAACGCGCGATCGATCGGCGCCCGAACGGCCTGGGGAGAGAATGGGGGATTTCCAGACGAAGATGGTTCCCTTCGAGCGGAGTCCTCCGGGAGATAAGTACCTGCTGGTCATTGAAGGAGCAAACCATGTCGCCTTCGGTGGAAGACTTCGCGGTCTTCGTGGTGGTGCTGATGCACCCGTCCTCACCAAGACGCTTAGTCTCGCTTTCCTCGATGCATTCCTTAAAAAGGATGCCGATGCAAAAGCGTGGCTCGATGGTGAAGCCTCGTCGGATTGGATCGGCAGCCAAGGCAAGCTTCAGCGGAAGTAACCGCGTCGCTACAAGAGGCGCTGCCACCATGCCTGAGTCCTCAATGAACGCGGGATTCTACGCTCGAAGTTTCGGACAGCTGGCAATATCGCTTTCGGATTTCTCTGCCGTCGCTGCAACCCAACCTATCGTCCAACGACATTCAAACATTCCAAGGAGCCTGAGATTATGAGAGGTGATGTCACGAGATGCCTTACCGCTCTATTTTTCCCAATCGTGCTCCTCATGCCAGAATGTTCGATCGCGCCCGCCAGATCGCCCCAGCCGCCCGCGTCGGACACCAGCGAAATCCCCTGGGTCACCAGCGCGGTGGAGGCCCCTCGCGTATCGTTCCATACGATGGAAAGCGCCGCCGCGAAGACGAAGATCAGTTACCATCTTTACCGCCCCGAAATCTATCAGCAGCAAACAACCCAACGTTTTCCGGTGATCTACTGGCTGCATGGGTCGGGAGGTGGCTTGCCCGGTATACCCAAGGTCGCAGCGACGTTTGATGCGGCGATCCGGGCTGGAAAAACCCCTCCATGTCTAGTCGTTTTCGTTAATGGATTGCCCAACGGAATGTATGTCGACTGGAAAGATGGATCGGCACCACTGGAGACCATCCTCATCCAAGAGCTGCTGCCCCACGTCGATACCACCTATCGCACCATTGCCGACCGCCACGGGAGGCTACTGGATGGCTACAGCATGGGGGGCTATGGTGCTGCACGACTGGGGTTCAAGTATCCCGATCTATTCGCCTCTGTCTCCATCATGGGTGGAGGCCCACTACAGCCCAATCTTTTGGATGCACCGCGAGCCGGCCAGCGCCGAGCCGCTGAAGTGCTGCAGCGAGTGTACGGTGGCGACCCGGACTATTTCACTCTCGTCAGCCCCCGACGGCTGGCTGAAGAGAACGCCCGCCAGTTGGCTGAAGGTTCGCGAATCCGATTGGTTTGCGGCGATCAGGATGAAACATTCGCTGCAAATGAGAGCTTTCATCAGCACCTTGAGAAACTGTCGATCCCGCATCAATGGCAAGTCCTTCCGGGAGTCGATCACAATCCAATGAAAACGCTCGAAGCCCTCGGGGATTCGAATTGGGAGTTTTATCGTTTGGCATTCTCGGAGGCTCCGCAGGCTAACCCGTCGGCTCCCATCCGGAAGGCGGACTTGGAAATCCAACTGGAGGTGAAGGGACAAAGTCGCCGTGCGGTCGTGGTCCATGCCCCAACCGATGGCAGCAAACGACCAGCGGTGCTGGTACTTCACGGTGGGATGGGAAGTGCAGAGGTCATGCAGGCCAACTCCGGGTTTGACCCTATCGCCAAGGCAAAGGGCTTTATGGTTGTGTATGCCGAAGGAACTGATTTCGGAGGCGGCCGCCACGCATGGAATACCGGTTACCTCATGCGACGCATGGTACAAGGTGCCGACGATATCGCCTACTTCGATCAGCTGATCGATCGGCTGATCGACAAGCATGGCGCAGACCCCAACCGCATCTACATGACCGGTGGGTCCAATGGTGGCATGATGACCTACGTCTACGCCGTCCAACGTCCTCAGAAGCTGGCCGCCATCGCCCCAGTCGTAGCGTCGATGTTTTCCTTCGATACCAAACCTGCCACACCCCTCCCGATCCTGATCATCAACGGCGCGAAAGATGAGGAGGTGCCGATCGAGGGGGGAATGAGCCGCAATCCGATAGTACGGCGCGGCCAGCAAGCCCCATTCAAATCGATAGATGAAGTAGCCAAGTTTTGGGTGTCTGCCAACGCATCCCTATCCGAGCCGTTGGTTTCCGTCGCTGGCACGGTTACCACCAAAAGTTACGAAGCGACCGATGGAGGGGCCGTCACCGAAGTGGTCATCGATTCGGCCGGTGGGCATGGCTGGCCGGGAGCTCGAACTCGACGCGACGGCAACCAACCCATCCGCTCGTTCTCTGGAGCCGAACGAGTTTGGGAGTTTTTTACAGATAAGTCGCGTGCCGACTCGCTCCATCCCGCACCCAAGTAGTTCGTTCGACCGATGGAGATCGCGACCGCTAGGGTGTATCGCAGGTCATGATTCGGCATCACTAACGTTCCGGGGTCTCCGATCCGTTCGGTCGGTTTTGATGATGCTCTTCCTACACCCGGCTTCGCAGGATCGTCTATCCTGGAACCAAGTCGACCAATCACCAACTTTCCCGAAAGCGATTTCATGTTCGATTGCTTCCGCTGGTTTTTTACGGCGCTGCTGCTGTTGCGGCTCTCGCCATTGAACGCTCAAAACATCCAGCAGGGGGAGATGGCCGGTTACCTGCTAGTACCCAACGACAAAGTGCCAGATTCGTATGGAGCTGGATTTTCGATGTATATCGCCGCCTGGCCACTGCTCAAGCAGTATCCAGGCCAGCGATTCCAGTCCGGATTGCCCGGCACCTGGATGTTCGCTCAACCGATTGGCGAGCCGCTAGAAAAGATGTACTCGGATATCGAAGGGGGTTTGGGATGGTGGCGCGATACCGAGTACGCCACCGAAACGCCGAAGTTCATCATGGGAGGTGTGGCTCCCAATTTCGCCGAATGGGCAAATGGTCCCGGGGCAGGGAAGGGGAGGGACTGGAAGAACCCCAACGGTAAGTACGCTGTCGCTCAGCTAAGTCCCTGGGTGCTGTGGCCACCCGACGGATTGAATCTCAAGCAAGGGACTCGAGGCCAATGGTTTGGCTATGGATACATGCCTCTTCCACTGACCGATGCGAAGGAGAAAACCGGGGGGGAATCAGTCCCCACTGGCAACCAGTGCTGGACTCTTTTTCTCAACACAGGAAACTTCAAGGGTCCAGTCACCTTCTTCACCCCTTTCTTTTGGTCGCAGCATGCCGTCAAGGATCCACGACTTGCCGGTCGACTGCTCGACAGCCGCCCCTCCAATCCGAATCGTGCCCTACAGATGGAGACACAGCATATTCCCTGCGTGATCGCAACCGATTCCGAGGGGGTCACCTACGCGAAGATCACCCCAACGCAGTTCCCCTGCAGTGAAGACGGAAGCTCCTCTCTGGTGCACCGTATCACCTCGTACGATCAAAAGGCGCTTTGGGATTCGGTGGAAGCATGGTTCGCCGGCGGTGACGTAGCCACTGGTCTAGTGGATGAAGCGGGCGCGGTATTGCATTCTTTCCCAGGCCGCGGCGGAGCGACCTGGAAGATCTACGCCGATGGAACCAAAAAGGATGAAAAACAGCCGGTGGCCTGGTCCCGTTTCGCAACTCCTTTCGCTGCCAGCCCAAAAACCTTCGGATATCGATGGAGCCCTGAAGCGACCCAGCGGGTTGCAAGTGACTCAGGAGAATTGATCGTCCTGCCGGAGTTCTTCCGGCTGGGAATGGACGATCAGCAGAAGCCTTTATGGATCCCCGTTGCGGCCAATGAAGTGCCCGCAGAGACCGGCCTTGCCGAGTTTCGATTCCAACGCGCAAGCAGGGATACTCCGAAGATTTATGAGACTCCTGAGGATTCCGACAGCAGTTGGAAGAAGCCTGGCCCTGTGGCTGGCCCCTTTACCCAACAGTTGGGTGACGGCAGCTTGGTAACCTATTCCTGGTACCGATTTGCTGACCAGCCAGCGCTCTTTCACGCCGACATGACCGATCCGGAGCGGGAGGAGTTGCAGCGACGTGTGGAGCTGTTGCATCGCCACTGGACACGCGATCGCGAGTACTTGGCACCTCCAGATAGTGGGCAGCTTGCAGAACTCGATCCAGCGCTGATCGTGACGCCACCAGCTGGCCTTGAGGTGGGGTATGTTCCGATCGTTACTCGGCAGGAACCTGCTAAAGAACCTGCCTCCAACAGCCAGCCCTGAACATGCGACGCTTTGACGCTGCCCGGCCTGCGGGTGGACTAGTGCTTACCCTGCATCTGGAGGCTCTCCGTAGCCTTTGCCAACGCAAAGTCCCTTACGAATTGGTCTTTCTGGACCATCCAACTTGAGGCAAATAGCAACATGCCGGCCGGCTTCCCGCTTCGGCAACGGCCTGGCATTTCAATGGATGGCGACTAGGAAGTGCCAAACTTCACTGGTAGGCCACAGCCTGCCTCCTACACTAGAAAGTGAATCGTTGAGGATCGCGGTGGACTCCATTGCCATCGACACACCAATTGGAGAGATCCTTAGCCAGGAGTTGTCAAAGCAGATGCCGCAGATCGTCACGGGACGATTCGAAGTGGCTTTTTTGGTGAAGGTGAATGGATGGGTGTCATGAGCGATGGCCCGACGACGACTACTTCGCCGATCAATCCGGTCGCAGTCGAGAATCGAGGCCCGGGGTAACTCGTTGCGATCATTACCGGAAGATTGCGATGGCCCCGTAACTCCTCCACCTGGAACCGACGATCCCGCGCAGTCCTCGGCGGTAGAGCCAAACGATGGTTCACTCTCCTCTTCCATCAGCCAACCGCCTTTGGGCAGTGCATTTCCAGAGTTTGAGCCGATCGCCAGCGGTATTGGTGGAGCATCGATCGAACGCCTGCGACAGCTCGCGGGAATCCTGGATGAACTTCCGCCCTTGGGAGCATCGATCTATCGTTGCTTACAACTCACCTTTCACCGGTGCCTCACGCCATGCGGGAAACACCACACCAAGCCGTTCTGCGGGGTTGCGATGATGGAGAAGGTGATTTTCGCGAACTTTTCTTCCCCATCGGGTGATAGGTCGGTAGGGATAATGAACGGAGAAATGAACGAACTCATAGACCATGATGGCGAAGAGGAATGCCATGCAGATGGACCCCGCAACTGCCCAACCAAGATAGAGCCAGGGAAGTGGTACAAGGTTGTAGAAGAGGTAGGTTCCAAGGACTTCCAGCGAGTTGGGGTGGGCATGGTGATGCTTGTGTCGTTTGTAGGTAGCTGTCCAAGTCCATTCGTGCATGACGCGATGCACTGCCAGCTCCAGGGTGGGCCATAAGAGAAAAAAGCTCAGCATCGCAAGCACTTCAAACCAATGGAACGATTGTGGCATCGCGAGCCGACAGGCAATTGCAACCAGAAAAGGAGTGACGCTGAAAAACGTTCGTCCTGATATGTAGGCCGAGAATAGAGATATAAAGTTGCCTTTACCGCGCGCTTTGGGTTCCATCAACAATTTTCCACGAAGCAGATTCGAGACTTCCCTGGTTCGGAGCCAAGGTTCATTAGACAAGACAGTGGTTCAAGATCGTCGGAATTCCCGGAAAAAGAAGCTTTTGATCCCACTGGCATCCTCACAGTTTCTCCAGAGTCTGCAATTAATCGATCGATGCAGGAGAAGCCGAAACGGAGAATGGATCCGGATCATTCCATCCAGCATGGCCAGATGGGAAGGATGGTTGGGTCAAGTCGGACCGACATCGAAGAAGGCAGCACTCGATCGATGAAAAAGTCTGCTTGCTTATCAGGTTGCTGCTGTTTCCTTCTTGCTGCGGTAGACATGCCGGCCGAACAGTTTGAAGGCGGCTGGAGTGACGACTTGGTCCATCAACGTCGCATCGATCAGACCACCGATGACGACGATCGCCAGCGGGTGGAGAATCTCCTTTCCGGTCTGTCCAGCCCCAAGCGCCAGAGGGATCAACCCCAGGATCGCCGTCAGCGCCGTCATCAGCACTGGCGTCAGTCGTTCCAGCGTTCCACGCACGATCATCTCGTCGCCAAACGATTCCCCTTCATAACGCTGAAGGTGGATGTAGTGGGCAATCATCATGATGCCGTTGCGACTGACGATGCCGATCAGTGTGATGAAGCCAACCCAGTGAGCAACTGAGAGGGTCGTGGCGGAGGCCCAGACTTCGGGCCACTGCCACCAGGAGGCCGCTGCAAGCGACTCGAAGGAGGGGCGGTTCATCCAGAGCAATGCAGCGATGGAACCAAGTGCTGCCAGCGGGATATGAATGAGCAGGACTAGAAGCGAAGCGACCCAGGAAGAGAGACACTTCCAGAGAAGTAGGAAAACGCCCAGCAGCACTGCCCAGAACAGCCAGAAGAGCATCCGGTTTGCCTCCTGCTGCGCTTCGAATTGACCACCCAATTCGATTCGCATCGGCCCAGCGCCGCGGCTCAGATTGCTCTCCACCTCGGCAATCGCCTGGCGAATCTCTGCGACCGTGCTTCCAAGATCACGCCCCTGGACGTTGCAACTGACTACGACGCGTCTTTCCATGTTCTCATGATGGACGACATTTGGCCCTCGAGCATCCAGGACGCGAGCGACCTGCGAGAGAGCAACTTTCCGGCCGGAGGGAGTATCGAGAAAGGTCTGTCCAATGGCCTCCCGGTCGCTCCTAGACGCTTCGTCGTACCAAACGACTAGATCAAAGAAGCGATCTTGGTCGAGAATGGTCGACACCTTTCTGCCACGGTAGGCGGTTTCCAGGAGCCTTGCTACCTCGCCAGGCGTCAGGCCGTATTCCGCTGCAACCTGCCGATCGACCTCCAACCGAACCTGTTTGACGTTTTCCTGCGGTTCTACCTGAAGGTCGACCACTCCTGGTACTTCCGCCACCTCGTGTTCGATATCGTGTGCGGCAGCGATCATCTCCCTGAGGTCCTCACCGAACACCTTGATGGCGATCTGGGCCCGAACACCGCTCATGACGTGATCCAGGCGATGGCTGATCGGCTGCCCCACATTCATTGCAACATTAGCAAGATAGGCGACGCGTTCTCGTACTTCTTCCATGACTTGGCCATGTGGCCTGCCTTTTGTCAGAACGCCCAGATGATGAAGCCCTGGAATAGCTCGCAGGACCGCTGCTCCCCAACCGGGCTTGGGCGTCTGGTGAGGGACCAGACGCACTTCCAACTCCGATGCATTGACTCCTTCGGCATGCTCATCCTGTTCCGCACGTCCCGTCCTTCGAGCGATCGATGCGACCTCGGGGATTTCCCAAAGCAGCGCCTCTGTTCGCTCTGCGATTCTCTTGCTTTCCTCCAAGCTGGTTCCCGGTCGAGTCTGCACATTGACCGTCAATGTTCCTTCTTGAAAGGTAGGCAGAAATTCCGAACCCATAGCGAGAACAAGGAATTTGGAACCGAAGGCAAGAAGAGCAGCGCTAATCAGGATTTTGCGAGGATGCCGGAGGGACCATCGAACCACCTTTTCGTCGAGCCACTTCAGCCACTGCACGAATCGCGAGTCCTTCGGACGATTCAGGAATCCTGCGGAAGGGAGCAGTATGGAAGCAAGAGCCGGGGTAACGGTCAGGGAAACGACGAGGGAAGCAAACAGGGAAACGACATAGGCGAGCGCCAGCGGCGCAAACATTCGACCTTCCAACCCGGAAAGGACGAACAGTGGCAATACCACCAGACAGACGATCAAGGTGGCGTAGACGATGGAATTTCGCACCTCGCTGGAAGCTTCCATGACGACCTGCATCGATGGCTTGGGATGGCTGCTAAGGCGGTTTTCCTTCAATCGGCGAAAGATGTTTTCGATATCCACAATCGCATCATCAACCAGTTCACCAATCGCCACTGCAATCCCACCCAACGTCATCGTGTTGATCGTCAGGCCCAGGTAATCGAAAACAAGAATGGTGGTGAGTACCGAAAGGGGAATCGCGGTTAACTTGATGAAGCTGGTGCGAAGATTCGCCAGAAACAGAAGGAGGATAAGTGCAACCCAGACCGCCCCATCTCGGATCGCTTCGACGACATTATCGATCGCCGATTGAATGAAATCTGCTTGGCGAAACAGCTGTTTCTCAATCATCACATCGGGAGGCAATTCCTTCTGCAGGGATTCGAGAGCGGCATCGATGCGAGGGGTCAGTTGCAGCGTGTTGGCGCCTGGTTGCTTCTGGACTGCTAGGATCACCGCATCGCCACCGACCACACCGTCGAGTCCACGTGTCCTTACCCCTCCATCGCCCCGTCGAACCGGTCCTCCAAAACGGACATCGGCAACGTCCTGGATACGCAATGCTCTTTCTTTACGCCAGACCACCGGTGTCTGAGCGATCTCTTCTAACGAGACACTCTGGGCACGGATTCGGATCAGCGACTCCTCCTGCTGCCGCTCCATGACACCACCCCCAGCAATCCCATTGGATCGCTCAGCCGCTGTCGTCAATTGATCGAGAGTCACACCGGCTGCCGCAAGGCGTTCGGGCGAGGTGATCACCTGATACTGTCGCAGGACACCTCCCATAACGGTCACTTGGGGAACGCCATCGACGGCCAGCAACCGATTGCGTACCGTAAACTCGCCAAGTGTCCTCAATTGCATCGCCTGTTCCAGCCGCTCAGACTCCGAACCAGCCATTCGAACGGGGCGCAATCCAAGGATCATCACCTCCCCCATAATGGAAGAAATCGGCGCCAATGTGATCCGTACGTCGGATGGAAGGCGATCCCTTGCCAGCTGAATCTTCTCGGAAACCATCTGGCGAGCTCGATAGATCTCCGTATCCCACTCAAACTCGACGGAGATCACCGAGAGACCAATTCCTGAAGACGATCGAACGCGACGGACTCCGGTGGCTCCAATCAGCTGATACTCCAGCGGGCGAGTCACCAGGGCTTCCACTTCTTCGGGAGCCAAGCCTGGAGCTTCGGTCAATAGGGTGGCAGTTGGACGGTTCAGGTCGGGAAAAACATCGATGGGGATCTGCTGCAGACGAAAAAGCCCCACGATGGTAACGACGACGGCCGAAAGGAGCACCAGCCACCGATGCCGAACAGACCAGGCGATCAGAAAATCAAGCATGGCTGCTCCTAACGCACCGACATCCAAGCGGCATTCAATTCCTCCGCGGCGGTCATTGCAATCAACTCGCCTTCCCGCAGACCGGAGATCACTTCAGCGTGGCGATCGTCGACTAGCCCAAGCTGGACTTCCCGACGATCGTACGTAGCGGCATGTTTGACGAAGACGAAGGAGCGATTTCCTTCGCGCACGATCGCCGATTTGGGAACCGCCAGCATGGGTGAACTGCTTTCGAGAGCTAGTGCAACTTGCGCCATCTGTCGGTATCTCAGCGGAATCGGTGGATCTTCATCCAATTCAATCCAGAAATCCATCCCTCGTTGATCTGGATCAATGACGCCGCTCTGGCGCGCCACCCGGCCGGTGAGGACAAATTCCTTTAGTCCTGGAAACCTTATCCTTGCCAGCTGGCCAGGCGCCAGGGTGGGCACCAGACTCTCCGGAGCATAACTTTCAATCCACGGCCTGCCGCTTTGGTGCAGCTCGCACAGCTTCTCGTCCGCTCGCAGCGCCTGCCCAATGACTCGGTCCAGCGACACCACTGTCCCGGAGATAGGTGCGACAATCGGCAGAGTGGACTGGATCAGTCGTGTCTGAAGGAGCGATTCAATCCTGGACGCTTCGAGGCCTGCTAATTCCAGTTCTCTTCGCACACTCTCACGACGACTTGCAGAAGCCGCCACCGTCGCTTCTGTTTCGATCAGCCGCCTTCTTGGGATCGCTTGCGTCGCCTCTCGAAGCCGCGCCAATTCCCGGGCTGCCAAGTCGTTAGCCAACTGCTCTTTCAGCAAGTCCAGTTGCAGATCCAGGAACTCCATACTGAAAACGTGCGCTAGGACATCCCCTGCCTGCACGTCCTGGCCGACTCGTACATCCAGAGAAACAAGAACGCCGGGGAGACGGGTTGCCGCCGTCCCTCGCTGCGTAGATGGTAGGTCGACGGTGGCCTGCAGAGAAACAATCGAATCGATCGATTGCGGCTTGACGACGCCAATCTTCAGCCCCATGGTACGAGCAGATTCAGGCGAGATTCGAGCCGAACCGGGTAGAAAAAAGACTCCGAGCTGCTGGGCTCCCCGCGAGACAACCAAGTCTCCAGGGTAGAGTTCCTTCGATTGCACCTCCACCATTGTGGCGGACTCCGCCACCACCTCCACGCTCTTCCGACGATACTCCGAAGCCTCCTTGGCCTGGCTCTCCTCCACCAGAACGAATCGGTCCGTACCGTGATCGACCAACGCGCTCGCTGGAATCGCTAATGTCCCTGTGGCACGCGGGACCGCAATCCTCGCGCCCCCCGTCATCCCAGGCAGCAAACGACGATGGGGATCAGCAGGGTTTCGATGTACCAACCAGACATCGTTGAGCAGATCAGACTCAGCTAGCGACTTGCCGACGACGGCGATCTCTCCTGGAATTTTTTCCGTGGGGAATGCCGCTAACTTTACTTCGACCTGCTGCCCTTCGCGGACCCGCATCAGGTCCTTCTCCAGGACGCCCAATCGAATCCAGACGGTCGACAAGTCGATCAGCTCAAACAGCGGCTGCCCTGGCTCGATCACCCCTCCAATCGATCGTTCCGCATGGGACAATGTCCCGGCGATCGGGGCAGTGACAGGGAGTAGCGGAGTTTTCGTCGGCATCCCTCCCAGAATCTGATCCAGCGTCTCGGAAGGTAACCCTAAGGCAAGCCATTTTGTCTTAGCCAGTTCCAGTGCATTACGTGCTTGTTGCACCTCGACTTCAGCGGCAAGTACGTCCCGTTCCGCCACGGCACCCCCTGCTTCTTTTACGCTCCGGTAAAGTCGGTCGGCCACCTCCAGCTCATTGACCGATTTCCACACCTGCAGGTGCAACCGTTCAACCTCCGGACTCAATACCTCTCCCAGCAAGGCGCCTGCCTCTACCTGATCTCCGGGACGAACCCGAAGCGTGGCAACACGCCCCGGGAGTCGACTGACAGCAAATGCTCGACCTGTCGGCGCGGATACCACCGTCGCGCTGGCAAGCAACGAATCGATCGACGACGTTGGCTGGATTGGCGTTGTCGCAATGTCGAGTGCCTCTCGCGATTTGCGACTGAGCTGGACTAGCCCTCGATCCAAATCGACAACAGCCCCTTTTGACGGTAAGGGAGCATGGCCTTCGTGAGCCACTGCATCGGACCACGAAAACGCAAGGAAAGCCGGAATGCAAACCGCAATACGACATCTCTCCATAAACCAACTCCCGTCAACAGGCCACTTCACTGCAACCTCCTTTCGTGTGCCAATCAATCGCTCGACGGCTCTTCCAAAGTCATCCATCGCCGTTTCCTAGACCTCAGGCTGTCGAACTCCACTCTTGCTCGAACAAACGCCTCTGGCCATTCCTTGCATCGCCAATTCCTCATGAGGCATGACATCCTTCCTGATGCACCGAAAGATCCATCTGGGTTCACCCAAACCGCTGCGATCCAAGGGAACATCACTTCCGATACGCCTCGGGTGGTAACAGCTTTTCAGGGGTCTCCTTAGCCATGGCGACGAATTCATCGACGCAGGGCGGGCAACAGAACTCATAAGTCTTTCCGTCGATCACCCAGGAAAACTTCGGATTGGCTTTTGTCATGGAAATCGGGCAAAGCGCATCACCCGACTGCGGCTTGGCATCGTGCTGGGCCTTGATGCCGGCGAACTTGGCAGAAGCCACTTGGTTGCCATTGGCTTCAATGTCGGCCTGCGTGTATTTCCCTCCAGGTGTCAGATAGAGCTTCCTCTCCTGGTCATCTGCCACCTTCGCTGGCATCTGGTGATCATCGGAATTCTGGTGTTCACTGGAATCCGGTACGGACTGGAACCCAAGCCGAAACCTCTCCTCCCCGATTCGAATCGATGGAATGGTGACTTCGACTTTCTTCCCTACCATCGATTCAGGCAGTTTTCCGATGAAAAGCGAAGTCTTGCCCTTTCGATCATCGGCCTGGGGATTGGGAGCCAGTTCAATCGACTGAGCGTCTGGCATTCCTTCCTGCCTGACGAATCCCTGCAGCGTTTGCTCATCAACTTCCATCACCTGCGCTTCATCGCGGCCCAGGGTATAAAGTCGTAGAGCCCCTCCCTGCTCAAAAACCGCCTCGGCATGGTAGCTATCACTTCCGATCGGCACGATGATGCCTCCGTGCGCCGAGGGCTTGTGCGCGTGCTCTCCCTCCACAACTGCAATCCCAGATTTCTCGCTGGATAACGGTACCGACTGCGCCGGTAGATTCCGTTCGGACGCCGTCTCCTGGTGCTGGCAACCGATGGTCCAGCCAAGCAAAGAGAGCAGGGCGATAGAAGATGGCAGGAAATTGAAATGCCTTTTCATGGTATCCCTCCCGACGTGTGCAGACACGAAATAGACGGTGATCGGTTGAACTTGGATGAAGAATTCCGCGCCATCTCCTGCGGTATTGCTGCGCAAGAAATATCGATCGCACGAAATACAATCCTGCTGGCTTTACGTTCAGCTAGCCAGCCTGGTCGACATCAGAAGAATCCGATGAGACTCAACACCGCAGCGTGCAATAGAGAACACAAAGAATGCGGCCAGCCATCGGCTCGGTAGTTGATCGCAGCACCGTTCCCTTCGAAGGAATAACCTCGATCAGCTTCTGGCCACTATGCACTTGGGGAAGAAAATCGCTCCATTGCCATCGCAAGCCCTCATGAAGTGTCGCTTGCGGACTCTCTTCAGCCGTGGTCGAAAGAGCGATCGGCGGACAATAAGAGCAAGAACAGGGACCGGGCAACGTCGTGCTGGAAGGCTCTTTATCCTGATCCTGGGTAGAAGTTGTATCTATTGGCTTTCTGCAACAACTGCGGGGGACCTCTTGCAAGTCGGCTGCGCAGAGCGATCCACCATCGCTGAGCCAATCTCTCAGGGCACAGCAACAAAGACTCTCTCCGGCCAAGGTAGAGAGGGCAAACCACAATAGAAGAAGCATGCGTCCCATAACCCGATTAATCTTCCAACTAACAAGCAGGTCAACGTCGATCCACCAACCCGTCTCATCAACTCCCCGGCACCGATGGTTCGCTACTGCCGTATCCGCAGCCGAGAATTAGAGACCTGCAGCCCTCTCATGGCTCGCAAAAAACAGGACTTCTTCCGTGTTGCCACTTGTGCAAGGAACGATTTTCCCAAGGCATTGGACACCTGCGAAAAAATGGTCGCCGCAAGAGATTCTGTTGGTATTCCGGCGTGAAGAAGTCAGCAATGGCATCAGCCGACGATCGATAAGATGGCAACTTTTCCGCTACTGGATGATTGCCGGATGGGATTGATCACCACAAAAGCCCCGCAGGACCGACGACTTGGCCTGAGGACTTGCTCCCGCCCTCGACACCCATCGAGATGAATGCCGAACAGACAGCCGAAACCCCAGCCAAAATCTGCTTGCTGGCTCCCATCGCCCACCTCCGTTCGTGGCGGATCCTCACGGACAGCTGACATCGAGTCTCACTTGTCATCGTGGCCATCCATCACCGCAAGCCCCCGTCGATCACGCCCCTGCTTCGGAGAGGTCAGTCGTACTTTCTGCAGGCACCAGGCCCAATCGAACCGAAACGCTCAACAGAAATCTTTGGGCGGGACTCAACTGCCGGAGCTGTTCGATCACCTGTCTCGCGGTTCCAGGCCGGTTGGTGATGATGCCGTCAACTCCCATTCCGAGGTAGTAGGCCATCAGTACCGGATGATCGATCGTCCAGACATACACCTTTTTTCCCCGCTGTTGAGCTCGATCGATCAACCCGCTACCAACACTTCGTGTGTTCAACGCCAGGAAATCGGCGGGCGCCTTCGAAAGATCCCCAATGGCCACTGCAGCAAGTAGCCCCACAGTCCATTTGGGACGGAATCGCTTCAGCTCTTCCACAAAAGGGAGGTACAGCGACATCAAAACCACTTGATCCTGCATTCCCTCCGCTTCGACGATCTCGATAACGCGTTCCACCAGGCGCTGATTGTGGCCATAGTACTTCAGTTCGATATCCACTTTCGCTCGGCCCTTGCACAATTGCAGTGCTTCTTTCAGCAACGGGGTTCTCTGGTCGCTGTAGGCTGGAGAAAAACGGGTTCCGATGTCGATTTGGATGAGCTGTTCTAGTTTTGCATCCCAAACCTTCAGCGGGTTCCCGGCAATTTTCATGTAGTCGCTATCGTGCATGACAACCACCTGACCATCGGCGGTCTCCTGCACATCCAGCTCGACATAATCTGCAAGGTCCTCACATGCCTTGTCGAAAGAGGCGAGCGTGTTTTCCGGACGCACGGAAGCGGCGCCCCGATGCGCCAGGACAATGCCGTCCTCCGTCGATCGACTTGCGGCCAAAAGCCAAAGCCCTCCGGCGACCGCCAACATCCCGACAGCTCCCAAGAACCAGAGCCATCGGAGCGATAGCAGGTCGATTGGATCTGTCTTTTTCTCCAACACGACTCCGCGAACGGCTGCTGAAGTCGGGATCGATTCGGCCCGCAACTGCTGCCGGAAAAAATGGTCCATCCAAAGCTCGCCATACTCCTGGCGAATCTGTGACCCATGAACGCCACTCCACCCCCATGCTCGATAGAGCCCAGCCACCAGCAGAGCAAAACTGACCGACTGGAACAGCGATAAGATCAAGCCAATCACCAACCAAAGAAGAAAAAAAGCTCCCAGCGCAGGTACCAACCACGTCAGCGTGGGTGAGGATGCACCCAGGGTCCAGTGAGCGATTCCGTAAAGAAGCGAAGTGAAGAGCGAAGAGAGCAGAATCTGAAAGATCAGCCATACTACCCAAAGCAACGCCAAGACCCATCGTCGCGAACCGACAATCTGTCGACTTTCTTGCATCGCCTTTTTCGTCGACTGACCGGTGATCAAAAGCACCGGCAGAGCAAGCGTCCAAGGGGCCAATCTTGGAGCGATCACCCAGATGGCGGCCGACGCCAACAGGCAGCTACTTCCAAGGGCCAGCCAGAACTTGATCGGTCGGTCCGTAAGATAGTAGTTGATGTCCGCATCCCCCAGCAGCCACCAGGCCAAAGCAGCAATCGCAGCGACAAACGGCAGCAGCATCGCAAGACTTTGGATTACGATCTGAAGACAAAGCAGCAAAGTAGAACCAAATCGATTCATTCCCCAGACCACTGCCCGGACGGGGGACACACGGTATCCCTCAAATGCACCGAACGCCTGAAGCATCAGGCTCGATTGCTCGAGCGCCAGTATCCCGACGCCAATCGTTACGATCCCCAAAGCACCAACCAACCCTATCGGACTCATCACGAAGGTGGCGATTTCCTGGTCTGTCAATGCATCCTGGCCTGACGTCTGGATCAGCCGCTGCATCAACCATCCGAAAAGTGGCCAAAGAAAGACCAAGGAAAGAAGTCGAAGTATCAAAGCCGTCACGAAGAGGTTTCTTCGATGTCGCCACGAAGCACGGAACAAGCTGACCACCAGCGGAAACAAAGCTCCCTCCAATACCACTCCAATAGGCTCAATCGACCTACATTCCCAATCGAATCGATCGATACAGCATCTGCACCAGTCCAGCTGCTTTCAATCGCTTTGGCAGAGACCGAGTCGCCCCGTGATCGATTGCAAATACGATGCATCAATGTATCGGCCTGTCGGGACAATTCCAATCGCCCATCGAACCGACTTCATCGCCGCTATCGAAAGGACGAAGTAGCAGAGGCGACTTGTTGCTCGCCTTCCCATCATCAAGTCGGCATGCCTCTCTAGCGTCGCACAGATCACCCGTCTCGACGATCCGGACTCGCACCGGAACTGACCAAATCGACCACTTCCGAGAGATCGGCAAAGAACCAATCCTGCTGGGAACCTCCGGTTAACGTATCCGAATCCAAATCAGCAAACACGGTATCAACGACGGCATCTGCTGCATGGTTATTCAAATAACTCTCACCGTTGAGCCTGGGAATTGCCCCAGTTCCCATCAGATTCGCGACCCTCTGATTAAATATCCGCGTCGAGGTCCACTCGAGATGAATGTCACGAAGCGCCGAAATACTCTGTTCGAATACTACAGTTCCACTGATCAGAATATCGTCACCGGCATTTGCGACCAACCGATCGGCCCCAATCCCACCGATCAGAAGATCTCGCTGCCCACCACCCGTCAATTGATCATCCCCGTCCAATCCTACAAGCACGGAAGCGGCCGAGGAAGCTGTCAGAACATCGTTGCCGGCCCCCCCCACGACGATCTGAATTCCAGAGAGGACTCCGGCGATGGCAGTCGCGTTGCCAGCAAGCGTGCTGGCCAAATTGACCACCACTGGGTTCGACCATCCGGCGAAGGACAGCGAATTCACACCGACTCCGCCCTGCAGGCTTCCACTAAGACTACCTAACACTTCCATTCGGAACTGGTCGTTCGACGTATTGCCGACTAGGTTTTCAACACCACCGAAAGATACAACTCCAGTTCCCGATTGAATCGAACCGGCGTTTGTACCGGTTACTGCCCATTCGGTCGCCACAGCAGGCCCCGTTAATGTATCGATGCCCGTACCACCAACAATCGATCCAACCGACGAGTAAGTGACTCCCCCGACAACGATCTGACCCGACGCAGTCGTCGACCAGCTAGTTGCCACATTCGCCCCAGCAACCCGCGATCCCGACACTCCATTGCCCAGC
>JBEISR010000082.1:0-1558 GCA_040375295.1 Planctomycetaceae bacterium
AACCTTCAACTGCGCTGGGTCTTCTGGTTAAGGTGTTGCCATGCTGATGCTGCGCCGTTCGGTGGATCCAGAGTGGGCTCCACGCGTCACCCGCTCCTTGGGGGATTTGCTGGTGGACCATGCCCATCTGGAGCGCAAGGCAGCCACCACAGCCATCCAGCTGGAGAAGTACCGTGAACTCTTTTCGAAGGTGCACGCTCTGAATCAAATTGCGATTGAGGAGCTTCAGCATTTTGAACTGGTGCTGCAGATTTTGGAGCGGCGCGGATGGCCCTTTGGACAACCTCAGCGCAGCGAATGGATCACCGGGATGATGCGCGGCGTCCGACAAGGCCGGCGGGAATCAGCCATTGATCACCTGGTGGTTTGCGCCCTGATTGAAGGCCGGAGTTGCGAGAAATTTCAGATTCTTTCGGCATTCCTTTCGGAATCGGAACCGGAGCTTTCCGGGTTTTATCGGTCGTTGGTGGAGTCCGAGGGCAACCATTACGCCACCTATCTCATCATGGCCCGAGAGATCGATCTCCAGGAAACGGAGACGCGGCTCGATTGGTTTTTGGATCGAGACGCCGATCTGATGGCTCATCGCCACGACCTGTGCATCCTGCACTGATCTTCACCAACGTTGCATCGATCCGCGCCTAACATCGGACCCTAGGGTCAATCAGGAATTGGCAACAATTTCGACAGCCGGCAGTCGTGACAAGTCACAGCTTGGCGAGTGAATTGACTGCGGCACCTCGGGCAATATTGGGAGTTCGCCGGGTCATCCCGTGCGGGAGGTTTGTCCCAGTTTGCCGTGCTGATGCCTCGATGTTGGGCCAAGGATTCAATCTCCCCCATTATTCCATAGGCTTCCACGGATGTCGTGGAGTGGCCGATACTTTCGACCAACTGGCATGAGGAATCGGAGTACTTGAGGCGACGCCACTCTTCCGATGCCAGCGCCTCCCAACCGTGAAAACGGGGCAATGCCGCAGCCACGGCCAGTGGATGAAATCCAGCCACAGCCTCCTTTTGGGCCAAGTCTGCGGAGCGAATCGCCGCCAACGGCGATAGGCAGGCCGAGAGCACTAATCGCAGTCGCTCGTCATCAGAGGCAGGAAACAGGCGACGGTGGACGCGATACAAGATCCACGCATTGGAGACCATGAGGATGACAAGCCCAGGCGCGACCACGTAAAGCATGGGGCCGATGCCCTGAAACTGGAGCAAGACCGGCGCTCCAGCCCAGATCAACGACATGAGCCCCCAAGAGACCCATCGGAGAGGTTGAAAGGCCTTCTCCACCCGTTGCCGTTGACGCTCTATGGCCTCCAATGGATCGCCCACTGCACCAGGCTCCTCCGGATCCGAAGAAGGCGGACCGCTATTCCGCTGCGGAACGGGGACACAATACGCATGACTGAGGCCAGGGATCGGGTATACCCAGTGCAACGCCCCTCTCGGAGTGGTGAAAAGACCACCCCGAGCAACCACTTTCCAACCGCGCCCGCGACGTCGAAAAAACCAGACATCGGGGCGAACCCAGACAACGAATTCGGACAGATACAGCAGG
>JBEISR010000069.1:0-6083 GCA_040375295.1 Planctomycetaceae bacterium
AAACACGCACTGAACACGGACCGCAAACTCGCATGCACCTTTGGGCAAGAGTTCCACGTCGGTTTAGGCGGGCGTTCGAAGGATCGGCAAGTCAAAATCACAGCCAATCGCTTGGTGATGAGCTGCAATCACGTTCAATGTGTTGCAAGTGCGCAAGCTTGCATTTGCAATCAACAAACTTACTAGGAAGGTGCGCAAAGACTTCAATAGCCTTAGTCTGCCAAAAGAGTATAATCCCGAAGTGAAGATATCCCGGTCTTATTAGCTCATGTCAAGTGGCTGGGCTCGGGGCGCGGGAACAGGCTTTTGTATCATAGCGAACGATTATAGGCGGATCCGTCTATGGCGACAGGGTCTTGCCAGGGTATTATGAAATCCATTGCCACAACAGGGATCTGGCCATCTCGCCAACCTTCAGCAGTGGTGATAGGCGGCAAAAACGGGGCCGAGGCACTTCTTATGCGGATCCGTCCATTCAGCGTTGGGCGCACGAGTTCAAGCTGTGACAACATTGAAGCAGCGGCGAGGAAGGCAACACAGATGGCACTCAACCAAGTCGGGGCAAGAACAGAGGGTGACGTTTTCCAGGGGTTGTTCTTCTGGAGGCAAGCCGCCGACCTTCTTCGAGCCAACTCGATGGTTGAACGGGTCGTACTAGAGCACGATGAGGCTGATGGCGTCGATGATGTGGCAGTGTTCTATCGCAAGCCCGGCGTCAACGCCGGCGGCTGGATGGTGAGTGCTGACTTCTTTCAACTCAAGTACCACGTCGACAACCGGAACTCGTACAGTTCCGACTCCTTGATCGACCCAGCTTTCATCAAAGCGGGGTCATCCCTGCTCCAGCGATTCTATTCCGCCTACACCAAACTCGCGTCCGAACATGCCGGCTTCAGGCTGCATCTCGCTTCCAACTGGCGCTGGAAGGACGACGACAAGCTTGCGCATCTGTTGCGCGAGTACGATGGCGAACTGCCTCGGAAGTTTTTTGATGATGGGCCCCGGGGAGACCTTGGCAAGGTGCGCGAGAGGTGGCGAACGCACCTTAAGCTTGAAGAGGACGCGTTCAGGGCATTCGCAAAGACGTTGCGACTTCAGCTCGACCACTTCGGTCGCCGAGACTTCAAGGCGTACGTCTACACGAAGCTAGAGGCAGTCGGTCTGCAAACCCCAAGTGCCGATCGCTCCGCATGCCCGTACGAGAGCCTGACCCAGCAGTTCTTGATGAACGGTCCAAACTCTTTCAACGAGGCGGAATTTCGGGAGCTATGCGAGCGCGAGGGCCTTCTGACCAACGACTCCAGCCGTCACTCTCGAACTCCGGCGATTGGCGTTCGCAGCTTCGTCCGCTTTGCGGAACGGCTTGAATCTGAGGTCGACGAGATCATCTGTGTATCGGACAACTTCGAGGGTCGGCATCTGGCTGCGGGCGGCTCATGGCACACCGCCTCATCCCGGGTAGTTGCCTTCCTGGGCGATCCTGACCGTCGCGCACGACTACGAGGCGTTCCATATGCGATCGCCCTGGAGTGCCACGGCTCGTTCGCGCTGTTGGCTGGATGGGAGCTGAGCCGGAACTCCGGGGTGGACCTCGCGCCAATCCAGAAACCCAGCCTGGAGATCTGGAGGCCCTCGCCAGATGCCGAGTGCGGCGCCACTTGGACCGTCCAGACGTTCGAACTTGCAGCGGAACATCATGATGTCGCCGTCTGCCTGTCGGTCACGCATGACGTGCGTGTGGATGTCGAGGCGTTTCTCTTATCGGAAGGAGCGCCCCAAGTTGGCAGTCTCGTGTCAGTGACTCCAGTCGATGGCCCCTCTCCACAGAGCATCAAGGGGCCAGACCAAGCGTACCGGCTCGCCGCGCAGCTTCCTAGCGTCCTCGCCGAAGCTCGTCCATCCCGTGCGGCTCGTGCCCATATCTTCTTTGCATGCCCGAACGCGCTGATGTTCTTCATCGGCCAGCAGCGCGAAGCGCTTGGGCGGGTTGAAATGTACGAGTTCGACTTCGGCATAGAGTGGGACGGGTCGTACAGCCATTCCCTTTCGCTACCGGACGCGCCGAGCTCCCGCAACAACGCCCCTGAGGTTCCTAATGATTCTTCAGTCTGATTTCTACAAGTTTTTGCAGGAGATCCGGCCGACGAAGGCGATGCGAGATCAATTAATCATCGGGCACAAGACCCTACGCGAGCGCCTCAACGCGTACGAGGACCTTAAGCCAATTCTGGTCAGTGACTTCCTGCAAGGCAGCTACCGCCGATACACCGCTCTGCGACCAAAAGGTGATAAGCGTTCGGATGTCGACATCATCATTGTCACCAACCTAGATGAGTCTGAGTACACACCTAACTCCGCACTAGCTCTCTTCGAGCCGTTCCTGAATAAGTACTACAATGGCAAATGGCGTCGCCAAGGTCGGTCGTTTGGGATCGAGATGAGCTACGTCGAACTCGACGTCGTTCCGACGTCTGCTCCCACCGAGCAGGAATATGGCATCCTGCAATCGGACGCGGTCACCACTGACCAGAACATTCTCGAGGCACGCGACTGGCGCTTGCATCGGTCCTGGTTGGCCCCCGAACACCGCATGCGGACCGACGCGGAGTTGCTGCTCGATCAAGCCGCATGCGAATCAGAATGGCAGGTACAGTCACTGCGTATTCCGGACCGAGACGTGGACGAGTGGGATGATACCCATCCACTCGAACAGATTCGCTGGACTCGCGACAAGAGTGCTAGATGCAACAGCCACTTCGTCAACGTAGTTAAGTGCATCAAGTGGTGGCGACTGGAGCACTACGTAGATCCGGTGCACCCGAAGGGATTCCCACTCGAACGCCTTGTGGGCGAACATTGCCCCGACGGTATCGAGTCCGTGGCAGAGGGGGTGGTGAAAACGCTGGAGGCGATCGTCAACTGCTACTCCGCTTTGGTGCTCACCAAGGGAAAACCGATACTCCCAGACTACGGCGTTCCATCGCATGATGTGTTCAAGCGGATCACTGGCGAGGACTTCCGCACGTTCTACGACCAGGTGAAAGCTGGCGCAGAACTATCGCGGCGGGCCTTCGAATCTGATGACCGCACGGAAAGTGGCAATCTCTGGCGAAAGATGTTTGGATCCAAGTTCCCCCCGCCCCCGGAAAATGGTTTAGGGAGGAAATCTGGCTTCACCTCACCGACCGGCCCGGCGGCACCAGGTTCCGGTCGGTTCGCCTAGCGGGGCCTGCATGTGGACATGCTGCCTGAGACTATCCGAATTGCGGTGGATCGACTTTCAGTCGTCCCCGGCGCAGTAGTCGCGTCGTTGCCGGAGTTCGTCCCTGCCGAGACCTCGTGGGCAGTACGGCTTCGACTGACCTCCGGTCAGCCCTCGAACTTCGTTCCCGAGCACACGGTGTGGGTTGCCCTTATAGACGTTTCCTACCCGGCAGGAAGCATTCGCATCTACCCCGATCAGGAGGGTGGTCTCATTCACACGTTTCCCCACCAAGACCGCAACGTTGTGTCAAGCGAAGAGCATGCTACTTGGCGTACGGGCAAACCCTGCTTGGACAGCCCCTCTCAACGACTTGGCAGACTTGCTGGGGGGCCGGAGCCGAAAGGCGACGTTGAGCAAAGGCTGCGCTGGCACGTCGAGCGCTGTCTCGGATGGCTCCATGTTGCGGGCTGCGATCAGTTGATGGTGAATGATGAGCCGTTCGAGGTGCCGCATTGTCCCAATGAGCTTCTGATCACTGGCATTCGCGTGGTCCACGATGAGGGGCATGACACCTGGCCGAGCTGGAGCAAACGAGGTGGGCAGTTCGGCGAGGTTCACTGGGGCGTGATGCAGGGCTTCGAAAATACAATCATCGCGGAGAAGTTCCTAGATGCTAATGGTGATATAGGCCGAGTCTGCCGGCTTGGTCATCAGCCGGCTGTACAGCCTTGGATTGGGTACTGGTGGTTGTGGCCTTTTCCAATCGTAATTCCCCCGTGGCATGCCCCGGGCACATGGGCTGAGCTCCGTCGAATCGGCTCCAAGATGAGGGTGGATGTCGATGGATTCCTTCGCTGGATGGCTCACCGCGCGAGAGGGAAAGAAGCCGTGATCGTTTTGCTCGGGTACCCGATTCCGAAGCTCTGGAATGGAGATTCTGTCGAAGTCCACTGGCAAGCAATTCTGCTACCCGATATCCCCTCGTCGATCAAGCCCTCAAAGGGATTCGGGCGAAATCCCCCTCGCAGCAACGATCGGCTTCAAGGAGAAGTTTTCGCGGGGGCCAAGACTCTCTCATACCTCAAGACCTCGAACTGGCATCCGGACCGACTTCAAGCTCGCGGAAGGTTATCGAGCGAGTTACGCACATCATCTATTGCCGTAATCGGTGCTGGGGCACTGGGATCAACCGTTGTCGAGATTCTGGCTCGGGGTGGGACCACCAGAATCCTGATCGTCGACCACGACATTCTAGAGCCAGGGAATCTCGTGCGACATACGTTGACCGGCGCTGATCTTGGTCGCAACAAGGCAACGGCAACCGCAGCGCGGCTTAAGCGCACCGCCCCAATGTCTAGTATCTCGGCACATCCGGCATCTTTGCCTTCTGGTAACAGCCTTCAGAAATTGCTTGAACCTTTCGATATTGTGCTGGACTGCACGGGTGATGACGACGTGCTCAAGAGCCTCGGAGATACTTGGTGGACCATTCCACGTCGCTTTCTCTCCGTATCATTTGGCTTCGCCGCCAAGCGTTTGCTCATGTTCGGAGCACAGGCATGCGCCTTTCCGTTCGAAGAATTTGCGGTTGCGGTAAATCCGTGGTTAGAAGCAGAACGCTCGGAGTGGTTGACGGCAGGTGAGACGCTTGAGGGCGCCGGCTGCTGGTCGCCGCTGTTTCCAGCGCGATGTGATGACGTTTGGCTCGGTGCGGTTGCAACCGTCAAGTACCTAGAGAGAATAGTTCAAAGGTCATGGCCGAACGAAATGCGCGTCCTCGAACAGACTTGGGATGAGGGAATCTTTGGCTATAAGGTAGTTGAGTTCGACAAGGTGATCACCGATGGAACCGCGGCCGACGAAGGATGTGCTCTTTGATAGCCAGTCTCCATTGGATAACGCCCTGCCAAGGATTCGCTCTTCGGATAACCGCTGAATCTTGGCGGCAGATCGATCGAGAGTGCAGCCGCTCAGGCGCGTTCGAAACTGGCGGCATATTGGTGGGTCATTATACGAAAGATAATTCGACGGCCTTTGTGACGGAGGCGCTTCTGCCCCCGAAGGACTCATCCAGAAGCACAAACTGGTTCCACAGAGGCGTGGCTGGACTGAAAGGAGTGCTCGCCATGCGATGGAAGAGCGAGTTTCGTACCTTCTACATCGGCGAGTGGCACTACCATCCTTCAAGGGTTGTGAAGCCAAGCGTAGACGACATGGCACAGATGCATGCAATCAATGCCGACCCACTTTTCCAATGCCGCGAACCCGTAATGATCATTGTGGGCCAAGGCGTGAACAGCGGGGAGCGACCAGTTCGTGCATTCGTATTCCCAAGTGGAGGGTCTGTCATAGAGTTTGAAGAGGCTGACAAGCCCAGTCCAACTTGACCGATTTCCAGTGATGAATAGAGCGGTGCCCAACAGTACGATTCACCTGAGCCGCCACCTCTGGTGGAGCGACATTGCTTATCGCTCGATGCGGCCAGGTGATCGTGAGCGTTGGAAAGATGCGGACAGCCTTTCCAAGTCCAGCCAGAATTCAGAGTATCAATGACTTGTCGCGGCAACTCCACTCCTTTCACCACACTGGCAACAAGGGTATGCTGACAGCATAGTTGGGGAGCTTGCTTGTCAGCAACAGT
This sequence comes from Planctomycetaceae bacterium, assembly GCA_040375295.1. Lineage (GTDB taxonomy): Bacteria > Planctomycetota > Planctomycetia > Pirellulales > Pirellulaceae > JBEISR01. The sequence goes on from JBEISR010000069.1 coordinate 5,847, forward strand.
CTTCCGGGATGGTGAATGTCGCTTTTTCTTCTTCTCGCGAGAGGAAAGCAGACGTTGGCAGACGACGGTTGACTACGCAGCCGTTGACCAAGCAGCGGTGGAGCGGCCGCCGACATAGCAACACCACGATTACTCAGGTGCGGCGACCCTTCACGGTCGCCTCCGGGGATCCGTGGAGCACCACGGACCAGGAAGCAGCCCTCGGGCTCAGGCAATCGCCGCGAAACTGTCGCGGAA
>JBEISR010000029.1:0-57470 GCA_040375295.1 Planctomycetaceae bacterium
AGCCTCGAATTAAGCCACATCCTCCACCGCTTGTGTGAGCCCCCGTCAATTCCTTTGAGTTTCAGCCTTGCGACCATACTCCCCAGGCGGAGCACTTAACACTTTCGCTACGTCCGAGAGGATGTGAGGGTCCCCACAGACTAGTGCTCATCGTTTACGGCTAGGACTACCGGGGTATCTAATCCCGTTCGCTCCCCTAGCTTTCGTTCCTCAGCGTCAGAAAAGATCCAGCGAGCCGCTTTCGCCACCGGTGTTCCAGATGATATCAACGCATTTCACCGCTCCACCATCTGTTCCGCTCACCCCTATCTTCCTCTAGCTCCACGGTTTGAAGCGCAATTCCTCGGTTGAGCCGAGGGATTTCACACCTCACCTACGGAGCCGCCTACGAACTCTTTAAGCCCAGTGATACCGAATAACGTTCGGACGGTTCGTCTTACCGCGGCTGCTGGCACGAACTTAGCCCGTCCTTCCTCCTAGGATCGCTCAAATTAGAGGGAGAACCCTCTTCTCTTGCTCCCCTACGACAGCGGTTTACAACCCGAAGGCCTTCAATCCCGCACGCGGCGTCGCTCGGTCAGGCTTTCGCCCATTGCCGAAGATTCTCGACTGCAGCCACCCGTAGGTGTCTGGGCAGTATCTCAGTCCCAGTGAGGCGGGTCGTGCTCTCACACCCGCTACCCATCATTGCCTTGGTAGGCCATTACCCCACCAACAAGCTAATAGGACGTGGGCTCATCCCCAGACGGAATCACACCTTTGGTCCAAAGACGTTATCTGGTATTACCGGCAGTTTCCCGCCGCTATCCCAGGTCTGAGGGTAGATTCCCACGTAATCCTCTCCCTTTCGCCACTTTCCTCGTATTGCTACGATTCTCGTACGACTTGCATGCCTAATCCACGCCGCCAACGTTCATTCTGAGCCAGGATCAAACCCTTCACTTGTTTATGCTTGAACCAACTCCCGAAGGAGCGGGCTATAAGCGAAGTTTCAGGTAGAAACCTAGTTTGATGCTTGTGGTCAACAAGCATCGATTGTTTGCAAAGTGATTTTCATCACCCTGCTCAGCTTGAAACTTGCGTTTCTAAGAGCTCATCCACCGGATTGTCAAAGATCAGTTTGCCGCTGGTTCAAGCTTGCGACTTGTTTCCCAAGCGGGCTAAGCATCTTAGTCTTGGTCACCCCGAGGGGTCAAGGCCATTGCTCAATTTTTTTCCTTTCCTCGCTGTCGGCTCCATTCAAGGTGCCGGGTCAGTGACGTCAGGAGGCAAAACTTTATCGGCAGTTCCCGCTGTCTGCAAGAGCCCGGCGAAAAAAAATTTCCCGATCTCGGTTTTGACCGCGATTCCAATGATGCGTACGGAACCAGTCGCGGCAATTTCCCTACGAGTTTCCAAGGGAAAAACGTCATCCCGCCAAGCCACCAAGCTCCGATCCGACTACTGGAAGTCGAACCGCAGTTGGGGATCCCCCTCGGCTGCGTCGCTGTACTCTTGGTAGAGCAGGCTGGGCTGGACGTCGCGGCTTCCCTGGTATTTGGTGCTGGCATATTCCTGAATGTCGCCACAAATCTGATGGTAAAAGATCTGGCAGATCCGCAGCCCGGCGTAGATTCGAATCGGCTGGATGGCAAACATCTCGACCGTCCAGTGGCCGCAATATCCGACGTCACCAAAACCTGCTGTCACGTGGACAAACAGGCCTAGCCGCCCAACCGACGACCTCCCTTCCACCATCGGTACCAGGTTATGGGTCTCCGTCCGCTCCACCGTCCTACCCAGATAGAGCTGATTGGGGCTGAGAATCATCCCCTCGGGCGGTATCGTCAGCCGTCGATAGCGGTTGGGAAGCTTGGCATCGAGAACGATTTCCTCGTAAACCAACAACTCGTCATGCAACGTCAAGTTGTAGCTGTTCGGATTCAGCTGATCTTCCGAAAAGGGATCGATCACAATGTCTCCGCCGAGACGAGAACGAATCTCCGAGCCGGTGAGAATCATGCCGCAACTCCTCGATCTTTCCGCGCATCCGCTCGACGACTACTGCCACTTCACTGCCATGACAAACAATCCGCATGGAACGGTGTGAGCCTACCACCGGGCTATCGGACCAACCAGCGGGAACGGCTCTATTTTCGGTCGACTCCAGTGCCGCAACCAGCCCCCAACTCAAAAAGTCACCGCCCTCCACGTCGATCCTTTCGGCCATCCCCCAATTCAACAACTTGACGCCCAAGCACCCTAATGAGAAGGAATCTTCGTCCGCCGAGGCCAGATCGATTCTGCCCACGGGGAGTTTCCACCAGGATTACCTCGGCAAATTCGGCAACTGGCATCCTCTCGTATTAGGGAGATTGACGGCAACGATGAAACACCAATGGACCAGCTCGTGGCCCGAGGATTTTTCAGGGGAAGTTGCCATTTTCCCCCTTCCCGATGTGGTGCTCTTCCCCGGCACGGTGCTTCCGCTGCATCTGTTCGAACCCCGATATTGCCAGATGCTTCAAGATTCCCTCGGCGAAAATCGACTGATCGCGATGGGGACACTACAAGCCGGATGGGAAAGCCAACATGGCAAGCCGCCCGTCGCTACGGTCGCGGGTATCGGTCAAGTCATCGCGCACGATCCGCTTCCCGATGGGCGCCACCATATCCTGCTTCACGGAATGCATCGGTGCCACATCGTTGAAGAGCTCCCACAAACCCGTCCCTACCGAGTCGTTCGGGTGCAATTGATTCCCTCCAAGCATCCTTCGGATCGCTACCTGGAAGAGCCCCTGCGCGCCAAACTACTGAAGCAACTTCACGCGATGCTCGATTCCCAGGCAGGTCGTCGACTACCCGCCCCCCTGGAAAAACTTCCGCTGGACGCCCTGTCGGATTGGATCGCCCAAAGCTTCGATTTCCCGCTGGAAGAAAAACTGCAATGGCTTGGCACGGGCCACGTCTTTCACCGAGCCGACCTGATTTCTAGGTACCTTGTCGAACTCGGCTTTCAAGGCGATCTGGACACCCAACATCTGGCGACCGGACGGCGCCGCCGGTTCGATACTTTTTCGATCAACTGAGCCATCCTCGCGATGCCGACAGCCATGCGTCACGTGGTTCAAACTGCTTCGACCTAGCGCAAAATCGTCCCCCTGGATCGCACCAATAGAATCGCCTCTGAGGCCCGCAGGAAATGGCGATCACCGCGAATTGCTACCCTCCGCGATCCCCTAAAAAGCCGAAGCAAATCGCACGAAGAAACCGATCCCTTTGGCACTCGCGAACGAGTCCCTGCAATCATCGCGGCGCTGCAACTTCCAACAGGCTGCCCCATCGCTGGGGGCCCTGCTAAAACCGAGATGCACGACTCGCGACTCCCCAACGCGGAAGGCCCGGCACTAGACGGCTAGCTATCATCCTTGCGGTGCGGCGAACTGGTTGGCCGTGGCATTTCAACTGGCATCTCGAGTGAAAGACATCTACCATGATCCGAGCAACTGAGTCGGCGAACACTGACGCACCTTCCTCCACTTCCTCACGCCGAGCACCCATGACAAAACCTGTCGATCATGAACGAATTGAGAAGGCTGTTCGGGAGATACTCATCGCTGTCGGAGAAGACCCCGACCGAGAGGGCCTCCTGGAAACGCCGGCACGCGTCGCCAGAATGTATGCCGAAGTTTTCTCCGGCCTGCGTAAAGATCCTGCCATTCACCTGAAGCGCGTCTTCACGGAAAAATACGATGAGGTAGTCCTGGTTCGAGACATCGAGTTCTGTTCGATGTGCGAACATCACCTGCTGCCTTTCACGGGCAAGGCGCACATCGCCTATCTGCCAAACGGCCAAGTCGTCGGACTCAGCAAGCTAGGTCGACTCGTCGAAGAAGTGGCTCGCCGCCCCCAGGTTCAGGAACGCATGACCGAAACGATCGCTGACATGCTGGAAGAGCATCTTTCGGCACGTGGGGTCGCAGTGGTTCTAGAAGCGACTCACACCTGCATGACCATGCGAGGAGTCCGCAAACCAGGAAGCCTTTGCATGACCAGTGCCATGCGAGGTGTGTTCCGAGAGAATCTTTCCAGCCGCGCGGAAGTAATCGGATTGATCCAAGGCAACCGCAGCTGACGTCTGACTTGCAATTACTGTGCTGTGCTAGGTCACCATGCCCTGTCCAATCCCGCAAGATTGCACAGGGCATTTTTGTTTCACTCCGGCTTGAAGTCGTCGACGAAGAGAATCACCGACAGCGGCCTGCTTTTTGACGGCAGTTGGTCACTGTTCAATGCAATAGAGGTGCTTGCTGGAGCGGATGAACAGCTGGCCATCGGAAATCGCGGGCGTTGCGCTGAAATCTTCCGCGGCGTCCGTCAAACGATTGACCGCCAGTGATTCGAACACGCTGGAAGCTCGCAAGACGTGAATATCTCCAGAGCGAGTGACGAAGTAAATCTTCCCATCCCCTGCGACCGGTGAAGCGTAATCCTGACCGCCCATCGGTCCGCCTCCACGGCGCCCGCCTCGATCTCCCCCTGCCGGACGCTCAGAAGCTGCCGGGCTGGATTTCCCCTGAGGCAACCGCCCCTGAAAGAGCTCTTCCCCCGTTGCGGCATCGACGCACTGAGCAATCCGTCCCGAAAAGAAGTAAAGTCTTCCGTCGACCAACAGGGGAGTGCCGATCCGATTTCGCAGCGGCTTTTGCCACTGAATGCTCGACTCCGTCACATTCCCCTTCCCACCTGCACGGATCGAAAAGCCCCCTCCCGAACGCCCCTCAATCGAATAAATCTTGTCTCCTTCGGCGATGACACTGGAGCAGTACGAATCGCTTTCGGCCACCGAGCAGTACCAATTGAACTTTCCTGTCTCTGGCTGGAACGACCACACCTCGTAGGGCACCCCCACCACCAGTTCCGTCTTCCCTTCGCCGCTTTGGACCAGAATGGGAGTCCCCCAAGTGCCACCGAATCCGTCGGCCTGCTCCTTCCACATTTCTTTGCCACTCTTCTTGTCCAAGCCGAACAAGGTCTGACTCTCAGCGGAAGCCAGAACGATCAGCAGATCACCCGCCAGAATAGGGCTGGAGGATGAGCCCCAACCACGGGGATCCAACCCCTCTCCCACCATGCAGCTCCACTGGAGATTGCCGTCCAGGTCGTAGGCATGAACACCGGACTTCCCGTAAAAGACATAAACCCAATGTCCATCGCTGACCGGGGTGTGGCTGGCATACCCATGCTCCGCAAACATCCCTCCATATCGATCCTCCGGTAACACCGCATCAACCGTGCGATCCCAGAGTACTTTTCCATCGACTCGTGATAGACAAATCAAATGCCGTTTCAGTTGGGCTGGATCGTCCTCACCCTCTTTCGTCCCGTAGCCACTCCAGCAAGTTACCAGCACTTTGTCCCCCACGACGATGGGCGAGGAATGCCCAGGACCTGGCAAGGCTACCTTCCACTTCAGACACTGATCCGGTCCGAATTCCACCGGAAGTGGCTGAGACGAAGTAGAGACTCCTGTCCCATTGTCACCGCGAAAACGAAGCCAATCTTCGGCTAGGCAGTCCCCAGGGATCTGCCCTACCATCGCTCCCGCAAACCAACCCAGAACCAGCATTGCCAGCGATCGGACCGATCGGCGCATGATGAGCGACTCCCTGCAGAACTTGTTTCGTCCACACAAAATAAGACATGCATCATCGAACCCCAACGGCGACAAGGAGTTTCGCAGTACATCGGCTGGCATGGCTTCGATCTCCCCGCCGTGTGGCTTCCGCGGGCCGATGAAAAACCACCAAATCCGATGGCATGGGAGCATCCCGCGTCGACTTCGAGGAAGCTCACCCACTGCTGGCATGAAAGCCTGTAGACAACTCGTCGCTGATGGGCTTTTTTTCGTTGCCTCTGGAATTCTAGCATTCCCGCGTCCTGGGAACCGACGGATCTATCGCCGAAAGCAATGGCGAAGCGAGACTTGGTAGCTCACATCAACCTAGATTGGCTCTCTGCGTCCCCAGTCCCTGCCCATATCTCCACGGATCACCGAACGGCATTTCCATGCTTCAGCCACTTCGCGGTTCGTTCGTCCGATGGCCGCTAAGGACCGGGACGATACTGAATCCCCGATTGGGGCGATCAACAATATCGATGGATTCGTGGAGACGCAGGAGCGGAAACACAACGCTGCACGCGGTCCGGGAGGGAAACGCTCTAATTCCTACCAAGGTCGCCTGATCCCACCCAGCCCACCTACATCCCCAGCTTTGGCGATCCCGCAGTAAGAGGCGATGATCTTGACTTATCGACCTGTGCAAAGCTACTTTCGCCCGCTGGATGGCGGCGCGACAGACGGTTGAAAAAAGCAATCCAACCGCTTGGTTTTCGTGCGAACAGCAAGATTTCTCTGGCGGTATGAGGCAGGGAACCTGCCTATGGACTTTTCCTGTTGGGACGATGCCGAAGCAAGGAAGCGGGGCAACGATGGGTGGCCTTTGGAAACGAGCGGTTGAGACGGCAAGTCTTGGCTTCGCGTTCTTTTGGATTGCGGGTTGCACCGTCCCCTGGAAGAAGCAGGAGGAGCCGACGTTGGAGGACCGAGGCGCCTCGGTGCGAGCCTTGCTTTCCAGCGAGAATCGTCCTTCGTTGGTGCATGAAATCGCCGTGCCGATCGGATTGGACCAGCGTGTCTATGAATCGTATGGATTGGTGACGGGGCTATACGGGACCGGTGGCGACATCGCCCCAAGCGCCCAGCGTGAATTCATTCTCAACGAAATGCGCGCCAATGACGTGCATAAACCACAGGAGCTGCTGGCCAGTGGCCGAGTCGCCTTGGTGAAAGTATCGACCATCTCTGCACCAGGTGCCATGAAAGACGACCGCGTCGATGTCACCGTGGAGATCTCCAAGCAGTGCGATGCCACCAGCCTCTACAACGGCACCCTCCTGGAAGCTCGCCTCCAGGAGTTGAGATCGATCGACGACGACAAACTCCGGAAAACTCTGGAGAAGGCCAAAGCAAAAGGTCCGATTTTTCTGCTTCCCAGGGACTTTACCTTGGAGAGCGAACTGCAGGTGCAAAAGGGCCGAATCCTGGGTGGCGCAAGGCTTCAGGAAACACGCATCCTGGGACTCCGCATCCGCAAGGACTTCGAGCATGTGATGACGACCAACATGCTGGGAAAGGCGATCAACGACCGGTTCTCCCACCACGACGGCGTGCGAAAACGGGGAGCAGCCGTCCCCAAGGACGACGGCTTCATCCAAATCGATCTGCCTACTCGGTATCGCCAGGATCCCCGGCACTTCATCTACGTGGTTCTTCACCTCGGCTTTCTTGAGAACGGGGATCGCCGAAATGCACGAATGGAACTCTGTCGGCAGATGCTTGCGGAAGCCAAGACGGCTCGGCAGGCGGCGATGCAGCTGGAAGCTTTAGGAGAAGCAGGCGTACCTTTGCTCCGCGAAGGTATGGCTCATCCCAATCCGGAGATTCAGTTCTATAGTGCTTACTCGCTGGCCTACCTGAATGACCCCGGCGCTATCCCGGTGCTGGAGCAGCTTGCCCAGCAGCAGCCAGCCTTCCGAGGCTTGGCACTGATCGGCCTTTCGGTGCTCGACCATTTCCAGGCAGGGGAAGCGCTGGAGCGATTGTTGCAGTCGCCTGAGCCAGAGGTGCGGTTTGGAGCATTGCACGCGCTGCGCAAGCGAGACGACGGCAAGCGCTCCATCCACGCGCAGTGGATCGGAGAGACGTTGGAAGTGGTGATGGTCCCCAGCGCTATTCCGCTGGTGACCGTGGCATTGGAAAACGCGCCCGAGGTGACATTTTTTGGCGACTCCCCACAACTGCAACTCGCGCAGCATCATGAGATCAACCCGCGACTTCTGGTTCGTCCCGATGGCAAAGGCCAAATTCGTATCGTTCGTTTTCAACCGGGAGATGAGGATCGCGTCCGACTGGTGCAAGCCGATCTTCGCAGCGTTCTGACCGGACTCCAGGAAGTGGGAGCAAGCTACAACGACATGATCCAGTTCCTCGATCAGACGAAGGCTTCGTCCTGGGTATCTACTCCGATTGCATTCAATCCTCGTCCGACTCTCGGCCGAACCTATCAGCGTGATGGGGAGTCTTCCGAGTTGCTGGTCGATGGGGAGATGTCCGAAGGCGACTTTGGCGGCGAGAACTCCGACACCGCGAAGGCGAATGACGATTCGTCGGATTCATGGAATTGGTGGCCATGGAGCCGCAAGGCGGAATCCGATGCCGCATCTGAGACCAGGGCCAAAGCCGGGACTTCATCGGAATTGATTGAAACTCCGAATAAAGAAGAGACGGCCCCCCTGTTGCTCGACGCAGGCAACTCCCCTTGAAGGATGAATTGCCTCCATGCTGACCGCACTGGAACTCCAGGGATTCAAAAGCTTCGCCGATCGGACTCGGTTTGAGTTCCCCGATGGGATCACGGTTGTCGTTGGTCCCAACGGTTCCGGAAAGTCGAATATCGTCGATGCCATCAAATGGGTTCTGGGTTCCCAGAGCGCTAAAAGCCTTCGCGGCGCCGACATGGCCGATGTGATCTTCAAGGGATCCGCTTCGGGGGGACGCAAGCCTGCACAGGCGGCCGAAGCGACGCTGGTCTTCGATAACTCCCAGTCCCAACTCCCCATCGAAGCTTCCGAAGTCCAGGTGACTCGGAGAGTCTTCCGGAGCGGGGAGAGCGAGTATCTGATCAATCAACAGCCCTGCCGACTGAAAGACATCAAAGACCTTTTTCGTGGGACAGGAGTTGGGGTCGACGCCTACAGCCTGATCGAGCAGGGGAAGGTCGATCGGATGCTTCAGGCAACCTCCAAGGATCGACGCGCGATTTTCGAAGAAGCGGCAGGGATAAGCCGATTCAAAGCCAAGAAGGTGGAAACCGAACGACGGCTGGCGAGAGTCGAACAGCATTTACTGCGACTGAAGGACTTGGTCGATGAGGTGGGGTCGCGATACCACAGCCTTCAGCAACAGGCATCGCGAGCTAGCCGCTACCGGGAATTGACTGGGGAACTGCAGCAGTGGCGCGTTCGCCTGGGGTTCACCGACCTCCAGAGCCTCCAGAAAAAACGAAGTGCGGTGGAGCAACAGAGGCAGGAGTGGCAGACGACCAGCCGAAAGCAGAAAGAAGAACTGGCACGGTCGGAAGGGTCGTTGGGTGAGTGCGAAGCTCGCTGCCAGGAGTCGATCGAGCAGGTGCGAGCGATACGCGAATCACTGGCTCAGTTGCGTCAACAGATCGTGCGATTGGAAGGGGACCGCGAACGCTATCTGGAGCGGATTGAAGAACTGCATGCGGAACGCGAGCGACTGGCGGCGCGGCTTCAAGGCCTAAGGCAGCGCGTTGTCTCGACCGAGGAACAGTTCGAAAAGCTTTCGCAGGCCCATCAGCTCCACCAGGAGGAACTGCAGCGCGTCCGACTGCGCGTTCAGGAGGCGGTAGAGCTGGAGGGGCAAACGTCGCGGAGCGTTGCGGAACTCAAGGGGCAGCTGGAGCAATTGCGGGGCGAGGCCATCGAAGCCACCCAGGCCTGCCAAGAACTTCGCGCACGCAAGAGTTCCCTTCAGCAGAAGTCGCTCTTGATGGACTCCCATCTCCAAGAAATCCAGGGGAAAGCGGCGCGCCTGGCGGAATCCGCCAGACGAAGAATCGAGAAAAGGCAGGGATTGCTCGATCAACGACAGGAATGGTCGCTTCGATGGGACGAAGCAAGAAGCAAGCAAGCGGAGGCCTATCAGGGACTGCGGCAGCTGAGAGAGCGGTTGCTGGCCTACCAGGATGAGGCAGTGGATCTGCAGGGAAAAGTGCAGGGGATCCGCGAGCGATTGGCGATTCTCGAGCAGCTGGAAAGCGAGCAGGAGGGAATTGGAGTCGGCACGCGAACGCTGCTGGAGCAGGCTCGGCAATCGAAAGAAGCGCCCTGGACATCGTTGCGAGGCATGGTCGCAGATCTCATTCAGACCGAAGTCCACCTAGCCCCTTTGATCGATGCAGCCCTGGGGACGGCCGCCGAAACACTCGTTCTGGAAGACGACCAGTTGATCCACGCCCTCCGATCAGGCACCTGCCCGATCGAGGGACGCGTGCAGTTGCTGCGACTGGACCGCCTAGCCGCCAGACGCTCCGGCGAAAAAATCCAGCTTGATGGCTTGAGGGGTGTACTGGGGCGCGCCGACCGCTTGGTCACCTGCGCGGATGACCTCCTGCCGCTGGTCCGATTCCTGCTTGGCACCACATGGCTTGTCGACTCGCTCGATACGGCGCTCGATCTGAGCCATCTTCGGGGCGCTGGCTTGCGGTTTGTGACCGCCTCGTGCGAACGAGTCGATCCGGATGGGACACTAACGTTTCACGCGCTCAAGAATGGCCCTGGCCTAATCGTTCGAAGAAGCGAGATGCAGAATGCTCGTGCACTGCTGGAACAGACCGATCGCATGGCGACGGAACATCAGCGCAAAATCGCTCGACTTCATGCGGAAATCACCAAAGCGGAACAGCAGGCCCATCACTGCGATCAGCGGGCGGCAGCCGGAGAACAGCGTATCGCGATGATTGAAGCCGAGATCGCAACCATCGATCAGGCGATCGAAGACCATGCCAAGCAAGTCGAGTCACAGCAGGCGAAGGTGCGCCAACTGGAACTGGACAGCGGTGGGATTCGTAGAGATCTGGAATGCTGCGACGAGGAATTGAGAGTTGGCGAGCAGCAGATGCACGCGATCGAAGTGAAGATCGACCTGGCGAAAGAAACATGGGAAGCTGCGTTGCGTCTACGAGACCAGCAGCATGATGCAACGACGGCTCTGCGAATCGAACTGGCGAAGGAAGAGCAGCGAGCTGAAGGGGAAGGGGCGATGCTGCTGCAATGGTCCAAGGATCGTCAGGAGCGACGATCGGCGGTCCGCGAAAGCCTCGATGGTTGGGCTGCGCTCAAAGTGCGCGAAGAACAGTTGCAACTGGCGACTTTGGAAATCACTAGCGAACTGGCATCGCTCCATCTTAAACAACAAGAGCTGCAACAGTCCCAGTCGCAGCTGGAAGGATACTCGCAACAGCGCCAGCAGGAACTGCTCGACGCCCGTCAGACCCTAGAACGCCTCAGGAGACAGTGGGAGCGAAGCGAGGACCGCCTAAGAGATCTGGATCAGGAAGATGCAGCCGCAGCCCAGTCAGCCGAGGAATTGATCCAACGCTACCTGGACGAGTACCAGATCGACTTCAATGACTCGATGAACATCCAACAAATCGACCCACTGAAGGATCGCCAAGATGCCGAACGGAACATGGGGCGATTAAGGCAGGAGATCTCCGAAATTGGCTCAGTCAACATGGAGGCCCTCCAGGAACTCGACTCCCTGCAGAATCGCTTTCAAACGCTGAAGGGCCATCACGCCGATCTGGTCGCCGCCAAGGAATCGCTCGAAAAAGTCATTCAACGACTCAACGAGCAATCTCGCAAGGTATTTCTTGAGACACTGGAGGCCATCCGACGCAACTTCCAGGAGCTATATCGCAAGGCTTTTGGTGGTGGCCATGCCGATTTGATTCTTGAACAAGGCGAGGATGTGCTCGAATCCGGAATCGAAATTGTCGCGACACCGCCCGGAAAAACATCGCTGCACAATTCCCTATTGAGCGGCGGGGAGAAAGCACTGACGGCCGTTGCGCTGATCATGGCGATCTTCCAGCACCGCCCCAGCCCCTTCTGCGTGCTGGATGAAGTGGACGCCCCCTTCGATGAAGCGAACATCGGACGGTTTGTTCAGGTCCTGAAAGAATTCCTCGACTGGACCAAGTTCATTGTCGTGACGCATTCCAAGAAGACCATGACGGCCGCCAATACCCTCTACGGCGTCACGATGCAGGAAAATGGAGTCAGTGTGCAGGTATCGGTCCGCTTTGAGGATGTTGATGACCAGGGCCGCATTCTGCCGCGACGTGGTGGTCCGCAGCCAAAGGTCGCCTAAACCAGCAGATGACACGCTGCTTGGGGCGCGCCTTCCGGTCGTTGCATTTGTCGAGCGAAACGGCAAAACGGTTCCTCGACAGTTGCCCCTGATGCCGTACTCTAGAGGTTCAGCGCCACGTAGGCGCCAAGTCCACCGGCAACCAAAGAAGCTAACCAGTAGCTGAGCGTCGTTCCGGGGTTATCTCGAAACCGCATGGTCCCGTAAATCAGCGAATAGCCAGGAATCAAAGTACAAAGCACCCCTTGCTTGCGACTTTCCCGATAGGCCTTCGCGGTCAGGACCAGATGCGCAAATAGATCGATCAGAGCCGCTACCAAGAATCCGACCCCCGCCAGAGTCACCAGAACGGGAAGCCGCTGAACTCTCCCGATGGGCGTCCCTTCCGGTTGCATGCCGATCACTCTCGCGTCGACGAGAATGACTCCCGCCGTGGCGCACAGAACGAAGCCAAGCAGCGTCGCAAGAATGACCCACCAGGGAGTACCTGAGTCGAGCATGCGGTCGGCAGATGCCTTCTCGCGACGCATCATCTGGGCGGCTTCATTGAGATGCTTGTTGCCGAACTCCTGGCCAGCCGACGCCAGCTCATGGCCCTCCAATTGTTCGTTGCTGTCCGTCCGGTAACCACATTGAATGCATAGCACCGCCACCCCGGTCATCGGAGCATCGCACTTGGGACAAAAACGCCCCTTCTTCTTCGCCACCCCAGCTTCTTCCAGCAACTCCGCCAGACCTCCCGCAGATGCCGCAGGAGCGGCAGCAGGGATCTTGAACGCATTGCCACATGCTGGGCACTTGGCAGCTTTGCCCGCCAACTGATCGGGAACCTGAAGTTTTTTACCGCACTTGCAAGCGACAGCGATCGGCATGGAAAAGCAACTTGAAGGGAGGAGAAGTTAGGAAATAGGATCAGCCCGTTGATGGTGCGGCAGCCTGGAATGCGGTCGCATGCAGCTAGGGGGCCGATCTCTCATGATCTTCGTCGCTGATGGCCGAATTCGCAACCTCTTGAACGAGATCCAACAGCTTTCTCCGGCGAATCCAGACAGCATCCAGGCGATCCCCAAGGCATCAAGGGGCGGCGTGACACCCCGGGCCTTTGGGCAACTCCGAAAACCTTGAGAGCCGAGGCAATCCAGGAAGCCTAGGCGCCCAAATATCGGTGCCACCCACCTTTCGAGATCGGTGCCAACCACCTTTTGAGAAGCACTTGGGTAACCTGGAAAGCACCGGGGCCCCAGGAAATCCAGGAAGGCTAGGCGCCCAAATATCGGTGCCACCCACCTTTTGTGTAGCGAGATCGGTGCCACCCACCTTTTGAGAAGCACGGCTAGCCAAATTCGCAACCGCTTAAGGGAGATCCAACAGCTTTCTCCCGGCGAATCCAGGCCAGCGTTCAGGCGATCCCCAAAGCATCAAAGGGCGGCGGAACTAATCGGGCCCTTGGGCAACCTGGAAAACACCGAGAACCCAGGAAACCCAGGAAGGCTAGGCGCCCAAATATCGGTGCCACCCACCTTTTGCGCCCAAATATCGGTGCCACCCACCTTTCGAGATCGGTGCCACCCACCTTTCGAGATCGGTGCCACCCACCTTTTGTGGAGCGCGTGTTAAAAACCATTGCGAATAATAGACTTATAAGCGGATAAGGCCCGCAATCGACACAACTCCAAATGCCTGATTTCTCAAATCGCCACAGAACATCGGCGAGGTAGCGTGCTACAGCTTTGCCGCGGGAAGGAATATCGTGCCGCCTGCACTGGGCTCCCTAGAACATGCAACCGCTTCGCCATCCGCCCAGAACAACACCACTCTAGACAATATGCCAAAATGGCATGCAGCCCGGGCGCGATTCGCTTCTTTCGTCCTCATTCGCAATTCATCCCAATCAAAAGTCGCTTTCCAACTCGACTACAGCAAATCGATCACTTCGGCACGAACTTTGCACAAGGGAATGGCTGTTTCGGAGACTAAATGCCTTTTTGGCATACTGGGCTGCCGGGGATCGGCGGCCAGATCGTCTTGTTTCAAGCGGTTGAGTGGATCGCAAACGTCAGGAGAATTCAGATGCCATCGGCCAACAAATCCAAGGCCAAAATCAAGTTGCAGCCTCTCGGGGATCGTTTGGTGGTTCAGCGAGAAGAGTCGCAGGAGAGGACTGCTGGTGGAATTCTGTTGCCCGATTCGGCGAAAGATCGTCCGACTCGCGGCAAGGTGGTGGCCGTTGGAGATGGCAGGTTGGCCAACAACGGGACCCGAATCGCTTTGCAGGTGAAGGAAGGCGATCGCGTTCTTTTCACCAGTTACGCCGGGGAACAGATTGAAGTCGATGGGGAAGAATACCTGCTGATGGGTGAGAGCGAGGTTTTGGCGGTTATCGGCTGAACTGGTCGAAATGAAAGGACGCCGGCCCTGGTGCCGGCCCCTCCCAAAAACACCTGAATCCATCAAATACTTGGAGATTTTGAGACATGGCAAAGATCATTGCATTCGATCAGGAAGCGCGGGAAGCAATTCGTCGCGGTGTCGGTAAACTGGCTCGTGCCGTTAAGGTGACACTTGGCCCTAAAGGGCGTAACGTCATTCTTCAGAAAAGCTTCGGCAGCCCGACGGTCACCAAGGACGGTGTGACCGTGGCGAAGGAGATTGACCTGGAAGACGTCTATGAAAACATGGGCGCCAGGATGGTTCGGGAGGTCGCGAGCAAAACCAGCGACGTCGCCGGCGACGGAACCACGACGGCGACCGTTTTGGCGGAAGCGATTTTCAACGAAGGTCTGAAGGCGGTTGTCGCGGGGGTCAACCCTATCGCCATGAAGACGGGCATCGAGCGAGCGGTATCCGACATTACGGAAAAGCTCCATAAGATGTCGATCAAGATCAAGGAAAAGGGGGAGATGGCCAACGTTGCGACGATCGCTGCCAACAACGATCGAGCGATTGGTAATCTCCTTGCCGATGCGATGGAAAAAGTCGGCAAGGATGGCGTTGTTACGGTCGACGAAGGGAAGAGCTTGCACGACGAACTGGAACTGGTCGAAGGGATGCAGTTCGACCGTGGTTACCTCTCTCCTTACTTCGTCACCGACCCGGGGACGATGGAAGCTGTGCTCGAAGATGCCTACATCCTTGTCTTCGAAAAGAAGGTCTCGAACATCAAGGACCTCGTCCCGGTGCTTGAGCAGGTGGTACAGCAGAGCCGTCCGCTGTTGATCATTGCAGAAGATGTGGAAGGTGAAGCGCTAGCGACCCTGGTGATCAACCGGCTTCGCGGCACGCTCAAGATCGCAGCCGTCAAGGCTCCCGGTTACGGTGACCGTCGCAAGGCGATGATGGAGGATATTGGAATCCTCACCAATGCGACGCCGATCTTCGAAGCTCTGGGACGCAAGCTGGAGTCGCTCACTCTTGCCGACCTAGGCCGTGCAAAGAAGGTGATCATCGACAAGGACAATACGACGATCATCGAAGGC
Source organism: Planctomycetaceae bacterium (assembly GCA_040375295.1). Taxonomy (GTDB): domain Bacteria; phylum Planctomycetota; class Planctomycetia; order Pirellulales; family Pirellulaceae; genus JBEISR01. The sequence goes on from JBEISR010000029.1 coordinate 15,478, forward strand.
GCTGGCAAGTCGTCCGAGATCAAGGCTCGCATCGATCAGATTCGACGCGAGATCGAGAATACGACCAGCGACTACGACCGCGAAAAGCTGGAAGAACGCTTGGCGAAGCTGGCTGGTGGGGTTGCGAAGGTCAACGTCGGTGCAGCGACCGAAAGCGAAATGAAGGAGAAGAAGGCTCGCGTCGAAGACGCGCTTCATGCGACGCGTGCAGCGATCGAAGAAGGAATTCTTCCCGGTGGTGGAGTCGCCCTGCTGCGAGCCAGCTCGCAGGTGAAGATCGACGAAAATGCAGCTCACGACGAAAAAGTCGGCTACAACATCGTCGTTCGTTCCTGCCGTGCTCCGCTGACGATGATCTCCAATAACGCTGGACAGGATGGCGGCATCGTCTGCGAAAGAGTGCTCGAAGGGAAAGGCAACTTCGGCTACAACGCGCTGACCGATACCTACGAAGACATGGTCAAGGCCGGCGTGATCGACCCGACCAAGGTGACTCGCACTGCCCTCGCTAACGCTGCTAGCGTCTCGACGCTTCTGCTGACCAGCGATGCCCTGATCGCTGAAAAGCCGAAGTCGGAAAAAGCGAAAGCAGGCCATGGTGGCGACCACGATATGTACTGATCCCTGGAAAACTCGTACCCTGCGAGATTTCCCAGCGAGTTGACTGGATTAGCGGCCGCCGGTTCGCCGATTTGCGAACTGGCGGCCTTTTTCGTATCCCGGCAGACCGACACCAGCCTGCTGCCCCGGATAATCGCCATTCCATGCCACTGCCTCGCGCTGGAATCCCGCTGACGTGAAGGCTACGATACATACGAGATCGCTTAAATTTCTTCCGACCGACTCTTGCAGTCAACGGAGTCCATCGATGCCTCACCCCCCGTGCCGAAAGATCTGTCTGCTGGCGTCGATCCTTTTGGCCTATCCAAACCAGGTATCCCGCGCCGAAGTACTTGAATTGATGGGGGGCGCGAGAATCGAAGGGAACTGGAAGAACCGGTCCGACAACACTCCGCAAGAGTACCTCTTCGAAACCACCGACGGCGTGACACTGCGACTGGCAGCCAATCAGGTCCGGCGCGTCATCCCACTAATCGAAGAGGAGCAAACCTACCTGCAAGGACTAACACGAATCGAAGAGACAGCGGAAGCACATGCCAAGGTGGTGGACTGGTGTGAGGGAGTCGGACTCCGATCGCTAGGAAACGCTCATCGTGAGCGTCTCCTGGATCTCGATCCGGAACATCGCCCCACCCGCGCTACTTTAGGCTACGTCAAAACGGAGTCGGATGGTTGGGTCCATGAGTCTGTTCACTGGGGGCGACTGGGCCTGCAACGCAAAGGGAACAAATGGCGATTTCCTGAAGAGATTGCCATCGAGGATGCGCAGACGCAGCAGCGCGAAGCCGAGGCAGCCGCTGGCAAAAGAATCGAACAGGCTTTGCGAGAGATCCTCCAAGACAACAAACGCAGCGCCGATGCTCTGGCAACCCTCCGCAACCTGAACGATCCGCTAGCCGTACCCCGGATCGCCAAGATGATCGCCGAAAATCGGCAAGAAGGAGGCAACCCAGCCGTTCGTCGGGAGCTTGTCGATCTGCTGGGCCGCATCGGTAACGCCCCTTCCATACGCGTTCTTTGTGAAACAGCCCTTCGGGACGAACAGCGCCCCATCCGAGACAGAGCGGTCGAGATCATCCGCAATTCGGAACAAACCTGGGCCCCCGAATTCTTCATCGAATACCTGTCCAATCGAAATCCCAAATCGGATAACCCACTGGAGATCGATCGGGCTGCAGAAGCCCTCGGATCCCTTCCCGATCCCCGAGCCATCCGACCGCTGATCGAAGCGCTAGTGACCATTCACAAACAGGTATCTACCGTGGGAGCCGGAAGTAGCGCCGGCTTCAACAACGATGGTGGCATCGGCTTTGGACAAGGCTCTAAAGAAGTCGAAATGACCTTCCAAAAAGAACATCCACAGGTCCTTTCGACCCTGCTGATGTATTCGGAAGGAGCCAACTACCAGTACGATGAAGATGCATGGAGACAATGGTATGCCGACACGCGAGCACGGACGAACCTTTCGCTGAGGCGCGATCCGTGAATCGACTCCAGCACATCGCCATGCGGCAGGTTTCCCTGCGGCCACAGTGCCCAAACCTTTCATGGCTCTCCCTGAAGCTTTGCTGGATCGCCATCGCCTGGGCATCTCTGGATGCGGCAATCCCCCTGAACCAGCAAGGCTTGGTGGCACAGATCGCCGACGCTTCTTTTGCAAATCGATCGGAGTCTTCGCCTGCGACTTCCATTGAGGAGACACGAACCATTCCCGATTCCCCGCTGCCTGCTCGTCCCAACGGGACACTCCGGGTCATGACCTACAATACGTCGCTTCATGGGAAGCGCGCCGGTGACTTGCTGGAGGAACTGGAGCGAGGAAGTTCACGCGCGAGACAGATTGCGGAAGTCGTTCAGGCGGTCGATGCCGACATCGTGCTGCTCAATGAGTTCGACTACGACCCCCAGCACCAAGCAGTCCAGCTATTTCAAAAGAAGTATCTGCATGCCGTACCCGGAGGCCAACCGTACTCCGATTGGTTCGTGGCGGCAGTCAATACAGGCGTACCCACTGGCCTGGATCTCAACGGAAATCGATCCACCACCGACGCCGAGGATGCCTTCGGGTTTGGGCAGTACCCCGGTCAGTATGGAATGGCGGTATTCAGTCGCTTTCCGATCCTTCGCGATCAGGTGCGGACGTTCCAGATGCTCCCTTGGTCCACGATGCCGGGAGCCATGCAACCCAAAACCGACGACGGCAAGTACTATCCCGAAGATGTTTGGCGAACGCTGCGACTGAGCTCCAAGAGCCATTGGGATATTCCAATCCAGACGCCACAGGGAGTCGTGCACCTCCTGGCGTCACACCCCACTCCTCCGGTCTTCGACGGTACCGAAGATCGAAACGGTTGCCGCAATCATGATGAAATACGTTTCTGGAGCGACTACCTTGAGGGCGGGACATCGGCTGACTACATCGTCGATGACCAGGGTCGGCGAGGAGGGCTGGGGGAAGTCGACAGCTTCGTTCTTTGCGGCGACCTCAACGCGGACCCCGCCGATGGCGACGGCGTTCGCTCCGCTATCCAAAAGCTGCTGGGCCATCCCCGGCTTGCCAGAGCAGGCAGCCCTGCCAGCGAAGGAGCCAAGGCGGCGGCAGAGGAACAACGGGGTATCAACCTGAAGCATACGGGCGATCCGTCCTTTGATACGGCCGACTTTCAGGATCGTACCAGCGGGAATTTGACGTGCGACTACGTCCTTCCTTCACTTCCGTGGAACATCGTAGCGCAAGGGGTGTTCTGGCCTGCCTCCTCACCCAAGTCGGCTCCTTGGATCGAACGCCTGAAGGCTTCTGATCATCGGCCAGTCTGGGTCGATTTGAAATCCCCTTAGCGCGACGGCTTGCAGGCCTCCCGACTCCGGTTCACAGTCCACGAAGCTGTTGCAGCCATGGCTTCATTTGTTCCAGCATGCCGATGCGATCGATTCGCGGATGGTATCCGAAATCCCGACCGGCAGCTTGGATCGAAAAATAATGAGGTAGCCCCAACTGCAGCGCAACAAACCGGGTCATCGGCGGTTCATCCTGTCTACCCGCGACGCCGTAGTACCACTCCAGTATCGCACCGACACCGTAGGCGATACCCGTGGGAATCCGTCGCCTAGGTGGCGATAGTCCCGCGTGATTCAGGATCATCGTGATCCAATCCCAGCAGGCGATCGGCGCTCCATCGGTGATGAAGTAAGGCTTTCCGCCACAACGCGGCTCTTCAGACATCAGATTCTTCAGTGCCAGCCAATGGGCATCGGCTGCTAAGTCGACATGAACGGTATCGATCTTTTGGTCGCCCGAACCAATCCTCGCCAATCGCCCCTGCTTGCAGCGCTCGATCAGCCTTGGAATCAGATGCGGGTCCCCCGCGCCCCAAATCAAATGGGGTCGAAGAGCACAGGTTTGCATTCCGCCATCCTGATTGGCATCCAGTACCATCCTCTCGGCGATGGCCTTGGTTCGCGGGTAGTGGCAAAGCCACCGCTTTGGATAGGGAACCGATTCGTCGATTCCCTCCTGCGCCATGCCTCCGAAAGTGACCGAAGGGCTGCTGGTGTACACCATCGCTCGGCAACCCGCCCGCTTCGCCGTCTCCAATACCTGCTGCGTGCCAAGAACATTGACCTCTTCGTACTTTTTGGCTTTTCCCCAAACCCCAGCCAGGGCGGCCGTGTGGACCACCCCCACCACGTCCCCGAAGGCTCGTTCGCACACCGCTCGATCTGTGATGTCCCCCTGGATCGCTTCGACCCCAAGCTGCGTCATCTTGGGATAGGAGCCTCGAGACAAACCTCGCACTCGGAAGCCTTCTTCGAGCAGTTTTCGGCAAATGGCGGCTCCCAGAAAGCCGCCATAGCCCGTCACCAAGATTCTCGGACGATCCCCTGTCACCATCGAATTGTCATCCTCACCACACATGCTCGCCTTAAGCTAACGGCCAGCAAGATGCTGACTGCAAACCACTTTATCCCGTTTCCCGTTCCTCTGGATAACCAGGCAAAGAAATGACTGGGGGTATGGGAGGATAAAGGGCGATGGGTTGCAGCAGACGGAAGAAATGCCGGAACAACGCTGCTTCGGTCATGTCCCATCGAGTCCATGGTCCACCTGCCAACCGGCAGACGAGCCCTAGTAGGTTGGACCGTACGATTCGGAAGCCGTATGACTTTGAGGATCGCGAAGCGGGAACAGCGCCCCCAGAACCAGGATGGCCAAGCTACCGCAGTGCAGCAGCCAGCAGGCGTCGTTGACCGCCACCGTGCGGACAACGGTGCATCCAACTAAAAGCAGGATGGCATAGAACAGTCGCTCGCGCCACCCCTGATCGGCCGAATCATTTCGACCTCGAAGCGTTAAGATACCTGCGACAGAAAGCACCGGCACCAAGCAAGGGCCAATCGATTGGAGCGGTTCCAGGAGCGGCATGTTCAGGCATCCGTGCAGAAGAGGATTTTTTAGGGCGAGCTTCGTGCATCGCCAAACTGGCAAGAGCGGCGGTAGTGAAGCCCTGCTGCCCCAATCATGCGACGACCGCAGAGCGACTTTTAGCGAATCGCAACGCCAGGATGCAATGCCAGCCGGCGGGTTTCGACCAGTCGAATTCAGCAGCTGCCTCTTCGGTTGCGATCGCGGTTATCTAGCATTGGCTAGGTTGTCGGCCAGGCAGGCTTCCAGCCTCCATTGACTGCGAGTATCTGGCCGTTGAGAAACTGCGACTCAGGGCCCAAAAGAAATTTCGCTACCTTGGCAATGTCTTCGGCAGTTCCCCAACGCTCAAGCATCGACTCACCCCGCGCCCTCTGGTCCCAGTGCGGCGGCGCCGACTTGCCCCACAACGTCTGGATCCAACCAGGGGCGATGCAGTTGACGCGGACGTCAGGGCCCAGCGACTTGGCGAGGCTTCGAGTGAAGGCCATCACGGCACCTTTGGTAGCCGCAAAAAACTGCCCACTATCCCCTTCCATCCCCGCCTCCGCCTGATCCCATCCCATCGTCAGAATGGTGGGGATTCGCTGCGAGCAACGAGCCTGGAGACGCATCTTCTCTCCCGCCAATCGCGTGCAAAGAATCGTCCCCTGAACGTCCACCCGCCAAAGCCTTTCTAGCTTGGAAACAAAAGGCTGCATGGAAGCGGATCCCGTCAGAACGTCCGCTCCGGCTACATGGATCCAACCATCCACCCGACCGTGCGCCTCAAAAGCCCCCTGAACCAGGGTGTGGCAGGCAGAAGGATCGGAAAGATCCAGCATGAAAATCCGCGTGGCGGCCCCGCACTGAGCCACCAAGTCAGCCGTCTCACAGAGTCCCGCAACGTTGGCACATCCTTGCAGGCAAAGCGAAGCCCCCGGTGCCGCCAACTCGAGTGCAATCGCGCGGCCTATCCCGCTGGATGCCCCTGTTACCACCCATACGGGCCCTCTGTTGGTGTTCGTCGTCAATGAAACAACCCTCGACTCTGATCCCCAGACCGGTCACCCCCATACCAGTCTAACCGTCGGTGGAAGAATGCAACGGGCGAATCGGATCGCAAGGCAGAGATCACGTAGCCAAAACGAATCCCTTAGTGCCCATCGCCAAACCTTTGCCAACTCCTGGCCGCTTTTCTGAAATCTTTGGGGATCAGAATACGCCCTTGTTTGCCAGCAACCACATGCTGCCAGCCCCCCCACAGTCCATCCCTTTGCTCTGGCAACCTTACCGTTTTTCCATCCGACTTCCAGCGAAGAAGAAGGTTTGCCTAGGGGATTCCGGCAAGAGATCGAACCAAAAGAGGCTAACTCACTCCCCAAACGGGGAAATCCCGGTGGAATATCTGTCAATCTTGACCCAATCTTCGGAATCGTTATATTTTGGCAATATGCGAAACTCGGTAAAATCGGCTAACAGCCTCTTGTCGGGAACCTGCGTGGACCAAGAGGTTCAGGACGTTCTGGATTGATAGGTAGTCATCCACCCAACCACGCAGGTAATTGGGGTGGAATCGAGTGACGTAAGGGGCAGTGACGTAAGGGGCTTGGAGGCGTGCGTACGATGGCTCGGGTCCAGACAGGTACTTCGGTCCTGCTCCGGGCTTTTAGCCCTCGGAAATTCCAGGAAGGGTGATAATTATGTCCTCATTGAAGACGGTGTTCACGACTGGGGAAGCGGCCAAGATCTGCAAGGTAAGTCAGCAGACGATCATTCGTTGCTTTGACAACGGGACGCTCAAGGGGTTTCGGGTTCCAGGGAGTCGGTTCCGCCGAATCCCTCGCGACCATCTCTACAACTTCATGAAAGAAAACGGTATCCCGACGGATGCCCTGGAAAGCGGCAAGAAGAAGTTGCTGATCGTCGACGACGACCAGGACTTGGTCGATCTGATGTCGGATGCATTCCAGAGGGACGGCAGGTTTGAATTGCGCACGGCCAATAACGGTTTTGATGCAGGGATGCAGGTGAAGGAATTCCGCCCCGACATCGTTGTGCTGGACGTGATGCTGCCCGATCTGAACGGCAAACTGGTGTGCCAGCACGTTCGAAGCGATCGAAGCCTGGATTCGGTAAAGATCCTCTGCATCTCGGGAATGGTCGAACCCTCCAAGGTGACCGAACTGAAGGAATCCGGAGCGAACGACTTCCTTCAGAAGCCGTTTACGACCGACACCCTTCTGGAGCGGGTTTGCGACCTGATCGAGATCGAGCGGCCTGCGGGCTGAAAAGGCTAGCTGGGTGAAGCCAAATTTCTGATCGTGGGCGGCCACTACCGCCTCGATCCGCAGTATGGAGATAGTGGATTGGATTAGCCCAGAGTGCCAAGGCGTTGCTTTTCCATCCGCGGCTTGTTGGCTGAAGGTGGAATTGTCTTCGGGCTGTCAACATAGGCTCGGAAGGCAGGGGTTGGTCCTCATGGGGAATCGGACCATCCAGCTTCAGGATGGCGATCGGGGAGCCTTGCAGGTGGACGATCGTGAATCAGCCTCTCCCTCGATTGCTGCACTTTGGGAGCTGGCGGCGATCCTGACACTCCCTCAGGAACCGACCGATAGCAACCGGTTACAGGAACTGCTTTATCGCTGGTCCAAGCAGCATGGTATTCCGCTCCCTACACCATTTCCTGATGTCGCGGAAAGGGAATTCTCGCAGGTCGTCCGCTTGCTGCTGGATCATCTGGAACGGGGATGGCCGCTTGCTTCCGGAGGAGAGGCCGTCGAGGAGGCCGAGCGGAGACGTGCGTGGCAACAGGCGATCGAAAACTGCCACCGTTGCATTCTGCAGCAAGCCTTGATCGAACAGTTGACGGTCGACCGTATCGCTGGGAGCCACAAGGAGCTATACGACCTCGCCTATGGCCTCTCGCACGAGATCAATAATCCCCTCGGGAATATATCTGCCAGAGCCCAAGTGCTGCTGGGATCCGAGTCGGATCCGGCAAAGAAAAGGTATCTGACTACCATCGCCCAGCAGGCTCAGCGGGCCCATGAGATGCTGGCCGAATTGATGTATTGCGTGCAACCGCCGCAGCTTACGACTCAGCGGATCGACCTGTCGAAGTGGCTTCAGAGCCTTCGGCAGAGGCTGGAGTCACTTTGCCAGGGATACCGAATGCGGCTGGAATTGCCTGCTACGCCAGCCCAATGCTGGACGCATCTGGACCCGGCCGCCATGGAGGAAGTCCTTCGCTGCTCGGTAAAGAACGCGTGCGAGGCGAGTCGGCCGGGGGATCCGATCCTGATTCAGTGGCAGATTCGTAAGCGGAAGGAAAACTGGTGGATCGTCGTGTCGGTGCGGGACCATGGGGTTGGCCTTCAGGCTGGGGAGGCGGACCGGGCCTGGAATTTATACTATAGTGGCAGAGAATCAGGGCGAGGCCTTGGGCTGGGATTGGCCAGGATCGACCGACTGATGGGGGCTCACGGAGGTTGGGCCGAGTGGAATCAAACGGGTCAGGTGGGATGTTGCCTGGACCTTTATTTGCCGCATGATGGGCCTCCTTGAAAGGATCGCGATCGATGGGATCTGGTGGCAACGATCTTGGTTTCCTGTCGGTGCTACCATCCCTGACTGCGATCGTTTTGGCGATTGCGACCCACCGCGTTCTGCCAAGCTTGCTGGCGGGGATTGGCATCGCCGTTTGGTTGCTTCCTTCGGCCCCTGGATCGTATCTGGCCACCCATCCCGACGCCTCGGGGCTTAGCTATGCCTGGGGGGCTTGTCGCGACTGGGTGGTATCGATGGTAGGCAGCCACCTCTGGCCGAACCTGAACGACTCCAAGTGGGACCGTTCGCAGCCGATTCCCCTGGTTCTTGGAGACCATGCCAAGGTTTTTCTCTTCACGATTTTTCTCGGTGCCCAGGTCGCATTGATCCATCGCATGGGAGGCATGCTGGCGATCGTACGTTCGCTAGCCCCACTGGCTAGAACCCGTCGTCGAGGGCAAGCGCTGACATGGTTGCTGGGCTTGATCATCTTCATCGATGACTACGCCAACACGCTGTTGCTGGGATCGTCCATGCGCCCATTGACCGACCGTCTTCGGATCTCCCGAGAGAAACTCAGCTTCATCGTCGACAGCACCGCGGCCCCCGTTTCAGGACTTGCCCTGGTAAGCACTTGGGTGGCGACCGAGTTGTCGCTGATCGAAAAAGGGTTTGCGGATGCGGGAATGCCATTGGGAACCGAGACCTTCGCCATCCTGGTTGCCACGATCCCATTCCGCTTCTACATCCTCTTCATGCTTGCCTTCGTCTGGATTGTGGCATGGACTGGCAAAGATTTCGGCCCCATGCTGAAAGCGGAACAATCGATGTGGCGAAATGGAGTCGATGAGAAGCTGCATGGTGTGACACGCGATGCAAGCGAGCAGGATGCGACCAATGGGAGATGGTGGTTTGCGGTGATTCCGATCATGGTCACCGTGGGATGGGTTTGCTACTGGCTCTGGAAAACCGGCGTGGAAGCCGTCGCAGCAGGAAATCTGGACCCTGGGGCCGGATGGCTACGTCGGGTAGCGCTGATCATCGGCAATGGAAACTCGTACGATGCCTTGATGATCGGATCCCTGCTTGGTCTGCTGGTCGCGGCAGCCATCGCCGCCTGGAAGGGTGCGGTTGCACCGACAGCGATCGGTAAGGCAATTTTGGATGGAACGCTTCATGTGGCCCCCGCACTGGCAATCCTCTGGCTTTCCTGGACGCTCAGTCACCTTTCGGGTGAAGAACATCTGGCGACCGGCAATTACCTGGCGTCGCTGCTGGACAATCGGCTTCCTCTTTGGGCCTACCCAACGCTGATCTTCTTGCTGGGAGCTGCCGTGTCGTTTGCCACCGGCACCAGTTGGGGAACGATGGGGATCCTGTTTCCGATCGCCATTCCCCTGGTGGTTCAGGCGCTTAAGACGTCCCAAGGATCCGTGGATCCTTACGACCCGATCATGATTTCTTCGCTGGGCGCCGTGCTTGCAGGATCCATCTTCGGAGACCATTGCTCCCCGATCTCCGATACGACGATCCTGTCGTCTCGGTCCAGCCAGTGCCATCACATGGAACATGTGAGGACGCAGATGCCGTATGCACTTCTGAGCGCTGTGGTCGCAGTGCTTTGCGGAACCCTTCCCTGTGCTCTGGGTGTCCCTGCTTCCATTTGCTTATTGGCCGGTCTGGCGGTTCTTTTCGTTTTCCTTCACGCATTCGGTGGTCGAGCTGAGGATCCGGTAGTGGCCGACAAGCCAGCGACCGGAACTTGAAGCGGCCAGTCGCTCCTGTTTGGCATTCGAGGACGAATGGGTGTGCGGTATCGCCGGTTGGTTCCATTATCGAGATCTTGACTGGCGAGCCGACGCGGAACGCGCAAGGCGGATGGCTGACCGTCTCTGGCATCGGGGGCCCGATGCCGGCGGCGTCCTACTGGATCGATCTACTGGACTGATCCACCGACGGCTATCGATCCTTGACTTGCGTCCCGAAGGGGATCAGCCGATGGTCGATCCCGAGAGCGGATGGGCGATTGCCTACAACGGCGAGGTCTACAACCATGGAGAACTGCGCCGCGAACTGGAGGCGAAGGGTAGGTCGTTTCGCACACGCACCGATACCGAAGTGGTGCTGAAAGCGTTCCAGCAATGGGGAGTCGACTGCTTCGACCGACTGGACGGCATGTTCGCTGCAGCGATCTGGTCACCGGGCGATCGGCATCTTTGGCTAGCCCGGGATGGCCTGGGAATCAAACCGCTCTACTACCAAGATCGCGATGGGCTGTTTTCGTTCGCTTCCGAGGCGGGGGCGCTGCTGATCGTCGACACCTCCCCGCCCCAACCCGACTTGGAGGCAATCACTGAAACATTGGTCTTGGGCTATCCCGCGGCACCGCGAAGCGGATTCTTGTCGATCCAGCAATTGCTGCCAGGAAGCTGGATTTCGATCACTCCGGAGAAACAGGAGTTTCGCAGGTGGTACCAGCTACCGTATCCCAAAGAACCACCCAGGACTACCAGACAGGAAGCGTGCATCCGACTGGAAAGCGCCTTGCAGCAGTCGGTCCGCGATCAGCTCGTCGCGGATGTCCCAGTGGGTGCATTTCTAAGCGGCGGACTCGATTCGACAGCCATCGTTCGCGCGGTATCATTGGCTGGAAAAACGATGTCGACCCATTGCATCGGAATGCAGGAAGAGTCGTTTGGCGAACAGCAGGAAGCGATGCGCGTCGCCAATCGTTATGGGACTCAGCACCAAACCCATTGGCTGGAATCGCCGCAGTGGCAGGCATGGGAACACGCTTCCGCCAGCAGCGACACCCCATTGCTAGACAACTCCCTTCTTCCATTCTGGGAACTGTGCGATGGCGCCAGATCGGATGGCAAAGTCTTTCTTTCCGGCGATGGGGCAGATGAGCTTCTTGGTGGCTACGAAACCTACGATGCCACCCTTCTGGCCGCCTGGTGGCGAAGAACACCTGGAAGATGCATTCGCTCTCTTCCAGGTCGATGGCTGACGCGACTGCCCGGCGGGAACAGGAAATACAGTTTGGCTTTGAAACTGGAACGATTTCTGGATGGCGCTCGACAGGATTGGCCATTGGATCACGCCAGCTGGCGCATGCTGGTCTCGCCCGAAGCCCTTGTAGCCATCGGTACCACCAAGACGCAACAGATTCTGGCGGCGAACGATCCGCGACAATGCTATGCGCAATCGCTCCACAACGCCCCGCCGTGGCTCGACCGACTGGGACTGGCGCTGCACCTCGATCTAACCTTTCATCTGCCTAACGACATGCTAGTCAAGGTGGATCGAGCCAGCATGGACCATGGCCTGGAAGTGCGGGTTCCATTCCTTGGCCGCGACGTCGTGGAAGCATCTTTGGCGATCCCTTCCGCAGCGAAACGATCGCGGGGAATTGGGAAAAAGCCACTGCGGGACCTACTGGCCAAGGATTTCCCGAGAGCGTGGGTCGATCGCAAAAAATCTGGTTTCCTGGTGCCGGTATCTGCCTGGCTGCGAGGCCCCTGGGCGGAAGCTCTCGCGCATCGGGTCGACGAAGGGTTCTGCCAAAGGACGGGGCTATTAGAATGGCGTCATCTGCAACGTTGGCAGGATGAGCATCGAAGCGGAATCATCGATCATGGCTATAGGCTCTTTGCTCTGCTCAGCCTGGCGCAGTGGTGGCATCGCTGGTTCGATTCCAATTCTTGGCAAATGCGTCGACCGCTCCCCCCTCAATCCCATCTGCGCTGGCAGCAATTGAACACGCCCTAATGGTTGGAAGGTCCCTCATGCACGCGCCCCAGCCATCCTTCTCCGAGCGTCGGATTCCATCTCGCAAAGGTACTCTCCTGTACATCGGCCTAGCGACCAGCTTCCTGACCCTCTCGGGGCTTTGCGGGCGTATGGAGACGCAGATTGAAATCGATACGAAGAGTTACCTGGAGTCTCCGACCTCCTCCCTGGCTCTGATGCTGCAAGATTTCAGGACTCCTGGCTATCCGCTGTTCTTGGACCTCATGGAGTCGCTTGGATCTCTTGACTGGGTGCCCTGGATTCATGGCACGATCTGGCTGGCGGCCGTTGGCTGCCTGCTGGCAACCATGAGCCTCTGGGGGATCGATCGGTATTCACTTCTCGCTGTGGCGATCGCATTAGGAAACCATCCATTTCTCCATTTTTGGTCCCGCGTGGTCATGAGTGACACGCTGGCGATGTCGACGGCACTGATGTCGACAGCAGCGATGATGGAATCGTTACGACGTAGGCAATCGGGCTGGACCGGTGGTTGGTTATGGACGGTAGCGTGCCTGACCTTTGCGACGATTCTGATCCGGCCTGCCTTCCTTTTCCTGCTCGTACTGTGGCCGCTGGTGATCGCGTGGTGGCGCTGGACGAATGATCGAGAGCCACTTCGACGGGCGATAAGAGATGCCAGCAAACTAGCGGCAATATGCTGGAGCCCTCTCCTGCTTTACAGCCTGATGCGATGGATGGTCGTGGGACATTTCGGACTGGTCTCCTTTGGCGGCTACAACGTCATCGGAATCGCCGGCCAATTCATGGAGGAGAAAGATCTCAAGAGTATCCCAACAGAACTTCAGGAGACAGCCAAAGAGATTTTGGTCCAGCGGGACCGTCATCCCACGTTCCTTCGTAACGATGACGATCGCTTCTCGCTGATGCTGGACCGCTACAATCCGTTGATCTGGGAAGTCACCTCCCCGATCTATGAAAAGAAACAGCTCAGTCGCCTCAACATCAACCAGCAACTCACCACCCTCTCTCGGGTACTGATTCGATTGCACTGGCGCGACTACATCTGGTGGTTGGCGTTCAATGGACGCCATGGGATCCGCGGTACGGCGATGCAGGTGGGGGCCAACCCAGGAATCCGCCTACTTTTGATGCTGGGTATCGTCATGATCGCTTGGAGGTCACTCCCGACTTCCCTCACCCATCGATGCTCACCTGATGACGCATCGTCGGAATTTCGGTATCAGCCGTCCTCGACCGGCTTGCGGTTGCTGTTTTGGCTATCCTTGGGAATGCTTCTTGGAAATGTCATGCTGGTGATCTTGGTGGAACCGGCGATCGAACGCTATATGGCCGTATCCTCCGTGCTACCCTCAGCCTGGCTGGCGGTGGCAATCCAGCGGTTTCTGGTGGACATTTCCCCCTCCTAGCCCCCCCACAGCAGCTCAAGCAGGGACCATAACGGCTTCCCCGAAAGAGAGTCGCTTGCGAAGTCTCCTTGGTAGCAGCCCTTGCGAGCGGGACGATTTGGAACACAATGGCCGTTTCTGGCCGAAAGATCAATCGATCGCGCCCATTCCCGGTGCAAGTGGGCACCTGGAATTCCCCGGTAAACCTGTTCTTTGAAAGATCGAATCGATGCAGAAAACTCTAGTACTCCTGAAGCCTGATTGCGTGCAGCGCCGCCTGATGGGCGAAGTGATTGGTCGATTTGAAAACAAGGGGCTAAATATTATTGGTATGAAGATGCTGCGAGTCAGTCCGGCACTGGCCAAGCAGCATTACGCGGAACATGTCAGCAAGCCGTTTTACCCCGGCCTAGAAGCGTTTATCACCTCAGCCCCGATCGTCGCTTTGGCAGTTGAAGGATTGGAAGCGATTCGCGTGGTCCGTGACATGCTGGGTGCCACCAGCGGCCTGAAGGCAGCTCCCGGAACCATTCGCGGCGACTTTAGCAGCTCGCGCCAGATGAATCTGGTCCATGCTTCCGATAGCGAAGAATCGGCAGCGCGCGAATTGGCTCTCTACTTCGGTTCCTCTGAACTGTGCGATTACACGCCAACGTTGGTCGAAAGCTTCCGCGCTCCGGATGAAGCCTGATCAACTTGTAAATCTGAATCCTTTGCCCCCCTGGCATGTTCCGTCGGTTCATCCAGGGGTTACTGGCTTATGCCGGCATTCCTAGGATTTCATTTGCCCTGTGCCTTCGTTGTGGGTTCTGCAAAGCAGTCGAAGCCGAACCAGCACAGCTTCGAGCGAAAGAATCTTTAGGATCGCGTCGAATCTCGAGTGTGGGGACGATGGGATCTACGCCTCCGGGAAAGCCTAGACACTACCGATCTGGAACTCCCTTAGAGTGGTCCGATGGATCGGCCTGGATCGATGCCGCACCCCAATTCACTCCCCCATCCTCACAGTTGATGGAAATTCATTTTTTGAATTTCGTAGGGGACTTGTCGCTCCCAATCCGACCGAAGTAATTCGGTTTCCTCTTCATACATTCTGGGGCCTGGGTGCACCATCAGCTCATAGATAGAGTACCGAAGCTCCCCACGAACCGCTCGATGGAAGAACTCTTCAAAAGATGAGAACCCTTGCGTCGTCCTGGTTCTGTAAACTTGCCTCAAACCAAAGTTCCAGGCCGACTTCATCCCGCGTTTCCAGATGCTTTGGTTTTGACGAAATTCGTTCGCTGAAATCCTAACTTTCCTGATTTTGAATTCCGCCTGCAGTTTTTTCAGTGCAAAAAATAGAAATGGAATCGTATGAACATGCTCATGCGAATCCAAATGACTGACTGGAATTCCCGCTTCGATCGCCTTGGCTACTTGGGCTCTCCATTCGCGATAGACTGCAATGCGAACATCGCGAAGCTGAACTTTCGATGCCACGCTGCCCAAATCTGGACTGAATTCCCCGTTGTCCAGCAGCAAGGGCTGCAACCCCGAAGATGCCGTCAGCGGTCGGAAACTGGTAAGGTTCAAGTGAACCCCAAAGGAGTATCCCTTCATTTCCCTCACCTTTTCGATCACATCAGGGAAAGTGCCTCCATTGGCAATCAAACTAGCGGAAGTCACTTTGTTCGCATGCATGAATGAAAAGACGGAAGCATCTACTTTTGGGAAGGACCCCAAGTCGTCGGCATTCACAATTACCCGGATACGTCGTCTCACAGATCACCTTCCAAAGTAGTGCCTGGGGAAGTTCTCAGGAGCGCAGGGAATGTTTTGCTGCACCGCAGGCGGCAGATCGATCATAACGACAAGAATTCCAGGTCACTCCGATTCGGGTTTCCAAAGGAAGCGCACTTCTAACCGCTGGCGCATCGGATGTTGCAGGTTCGCGGCGACGCGAGAGCGACTGAAGCCGCCTTTCATCGAGGCACGCAGCGAATGGGGAGGTCGACGGAGGCTCGAAAACCAAGATCCTGCGTCCCTTGTCCGGCGTCCGCCTCCAAATGCAACTCCCGGTCCCCCGCCTCATCGCAACGCAACTCCAAAATCTTCCACTCGTAAGGTGCACCAGACAACCGCGCCGTAGAAAAAAGATGCTCCTGAATCCCGATCGATGCCCATGTCGCAGTCTGTCGCCCTGGCTTGGCAAGATCCAACCCCACCAGACGCAGTGGTGCCTGAATCCCCGACTCATTATGGATCTCGACGAGGAATCGTTGGGTGCGATGCTGCACCAGTTGGCTTGGTACACTGCCCAGCGACAGCTTCACTCGCGATTCCGGATTGATATAAACCTTCAGCAGCGTCAATGGCTCGACTGCCTCTCGAAGCTGTCCAATTTGGTTTCCTTGCTTCAACTTTTGAACAAATGCCGGAGTGTGCCCGAGGGGAGAGACGAACCCCGCCTGCATCAGCAACCGATCCCTGCGAATGTCGGGAACCGAAAGATCCAGATTCCCGTGGCGCCATTCCAGCAGACGTTCGTACCTTTGAATCGCCTGATCGACGTATTCGGTCGCTTCCTGCCGCTGAGATTCCCTCGCGAACTTTCCCTTGGCCAGAACATCGCGGCGGTGCCATCGCATCTTTTCCATCCACTCGCGAAAGGCCTCTTCGCGAAAGACGGCGATCCCATCGCGATGGAGGTAGACTGCGGAAGTGTGAGCGATATCGGGGTGCCAGAGTGCATTGTAGGTTTCATTGCGTGAGCATCGGGCGACTACCCATCGGCTGGAATCGGAGGGAATTACGCATTCCAGTGTCACTTGGTTCTGGTCCGTCTCCAATTCCTTGACCACCTTTCCATTGCTCAGGATCTGCACTCGCCCCAGTGGAAACCTGGAAAACGCCTCCAATTGGACGTGGTGCATCTGCCCAGCGCGCGAGTCAAGCACGCTGCCAGGCCCCTGACCATCGACTGAGAGCAGCAGCAATGGTCCTGAGGTGGTGAAGGTGCGGCCGCGTCGAATCCCGTCGATCCACTTCTCGTAGTCGAACTCCCCATCGATCTGGACGTAGGCTCTGGCACACCCAGCGATGCGCGCCGGGTGATCGCTGCCATTGGTCAGCGGCAGTTGGAATCCACAGTCCAGCAATCGATAGTAATCTTCGGGATCAATCTGATCGACCGAATCGGTCAGGCCATGGACCGCATGGAGCGGCAGTTCGTGGTTGGCCCCAACCCCATGCGCTTCGATGCTGATCGCCCCTTGCTCGCGCGCCTCGAGGATGATCGACTTGTTGATCGGATAATCAATGGAGTCGTCGCCGGCGATCTGCGGCCCGCTGCCGATCGGCAGCACCAGCCACTGGAGATTCAGCAGGCAAAGGTGTCCGTAGAGATTCTGATTGCGATATTCCTCTGCCATTTCGATGTGGTATTCGTTGTCGCTGAATCTTGCTACCGGCCCCACAGGTGCCTGGCTGGGCTTGATGAAAGCATCCACATCCGTCCGGTGCATCAGCGTCAGATTATTCACCACGCGCAAGTCTTCGGCTCGCTGGACCAGCGCCAGATCGGCAAGTGGCAAATCGACATTCCACGCATTCGTCACCCAGTGAATATGGGTGTCCCCGCTGACCCAACCTCGCTTTTTCAAATCGATCGATCGATGCGATTCCAGTTGGACTGGACAAGTCTCCCCAGGTCGGACTTCCAGCTCCGTACGACCGATCGCATGCTCAAAGCCCCGCTCCAGACTCAAATGCACATTCCCAGCAGGCACCTGGACTTCAAACTCGCCATCTGCGTAAAAAAACGGAACCGCAGCCATGCGTCCTGCCGTAATTTCCAGGATCGGTTTTTCCTGAAAGCTGGAATGCCCCGCAAAGGGCCCTGCGATTCGCAGCACCCCATCACTTCCTTCTACCCAAACCCGCCCTACCGTCGGAGTCTGGGAATCTCCATCGATGAGTTTCCCCACAAGCTTGGCTGGGGGAATGGCCTTCACTGGGATATCCAGAGATTGATTTTTCTCTCCCAGCCGCAGATCGATTTTCGCAGTGGCAACCGCCGAGGGTATCGAGAGGAGCATCGGCTGGCTGAGCCCCGGAAGAATGGTCAACGAGGGAGACGGTTCTTCCGTGACCACTTGAACTGCTAAAGGTGCCTCAGTCGCATTGCGAATCACCATCGTGACCGGACGCGCCATCCCTTCAGCAACAGGCAACTTCGGCGGGGATGGCTCCCACTGAATCCGTTTTCCATCCCATACGGCAGAAACCGTGGGGATCCGCTTCCCAATCGCCTCATGCAGCGATGCTCGACGCTGCTGCAACTGAGCGACCGATGGTGCCGCTGGCGCCCCTGTCGCCAGCCGATGCTCATCGATCAACTGCCGAACTACCTCTGCCTGATGACGTGTAGGAAATCGCTTGGCAAGTTCCGACAGATACTCGAACTCGAAATAGGCCACTTGGCGATCGGCCTCACTGGCCCACACCCCCCCTTGGGAGTTTTCTGGACGGTTATTCTCTGCGATGTTTTTCTCTGGGTTGGTTTCCCCTGGGCTGGATGAACCCTCAGACGAAGCCGGCCTTTTGGCAGCCTCTTCGGATCCATCGACTTTGGCTTTGTTTGTTTTCGGCTCTTTGTCCTTAGGAGGATGGCAAAATGCGGGATGCAGAGCGACGGCCGATACGATCGCCAGCGACAACCCAGCCCAACTCCAACGGCAATCGCTTTCCATGCTGTCCCCCGCTCGACACGCCATCCACCAGTTCGATTCAATATCTGGAACCGCAAGCAACAACACCGACTCACTCCAGCATTATAAAGGGGAGGCGGCTACAGATCTGCGATCTTGAAGATGGCGATGAGCAGATCCAATCCGTCTGGTATGAATTCTCTACCTTGGAACAGAAAGAAACGAACGATGGCAGCAGACCTCCCGACGCCGAATCGCCGAGAATTTCTCGGTGCACTCCCCGTAGCGCTGTCGGCATCGAGCGTGTTCGGTGCCGGCTCGTCGCCCATCGATAGCTTCCGCGAATGGCTTCGCCCGCACGTCGTACAACCGGATACGCTTGAGCTGTTCCTCGATCCCACGGCAAAAGTGTGGGCTCGCTTCGACCCTACCTTCGGTTACCTCTTGCGCAATGCCTTCGTTCGCGATGGTGTCGATGGTTGCCACACGCTGGCTCGCTACGAAGCTACAGGACAGCGAAAACAGCTCCACTTCGCCGATCAACCCTGCCGCATCCACACCTACGGAGACAGCTTCACACAGGGGCACCAAGTCAGCGATGGGGAAACATGGCAGGAAGTCCTGGCTGCGCACTTCTGCGAACCGATTCGAAACTTTGGGGTCGGTGGTTTCGGAGTTTACCAGGCCTATCGGCGGCTGATCGATGTCGAACAGGGCGACACACAGGCAAAGTACCTGATCTTCAATATCTGGGGGGATGATCATCTGCGGAGTATTTATGCTTGGCGATGGCTTTCGTTTCCGGCAAACGTACTTGAATCGATGTCGGGAACGATGTTTCACGCCAATCCATGGGTTTATGCTCGACTGAATCCAAATGGAGAGCTAATCGAAAAACCGAATCTCTGTCCAACCGAGCAGTCACTACAGCAGTTAGGAGATCTCGATTTTCTCGTCGACACCTTCAGCAAAGACGAGATCGCGCAGCTTTTGTTCGCTCAAAACACCGGCAAGATCTTCGATTCGGAGATTTTCGCTGCGACCGCTTCACTTGCAGGCGTTGCGATTCAGGCGATCGACCGCGAAGAGAAGGTGCGATCCACCGCCAATCAGATCCTTCATGGATACGCCATTCGCGTTGGCATGCGCGTCATCGACCGGCTCCATGCCTTCTGCCAGCAGCAGGATCGCAAACTGTTGATCCTGCTCAGCTATCCAATCGGATCGGTCTGGCACGCATGCAACCGTAGTTCATTCGACGATCCCGATCACGTCGACTGGCATCCCAGCATTTTTCGGAGCCATCTGGATGCCAAGGGAATCCTCTTCGTGGATAGCCTGCCAGCGCATGTATCAGAGTACGACACATTCAAATTGACCGCTAAGGAGTATGTCGATCGCTACTACATCGGCCATTACAATCCCAAGGGGAACCATTTCTTTGCCTTCGCCATCAAGGATCAGGTCCGGCAGTGGCTCAGTCCGCCACCTCCTGCCTATCAGGAGGGACCGGAACCGTTGATTCGATTCCAGGGGTATCTTCCCGGCTGAGCTACTTGGCGTAGGTGACTCGTTCATTCCCGATCGCGGTCGGTCGCTTCCGCAGAGATAACAACAGCGGGAGTTTGCCAGGGACACCATGCCAGCAGCATGTTGCTTTCCGTCAGCTCAGAATATCCTGTATCACGCGGCCGTGATCGATCTCCAGGCGTTTGCGGCTGGGCAGTTCCAGGCTGCGAAAGTCGACCCCCAGCAGATGGAGCAGCGTCGCATGCAGATCGGTGACGTAGTGTCCTTCTCCCAATGCATGGTAGCCTAGCTCATCGGTTTCCCCATGGACCACTCCTTTCCGAATACCTGCCCCCGCAAGCCAAATGGAGAAACCATTGGGGTGGTGATCGCGTCCATCCTTCCCGCCGTTGCGCAGTTCCAAGCCTGGGGTCCGACCAAATTCGGTACAGAAGACCACCACCGTTCGTTCCAGCAAGCCTCGCTGCTTCATGTCCTGAATCAATCCAGCCACCGGTTGATCGATCGTTCCGCACAGTCGCTCGTGATTCTCCTTCAACTTCTGGTGGGAATCCCAGACCCCGTAAGCCGAGGGAAAAACCTGCACAAAACGGACTCCTCTTTCGATCAATCGGCGCGCCGCCAGCAACCTTTCTCCAGCTGGCCGCGTCGCATCCGCATCCAGACCGTACATGGCCCGGGTCGCTGAGGTTTCCGTTCGAAAGTCGACCGCCTCCGGAACAGCCCGCTGCATCCGATACGCCAGTTCGTAGGCGCGTATCCTGGCGCGAAGTCTTTCGTCCTCGGGATACTCCACGGCGGCCAAGCGATTGAGGTCTCCAATCAACTGGTATTCGTTTGCCTGCGATTGAAGTGTCTGCGAGGGATGTCGACTGCCGAAGGGCAGGGGATTGGCTGGGTCGATCGACAGGGGAACCCCGGCATGCTCTGGCCCCAGATAGTAGGAATCGATCGAGGCGCGCGTATCGGACCGTGTGGGACCACCCAGGACGACGAAGGCCGGCAGATCTTCATGAATTGAACCCAGGCCATAGTGGATCCACGATCCGATCGAAGGCTGCGTCTCATCCAGCCGATGCCGCCCGGTATGGATCTGGTTTTCGGCGGCATGGTCGTTATCGGTGGTCCACATGTTGCGGATGATGCAAAGTTCATCGACTTGCCCGGCGAGATTCGGCAGCCAATTGGTCACTTCGATACCGCTCTGCCCCCACTTCCTCCACCCCACTTGCATCGGATAGATCGTCGGGTAGACATCCCGCACGTTGATTTCATCAGCCGGTACGGAACGAAAGCGTTTGCGATGCAGCGGCGACTCAACTGGATTCTCGAAGGGGGTTTGATCGAAGGTCTTTCCAGCGTGCCGATTCAAAGCTGGCTTGGGATCGAAAGTCTCCAGGTGGCTGTAGCCTCCCGAGAGAAAGATCCAGAGAACCGAATCTGCTTTGGCGGCGGATCGGACGGAATGTTCGCGTGTAGGATCCAGTGCTCCAAAGCCCACGGCATTTTCTTGCTGGGCTAGACATCCGGCAGCAAGCCCAGCCGCACCCCAAGCCCAATCAGCAAAAAGAGCGCGACGCGAGCGACCCGCCATCCGCTCGCCACAGCCACACATTCGATCCCATTCGGCTCGATTGGTCATGGTCTGGTGATCCAATGATGATGATTCCAAATGGCTCGCACCACACTGGCCCTGGCCATCAACGGTTCCGTCGCATTCGTCTCCAGTCCAGCCGTTTCGCTTCGCAGATATTCTTCGCAGCGGACCAATTCCTTTTCGGTCGGGTCGCGGCCGAGAACGTGCTGAAAGATGGCCGTCACCCACGTCCGATCGGCTCTCCCCTCATCAGGAAGCTGACTGGCAATCCTCAAAGCCATCTGCTGGCTCATCCGATGCACCCAGTCGCTGTTGGTCAAAGCCAATGCCTGCTGAGGTATCACCGTTTCGGTGCGTCGATAACACTCCATCGCTTCCGGGGCATCGAACAGGCCTCCCAATTCACTTTTGCCGTCGGTCTCCGGATGGCAGCTGTAGTACAGCGATCTTCGATAGGTGGTCATCGACTGATCATTTTCAAGTTCCTGCCCTCCCATCGTCACATCCAACTGCCCAGCCAACGCCAGGATGCCATCCCGCACCACTTCGGCTTCCATGCGGACTGGATTCATCCGCCCCAACCATCGGTTTTCTGGATCCTTCTGCAGTGCTTCATGCGACTCGGGCTGCACTGCCCGACGATAGGACTGAGAGGTAACGATCCAGCGGTGCAATTGCTTCATACTCCAGCCAGCGTCCATCCAATCGACCGCCAAGCCATCGAGTAGTTCGGGGTGTGAAGGAGCCTTTCCTTGCCGGCCGAAGTCGGTGACTGAGCCGACCAGTGGACTCCCAAAATGCCGCAGCCACTGATGGTTGACCGCGACGCGAGCGGTGAGCGGATGATGGCGATCGGTGATCCATAGAGCCAGTGACCTACGTCGGCCGCTGCTGGTCGCGGGATAGTTCCGCTGCCATGTTGGCAGCGTTTGAATCTTTTCGGCGTTTCCCTGCCTGGCAATCGCTTCTTGGTACCGCTTCGATGCTGCCTCGATCCCCTTGGCTCGATTGGCATCGTCGGCGGCAAGAGCCTCGGCTTTTGCCCAATCGATTTGGGCAGCCAAAATCTGGCTAGCGGCTGCTGAAGACTCATATCTTCGGTACGCCTGGATCGCCTTCTGCAAGGCATCTTCTCGATCGGCAGGTGCGCAGCTGGAATCATCGCGAAGTCGCTCTGCCTGGACAATCAAGCTCCAGGATTCCCGTTGAGCGCCGGCCGCCTCTACTTTGGCCTGGAGAACCTCCGTTTGCCATCGAGGTAACAGAGCCCGACGTTTCAGTTCCTCCACCCGTTCCTGCAGAGCCAGAAGCGTCTCCCCTTCCACTTCCGTCACCATCCTGGAAACCCCGCCGGGCTGACTGAACCCAGTAGTCTCCCACCCATCGCGTCCGACAAGATCCGCTCCCGCGTTCCATTTTTCGATTTCGAAGTCGTCGCTCCAACGGCGGCGCAATCCGCGACTGCTCAACGCTGGTGTGGCTGGGGATCCTAGGTCCAAAGTCCATCGGTCGATCGTAACTCGAGCACCTGGCCTGGCATCGATAAACAGTCCCTGATTGGGATGACCAGCCGGATCGAATCCGTTCCACGCGATCAGATGCCCCTGCACCAATGCGGCTCCATCTTCCAGCGACCACACACTCAGCAGCGCCTGATCTATTTTCGGTCGAAAGTCAATCCGCACGCGAAGACCGATTCCGGGAGCAAAGGAAAAGTTTGCCACGGTATGTTCGACGAAGCCACCTGGATGATAGGCGAGTATCTTTCCATCCTCAAAGCCGACAAAGGTGGCCGTAGCACCTTGCGTGCGGTCGCGAGCCAATTGCACATTGAAGTGCTTGGAGGAATAGAGACGAAGAGAGAATTCCAGAAAGCCGTCCTCGCCCAGCGGCGCCGCATCCAGCAGACTCTGCTGCAGCGTCCTTCGTCCCTTGGTAGCATCCAGGAGAAGGGACTGAGCCCCTTCAATGGGACGCCACTTAGGGTCGGTTCCCAGTTGCTGCCGAGCCAACTCCAACTCCATCTGCGCCTGCTGCCAGGCTGCGACCGTGGCGGGATCCTCAGGTACCATAACGGCCTGAGCCAAATCCGTCTCTGCAGCCAATTGTTGTTTCAACAACTGTTCGTCACGAAAAGCAACCCAATCAGGATGCAGTTCCGGTTGCCGGGCTGTCAGCGGCAACGGTAGCCAGCCGATCGCTGGCGTCCCTATCCCTTCCAGGAAACGCGGAACCCCAGGTTCGATCGGCGACCGCTTTGTATCTCGCTGCCGTTCATCTCCGCCCAGGTAGAGCCACGTTTTGGCATCGAGCGTCTTATCAAAGACCTGCACACTCCCAAGCCTCTGCACCTTCCGAAGCTCACTGTAGGCATATTCCTGAAAAGGCCCTGGATCCTCCTGTCCCGGAACAGGATCCTGCCGGACTCCAAGCGGTTCAAAAAAGGCTCGCATCCGAAAGTAGTCTTCTTGAGTGATCGGATCGTATTTGTGGTCATGACAATGTGCGCAATGCACCGTCAGTCCCAAAAATGCTTTGCTCGCATGCTCGACATTGCTCCGCATCCAGTCGTTTGGATTGAGTGCATACCAGTTGCGAATCAAATAGCCTGTGGCGACCGCCTGTTTTCGGTCTCCAGGAAACAGCTCATCGGCCGCTAGCATCGCCTGAACCATCTGATCGTAGCCCCGATCCTGGTTCAGCGAATCAACGATCCAATCACGCCATCGCCAGATCTGCGGTGCACTGTTCCAGACATCTGGTACGTGACGTCGGCCAAACCAGTCGCTGTAGCGCCACACATCCATCCAGTGCCTTCCCCATCGCTGTCCGTAGGCGGGGGAGGCCAGCAATCGATCGACCACACGCTCCGAAGCGTCTGGTGAGTCATCCGATACAAATGCTTCAACTTCCTCCCACGACGGAGGCAATCCAGTCAGATCGATGAAGACACGGCGGATCCACCCCTCCTTGGCGACCGAACCGCTCAGCTCCACCCCCTCCCTGGCCGCTTTGTCCGCAATCCAGGCATCTAGCGGTTGGTCGACGTCGGTAGTCACGTTGGGAGTTGGCTGGCGAACTGGCTTCTGAAAGGCCCAATGCTCCTGTGGCGATGGTTCCGGGCGATCCTCCCCTCGGATCATCGCGCCACCGACTAGCCAAGCGCGGATCGTCTGCAGTTGCTGGGAGGTAAGTGGCTGTCCTTCCGGAGGCATTCGCAGCGATGGCTCTTCGGCCGCAATTCTCTCCAAAATGCGGCTCGACTCAGGGGACTGCCGATCGATGGCCGCTCCCGAATCGCCTCCCTGGTGCAGAGAGGCCAGCGAGTCGACGCGGAGACTTGCCTGCTGCTGCAAAGCCCCATGGCAGGCAAAGCAGCGTTCCTTCAGGATGGGTCGCACGTCGCGAAGGAACTCGGGTGACTCGCCAGCCCCACATCGCGAAGATCCCAAAAGCGACAACGACGCCAGGATCACCAACGCCAGGAATCTCCGCTCCGGCTTTGCAACCCAACCCGCATCGCATCCCATCGCTCACTCCTCCGCTGGACTGAACTTCCAGGAATACAGATCAGCTTCGCGAAGACGCACTGCCATCCGAACTGGTTTCCCGGCCCATTGCTCAAGGCGAACGCCTCCCTTCCATTCGACTTGCCAAGCGATCTTTGAGCCGACAAGCGGTTGGCAGTCGGCGAACGAACAACCCGGTAGCGGCTGCCCCTGGTCATCCTCAAGTTCCACCAGGATCTCACCTCCAGCACTTGTCTCCGCGTTCAGTTCCAGTCGACTGCCCTGATAACGGAACAGCCGAGTCCGATACATCCCCTCGTCCGCTCCTGCATGCAGTGACGTCATGCCGTCGACCCGCCACAAAGCGCGCCGGAAAGGAGTCAGATAAAGCGCCATCGTTTGCTCATCAACCGGCACTACATGCCAAGCTGCGTAATTGGATCGGTTTCCCCAGCGAGCCGGATCCAGACCAGGTCTCAGGAAGGCATCGCGAAAAGTTCGGTCGAAGGACTGTGAACCTCGCGCGGTCATCAGCAGAATATCGGTGGAATCACCGCGGTCGCCGAAAAAGCGTGTTGGCGTCGCCAAGTAGATATGCGGAGCGCGAAAATACGGGTGAGTCATGCTGGTGTAAAGATGCTCTTCAGGCAGATTCGGGCGCATGGGAACCGGCTCACTCCACTGCTCAAAATCCTTCGAGGTCGTCCTGCAGACCGATCGCAGTTTTTTGTCGAGGAAGTGGCGGAAATAGCAGACATACTGCCGCTCGCTTTCCGACCAGAATGCGACGTTCTGAGAGTCAAATGCATACTCTTTGCTGTATTGAATCACCGGAAAATCTTTCCATTTCTTCCAGTGAATTCCATCGGCCGAAGCAAATGCAAAAAGCCCCGTCTTGACCGTTCCGCCCAAAGCCTTCCATCTTTCTTCGTCCGGGACGCCGGGACGCTCATCGAGGAACGGGGAAAAATTGTGGCAGAAGGGCGCTTCCTGCAAGATGACATTGTTTTCCTTGCTGCCATCTAGCTCGACCAATCCCAACTTGGGCGCGGTCCAATGCAACCCATCCTCGCTGCGCCAGTATCGGGTGACTTCGGTCACATCCCCATCGAATTTTGCCCCTCTGCCATCGCGTGAGAAGAGGTGCCATACTGCCCCATCCCGAACCACCGTACCATACTCCATCGACCCGGCGAGGCCTGGCAACTCATCGATACGAGAGGGAGGATGCATCATCAACTGGCATCCTTGAATGCGATCCTCAAAAACACGATCGATCAGCAATTCACGCCGGCTTCCCACATCGAGCACCTCTGGATCGACCTCGACTTCTGCTAGGTAAATCGCCGATTTCCCTTCATGGGACGCATAGTAGCTGACCCACAGCCGGTTGGCCTGCCAAACCAATCCCGCATAACTGGTATCCCCACCCGACGGCAACCGGCAGACCTCTCGCAACGATCCAACCTCCGGGTCGGCCAGACACAAGGAGGTTCGAGCTTGACCATCTAGTAGCCGGACTGCGGCAACCCAGCGACCATCGGGACTCTTCGTCCAGTGCGGTCCACCAATCCGCACCTCCGTGTCTTTCCATTGCCATTTGGTATAGGGTGGCAGAGACTTTCCTACCATCGCACCAAAGGGAGTTTCATCTCGCCGCAGCAGACAGTAAGCCGTCTGACCATCGAACTGGATCGATGACTCATTGGGATAGCTTCCCTCCAGCAGTCGGTCGACCAGCGTTGTGAAATGGATCCCATCCTCGCTTCGATAGAGACGAACAAAGCGATCGGAACCACAGCCGTATCCAATTCCGTAGGCAACTCCTTGGTGCCAGGTGATTCGCCATAGCCATACATCGGGATCGCCCACGGGATAAGCCTGGGACCACTGCTGCAGATCGTCAGAAAACCAGACGAAACTCTGATGGGAGCTTTGGGATGGAGGATGCCAGGCAGCGGCTCCCGTCAGCATCCATCTGCCGTCGGGAGTTCGCGAGATCTTCGCGTCACGAAGATCCGCTTCGGGCATCGTGATTCGAGCGGCCGGCCTCCATTGCCTCCCGTCCTGGCTGGTCAGAACACGCAGGGCCCCATCGGGTGAAACATGCTGGGAACCTTCGCGGAAGACCAGAGCCCATGTTCCGTCATGGTGAGCCAAATCGGTAAAAGCGTTGTGGGGCGCTTCATCCCATACTTTCCGCACTTCGACGACACGAACACCCTCCGCCACCCCTTCCAACCTCAGCTCGTTGGCGAAGATCGATAATCGCCCACCAATCAGGAACACCCAACAAAGCAGGCAGAAAAGACGCATCGCCCCGGCACACTCCCACAGTGTGCCGCATCGAGGGGACATCGAAAGAACATCCAACGCTAAGCGTCTCATCCATCCATGCTCCTTCTGATGCCGTTGCCTTCCGCATTGCCACCGCAGAAAAAAGGCCCCGGCTGGGGTCAACCGGGGCCTGCGAGGACCGACAGGCGCTAATGATCGTCGTGACCATGATCGTGAGCCTCTGCCTGGACGGCTGGGTGCGAAGGATCCCCGCGAGCCACCAGCAGAGCGATCAGATCAAGGATTTCATCGCGAGACAGTTTGTCGAGCAGGCCTTTGGGCATGAGCGAAACGGGGGATGCCTTTCGGATCTTGATATCCGACTTAGCGATCGTCCGGACTTCGGTCTTGGCCAGCGGGTTTTCGACCAAGTCGATGCTATCCCCATCCTCGGCGACAATCAGACCGGTGATGGTCTGATCATCTTCCGTAAGAATCTGATAGCTCTGGTACTTTTCGTTGATTTTGGCGGAGGGATCGAGCAAATCCTTGAGGATATCCTCCGGTTTCATCGATTCCTCCAGCTTCGTAAGATCGGGCCCAATCGCGACGCCTCGTTCTCCCATCTTGTGGCATGCGACGCAGTTGGCGACTTGGAACACCTGCATGCCGCTGGCATACGATCTTCCATGCATGGTCGCCACCGAACCTGCCAGATCATCCAGCTTCCATTCGGTGCGAGGACGACGGTCCTTCAACAGCCCATCTTTCGGCTGGTATGCCGCATCGGCTGCGAACCGCTCTGGATCGGCAAGATACTGATCCAAATCCGGTACCACATAGAGAGCTCCAAACATCCGACGCCAATGCCCAGGGTAGGTGCAGACGTAGGGATAGACTCCTGGTTCCTTGGGAGCCACCCAGGCCAATCGCTGTTGCTGATTCGGCTGCAGCAGACGACTGGAAAGCAGCACTTGATCCGAGACGGGGACGAAGTGTCGCGCCGCAGCACCTGGTTCCTGTGCGGTCGCTTCCGCCGATTCTCCAAGCGATTCCATCGAACCTGGTTTTGCGATCACCAAGTTGTGCGGCATCATATCGGAGTTTTCGAAAAGGAATTCGATCGGCTTACCCGCCTCGACCACCAACACTTCTTGATCGTAGGCCATCCGTTCCAAAAGCGTTCCCAACCGTACCACCCGCACGCCCAGTTCACGGAGGCGTTTGCGAGCTGCCAGCCGATCGGCATCTGGTAGCAGACCGACCAGGTGATCGCCCATTTCGAGAGCATCGAGCACATTGGACTGCGTCCGATCCTCGGTTGGAATCCTTTCCACGTAAGCAAAGATTGCGTTCAGCAGGTTCGGGGCGTGTACTGCGGGCCACGTCTGCTTGGGGATGCGACGCATCGCGCGCAAGGCCGCCAGTCGTTCCTTAGGCTGCTCGACAAGTGGGACCAATTTCTGAAACGTCTCTTCCTCTCTGCCGCGCACGCTGGCCAATCCATCCATCGCAGCGCGACGGACCAAGCCCTCGATACCGCCTCCTTCCAGTGCAAACTCCTTCTTTCGCTCGGGAGCTGGTTGGTCCTTCAACTCGTAGACCACCTGCCTGGTTTCATCGAGCACTTGCAGGTTGAAACCTTGCAAACGGTTACCCAACCCCTCCGCGCGATTGAAGATCGCAATCTTCTCGATCGGATAAGCCTCCCCCAGATCGACCTCCCACCAAGGCCGGTCGCTCCCTTCAGCAGAGTGGGTCTGCCCCCCCTGCCCATAGACCTCGCTGGTGTTGCCATCGATCCCGCGCGACGCTTCACCGCCATGCGAGGTGTTGAGCTGGCTGGCCTTTCCACTGCGTGCCACATTGCGGCCATCGGAGTAGACTTCGACTTCCGCAAGAGTCAGTGTCCCCTTGCGAGGTAGTTCCACACGGACGAATCGGCCCATGGCCCCGTCCCCTTTCGCCACCTGCCCTGACATCGACTCGGGAAGTCCCTGAAGCAGAGGAGTGACCAGATCGTAAAGCTGAGACCGGTGCGATCCATCGCTGATCAACGGCATGGCGCGGATCAGATCGCGAAGCTGCTGGGGTTTCCTTGCTGCCAGATCCCAGACCTTCTGGACTCCTTGATCGACTGCCACCAGTCCCAGCCAACCCGACTGACGAATTACCGGCGAAGCGGCGTCGGTCGCCATTTTCTGGAGCTCCGCCCGCACCTCTCCCAGGCCTTCTCGCTGTCCGGCGAGCAGCCGTACTAGGTCGTAGATGACCGATTCATCCGCACTAGCCTGGCGATCGAGTTGCTGCAGATTGGCGATGATCTGACTAGTGACGCTCTTTCCATTGGCTGCAGCCAGTCGTTCGATCGCCTCCGTGCGAACACCATCCTGAACTCCCGGTCGCAGCATCAGTTCTTCGAAGACCGCCGCCGATGGTTCCATCGCCAGCAGCTTTTCGGTACTCATCTGCTGCAGAAAAAACCGACGGCCCGACTCGGTGGCCATCTTCAGTGGCTGATTGGAGTCCAAAGCCGACTTCCAGCGAGGCATCAGGACGCGGTCGGTCTCTTTGAGGACATAATCGAGGTATGGATCTACCTCCTTCTGCCTTGCGATCACCGAAACCTCGATCGCCTCTGGCTGTTCCAGATAGCTGGCCGCCCGCACCGCTTCCAATCGGACCAGCCCGTGATCATCGGTTGCTGCCTTCAACAGGCGATTCAGCACGTCGGGAACTCGGTCCCGCCAAGCCCAAAGGACGGTAACCGCAGCAGCCCGCGCCCTGGGTTCCGGGGACGCCAGCAGCTCATCCAGCAACTGAACATCGACTTGATCGTGCTGCTGGTGCATCCAGAGAGCTTCCAGTTGATGGTGCTCGTAGTTAGGATCGTTTCGATCCAGTCCCTTCCGCCATCGCTCGACTGCCTCAAGCACCTTGGCGGAATCGCGGCCGGTCATCTCCAGCTTGGCAAGATATCGCGTCCGATTGACGGGGGATGCCAACTGGGAGCACAACTGATCGATCGACAGTTTGTCCATCGACGGCATCTTGGCCAGCGGCCGTCCTTCGTATGTCACCCGGTAAACTCGGCCATGCACCTGATCGCGACTTGGATCGCGAAGATTGTGCTGCATATGACCGATAATTGGATTTTGCCAATCGACAAAGTACATCGCTCCATCCGGCCCCATCTCGATATCCGCTGGCCGAAAATTCGGGTCGGATGAACTCAGAATCGGTTCCTTTTCCTCTGCTGTCAGACTGGATCCCTGCTGCTTGACCTGGTACCGCAAAATGCCCTGGAAGCCGATCACGTTGAGCACCAGCAGATCATCCTGCATCGACTCTGGAAAATGACCGCTCGAGAGGATCTCCGTCCCCGAGCAGGGGCGCGTCCGCTGCTGGTAAACGATGGGCGCTCCTCCGTGCTTTTCGGGAAAGGGGAGGTAGGTACTGAACACTTTGCCGTGATACGGGACCGCTCCGGTGCCATCGTGCACGATGTCCTGTCCCCAGCGATCGAACACGTGTCCATGAGGATTTGCGAAACCATAGGAGGTATAGATATCAAAGTTCATCCGCTTGGGTTCATAGCGGAAGACGGCACCGTTGGCGACGCGGCGCACTGGACCCCATGGTGTTTCGGTCTGCGAATGGTGGAAGGTACCTTCCTGGAAGTAAAGAGCTCCACCTGGATCGAAGGTAAAGCTGCTGGCGGTGTGATGAGTGTCAGCCGAATCCAAACCATGAAGCACGCGCTGACGAACGTCGGCGACGTCATCGCCATCGGTATCTTTCAGAAAGAGGAGGTCGGGGGCCTGAGCCACCAGAACGCCTCCGTTCCAGAACTCGAATCCCGTTGGGTTGTGGATATCATCCGCGAAGGTCTTGCAGACATCGGCCCGACCATCTCCGTTGGTGTCCTCAAGGATCAGCAGTTTGTCGTCCATCGACTCCTTGGGCTTCCAGTGCGGATAGGTGCGCCAGGCTGCCACCCAAAGCCTGCCCTTGGGATCGAAGGCCATCTGAACCGGATTGACCAGCTCGGGGAACTGCTCCTCTGAAGCGAAGAGATTCACCTTCATCCCGGCTCCCACGGTCATTTTTCCGATCGCTTCTTCACCGGTGAGAAACAGATGCTTTCCATCCGGTCCGCTACCCGGCTTGTTGGTGACCACGGGGATGAAGGGGTCGGTTTTGGAATCGTCGACCGTGTGATCCTGCCGATTGGCAGCCGCCCAGATTGCTGGATCCCGCAAGTCGGTCATCTGCTCCAAGATCTTCATCTCGCGACTCATCACATCGCGATTCGACTGACCATCGACAAACCTCAGATCGGCTCGCCCGCCAAAGATTGAGAAACCGTCGGTGGTGCGGTAGCGCTGGAACCAGTAAAAGTCTTTATCCAGCACTGCCGCATGAACTTTGGCGAACGTTGCGGGCATCGGCTCGGACGATGCCTTGGGAAAAAGCGATTGGAAGATTTGCTGAGCCACTTGACGATTGCCATGGTCGTTCAGATGGATGCCGTTGATCGTCCAGGGGGTGGGGTCGCCGGCATACTTCTGAGCGGTGGGATGAAAAAGATCGACAAAGGGAATTTTTTCTGAGGCAGCGACCTTCTGCATCGCGGCGGTATAGATTTCCAGCAGCCGGTTATGTGATTTGCCGTCAGGCAGAGAAGGATTGCCCAGATCTTCGTGAGCGATGGGGGACACCAGAACCACGCGAACTGGCTTGCCTTCGACGAATGACTGAGATTGAAGGTGCTGGATGTAACGCCGCAACTGCTCTTCGAATTTCGGCAGCCCCGGTTCACCTTGATACGCTTCATTGCTACCAAAAAAGGCGAAGACCACCGTGGCCCCGACTTTTTTGAGCCATTCATCAGGGGATCCAAAATCCTGAGACCGCAATCGCAACTCCAATTCGTCTCCCGAGAATCCCAGGTTTCTCCATTTCAGCTCCAACTGAGGGTGGCTAGCCTGAATCAGGCTCTCCAAAGTCCCCTCATGCTGCATCCGTTCGGCCAAGGTGTTGCCAACCAGTGCGATGGTATCCCGCGAGCGAAGTTCCAAATCTTCAGCTGATACCAACGAACCGAAGAAACAGAAAAGAAGAGTACCGAGCGTCGTGCTACGCCGCGTGCGATTCATCTGCACAAGTCCCTATACAAGACGGAGAGGTTGGCGACGAGCCATCGGTGGCATCTGTCGCCCTTGCGAAACAATCGAGAGGATCGTTCCAGGCAGGCATGTGTTATTCAAACCCAGCCAAACGACGATCGCAACCAGGAGAGAGCGGAATTTCTGAGGATCCTGGGGAAGTGGTGCTGGATAGATCGGTCGAGTTCGCATGCGAACGGATCGAAATGATACGATAGGGAGTGAAGTTGGGACTAGGTTGGTAGGGCGGACAAAAAGCAGGTAGCAAGCCGAGGCGGAGGCTGGTGGAACGGATCACAAGTTTGCAAAACCCTCGATGGAAGATGGCGTGCAGCCTGCGGGATCGACGTCCACGCAAGAAAAGCGGATGGACACTGATCGACGGGGTGCGCGAGTGCGCCTACGCACTAGAGTCAGGAGCGATCGTTGAATCGTTGTGGATCCCGGAATCGCTCTGGGAAGGGGATGCCATCGCTGCCGAGGCGCATCGCGACCTGGACTGGTTGGTCCAGCGGGTTCAGGAGAACCGGCAAGGGGGAGTCTTCCTTGTTCCTGACCGAATGTTTGAAGCATTGACCTTTGGAGATCGTTCGTCCAGCGTCGTCGCTGTGGCAACTTGGTCACCCCAGCCACTGGCTCACCTGCAAGCCCCTTCCGACCGTCCGGTTTTGATCCTGGATCGGTTTGAGAAACCAGGGAATATCGGAGCTGCTTTTCGCACGGCCGAAGCATCGGGGGCCGCGGCGGTGATTCTTTGCGACCCCATGTGCGATGTCGACAATCCCAATGCGATCCGCGCTAGCCAGGGAAGCCTCTTCCTGGTCCCATGCGCCGTCGCCTCCGCAGAGCAAACGCTTGCCTGGCTTGGGGAGCAGCAACGCCAAGCGTATGCCGCGAGAGTCGACGCCACCGACTGCTACACCAGCCTCCCTCTTCAACAATCGCATGCCTGGGTGATCGGAAATGAAGCGATGGGGGTGCAAGATGCATGGCGACGCGGGCCTGTCCGACCGGTCCGAATACCGATGCAGGGAAAACTAGACAGCCTGAATGCTTCGGTCACTGTAGGCATCCTGCTTTACGAATCGCTGCGCCAACGAAATGGCGAAAAGGAAGGGAAGATCCCATGCTAGCCGTCGAAGTGATCGCAGCCAAAAGAGATGCGAAGGCTCTTCGGAAAGATCAGATTGAGTGGTTCGTCGAAGGCTACGCGAAAGGAACGATCCCGGATTACCAGATGTCCGCCCTGGCCATGGCGATCTATATTCGCGGGATGTCGGCCGAAGAGACCCATTGGCTGACCCAGGCCATGCTTCACAGCGGCCAACTGCTA
Organism: Planctomycetaceae bacterium; assembly: GCA_040375295.1. GTDB lineage: Bacteria > Planctomycetota > Planctomycetia > Pirellulales > Pirellulaceae > JBEISR01. The sequence goes on from JBEISR010000029.1 coordinate 49,320, forward strand.
CAGCCTGCATCCGAGCGCCCTCGCGTCGACAAGCATTCCACCGGTGGATTGGGTGACAAAACCTCTCTGATCCTTGCACCACTGGTCGCCTGCTTCGATCTGGATGTGCCGATGATCAGCGGACGGGCGCTGGGAATCACCGGAGGGACCTTGGATAAACTCGAGTCGATTCCGGGGTACCGCTGTAACCTGAACGAAGCTGAAATCGGTCGACAGCTTCAGCGCATCGGCTGTGTCATCACGGGGGCCAGCCAATCGCTGGTGCCCGCCGACCGAAAGCTGTATGCCTTGAGAGATGTCACCGCCCTGGTACCATCCATCCCGCTGATCACCGCAAGCATCATGTCCAAAAAGCTGGCGGAAAACCTGAATGCACTTTCGCTTGATGTCAAATGGGGAAGCGCTGCATTCATGAACGACAAGCACAGCGCCTTGAACCTAGCCGACAGCCTGACACGCACTGGCACCCAGGCGTCCGTCAAGACGACAGCGATCCTCAGCCTGATGGAACAACCTCTTGGTGATTGGTCGGGCAATGCCTGTGAAATCCATGAATCGATCGCGGTGCTACTAGGAGAGGTAAAGGGGCCTGTTCGGGAGCTATCGATCGCTTTGTCGGTCCCGCTGCTAGTCGATACAGGCCGAGTCGATAGCTGGGATGCAGGTTGGCAAAAAGCAGAAGAGATGCTCGATAGCGGCCAACCTTTCGAACGATTCCGCGCGATGGTGAAGGAGCAGGGAGGGCAATTAGACCAGACGCCTACGCCGTACCCTGCAACGACGCTGCATGCACCGGAGGATGGCTATCTTCAGGCGATCGACGGGCAGGAGATCGGAAAAGCGATCATCGAACTGGGAGGGGGCAGAAAAGTTGCTGGCGACGCGATCGATCCCCGCGTTTCATTTCGTTCGATCGCGAAGCTGGGAGATCGTGTTGGGCGGGGAGATCCGATCGCCGAAATCTGTGCGGGCAATCGCGAGATGGCGACTGGCGTTCTACCGCGACTGATGGGAGCTTTCCGCTGGTCGGAAACAGCGGTGAAAGTACCATGCCTTTGGGAGCGTGTTTCCGACTGATCCATTCTTTTTTCGATCGACGCATCATGGACCCATCGATTCCCGAACACTTGTTGAAACAACTATTCGAGGAAGCTCGCCGAATCGCCAGCCGTGCGTACGCCCCCTACTCGGGATTCCACGTGGGGTGCGCTTTGTTGGATGAGCAGCATCAGATTCATACCGGTTGCAATGTCGAGAATGCATCGTACGGATTGAGCCAATGTGCGGAGCGGGGGGCAATCACTTCGGCGGTCGCCAAAGGCAGCCGTCGCTTCGTTGCAGCGGCGATCGTATCTCCATCGTCCGTGACCCCCTGTGGCGCCTGCCGACAAGTCCTCGTGGAATTCGGACCTCGCATGCTGATCGCTGTCTCGGGCCTGGAACCAGGAAGTCCCATCGATCGATACTGCCTGGAGGACCTGCTGCCCCACCGATTCTCAGGTCGCAGCCTGCCGGGGGCTGATTCTGCAGGGGGCTGATTCTGCAGGGGGCTGATTCTGCAGGGGTTTGGCGATCCTTGATGGCTGAAGCGGCGGAGTTCGCAGTAGGAAAGAGGCTCTGACCCCTGGGCGTTTTTGGGAAGGCTGCTAAAACCTCCCACTGTCGGTTCGGTGCTTGATATCGCACCTCCCGGAATTCGTTTTGGATCGAGGTTTCCTGCTGATGCTCGGAGATCATCCGTCACCTCCCAACCATGCCACGGCCGCACGCTGGATCCGCTATCACGCGCGCTGCAGACCGAAGGCGATCGCTTGGTGGCATTGGAACGACGGGCATTGGGTGGGAAGCGACTGGTCGACCTGCCATCGCTGGATGATCTCCCTAACTAGGCAGATCCAGCAGGAATGCATCCCCTCTGGTAGCCGGATCGCCAGCCAGCTCCCCAACGGCACCCCGTGGTGGCTACTGGAGGCCGCGTGCGAAGCACTAGGGCTGGTGCATGTGCCGATCGACTGGCGATGGAGCAACTTGGCGACCCTCGACCTGATCCAGCGCACCGCGCCGCATCGCATGGTGATCGATCAGGACAGAGCGGGTGACCGATGGCTTTCTTGCCTTTCCGACAACCGAATGCTGCGAACCCTGCCTCTGGAAAAGGGCTGCAGGGCCCCAAGCGAAAACGATGGGGTGTTGCGATGGGACTGGGAGCCAATGCCAACCGACGAGGACCTCGACCCCTTCGATTTTCCCCTGATCGATCCAGATCCTGAGACGTTGGCCACCATCCTATGGACTTCCGGGACCACGCATTCGCCCAAAGGCGTGATGCTCAGCTATTCCAATCTAGGCAGCAATGCTCACGCAAAACTACTCGCTCTACCGCAATCGCATGACGACATCCGGCTCAATCTACTCCCTTGGTCCCATGCCTACGCAAGGACGTGCGAGCTGAGTGCCTGGTGGATCAGTGGATCTCAGCTGGCGGTCGCTACCGGGAGCCCCGACTGGCATGATATGGCCACGACGCTGCGGCCTACGCTGATCAATGCCGTTCCGCTTCAATTGAGTCGCTGGCACGATAAGATGCTGCGAGAGTACGGCGAGGTGTCTCGAATGGCGATGGAACGGACGGCGGGCGATCGCCTTCGCTGCCTGGCCAGTGGAGGCGCCGGTCTGGCCGAGGAGATTCGCAATCGATTCGCCACCGCAGGCTGGCCTATCCTGCAAGGATATGGGTTGACCGAAGCCTCCCCAGTCGTCTGCTCGAATACGGTAGAGGATCTTCAAAATGGCTTATGGAGCGACGGGAGTGTCGGCCAACCGGTCCAAGGAACCCAATTGCTTTTGGACTCAGAACAACAACTTTGGGTCCGTGGCCCCCAGTTGATGCTCGGTTATTTTCAGGCCGAAGAAGAGACAAGTCAGCGAATTGTCGATGGCTGGCTGGCGACCGGCGACCGAGCTCGCGTCGACCAGCACGGCCGATGGTTTATCGAGGGGCGACTGGATGACTTGATCGTCCTCCCTTCGGCAAAAAAGTTTTTTCCTGCACCGATCGAAACAGCGCTGCGTTCCGCGGGATTCAGCGACTGCCTGGTCTGCCTGGACGCCAGGGACCAGCTGATCGCTTTCGGAATCGTACCAGAGGAACGGTTGATTCCGACGAACGACGGGGAAGTTGCTATCGACCTTCAAGCAGCAATAGAAGTGTGGCCGAAGGATCCAAAGGCCCCCAAAACGCCGATCCTGGGAACGGTGCCGATCGCGAAGGTGGCAACCTTGCTGGATCGATTTCCCAAGCATCAGTGGCCGCGTGGAATCTACGCGGTTAGCCAGTCGTCCATCGATTTTTCGACCATGCGAACGGCCAAAGGCACGTGGATTCGACCGCGGGTCTTATCTCATCTGTTGAGCCTGCTAAGCGAGTCGCCCGATTCTGGTGACCGCACCGCTGGAACGAAGAAAAACAGCTAAACTAGGGCTCGTTTCGTTCTCCCTTTCGAGCGTCCAGACTGGAGAAGGCATGACCGACACCGTTTCGATCGACGGGGTGGCACTGAAGCTAAGCCATCCGATTGCACTGCAGTCCGAGTGGATCGGGCAACAGGAGACGCTCCGTCAGTTGCTCGCCTGCTGGCTGGTAGTCGACGCCAAGGACCAGCCGCTGACGCCTCGATTGGTTGGCGTCCCTGGTATCGGCAAAACGGCAATGGCAATCGCTGCAGCTCAGGCGAGAAAGCAGGATGTTTACATTTTCCAGTGCACGGCTGACACGCGACCGGAAGACTTGCTTGTCAGCCCCGTGCTGGCCAGCGATGGAAGGATTTCCTACCACGCGTCTCCCTTGGTGACGGCAATGATCCGCGGCGCGGTCTGCATTCTGGACGAAGGGAACCGGATGAACGAGAAGTCGTGGGCCAGCCTCGCCCCCCTATTCGATCAGCGGCGTTACGTCGAATCGATCGTTGCAGGGATCGCAATCCCTGCACATCCGGACTTTCGCTGTGCCATCACGATGAATGAAGATGACTCTACCTACGAAATCCCCGATTACATCCTCAGCCGCCTTCAACCCGCCATTCCGCTTGGTTTTCCGAACCGGGACGACGAACTCTCGATCCTGAGATACCATCTGCCATTCGCGGAAGAGGAAATGCTGCAACTGACCGTCGATTTCCTACAGCAGGCGCATCATCTCCATCTCAATTTCTCCGCCCGCGATGGGATCCATGTGCTTCGATATGCCCTCAAGCGTCTAGCTGCCAGCGATCCAACGCACCCGATCGCAAAAAGCGAGGCCTGGAGAGAGTCGCTGGAGCTTTGCCTGGGGCCCGAGGCACTCGATCTAGAATCGCTGGCCGAACGACGGCGGCAAACACTCGGAGGGGATGCTGTTCCCCTGGGCCTGGGTGACTTTTTATTCGACAGCGATGATCCCATGCATCCCGATTATGACGACGATGACGACGATCTGGAGGATGAGGATCAGTGAATGGGTAGCCGATATTTGACCCTACCTTTGCTATAGGCTACCGTTTTCTCAAAGAGGATTGCGTCCCATCGGACCAATGTCCCTGCACCGGTGAACTTGGGATGAGTTTGCCGCAATCAGCCCACCTTCCCATGCAGGCAATCGAAGCCAAGGCTTGGGATTCGGAGCGATGGCGATGGCCGCGACGTACTTCAAGCGTTTTCGAATGGAGATCGATCTCAGGGGCCTTCCCGATGAAGGACCTCTGCCTGAAAGCTATTCCCTTGTTCCGTGGGATGCCCTCTTGCTGCGCGAGCACGCACGGGTGAAATGGGAGTGCTTTCGAACTGAAATGGATTCGGTGGTCTTTCCGTGCCTGGGGGACAAAGACGGCTGTATCCAATTGATGCGAGACATCACGCAGCGGTCCCAGTTCATTCCGGAGGCAACGTGGCTTGCTGTGTATCAATCACCAGGAAGTCGTCGCACGCCAGTGGGAATCGGGACGATCCAGGGGATGTTCTCCGGACCTGCGATCGGTTCGATCCAAAACCTGGGATTGGTGCCCGAACACCGGGGGCAGGGGATCGGGTCGGCTCTGCTGCTGCGAGCGCTTCACGGTTTCTGGAATGTGGGATGCGAACGAGTCCATTTGGAGGTCACGGCCAGCAACACCGGTGCCCTTAGGCTCTATCAGCAATTCGGTTTTCAGCGAGTGGAAACACTCTATCGAATTGCCAATACCGTACAAAGCGAAGACGAAGCGGCGACTTTTCGTTGAAGCGACATCTGGGCATACAGATTCTCACTACAGCATCCGTTACGCCGACAATCCCTTGCCTTGCTTGGCCCAAATATGCCAATGGGACAGGTGTTCCAGCGCCTACCCGCCATTCCCCTTCGAGGTGGCTCATGAATGCCCGTATCGATCATCAAATCCTTCTCCGATTCGTTTGGCTGCTTGGGATTGTTGCGTGGATGCTGACGGACGGTTCGATGGTGGCAGCCAAGCCGCCCAACATTTTGATTTTTCTGGTCGACGATTTAGGTTGGAGCGATGTCGGTTTCCACGGCGGTTCCATCCCGACACCTCACATCGATCGCCTAGCAGCGGCTGGAACCAGGCTAGAAGCGTTTTATGTCCAGAATCTCTGCTCTCCAACACGAGCTGCGTTGCTGACGGGTCGCTATCCAATCCGCCACGGATTGCAGTTGAGCGTAGTGCGTCCGTGGGCACGGTATGGCCTGCCACTGGAGGAAAGAACGCTTGCCGATGCGCTCAAGCAGGTCGGTTACACCACGGCGATCGCGGGAAAATGGCACCTGGGGCACGTCAGCCAAAATTACCTTCCGACTCATCGAGGCTTCGACCATCAGTATGGCCACTACAACGGTGCGATCGATTACCTGGAGCATACGCGCGACGGTGGATTTGACTGGCACCGCGACGATCAGGTCTGCAAGGATGAAGGCCATGCGACTGAACTGATTGGCAAAGAAGCGATTCGCCTGATCAATCAGCAACCAGAAGACAAACCACTGTTCCTCTATGTCCCCTTCAACGCACCACACACTCCGCTTCAAGCGATGGAAAGGGACCTGGAAGCGCTGCGGGGAGTTGAGCCTCGCAATCGCAGGATCTACAGCGCAATGGTGCTGGGGGTCGACCGAATGATCGGACAAATTATGGAGGCGATCAAATCCAAAGGATGGGCCGATCAGACGCTAGTGGTTTTCTCTGCAGACAATGGCGGCCCCATCGGCGCGGGCGCCACCAACGGAACACTTCGCGCCGGGAAAGGCACCTCCTACGAAGGAGGCGTTCGTGCAGCGGCTTTCGCAACTTGGCCAGGTGTCATCCCCGCCGGCAAGGCACTGAACGAACCACTTCATGTGGTCGATTGGTACCCGACGCTAGTCCGACTGGCCGGTGGATCACTGGACCAGCCCCTTCCCATCGATGGCAAAAACCTCTGGCCTGCACTGACGGAACAGGCTCCTTCGCCCCACGAAGAAATCCTTCTGCATGCAGCACCTGGAGTGGCCGCCATTCGATGCGGGAAATGGAAACTGATCGGCAAATGGGGACGTGATGCCAAGGATCCGGACACGAATTCCGCTTCGATGATCCCAAACGATCCGGTTGACTGGGAACTATACGATCTTCTCGATGACCCGGCCGAAGAAACCAATCTTGCAGAGGCAGAACCGCATCAGGTAGAGGCAATGAAGAAGTTTCTGCTGAAATACCAAGAGGCTGCAGTGCCACCCCGGAACAAACCCAAACCGCCAAACTTCCTAGCTCCAGCGGTCTGGGGGCAGTTCCCCGCTTCCAACTAACTCGTGGCACCGGCCCATCACCTTCGCCCCAATCGCCGTGGGACGCCGAATTTGCCCGTCGCTGGATGAGGAACTTGACGGCCCTGCACTCTATGGAGACGGGTTGGAGAGCGAAGAAGCAGACCGCCATCGCTTCTCCGGCCCCTTTCCAATCGACTTTGGCTTCTATCCTCCTCCCGCACTCAACTAGACACCGATTCATCCAGATCGGTATCGAGAGGGCCGATCTCTCCGCAGATTCCACGTTCAGCGAATGCACCATGCCGCACAAGAAAATGCATCTACCGGAAAAAATCTGCGTTGCCTGCGGCCGATCGTTTGCGTGGCGACGCAAATGGGCAGCGCATTGGGAGCAGGTGCGCTATTGCAGCGAGCGTTGTCGAAGCGGAGGCACACCGACCACTCAAAAAACCGACAGTCGTACCAACACACCATCGGCAAAACGGCCATCGCAGTCTAGCTGAGACGGCCAAGCGTCGATCTGCAACCGGCGGCCAGGATCAGCCGATCACCAGAGAATCCGAACGATTCTGTCTTCGTCGATCCGATTCCTTCAGGTGGACCTTTCGAAGGCGGATCGAATTGGGGGTGATCTCCACCAGCTCGTCGTCTTCGATGTACTCCAAAGCTGCCTCGAGAAACAACTGCCGCGGCGGCTTGAGGATGACGTTTTCGTCACTACCAGCGGCACGGACGTTGGTCAGCTTTTTCTCCTTGATGGGATTCACCGTCAAGTCGTTGTCGCGAACATTCTCGCCGACAATCATCCCTTCGTAGATTTCTTCCCCCGGACCGACAAACAGCTCCGCCCGTTCCTGAAGATTGAACAGGGCGTAGGGAACGGCTTTTCCGGCTACCATCGAGACCAGGACCCCGTTGCTGCGTCGCGGCACATCCGCCTCCATCAACCGATAGTCTCGGAAGCGGTGGTGCACGATCGCCGTACCCTGAGTGGCATTCAGCATTCGGGTGCGCAGACCGATCAGTCCACGAGCCGGTATGACGAATTTCATCAGGGTGTAGTCCCCACGAGGCGACAACTCTTCCAGCAAACCACGGCGATTGCCAACCATCTCCATGACCGGTCCGACTCGGTCGGTGGGGACTTCCACATGCAATGTCTCAAACGGTTCGTGTAGTTTGCCCTGAATTTCCTTGAGCACCACTCGGGGCTTCCCAACCGAAAGCTCGTAGCCTTCGCGCCGCATCGTTTCAATCAGCACGGAGAGGTGCAGGACCCCACGGCCTCGCACAGCAAACGCATCGCTGTTTTCGATCTGTCGAACGCGAAGAGCCACATTGCGTTCTAGTTCACGTTCCAGCCGCGATTTCAATTGTCG
>JBEISR010000065.1:0-7005 GCA_040375295.1 Planctomycetaceae bacterium
ACGCGAATCTCTTGGGCTTGGTGATCCAGTTCGACGCTGGCTACCGTCCAGGGCGAAACGAGGCCGAGGATCTGTTGGTAAAGCTCTTTGTCTTGCACGATGGTTCTCCTTGAAGGAGAATCCTAGCAAATCCACGAAGAACCCGGATGGACCCATTTTTTGCTACTGTGCTCGCGTCGGTGGATGGAAGGAATTTAGCCCAATAGATATCATTCAAAAGAAGAGGGCTACTGATAAGAAAGTCCATTTGGCTAGACCATATTTTTCGTCGAACTTTTTTGAATCATATCTGCATTTTATCGAAATATGCTTTTCCCATTATCAAGGACATGGTGTGGACGCAAAGATAAAAACCTCGTATTTGGAACATAAGAGCGGATATAACGGCGAATGGGATGAATCATGGAAGGACAAATTTCATGATGACCACAGCTCAGTTGATCAATTGCACAACGTCTACGACGTCATGATAGAAAAAGTATCCGAGGAACTTGAGATTAGGCGAGGATAGCAGGCCGACAGTGGGAAACGGCAGACGCTTTAGGACCACTATCCGATTGCTTCGGACGGCTCACGCTGGTCCTGTCGCTATGCTGCAGCCTAATTCAATTGCCTGGATTTTCTTAGGGATGGCTCAGGGGTAAAGCCGAAGGGGCTTGGATTTCGAATGCTCCAGGCGGTAGAGAAGTTCAGTATGCATCGGCTCAATCAGCCGAAGAGACTGCCTGCCGGGATGCAAATGCGCTCCAGGACTGGTAAGTTGCTGGCTGAAGGAGCCGTTCGCAAAGGAGGTGAGGATCCGGGCAAGAAATCAGCGAAGAACTTTTTCCATGGGATAGGGAGCAACGTCCAAAGATCAACCCGCCGGGTCGGTTCGGACACTGTCTGGGAAGAAACTATAGGCAACTGGCCGCTTTGCCTTAGACCTATCGTGGTAAGTCATCTTCAGAATCGGTAGTTAGGAAAAAATCCATGACGCTACCTTCAAAGGACGAGTTTCTTCAAGCGGCGATCGAGGAGGCACGCATAGGGCTTGCCGAGGGTGGAATTCCTATTGGCTCGGTTCTGGTCATCGATGGTCAGATCGTTGGACGTGGACACAATCGCCGGGTCCAAAACGGGAGCGCCATCCTGCACGCCGAGATGGATGCGATTGAAAACGCCGGTCGGCTGAAAGCAAGCGACTATCGGCGGTCGGTCTTGTACTCGACCCTGTCTCCCTGCGACATGTGTTCGGGTGCCGCTCTGCTTTACCGGATCCCGAGGATCGTCATCGGCGAAAATCGTACGTTTTGCGGCCCTGAAGATCATGTTCGGTCGCGTGGTGTCCTCCTGGAGATTGTGGACGACTCGGAGTGCATTCGACTGATGGAAGCGTTCATCCAGTCGAGGCCCGAACTCTGGAATGAAGACATTGGGGAATAGTCGGCTGACTGAATGAGAACTGGAGCATTCCACTTGTTCGCGGCCGACAACACCACCGCCTGAAAAATTGCTATCGGCTTTCCCCCAATCGTGAGCCGTAAGCAGAGGTGCCGACCTGACGGCAGGGGTCCTCGGCACAAGACGAGGCAACCATTTTCGACCGAAACTAGCGTCAGGAGCACATGACGATGATCGAGCTATCTAGGGCGAGTCGTTCGAATCTGCGTCAAGGTGCGGTCTACATGCTGGTGGGGCTTGTGTGGGGATTTGTGGTCCCTGCCAGCTTGTTTCCTCGACTTGCCCTCGGCGCCCACATTCAGCTCACGGCGCACGGAGTCATGTTTCTAGTCGCCGGTCTTGTCATGCTGCACCTTCCGCTTTCGAAAGGCGGCTTAACGGAAAAGATCTTGATCGCTGGCCCCTGGTTGACATGGCCGGTCATGCTGACGGAGATGGCGAATGGATGGTGGGGTGCAAGCAAGACTCTCCCGATCGCAGCCGGGCAGGCGGGAGCGACAGGTTCGCAGCCCTGGCAAGAAAACATCATCGCTATCACCCACCTCATTGGCGGCATCGTCTTAATCGTTTACTGGACCGTGATTGCGGCTCAGTTATTCCGTGCACGGTTAGGAGGAGAGTCGGCCTCAGCCTCTTACCCCGACTGACCGCTTTGGTAGAGGGATTCAGTCTCGACAGGTCCTCGCTGGTTTGCTGGTCTGGTTGATCTTGCAACGGTGTTGACGCTGCTCCCCATCGCTGCGCGACGGGGGAACGGGGAAGAAGGAGGAGGTTGATTGGTGAGTTAGAAACCGGTGGCTGTCGCCACCGGCATGGAAAGTGTCGGCCCTACGGGCCTGAAGAGAGGCATTGCCACCGGTGGGTTAGAACTAATTCGACCTACATCTCGGTGCCGCACGGGCAGGACGCCCGTGCCACGAAGACAAGCGAAGTGTCGGCCCTACGGGCCTGAAGAGATCAGTGGAGAGATTCCCTTACAGCAAAACACCGGTTGTTTACCTACGACACCAGCCCCGGAGGGGCGGCATCATCTCTGCCGGGGCCGAGAGGCCCCGGGACTCGAAGAAGCCCCCCCTCCTATCCACACCGGTAACTGTCGCCGCCGGCAGGGGAAGTGTCCGCCCTTCGAGCCTGAAGACTAGGTTGGAATAAGGGGATGGTTCTGGTGTGTTTGCGGTCCGATCTTCAAGCCGAACACGCCTCATCTGCCTCTCCGGTCAGCTACCCCATGATGACTTGCCTGCACCGACCGCTACACACACCCTACAAGAGTTCCGTAGCGTGTTTGAGTCGATCGCTGGAAGCGGCCTGATATTGGTGAAAAAAACCTTGGAACGACGGCCGCGATGTCGAGTGAAATCCTTTGAAAAAAGGTCAGTACAACCTGCTGCTGAAAAGCGCCTGGAGGGGCAAGCGGCGATCCGACTCACCCCACTCCAGGTCGCTCGGTGAAGAACTGGGTCGGCTAGGCGAGCCCCGCTTCACCCCTTTCGTCCTGACTATCCCTCAGAAGGTTGCTTCCCAGCAGAGCCTTCCTCCGTTTCATCAGGAACCCCCAGCGTCTCACATCGGCTGGGTCCTTCGCAAACCCCTCTCCGCTCAAACCTACGGATACAAACCATTCCGTACCTGGAAGATCGCATCGATCCAACCTATCAAAAAAAATTCGCTTAGCAGCTCCGTCTCTGGCATCCTTGCCCGTGGAGAGCAACAGCAGCGCGTGAAGAGGTTGGATGATCTTTCGAAAGGTTCAAGGTGCAATATGAGCATCAAAGAGCGACCGATTCACGAAGTACGTTTTGGTTCTATCAAAGCGGCAATCTGGAGGAACGAAACCGATCTCGGGCCTCGGTACGGCATCACATTCGAACGCCTCTACCGATCCGATCAAGGCTGGAGTTCCACCACGTCCTTTGGACGCGACGATTTGCTACTGCTGGCGAAGGTGGCCAATGAGGTCCATTCCTTCATACACCAGCAGAGCGACCGCAGCGATCCAGCTCCGGAGCATTCTGAACACCCAAGTTCGGAACGCCCCCGACAGGAACGACAACGGGCTGGCTCGCGCTAACAACGCCTGCCACCGATGACTGACATTCCGGTTGCAACAGGCCCCGGCCTTCGCAATTCGTCTGTCATCCGAGAGGGACCGCTCACTTCACTAAGGTTTCACGCGCTGCTGAACCCTCTCGCCAACTTATTGGTGTGGGTAGAAGACCTTCGTCCCTGACCTCCGCAAATCGTTCGATGCAATCGCTCGATTTCCGGAGGCCGGGCGTACATCCCAAGGTTTTCCATTGTTTTTCCGTGCCGCTTCCGGGGTCGCTCGATCCCCTCTCTCGCGGCACATCCCCATTTCCACCACTCGTTCGGTTGCCACCGAATGAGCCTTTCAGAAGGAGTTTCGCGATGAATCGCGACGAGGCGCTGCAGGCAAGCGATGTCGCTCTGCACGACCTGGCGACCCAGCTTCGCGCTGGGAAAAGCGACCAGTTGGTTCAGTATCTGAACCTGCTGGCGATGTTCCATTCCTACTCGTTCGGCAATCTGATGCTGATCGCCAGCCAGAAACCTGCGGCCACCATGGTCGCGGGCTTCTCGCGCTGGCGTCAGTTGGGGCGATTCGTCAAGAAAGGAGAAAAAGGAATCGCCATCCTGGCTCCCCTGGTCATCCGCCGTGGCTCGACCTCGTCGACGCCTAAGCAGACCACCTCACCCGGCGATCGCTCAGCAACATCGCCACCCGAACCAGTCCCTGTGCTCTGTGGTTTTCGCGTCGTCTATGTCTTCGATGTCTCACAGACAGACGGGGCCGAGCTGCCGGCGTTCGCTTCGGTAGCAGGAGATCCCGGCCGCAAGCTACAGCTGCTCCAAGAACTGGTCACTGAGGAGGGAATCACTCTTCACATCCTGCCAGAACTGCCTCGCGGCTGTCTGGGGATGAGTCAAGGTGGGACGATCACGATCGCTGCCCACCTTCCCCCCGCTTCGATGTTTGCCACTTTGGCTCACGAACTGGCTCACGAAAAACTGCACTGGAACGATCAGCGCCAGCAGACGACCAGACAGACTCGTGAGACAGAGGCGGAGGCAGTGGCGTATGTCGTATGCCGTGCCATGGGACTCGACTGTTCGACGCAGTCGAGCGACTACATCCAGCTCTACAGCGGCGATGACAAGGTGCTACTGAAGTCGCTGGAGCGGATTCGTTCGACGGCGGCGTGGATGATCGAGCGGTTGACGAAGCTGGATGCCGAGTATCAACCGAAATCCGAAGAGCAATCGGCGATGGCTGAATCTTCCCGAAGTACAGACTGGGAGGACTCGCTGCAAAGTCCGGTTGCTGAAGGCCAGTTGGCCGGGGTGACTCCCGCTGCCCAGCATGCTGCCGTCTCTTTCCTTCCCGATCCGTCGGGATCGACTCGGCCAAGGTCTTCCTGAGCCGGAGTTGCTAAGTGCTCAGCCACGAAGTTGAAAGCCCGAATTGGCCCGCAAGGGCCACCGGCTTCTGGCTCGCTGGAGTTGCTGAATGTTGTTGGTTGTCGTTTGTGTTTGTCATCAAGGAGTGAGAAATCGTGGAGTTATCGATTCCGTTTCCAGGTGATTTGATCTCAGTGGAGATCAGCCGATGGCCGCCACTTCCCAGTGGTGGTCGGTTGCGTGTCTGCGAACCATCGCAGTGGTTCGAGGAGTGGAATCTATTGACGGTTGCCCCACGCGAACTGGTGTCGACCTTTTGGGGTCCCGAGTCAGGGCCGCCCGAGGAAGGTAAGCCGCTGGTAATGCACAGCGTCGGTGGTCCTTATCGGATCTTGCAGCTAGAATGCCTGACCGGTCTGGTGCGAGCTGGATCGGTGGGTGATACCTTCTGGCACTGGCGCACCCAGGCCCAGTCGGGCGATGGCGTGCAGTACAAGCGTGAGGTGACGCTATGGAGACTTCCAGAGCTATCGGCGGTTGAGGGCGTCTGCCATGACGGAGGCGCAGCTAGCCAGACGGATCGGGAGGATGCGTTGCTGTCGGTGCATCCGATCATCCGTCAGATTATCGATCGTGATTGCCATGTCAGTCAGACACAGCCGGAGGTGATTCGGCATGTGATTTCCAGGCTGAGGAATGGCTATCAGACGTTTCGCATGTTGCCATCCGAGCACCGGAGGCGACTGATCGACGATTGCATCCTCCAGCATCGGGGGAATCAGGAGTTGTATCGGCGGGTGATGGGTGGTTACCTAGCCAAGATGGCCGAGTCGAATTTGACGACACGGTATCCCTCATCGCTTTCAGGCCAGCAGATTGTGTGGCTGATGCAGCGATGCGGAGTCACGGTCGAGAAGTTGGCCTTTCGGCTTGGCTGCACGATGGCACGCGTGCGAGAGGTGCGGGAGCGGGGTTTGGGGGATTTGTTAGTCGTTCGTGACTGGATCGAAGCGATTACCGGGGAAGATCCTGGACCGCTGCCAGTTCGATATCGACTGAAGAATCCCAGCCAGGAGGAGACGTGCCGTTGGTGCGGCTATCCTATGGCGGTTGGCGAGAGTGGTTATCTTTACCTGAGCGAAGTCTTTTGTTCGCGACATTGCGCGAGGAAGAGTCGCGGTTGGTAAAATTTCCGGGACGGTCTGCGGTATGCTGGCCAGTCCCATTTTTCTTAGAGGTTCAGCTCCACGATGTACGCCCTGGACCTCTTCTACTGCTTTCTAACAACCGATTTTCCTCTGCCGGCTTGGTAAGTCTTCCTTCCGCAGGTTGCGATTCCCAAATAGAAGTCACCACGCTGCCAGCCCCGCAGCCGTAGGGTGTGTGAGTCGATCGCATGGCTCGTTAGGCAAGGTGACTTCGTTAGTGGTCGGTTCTTGCCACGTCGACCTGACTCCTTCGTCGCGATCGCGAACACACCAGAACCAAGCGCGGCAGGGAGAACAAAGCCCCCTCTCCCTACCTCTCCCCCATCGCTACGCGACGGGGGAGAGGAGCAAGAAAAGGAGGTTGATTGGTCCGATAGAAACCGGTGGCTGTCGCCACCGGCATGGGAAGTGTCGGCCCTCCGGGCCTGAAGAGCGCTGGCGGAACACCATGGTTCAATTCACGAAGAGCATGGACAAAAAACCTCCAACCACGACTCCGCACGGGCGGGACGCCCGTGCCACCTAGAAGATTGAAGCGTTGGCCCCACGGGCCTGGGAAAAGATGCGAACAAACTCCATTGCAGCAATGCACCTCATGTTTACCCGCGAGTCCAGCCCCGGAGGGGCGGCATCATGTCTGCCGGGGCCGCGAGGCCCCGGGATGGAGAGCGCTGAGACTTCCATCCTACTTTAACGGCCTTCACGATCCGCTCGGACCGCGGCGGCGTCGCGAGTCCCTCGCTTCCGCTTCGCTCGCGGTCCGGCTATTCGATGTTGATGCCTGTCTGTAGTATGCGCACGCCCAACTACACCCTGGCGGGATGATTGCCGAGGAGTGCCAGGATGGGGCGATGGGCGTTCGAGACGACGAGCAATAGGCTCAGGTCGCCCGCTCCTTCTGACGTAGCGAACCAATCGACCACCGGTGACTCGG
>JBEISR010000051.1:0-14879 GCA_040375295.1 Planctomycetaceae bacterium
AGCCAATCCTTGAAAAGGAAGCCAAAAGCTTAGCTATCGACTGGAGAGCCGGATGCGGGAGATCCGCCAGTCCGGTTCGGAGGGAGGGGAGCCGCAACCCAATGCGGCTTCCCTACCCCTATCGAGAAGAGGGTGGCGACAAGAGGCGGCTAGGGGAAGGCGATGGATGGTTTTGAATGAAGGTGGTGCGTGGGTCTCCACCGCCTGGCGGCAGTGGCTACGAGAAGAGGGTGGCTACAAGAGGCGGTGGCTACGAGGAAGCGGTGGCGACACCATGTGAATGGGACTTCCTGCGCATTTTAGGAGGCGTTGGTGGCGCGACAGCGCTGGGAGATCGCTTCTAGATCGTCGGGATTGCCTACCAAAATCAGCACCTCCCCTAGCTCCAGCGTATGCGATCCAGGCGGCCTCAGGTGAATCGTCTGGTCGCGACCCAACACCGCCAGCACCAGCGTCCCATGATGATGCCCCGTCAGCAATTGACCAATCGTCGTCGATCCTCCCTCCCCAAGCGACTCCATCCGCAGCTCATCAATCTGCAAATCGAGCGCATGCCAATCGATGCTCCGCCACTCCGCCAATAGCGAATGCTTTAGCTTCTCATCATCACTGGGACGCAAAATCAACTGCGCCAACTTCTCGGCTCCGATCTGCGTCGGTGAGATCACATGCGACGCACCCACCTGCACCAGCTTGCGGATCGTCGCCGTCTGCTCGGCCCGCGCCAAAATCTCCATCCCGGGATTGAGGTCATGCGCGGTGATCGTCAGAAACACGTTCGCCGCATCGTCGGAGAGAACCGAGGCAAGCGTCGCCGCATGATCGATCCCAGCGCGCCGCAATACCTCCTCCTCAGCCGCATTCCCTTGCACGGTCGCCAGTCCCATAACGCTGGCTTCGGCGATCCGCTGTGGATCGCGATCGATCACCACCAGCGTCTTGCCACTGGTCTGCAGCGCTGTGGCTAGCGTCTGACCCATCCGTCCAAACCCGCAAAGAATCACATGCTTGCGATACTGGCTGATCTTCTGTTCCATTTTCTGTAGCCCCAGGACTTGGCGAAGTTCTCCATCGATCAACCACTGAACGAAACCGCTGAGCGTGTAGGCTACCGAGGCATAGCCGAAGAGGATCGTCAGCATGGTGATGATCCGAAGCAGCGGCGAATCGATCGGCCGCACCTCCCCGTACCCGATCCCAAAAATAGTGATCACCACCATGTAGAGCGCGTCGGAAAACGACCAGCCGACCAGCATGTAGGCAAGGACGCTAAGTGCGACCACTAGGCCGGTGAAGCGCAGACCCATTCCGACGCGGCGCCAGGCGGGCTGTTCAGCTAGTCTCGCCGCCAGCCGCCAGAAAGGACGCCGGTCCCCCGGCTCAGGTCGTTCGCTCATCCCCTGATCACCCATCCCCCTTGGGCCGCTCCCTCTCCAGCGGCTCCAGCCACGCTCGCACACTCGCATCGGTCGGCATCCGCCAGTCGGCTCGCGGCGACAAACTGATCGTTCCCACCTTGGGGCCATCGGGGACGCACGTCCGCTTGAACTGGTTGGCGAAAAACCGCTTCAGAAAAATCCTCAGCGTCTCTTCGATCTGCTTGTCGGAATAGGCCTGAGAGAACTCCGCCTGCGAAGCGAGGTAGAGCAGCTTTTCGGGACCGGCTCCGGTTCGCACGAGATGGTAAAGAAAGAAGTCATGCAGCTCGTAAGGCCCCACCGTCTTTTCGGTCTGCTGCGTGATCTGCTGGTTGGCACCTAGCGGCAACAGCTCGGGGGAGATCGGCGTTTGGTCGATCGCATGCAAGAGGGAGCGGGTTTCGCCATGGTACTGGTGATCGGCCAGGTAGCGGATCAGATCGCGCACCAGCGTCTTGGGGACCGACGCGTTCACGTTGTACATCGACATATGATCGCCGTTGTAGGTCGACCATCCGAGCGCCGATTCCGACAAGTCACCTGTTCCCAGCACAAACCCACGGCTCATCAGCACCAGCGTCCGGACGCGCGCCTGCACATTCTCGAAGACCAGATCGCTGCGGCGGCTCTCCGGCACCTCGGTCAGCATCTGCTGAAATCCTTCCAGCGACAGTCCCTCCAGATCGATCCCCAGAGGATGGTGTCCTAGATTGCGGAACATCTCCATGCAGGTGGCGCGGATGTCGATTTCCTGAGCGGTGATCCCCAGCAGCTCCATCAGCCGCCTCGCTTGCTCCAGCGTTCGCTTGGAGGTGCCGAAGCCAGGGAGGGTGATGCCGACGATGCGCGTGACGGGCCATTCCATCTGGCGGCAGGTTTGCATGGCGACCAGCAGAGCCAGGGTGCTGTCGAGTCCCCCGGAGACGCCGATGTGGACCGGCATTTTGGTGGGGAGTTGCGAGAGTCGTTTGGCGAGCGCGGCCGACTGGATGCCGAGAATTTCTCGGCACCGTTCTTCGCGTACCTGAGGCTGTGTGGGGATGAAGGGTTGGCCGGAGATGGGGCGGCGAAGGCCGGAGGTGTGGGCGCGGGTGGCGAAGGGGATGCGCCGAAAGGGGGTATTGGCCAGTAGCTGTCGGCCATGATGAAAGGAACCTTGCCGCATCCGGTCGATCGCCAGTCGATCGAGATCGACATCGGCGGTGGTCCAGCTGCCTTCCTCGGCGCGGTCCAGTCCATCGCCGACGCGAGGGGATTGGCTGAGCAGCGCACCGTTTTCCGCGATCAGGCAGTGGCCTCCGAAGACCATATCGGTGGTCGATTCGCCTGGCCCGGCGCCGGCGTAGACGTAGGCCGCGCAGCAGCGGCCCGATTGGCTGGTGATTAGCTGGGTTCGGTAAGCTGCCTTGCCGGCCAGTTCATTGCTGGCCGAAAGATTCAATAGCACGTTGGCGCCTGCCATGCACTGCAGCGAACTGGGAGGAACCGGCACCCAGAGGTCTTCGCACAGTTCGACTCCAACAACCGCCGGACCTGATTCAAAAAGCAGATCGATCCCCAGCGGTACATTGCCGATCCCTTGGAGATCGATCGATTGGGGTAGGGTGCGATCGCCCGGATGGAACCATCGTGGTTCGTAGAATTCCTGGTAGCCTGGCAGGTACTGTTTGGGGACGATCCCCAGCAGCTTTCCCATCGAGAGGACGGCGGCGACGTTGTAGAGTTTCTGATCGATCGCCAGCGGCAGACCGACGACGACCAGACCGGGTCGATCTTTTCCGTCGTCGATTAGCCAGCGAAGGTTATCGAGCGATCGATCGAGCAGCGTGGGCTGATGGAAGAGGTCGCCGCAGGTATAGCCCGTCAGCGACAGTTCTTGGAAGACGACGATATCGCTGCCCTGGAAGCGATCGAGCATCGAGAGGATGGCGGAGCGATTGGCATCGGGGTCGGCTACGGTGGTCGGTGCGCTGGCGGCGGTGACGCGAAGAAAGCCGTGCGGGTTCATCCGGCGGACCTCATGGTGCTGGCGGAAAAAGGTTTGAACATGCTCTGGTCGCCAGTCAATTGCCCAGTCAGTTGCCCAGTCAATTGCATTGCTGCCACATCGGTCATGGCTACTTGATCTTGGATCGCCGAGTTGGTTCCGATAAGCTTCGGCCGCTTGGCTGCAGGGATTGTGGCCTGGGGGTGCAGGGTGTGTGTCCTGTCGCAGGAGCGGCTCATGTCGGCCATCGTTCAAACCACCTTGCTGCTGGTTGTCTCCAACATCTTCATGTTACTCGCCTGGTACGGGCATTTGAAGGACTTGGCCAGCAAGCCATGGTATGTGGCGGCGCTGGTGAGCTGGGGGATTGCGCTGCTGGAGTATTTGATCCAGGTGCCGGCCAACCGGATCGGATTTGGGCCGGGGGGGTGGATCTGGCGCAGCTGAAGATCCTGCAGGAGGTGATTACCCTGTCGGTGTTTGTGCCGTTTGCGATCCTTTACATGCGGATGCCGCTGAGGCTGGATTTCCTCTGGGCGGCATTGTGCATGTGCGGCGCGGTCTATTTTGTCTTCCGGCAGGGAGTCTCGCCGGGCCCTTGAGGAAGTGGCGATCGTTCAGTGGGGCCGCGAGATGCCGTGGACGTGAGCCCAGTAGTTGCCGATCGCCTTGGCGCCCGAGATGAAGCAGTGCCCGTTGACTTGGCCGCTCAGCAGTTCCAGCGCGTCCATCGCAGGTGGGGCTGCGAGGATCAGGACGGGGCAGCCTTGATAGGATTCGCCCAGCAGTTTGACGATCTCTTGCCTGGGTCGCTGGAAGTCGACGTAGCGGATATCGAGTTGGTGTCGGAGTTTGGGGAAGTAGGAGAGGACGCCGGTGATCTGCGCGCAGTCGGGGCAGTAGTACGGGAGTCCTGGTCCGTCGGGGAAATCTTCTTTGAGCAGGAAGAGGGTGTCGCGCTGCATGGTGGCGAATCCTGGATTGGGTATGGGGGTAATGAAATAGATCGTTTTGATTTTAAGGGATGGAGTCGATGTTCAGGTAGCCATCCATCGCTTTCCTGGTAGCCACCATCGCCTTCTTGGTAGCCATCCATCGCTTTCCTGGTAGCCACCATCGCCTTCTTGGTAGCCACCATCGTCTTCCCTGTAGCCACCATCGCCAGATGGTGGATGGGCCAGAATCGAGGTCGATCGAAGCCATCCACCGCGTGGCCGGGTTGGCTACGTACCTGTTTGGCGACGTTCCGTTTTGGCTGCCTTCCCTGTAGCCACCATCGCCAGATGGTGGATGTTTTTGCAATGGACGTCGATCGTAACCATCCACCGCGTGGCCGCGTTGGCTACGTACTGGTTTGGCTACATGAAGCGAACGACAAAAGAGCCCTTATCCCAGCAACCAGGATTGGGCGAGATAGACCAGCATGCCCGCAAGGTAGCCCAGGAGGGCCCAGGGGGCGATTTTTTTGAGGTACCAGACGAAGTCGATATGCTCCAGTCCCATCGCGGCGACTCCAGCGGCCGAGCCGATGATGAGACAGCTACCGCCGGTTCCGGCGCAGTAGGCCAGCAGCATCCAGAAGGGATGATCGATCGGCATCGAATACATCTCTATGCCGGCGGCCACCAACGGCACATTGTCGACGACGGCCGAGAGGAGTCCGATGATCACCGCGACCACTTCGCGGGAGGGGATGGTTTGATCGAGCCAACGGGCGAGTTGGCCGAGGGTGCCGACGGCGGAAAGCGCGCCGACTGCCAGAAGGATCCCGAGGAAAAAGAGGACGCTCGACATATCGATCCGCTTGAGCACCGACAGCAGGCCGGTGCTGGTGCGTGTCGATTCGTCCTTGGTGTGGCTGATGAGTTCCGAGACGATCCAGAGGAGGCTGAGGCTGAGCATCATGCCCATGAAGGGAGGGAGATGGGTGTAGGTCTTGAACACGGGAACGCTGACTAGGCCCAGAATGCCAAGAATCAGAAAGAGCTTCTGTTGCCAGGGCAGGATGTTTTTGTCGACATGGTGATGTTTTTGTGGGGAGTCCTGCAGTGTGCCGGTCATATTGCGGGAGATCAGCAGTAGCGGAACCAGCAGGCACGCGATGCTCGGCAGCAGAAGCTCCTTCATCACCTCGACGGCGCTGATCTTGCCTTTGATCCAGAGCATCGTTGTCGTGACGTCGCCGATCACTGTCCAGGCTCCCCCGGCGTTGGCGGCGATGACTACCATGCCAGCGAAGAAGAGTCGCTTTTGGTGATCGTGGATCAGTTTGCGAAGGAGCGACACCATGACGATGGTGGTGGTCAGGTTGTCGAGGACGGCTGATAGGAAGAAGGCAAGCCAGCAGAGGATCCACAGTAGCGTCGATTCCTTTCTGGCTTTGATGCGCGAGGTGATCAGTTCAAACCCTTCGTGGGCGTCGACTAGCTCCACGATCGTCATAGCGCCGATCAGGAAAAAGAGAATCCCGGCGATTTCTCCCGTGAGGTGAAGGAGCTGGCCATCGACTAGGTAGTGCTGTGACAACGATGCGTTGCCGTGGTGGTCGGCATGGTCGGCTGAATCCTGTTCATGGACGGAGCCGGCCGATTCGCCGGTGCGTTGTTCCAGCTGAAACCATTCCGGGACGCGATTCTCAGGGAGCAAGTTCTGGACGTCGATGGCGTAGAGGGACCAGCAGACGACGCCGATGAAGAGTGCCGTGGCGGCTTTGTTGATGTGCAGTTTGTGTTCGAGTGCGATCGCCAGGTAGCCGAGGACAAAAACCAGGAGAATGATCGGGAGCATTGTGGGCCTATCCACGGAGGAAGCGGTGGGAGTCAATCGCTCGGGCCACCAGCACCAATCGGCCTTAAAAAACATTTTCAAGGCCGACGCGGTTTTCCGCTCGAACGACATCTTACCAATGAAAGCCAGCGGTTCGGCAGGGGCATTGGGGCGAGAGGGAGTGGGGGGAAGGTCGGGAGTCGGTATACTCGAGGGGATCCCTGGTTTAGATTTCGTCCCCTGGTTGAAGGGGCGGCAGGGTGCAATTTCGATCATCAGCAGAGGACGAGGTGGCTGTGGACGCAAAGATCATGCTGTTGCCGGGGGACGGCATTGGCCCTGAGGTGGTGGGGGAGGCCGAGCGAGTGTTGGAGCGGGTGGCGAAGAAGTTCTCGCATACCTTTCACTTCACCTCGGGGTTGATCGGCGGTTGCGCGATGGATGCTACCGGCGACCCGTTGCCTCAGGCGACTATCGACGCCTGTCGCGCCAGCGATGCCATGTTGCTGGGGGCGGTGGGTGGTCCCAAGTGGGATGATCCGAATGCCAAGACGCGGCCGGAAGCGGGGCTACTGAAGCTGAGGAAGGAGTTTCAGCTGTATGCCAATTTGCGACCGATCGTGACCTTTCCCGAGCTGATCGATGCATCGCCGCTGAAGCGGCATGTGGTGGAGGGGACCGATATTCTTTTCTTCCGGGAGTTGACCGGGGGGATTTACTTTGGTCCGGCGGGGCTGGAAAAGTTGCCCGAGGGAGGGGAGCGGGCTCACAGCACGGCGGTCTACACGACGGGAGAGATTGAGCGGATTGTGCGCATGGCAGCGCATGCGGCGCGCCTGCGACGCGGGAAGCTGACGATGGTCGATAAGGCCAACGTGCTAGAGGTCAGTCGGTTGTGGCGGCGCGTGTCGCAGCGGATCGTCAGCGAAGAGTTTTCCGATCTGGCCTACGACGTCGTGCTGGTCGATTCGATGGCGATGCATCTGATCAGCCGTCCGACGACTTTTGACGTGGTGGTGACCAGCAATCTCTTCGGCGACATTCTGACCGATGAGGCATCGATGCTGCCCGGTTCGCTGGGGATGCTTCCCAGTGCATCGCTGGGGGATCGCGGTCCAGGGTTGTTTGAGCCGATTCATGGATCGGCGCCCGATATCGCCGGCAAAGCGATCGCCAATCCGCTGGCGACGATCCTCGCCGCAGCGATGCTATTGCGGCATGGGCTGCGGTTGGAGAAGGAGGCTGCGGCAGTGGAGTCGGCGGTGCGGAAGGTGCTTGCGGATGGGCATCGCACGGCCGATCTTGTGAGTGCGGGGCAGCCGAGTCTTTCGACGCGAGCAATGGCCGACAAGGTGCTGGAGGCGCTGTGAGTCGACGGAGAGCGGGTCGCAAAGAAGTCGGCGTGCCAGAGACTCCATCGTCGAGGGCCGATACCCCGACAACGGATCCCTTGCCGTGCGGTGAGGATCGGTTTCAGCATTCCTGTCCGCTTTGTAGTCTGCATTGCCAGCGGAGCGACTGGATCGCGAGCTGTTCGATCGCCGGACGGTTCGATCCAGAGGGCAAAGGGGATGCGTTTTCCAAGAGTTTGGCGACCGAAGGAATTCGGGCGTGGGTGTCCGGAGTGGAGACACCGCTGGAAGAGGCGATTCGACTTTGGCAGCGATGGTGGGAGGGAAGTCGATCGCGAGCGATTGGTGGAGTGCCGGCCGATGTGCAGGCGACTCGTGCGCTGGTGCGGCTGGCCGAGCGGAGTGATGCGATCTGGGATCTGTGGGCCAGTGAGGCGACTTGGTCAGCGATCGAAGGATTGCAGAGGGATGGCGCGACGCTGACGACGTTTGCCGAGGCGAGACGATACTGCCAGCAGATCTGGATTGTGGGAGATGATCGGTTGCTGGATCGTTACCCGATGTTGCCCGAGCATCTGAGGCCGGAAGGGGAAGCGGCATCGTCGACCGATCGCCGGCAGGCGTTTCCCGAGACGCGGCTATTTGGTTGCTGGAGTCGTCGGGCGAAAGAGCGATTTGAGGGGGCCGGGCATCGGGTGGTGGTTTGGGAGAGTGAGCTAGAGCGGTTGCCACATGGACTGCTGGCGCTCGGTCAGGAACGGTTGGGTCAGGAGTCGTTGAACGCTCGTGCGACGCATGGCGTGGTGGTGGTCGACCCTGATCTGTTGGATGTGTCGATAGTGGGAGTGTGGTTGGAGCAATGGCGGCAGTGGTGCAGTCTGTCCCCTGAGACCGATCGGTGGTCGATGTTGCTGTTACGCGGTGTCGGTGCGGGGGATCGCGAGGTTTCGGTTTGGACGACTGGGTATCCGGGGCGGGTGCGATTCGAAGGGGGGGCGATCGATTACGATCCCCAGCGATGGTCGATGGAGCGATGGATCGAGCCAGCGCGAGTGGAGTCGCTGTTGTGGGTAGAGGGATCGCAGGCAGAGTGGGGTGAGGATGCGTCCCGTCCGGTCGACCGATTTCCGGCGGATCGACTGGCGGTTGCGGTTGCTAGGCCGACCGAAGCGATGAAGGCGGGAGCAAGGTTTTGTTTTCAGGTGGTGCCTAGTGGCTGTCGCGGCAGGGTTTGGCGAATGCGAGCCGATGGGGCGTCGATCGATGCGGTGGGCCCCTGGTCGGCAGTGGCGGCGGGGGGATGGGTGGATGACGGGTCGCTTGCGTGTCTTGCCGAGCGGTTGGTGCGGGGTCGGCATTAGGTTGCGATTTTTTCGTCCGATTTGCACCAACGTCAGATAGCGATCGCGCCACGCGGTGGAATTCTTCGGTTGGCGTCGCATCTGGAGCGTCCACCATCTGGCGATTGATGGCTACGGGGATGCGGTGGAAATGTACGCATCTCTTCGGATCAAATCCATGTACCCTGACAAAGAGTCGCACCAACGTCAGGTAGCCACCGCGGCCACGCGGTGGAGATCTTCGATCGACATCGCATCTGGATCGTCCACCATCTGGCGATGGTGGCTACGGGGATTGCGGTGGAAATGTACGCATCTCTTCGGATCAAATCCATGTACCCTGACAAAGAGTCGCACCAACGTAAGGTAGCCACCGCGGCCACGCGGTGGAGATCTTCGATCGACGTCGCATCCGCACCGTCCACCATCTGGCGATTGATGAGTATGGAGAGAGAATGGAATTCGATCCTTTGGGATCGATCCGTTCACTTCTTTTTCGGCCAGAGGATGGCGGTCAGCGCGATGGCTCCCAGGCCTGCTGCGATGAGCCCATACTTGGTCATCTGTTCGATGTAGTACTTGCCGTTCAGTTGTGCTTCCATGAAGGGTGGAAGTCGTCGATTGCCGAGGGCGGAGTCTTGGAGGTTGCGATAGAAATTCCAGGTGTCTCCCACAGGCATGCTATCGATCATCTCCTCACCTGCCTTGATCTCATCGGCGACCGTGAAGCGTAGGTCGAGTTGGTTGTACCAGTAGCCGAAGTAGGAGACGTTGTAGAGGCAAAGAGCAAGCAAACCGAGGGAGAGGGCCGAGATCAGGCCTCGCACCGGGTTCCAGGCTTGGGGGGATCGGTCGGTGTAACGGCGGCTAGAGCGTGGCGAGTTGGTGGTGGTATCGGCCGTTTGAAGTTGGGCGAAGCCGCGAAGTGTTGGGACGGCGACGGTTTGTCCGCAGGAGCATTCGATCGACTGTCCGGCTTGGCTTTTGCTGACCAGGAGGGACTGCCCGCATGGGCATGGGAGAAGGTATTCGGAACTCATGGAATCCCTCGCAGTATGGCGGACGATGCCGTGCCAGCCGATTCGGTAAAACTGGCGATTCTAGAGGACAAACTCTGGACCATGTCATTTCCAAGGGTAAAATTTGCCGTGACGAACTCCCGTTGGCTTCTTGTGGTTACGAACGGTTGGTCGATGCGGTTGGCCCTGAGGGGGGTTGGATCGGAAGACGGTCTGGCAGCCCGAGAGGAAAACTGGCAAGGTCTTCCGAGTGGTACACTTGGGGGCAGGAAGTTTGTCCGAGGTCATTTTGTTGGAAGGTGGGTGGTTGGTAGCGGGAGGTTGCTGCCACTTGCTGGTTCGAGCAGACGGGATCATCGAGCGACCTGAAATCCAGGCGAGGCACCAGTGGGTGCAGTGGGTATGATATACCCCTTTCTGTAGGCGCTCGGGACGGTTTGCTGGGCTGGTGACGCTTCGGGTCGACAATGGGATGGTGCCGGGAAGCACGATCTCGGACGTTCGGCTCGAGGGGCTATGAGATACCAGAAATCGACACCGGAGGCTCAACAGAGGCCTCGTCAACGGCGGTCGGTGGAATATGGGATCTCCGGGAGATGACCGCATGGCCGACTGGTCCTTTTTGGTGAGGTCTGGTCGAGGTGGGTTTGGGAGATTTCTCCTCCGAGGGGATTTCTTCAGGCCACAGATGGGGGTGCGCCTTGTCATGGGATGTTGGCAGGGGGCCGCGGGAGCCTGGTGTTGGAAGCCTAGTGGTATCGACTGGTCCGGGGATGGTTGCAGGTAGCGACGGATCCTTCGGGAAAGATGCCTGGATGTCGGTCGAGGGTCTGCAGGCGACGGATGTGTCGGGTCTTAATGATGGAGTGCCGAGGATTCCCATAGTTATTGGGATGTTGGCATTGCAATCGGAGAGACTGGTAGGCTTTGCCTAGATTTCGGACTGTTTCCCCGAATTTTGAAGACGGAACCGAGACTCTTGAGTCGCGGTACGGCTTTCGGGGCGAAAAATCCAAATGGCGATGGAATTTTGAATTACGATAGGTCGGGATTCGGCTGGTTGGCTGGGGAGAATCTCAAGGTGACCGAGCCGAATGGACGAATTTTGCAAGCCAACTGGAGTTTCGTGCTCAGGGGAGTGGTGCCGGAGAGAGACACGCAGTGAAGGCAGGTGACAGATTCCAGCGAGGTGACTTGGTCTGAACCGCTGGTTCAGAGAGTTTTTGCTGGTCGTTTTGTTGCCGGGAGTTTGTGGACCGTGTCGGGTGCGACGTTCTGGGGGGGGTAGACCTCTCGCAGGATGGTGCAAAAAGGGATGATTTGAAGCAGGAGGAACGAGCCGGTGGTTTTCCAGTGCTAAGATTGGAGACACCTGGGGCCTTTCGGGAGCGGCAGCAATCGCTCTGGCGATGGGTCGGCAGGTCCAAGCCCGGATCGCTCCTGATTTTGACAACTAGCATGCTGGGAGGAGGTTGGCCTTGTTTGATCCGTTGATGGACGAGTTTGAAGATGACTCGCCGCGCAGCCCCGAGGATCTGGTTGGGTTTCATGGCCTTGCGTTGGAAGAGGAAGGAGACGACCTGGGGGATGGTGTCCCGGCCGATGTCGCGGCAGGCGAGGAGTCGATCCAGCTGGAGAGCGACGAGGATCTGCTGGGAGATATCGACGAAACTGATACTTGGTCGGATGACCCGGTTCGGATGTACCTGACGCAGATGGGAGAGATTCCTCTGCTGACGCGGCAGGAAGAAATCCGCCTAGCCAAGACGATCGAAGTGACTCGGCGACGCTTCCGAACCAAGTTGCTGGAATGCGACTACGTAGCGCAGTATGCCTTCAAGGTATTGCGTCGCGTGCAGTCGGGAGAGTTGCCTTTTGATCGAACGGTCCAGGTGTCAGTGACAGACAAGCTGGAAAAAGATCAGATCATGGGACGGTTGCCTGGGAACCTCAAGACCATCGATTCGTTGCTGAAGCGAAATCGACGGGATTACTGCATCGCTTTGAGTCGTCGGCAGGCCAAGGGACGGCGCCAGGATGCCTGGCAGTCTTTGGCCCGGCGTCGCCGCAAA
This sequence comes from Planctomycetaceae bacterium, assembly GCA_040375295.1. Classification (GTDB taxonomy): domain Bacteria; phylum Planctomycetota; class Planctomycetia; order Pirellulales; family Pirellulaceae; genus JBEISR01. The sequence goes on from JBEISR010000051.1 coordinate 11,955, forward strand.
GCGGTTCGTCTGATTGAGGAACTGGGTCTTCGGACGCAGCGAATCGAGCAGATGATTGGGTTGTTGGAGCGGTTCAGTCGGCGGATTGATGAGATCCGGGACGATTTGAGCAAGCTTTCCAGCGAGCAGGTGGCGCCATCGCAGATTGCCGAACTGAAGCGGGAGTACCGCCAGATCCTGATCGCTTGCCAAGAGACGCCAACGTCGCTTCGTGAGCGGGTGCAGATGGTCAAGCGGGTGTATACCCAGTACCAGCAGGCCAAGAAGCAACTGAGCGAGGGAAATCTTCGACTGGTGGTTTCGATCGCCAAGAAATATCGCAATCGAGGGCTGAGCTTCCTGGATTTGATCCAGGAAGGGAATGCTGGTTTGATGCGAGCGGTAGACAAGTTCGAGTATCGCCGAGGCTTCAAGTTCTGCACGTATGCCACGTGGTGGATTCGCCAAGCGATCACCCGCGCGGTGGCCGATCAGAGCCGAACGATTCGGATTCCGGTGCACATGGTGGAAACCATGTCGCGGGTCCGCAATGTTTCGCGGCAGTTGCTCCAGGAACTGGGGCGTGAGCCAACGCTGGAGGAGACGGCAAGGCGAGCTCAGACGACCATCGAAGAAGCGCGACGGGTGTTGGCGATGAGCCGTTATCCGATTTCGCTCGATCGTCCAGTGGGCAACAGCGAAGACAGCCAGTTCGGCGATTTGCTTCCAGACGGGACGGCAGAGAGCCCAGCGATCGGTGCGGGGCAGGAAATGTTGCGGGACCGCATCAACCGCGTGCTCAAGACACTCAGCTACCGTGAGCGAGAGATCATCAAGTTGCGTTATGGACTTGGGGATGGCTACAGCTACACGTTGGAAGAGGTGGGGCATATCTTCAAGGTGACGCGGGAGCGAATTCGGCAGATTGAAGCGAAGGCGGTTCGCAAGTTGCAGCAGCCTAGCCGAAGCCAGGATCTGGTTGGATTCCTCGACTGATCCCGATAAGTCCAGAGTCGTCAACGACACAGATTGTCACGACCTAAGGCTTCCTGGTTTTCCAGGAAGCCTTTTTTTGTTGCGATTCTGGCATCCGTTGGTCGTTCCTCTCCCGTCCGTGCCTTACCGCCCGTAGTCACCCTCGCCAGAGGGTGGACGATGCAGAAGCGACGTCAACCGAAGGAATCCCCCGCAATCCCCGTAGCCACCATCGCCAGATGGTGGACGATTCGGAAGCGAGGCCCGCCGAAACAATCGACCTCATCCCCGTAGCCACCCTCGCCAGAGGGTGGACCATCGACGCTATGCTTCAGATAAGACAGCCATCGCCTAGTGGCGGTGGCCAGAGGCAGAAGGGGGAAAGGAAAGGGGACAGGATGAGTGGTAGGCTGCATCCGCTGGAGGAAGGATGGAAGATTCACCAGCAGGGGAGGGTGGTAGAGGCGGAGCAGATCTACCGTGGGGTGCTGGATTCAAATCCTCGCGATCCAGCGGCTTGGTGTTACCTGGGGATCGCCTTGCATGATCGCAAGCAATATCACGCTGCGGTCGATGCGTATCGAATGGCGATACAGCTAAAGCCCGAATTCCCGATTGCTTGGAACAACCTCGGGAACAGCCTTCGGTATTTGATGGAAGTGGATCAGGCGGATCAGGCTTTCATGAGGGCGATTGCTTTGCAGCCTGGATATGCCAACGCCTATCGCAATCGTGGCACGCTGCACATCTGGAATGGGAATCTCGAATTGGCGAGGGAGAGTTTTCAGGAGGCGTTGCGATGCAAGCCGGATGATCCTGAACTGCATCGCAATCAGGGAATTCTCCATTTGCTGAAGGGGGAGTATCAGCAGGGATGGGAAGAGTACGCTTGGCGCTGGCAATGCAACGACATGCGTCGTCCTACGTACCAGCAGCCTCTGTGGAAGGGGGCTAGGCTGGAGGGAAAAACGTTGCTGCTTTATGCCGAGCAGGGGTTGGGAGACTGCATTCATTTCCTGCGCTATGCCGATGTGGCGCGTCAGCAGGGAGCCAAGGTACTGGTTCATGGGCCTGCGAGGCTGACACCACTGCTGTCGAATTATCCTGGTGCCGATCAGTGGATTCCACAATCGTCGGAGGTGGAGTTGCCGTTTGATCTGCATGGTTCGCTAATCGATGCCGCCCATTGGACAGGATGTCGATTGGGAGCGATTCCTGCGGCTGAACGAACCATCGTGGCCCCGCTTGGTGCGGCCAGGTATTGGAAGGAGTGGTTTCAGAATCGGTTTCCTCAGGGCTTTCGCGTGGGACTGATGTGGCAGGGAAGTCGCGAGAATCAGGCCGATCCGTTTCGATCCTTTCCACTCAAGGAGCTGCTACCACTGGCCTCGGTGCAAAACGTCCATTGGTTCAGTCTGCAGATGGGAGATGGGGTGGAGCAGTTGGTGGATTGGCGGGCCTCCAGCCCCCTGCATCCGTTACCGGCCGATGCGGACAAAGCTCGGGGAGCATTTGTCGACACGGCTGGGATCCTAGAGCAGTTGGATTTGATGGTGACGTGCGATTCTTCGCTGGGGCATTTGGCAGCGTCGATGGGCATTCCTACCTGGATCCTGCTGGGTTATGTGCCCGACTGGCGATGGATGCTGAATCGAGACGACAGTCCTTGGTATTCCACAGTGAGGCTGTTTCGTCAGGAGCGATTGGGGCATTGGGTCAGCGCGGTGCGGAACCTGAAAGGTGCTCTTGAGGCCAAAGTCCAGCAGGGCGGAAGCAAGGCCGGACGCGGCTGATATTCTAATGGATGTTAGAATGTAGTGGACGGTGGCAGTTCGGAAGGAAGTTCCTATCCTCGCGTAGCCACCGACATCAGGTAGCCACCGACATCAGGTAGCCACCGACATCAGGTAGCCACCGACATCAGGTAGCCACCGACATCAGGTAGCCACCGACATCAGGTAGCCACCGACT
>JBEISR010000057.1:0-13302 GCA_040375295.1 Planctomycetaceae bacterium
GATGGAATACTTTTCCTCCTTCCGCTCCGGGGCCTGTCGGCCCCGGCAAAAGTAATGCCGCCCCTCCGGGGCTTGTCATGCGGGTAAACATGTTGCGGTTTGATCCAGCGATGCTTCATGCCATCTAATTCCAGGTCCGGAGGGCCGACCCGGGAACTGCCGGTGGCGACAGCCACCGGTGGAAGAGGATGGAATACTTTTCCTCCTTCCGCTCCGGGGCCTGTCGGCCCCGGCTATTGTAATGCCGCCCCTCCGGGGCTTGTCATGCGGGTAAACATGTTGCGGTTTGATCCAGCGATGCTTCATCCCATCTAATTCCAGGCCCGGAGGGCCGACCCGGGACCTGTCTTCGTGGCACGGGCGTCCCGCCCGTGTGAGATCCGCATAGGGCGTTTGCCTGCTCTTCCCTAACCAAGCGTTGCACTGCGTAGCGGAAGGGAGCACAAGCCCTCTGGTGGCTGGAGATTGGGCGGAATGCACCATACCGCTAGGAATTGCTGAAAATCGATCTTCGATCGGTGCCGTTCTGCTTGCCATCCCACGGCGATGGCTTCACGATAAGAAAGAACGGGGAGCGAATTCCAAACGTAAATGATTCGCGACGCGATCGGATCCGATAGTGGCTGACGAGGATCGCTCGATGAAGTGCTCTTTCCCAAGCGTTTGGTTCTCGATCGTCCTCCTGCTGGCCTGCCTTTCGTTGGCGGTTTCCCCTGCATGGGGACAATTTACCGATGCGGCAGCAGATGCCTCGCTGTTGCCTTCGGTGCCCGAGGGGTTCGAAGTGACGGTGTTTGCCAGCGAGCCGCTGGTGCGACAGCCTTGTTCGATGGCTTTCGATCGTCGCGGCAGGCTCTTTATCGGCATGGGTCCGCAGTATCGCAACCCGACTCCCGAAACCGATGGCGATCGCGTCGTCCTGGTGCTGGATGAGAACCATGATGGTGAGGCGGACCGTATCCACGCTTTCGGCGAAGGGCTGAATGCCATCCAGGGATTGCTCTGGGTTGGGGACGATCTGTGGGTTGCCAACGCGCCCGACCTGACCATTCTTCGGGACCTCGATGGCGATGATGTCGCCGATCGCTACACGCGGCTTTATACCGACCTGGGGAACCTGGAGCATGGGCTGCATGGATTGCAGCTGGGGCCTGATGGTCGGGTTTATATGAGCAAAGGGAATTCGAAGGGGCTGACGCAGCCAGGGCGCGTTGCCCCGAAGGCATTTCGCGATTTGTGGGGAGTCGACGCGCCGGCGGGGACTCCTGATATTCCCGATCCAGAGTTCTTCACCCGCGAATCGTATCGACGCAATTATCACGATCCGGCCGATGACTGGGGATTGGATGGTGGGATTCTGCGCTGCCAGCCTGATGGTTCGCAATTGGAAGTGGTCTGTAGAGGCTTTCGCAATCCGTGGGATATCGCATTCGATTCGGGATTCCACGGGATCGGGACCGACAACGATCAAACCGAGGGGGATCGCGTTTTCTCAATCCTGCCAGGTGGGCATTTTGGATGGAATCATCCGTGGAGCAGTCATTGGTCAGACCGCCTTCATCCTCCGACTGCACCCGTTAGCGGTCCGCTCTTTGAAGGGTCCGGGACTGGGGTCGCCTTTTATGATGCAAAGCAGTTTCCCGAACCGTATCGGCGAGTCTTTTTTGTCAACGACTGGCTTTCCAAGACAACCTATCTATGGCGACCCCATTGGGATGGATCGCTGCTGCGGCCAGCGGAAAATGGATGGCAACCTTTTGTTGTCGGTGGCCAATCGCTGTTTCGACCTACCGATCTGGAGGTGGGGCCGGATGGAGCACTCTGGATTCTGGGCTGGAGTCGCGGGTATGGGGTGGAATGGGACGATCAAGGGCTGATGACCAATGAGGGAAGGATCTACCGCGTCGCTGCGAAATCGATGCCGTCTGGATCCCCGTCTGATTCGCACTCGATCGAGAGCGATGGTCCCGTAGAGCGATGGACCTTCGATACGTGCGTCGCGGAATTTCGATCTCCGCTTCTTGTCCGCCGCCGCGATGCGCAACTGGCTTTGCTGCGGAACGGGTCGTCGGTGATCGAACCGCTGATCGATAGGCTAAAGGCGGGCAACCTGGACGAAGGCCAGGAGACTTGGTTGGCCTGGACCTTGGGGCAACTGGATCTGCAGGACCGCAAGATCGATCAAGTGATGCTCGATTGGGCCACCGGCAATCCTTCGGGACCGGAGTTGCAGAATCTTCAGGTGCAGTCGATTCGAATCGTCGCCGATCGTTGGCTGCGTCGCAACAAACGAGTAGATGCTTCTGGGGAACTTTTTCCAGACGCTTTCGTGCAGCTTTTGAACAGCGACCAACCACGAGTTCGCTTGGAGGTTGTTCAGGCGATGCGCCTGTGCGGCCAGCGGCAGGCGGTTGCGAGGCTGAGGCAGGCGATGGCCAACGAGCAGGATCCGACGGTGGCCTATCTGCAGTGGCAAACATTGCGATCCCTGGTGCCGGAATCCAGCTTGAGATCGATGCTGGCCGATCCGTCGCCGGCGCTGCAGCGGGCAGCGCTGCTGGCGCTTTTGGAGACGCAGAGTCTTACGGAGTCGGAAGTCCGGCATTTCAGAGATCAGCTATCCGGTCCCGCTCGAGAAATCGCCCAACAGTGGCTCGATCAACTCCAAGGTGATACGCAGCCGATGATTCGCGGTGCAGCGATTGCATCGAAGAAGAAAACAGGTTCGGCGGACCCTGTCGTCGTGAGTGCGACCGAACCGCCAGCTGCGGCCGCAGTGACTCGAATCGCTTCGGGCCGATCGGTGAAGATCGTTCCCCAGGGATTGCTTCCTGGCGCTTTGGTCTACTCCGATCGCTCTTACACCATTCAGCAGATTCCAGAATCGCTCCTTGGAGCCGATCTGGTTCAGACTCCCAACGACGATGATGGTACGACGGGGAATGACTATCTACAGCTGGAGCTATGGATGCCATCGCAGGTAATTATTGCGGTGGATCGAAGAAATGAGTCGCGGCCTGAGTGGTTGGTGAATGGTTTCGAGAAGAGCGCCGAATCGATCGAAGCAGATCATTGGGTTTTCGACCTCTATTCCAAGAAATTGGAAGCAGGATCGATCCAGCTGGGAGGCAATACGCTCGATGGAAAAGCAGGTGGAAAAGGGAATTACATCGTCTTGATCCAGCCACAGCCGCTGACACCGCAACGATCTCCGGCCACCCTGGAGCAGACGCTAGAACTTGTCACGCAGGGTAATTCCACGCAGGGTAATTCCACGCAGGGTAATTCCACGCAGGGTAATTCCACGCGGGGGAATGCCGAGCGGGGGAATGCCGAGCGGGGGAATGCCGAGCGGGGGAATGCCGAGCGGGGGAATGCCGAGCGGGGGAATGCCGAGCGGGTGAATGCCGAGCGGGGGAATGCCGAGCGGGGGAATGCCGAGCGGGGGAATGCCGAGCGGGGGGAGGCTCTTTTTCTCCATCCCAAGGGAGCTGGCTGTGGGCAGTGCCACCGACTGGAGCGGAATCAGAGGGCGGCTGGACCTTATCTAGGGGATATCGGGCAGAGGTCGCAGCTTCATCATCTGGTTCAGTCGATCATCGACCCCAATGCCGTCATCACCGAAGGATTCCAGTTGCAGGTGATTGCGACCGAGGAGGGGAAGGTGCATTCCGGGGTCCTGGTGGAAGAGAGCGGACTGAAAGTGTCGCTTGGTCTTGCCGACGGTAGCATCATCCATATCCCCAAGGGAACGATCGAGCAGAGGTCCCAGGAGGCTCGTTCCGCAATGCCCGACTTCAGCAAGCAGCTCACCAGCCAGCAGGTTGCTGATCTGGTCGCTTTCCTGCAGACGCTTCGTGAAGAGAGCAACGGAACTGGGCCGGAGATGGCATCCGGAAAGCGTGTGTCGTTCCCAGCGGGTGGCAACCAAGAGTCGCAGACTCAGGAGGTGGGATCGTATCGGATCGATCGAAGCGATCGCGTGTGGCGGTTGCATTCGGGTGACCGAGAGATCGGGCAGTTTGTTCTGGAGACCTCGGAGACCCCTCGTCCCCATTTCGCCAACCTATCGACTCCCAATGGAACGCAAGTGACACGCAACCATCCGCCACTGCCTGGAGTCGATGCGGACGATCATGCCACGATGCATCCAGGGGTTTGGATCGCTTTCGGTGATTTGTCCGGGGAAGATTTCTGGCGCAATCGCGCGAGGATGCGACACGATAAAGTGACCGAAGAACCGCACGAGGAGGACGGCGTGCTGCGATGGGGGACGCAAACTTCGCTGATCGGAAAAGAGGGTGTATCGATTGGCACCGTGTTGCACCGGTTTGCGATCCGAGAAATACCAAGTGCCTGGGCGATCGAATGGGAGTCGACGTTTCAGGCATCGGAAGGAAGGGAGCTGGTATTCGGCGATCAGGAAGAGATGGGCTTGGGAGTGCGCGTGGCGACGCCGATCACCGAAAAAAATGGAGGCCGCTTGGTCAACTCCGAAGGGGACCAGACTGCCAGTGGCACTTGGGGAAAAGCGGCTTCCTGGGTCGACTATGCTGGGACCATGGAAGGGAAAAAAGTGGGCGTGACGGTGGCGGCTTATCGATTGAATTTTCGTCCCTGCTGGTGGCACAATCGAGATTATGGCGTTTTTGTTGCCAATCCTTTCGGACGATCGGCGATGAAGCAGGGAGAAGTGAGCGCGGTGCGTGTGGCGGCTGGGGAGTCATTGACGCTGAAATTTCTCACCTTGCTGCATGAAGGGGATGACTACCAGCCGGAGACGGCGATTGGCAAGGTATGGAAATAGACTGGGGCTTCCCAGGAAGTTGATTAGTGGCTTAGGAACATAAGCTACCGGTCCTTCTCGTACTCGTACTCGTACTCGAAAAGAAGCGTTGGAAAACTGGAGCAGCGAGCACGAGAACGAGTACTGCGTTGCTGGGTACGAGAAATCAAAGCAATGACAGACGAAATTACCCGAAGAACCTAGACTTGGAGATCTGAAAAAGGGCCTTTGGCAACTCCATCGATCGAACGGATCGAGTCGCGGAGGGGTTGAGGACCAGGCGACGGTGAGGCTTTGCAGTGATGTAGCCGAATGCGGATGGAAGAGGGGCGTTGGATCGATCGGTCCTATCGCCTCGGACCCGTATTGCATTTCGCGAGAAGCTATGTTGGTTGGTGGGGAATCAGAAGGATTGAGGTGCTGCGGCAGGTCCAGTACTGGATCGAGGGGAGAGAGAACGATGCGTATCAAGCGAAACGTTTTCTTAGAATGGTGCATGATGTCGCTGGCCATCGGGTGGCTCGCTTTCCAGGCAGCTCCCCGGCATCGTCATGCCTGCAGTTCTATAGCATGTCTTCCGGAGTCAACGGCTCCCCAGATCGGCTCAACCTATCCGGATGCGGAGACCGCGTTGAAGCAGGTGGCCTTTCAACCCCCTGCGGCGCCTTCCGCTCTGGAGTTTCCGGAATCGGCAGAGTGGATCAACACCCGCAAGCCACTGAAGATCGAGCAGTTGCGAGGCAAGTTCGTGCTGCTCGACTTCTGGACCTACTGCTGCATCAATTGCATGCATCTTTTGCCGGTCCTCAAGGAAGCGGAAGAGGAGTTTGAGAATGAGTTGGTGGTGATCGGCGTGCATACCGCCAAGTTCGATGCGGAGAAACAGACGGAGAATGTCCGAGAGGCGGTGCTACGGTATCAGATTCGTCATCCGGTGTTGAATGACCGGGAACAGGTGCTCTGGCAAGCGTATGGCGTCAACACCTGGCCGACTTTGGTATTGATCGATCCCCTGGGCAAGCTGGTGTGGGCGCATCGGGGGGAGATTCCCTACCGCGATTTGCAGAAAGTACTGAAGCGCGAAGTCGCCAAGGCGAAGGAAGCCAGGACGATCAATCCCCGGCCGGTTCATTTTGAACTGGCGGAGGACGAACAGCCCAAGATGCCCCTCTCATTTCCTGGAAAAGTGCTTGCGACGCTCGATCGCATCTGGATCGCCGACAGCAACCACCATCGACTGGTTGCGGTCGATGCGAACGGTCGGGTGTTGGAGGTGGTGGGGAGTGGTGAGGCGGGCCTGGAAGATGGCAGCTTTCAGCAGGCTAGATTCCGCTCTCCGCAAGGCATGATCGAATTGGATGGAAATCGTCTGATGGTGGCCGATACCGAGAATCACGTATTGCGGGTGGTCGACCTAACGCAACGCACCGTCAAAACAGTTGCTGGCACGGGCGACCAGGCGCAGTCGGGGTTTCCGGGGGTTGATCCGGGTAGCAATCTTCCGAAACGATGGACTCGCAAACCACTTTCCACGGCGCTTGCATCTCCCTGGGATCTTCTCTCAAGCGATGAAGCGATCTACATCGCGATGGCGGGAACCCATCAGATTTGGAGGATGCCAAAAAGTCTTGAAGGGATTGGCCCGTGGGCTGGCAATGGTCGCGAAGATATCGTCGACGGTCCCCGTCTTCCCGCTCAGCCCTACGCGCTCGGCAGTGCCTCATTCGCTCAGCCCAGCGGATTGGCCAGCGATGGTCGCTTCCTGTATGTGGCCGACAGCGAGGGAAGCAGCATTCGTACGATCGATTTGACGGAGACGGGGGAGGTGGCGACTCCCGTTGGGACGGCCACGCTGCCGGCTCAGCGCCTGTTCACCTTTGGCGATCGGGATGGAGCTTTGAAAAATGCACTTCTTCAGCATCCTTTGGCGGTAGCGTGGGATGGCGTGAATATTTGGATTGCCGATACCTACAATCACGCGATCAAGCGGCTGGATCAGGGCAATGCCACGATCGAAACGGTGTGGCGAGAAGCGAATGGGTTGCCGCTGAACGAACCTGCGGGGCTCGCCTATCGCGAAGGGCGGCTGTATATAGCCGACACAAACAATCATCGATTGTTAGTGGGTGATGTAGCTAGCGGATCGATCGAAGTGTTGCAGATCCAAGGGCTTCAGGAACCTAAGCGACCAGGCGCAGCCGCTGCCGCGAAGTTCCCGACCGAGGGAAGGCAGGTGGGGCTGAAGGAGTTGGAGGTGACGTCAGGCGACCGGGTGAAAGCGGTTCCTGCATGGCAATTGCCCGATGGTTGGAAAATCAATCCCAAAGCTCCTGCGCGGTGGGTCGCGGAATGGTCGATGGAAGCGGGTGCAGATCAATCGGAAAAGCAGTTGTTATCAGGCGCTATTCCCATGGAGGAAGGGAGTCCCGCTGCTTGGGAGTTTTCGGTGCCTGAGGGAAATGTGACCCAACTGCGACTGGCAGTATCGCTTCACTGGTGCACCGCTGACGATCAGGGGCTTTGCTATGCCGAGACGCTGAGGTTTCAGATTCCGGTAAAGGGAAGTGGGGAGCGACCGGCCAAGGATCTCGTCGAAGTGTTGCTAGAGGGGCAGTGGCAGCCACCGGTGCCGTGAGCAAGTTGAAGAATTGGATTGGGAAGGGTGAAGGGCAGGGTTATTACCGCGAAGGCCGGGTTCTGATCGGCGAGCTTGCAGGATCTCGCGCGCTCGGTGCCGCCCCTTCAGGGCGGGTGCCATGGCGTCGACTTCTTCATGGGCGGTGAAATCGGAAAAACGTTCCCAGGGCTTTGCGCTGGGCTATCTCATCGTCGTGCCGTTGGCGCTTGAAGACAGATTCCGGGGGTTGCTTCCACAATGTAGGGAACCACAGGGCCGCTATCGGATTTTCCTCATTTCAGCGCCGCCACCCTGAAGTCGGCAAAAGCAGACCAACGGTGTCCAATGCGATCGCCCGGGGCATTATGCCCCGACTCGAATTGGTCATGGAACATCACCGGACAGGTCGTGCCGTACCGGTGGATTGGGCGGCAATTCCAGGGTGCAAGGTTTTGTGGCAGTGGGGGGCCTTGGACCCACAGAATTGCTAGATGGGCCAATCGAATCGCTCGATCAACGGCGATCCTGGCATGTTGGAACCGAGTTTAGCGATCCCAGCGACAGGATGGGTGGAAAGGGAAGTTTTGGAGTTTCCGTATCGGCTGCGACGATGGTAGGGGGATGGATTGGGGTGTTTGCGGAAAAGGTTCCAGATAAGATGGCTTGCCTGAGCAGGCGTTCAGGAGCATGATAGTGCTGGTGGAGTGAGTGAGGCGGGGACGAGGGAAGGACGTAGCAGCGTGGCGGCGATCACACCGGAATTCATGTCGGGTTGGGCCGGACGGTTGCAGGAGGCGAGCCTTCCGTGGCTCCGTCGCCTGACCGGGGGGACGATCGCTCTGGTAGCGAACCTCGTCAGCGGCGTCACCGTCCGATGGATTGATTGCAAGCCGGAGATTCGGCAAAGAATCTATTTTGCCAACCACACCAGCCACCTGGATGCGGTGGTGCTCTGGGCCGCACTTCCGAAGGAAATTCGGGCTTTGACCCGTCCTGTGGCAGCAGCGGATTACTGGGGAGCCGGTGGGTTTCGACGGTACATCGCCAATTCTTTCCATGCCTTGCTGATCGACCGCAAGGAAATCAAAGTGCATCAGAGCCCCGTGGAGATCATGCTTCGGGAGATCACCGACGTTTACTCGTTGATCGTTTTTCCGGAGGGATCTCGAGCGGTCGATGGAAAGATGGGGGAGTTCAAAAGCGGACTCTATTATCTGGCCAAGAAGAGGCCGGATATCGAGCTGGTGCCGGTCTACATGGACAACATGAATCGCATTCTGCCTCGCGGGGAGTTTCTACCTGTCCCGTTGCTCAGTTCGATCACGATTGGCAAGCCGATTCGTCTGGAACCGGGGGAGGGGAAGGTGGAGTTCCTTTCGCGAGCCAGGGAGACGGTTCAGGGGTTGAAGGATCGTGAGCCGTGAGTGAGAGTGGCCGGTCGCTGGTTCCGGTCGCTGGGATTCAGGATTCCGTCCTGACAGCTCCCATGGAGGCGGCCACCGAGGTGGCGCAGCAGGCGGTTCAGAGGGCCTGGCTGAATTTGCCTACCTACACCCTATTGGGTGTGGTGCTTGCCGTGCTTGCTATTTCGACCTTGGTGGCCCGCTATCTGGACCACCAGAGCATTCCCTCGGTGCAACCGGCGATGCTCAAGCGATTCATGCTGCGCCTTCGCGCCTGGTGGATGATGTGCGTTGCCCTGGTGCTGGGGTTGATGTTGCATCGTGTTGGGACGGTGATTCTCTTCATGCTGCTGTCCTTCTGGGCACTGCGGGAATTCATCACGATGACGCCTACGCGGCGCGGGGATCACCGAGCGCTCTTCTTGAGCCTGGTGATATTCACTCCGCTGCAGTACCTTTTGATCGCTTTAGGATCGACTGGTTTGGAATACCCCGTTGGCCGACCTATCGACTTTTATGGTCTCTACAGCATCATGATCCCGGTCTATGCTTCGGTGATCATCCCGGCTTGGATTGCCTTTTCAAATGACCACAAGCGGTTCCTGGATCGCGCTGCGCAGATCCAGGCGGGATTGATGGTCTGTGTTTACTCGCTGTCGTACGCCCCGGCGCTGCTTTACCTCGACCTGAAGACCAGCGCGGGAGTCGATTGGAAAGGGAGCAACGCAGGGTTTTTGTTCTATTTCGTTTTGATCAGCCAGTTGGCAGACGTGCTGCAGTGGACTTGGGGGCGTTTCGCCGGGAAAAACGTCATCGCTCCTTCGGTCAGTGGTTCGCGCACCTGGGAAGGATTGATTGGCGGGGCGTTAAGCACCGGGATTTTTGGAGCGTTGCTCTCTTGGGCCACCCCTTTTCAGATGTGGGAGGCGGCGATTCTCAGCATGATTGTGGCGATCATGGGGTTTGCTGGCGGAATGACGATGAGTGCCATCAAAAGGGATCGCGGTGTCAATGACTATGGGACCCTGGTGATGGGGCATGCCGGGGTGCTGGATCGTATCGACACCCTCTGTTTTGCAGCACCGGTCTTCTACCATCTGACCCGTTTCTTTTTCTCCCAGTAAAATTGGCAGCGATCGGTGAGCCGATTTTCTGAAGTTGTTCTTGGGGGATTTCCGGCATGGAATGGGTCGATACCCACGCCCATCTGACCGACCATCGATTGGCCGACCAGTTGGAACAGGTGGTGGAACGCGCCGCGTTAGCGGGGGTACGTCGGATCCTCTGTGTCGGTACGACGCGAGCGACCAGCCTGGAGGCGGTCGCGATCGCTCAGCGTTTTCAAGGAATCTACGCCGCGGCAGGCATCCACCCCACCTACGCGCACCAGGAGGAGGAAGGGGATTGGCAGACGATCGAAAGCCTGTGGGATCACCCACGGGTGGTGGCCATCGGAGAGACGGGGCTGGATGACTACTGGAAAGAATGCCCGATGGAGACTCAGTTGGCATCGATCGCCAGGCACTGGGAAGCGAGTCATCGGACTGGGTTGCCGTTGATTTTGCACATGCGTGAATGCACCGGGACGATGCTGGATATGTTGCGTCAGGTTCATCGAAGCCAAGGTGGACCGCTGAAGGGAGTTTTGCATTCCTTCACGGAATCGTGGGAGGTGGCTGAAGAGATGCTTAGCCTGGGGCTATACATCAGCTTTGCCGGGATGGTCACCTACAAGAAGTCCGAAGCCCTTCGCGCCGTTGCGGCCCGCACCCCGCTCGATCGGCTCCTCGTGGAGACCGACAGCCCGTACCTGGCGCCCGAGCCGTTTCGGTCGAAGGGACCAAATGAGCCATCGAGGGTCCTAGCGACGGCACAGTGTATCGCTCAAGCGCGCGGTGTCCCGCTGGCCGATCTGGCAGCCGCCACCTCGACCAATGCCCTTCGATGCTTTCCGAAGATGCGAGGTTGACGGTGCGCTCTTTTCTAGCTGCACCGCGCTAGCGGCCGGGTTTTTTGCCTGGTGCTTGCACTAGGTTCACCGTCGAGACAAACAGGTCCTTCCGGCAATTTTGTGGGTCCGACTGGAGCCGGCGGGATGACGCCGTAAGGGCAAGGGCTAAAAATACAAAGCGTACGATGAATCTCACCCTCCCTGAGGGAGGGTGATTGGGTGATGTGGCCATCGGCAATTCTTGAGTCGCGGCAGTGAAGCGATCGCAACCAAAAAGAATCCCCGATGGACCAGCAGCTAGCCACCCTCTGGCGAGGGTGGCTAGCTTAGAGTTTGTCCGATTTGGACCACGCTTCAAAAAGGCAGATCGCACTGCAGGCAGGTTCCATCGGACCGCATGGAGTTGGTGCGGCAGCGAGGGCACCTCTTGGGTTTGGAGTTTTTGGCTTCTGATTGCGGATCGGTCTGGTCAGTCGAATTCTCTTGAGACCTTTTCCTTCCGCGTCGCACCGGGGGCCTCTCCTTTTCCGGTTCGGTCTTAGGGTATTCCGCCGGTTCCTCGGCCACAAAATCGAATTCGATCAAATCGTCGATCGAGTCGGCGCGCGTCAGATCCTTCGGCAGCTTCTTGCGCTGCTCCTCCAGCTTCTGGATATTTCGAACCATCTTCCGCCGCTCCTCCGCCAGTAGCCGCGCTTCCTTGGCCTGCTGCATGGCGCACAATCCTTCGGCGCCTAGCCACTGCGCGGCTTGCCGACGCCGGACGATGTCGTGCCGAGCCTTATCGGAGGCTCCTTTGATCATCTTGGGAGGCCCTTTGCCGAGCACACTATCGAGGTCGATTTGAATCTCGATGACCCCATCGTCCGCCAGTTCAGGAATCTCGAACATCAGGTCTTCGGTAACCTGACGAATCGCCGAATCGACACCTCGGATGCCGGTGTTCTTCTCCACGGCTTTGCGAGTCAGGTATTGGAGCGCCTCATCCGAGATCGTCAGTTCGACACCATGTTCCATCGCTTGACGTTTCTGCATCGCCAAGGCCGTATGCTCCAGATTCGACTTCAGCATGGCGAAGATGTCGTGTTCCGTCAGCCTCGTCAAGTTGGCGATCCATGCGAAACGACCGACGAACTCCGGGATCATCCCAAATTCGATCAGATCTTCCGGCGTCACATGGTCCAGCAAGTCCGTCGATGGCCCGACAGCAACCTGGCGGCTGGCCACGGCTTCCGAAAACCCAAATCGTTTCGCATGGAACTGCATCCTCTTGGAGACGATCTCCTCGAGACCTACGAAAGCTCCAGCCATGACGAACAGCATGCGGGAGGTATCGACAGTGGGGTAGTTGTTTCCGTCGACGCCATCGGAGAGCCGCCCGTCCAGGATGGTCAGGATCGCATTTTGCACCCCTTCGCCGCTGACATCCCTGTCGCTCAGCGAACATCGCCGAATCTTGTCGATTTCATCGACGAAGGCGATTCCCGTTTCCGCGCGGCGGGGATCGCGATTGGCAGCGTCGACCAGGCTGCGAACCACATTCTCCACCGAGTTGCCTCGATATCCCGCTTCCACCAACCCGGCGGCACTAGTGATGCCGAAGGGGACTCCCAGGAATTCGGCGATGTTCTTCATCAGGAACGTCTTGCCCGATCCGGTGGGTCCGATCAACAGCCCGTGATATCGGATTCGGTGGTCGATGCCATCGGCGCGCCGTCGCTCCTGAGCCATGTAATGGTGGTAGATGTTGCTGCAAAGACGCCGCTTGGCCCAATCTTGGCCCCAGACACGCTTGTCCAGGAATCCTTTCATCGATCGTGGCCGCGGAAACAACAGGTTCGATACTCCATGCGCTGAACTCAAGGCAAGCACTCCTTCTCGATAGCGGGGGGCGAGGTGTTTCGGTTTTTGCATCCTAGAGTTGCCTGGGGCCGAATCAAATTTGCCTATCTTTTCATTGCTTGGTTTCCACTTGCTCGCTGCGTTATAGCCGGGGCTCTACCAAGCATCGAAAGGATCGATTGGACGTGGAGATTTCCACCGTCAAACCCGACTTGATCGGCAAAGCCTGCGCAGAATAAACCCAGAGCGAAAGTTTTTTCGGAAGAAATTCAACTTTTCAAGCGAAAGCTGGTGGACACCTTGTTTTTCAAAAAATGGAGTCTTGGACCGCGCCACTAAACCGCGGGAATGCTTTGGGGAAATCAATAAGATGGGGGAATTGCCGAGGACAGGGTGTCTGGACCTGCCAAACACGAAAAGAAACCCCCACGTGCCCCCCGAAAGCAGGTCGCGCGGCGGAAACGGTGCCTCACGCGAAGGCGCGAAGGCACGAAGAGGAAAAACTGGGTCAGTCTTCGCGTTCTTCGCGGCTTCGCGTGCTACGGAAACGGTGCCTCACGCGAAGGCAAGAAGACACGAAGAAGAGAAACTGGGGCAGTCTTCGCGTTCTTTGCGGCTTCGCGCGCGGCGGAAACGGTGCCTCACGCGAAGGCGCGAAGACACGAAGAAGAGAAACTGGGGCAGTCCTCGCGTTCTTCGCGGC
>JBEISR010000080.1:0-2124 GCA_040375295.1 Planctomycetaceae bacterium
CGACCACGGTGCGGTTGCACGCGTCGGCGGTCATTTGGCAGAGCAGATGGTTCTGCACACCGCCACCCACGATATGGATCACATCCAGTCGATTGCCTAGGAGTTCTTCCAGCCATCCCAAGCAGGCTCGATACCGCAGCGTCAGGCTTTCCAGGCAGCTTCTGGCGATCACTCCTGGATCCTCAAGCACCTCTTGGCCGGTCGCTCGGTAGCAGGACTGGATCTCCTCGACCATGTTGGCAGGACACAGGGGGTGTGGCTAGAGGATTTTATTGGGGTGTGTGGCCAGGAATGCCTTGAGAGCTTCTTCATGGGGAGCATACCAAGCCTCGAGTCGTCGTTTTAAGTCTTCGGGCATGGGGGGATAGTGCCCCACGTTCATATGGATTGATGCGGGGAGCTCAAAAGTTGGTACCTCAAGGAATCGACAGATCTGACGGACGACCGCCTGCAGATCGCGCTGGACTGCCTCATCTCGCACAACCAACAACTGCTCGGGGGGGAAAAAATCCAGCCAATTTCGCAGCCCTGGCAATACCACACTACCCACAAAGAGATTGTTTGGAAGTCCATTTTTGTTCGTTTTGACACGGTTGAACGGGCAAAACTCCCGCCGCTTCATCAGTTTGTTAGCGAATTCCTCAAACGATAACCCTAAGTTTCCGAAGCCACGCTGCATCCAGTACTCCGAATAGGCTCGCGATACGGGATTTCGCAACGAAACGATCAGCTTCACCTTTGGTAACGATTTGGCCACGCGAGCGGGAGCTTCTGGATGGAGGAGATACGAAGTGGACGCTTCTCCGGTGAACCGCCACGATTCCTCGGTCCAGTGCGGAAAGAGCGATTGATACCAATTCGGCCCTAATGCGTATTCGCTCGACCAATAGTTAGGTTCCTTGAGCAATGGGCCTGTCATTCGAGGGTGGTGGGTCAAGGAATGGAAGAGGGTTGTGGTCGCTGCCTTCGGCTGACCAAGAATCAGGAAACGCGGTTCCGCAGGGGCTGCATCGGGATGATGAAGTTTTCCGTAGTGATGAATCGCAAGATTTCGGAACAACCGGATCGAGCCATCCACGTTTTCGCGTTTAGCCTCCACTAAGGCCAGGAGGACCGTAGCGTCGAAGGCGCGGGGGTTGTTGGTCACAAGGCGATCAAGGTCCAGGCGTAGTGATTCATCGTGCGCCACCTGGGAAACACAGTAGGCGGGAAACGGCAACTGTCGGATTTCATCTTCGGACATCCGCTCGGCCATTTTCAGCAATTCAGGAACGACCTGTTCTATTCGTCCCTGATCCTTCAGAGCCTGCAGCAGTCCCCGAACCGCGGCAATCCGGTTGGTTCTGTACTGCATCGCAATGCGAAATTCCGCCTCTGCCTCGTCAGGTTTTCCGATAGCAAGGAATTCCTGGCCGCGGTGATGATGTACCCGAGATTTGCTGCCGATCTGAGCGATCGCAACGAGTGGTGCACAGAGGTTAGCCAACTTGGAATTCGCGATTCGCAGGGCCGCCATCATGCGATCTCGCCCTCGCTTCAGGAGCGATGGCTCGAGATTCACGTCGGATCCGTCGTGAGGAGGTTTGGTACTTTCGCGCAGCATCGTGCTACCTATGAGACGTACCAAGACGAACGCGAAACTCGTGGGGAGTCCGAGGGGAAAGATTGAAAACCGTTGATCTCGGACCAAGCAGGATTCTGGAGCGGGGGAACGGTGTGACTCCGTTCCTTTCTGTTTTGATCATGATCCAGGGGGGGTGGAAACGGAAGGGTTCTGTTCTTTTCTTGTGTATCAAAGCGTTTTGTTTGGGATGATCTCCCGTTGTTCTTTCTGGAATACCAGCGGGGAAAGGTGGCTAGATGACCGTAGGAACGAAAAAAAGGGTTCCATCCCTCGTTCAGAACGAACGACGGGCAGCATCGTTCCAGGCCGCGGCCTGCTTTGGGTGGTACTCGACCACTTCAGCGCTTTGTCGCAGTAGCCGCCTTGCTTCTGGGATGGAGGCCAGTTGGCCTCGCCCCACCGCCTGCATCATCACATTGCCAATCGCAGTCGCTTCGATCGGTCCAGCGACCACGGTGCGGTTGCACGCGTCGGCGGTCATTTGGCAGAGCAGATGGTTC
>JBEISR010000055.1:0-13871 GCA_040375295.1 Planctomycetaceae bacterium
ATAGAGAAGTGGGGGCTTGGTCCCCCTTGCTGCGCGTGGTTCTGGTGTGTTCGCGATCTCGACAATGGATTGAACGCGATGGTCAGTGAAATGAGCTGGAGTGAAGTCACTCTGTCCTAATTGCTATGCTATCGGCTCACACACCCTACAAGAGTCCCGGAGGGGGTGTGAGCCGATCGCGTAGCAATTAGGCCAGAGTGACTTCACTCAAACGCAGGTCACTGACCAGCGCGTTCAATCCATCGTCGCGATCGCGAACACACCAGAACCACGCGCAGCAAGGGGGACCAAGCCCCCACTTCTCTATCCCTCTCCCCCAAACGCTGTGCGGGGAGGGAGACGGGAGACAGGGGAGGGGGGGCTGGCTGGGAAAAGTCCGGTGGCTGTCGCCACCGGCAAGTGCTGTGTCGGCCCTTCGGGCCTGGAGAAAGCTGGCAATTTCCTGAATCTGCACGGGCGGGACGCCCGTGCTACGAAGAGGAAGAGGGAGCGATCGATGGGGATGTAGCATGCGCTACAATTCATGGCGGCTTGCGAGCTGGAGTCTGGCGAGCCAAACTTACTGGCAAGGCACTTCCAGGGGTGTGATCGAGCCATGAGGACTTGGCGACTTCCATTCCCCACCGACGAAAGAAATAAGGCGATGAGCAACCATTTTGACGCGCAAGGAAGACCGGTCATGGTGGAAATCACCGACAAGCCCAACGCGGCTCGCCGCGCTATCGCTCGTGCGCTCATCGCCATGCAGCCGGCGACCCGGCAATCGATCCAGACCGGGGGTGGTCGAAAAGGGGATGTTCTCCAGGTGGCCACCCTGGCAGGGATCCAGGCCGGCAAGCACTGCTCCCATTGGATCCCCCTCTGCCACCCCATTCCGCTCGATTCTCTCTCGATTCATTTCCATTGGCGGGAAGACGGGCTCTTAGAGTGCGTCGCGGAGGCGGCCACCTTTTGGAGAACGGGGGTGGAGATGGAAGCGATGACCGCCGTTTCGGCGGCCGCCCTAACGGTCTACGACATGGTCAAAGGCATCGACCGCTGGACCGAAATCCGCGCCATCTCCCTCATGAAAAAGGAAGGGGGCAAGCAGGGCAGCCTTCAACACCCTGAATGGAGGGAGGGAAAAACGACCGAGGAAGCGGATCGCACCGGTTGACCGGCGATGGTTTCTTCGGTTTTCTTCGGTAGATGCCGGGATCTTGGAGTTATCCTACCGATCGTCCATACTGTAGGATTGAGAACCGATCGAGAGAAGATGCCTTCGCGCCATGCCGCACCTGACCGCCGTCCCCTTTCTGTTGCCTCCCGCCGTCGGAATTTGACGATGAATTCGTATCGTAAGTTGAGTTGGTATGCTGTGGTCCTGTTGGTTGCCCTCCGTTTTTCTGTGGGCTGGCACTTCTATATGGAGGGGGCCTCGAAGGTCCGGGACGGCAAATTCTCCTCGGTCGGGTTTCTCCAGGCCGCCAAGGGCCCCCTGGCCAGTCAGTTCCAGGCGTTGATCCCGGACCAGGATGGAGCGATTCGCCTGGATCGCGACAAGATGGCTCAGGTCATCGGCGACTATGTCGCTCAGGCTTCCACGTACTATCGATTTGAGAACAAGCAAGAGGCCGAAAAGCTGGCCAACAAGGCGATCGACCAAATCGATTCGATCTACGCTCAGTGGTCCAAGGACATCCAGGACTATCAGAACTCCCGAAAGCGAATCGCTGCGCTGGAAAAAGATCCCAAGCGGACGGAAATCGCTTCCCTCCGAGATCAGAAGGAGAAGGTTGAATCGGATTGGAAGGCACTTGTTCGGCCAGCGCTTGGATCGATCGACAAGACGACTCGGGGATTGGAAACCCAACTACACCAGTTGGCAGGTGGTGGCAAGCCGCCGCTGGCTTTCCGGCTGCCGGGCGAGTCGGCCGTGTCGACTCGTTGGGTCGACAAATTCATCCCGATCTTCGATATGTCGGTTGGCATCCTCTTGATTCTTGGACTGCTGACGCCACTTGCTGGATTCGCCGG
Source organism: Planctomycetaceae bacterium (assembly GCA_040375295.1). Taxonomy (GTDB): domain Bacteria; phylum Planctomycetota; class Planctomycetia; order Pirellulales; family Pirellulaceae; genus JBEISR01. The sequence goes on from JBEISR010000055.1 coordinate 2,017, forward strand.
CGGGCTTTTTCTGCTCTCCGTCGTCCTCACTCAGTGGCCTGGCTCCTTGGGCGCAACGCCGACGTACTATCAGGCGATTGAAATGTTCGCATGTTTTTTCCTTGCGGCCGCCGATGCCGGCCGTTACTGGGGACTTGATTTCATTCCGTGGACTTGGTGGAAGAATCGAAAAATCGGCGGCTGGGAAACCGATTGATCGATCGCTGACATCCACGAGACACCTTCTACCATTCATTCCTCTGCCAGGAGTTCAGTCATGGATCAGTTGAGCGCCGACGAGAAGAAGGTTGGCCAGGACAACTATTACGAAGCACTCGGTGTCACGCGGCGCGATTTTCTGCGCGGCGTCGTCGGGACGGGAGCGATGAGCGGAGCGGGACTGGGGGCGATGTACTTCGGCTATTCAACCGTCGCCGATCCGGTTCGCGTGGGTATCATTGGAGTGGGGGACGAAGGGAACGTGCTGATCGGTGGATGCACACCGGAGTACGTGCGCGTCGTTGCGATCGCCGATATTCGTCCATCGAGCATTCATCGCGCCTTCCACGGCGACTGGGCGTCCCCGGCTGCACAGACAGCTCGCCCCGGCCTGATCGCCAAGGCTGGCTATTCGTCCTACGAAGAAGCTCGCAAGAACGTCAAAGTGTACGACACCAAAAATGGTGGCATGAAGGCGTTGCTGGATGATCCGGAGATCGAAGCGGTCATCATCGCCCTGCCACTGCACCTACATGCTCCGATCGCCGTCCAGGCGATGCAGCGCGGTAAGCATGTGCTGACCGAGAAGTTGATGGCGCACAATGTGGCGCAGTGCAAAGTGATGGCTCGCGTTGCCCGCGAGAAGAACCTTCACCTGGCGACTGGTCACCAGCGGCACTACAGCGTCCTCTACGACAACGCTGTTCATCTGATCCAGCAAGGTGTGCTGGGCCAACTCCATCACATCCGCGCCCAGTGGCATCGTGGGAATCTTCCTGGCAAGGATTCGTGGCAGCCCTGGTTGCCCGGTGGGGAGCCGGGACCTGGTGGGAAAGTGGTCGACAAGATCATCAACGATTTGAAAAAGTTCCGTAAAGAACTGGATGCGGCGAAGGATCCCGAAGAGATTGCTTTGCTGCAGAAGAAAGTAGCGCAGTGGGAAGCTTGGGATGCGGACAAGGAACTGGATGCAGCGGCCTACGGGTATGAGACCAAGACGCTGTCGAACAACCGGGTGCGCAGTGCGATGGAAGAACTATGCCGATGGCGACTTTGGGCGCGGACCGGTGGCGGATTGATGGCCGAGCTTGGAAGTCACCAGTTGGATGCGTCCAGCATCTTCTGCAGTGCCCTGCGTAAAGATGGCTCCAAGGCCCACCCGCTAACGGTTCACGCGGTGGGTGGTCGGCATATCTTCCCACTGGACCGCGAGGCGGAAGACCACGTCTACTGCACCTACGAATTCCCAGGGCCCGAGTACGATCCCGATTTCGATGTCGGCTATTACAGCGACACCGAAGATTTTCCGAAGAAGGGAGCGCCGATCCCCGATCATTCCTCCGATCCGCTCAAGAAGATCGTCGTTACTTATTCGTCGATCAACGGCAACGGTTTCGGCGGGTACGGGGAAGTGGTCATGGGGACAAAGGGGACTTTGATTCTGGAGCGGGAGCAGGATGTGATGCTTTACGCGGGATCGGACACCAGCGCATCGGTAGGGGTCAAGCCATCCGGTGGCGGGTACGCTCTGGATACTCAGGCCAGCGGCGGATCGGCGGCGCCCGTTGCCAAGGCCGCTGCAGCCACTAGCGGTCCCCCTAGCAAAGGATACACCGAAGAGATCGAGCACTGGGCATGGTGCATCCGCAATCCGGATCCTCGCAACAAACCGAAGTGTTATCCCGAAATCGCCATGGGAGATGCAGTGATCGCACTCACGACCAACGTGGCGATCCAGAGGAGCATGCGTGGGGAACCTGGGCATATCACGTTTGACGAGAAGTGGTTCGAACGGGATGCGGACGATACCCCAGATGGCAGCAGCGTCGTGGAAGAGACCGAACGGTTGAACAACTTTAAGATCGTTTGACATGCCTCCAGTTCGCTCGGCCCAAAGCTTTTCCATCCCAGGCAAAACGTTTACCCTTGTTTTCGTCCTGGGATTGATCGGCGTGCTGACCATCAGCATTCCCGCTGTCATGGTGTTTGAGCAAACGCAGGGCAAGATCGAAGCGATGCGGGAGGCATGGCCGTCCGCTTGGGAAGAGGGATTTCGGGATCGCTACAAGCAAATCGATCAACTGCTGGAGATCGCCTCGTCGGCAGGCGATCCGCAGGTCGCCGATTTCAGCCGTGCTTGGCAGTCCTGTCGGCAACAGATGCAGCGGTCGCCGATGATGGATGAGCAGCTTCCAGCGGTAATCGAAGCCGAGTCGCTGCTGGGAAGTGCCCCACGCGAAGTGGAAAGTTTGCTGAAGCCAGTCGCTGACTCCAGCACACCCGATAAGAAAAGCGTCAGCAGCTTTCTCAACTTGCAGAAGCAGCTTTCGGACCTTCCCAAGTCACTTCTCGGCCGGATCGCTTATCCCGTCTTGCGTCTGAAGCATCCGCCACTGCTGCGGCTTGCGAACGATTCTGACTTGAAGAGCCAGTCATGACCAATGGCGAGCGACCGGCGGGGATTCCGGTACGGCATACGGTGCCGACCGAACTCCCTGGCGTCTCCTTCCTGCTGACCGACGATGGGTCATGGAGTTTGCGAGACGAGCGATTGGAGGAAACGTACCACAGCGGTTGCGGTGCGGCATCGGAAACTTGGCATGTCTATCTATTGAACTCGGGACTGATGTCGCGATGGCAAAGCGGTCGTAAGGTGCGGCTGCTGGAAGTGGGATTTGGCACTGGCATGGGTTGGTTGATGTCGACTACTGCCGCCCATCAATTAGGAGGATCTTTGGAGTACCTTGGCCTGGAGAAGCGGCCTCTACCTATGTCGCTGATCCAACGCTGCACCGAAGTGCCTTGGCAGCGGCTGGCGGGGCTTTCGGAAACCTGGGATCGATGGAAGGGACAGGCCGACAGGTTGCGAGCGGAATTGCTGGAAGTGGCTTGGTCGCCGGACGGAGTTCCGGATGGAACGTGGATCGAGCTGCCGCATGGTTCGGAGTCAGGTTTTAGTCGACTTTGGATCGGCGATGCCAACGATTGGGTGCCGAAAGAGGAACGATGGGATATTGTCTTTCTAGATGCGTTCAGCCCAGCCAGCAACCCGGAGCTATGGGAAGAAAGGTTTTTGAGGAAGTTGGTCGACCAAATTGCTGAGGATGGCGTGCTGGTTACCTACTGCGTCAACCGGAAGATTCGCGACTGCATGGGGCAAGTGGGGCTGCGAGTGGAGCGGTTGCCCGGACCGCCGGGTGGGAAAAGGGAAGTGTTGCGAGCCACGCGTGCAGTCGAGTGATGGACGGCAGCAAAAGGAACGTCTCGAGTCCTTGCTGAAAACAGGAGAGACGGAGGCCGAGAGGTCCATTAGGGAATTGTCGCGGCCTTAGATGGGCAAGAAGCACTGATTGGGATCGAGCGCTTTCTGGATGAGTTCCCAATAGACGCGGTCGCCGCTACAGCCCACCCAAGGTGAGAGAGCGGGACCAAGAATGATCGTACCAGCGATGGGGTGCGACTTCTCTTTGCAATACTCCCCTAATGGTCCGAGCGATCTTTGGCATGGCCACTCCAGCCATACCGAATTCCCACCATGGCCGACGCGTCGATAGCCAACCTCCCATTCCTGCAGTTTCCTTTCGATCCGGACGATGCTGCCGGGTCGAGTGGCTAGGCGGATCAGATGATGTGCGGGGGCGGTCACCAAGTCACGCAGTTCATCCCACAGCATGACTTCCTGAACTCCATCGAGAATTTGCCCGTTCGCATTGCCAGCTAACTCCGCAGCCCGTTTGGCCATCGCCATGCAGGCTTTCGGTTCGCCGGCAAACCGAACCAGGAGTGTCGCGTCCGACAGCAGTTCGACGCCGACGATCTCCAGTGGGCTGTGCATGATCTGGGTGCGGCTGGACATCGCTTCGCGCCAGTCTTTGCAGGGAAGATGCAGCGTCGCATAGCCGCGAGGTTTGGGGAAAACCTTCATGGTGATGGAGGTGAGGATACCGAAACGGCCGGCCGATCCGACGAAGAATTTTGGAAGATCGAAGCCGGCCGTATTCTTGACCACACGAGCCCCGGCGGTGATCGATTCCCCAGTTCCATCAACAAACTCGACGGCTAGCACGAAGTCTCGTATACCACCCCACAGCATGCGGCAGGGACCGTTGACCCCGGATGCGATGGTGCCCCCTAATGTCGCTCCGCGTGAAACAAAGACGGGGTCGAAGGGAAGAAACTGGCGATGTTCATCGAGCACCGATTGCAGGTCGGCGATGGTGGTGCCGGCATAGGCCGTGATCGTGAAGTCGGCGGGATTGTAGTCGATCACTCCCTGCAGCCTGCTAGTCGATATACGCTCGATCTTCCTACCTAGTTGATCGGGGAGAATCGGCGACCAGTCACTGAGCCCCGTTTTGGACCCGCTGCCAACCGGAAGCAGGTACGGTCGCTGATTTCCTTGGTGAGCGAACTGCTTCACAAGGTCACGGACTTCGTCAACTGAACTGGGGGTCATGGGTTTGCTGTCCATCGACGACATCAAGGACCTTTATCAAGCTATGGGGGGGAGCTATTCTGCGATTGCTTCGCTTGCTGTGCTACATGCGAGAGGCAATTCCCTGTTTTTCGAGGGGATGAAGCCCGTAGAGCGACATTGAAGGTGCCTCGCCCGTCGGGAACATTTTACCTCGGTTGGCGACTTCCTTCGGATCACAAGCTTTTCGTATCCGCTGCATCATGTCCATGGAAGGACCGTTAAACATCTGAGGAAGGAAGGCACGTTTTTCCATCCCCACCCCATGCTCACCGGTGATCGATCCGCCCATATCGATGCAGAGTTTGACGATTTCGGCGGCAGTGGCTTCTGCTTTTTCCAGTGCATCGCTTTGCCTGCCATCGAACATGATCAGAGGATGCAGATTCCCATCACCGGCGTGAAAGACATTGGCGACTGGGATCCCGGTTCGCTGGCTGATCTCACCGATTCTCCGAAGGGCTTCCCCGAGACGATTCCTCGGGACGACGCCATCTTGGACGATGAAGTCGGGACTTAGATGTCCTACTGCGGAAAAGACGCTTTTCCTTCCCTTCCAAATCATCGCTCGTTCTCCCGCATCGGCGGCGACCTGCCTTGCGATGGGTGCTGTTTTTTCCAGGAGCGCCTCCAGCCTTGCCTGGTCTTCCTTCACCGACTCCTTGGCACCATCCAGTTCCACGATGAGAACGGCATCGGCACCTGCTGGGTACTTTGCACCAACCCCCAGGGTGGCGGCTTGCATGCTGGTGCGGTCCATGATCTCCATGGCGGCGGGCAGCAATCCAGCCTCGATGATCAAACTGACTGCATCCCCCGCTTGATCAACACTGGAGTAACCAGCCAGTACCGTATAGAACGCCTCGGGCTTCGGAACCAATCGCAGAGTCACCTGGGTAGCGATGCCCTGCAGTCCTTCGCTGCCGACAAAGAGTCCCAATCCGTCAGCGCCGGCATGTTCCAGCGACCTTGTCCCCAGCGTTACCAGCGAACCATCACCGAGGACGACCCGTGCCGCCAGCACATGATTGCTGGTCATTCCATACTTCAAGCAGTGTGCTCCACCGGCGTTGAATGCCAGATTCCCACCGATCGTGCAGACCTGTTGACTGGAGGGATCGGGAGCGAAATGGAGCCCCCAGGCCGCGGCGGCACGAGTCACGGCCAGGTTGACGACTCCAGGTTCGACCACGGCCACCATGTCGACCGGATCAAGTTCCAGGATGCGGTTCATGCGATTGAGTGCGATGACGATCCCTTGGGAGTGCGGGAGCGAGCCACCAGAGAGACTGGTACCCGAACCGCGGGCGACAAAGGGGACGCCCCAGCGGTGGCAAGCGGCTACCGTCTGCTGCACTTCCTCTTCCGACTTCGGAAAGACCACCGCTTTGGGCCGCACGGCAAAGGCGGTTAGTCCATCCGACTCGAAGGTTGCCAAATGAGCCGAGGAAGTGGTGTAGCGATCTGCGGGATAGATCAGTCGCATTCGAAGAAGGAAGTCGTCTGGAAGATCCGTTTGTTCATCGTGCATCGTCATGCCTCGCTTGGAAAGATCTCCCAGTCCCACGCTTATCAACTTCCCCACACCAACTCATTGTAACCGACATTCGACCGCAGACAGCCTCACTCTTCATGAGCCGGTATCGATACAAGATCAACCGAGCTTGGAATCGAATGCTAACTGCTGTCAGATCGGGCGACCCGATGATTGACCTAGTGATGAGGAATGCTTGACGGGTAGATGAGTTCTACCACGTTCCAACTTGTCGACTTGGCCATCCAGAAGGGCGATGGAGTCGGCGACGACGCTCCCAGGGGTCCGAGATTGCCCACGGATCTGCTACGGCCATTGCCAAGAGCATTGGATCGCATCCAAGGCACCTGCCATCTCCAGGCGGTGTATCCAAAGGCAGAATTCCTCACTCGAATGATTCCATCGGTCCCTTGCGCGAATAAACTGAAAGTCCTCGGGTAGATTTCTTGGATGGTAGTGGCTTCAGGGAATCGGATCTCCGAGCGTCGAGGCGTCGCGAGCGGAGGGAAGTTCCAAGCGGTAGACTGGAGTGGTCCCCTTTCTCTTTTGGGATTTTTTGATGATGACTGTGATCGATCTGGATAGCGGCTGGACCTATCGGAAGGTTCGATAACGACTGCGTTTGGGGGAGGTATAGATGTCTGGAATCCGAAAGCGCAGCGTTGCCCTACCGTGTCTGGCTCTGATTCTTGCCCTGTTTCCGACTTTGGTGGTATGGGGGCAGGACTGGGAGCAAGTTGGTTTGGGGAGACTGCGGGCCCTTCTTGGGGATCAGTTGGAGACAGGGCAGGGGGTATCTGCCAGCCTTGTGGAGGCGGATATCGATGGGGGGACGGGGAGATCGTTTTTGCCCGATCCAGCCAATTCTCAGTTTCAAGGGAAAACGTTGATCAACGGTAGCGGTGCACCTGAGGGCATTTCGAGCCATGCGACGCAGGTTGGCAGCGTCTTTTTTGGGAGAACGGCCAGTGCCACCCCTGGCATCCAAACCGTAACCACCTTTGAAGCGGTCGATTTCGTGTTCTATCGATCGGGCTACAACGATTCCATCAATCCTCTTTCGAATCCCTTTGCGGTTCAGAATCATTCGTACGTTGGGAGTGGTCTATCGACCGCTGTGGCTTCGGAGCTGCTGGCGCGGCATGACTACATTGTCAAACGCGATCGGCAGACTTCGGTAGTGGGGGTCAACAACGGCGCCGGATCGAACCTACCGCAGTTGATGGTGCAGGGCTACAACTCGATTTCCGTTGGGCTTTCCAACGGTCAGCATTCCTCCGGCCTGACGACTCTTCAGGTTGCTGGGCGAAGCAAGCCGGATCTGGTTGCACCTGCGGGAGCGACCAGCTTGGCGGCTCCCATGGTCGCCAGTGCTGCTGCCCTCCTTCACGCCAAGGCGATCGCCATGAGCGCCGACTCTGCCTTTCATCCGGAGGTAATCAAATCGGTGCTGATGGCGGGGGCGACTAATGATCCCTTCCCAACGTGGTCGCAAAGCACAGCCCGTCCTTTGGATTCCGTGTTCGGTGCCGGACAGATGGATATCTATAACTCGTATCGCATCCTCCAGAGCGGATCTCATGAAGGCAGCCTTGGCGAACCCGCGCAGTCAGTTGCGTCGCGAGGCTGGAATCATGGAGCGATATCCTCGGCGGGTCAGGAAAGATACTGGGATTTGCAGGTCACTAGCCAGATGCCCAACGCGAAGGCAACCATCAGCCTCAATTGGCTAGCAGGATACGAATCCCCTACTGGCGATTTCTCCAATTCGCTTTCCCTGTCCAATATGCGACTGAGTCTTTATCGATCGACCGATGGATTCCTTGGCTCCCTGATTGCGCGAAGCGACAGTGCGGTCGACAATGTCGAGCACTTGTTTGTGGAGAATCTGGAAACGGGAAGGTATACGATTGGAGTCTGGTCGGATCGCCCCGATGCCTTCGGACTGGCATGGGATTTTCAGGCGGTGCCAGAACCAGGAAGTCTTCTTTTGGTGGTACTATCCGGCGCCTTCGGCGGTGCATGGCTTCGACGACGCGGCGCTTGATTCAACGGCCGATTGCCAGCTTCATAGCCACTGCACAGACTGCGCTAGGAAGGCTAAACTGAGAGAAAGGGCGACTGTCAGCATCTTGCTGGCGATTTGTCGCTATAAGGAGCCCGGATCAAGCCCGGCACTCTGATGGAATTGAATGCAACTGAACTGTAATGGCTGGTGAAAGTTTGCCATGATGCTGAGGGGAATCGAAGACCCAAGCCGCAAACGCACCGCGTGATAGAAAAGGATTTCTGAAGATGAAAGCGATTGCCGTCCGCCCTGGAACACCCAACAGCGTGCATCAGCGAGAAGTGGCGATGCCTACCCTGGATTCGGTTCCAGGTGGCAAGGGAGTCCTGGTGAAAGTGCTTCGCGTCGGTGTGGATGCGACGGACCGTGAGATCAATGAAGCGCTTTACGGCAATGCGCCTCCTGGGGACGACTTTCTGGTGCTTGGGCACGAGTGCTTTGGGGTGGTGGAGGCGGTGGGTCCGAATGTGCGTCGGGTCAAGCCAGGCGATTATGTCACCGCGACAGTCCGTCGTCCCGGCAAGTCGATCTACGATCAGATCGGCACGTACGACATGACCAGCGAAGAGACCTACTACGAGCGCGGCATCAATCTGCTGCACGGATACCTGACCGAGTACTTCGTCGACGGAGAAGACTACATCGTCCGTGTGCCGCAGGGATTGCAGCACTTGCATGTGCTGATGGAACCGATGAGCTGTGCAGCGAAGGCGATCCAGCAGGCGTACGAGGCTCAGAGGCGCATGAAGGTCTGGAGCCCACGGAGAGCCTTCGTGCTGGGCGCCGGCCAGATCGGCCTACTTTCGACTCTGGTGCTGCGACTGAAAGGACTGGAAGTCTACACCCTGGCCAGGGCGCCGGGACCGCACTTGAAGCAGCAGATTGTCGAAGGAATGGAGGCCACCTACGTCGCTACCGCCAATCGCCCGATCGAGAAGCTAGCCCAGGAGGTTGGCAAGCCCGATTTGATCGTCGATGCTACAGGATCGTCCAAGCTGGCGTTTGAAGCGATGAAGGTCCTGGGACACAATGGCGTTCTGGTCTGGACCAGCATCACCGGAGGCGCTGATTCCAACGACCTGCCTACCGATAAAATCAACCTGGAGTGGGTCTTGGGGAATAAACTCCTAGTCGCGTCGGTCAACGCCAACCGAGATCATTTTGAATCGGGAATTCGCGACCTGGCACTCGGTGAAATGATGTACCCTGGCGTTCTGCAGAAGATTCTCACCCATCCGGTCAAGGGACTTGATCAGTACCAGGAAATGATGCGACTGCTGGTGGAAGATCCAACTGCACTGAAGGTCTACGTGGAAGTCGCTTCCGAGCATGGAAAGCGATGAGGCCTCATCGAATGGGATCGTCGGACCTAACTTCGCGGGGATCATTCGCAGGGACCACGGATGCACAACCACGCAAGTGACGCGACAGGTCGATGCGATTCCCCAGCGCGGTGGCTTACCCTTTCTCTGGCGATCTTCTCCGTCATCGGTTGCCGACCCGACGATCCCACTCGCCCCTCTGACACCACGCCAGCCATCCCGACTCACGCTAGTCGCTCGACTGAGAAAGCATCGGCCGATTGGATGGACGCGATCGAGCGGGTAAAGCTGGGCCAGTCGCAGCGCATCGTTCTGGAGTCGGTAGCTGATGAGCAGTTCTTTGCCGCCATCCAGTCACTTAAGGGGCTCCGCGAGCTATGCCTCGATGGCGGCATGGAGCCGGGTATCGATCTCGGAAATGCCATCGAACCATTGCAGTTGACGCATTTGCGAGTTCGATTGGTCCCGCTGGAGGATCCTCAGATCGAAAAAATCATCGCGACGCAGCCGCAGATCCGGATTCTCAATCTTCCCCATAGCCGACTGACCGATCAGGGGATCCAATCGCTGAGTCGATTGAAGGATCTGGCATTGCTGAGAATTGGTAGCCCCAACCTGACCGACGAAGCGGCGCGTGCGATCCCGCAAATGGTTCGCTTGAGTTCGCTACATCTGATCGGACCGCGTCTGGGAGGCGATTCCCTTCTGGAGATTGCGAAGGCGAAGAACTTGCAGTCTTTTTATTTGGATGACTGCCCCCTGCCTGATGCCGCCTGGGAAAGAATGTTCCGAGAACGTCCTGACCTGCATGTCCATATCGATCAAGCTCACCATGACCGCGATCCGAAACGGGATCATCTGTAACGTTTCTTGTAAAGGAATCTGACTATGCGCCGACTTGCGCTCGCTTTTACCTGGATGACTTGTTTGTTGCCCATGTCAGCCACTGCGGCTTTCCCCTGGGAAGAGACGAACCAACCGCCGTCGATTGCGGTGCACGGAGAGGCGGAGGTTCGAGTTGTTCCGGATCATGTGATGATCACCGCGGGAGTCGAGTCGCGGGGGGCGACCTTGGAGGAGACGGTGGCCGATAGCGATGCGAGAATACGAAAGGTGCTGGAGTTCCTGGAGCAATCGAAGATCGAAGCGAGGAAGATTCGAACCGAGTATCTGACGATTGAACCGCTGATTGTGGAAACGGTGGGCAAGGCCCAAGTAAGCAACCTGCCACCTCAAACAGATGACCCTTTTGCATCGGAACCTTCCGCGCCCCGCGTGGTGGGTTACGTGGCGCGAAGGCAGTTTTCGATCTGCATCGAGCAGTTGGATCGATTCGAGGCGATCTATAAGGGATTGATCACAGCAGGAATCAATCGAGTCTCAGGAATTGAGTTTCGGACGACCGAACTTCGGCAGATGCGGGATAAGGCACGCCAGGAAGCGGTCAGAGCGGCTCGAGAGAAAGCCCAGGCGATGGCGGGGGAGCTAGGAGCCAAACTGGCGTCAGTTCAATCGATCCGAGAGAACCTGAACAATGGAATGATGCCCAGCTATATGGCTCAGAATGCCTTATTCGATGCGCCGGCCGAGGCAACGGATCGGTCGCTAGCGGCAGGCGAAATTAGCGTCCGCGCTTCCGTCGATGTCGTCTTCCTGCTAGGGGATGTGGAGCTGAAACCCTGATCGTGAGCCGGAACGATCCACCTCCGTTCCTCTGGTTCTCTGTGCCTTTGTGCCTCGGTGAGATCTTTTGGCTTCGGTCGGCGAAGAAATGGGTTTCTCACGGAGGCACAGGGGCACGGGGGGGATCCGAATGAGACCCAGCTCTATCGGGATAGACCGGCGCTAAACTCCGGCCTGCAACGTCCGATTTCTTATCGCTGGTTCTCTGTGCCTTTGTGCCACTGTGAGATCTTTTGGCTTCGATCGGCAAAGAAATGGGTTTCTCACGGAGGCACAGGGGCACGGGGGGGATCCGAATGAGACACAACGCTATCGGGATAGACCGGCGCTAAACTCCAGCCTGCAACGTCCGATTTCTTAGCGCTGGTTCTCTGTGCCTTCGTGCCTCGGTGAGATCTTTGGGCTTCGATCGGCAAAGAAATGGGTTTCTCACGGAGGCACAGAGGGCACGGGGGGGATCCGAATGAGACACAGCGCTATCGGGATAGACCGGCGCTATACTCCCGGCTGCAAGGTCAGATTTCTTATCGCTGGTTCTCTGTGCCTTTGTGCCTCGGTGAGATCTTTTGGCTTCGA
>JBEISR010000077.1:0-2769 GCA_040375295.1 Planctomycetaceae bacterium
CGTGGAGCGTGAAGCTGCTCAAAGTGCTGCTAGACCGTTCCAACGTCCGCGAGCAAGTGCGCGTTGAGACACACTTCGACGGCTGGCCGCAGGATGAGCACACCTTCGACGACGCGGACACGATCGTTGTCATCTCGGACGAGTGAGACGCAGGGGACAGACACTTTTGGCCGCAGAACGATACGGTTGCAGTTTTCAACGTCTCCCTCACGCAGGGGCAGACCATGCTCCGCAGTACCTTCCTCGACGATCAGGAGGCGAGACGAAAGACTTGATCGGACAACACCATGAAGTCGCGCAACGTCTGTGTGCGTTAGCGCACCGGATGCGCGATGACATTGGGACTCAGCCACCAACCAGAAGGGCAAGAACCGCCGCCCCGTGGGCCGCGTGCCTGCTTCGGGCCCGTGATGCCGCGCTCACGACAACCTAACCATGTGCGAACCGATGAGACCAATACGCCACTTACTCACAGCAGTCATCGCTGCCTTGAAACTCGCAGGCTATGGCAAGGCCGCCGGGTGCTTGCCTGGGGACAGACACTTTCTGGACACGATGCCACGTCGAGCCCAAGCCGGATGAACGAAGAAAGCGCGGACGCGCGCCGTGCCACGTAGAGGGTCAAGCTCCGGGTCGGGTCCGGCTCTGTCGCTGTCGTTTCCAGAAAGCGACCGGCGTTTGCTTCACCCCCCGCCGCCGACAACCTCCCCATCATATTCGACCCCCAATTAGGTGCCGTCGTGGATGAGCTGACGGTCAATGCCGAAATTTGGTCCCAACGCCGCTTCCATTCGTGGCGGACTAAAGCCTAAAGCCGAAGCTGGGCTCCGATGGGAATGCGGCGGGCGTGCTGCTGGTACAGGCGGAGCAGCAAGCATGACGCATACAAGGAGACAGCTCCAGCGACTTGTCAGCCTCGCGTGGGGTACACAATAGCGATGCATTTCGCGGGGCTATTATGATTCAGAGTTCCAGTAGATCGCGAATTGCATCTTTTACAGAATTGAATTGTTCGATCGGGAGCTTTCCCAATTTCCGCTGTAGCGCGTTATGATCAATACTCGCAAAGCCTTGTACATTGATCGCTGAGTGTTTTGGGAGCCATCGAGGTTTTCCAATGTCCACTTCACCTCTTTGTCCTCGGAGTTGAGAAGTCAGAGGAACGACGACTACAAGGGAGCGGGCATCTTTTGGTGTTGGAAAAGCCAGAATAAGAACTGGGCGCTCTTTTGCGGCGAGACCGAAGTCTACAGTCCAGACTTCACCTGGGAGTGCTTCAGTATTCACCCAATGCGTTGTCCCAAGTTTTCCCTTGTTCTCCCGTTGTCAGGAGACGGTCTACGTTGGTGGTAATCGCAAAGGGCATGTCGTTTCTAAGCTCTACTTGAGCCAAGAAAATGTTGACCGCATCACTGGGTTTCATGCCGAGGCGCGCGAAGATTTCTTCAGCTCGTTTAAGACGCTCAGTGGGAACTCTTGCTCTGAAGAGGGTCGAAGCAGCCATGCTTCAATTGTGCTCAAAAATGCTCAAATGTCAAAGGTTTTAGAGGAGAGGCTTTGACTGCCATTTCTTTGAAACGGGCACCCAAGCGTTGCTCAAGCCGATCGAGGGCGGCTATCGGGTGGCGACGATGGGCAGCGCTGCCAAGGGAGAGTCTCTGGTGAACCAAGGCCCGGGCGCCAGAGCCTGTGCGAACCATTTCGTGCGGTTGTGGAGGCTAAGCTCGACGCAGGATTGCGCGCAACCCTTCCTCCAGGCGCCGATTTAGCTCAAAAGGGTTCAAAGCAGCCCTTTGAGCTCGAAGCCTGGCTTTGCTCGTTGCCGCCACATCCTGGCTGCCCAGTAGTCGCTCACACGGTGTCAGGGGCTTGTCGTGCCGGCGTTTGAATTTCGCCCCATCGCGACTCTTTTGCTCCAGTTTTGCAGAGGGCAGGAAGTAGTTGTGCAAGGGCTCCCAACACTCTCGGTAGAGCGCGTTGATGGGCTCCAAGAGTTGCGGGAGTCTCCGCGAAGATAGCAACCCAATCCAAGGGAGTGCGATCGAAACCCGATTTTCACCCCTTCAAGCTCACCCGTGCATCTGTTTGCTATCCATTCGCTAATTGCAGTGGCAGATCTAGACCACTAGCACCATCAAACGGTGCAGACCTTCTTCCAAAAACATTGCGGCGACTGCTGGCATTGCTGCCAAATGGTCCAACTGCCTTTTTCCAATTTCCTGACTATTAGGTGATGCCAAGCAGTCAGACAAAGATAAGAATCACGACTGTTCGCCATCGAGACTGTCGCCGGTCGGTCAAAGTGTACCACCTGCGGTCGAAATAACCGGGTTCAAAGTGTACCACTTTTGAGGGGCGAAAACGGCTCCACCTAGGCGCATCCGGGCGCGTGGACAGGGGCATGTGCAATGTCCTTCAAGTGAGTTTACAAGAAGCAATCCGTGGCCTGCATCAGAAGGGGTGGGGCCAGCGACGCATCGCGCGTGAGCTGGGAGTCCACCGCAAGACCATCAAAAGTTACCTCGAAGGGGGCGCAAAGTGTACCACCCATTCGACCGCCGGCTCCGCAGTCATAGCTGATTCAAAGTGTACCAGTATTTCGACCGCCGGCTCGGGTGGCGAGGATGGGCAGCGCTGCCAAGGGAGAGTCTCTGCTGAACCAAAGCCCGGGCGCCAAAGCCTGTGCGAACCATTTCGTGCGGTTGTGGAGGCTAAGCTCGAGGCAGGATTGAGCGCTCAGTGTGTTTACCAGGATCTGCTGAGCGAGCA
>JBEISR010000081.1:0-1802 GCA_040375295.1 Planctomycetaceae bacterium
ACGTCTCCTGGCAAGGACAAGGAAAGCAACTGGGTGCCTGCGCCGGACGGTACGTTCTCGCTCTACATCCGCGTCTACTGGGCGGAGCAGGCCGTACTCGACGGTACCTGGATGCCGCCGCAGGTTCTGATGGGGAAGTAACCACCGAAGGCCAGCTGAATACAGGTTGTAGCGTACAGCGGCGACACGCTGCCGCTGTACCGGAACGTTCCCGACAGCACCTAGCGCTCACCCCTCTCCACCATCACCTTCTTCGCCCCGGCAGCTTTGGCAAAATCATCCTCGGTGACCAGCAGATAACTCTGCTGTGCGATGCGTGGCGAGTTGCCAAGCCAAGAGCAGACGACATGCAGCGGGAACTCGCGTTGTAGTTCTGTTTGTCTGCTGGCTCGCATCGAATGGAACAATCGTGGCCAACCCGAGACGCCAGCGCGGCGCAAGAGTCGTGTCATTTCGGTGCGTAAGTTCGAGTTCTTCCAGCCCATCGCCGTGTTAGCGGCCGCTCGATACTGCGGTGCCGCGACCACGTATTCACTTTTGTCGCCGAAGATCTCGAACGCTTCGTCGAGGATCAGTCGAAGCTCGACCTTCGGCTCGGGGATGCTCATCCGATTCATTTCCCAATCGATGTCATTCAGCCATAAAGATCCGTTGAAGGAATTGCAGGGTTGATGAACAAACTGGCGTATCGAGTCAACGGATTTCGTCGGATTCGCTCAGTACCTCTTCGAGCAATTCCCTCAACCGAATCTTCTCAGCCTGGGCTCGAATGTCTGCTTGCTGGGTTTCCGAGCCACTCCGAAAGATGCTGCGAAAGTCGCGACGGCTGCGTTGGCTTCCTTTGTCGATCCAGATGAGTTTCGAGATTGCTGCATCGGTGCGCGATACGACCGGCAGGAAAACCCCGTCAAACAATTCCATGATCTCCGACCGTTGCAGCTCACCAGGGATTAGTTCTCTTGGATAGATGTCGAGTTTCAGACTTTCCGTCTTGTCCAATAGCTGGAACAGATTGCCGGTCTGAACCGCCTGCCGTAGAACCCGCTCAGTGAATAGAAAATCAGAGCAAGCCAGTTGGTCAATTAGGTCGTCGACCCGATTTCTAGCCACCTCTGGAGAAATCACGATATCGATGTCTTGCGTCAAACGAGGCTCGCCATAGGCTGAGCTGATCGAACCGCCAGTAATGTGAAAAGGAAGGCCAATCGCCTCGGTGATTGCTACAAACCGGAGAATCGTCTTTTGAAATGCTTCAACGGGAAACATTAGCAAGCTGTTCCTGGATCAGGCTGACCACTTCGGGATCGCGCTCGTAAAGCTGCAAAGCTACGTGCAACCTCACCTCTTCGTCCGACAGGCTAGGCTGAGTGTTTCGAATCCGTATGGCCATCTGTTGGCGAGTCCAAGCGAACATCGCAGCGCTTCGGGCTACCTTCTCCGCGGGGGACATCGCTTTCCAGCGACGTTCGTATTCAAGTTCGATTTCCGACTGTTCCACCCTGATCTCCTCATACCAGTTGTCTATCGGTTAGTATACGGGAACGCTCCAAAGGGACAAAGTACCGATACTTTGCGCAATCGATGCCTGCCATCGAGCGCATATCAAATGGCTTTGGCACTCTTGGCTTCGTTGGGGTGATATGGATTGATTCATACAGTCCACGGACTCAAGCCCTTCTTGGACGGTTCTTCGGGGAATTTAGTGGCTTGTCGCCTGAATTCCTGTGATCTTGTATCGTGTAGGGATGACAACACTCAACGAACACTACCGCGTCTTGCTTGGCCTGGATTCTTCTTGGCAC
>JBEISR010000070.1:0-5848 GCA_040375295.1 Planctomycetaceae bacterium
CGGCCACGCGGTGGATGACTTCGAACGATCTCCAACCCGCTCATCCACCATCTGGCGATGGTGGCTACATAGAATGCATGCCACCTCTTCTGTAGCCATTTCCTCTGTAGCCATCGCGGCCACGCGGTGGATGACTTCGAACGATCTCCAACCCGCTCATCCACCATCTGGCGATGGTGGCTACATAGAATGCATGCCACCTCTTCTGTAGCCATTTCCTCTGTAGCCACCGCGGCCACGCGGTGGATGGCTTCGAACGATCTCCAACCCGCTCATCCACCATCTGGCGATTGATGGCTACCTAGAAAATGCATGCCACCTCTTCTGTAGACATTTCCTCTGTAGCCACCGCGGCCACGCGGTGGATGGCTTCGAACGACGTCCAACCCGCTCATCCACCATCTGGCGATTGATGGCTACCTAGAAAATGCATGCTATCTCTTCTGTAGCCATTTCCTCTGTAGCCACCGCGGCCACGCGGTGGATGACTTCGAACGCCCTCCAACCCGCTCATCCACCATCTGGCAATGGATGGCTACGAAGAGAGGTCACCATGCGACGCATCACTAGCGAGCGACCGAGAGGGGCTGGCTGGGAGCGATTCGCTGCAGACTTCGGTAAAGTCGATCGGCATCGACGAAGTAGTCGTGATCTTTGAAGGCATCCTGATTGAGCAGCGCCTGCATGCGGAGGATCGCTTCGCGGATGGTAGACGATCGCGGATCGTCACGCGAAGCCCGCTGCAGTTGCTCCCAGGCGGCCGACAGCTGCTGGCTCAACTCACCGGCTTTGCCGGTCCCTCGGCTGCTGGAATGATCCAGTCGGTCGAGCAGGTGCGTCAGTTGAATTCCGACTTGAAAAAACTGCCAACCGCTGGGCAATTCCCGAAACCAAGAAACTTCGGTGGAGGGGAACGGCAAAAGCTCCCGGGACCGACTTGTTTCAACCCCCAATGGCTGGACGATGGCTGCCGAGGTTCCTTTCGATCCTGGCTGCTTCGACGGGATTTCTTCAAGAGGAAGGACTACCGAGAAGATTTGGCTGGGGCCCTGGTCCTCTTCGCGATCGGTGTTCTGGCCTGGTCTCTTGCTGGCGGTCCAGTTGCTGTTGCTGCGGTGGGAGGCAGGCATCGATCCCAGCACCAACGACTCAGCTTCCTCCTGGCTGCTCCAGGCATCGATCTGGAAGGCATAGGCATCTTCCATGTGGCATTCGTCCATCCGCCAGAAGGTGATGGCATTCTCTTCCTTCATCCACTGGCACATGGGGCAATCGCAGCTAAACCAATCCTGCTGATCGACTGGTACCGCATCGGGCAATCGCCTCCTCTCCCGCTCGATGACCTCCCTAGGGGACCGATCCAGAAGATGGGGTTGCGGATCTTCCATCCAACACCTTTGCAACTGCTCCATCCATCGCGCCAGCCCCTCCAGCGACTTTGGTTCTGCTTCCAAACCCTGCGATGACGAACATGGCTCTCTCTTCCTATCGTCCTGCTCCAGTTCCTGCAGCGATCCGTCGATCCAGTGCCATCCAAGCTCCAGAAGGCAACGGACCAGGTCGTAGTAAAGAATCCATTCGTTGGATCCAAAAAGCGCTTCTCGGAATGCACGCGAAGCGCGGGGGACCGATGCGGGCTGACGGGAGATAGCCGACCAGGCGATCTGACGGTCCTCCATCATGGCATCGACCGCGCCAATCGCTTCGGTCATCACCTGGCGCGGGCTTCGGCACCCCAAATCCTCTCGACGTCGCAACAACCATTTTTGGTGGATCAGAGAAATCGCCTCTTCCTTCCCTTGCGGTCCAGCCACCCCATCGGCGGCATCGTTGCTTCCTCCCATCGGGTCGCGCGACGCTTCCTGGCTGTTGGACGAAAGATTCCAAAGCTCTTCGGCGAGAAATTGCCGCATCGCCGAGCCGTAAAGAATCCGACGAAACGAGGGAATAGGATCTTGAGCCGCCAAAGCCCTTCGCTGGCGCACGGTCGGATCCCAGTCACCCCTACCTATCCGCACGTCCCAGCGTGGGTCGATGTGGTAGGGAAGACGCACGGGCCGATCTTGCCCCACCCGATCCACTAGCACCGCTCCTGAACGAAGCATCTTCAGGCCATCGTCGATTCGATCCCGATTCTTCGCGCTACCTGGACGCTGCACCGACTCTCCACAGGACTCAGCCCACAGCCGGCTGACAACCACCGTTCGCCCCGGCAAATCGATTGCCAGATCGCAACCACTGGGATCGACCCCCGTGGTTTGGATCTGCATTCCCAATGCCTCCAGCCCCAATCCCCCCTTTCCTGCCCCGGCCGGCTCGCAAGCCGCTTCGGTCCGCAAGTGCGCCACGGCCGCCTCCACTTCCTCCAGCGATTCCGGGTCGGCAGAAAGAGCGGCCAGCAACAGCCATGCGTCTTCCTGGTCGATGCCCCCCGCTAGCGTCTGCGACTCATCGGCCACCTGAGCAAAAATCTTGGTCTCCCGCTGATGCAGTGGCCGCCGAGCATTGGAAGCGTGCACCGGCTTGTTCATTCCAGGGGCCTGTTGAAATCCCCCTGGCCTCGAATTGGCTCCCTTATCGCCAGCGGATTTCCCCTTAGCCAACTTATTGCGTGCCATCCTGTTGCGTGCCATCGATCGCGACTCCCTTTGAGCAATTTCCAGATCGATCGGCGCCGGCGATCCCTGCGCGACGTCAACCGGTTCCCGATCACCGCGATCGGGCGGGGGTTGGTGACCCCTCTAAATATGAATAGCCCGCTCCGTTCCCGCTGCTCGTTACCTCACGGACGAACACATAAAGAGCGTGAACGAACCGGTGTACATGGTAGGGATTGGTGAAACTTTGTCAATTTTTCTGTCCAGTAGGTTTTGCTTCCCATGGATTGAATTCGAATGGAGTTGGGAGAGCGTCGATTGGTCGTTCCGATGAGGTGGTGACTGGGTTGGGCCGGGGACGCAGTGGTTGCCATGGCGATCCCCTGAGGACAGCGGTTGGCCTTGCTGAAAGCGATGAAATTCCCGACAATGAAAGGCTTCCCCGTCCCCGAAGCATCGATGTCTGCAGCGACGGACCGGAACCAGGGAACTGGTTTGCGGCGGTTGTAAAAGAGAGAAGCTGGGGGGATTTCCGGCAAGCCAAAGGGGTTGCTTTGGCTGCGTAGGACAGTTGGTTTTTTGGGGAGTCAAGGTCCAGAAGGTCTGGTCCGACGGTTGGCATGCCGGGTCGAAGACCTGGAGCAGCGCCGGCTGGAAGTTTGGAAGATTCGCATTCGAGATTCTCATTGAAGGAGAACCAGCGAGATGGCAAGGTACACAGGGCCCAAGGCGCGGATCAACCGTCGCCTGGAGGTGATGCTGTTCGAGAACGCGGGAGCGACCCGGGCATCGGAAAAGCGGAAGAAGCCACCAGGAATGCATCCCCGCGGTCGCCGCACCAGCAACTACGGGATCGCTTTGGCGGAAAAGCAGAAGATCAAATACTACTACGGTTTGGGTGAGCGGCAGCTGCGCCGTTACTTCGATGCGGCAGTCCGCAAGAAGGGGAATACCGGGGAGACGTTGCTGCTGATGTGCGAGCGGCGGTTGGACAATGTGGTCCGTCGCGCTGGTCTGACCAAGACCCGCCCACAGGCTCGCCAAGGGATCGTCCACGGGCACTTCCGCGTCAACGGCGTGAAGGTGACCAGCCCCAGCTATCTGCTGCGGCCCGGAGATGTCATCGAAGTGACCAATCGCGAGGCGGTGCGGAATCTCTATAAGGGAGTCATCGCCAACAATCCTTCCATTCCGCTCGACTGGATCGCCTTCGACAGCGAAGGACTTCGGGTGACGATGCAGGGAGCTCCTGGTCCATCCGATATCAGTCTGCCGGTCAATGCGAACGTCGTGGTCGAATTCCTGTCTCGATAAGCGAGGCAGGTTGACAACATCCTGGCAACGGGTCGGACAGCAGGAGAGGATTGAGCGATGCACAGTCCCTTGGTGGTGCTGGGTGGTGGTCCTGGTGGGTATGCAGCAGCCTTTCTGGCAGCCGATGAAGGTTTGCCGGTAGTGCTGGTGGAGGCGGAGTCGCGATTGGGCGGCACCTGCCTTCTCCGCGGATGCATCCCCTCCAAGGCGCTGCTTCATGTGGCCAAGGTGATTTCGGAGGCACAGGAGCTTCACGAGTGGGGGGTTGGCTTTGGCGCCCCCAGCATCGATGTCGATCGCGTTCGAGCCCGTAAGGAAAAGGTGATCGCCACCCTCAGTGGAGGGCTGGCGCAACTGGCCAAGCGGCGCAATGTCACCGTGATCCGCGCCAAGGGTGTATTCGAAAACAGCACGACGCTGCGTCTGGAAGGGGACGATCCTTCAATCCCGGCCGAAAGGACGTTGACCTTCGACCATTGCATCCTGGCCACCGGCAGCGTCCCTGCCATGCCTCCCTCCTTTCAGATCGGCAGCGACCGCGTCATGGACTCGACCGGGGCCCTGGCCCTGACCGACATCCCCAAGCGGCTGCTGGTGGTAGGGGGTGGCTACATCGGCCTGGAAATGGGGACGGTCTACGCCAATCTCGGTTCTGAGGTCACCGTCGTCGAATGGACCGATGGCCTGCTGCCCGGGGCCGACCGTGACTTGGTCAAGCCGTTGCACAAGCATCTGGAAAAACTCTTCGACAAACGAATCTACCTGAACACCAAGGTCGGTTCGATGGCCGAGGTCGACAACCAGGTCGAAGTGACGTTCGAGGGACCTGGCAAGTACGGTCACGAGCGATTCGACCGGGTGCTTGTGAGCGTTGGTCGACGGCCCGTCAGCGCGGGGCTGGGATTGGAAAAGACGTCGGTCCAAGTCAACCCGCGCGGCTTCGTCGTCTGCGACAAGCAGCAGCGGACCAGCGACCCTCACATCCTGGCGATCGGCGATGTGGCCGGTGATCCAATGCTGGCTCACAAAGCCAGCCATGAGGCGAAGGTCGCGGTCGAGGTGGTGATGGGCAAGCCAGTCAGCTTCGACAAGCAAGCGATCCCCGCAGTGGTCTTCACCGATCCAGAAATCGCGTGGGCCGGTCTGACGGAAGATCAGGCCAAGCGGGAGGGGCGGCAAGTCGATGTCGAAGTCTATCCTTGGGCCGCCAGCGGCAGGGCTCAGGCTCTAGGACGCACCGAAGGCCTGACCAAGTGGCTGGTCGACCCGCAGACGCATCGAGTCCTGGGCTGCGGTATCGTTGGATCGGGGGCCGGGGAGCTGATCGCCGAGGCGGTGTTGGCGATCGAGATGGGGTGCGAGGTGCGCGACCTGACTGAATCGATCCACCCCCATCCAACGCTCAGCGAAACACTGATGAACGCCGGCGAGGTTCATTTCGGCACGGCGACCGAGATCTACAAGCCGAAGAAAAGCCATTCTTAAGGACTGGGCTGTCGGTCGGCCCCTTGTAGCGATTCTTTCTCTTCCCATCCATCGCCAGATAGTGGGCGATCCTTCGCCGTTATCCCCGTAGCCATCCATCGCCAGATGGTAGATGATCCTTCACCTTCTTCGCGTAGCCACCATCGCCAGATGGTGGATGATTTGGATGGAGGTTAAGCGTAGCCATCCACCGCGTGGCCGCGGTGGCTACGAAAAAGTTGTTGCGAAGAGTTGGCACGTAGCCACCATCGCCAGATGGTAGATGACCTGGATGGAGGTTAAGCGTAGCCATCCAGCGCGTGGCCGCGGCGGCTACGAAAGAGTTGTTGCGAAGAGTTGGCACGTAGCCACCATCGCCAGATGGTGGAAGATTTGGATGGAGGTTAAGCGTAGCCATCCAGCGCGTGGCCGCGGTGGCTACGAAAGAGTTGTTGAGAAGAGTTGGCACGTAG
>JBEISR010000043.1:0-31310 GCA_040375295.1 Planctomycetaceae bacterium
CGAACGGAACTGGAGAGCGATGAATTTACAGAAGAGAAGTTACACTAGCACCTCGTGCCGCAACCGCTCCAATTGTGGAGTCAGAAGTTCAGGTGGGATTTCGCTATAGTCCGCAGCAAATTCCTTCGGCTGGGATCGGCTGCCACTATTCAGAGATGCTTCATAATCAAGCGTTGCAGCGATGATCTTGCGCCACAGATCGAGAGGCATCGAATCCTGCTGGTAATCGAATTCAGATCCCCTCATAGCTCTTCGCACTTCTCCCACAGAATCGTGATAAGCCGAAGTTTCTGGAGGATCGTGGTCGTGCGCCGCTGAAGTAGCCTGGCAATCTCACGAGGAGCTCGGTCCTCCAAGTACAACACTCCAATGCGTCGAAGCTCTCCTGAAGGATCCTCCCGATCCAATAACTTCAATAAGTGCTCCAGTAAATCGGCCATTTGAGCTTCTGCCTCTGGCGTTCTCAAGTCTGCCATCGACAGCGGCACGCCGTCCTCTTGCGATACGGACGAGACCAGTGTTCGAACCTGAGATTCTTCGGCGGACCGATACCTTTTGATCCGCTTGATGGCAAAAATCACCAGCAGCTTCCAGAGCTCTTCTCGATTACCAACTTCCAGATATTCTCCGGAGATGGCCGAGCGATAGAAATTCTGGAAAGCACTTTGCGCAACATCCTCACCCTCGATCGCCGGATCGGTGCTGCCTCGAAGATACCTGGAGGCCGTTTGAACCAACTTCGGATAATAGCGGTTCCAGAGTTGATGTGCAGCCTCCGGATCACCAGCCTGCAGCTTGTGCAGCCACTGCGTAATGGAACCAGGATCTACTGTCATATAACACCGCCAATTTGGGGAGCCACAATGCACCCCTTCAGTGTAAAGCTAGTCGCTGCCCTTTTGGGCAAAGATGGATGCAACCTTCACCAAATACCACTATCGAGGGACACAGATTCCTGATCACCCGCCGCTAGCAAAGCATGTCGACGAAATCGATTCGCACCGTCGCCCGCAGCGAAAAGCGAACTTCTTTCGGTTCCGGCGGCAACTTTTGTCGCCTAATCCCAACGCTGGCCCAATGCCATCAGGAAGCGGCGACTCTGGGCCAAACCAGCTGCAATCGGGGACTCCTCGATTGCCTGCCGATGTGGAATGGATGAAGAAAACTTCAATCGCCGATCGAGAAGAGCCTGAGGGTCGGCAGGGAGATCAACGGGCAAGAATGTGAAGTTCGACTTTGGACTGATTGGTTCCTGCTGGACGAAGCAGTCGCTGGTGTTTCGGTCCCGTCGAGGTCACCGGCAGGTGATCACCGACCGGCGAGAAGTTACAAAAGACCAGGGCCGGGACTTTCATCCCGGCCCTGGAGTCATTCTGAATGGACCATTCAACCGCTATCAGCGGCGGCGACGGTTCAGGGTATTCGAGTCCAGCCCATTATCAAGAGCTTCCAACCAAGGTCCAATCTCAGCCAGCGATGCATCGGCTGCCGACAGATAGTCCGACAGCGATCCACCACTGGGTGCCGAGGCGGCGAGATCAACTTCCGTCGCCAATTGCTGAACCACAGCGTCTGCCGATTCCAAAGCTGCTAGGCGACTGCTCTTGATCGTCAAGACATTAGAAGTCCTCGTGGAATCACTCGAAGGCCCCGCAAGAATTCCCTCGCCTTCCGCTTCTCCTTCCCCATTGCCCGAATTCAACGTGTTGATCACTTGGAGTGCATCGACCGGACTGATGGCACCATCCGAGTTCACGTCGAAGTAGATCTTTCCGGCTTCCCCTTCACCCCCGAGAGGCCTGGACCCACCGGCGTTGAGCGAGTTGATCACCAGCAGAGCGTCGATTGGGGACACAAATCCATCGTTGTTGACATCGAAACGGTTGTTGGGATTCGTCCATCCTTCACCCGATCCGCCACCCGCACCGCCGACAATCACCACCGAGTCGGCGATGTACCGAATCGCGTTGAATGGAACAACTTCTGGTGGATTGAACAGCAAGGTGTCGTGGAAGGGAGAAATATCCGCCGGATCTCCGATGAACTGAGCAGTACCGGCTTTATTGGCAGTCAGGGTGATGGTGAACTGTAGCAACTCGCCATTACCAAGGCTTGCGGTGCCGTTCTGCACGGAACCGACTTCATTGATCAAGTTCTTGTTGCGAATATCACCGCTGACGACTTGGTTGTAGTTGGAACTCCAGACTACATCAAAGCCCAAGGCATTCCCGCTGGTGTTGACCGAGACAAGTCCCGAATCATAGAGAATGTCCTGGAAGGCTGCGAATACGCCCAGATCCGAACCAACCGATCGGAGATCCTGAACGTAGCCACGGAGCTGGAACTTGCTACCGACCGTCACCTGATCGACAGGAACCCCGTTGAGGTCAGTCACCTCCAAACGCAGTTTCACGTCATCATCGGCGGAGGCCGAGCCCACTTGCAGGGTGACTCGAGCGATCGAGCTGAAGCCTCGAGGATCCTGGATCATGTAGGTGAACTGGTCGGTCCCCGAAAACCCGGAGTTGGGTGTATAGAGAACCACATCATCCGTAGGAGTGGTCGTTCCCTTATCGTCGATCGACGCAGTCCCGTTCAACGGCTGGGTGACGTTGATGAGCCGAATCGATCCCGTCGTTCCGGTGCTGTCGTTTCGAAGAACGTTGATCACGTTATCGAAGCTATTGACGCTCACCGGAGCGGCCAGCGAATCGTCTACAGCAAACGGAAACTCGAACCCGTTGCTGACCACTTCGATCGTCGTCCTACCGAACCGAATCTGCTCGGTCGGAACCGCAGACGCAGGGGTATTGAAAAGGAGCGTGTCGGTGAACGGAGGCGAATCGGCAGGGTCACCGATGAAGTCGACCAAGCCGGCGGCCAGGGCATCGAAGGTGATCGAAGCCAGCAGCAAGGGATTGGGCTCGTCCATCGAAGGATTGCTGGTGAAAGCCCCCATATCGTTGATGACACCTGGAACATCGTTCGTGCCTCGCTTGCCCAACTGGTAGGACGGGCCGAAGGAGACCTTGAAGTTCAGGGGGTTGCTGCTGTCGGCCGCAGGGGTGACCAGCGAGGAGTTGTAAAGAAGATCGAGGTAAGCGGCAAACACTCCTGGCGACACCACGAATTGGTCGGGAGCACGCAAGTCGTCAACGAATACGTTGACTTTGAACTGGCTTCCCTGCTGGACGGCGGAGACCGCATTGCCGGCCATGTCGGTCACCTGGAATGTCAGCCCGACCACGTCGTCGTTGCGGGCTCCAGGCAGCGTATGGACCGTCACGGTCGCCGTGGTCAAATTCCCCGATGCATCGCTGGCTGTGTAAGTGAACTGCTCGGTGCCACCAAAGTTCCGCCGAGGCGTATAACGGATACTCTGGTTGCCGGAGCCAATCGTCGCAGTCCCGCCCTGATTGGGTGCCGAGACCGAAACGATCTGAAGAGCTCCCCCCTTACCTTCCACATCATTGGCCAGAACATTCAGTGGGAAGCTGACGGTGTTGGTAGCTACATCGTAGGAGTCGTCGACCGCTACTGGCTTGTCAAAGGAGAACGAAATGGTCATCGTCACCGTGGCGGTATCGGTTTCACCAAGCGAGTTGCGGATGCGGTAAGTGAATGTTTCCACCCCGACAAAACCGTTGCGGGGCGAGTAGAGAATCCCGTTCTTCGCCGTATTGATGCGAATCGTGCCGCCCTGAGAACCACCAGAGACCGAGATGATTTCCAGCACTTCGCCCGGAAGCTTGAAGTCGTTGGCGAGGACGTCGAGCGGATTGTTGAGTGAGTTTCTGCCGACGGTGAATGCATCATCGACAGCGATGTTCAGCGAATCCACCAGCAGGACCTGATAGTCTTCCACTTCGCCGGTCTGCGAGCGACCGGTGACGGCGACGTTGGTTTCCTGAGCCATGCGGAACCGCATGTAGCTGGTCCCCAACTTCGCACCCGCAGGGATGGCGAAGGTGACTACATTGCTACCCGCCACCAACAGCTGATTCTTGATCAACTGCTCCCCGACGTCATTCCAATCACCGTCGCCGTTGACGTCCAGCCAGCCATGTAAATAGGCATTTTGCCCAGTGGAGTTGGTCAGGAAAGCGCTGACCTTGTTGTTGGCATCACCAGCGACTAGCGGTCGAAGGAAAGTGATACCGTCTTCGTCATCGATCACCAAATTGGTAACGGGATCAGTTGCACCCGCGATGTCGTCCCCGGTGGCAGACGGGTTAGGCTGTCCGCTGTCTTCCAGGTCGATACGATTTCCGAGTGCCAGTCCCGGCAGGAAGCCAGCGTTCGCTCCGTTTTGCGCCGCAGTGGTGGGATAGGGTGCCGGTGCGTCGCCCCAATCGAGAGCGTAACGGTTTCCGAAATCATATCCGATCGGTGGATTGATCCCGTCGTAGGTCACCACATGCTCGCCGCCGATCGGGAAGGTCTGCATGAATCCAGGATCTAGCACCTCCCGGATTGTGTAGGTGCCTGGTCCAGGCGGCAGCAAGTTGTAACTGCCATCTGCCTTCGTCTTGGTCGCCGGTTCCCCCAGGTCAAGCCGGTCGTCTCCATCGAGGTCGAAGTAGATCCAGATCCCTTCGATCGGGGGTTCGCCCTGATCCTTAATGCCGTTGGCATTCAGGTCATTGAATTTGTAACCGGTCGCCCCTGCGGGAGGCAGAATGAAACCAAAGTTTACGTTGGTACGTGTCTGGTCCAGCGCCACCGTCACCGTCTGCTTGCCGCCAATCGGTGCCGTGGGCTGCCAGTTCTTTCCGGGGACCGTATAAATCGTGTGGGTGCCAACTGGCAAACCCAACTGGTACTTTCCATCGGGTGCAGTGTCGACTCGCGGTTCGCCAGCGTCCAGGAAGTTGTTCCCGTTGATGTCCGCCCACACCGTCCAGGTGCTGATCCCCTCTTCATTCAGGTCAATCGTCCCGCTACGGTTGCGGTCATGCCAAAGGATCCCTTGGATGTTGCCACCCTTCATCCCAGTGGACATACCGAACGCCAGGACGTTGTCAGAATTCGCCACCCCGGTACCTCCTGGAGGAATCCCTGGATTTAGCGGCGAATACTCGTCCTCAAGAAAACGCAGTGGCTGATCGTCGGTGGTCCCAAAAATAAGGTCTCGACCGGCACCACTGGAGACAAATGGATCGTAAAACTGATCCATGACACCGTAAATAGTGTTCGAGGGATCCTGGTGCCAGCCACCAAGGAAGTGACCTGCTTCGTGAGCGATCACCATCGACAAAAGTTCCGCAAACAACTGCATCTGCGTGGCTCGACCACTCAGCGGCACAACAAACGAGTCGGCGATCAAGAGATCGAGCATCACCAGGGCCGATTCCTCACGGTCCCAGTTGCCGACATCCACCGACTGGGCGATTCCCAGCAACCCGATGTCGTCGCCGAGGATTTCATCCTGCGTTCCACCAATGATCACGCGGGAGACATTGGCTGCGCCAAAGGGATCTGCGTGGTCCTTGCTGTTCAGGATCGTGATGTCGAAATCGCCAGCACGCCCTGTCCGTTGGTAGTAGCCATTGTTGGCTGTCGAAGCAATCAATGTCTCCAACTTGTTGGTGGTACGCTTCACCACTTCATCGATCAATGCCGCTTCGTCGTCAGGCTCCAGGCCAAGAGCCGCGATGTAGTTGCCAATACCAGGCACCCGCAACGGTCCAGGAACACCGGTGATCAGGTCGACGTTGATGATCTCCGAGCGGATCGTAGCACCGTTAAAATCAAGGAATAGGGTCTGCGCGGTTCCAACCGTCTCCTGCTCCATTGGTGGACGATAGGTCCTCAAATTCAAAACGTACGACCCCACCCCGTCGCCAACACGAACCGCATAACGACCGTCGGTATCGATGACGTAGCTGAACGAAGTCGTCCCGTCCGTGAACAGAGGGCTCTTGGTAGGAGGCACCGTTCCCGGTGGCCGCTGGATGCGAACGTTCGTCGGTCCAATTGCAAAAAAGAGCTCGGTCCCCGAGGCTTCGTAAAGCCCTACTCCCAGACCGGAAGGATTGAAGGCCGCCGCCTGCAGGCGAACATCGAGAATGTCCCCTTTGCGGAGGTCGAAGGTGTAATAATCTTCATCGAAGAAGGTCGACATCAACCCGTTGACGTTGACCATGTCCCGCTTGTTGGGAAGCGTTCCCAGCGGCAAATACTGGCCGCTCAAACGTGAATTGTTCGGCTCTGCTTCGGTGACCGTCAGAGGGTTGTTGGAAAGCCCTTCGCCTGCCTCGCCGCTACCACCACCCGACGAACGATTCTGGATCCGAGTCGCCAGGGTGTCATAAGCTGTCTGGTCGGTCATGTAAAAGGGGGCCATGATTCCCTTGGTCAGCGGGGAGATGTCCGCCGCCATCATCTCCCTCCGCTCCAACTGCTCCGCGACACGCTGTTTCTGCGCTCGCTTCTTCAGGCTCTCCCCCCCCAGCAAGCGTGCCAGAAGGCCGTTGTTCGATCCCTGCCGATTCGATTGACCATTACGAGAAGCCACAGTATTCCACCCCCAGCAGCGTTACCAGTTGATCGAAGATCGAGCGACGGACGAAAGCGCTTTCGAATCCAGTTTTTTGAAGTCCAGTTCGAAGACCCAGCGGAGCTTCCCTGCTAGAATTCACCCGGGGTGACCCAGAGCCAACCTGGCTCAGTCCATCACCCGCGATCCATCCCTGAAACACATTCATCTCGCCCAGTCCGTGGTCGAAAATGGGCTTTTCAAATGAGAAAAATGGGCAAGGGAGGGGTTTTTCGATTCTAGTTGGGGCCCTTGGGCTGTCAACAAACTGCCCTCCGCTTGTGATGGGCGAAGGGTTCCTCGAGTTCCGTCAGCCAGCGACAATTTTGCTACAACCTGAACAGCTCCTCCCAGGTTGCGGCAAATCGCATTCCGCGTCGGGAATCTCTTGACCTGCTTGTTTCTCGGAGCGAAATATAGGGAGAGTGAAGGGGGAATCCCAAATTTCCAGCATTTGGAAGATGGGTTGTACCGTTCATAACGAGGAGGTTTACCCGATGGCTAAGTGCCCACGACCTGGATTCACGCTGATCGAACTGCTGGTGGTCCTGGCCATCATCGGAACCTTGGTCGGTTTGCTCCTTCCAGCCGTGCAATCAGCCCGCGAAGCGGCTCGCCAAATGCAGTGCCAGAACCACCTGAAACAGTGGGGCCTCGCGATTGCAAACTTCGAGTCGGCCCGTGGCTACCTGCCTCCCGCCCGAATTGCTCCCCGCCCAGGGGATTCGACCGAATTGAGTTGCGGAGGGGAGGAACCCAACTGGTTCGCTCACGTTCTGCCCTTCGTCGAGCAAACCAATTTGGTCCGCGACGTCGACCTTTTTGGAAAATGGTATGAACAACCCAAAGAGTTTACGTCGAGCAAGTTTCCGATCCTTTTCTGCCCATCACGAAGGGGCAGCCAGTCGATGATGGTTTCCCGCAATGTAGGGGGAACTACAGGGGCCACACGGCTTCCCTGCGGCTGCCCGATTCCGGGGCGTGGAGGTAGCCGGCTGGTCGAAGGAGTCCCGGGGGATTATGCAGCCTGCCACGGAGATTTAAGTCCGGGGGCTGTCGGGCTGCCTTCCGATTTCTACTACGGCGGAAACGGATCCGGGGCGATGAATTCGTCCCGAGCTCTTTGTGAAAATGGCAAAGCGGTCGATTTTTTTGACAAGTACCGTTACCGCGACATCACCGATGGGCTTAGCAACACGTTCTTGCTAGGGGAGAAGCACATCAGCCAGGAACGACTGGGGAAATTCCCCGACGATTCCCCTATTTACGATGGCGACAGCCTTCCGGCAGGCTCGCGTGTCACCGGCCCGGGAATGCCGCTGGCTCAAGGTCCCAATGACGTTGTATCGACCTACTATGCCTTCGGAAGTTGGCATCCAGGGATCACTCACTTCCTTTATGCGGACGGTTCGATTCGATCCCTTTCCAACGCTACCGACACGGTCACCCTGGGACAGCTGGCCAATCGGCACAATCTGAAGCTGGAACGGCTTCAGTTGGACTGACAGCTTTGCACTTCTCCGGTGCCAAAGTCCTCGGGTGCCGAAGCCCTCAGTCGGTCGGAACCCCACTCGTTCCAAGGGTTTTGCTACCCGTCCCTGAATCATTCATCAACTCGGAATCGCTCCATTGAAGAAGCTTGCGCGCCCAAACCGATTCCACCATGCCGCGTTCTTCTATCCCGTTGCAATGGCACTGGGAGGGATACTGGGATGCAGCCCCCAGCAAGAAGCAACCTATCCAGTCGACGGTCTGGTCCGCTTTCCGGATGGCGAACCAGTGCAACTTGGGACGGTCGAGTTTCGGCGAGTGATCGCAGCCAATCCTGAAGCCCCTCGATGGATTGCACGTGGCACCATCGACCGGGAAGGCCATTTTACCCTGAGCACATTCCAACCAGGCGACGGTGCACTGGCGGGGAATCATGAAGTCATCGTCCAGCAGCTGATCATCACCGAAGACAGGTCCTTTGGAGACCACAATCACGGCCGGCGGGTTTCCCCACACTACGGCGATTATGCGTCGAGTGGACTGAAGGCGAGAATCGAAGCCGACCCCAGCAGGACACCTCAGAAGATCGTCATTGAACTGCTGACCGATCAGGCCGACCTTCAGAAGGTCGAATGAACCTAGCTGCAAAACTTTGCTCTGTACCAACGACATTGGCCGCAGCGGTTTGCTGCGGCCAATGCTTTTTTCGGCAGGTTCTCATACCAAACTGATCATCGATCAGCTTACCAGGTGTACTCGGCCCCGAAGAATCCTCCGTCGTAAATCACTTCCGCATCGTTATTGATGCGAGTGATTCGGTTCGAACCGGGCTGGATCAGGGCAGGTGGTGCATTGTTGAAGTTCTCTGCCGCCAGCGCTACGTTGTCGATGTAGAGCAACTGGTAACCACCACGAAGCGCCCAGGAGTGGGTCAGGCGATAGACCGTGGTGCTGGAGAACGACATCGCATACGCGGTCCTCGAAGACTCGTCCGACTCGAAGAGTCCAGAAATCGAATTGGCGACGATCGATGAGTTCAGGTCGGCACGGTTTCCGAACACCCCCATCTTCATTTCGACCCCCGAATTGATACCAGGGATGATATTCAGCCAGATGTCCCCACCGACCTGGAAGCCCATCAGGGAGTTCCTGACCCCGGTGTTGTAGTCGAAGAACCGCAATCCGTTGCTGGCAAAGGTATCGTTGTTTTCACCGCGAGCCGAGAAGGTCATCGATTCATCTAGATCGATGTAACGGAGCCCCATCAGGCTAGAGCCCTGGAGCCAGCCGTAACGTCCGACCCATCGGCGACGGAAGTTGACTTCCCCGTTGTGAATTTCCGATTTGTAGTCCAACCGATGCTGGAAGGAACGATCCGGATCATCGTAGCCGTTGAGCGGATCGGTTCCGAAATCGCTCATGAAGGAGAACAAGGTGGGTGTCCCTGCTGGCGTCGAGGTGGCGACCGCCGATTCTTCCCACTGATTGAGCCCCTGGTAGACCGCTTCCAGGTTCGAACCAGCCCCCACCTGGCAGTTGACGATTACCCCCAACCCCGGGGCAGCGCCATTCAGATCGACGCTGTTGCTGGAGAGGACGTAATTGCCAGTCCCAGCACCCTGCGAGGAGAAGTTGTAGTTGGCAGCACCTTTGGATCGGCCCCACCAAGTGGAATCGACCGCGACGTCAAACCATCGCTGCGCCGCAAGTCCAGCTTCGCTATAGGGAGCCATTCCGGCCAGCAACCCGTGTAGCTTGCTTGTGACCAAAAGACCAAGTCCCCAACCGCAGCGGAAGCAGCCATTCTGGCCGCAAGATCCACAGAAGAGCCCATCGTCAATGCCATGGCTTCCGTAGCCGGGCGGCATCATCCCGTACGCTCCTCCGGGCATCATCGACGGGTCATGACCCACCATACCGCCGTGCCCCAGCATACCGCCGTGACCCATCATGCCGCCGTGACCCAGCATGCCGCCACCCAGTAATCCGCATCCCATCGGCCCACATCCACCGCCGCAGGCACCCAGGCCGCCACACGCACCACTGCAGCCCGTCGGTCCACAGGATCCACAGCCGCCCATGCCACTCAGGCCGCAAGGATCCATCGGTCCTCCGCAAGCCCCAAGCGACTCGCCGCCTCCCATCCCCCAGTGGCTAAACAGGCCGCCACCAAAGTGCCCTGAACCACTACCACCCGCATGACCGTAGTGGCCAGCGCCAACGCCATTCGGCGAATCGCATGGTGCTCCCAAAAAACCTGCGGGCATCACAGCCTCTACGTCCGGATTGGATCCGACGCGGGCGTTATTCCCGGGAGCAGATGGACCTGGGACCACCATGCCTTGAGGTGTCTGAGCATGCAATGATTGGAAGCCGCCAAAGGTGGCCAGTCCAAATGAAAGTGTCCGAGTCCAACGATTCTTCCAGTTCATCGATTCATCTCCAGCGGCAGTCGGCATCGATCGCACGCGCAGCGACACAAAGCCATCCCCCCTATCAGCCCACTTGGATGGCCAACTCGCGCTCCCCATCCCGCCGCCAGCTCGTGCCTCTCAGGATTGCTTTGGTTGCATCCAACCCGCATATCCAGACATGACGAGTCCTATTGGCAGCGTTTCCATCAACACGAAGTTCGGAAGAACACGCGAATCAGGTAGGTTCCGCAGAGCCGTTACAGTCCGTTCTATCGGCTTGTCTGAGGTGAAAAGTTCTCTGAAACGATTGATTTCTAACTTGCAAAACGACAAAAATCGGAATGACAGCTTGTCGCCTTCCTCTCAACTTTTCCGATTGCGAAGAGATTAACGGCGGTCCATAGGCTTTGATGTAGGCTGCATAAGGACGAACGACGTTGAGCGACCAGCCCAAGAGATGTTCCCTGGCCGATGGACTGGAGGCTCTTTCAGCCCCCTCCTCCCATGCCGGTACAGCCCCCACCGTGACGGGCCAGCCAGCCAATCCCAATCCCTGGACGCTGCTCCCGACTCCCACCTTCCTCGGACTGCTCGCCGCCAAGCAAACCGAACCGACTCCCCATTGCATGACCGCTTTGGCATGGCTGCCTCCAGAGGACCGAAATGCCCTGGCGATCCATGACAAGGAAACCCCACTTGCCGCGGCCTTGCAGAAGGCCAACACGGGCCTGATCGCGCCCTTGGAAACAGAACCGATGCAACTAAGCGACTCGCTGGGCAGATCCTGGTGGGTCCTTCCAGGAGGCCCCTGGGCTCCGTTGGAACTCCTGCTACAGACTTGGCCCACTCCCCCTGAAAGCGTTCTGGCGGACTGGAAGAATCAAAGTGCCGATTGGGAGTCGCTGGCTGGCAGATTCCGTTCGACCGAACCGAATCGCTTGAAGGACGAAGGGGTGCCAAATCGCGACAACCGGAACCCTGTAGAAGACCCCAAGCGATGGTGGGTCGATCGGCAGGGAGCCTTGCTTCCCATCACCGATGTATGGGATCTCTTGTTCCAGGCGGCAAAATCCCAGCAAGAGACTTTTCAATCCACGGGGAGGAAGAAGGAAAGCCGAACCACCCCGTCTGCCTTCCAATCGAAACCAAGATCCAAGACCAAAGGCAGCGGCTTATCGCGACCAACTTCCCGCAGCCCATCGGGAAACCGAAAGCGAACCGCCCTTGTCTGGGTGGGAGCCATCGCTCTTGGTTTGCTTGGGCTGCTGGTCCCCCGCCTCTTCCAAAGCGATTCCACTCCCACAATCCCTCAGCGAACAGAAGCAAACGGGGAACTGACAGAACGTCCGGGGGTAACCGAAATCCAGACTTTGCCTCCGACGCCTTCCGATCCGGCCCAAGCAGTTGCTCAGAATCCCCTCGAACCGCTCGATCTGCGAGGTCTATCGCCCGCTGCCGAAACAGCCCAGCCACAACCTGGGCTGGAACTCAGCTCCCCAAACCTATTTCCAGAAGGTGATCTGAAAGCCAAACTTGACCGACTCCTGGGTGGCTCGCCAGGCGAACTGCTCGCCAACACCCCCACACCCGACATTCCGCCAGAAGACTCCGCATCCGAAAGCGACAGCCCAGAAAAGATGCTCCAGTCGGATTCCTCCGACCAGTCATCTCCTGACGCGGATTCTTCAGGCGTTGCCCCAGGTCCTGATCGGCAATCCCCTGTGGCTCTCGAGGATCGATCCTTTCCACTGGAAAATTTGCCTCTCAAGAGCAAATGGATTCTGCGGGATCAAGGACTCGATCCATCGTTGTTGCTGGTACTGGAACTGGAGCGACAGGAAGGGTGGGAATGGAATCGGATGCCGATCCCTTTAGAGACAGGCAAGGTGGTGCGGGCGTGGGGTAGACACTCGGATCATCCCGAGGCGGGAGGGATGGTGATCCAGGCTTCCCTGCGCGCAGGAAGGGTCTGGCATATTGAGGTCGATGTCGGATGGTCGCCGGACCCCGACACACCTCCCGTACGACTTTCCATCGGACAAGCCGACCAGTGGCTTGGTGAAGTCCAAAGCGGACTTCGGTGGCACGAACAGGCATTGCAGCAACTGCGACAATCGCGAAACCTCTCCAGCAACTCCTCCCAACGCTCCCTGATGCTGGATCAAATCCGCGTGCTGGAGGCGCAGCAGAGGTCGCTGAAGGAGCTGGAATTGCGTTGGCAGAAAGTCGGCTCTTTGTCCCAGGTCTTTTACGATCAGCAGATGATGCACCTTCGATGGCAATCCCCGTCGACCGATGCAGCATCTACCAAGGCGATACCTGATCCCCCCTGATCGCGGGCGATCAAAGCGTCGATTCCTGGCAACGCTTCCCCAATTCCGGGCGGTCGATGCATCCGATGGAGATCGTCGACTGCTTCCCGAGTTCTTGGTGAACCTCGCTGGTCATGGTATATTCCTGCAGGTCGGCCAGATGATGATCGCTTCATTAGCCGGTCGGCTCGGATCCACTTCCTTGGCGGACTAACTCCGCAACCGTTCTCTGACAATTTCCAAATTTCCCACTTCTCCGTTCGCGGGATTTTCTCATGAATGACGCAACCGAAGCGGTGCTTGCTGCGCGCAAGACCGAAATCCGTAAGCAGGCGCACGAAAACCGGAAGGCCCAGCCCAACAAGGACGAAGTCAGCCAGACCATTGTCGATCACTTCGTTGCGCTGCCCGAGTATGCGGTGGCGAAAACCGTAATGTTCTACGTCGATGTTCGCGATGAAGTGCGGACCCGTCAGGCGCTTCCCGCAGCTCTCCAAAGTGGCAAAAGGATCGTTGTCCCTTACTGCGTCGACGGCGAATTGGAGCTTTTCTGGCTGGAGTCGATGGACGAGCTGGAGTTGGGGATGTATCGAATCCTGGAGCCTCGGGCTGACTTGCGCGAGGTCGCCAGCAAGCGATTGCAACCGGAAGACCTCGACTTGGTGATGGTTCCAGGCGTCGCATTCGATCGAAACGGTGGACGCACTGGTCACGGCAAAGGGTATTACGACAAATTGCTTCAGCATGCGCGTAGCGATGCCCCTCTGGTGGCTCTCGCCTTCGAATGCCAACTCTTTGATGAAATCCCCGTCGCCTCCCACGACATTTACATGGACAAGGTGGTGACCGAAAAGGGTGTCTATGTCGGGAAAGGGCGACCGTCGGCTTGAACGCCAAAGGGATCCTTGCCTAGACGGAAGGATCCATTGCCGACAGGGATGATTGCCCCCTTTTGTCATGGACTTGAGACGGGTCGACCGTAGTCCGGCGGTCCATTGTGGAGAAGCAGAACGAGGAGCGAAGGAGAGCCGATGAGCGATCAGGAAGAGATGCCGGTCGAGATTGAGGATACCTACGCGGAGGCTTTCCGCAGCATCTACGGCCGAGTCCTTGTCACTGCGAGGGACAGCAAGTGGCTTTTGGCAGCATGCCATGCCGCAACAGGCCATGCCAGCAGCACCATCCTGTGCGATTGCGAAGCCGGGATCGAACGACTGGTCGATGGCAAAACTCCAGGACAGACAACTCCCGATGGGAGGCCCGGTGCCTACCTCCAGTTCCACGTACCAAGATTTCGCAAGGACCGCGTCGAGCATTTAGAGCGAGTCATGCTGGCTCGCTTGAGCCAGAATGTACTGACCTGCCCTACAGCAAGGTTGTTCAATGCATTGGAGAGTGAAACCTATTTCCGTCTGGGGAGAAAAATCGCCTATTTTGGCGATCGAAACGAGTATCTAGAGGAACGGTACGGCCAAAAGGGTTGGGTGATCCCGACCATGGGTGGCGACTTCTTTCTCAGCCGAAGGTTTGGCTATCGCGATGGGATCATGGGGGGCAATCTTTGGTTCCTTGCCACCACCGAAGAGTCGGCGATCGAGGCGGCCGAGAAGGCAGCAGCAGCGGTCGATCTTCTGCCAGAAACGGTAACGACCTTTCCTGGCGGCGTAGCAGCGAGCGCCAGCAAGGCAGGCAGCAGCTATTCGTTTCTCATCGCCAGTACCTACGCCGAGTTTTGCCCGACGCTGAAGTCGAAACTGGGAGAGCGTAGCAAGGTGCCCGACGGCATCCGTTCGATCATGGAAATCATCGTCAACGGAAGCAGCCTGGACGACGTCGCGAAATCGCTTTACGCGGCGATCGATGCGGCACGCACCACCCACGGTCTCCGCAAAATCTCGGCCGGCAACTACGGCGGGCGACTCGGGAAGTCCTTCATCTACCTTTTGCCCGACAAACATCCCCCCACGCCATCCTGATCCATCCCCCACAGCGCGACCCGCTGGACTGATCTGCAGGCTGCATCAGGAAGTCGGCTGAAAAAACGGCCCGCGAAAGGGATGAGCGAAAGGGTGGGGGACCAGAGCCAACGCGGCGTGGAAGAAGTTCACCGATTTTCATCGCCAGGAGGCTTCTTGATGGCAAAGAAGAAAAGTGCTGGCTACCGTTTTGGTTCGCACATGTCGATCGCGGGTGGCTATTACCGCGCGGTGGAGGCGGCGGCCGAAATCGGCTGCGACTGCGTTCAGCTTTTTACGAAAAACAGCAATCAGTGGAATGCCAAACCGATCTCGCAGGAAGAAGTGGAGCGATTCACCGAGGCGATTTCCAGCCGTGGGATTGTCGCACCACTGTCGCATGCCAGCTATCTGATCAATCTGGCATCCCCAGATGATGCGCTGTGGGAGAAATCGATCGCAGCGATGGTGATCGAATGGCAAAGAGCCGAACAATTGGGGTTGGATGGCGTGGTGGTTCATCCGGGAGCTTTTGTCAGCAGTAGTGAATCGCAAGGACTCGATCGCATCGCGCAAGCACTTCAGCGGATCGTCAGCGACGTGATGCCGGCCAGTAGTTGGCTGCTTCTTGAAAACACCGCCGGCCAGGGAAGTTGCCTGGGACGCACCATGGAACAACTCGGTTGGTTGATCGCCCGCACCGGACCGTCGATGCATGTCGGTGTCTGCATCGATACCTGCCATGCCCACGCGGCCGGGTATGACATGAGTCAACCAGAGGGGCTGGAAGAACTGGCCAGCCAGATCGATCAGTGGACCGAATCAGGCGTCGTCCGCGCGGTCCACCTGAACGACAGCAAGAAGGGCTGTGGATCGCGAGTCGATCGCCATGAGCATATCGGTCATGGTACGATTGGAGTCGAAGGGTTCGAACGTTTTCTCCACCATCCGCTGTTTCGCGACCTTCCGATGTATCTGGAGACCGAGAAGGGCCCAGCGGAGGATGGCAGGGATTGGGATATCGTCAATTTGGAAACGCTCCGACGATGCGCCGGGCAATGACCATAAACTCCTGAAGGAAGAATGCAACCATGAAGCAGATCCAATGGATGGCGGCGGCTGGAATTCTGATGGCATCCTTGATGGCGATCGCAGCCACGCAGATGGAGGCAAGCACGGTGGATGAAAAGGTCTTGAGGCACGTGGTGATGTTTCAATTCAAAGAAGGGACATCGGATAAGCAGATTCAGACGATCGTCGACGCCTTCCGCGGACTGCCCGGGAAGATTCCCGAAATCCGCGCATTCGAGTACGGCGTCAACAATAGCCCCGAAGGCTTGGCAGATGGTCTGACCCACTGCTTTTTGGTAACCTTCCACAGCGAGAAGGATCGCGACGTCTATCTGCCGCATGCGGCTCACAAGGCATTTGTCGATGTCCTAAAGCCGCACCTACAGAAAGCGGTTGTCCTCGACTATTGGTCGGGCAAGTAAGGCAATCTGGAAACGCTGCCCGCCCGGGCAATTGCCTTGACAGGGCATGTCACGCATGCTGCCGGTTCGATCGACGGGAAAAAAAGAAGGCCCATTTTGGATCATTGTCGGTAGCGATCGTTTCTCTGCCCCGATTCGAATCGGCCATCGAACCTTCCAGGAAGGCTTGCAGCGTTCCATCAGGAATCTTCCCAATCGTAGCGCAAAAGATGCAAGCCCTCCGGTGTGCTGCCGATGACGCAAAAGAACCGGACGGCTCGCGCAGCAACGCGAAGATTGGGCCGAAATTCGAGCATGGTAAGTTGGTGTAGCAGTGGGTGGCCATCAACCCTCTGAATTGTCGGATAGGCCGAAAAAAAGCCCGGGGAGATGCAAGATGACGAACAGCGTCTTGGGGAAGCCGTTTCAACGACTAGCGATCTGCTGGTTGGCCATCCTTGCCATCGTATCGATGCCATCACCGCAACTGCAGGCGCAGCGTGTCCCTTTTCGCGGGCGGATCGAAGTCGATGGATCAGCCGAACTGATGTTGGCACCGCGCGAACTGCGAGCCGTTCTGGAGGATGCGAAGGAGCAGGCGCAGCGAGGCGCTTGGGCCGAAGCATCCCTGGGGATCGGCCAGATCTTGGGGCTGGAGGAAAACGAAGCCGAAGATTCCTCCCAGGATGGCTCTGGAGGGGACTTCTTTCTGGAGTCCAGCGAAGGTGCCAACGAGAAACCACGCAACGACGGCATTCCCCCTGCGACACAAAGCCTGAAGGCGGCTGCGCTACAGCTTCTTTTTTCGTTTCCCAAAGAGGGAGCCGAAGTGGTCGAACTGCGGTATGGTGCAGCCGCAAAACGCGCCTTCGAAGAGGCATTGCGGCGTGTCGATCCGGCGGCGATGCGGCGCGTTGCCAATCGTTTCCCGTCGACGCAGTCGGGAAGGCAAGCCACCAGGTGGCTTGCCGAATGGTCCATTGGGCAGGGCCAACTGGAGCAGGGGGCGCAGTGGCTGGAATTGCTGATGGAACAGCCAACCGCAAGGGAACAGTTTGGCCCATCTCTGGGGATCTGGACGGCCATGCTATGGCGCGCAGCAGGGCAGGTGGATCGAGCCGTTGACGTAGGGATGAAGGCGCAGAGCCTTTTCGTCAATGCCGATGCATCCTGGAACGGGAAACCATGGAAGTGGGGGAGCGACAGCGATGCCATCCGACAGCAGCTCAACCAAATGGACGTCGGATCGCTGATGGCTGGAAGACAGGCCGCCCAGCAATGGTGGCAGACCAACGGCCGCGCGGACGGTAATGGTCAAGGCGAGGTGGGGCAGGTGCTGCCGCTGGTCCAGTGGGATCTGCCGATGCATGCAGCACCCCAGGACTCCCAAGCGGTCATGTCGGTGATGCGGGAGCAATTCAATGATCGCAGCTATGGCTATCCCAGCCGTGTCCCTTTGGTGGTCGGCGACTATGTTGTCGTTCGAACCTACGACCAACGAACGCTGGGCATCGATCAACGAACCGGTCGCATCATCTGGGACAGCCCCTATGAAGGCTTTCCTCTGCGCACGGTGCGCAATCCGCTTCTAGAGCCGATGGGGGATGGCGGATCCGTCAGCATCCCCGAACCTCTGCTGCGTGCCGTCTGGGCCGAATCGGTCACCGGTCAGCTCAGCAGCGACGGTCAATGCGTCTTCGGCGTCTGCAGCACATCAGCTCGCCAAGCTGCTGACCGAATGGCGGCCGATGGGGCGCAGGCAGCCATGCTGGGTAACGATCGCTCAACCTCCAACGTGCTGCGAGCTTGGAGCATCTCCAGGCAGGGTGCCATCCAGTGGGAAGTGGGTGGAGAGGATGGACTTGGTGCTGAGGAACTAGCGGGTGCATTCTTTCTAGGTGCACCTTGTATCGAGGGCAATCGCTTGCATGTGCTGGCCGAAATCAACGGCGAGGTGCAATTGGTGGAACTCGATCCGGTGACAGGCAATTTCAAGGGGGCCCAGAGCCTAGTCGCCAACTCCCTGCTCCCCATCGCCTCGGATCCCATGCGTCGGCCGCTGGGTGCGACCCCTGCTGTCCATTCCGGGGTCATTCTAGCGCCAACGCTAAGCGGTTACCTGATCGCATACGACACCACTTCGGAAACTCTGCGGTGGGCCATGCAATACGGCGGCGCCACCAACGCGATGCAGCGCATGCATGTCTTTGGTGGACAAGTCCGAGACGGACTGGACCCTCTGGCGCCCCGATCTCTCGAAACCGCCCCCCTGGTGGCCGATGGCATGGTCTATTTCCTTCCCTGTGAACCCGATGCCAACGGCCTCTTCGGTATCGACTTGGCATCAGGAAAAATCCTCTGGACGATGGCTCGCGACGCACTGCGGATGCTGGCGGGAGCTTGGGATGGAAAGCTCCTGGTGCTGGGCGACCGGTCGATTCAATTGCTGGAGGGCAGGACCGGAAAGCCGGTGTGGCGGATGATGCTGGGTCCGAACGAACGGTTGGCAGGCCGCGGCGTTCGCCAAGCAAACCGGTACTTGCTGCCCACCATCAATCAGGAAATCCTCGCCATCGATCTAGACACCGGGAAAGAAGTCGCTCGCTACCCGGTGGAAGGGCGCCTGGGGCATTTGATCGGTGTGGGTGGCAGGTTGCTAAGCCTTAGCGCGATGGAGCTTTCCCAGTATGTCCTCAAGGAGCGGCTGACGGATGAGCTGCAGAGCTTGAAGCCCGAGGAGGCTCAAAGCGCTGCAGCCGGTGCCAAGCGGGCAGAACTGGCACTCGGTCAAGCCGACTACGCCACCGCCATGAACGAAGCTAGGCAGGCTCTCGACAAGCAACCTGACGATCTGGCCTCTCAGTGGCTGATGATGAAGGTCGCTATGGCTGCCATGAAGGCGGACTTCGAGAAGTATGGTGAGCTGGTAGAGCCGTACGAGGAATTGATGGCAGCAGGCCCCGATCGCACTACCTACTGGACATTGATGGTGCGCGGCTTGACCCAAAAGAAACAATGGAACTCGGCGTGGCAGCGGATGCTGGCGCTCACCAGCGAATCGCTTCGCAGCGCCCCCTCCGATCCGTCAGCACCCGGGACGATGATGCTGGACCGAGACTGGATGATCGAACATCCTCGCTGGGTCGCCAGCCAGTTCGAGAAGATCTGGGAATCGGTTGGACCCAAT
Source organism: Planctomycetaceae bacterium (assembly GCA_040375295.1). Taxonomy (GTDB): domain Bacteria; phylum Planctomycetota; class Planctomycetia; order Pirellulales; family Pirellulaceae; genus JBEISR01. Next base: position 19,370 of record JBEISR010000043.1, read on the forward strand.
GAGCAGCAGCAACTTGCAGCACAGTTCGATGCATGGGCACGGGAACTCGATCGACAATCTCCAATGATGCGACGGCGACTGATCGGAGCCGTAGGGAATCTGCCTCCAGCGGAGCCTTTCGTGGAGCGAGCGGCGCGCGATGCGGTGGCCATCGAAGAATGGGGGATGGCCGAACCCTTGTTGTGGCGGCTGAAAGACTCTGCCGATCCACAACGAGCTGCCTGGGCCAGGGAGACGCTGGCGCAGCAGGCTCTTCAAAAAGATCTGAAATCGATCGCAGTGCGTTCGTTCGGAGTCGATCCGCAGTCGATCGATCCGCAAAAGGAAATCGATCCCCGACTACCAACCCGCGACCCCATGTCCAAGGAAGATTTGATCCAGTGGCAGCGATCTCTGGAAAACTGGCCGCGAGGTCATGTGATGGTCGAACCGATGGAAGGAAGGTTCGATCTGGGGGCAGGTGGGATTCCCTTGGACCTGGAGGTGCAGCCAGGAGACCTGCTGGATGGCTGGTCGCTACGATGGGCCAACAACGATCTACGACTCTCGAATCCCTGGGGCCAGGAGACGCTGATCGGAGCGATCGAGTTTGAACTGCGGGCAGGCCAGGATTTCAACCCGGCGGCTTATGCTTGGCGGCAACGAATCGTCCTGGAAATGCCACAGGAACTGGTGGTCATCGATGCATCCCGCTTGCCGGAAGGGGAGCAGGCGGTGCTGTGGCGGCAGACGTTCGGCCAAGAAGATCCATTTGTCGAAGGACGCGGTCCGCGATCTGGGATCGAAGAGACAATTTGGGGCGAACGAATCCGGAAGCCGGGACGCGACTATCGCCTGCTGGGTGCGAACGAGCGGGGGATCTTCGGTTTCGTTGGCGAGGAGTTGGTTTGCTGGGACTGGACAACCGGCGAGAAGCAATGGAGTCGACGATGGAAAGGGAAAACGACTCAGGGAGCCGTGGATCGAAATCGCCTTCTTTTGGTCGATTCCAACGAAGGGAAACGCTACCAACTCGACTGTCGCGATGGGACGATCGATCTGGCAGGCGATTGGCCAACTGGCTGGCAATGGAGAGCCCATCATCGAGGACGAATTTTGGCCGATCAACGAAGCGCCGAGCCCAATGCACTTGGGGCATTTCGGCTGATCGATTTCGATTCAGGTAAAAGCTTGCTGGAAAGGACCTTCGCCGCCGGGACAATCGCTGGAATTGGAGAGCAGCGCGCTATGGTCGCTTGGGATACCCAGGGACTGCTCACCTTTTGGGATTTTGCGACCGGTAGAGAAACCCAGCAGCAGGCGACTGCCGAAAAACGGTTGCGCGAGGTCCGTCTGATCCGCATGGCAAACCGTTGGCTGGTTCTCCCCTACAGCCATGCCTACGATGCCCCGGTTGAAGTCTTCCCCAGCGCCAAAGATCCCCAGTATCGCATGGTGGCTGGGCCGATCTATGCGCTCGATGACGAGGGCAAGCTGGCATGGCAGCGAGGAGTCAAATGCTACCGGATGCTCTTTCCACTGGCGCAGTCCAAACAGTCTCCCCTGATGGTGCTGGTGCGTCGAATCAAATGGCCGGCAAGAGACCAGGGGCCGCGAGAAACTACGTCGATCGCCCTGCTAGATCTTCGCACCGGGCAAACTGTCTACAACAACCACCTCTTGCCGATGGCTCGGGGTGCCCAGTTCTCGCACCGCATCCACCCAAGTGAATCGGTCGCCTGGGTCGGATTCGGCGGGCAGATGCTCCGCGTCGAGTGGACGGACGAAGAGACACCGCCGTCCCCAGTCAGCCCGGTGGGGATGGTCAACGCACGCACCCCACTGGCAGCACCTGCCGCTGCACTCCAGAATCCCGGACGGGGCGAGTTGGAGTTTGGGGAATCAGGAGACCTTCCAGTAATTCCACCATTGCCTCGCGCCCGGTAGCTATCCTGGAGCGTATGATGGAGTCGAGCGGAAAGGCAGAGGTGGTATATCAGACCGCCTCGCGATTCGCATGCACCCCCCGCCAGACTAGCCGTAGGTGGGGACTTCATCAAAGACAAGCCTTTGATGCGTGGCCGCCCGAAGCGGCCGGGGCTCCGTTCTGAGACCGAACCGATACCGCGACCCCGTTGTCGCGTTGATGAAAGGAACCAGCATGGCACGTCCGTCGGATGACCCACTCGAAAGGGTCCACCAGACGCGCGAGAAGATTTTTCACCAGATGGAAAAGGTGATTGTTGGACAGCGCGAAGTGATCGATCAACTGCTTGTCTGCATCCTAAGCCGTGGCCATTGCCTTCTGGAAGGTGTGCCAGGGCTCGCCAAGACCCTGATGATCAGCTCGTTGGCGAAAACGATGAGCCTCTCTTTCAGCCGCATTCAGTTCACCCCCGACTTGATGCCGGCCGACATCACCGGGACCGAGATCATCGAGGAAAACAAGACGACGGGTGGAAGGGAACGCCGCTTCCTGGAAGGGCCCCTGTTCGCCCACGTGATCCTGGCCGACGAAATCAACCGGACACCTCCCAAGACGCAAGCAGCCCTGCTAGAAGCGATGCAAGAGCGGACCGTCACCGTGGGACGCAAGCAACACGCGCTATCGGATCCTTTCTTTGTGCTGGCGACGCAAAACCCGATCGAACAGGAAGGAACGTATCCACTTCCCGAGGCCCAGCAAGACCGCTTCATGCTCAAGGTGAACGTCGACTATCCGAAGTTCGACGAGGAATTTGAAGTGGCTCGTCGAACAACCTCTCTAGGGGGACAATCGATCGATCCGGTGGTGTCGGGCGAAGAGATCCTGGCACTGCAGCAGGTCGTCCGCGGCGTCGAAGTCTCCGACAACGTCATCCGCTACGCGCTGGCTATCGTGCGGCAGACTCGCGTCAGCCAGCCAGGCGCTCCTGAATTTGTCACCGAGCAGGTGGGATGGGGTGCTGGGCCCCGAGCGGTTCAGTTTCTCATTCTGGGGGCCAAGGCCAAAGCCGCCATGCGCGGTAGCCCTTATGTCGATGTCGCCGATGTACAGAGTCTGGCACGACCGGTACTTCGGCACCGCATGGTGGTCAACTTTGCAGCCGAGAGCGATGGTGTGACCAGCGACGATATCGTCCAGAAGATCCTCGATTCCACCCCGACCGCTCAGGATGAATTGCTGCGCGATGCCCGATTCCAACGCATTTTTGCATCCTGACGCGATCCGGCGGATCAGCCGGATGGAACTGCGAGCGAGGCATCTGGTCGAAGGCTTTTTGGCCGGGATGCACCGCAGTCCTTATTTCGGTCAGTCGATCGAATTCCTGCAGCACAGACAGTATGTGCCCGGGGACGACCTGCGCCATATCGACTGGAAAGTCTGGGGCCGCCAGGATCGGCTCTATATCAAGCAGTACCAGGAAGACACCAACCTCCGTTGCAGCGTCCTGCTGGACACTTCTGAGAGCATGAGATATGGCCGCGGCGCTCTCAATAAGATGGAATACGCGTCGACCATCGCGGCCTGCCTCTCTTACTTGGTGATTCGCCAGCAGGATGCGGCGGGCTTGGTGTTGTTCGATGATCGGATTCGAAGACGCCTTCCGTGGCGGTCCCAGCGCAAGCACCTGCAGGCGATCCTCGACTCCTTGCAGGATGTCCAACCCGCCGGTCAGACCAACTTGGAAAAAATGGTGAAAGAGGTTCGGGACGGTTTCACCAAACGCGGCCTGATGGTGCTCATCAGCGATTTCCTGGGAGTCCCAGCCGAATCGCTCAAAACACTCAAAGGACTGGTGCAGGCAGGCCATGATCTTCTGATATTTCATGTCCTGGATGACGACGAACTCGACTTCCCCTTTGAAGACCCCACCCGCTTCGAAGGCATGGAGATCCCCGACGCACTAGCGTGCAACCCCAAGGCACTGCGCGATGGGTACCTGGAATCGCTGCAGCGATTCCTCGATGCAATACGTAAGCAGGCGGGGAATCTGCGAGCCGATTACAGGCTGGTGCGAACCAGCGAGCCAATCGATGCTGTGCTGACGGCTTTCCTTGCGGCCCGACTGGCCCACTTGAAGAAAGGCTAAGCAAGGGAAGAGATCATGCAGTTTGTCTTTCCATCGCTGGCCTGGGGATTTCTGTTGATGCTGGTCCCCCTAGCGATCCACCTGATCCAATGGACGCGCCACCGCCAAGTACCCTGGGCGGCGATGGAATTCCTTTTGGAAAGTTTTCGAAAGCATCAGCGCTGGGTATGGATGAAGCAACTCCTGCTGCTGCTCAGTCGTATCGCGATCATGGCAACACTAGCAGCCATGTGCGCCCAGTGGATCAGCAACGCCCGTTGGGCCAGTCTCTTTGGCCAGTCGGTGACGCATCACCTGCTGCTCGTCGACGACTCCTTTTCGATGTCCGATACCCAGCAGGGCGCCTCCGCCTACCAGAAAGCCTGGGACGCCGTCGGAGTCCTGCTGAAGAATGCGGCAACAGCCGGAGGAACCCATCACGCGACAATCCTGCGGTATAGCCAAGCCCAGTCGTCTGGTCCTGCTCAATCGTCTGGTCCTGCTCAATCGTCTGGTCCTGCTCAGTCGCCTGGTCCGGCTCAGTCGATCGATGCGAGGGCCGATGTTCTTGCCGCCAGCGTCGCGTCTGACCCCACTCCACTTTTAGAATCGATTCGTTCGACGCGACCGACGTCTATGGAACTGAGTCCCCTGGCTGGCCTGCAATTGCTCCAGCAGGTGCCTCGCATCGCGATCGATGAGCAACGCATCGTCTATGTGGTCAGCGATTTTCGCCGCAAAGATTGGGGCTCCCCTGAGGCAATCCAGCCAGCCATCGCATCGCTCGCCGCCGAAGGGACTCGCATCGAACTGATCGATTGCGTCAACGAGGAACACCCGAATCTCTCGATTGAATCGGTCACCGCCGACTCCGATATTCTCGCGGCGGGAATCCCGGCGAAAGTGCGAGTGCAAGTCCGCAATTCTGGCCCGTTGGTCGCGCGCGATATTCAGGTGCGGCTTCAGGCGATCGATTCCGCTGAAGCCGGGTCTGCTCCCCGCTTGTCCGACCCCTACTCCGGTAAGGTGCAAGATGTTCCTCCGGAACTGATCGATCGGCTAGGTCCGGGAGAGTCGGCAGCACTGAGCTTCCAGGTGGTATTCCCCTCCAGCGGCTACCATGGCCTTCATGCGATGCTGGCAGCTGATGCCATCGAGCCAGATAACCACGGCTATGCAGTCCTCGCGATGGACCAAGGCAAGCAGGTGCTGGTGATCGACGGCGACCCCAAACAGCAGAACGGATTTTTTCTCGAAGCGGCACTGGAGCCGGGGGGGCCCGCTCGGACAGGTCTGCGTACCGTGCGAAAGGAGCCAGCTTGGCTGCGCGATGCTGCTGCCGAGGATCTCGATCCTTATTCCGCGATTTTTCTTTTGGGCTGCCCCAGGCTGGATGTAGCGGCGGTGGCCAACGTCGAATCGTACTTAAAACGCGGTGGGGGAGTGGCGGTGGTGCTGGGCAGTGAAGAGGCGACGCGGCTCGACTACCAAGCGGCCGATCGCGGCTGGTACCGCGATGGAGAAGGTTTTCTGCCAGTGCGACCGCTGGACTCCGCACCCCTGGAAGGGGATCGGGTTCCCGGGGGCGCGGACTTGAGCATCGAACCCCATGCGATTTTTCAGTCCCTGCTGGCACTCAACTCCAACCCCCTGGGGATGGTTCGCGTCAGCCAGAGGGTAGCGATCGACACCAAAAACCCACTGCCCGCTCAGGCTCGCGTCATCGCCACATCCCGCGACAAACAGCCTTTGCTGATCGATTCTCCGTTTGGCAACGGACGCGTGCTGACCTATTTGGGAGGCTGGACCAACGCATGGTCGAATTGGCCGCGAGACCCCACATTCGTCATCACCTCACTGAAAATAGCCGCCTACCTAGGCTCCTTCCGCCAAGCCGAATCCAGTCAGTCGATCCTGGACCCGCTTGCTTGGCGAGGCAACAGCCTGCAGTACGCCCCCAACTACCAAGTAGTATTTCCTTCCATCGGCGATGGGGGACGTGTCGCCGTCGAAGGGGAAGCAAAAACCAGCGATGAAGGCAAGCTTGCGATCGATATTCAGCCAGGTGATACAACTTTCAGCCAATCGGTCGCGATGGCCAGCACACATCCCGGTATCGTCGAACTGTGGCTACAACCGCTGGAAGGACAGCCGCAAATGCGAACCTTCGCAAGGCAAGTGAACGCCAGTGAAGGTAGCACTTTGAAAGTTACCCCCGAGGAACTGCAAGAGGGGCTTCGACCGGTGGCAATTCAATACCGCAAAGCCGATGCCGTTCAGGCTAGCAGCGCCCTGGAAGCCTCAGCGTCGCGACGAAGCTCTTGGTGGATCTTGCTGCTGGCACTTCTAGCGTTGGAGCAGTTCTTCGGCTGGTGGTCCAGCTACCACATTCCCAAACGCAGCGTGAAGGGAGGCGCCTGATGATCCCACTCCCGCTGGCCCAGATCCAGTCCCGCACCACGCTCCAGTGGATGCGGCTGGAGTCGTTTGATCAATGGTGGCACTGGATCGCCCTGGCGCTGGCAATTGCAGCAGCTCTTTCCTATCTGGTGTTCTGGTGGCGAAGAGACACGGCAGAGCTTCCAAGACCACTTCGGTGGACGCTGCTGGTTCTCCGATCGGCAGCATGGCTAGGTGTGCTCCTCTTCTTCCTCGATCTGCAGAAACGTAGCGAAGAAGAAATTCAAAAACCCTCACGGGTTGCTGTGCTGGTCGACACGTCGCTCAGCATGAGCCTTCCGGCGGACTGGTCGACTGGCGGGGAAGGAGCATCGCGAACCAACGAGGTAACCAAACTGCTACAAGGCAGCGACTGGCTTCCAACGCTCAACCAGCAGCACGAAGTCGCAATCTATCGGTTCGATGAATCCCCGAAGCCTCTGCAAGTCGCTCTTCTTCCAAGAAATAGCTCGAATCGTAGCGACCAAACGGCGAGCGGATCGGTAAACGCCCCTTCCGTGTGGCGAGCTGCGTCCTGGGCTGCGTGGATCGGTTCGCTGCTGATCGCGGCCGGACTTCTGGTGATAGGGCTCACACTCCTGGTGCGCGGTCGTTCGAGAGAATCCAGCCCCAGGCAAGCGAGCTGGCTGCTAGCAGCGACACTGACTGCGATCTGCGGCCTAATCATCGCAGGCACTGGAGTCCTGAGAGGTTCCCAATTCCCTCTGCGATCTTTATGGCACTGGACGATGCCGGCTATGGAGGATTTGGACCCACCCAAGCCCTCAGCAGACCCATCCCAGTCGAAGGATCTTGCCTCCATCGATTGGACCAGCGCCCTCGCGCCGGTCGGCACCCAGTCCCGCCTGGGAGATGCCATGCAGGCGATCCTCGATCAGGAACGCGGTAACCCGTTGGCGGCGATGATCCTGCTAACCGACGGCCAATCGAACGCTGGGATCAACCCAGAAGCGGCCGTGGCGGATGCCGCGCTGGCTGGAGTGCCGCTGCGCATCGTCGGCCTGGGTTCCAGCGACCTGCCCAATAACGTCCGTCTGGTGGACGTCGATGCTCCCAAACGAGTCTTTCCAGGTGATCCGTTCCGTTTGAGCGCGTTGCTTCAGTCGACAGGTTTTGCCGGCAAGACGGTGCAAGTTCAGCTCCGCCGCTCTCGCAGTTCCGATCGTCCCGCAGACGCCGATTTCAGTATTGTCGATGAACTACCGGTCGAACTGGCTGCTTCCGATTCCTTGACTCCGGTGCAGTTTGAAATCGAACCGCCGGAACTGGGAGAGTGGATCTACGAAGTCAAGTGCCTGCCACCTCCAGGAGACTCCAATCTCCTGGATGACCGACTCGACACTTCCGTGCGCGTGGTTGAACCCAAAAGCAAGGTGCTCACCATCGCAGGTGGCCCGACGCGGGAGTACCAGTTCGTCCGCAATCTGCTGTTCCGCGACAAGACTATCCAGTCGCATGTCTATTTACAGACGGGGGCTCCTGGCATGTCCCAGGAAGCGCAGGAACTGCTGGACGCCTTCCCAAACTCCCTGCAGCAACTTTCCGAATACGACTGTATCCTTGCATTCGATACCGATTGGATGGCACTGAGCACCGAACAACTGGACGCTCTGGAGCAATGGGTTGCCGAGCAGGCAGGGGGCCTGGTGATGATCGCAGGACCGGTCGCTACGCCTCGCTGGGCAGGCACGGAAGGCAATGGCGATCGCCGCGCAACGATCCTGCGAGGATTGTGCCCGGTCGACCTGAACGCCCGAGGCCTCCGACTGCTGTCGCTAGGACGGTTTGAAGCCGATACCGCGTGGCCTCTGAAGATCACCGAAGATGGTGCCCGCACCGATTTTCTCCAAGTGCACGAAGACCCACAAAAAGCACAGAACGCCTGGGACCAGTTCCGTGGTGTCTACAGCTACTTCGCCAGCTTTGATCCCAAACCAGGTGCACAGACGCTGGCCCTCTTCACCGACCCCGCCGCCGCTCAGGATGGCAAGCTGCCAGTTTTTCTTGCCAGCCAGTTTTTCGGCGCCGGACGAGTGGTCTTTCAAGGGAGCGGAGAAATCTGGCGACTTCGCGAACAGGGCGAAGGGCTGTTCGATACCTATTACACCAAGCTGGTCAGGTGGGTGTCGCAAGGAAGGCTTCTAAGGGACAGCAACCGAGGCATCCTGCTACTGGATAAAGAGGAGGCAATGGTCGGGGAGACAGTGAGCGTGCGAGCGATCCTCAAGGATGCTCAATTGCAACCGTGGATCCAGCCTGCAGTCGAAGCGAGGCTGGCCGATCCCAACCAACGCACGCAGACGATTCGTCTCTCCCCTATGCCCGACAGCACCCAGCCTGGCGTCTACCTGGGGCAGTTTGTCATCCGACAGCCAGGCAACCATACCCTGCAGCTCTCCTTTGGATCCATCTCCGAACCCGTCGTGCTCAGCCAGCAGGTTGCAGGCCGAGTCCCAGCGACAGAAGTACAAAGCCCACAGCGAAACGATCCCCTTCTCGAACTTCTCGCAAACAGAAGCTCGGGCACCTTCTTCCGTGGCGTCGAACCAGCGATTGAGTCGGCCGCATCGGGGCAGGCACGCCTGATCGATGGCCTGAAAGCACAAGACCAGACGCAGTTTCTTCCGGGGGCGCCAGACCCCAGTTTCCAAGAACGCTGGATGCTTCTCTTGATGGCCATGATCGCCGGCTGCCTTGGCCTCGAATGGCTGCTCAGGCGACTCCACCGACTCGCCTGAGCCAAAGGTTCCCTGAGAAGACAGCGACACACCGAATGCATCGATCGGAAGATGGCTAGATGAACGAAAAAGACCTTGCTCTTGAAGAAAAGACACCTGGCGAGCTACTGGCGCCACTGGTGCTGCTCCGCCACAAGATCGCAAGCTACATCACCTGGCAGACCCTGACTGCGATCGGACTGTGGTCGATCTCGCTCTTCTGGCTGCTCGGCTGGCTCGACTACCTTCCCACCCGCTGGGGTGCGAATGAGTCGCCGCGCTGGGCAAGGCTGCTGATGCTGATCCTGTTCCTTGGAGGTATAGGCTATCTGGCATGGAGACTCGGTTGGAATCGTTGGCGAGTCGCTTGGTCGTTGCCTTCCCTGGCGTTGGCGATTGAAAGGCGTTTTCCGTCGCTGGGTAGCCTGCTTAGCACAGCCATCCAGATCGCTGGGGGGAAGCCCGATCAGGGGCCGCACGGATCGGATGCAGCCAAGGTGCGAGAAGATCTGCCTGCCGTCGATCCAGCAATTCGGGAAGCGATGCGCCGCACCACCATCGCTAGAGCCATGGAAGAGGCGAAGAATATCCAAGCCTCGGACGTCCTTCGCTGGGAACCACTCCGCTGGCAGATAACCGCACTTTCGCTGATGACCGTCGCCAGCCTCTTTGCCGCCGCCTGGCGTCCCGCCTGGACGGGCCAGTGGATCCAGCGATTTATCGGTCTCGCGAACGTTCCCTGGCCCCGGCAGGTGCAGATGGCGATGGATGGAATCGAACTGGAGGTTCCAAGGTTTTCTAACGAGACGCAGCGCACCCGCTACCTGGTCCCATTCCAGGGCAATTCCGTGGCGATCCCCAAAGGGCAGGGCGGTGTCCTCCGTTTATCGGTGCTTCCCGAGTCGAAAAAAACCCCCGACCAGTGCATGCTCCGCTATCGACTGGCTGACGGCAGTCGCGGCCGCACCCTGCTCAAAAGGATGCCTTCCCAGTCTGGTCAAAACCAAAACTTCACGCTGGAAGGTCCCCCCGTGCATGCCATCGACTCACCGATCGATCTGAACGCCTTTGCTGGGGATGGACGTCTGCTAGGCTATCGCATCGAGGTTCTCGACAGCCTCCTGGTGCAGCAACTGCTATTGGAAGTCGTCTACCCAACCTATCTCCAAAAGTCAGGAACCAGCTTCCTAGCTGAAACCCTACGCTACCAGCCTGGCATGCGGCTACCCCAAGGTACCCAGGTCCATCTGGTAGGCACCGCCAATCGCGATCTAGATCGTGTCGAATTTCTGATCACGGGACGATCCTCCGATCCTTCTGCCGCTTCGCCAACCCAGGGAATCGAAGAACCGGTGGCGAAGATCGAGCAGGCGGTGGGGGAAGGAAATACCTTCCGTATCCCGCTCGGTTCCATCGACCAGACAACGCGAGTCGATCTACGGCTCTGGAGTCGCGAAGGGGTTTGCAGTGATAGAGTCCAGCAGTACGTCGTCGCTGCGATAGGCGATGCAGTACCGCAAGCGGAGTTGCAACTGGATGGGATCGGTACGGCCATCACAGAGAATGCCATCCTTCCGATGAAGATCAAGGCACTCGATGACTACGGGCTGCGCGATCAATGGCTGGAAGTGGTCCAGAATGAAGACCCGCTCTGGAAAGTTCCCGTTGCGCTCCCTCCAAACGGCCAACTCGACCAATCGCTCGACCTCCGCCAAACCGCACAGGAAGGCTCTTTCCACGCCAAAGTTGGCTCTTCGATCACGATGACCCTAGCCGCCGAAGATCACTTTGACCTCATTCCCCAGCAAAGCCATGTTGGACGCGCCACACCGGTGCAACTAGCTGTGGTGACTCCCGAAGCACTTATGGTCATCCTGGAGCGACGCGAGTTGGCGATGCGGTCGCGCCTGGAACTGATGCAGGGGGAATTGGAGCAGATGCAAGGGGTACTGATCCGCATGCAGAACGCCACCGCCTCCCAACCTGCCGCCTCCCAACCTTCCGACCAACCCGAAGACCAGTCCGACCCCTCCGCCATGCAGTCCCTACGACTGCAGCAAGCAACCGCTCAAGCGGAGAAATCGTATGCCGAGCTGAGTGGAGTAGGGAAAGAAATCCAGGCCATCGCGAAAGAACTTCGCAACAATCGAATCGACAGCATCGATCGCCAGCAGCGACTGGAAGAAAAAATCGGAAAACCGATCGACGACCTCCTAGCCGGTCCCTTCCAGCAGTTGAACACCCAGCTTCAGCAGCTGCGCAAAGGTGGAAGCGCTGCTTGGATGGCCACAGGGGCTGCTGATGGGGCGCTGGCAGCTACCGATCAGATCCTTGTCGGTCTGGCCGAAGTCCTGAAGAATCTGGTCGACATCCAGGACTTCAACGAACTGCTGGAGATGGTTCGCGGCATGGTGGACGAGCAGAAAGAGCTGCTGGATGCGACGAAAAAGGAACAGAAGAAACGGGTGCTGGACCTATTCAAATAAGCCAGCATGAATGGCTAAGGAAAAGCGAGCGTCTATCGTTCGTTTTTCTGCATAGCCGTCAACCAAGGGCTCTCTGGTAGGTATGAGCCACTCGCCCTCGTTCGCTCCGTCCCTCTGCACCTCTGCACCTCTGCACCTCTGCACCTCTGCACCTCTGCACCTCTGCACCTCTGCACCTCTGCACCTCTGCACCTCTGCACCTCTGCACCTCTGCACCTCTGCACCTCTGCACCTCTGCACCTCTGCA
>JBEISR010000066.1:0-6749 GCA_040375295.1 Planctomycetaceae bacterium
CATCTGGCAATCTCCTGCAACCGGTCCCTGGGACTCCGACATCGTCCTTGCCGAACACCAGCCCCACAGCGCCCGCCAGCCCCACAGCGCCCGCCAGCCCCACAGCGCCCGCCAGCCCCACAGCGCCCGCCAGCCCCACAGCGCCCGCCAGCCCCACAGCGCCCGCCAGCCCAACAGCGCCCGCCAGCTTCCTGCCGCCGCCTCCTTCAGGGCCGACGGCGCCCACGGGACTGGTCCGCTAGGCCTAGGGCAACGCACCGAAAACATGCCATCCTTAGCGAGGGATCCCGATCCCCCCACTTCTTCCGCGATTCGACTAACGAAGATTCGACTAAATAAAGAGAACGACGATGAGTTCGATGAATCAGGCTTTTCTACGAGCGTTCGCGAAGCAACAGGCTGCCCAGGCAGCTCGCGCCACCCATCACCAGTCGGTGGCTGGCCCCAGCGAGTCGAAGGCTACGCAGGCTGCGGATGCGCCACGAGCTGATATGGGCGAGGCGATTCCATCGGAGGTAAGTTGCTCGGCGGCCCCGGACGCCAACTCTCCGATCGCTCTTGCCGGATGGACGATCTCCACCCTGGAGACGGCGGGAATCGACCCGATCGATGGAAATAGGACTTCGAACCCTCAGGCACTCCAGGCGACCCAAGGCAAAGAGCCTGAGGGTCCCAAGCATGTCGACCAACCGTCGGAGTTGAAGGAGGATTCGAGGGCAATGGCCTTGCGCATCCATCCGGAAATCGAGGACCATCCGCCGGTCGCGGCAGCGGAGTCGACCAGCCAAAGCACCTCTTTTCAGAGCACCGCATTTCAAAGTACCTGGGAAGTCGATGGCCTGCAGTGGCCCGAGATGGTCTTGGCGCTGGAACAGCACCGCAGCGACCTGATCGACACCCTCGGATGGGCCCAGGCGACCGCGCACTCCCGCGGCGCGCGCATCCTCTGGGTCACCAGTCCCCAAGCTCGCTCCGGTCGATCGACGATCGCCTGCACGCTGGCTCGCGCCGCCAGCATGCAGGGGCTCAAGACCTTGCTGATCGACGGTGACTTTGAACATACCTCCCTGGCGCAGCAGATGCACCTGGAAGCAACGCTGGGCTGGGAAGAGGCATTGGAGCAGAGGATTTCTCTGGAAGAGGCAGCCATTCACAGCCTTTCCGATCAGTTGACGCTGCTGCCGCGATTGGAGAAGACGATTCCCGAGTCGTTGCTGGCGTGCCCGGAGGCGATCGCCGCGATGCTCGATCGACTCACCGAGTCTTTCGACTGGATTGTGATCGACGGCTCGCCACTGGATGCCGTCTCGCTGCCACTTTGGACCTTCCCCGATCGCACTCCGATCGATGCTGCCATCGTGGTCATGGGATCGGGCGCCGCCGAAGCGATTTCCTACGAAGCCGCCTGCGAAAAAATTGCTGCCATGGGGATTGAGTCGACCAGTCGCGTCGACAACTTCGTCCTCGACCCGGTATGACCCAGCGATCAAGATGACCCAGCGGACAGAATGACCCAGCGATCGGGCCGAAAGGATCTCAGCGATGTACGAAAGCTATTGGGGGCTGACTCAGCGTCCCTTTGACGAGCGTCAGGATCTGGTTAGTTATTATCCCGGCGAGGCGCATCAGGCAACGCTGCTGAAGCTTCGCTATGCCATCGAGAACCGATCGCTCTCGGCGCTGGTCAGCGGCAGCAGTGGGATGGGCAAGAGCCTGCTCATGCGATGCCTTGCCGAACAGATCCGCGAACCGGCCGGTCCCGTGCGGCATCTGGTCTATCCTGCGATGGGACGCGAGGCATTCTTGCGCACGGTCGCGTCGCGACTGGCCGATCGCCCCATCGCCTCCATCGACGATGAAGCGATGGCGCTGGAGCTGCTGGAGACATCGCTGGCCGATCAGGTGAAGGCGGGTCGCCATCCTGTCCTGGTGATCGATGAAGCGCAGGTGCTGGAGTCCCACGGGTTGCTGGAGCCGGTCCGTCTGCTGATGAACCTAGCCACCCAGGCCGGTGCGGGCCAGGCAGCGCTGACGTTGATCCTCGTTGGTCAGCCCGCCCTGACCGCTCACCTGCTACGGCACTCGGCGCTGGAAGAGCGGATCGCGGTGCGCTGCATGTTGCCGCAATGGAGCGACGGGGAAACGCATGCGTACATGAGCCATCGGATGCGATGCGCCGGGGCGCCGCTGGAGCGAATCTTTGGGGAGGATGCGATCGATCGGATCTGCGAATTGAGCCATGGAATCCCCAGGCGGATCAATCGGCTGGCCGATCTGGCGCTGATGGTCGGCTACGGAGAAGAAGTCGCTCAGATCGATCGCCGTCTGATCGATAGTCTGCAGGAGGAAATGTCTCTTCCGGCTGGCGCTGAGGGCTGATTGCAACGCGAATTCGTGCCCCAGTCACACCGCGCACCATCTGCACGCTCTATCCCCAACAGCTTGGTTGCTGGATAATGACCAGCTACCTGATGCGTTCTCAAGTGGCATCGGATTTTGGCTTTCGACAAGGGACCAGTCACTGTGCAGCAACATGCGATTCCAGAGCCACTGCAGAAGCTCGATGGCCAGATGCAGGGGCGACTGGAGCTAGCCTGGAAGGTCGCTTGCCAAGCCGCCGAAGTGACGCGCAGCTACTTCCGTTCGGACCGCTTTCAGATCGACCGCAAAAATGATCGGACTCCGGTTACGACGGCCGACCGACAGGCCGAACTGACAGCACGACAAATCGTTTCCGAAGCGTTCCCCAAGGATGGGATTCTTGGGGAGGAATACGGGGAGCAACCGGGGACGTCGGAGTATCGATGGATCATCGACCCGATCGATGGCACCAAGAGCTTCATCTGTGGTGTGCCGCTCTATTCAACCCTCCTTGGATTGATGCGAGGGGACGAACCAGTGGCGGGGATCATCGCGATCCCGGTCCTTCAGGAAGCTGCCTTCGGAGTGCATGGTGGCGGATGCTGGTATGTCGAGGGGAACAACCCATGGAAACAGGCGCGGGTTTCCTCGGTCGGTCAGCTACGGGAGGGGCTGTTTGTTAGCTCGCAGGTCGATTCGTTTGAACGCCGCGGCGCCCACGCGGCGTACCAGAAGCTACAGTCGACGGCATCGATCACCCGGACCTGGGGAGATGGCTATGGTTATCTGCTGGTCGCTACAGGAAGAGCGGAGGCGATGGTCGATCCGATCGTCAGCCCTTGGGATGTAGCGGCGATCGAACCGGTGGTGGTGGAAGCCGGCGGACGCTGCACCAGCTGGTCGGGACCCTTCAATCTCCATGCAGGCGATCTGATCGGCACCAACGGCCACGTGCATCAAGAAGTGCTTCAACTGCTCTCTTCGTAGCCAATCACTTCATCGCGACCCTCTTCGTAGCCACCATCATCATCGCCACCCACTTCATCGCCACCCTCTTCGTAGCCACCATCGCCAGATGGTGGACGGCCTGGTACCAACCATCCTTCGCCGCACTCCACCGCCTGGCGGCGTTGGCTACACGCAGGCGCGTGGCCTGACCTCTTGCGTGGCATGGCCGTCCCGGCCATGCAATCCCGCGCAGGACTCTCAACGTAGCCACTCTTCGCCATCCTCTTCGTAGCCACCTCTCTTGGTAGCCACCATAACCAGATGGTGGACGGCCTGGTACCAACCATCCTTCGCCGCACTCCACCGCCTGGCGGCGTTGGCTACACGCAGGCGCGTCGCCTGACCTCTTCCGTGGCATGGCCGTCCCGGCCATGCAATCCCGCGCAGGACTCTCAACGTAGCCACTCTTCACGGCCACTATCGAAAGGGTTCAGCGGGCTGACGCAAAAAAGCATCCATGCCAGACCACCGGATTCGCCCGCGCCATTGCAACCCTTGGTTCTGGTACTTTTTAGCCCCATCAATAGCGCACCAGGTTACCATCATGAGAGCAGTTCGTAGAATGAAGGTTGGTGCAACGGTGCCAACTAGATGCGTTTCCAGTCGAAAACTTCGAGAAACCTCATGTCGATAGAAATCCCTGCTGACCTACTGCCATTTGTACGTCGAATGGTAGCGGCTAAACGTTTTCTAACTGAGGATGATGTGATTGCAGAGGGTATTCGCTTACTACAGGCTCGCGAAACTCTGCGAGACGAGGTCGTCAAGGGATTCCAGCAACTAGATGCTGGTCTCGGGACGACGGCGGCTGAGGTGTATGATCGTATAGAGCAGCGAATCCTTGCAATTGAGTCTGGCAATCAGTGATGTCATCCGTTTTCTACTCGCCGGAAGCGGAAAGCGACCTCTTAGGAATTGCGGAATACATTGCTCGCGATAAGCCAGAGGCTGCCCGCAGCTGGATTCACAAAATCCGCGTGGTGTGTCAAGCCCTTGCTATGCAGCCAACACTCGGAGAGGTTCGCACCGAGTTTGGAGTCTCCGGTTGTCGATCGTTTAGCGTTGGTCACTATGTCATTTTCTTTCGGCCAAAAGAGGAAGGTATTGAAGTCGCGAGGATCATTCATGGTAGTCGCGACTTGCGAAGTCTTTAATGTACCGACCATCCTTCGCCGCACTCCACCGCCTGGCGGCGTTGGCTACGTGTAGGCGCATGGCACGATTCTTCCGTGGCATGGCCGTCCGGGCCATGCGAGGTCATGACGGGCGAGACGCCCTTGGCACGAGGCCAACCACAATCGCATCCGATCAAGCCACTTCTTCATCGGCCGGTTCGATATGGATCAGCACCTGCCGCAGCGCGGGGATTTTCTGCAGAAGCACTGCTTTGACTTTGCCTCCCAATCGATGCGCCTGATCGACGCTGAGATCGGCCGGAACATGCAGATGGAGATCGGCATAAAAGCCCGCACCGCTCTTTCGCACATGCAGCTTCTCCACGGCTCGCACCCCCTCCACCTGCTCGGCCACCTTCCGCACCTGCTCGGCCATGTCCGGCTCATCCGCATCCAGCAGCTCACGAAGAGCCGGCTTGAGAATGCTCCACGCCGTCCCCAGAATGATCGCTGCCGCGACCAGCGCTGCCCACTCATCGGCTGCCGCCAGCCACGCTTTGCCCGTCCACTTGGGTCCCCAAACGGCGATCGCCACCCCCACCAACGCTGCCAGGGAGCTGATCGCATCGGCGCGATGATGCCATGCGTCGGCATGCGCCGCGCTCGACTGCTCCTGCTTCGCCCCGTGAGCTACCTTCCGAAACAGCAGCTCCTTCACACCGATCACCAGCAGCAGCACCAGCAGCGTCCAGGGTTCGGGCGACGATGGCTCCCCCGCCCAAGTCCGAATCGATTCCCAGGCAATCCAGAACGCTGCGATCACCAGCAAGCAGCCTACCGCCAAAGCGCCAACCGCTTCGGCCTTCCCATAGCCATACGGATGCTTTTCATCGGCCGGACGACTGGCCACCCGCAGCGCCTGCCACACCAGCAGCGAACCGATCGCATCGGCAAACGACTCCACCGCATCGGCCACCAACGCGCTCGAATGACCAACCACCCCGGCCAGGAATTTGATCCCGGACAAAAGCAGACTGGCAATCAGTCCCAGCAGCGTGTTGCGAAGAAGCGACGAACGTTCCATAGAATCGAGATAGCTCATCCATTGAAATCGATACGATGCATCCAGCATTGTCCCTGCAAAGCGACGGCTGGAGAAATGGTAGTTGCACGATCGCAGCAAGGGAGGGGGCCTATGGAAAGTCAGGAGTCGATAGTTCCTGTTCCTCGATCGCGCGACGGTGTTCGTTATACTCCAGGTCGTGCCATCGCGGCGTTGGATTCAGCAGACACCATGAGCGAACTTCCATGACGGTGCACCAGCCTGGGACGAAATCGAACCAACCTGTCGACCACCGGCGATGGCGGTGGTTGGCGGCGACGCTTCCGATCGGTGCCTGCGATCTGCTGCTGCGAGGCGGCGGGCGCCCCCTTCTGCTGTGGCTGGGGATGGTGACGCTGTGGGGACTGCTGGCCTGGGTCTTGCTGCGCCGACCTCCTGGCTGGTTTCAGCTGGAGACACAGAAGGATTGGGAGAACCCTTGGAAGTTTCATCGGATCGAACTGCTGCCGAAACTCGATCGATCCGAAAGATCGACATGGACCATCGTGGCGATGGCCGCCGCTGGACTTGCCGTCTGGGGGTTGCTGCTGCCAGGCTTGGCCAAGGACAAAAAAAGTTTGAAGGACCCTTTTCCCGAATCTAGCCAACTCGCCTCTCCCTCCGTATCCCCCGTGCCCCCGTGAGAGTCCAACGAACTGCCCCGACCCCGGAAGGATCTCACAGAGGCACAGAGTCACAGAGATGAAGAAATCAGAAATCAGAAATTGGCTCTGACAATCCCTAGCCTCTCCCTCCGTGTCCCCCGTGCCTCCGTGAGAGCCCAACGAACTGCCCCGTCCCGGAAGGATCTCACAGAGGCACAGAGTCACAGAGATGAAGAAATCAGAAATCAGAAATTGGCTCTGACAATCCCCAGCCTCTCCCTCCGTGTCCCCCGTGCCTCCGTGAGAGCGCTATGAGGCAATGAAGTTTTGGCATGCACCGTACCCCCGAAGTTTTTGGTTCGATGCCTAACGACTCGGTTCTTCCGACATTTTAGTGGCAGCCGTGCGGCATCATTTCGAGCTTGCCGCAGTAGAACAGGATTCGCAAGCGATAGTTTGCGAAGTTTCGAAATCCTCGGGCTGCTGATGTGACGGAGGGAAGTCTGCTGTTGAAACCTTCGGGGATTGCATGGGTTACGCGATGCCGGAAGTAGCTCA
>JBEISR010000005.1:0-221040 GCA_040375295.1 Planctomycetaceae bacterium
CCCGTATTGATTCTTCCAACGCTCGTACGTGCTCTCGCTTACCTCGAGGCTCTGAAGAACTACGGCGATGTCCTTACCGGCATTCAGCATGGATGCTGCATCACGCAACTTTGCCACAATCTGCTCCGGAGTGTGCCGCTTCCGTCTCTGCTTGCTCATCTAAGGTCTCCTTGCAAAAATGCTCACGAGACCTTCATAACTCATGGATCAGATTTTTCGTAGCAGGCCACCCTTGGCAACCTCTTCGACGTCGTAAAGCCGCTGGATCAGGCCGATCACCCAGTGTGCGCGCAGGATCGACCTCTCTGGCCTTGTACCACTACCTTCGGCAATGCGCCCAACAAGCCACTTCTTGGATCGCTCCCCCGGAATCGAGGTAAATCCCGTCATGGCCGCTGTAGGCATCCGCCTGCAGCTATCCTTGATACGACTCGAGGAACTTTCGCTGGCCCCTCTCTGGCTCGATCCAAGGTGAAGTCGTAAACCGCATAACCACGTTGTCAAAACTTTGATTTTTTTCGCAACTTGTTATGGCGTTAGAGACATTTCCATAATCCTCGGGCCGCGCGAGTTTGAGAGTCGGGAGTGTTTGGTGCCGAAAGGGAGAAAGCGCCCCAGAGAGGATTCGCGCCGGAAATCGGAAAGTGGTCGCGATAGGGAGAGTTCGAGAGGCGAGAAACCGACGAAACACTGGGAAAACAAGGGGCAGAAGCGCTAGCAGGCCGACGTTTTAAGGCGTCGGCCTGCTGGTATAACCGTAGGGTCAAACCGAGTTTGACTTCCCTAATTCAGTAGTGATCCACTACCAGCAGCGCATAAATAAAAGATGAGGGTAATTGAGCCGAATGCAAAAGATTTACTTCTTCGTCTGCCTCTTAGCAAGTAGCCCGCCTAAACCAAACAACGTCCCCATCACCATCATGCTTGGCTCAGGCACCGCGGCTGGAGGGGATGAATTCAGACTTACGACACGAAAACCGTAGCATTGGCAATCGTTGTCCGGGTATTCAGAGAGACGGGTTGACGACGATAGGGAGGAAGGAAATCCGTCGAACCACGCGCCACCCCGCACTCCCCGTTGAGACGATCCACTATTGTTGTAAAGATCGTCGGAGGTTTCTTCCCACTCAAAAACATTCCCTCCGAGTCCCATCACTCCGTAGGGGCTAAGACCGCCTGTTTGATATACATTCGCTGGGCCCTGGCGGTAAAGCAACTTCTTTTCTGTAAAAGTTGGATTGGTTTCACGGGGTGATGGTCAAGTCTTTCCGGCCGGGCTCCCAGTCGTCAGAGTATTCGGTCAGCACGGCTGTGATCAGACGGAGCAGCGATGCTTCGTTTGGGAACAGCGTGGCGACCTGAGTTCTCCGCTTCATCTCCTTATTCAGTCGCTCCAGCAGGTTCGTCGTACGCATCCGCTTGCGACGCTCAGCCGGCCGCAGGAAGATCATCAGGCCTTCCGGAACGTTCGAGTTCGTTCGCTGCGCTCACGAACTCGAACGGAACTGGTGAGCGATGAATTTACTTGAGAGAAGTTACACTAGCTTCCATCGAAAACCATAGGGTTCCGCGATGTCTTCCTTGGTGTATTCATCCGCATCGATAAGCGTCGTGATGATACCGATCGATTTGGTGCGACGACCGGGCTTAACAATGATGAAGCGAATTTCTCGCAACACCAGTGTCTCCGGAATTTGCCGGTAAGTCTCCTCATCCATCCAAGTTGGGCGTTGTGGCCGAGCCCAAACGATCAAGTGATCATGCTTTCCAAGTCTCTGGCCTCGACGGAAGTCGCTGTGCCGCAGGTGATGCTTGCGTGCACAAGTCTGCGTTCCTTGGGCGAGCAAAACCGCGATCATCATGAATTAACAGTAGTATCGATCCAGGACCGCGATGTCGCCTCGTGATAGTGAACCGAACATCGATCGGAGCAATGCCGATTCACCTGTTTCTTTGCCCTGATAGGGTGCGATCGCAAGATCCATCACGCAGGCAGTAGCCAACGATAGGATGGCTGCCGCGCGTGCAATCGGTAGACCGACACCTAGCTTCTGCGCCTCCATTTGAGGGTACATCGCTTGGTTTTTGGGTGTGTCAGGCATCGTGAATGTAAACCCATCAACAAGCTTGGCGTGAAGCCTGCCTTTCCATAGCCATTTCGGCTCAGCTTGCTCTTCCATTTCGCTGGCTACTTCGCAACTCAAGTCACGCAGCGCGTCCGAAGATAGCTTCGCACGCGCTCGACAATAGTCGCCGGTATCATCCGTTGGTGCCTGGAGTCCTTGCATCCGGCAATAGCTAACGACGCGTGCAACGGCAGCTTGGCAAGAACCTTCTTTGCCGTCGCGTAGGACTTGCGAGAGAAAAGACCACACCATGATCGCCGTGGTGTAGACGCCATGCAGTCCAAACAAACAGCCATGCTTTTGAAAGACCCTTTCGATGCGTTCGGCCGAAAGAACTTCGGCGAAGGGAAGGCCTTGACCACCCAGAAACGCATCGACAATTCTCTGAAAACTGCGACTGTCACGGCGAGGGGAATTTGGTATCGATACGGCCATGAAAAAACCTCCTTGGCTTTTCACCGGCAAGTGAACCAAGGAGGGCTTCAAGTCTAGTACCAAGGCTGGCTTATTACCGAAAGATCACCTTGGCTGGGCGAAGTTTACAAAAACTCTCGCTTCAGTCCAATATCAGCCTGCGCGCCGACAGAATCACGACAGTGCCATTCAGTCCCGATACCTTATTGGATTGATCAGGTGGTGTATTCGGAGTTGAAGTGGACATACTCGGCGTTCAGATCGCTTGTCCAGTGAGTCGCTTCTCCATCTCCTGTCCCTACCTCCAGATCAATGGTGGTCTTCTTGCTACCCCGGATGCTCTGACTGACCGCCTTGGCATCAAAGGGCTGTGGTTCCCCATGATCGAACAGGAGGAAGCCATTGAGCAAAAGTCTGGTTCGGGAGGGATCGATCGGGCGACCTGCGTAACCGGCAGCGGAAACGATGCGGCCCCAGTTTGGATCGCCCCCTGTGATCGCCGTCTTGACCAGGTTGCTCAGCGCAATCGTTCTGGCTATCTGGTCGGCGTCGTCTTCCGTGGCAGCACCTCGTACTCGGATTTCAATCAGGTGGGTTGCCCCTTCACCGTCATCGGGAATCTTCTTGGCCAAGTCGATGCAGAGTTGTTCGAGCATTTTTTCCAGGGAGGCGATTTCCTGGTCTTTCACCGCAACGCGATTGCTTGCCAGGAGAACCAGTGAGTCGTTGGTGCTCATGTGTCCTTCCACGCTGATTCGGTTGAACGAACGGTTGGCAGCGCGTTGCAGCATTCGGCGGGCTGCTTCCGGCGAAAGGATGGCGTCGGTGACAACAATCGCAAGCATCGTCGCCATACGGGGTCCGATCATCCCCGCGCCTTTGGCCATCCCTGCCATCGCGACCTCGCCCTGACGCAACGGCATCACTCGCGATTCGATCTTGCGGAACGCATCGGTTGTCATGATGCCATCGGTGGCTGCAAGAAAAGCATCCTCTCCCTCAGCCAGGGAGCTTGAAGCCATCGCGATGCCTCGTTCAATCTTCTCCATCGGAAGGAATCGACCGATGATGCCGGTGCTCATCACCAGCATTGACTCATCATCACCACCGCCGACAGCAGCCCTTGCCAGGTTTGCCATCTTCTTTGCATCTTCCATGCCTCGCACTCCGGTGCAGGCATTCGCGTTGCCGCTGTTGATCACCACGCCACGGACCGACGCCGATGGGACCAGCGAGCGGGAATAGACGACCGGCGCGGCGACGATCTGGTTGGTGGTGAAGCAACCCGCTGCGGTGCAGGGGTGGTCAGCTACAATCAGCGAAACATCTTTGGAGTTGGCCTTCGATTTGATGCCCGCGCTGACGCCGGAAAAACGAAAACCCTTGGGGATATGCAGTCGGCTCATCGATCCTTCTTTCTCTCAATCATTCAATCAACAAGAGCCATCGTGGGGTCAAGGCCAAACATCATATTCAAATTCTGCACCGCAGCGCCAGCGGCTCCCTTGACCAGATTGTCGATGGTGCAAAGAAGTATGATCCACTGCTGATTCGAGCGAACGCTGATATCGACGTAATTCGTGCGGGCGGTGTATCGGGTGGCTGGTAGGCCAGGCACCATGCGAATGAAGGGCTGGCCGTCGTAGGCGGCAGCGATGCATTCTCGCACTTGATTGGCCGAGACCCCTTCCAGCGGACGAACGTAGATCGTCGAAAAGATCCCCCGTTCCATCGGCGTCAGATGGGGAGTGAAGACGACCGAGGAATCTCGCCCCGTCGCTCGCTTGAGGATGTCGACAATTTCTGGCTGATGCCGATGGTTCCCGACCGAATAGGCATGAAAGCTTTCTGCCGTTTCGCAGTAAAGGGTTCCTACCTTTGGGGTGCGTCCGGCTCCGCTGATTCCGCTTTTGCTATCCACCACAATCGAATGAGGGTCGATCAAACCCTCCTTGAGGATTGGGGCGAGCGGCAAAATGGCCGATGTCGGATAGCAGCCAGGATTGGCGATTAGCGATGCGCCAAGAAGTTGCTCCCCGAACAGCTCCGGCAAACCATACGGGGTACTTCCCAGTCTCGATGAATCTGGATGCTCTTCTTCGTACCACTTCTTATACAGTTCAGGAGTGCTCAGGCGATAATCCGCGCTCAAGTCGATTACCTTTCCTCCAATCGCTAGCAGGTCTTTGACGGCATGAGCGGAGGCGCCGTGCGGCAGGCAGGAGAAAACCACATCGCATCGCTCCAGCAGCGCTTCATTCGAGAGATCTTCGACGGGCACTTCCAGGCGACGAAACAGCGAAGGATGCATCTCGGAAACAGGGCTTCCATTTCCTTGCCGACTGGTTGCGGCCGTGATCGTCACCTGGGGATGACGCAGCAGCCATTGCATCGATTCCAAAGCTGTGTATCCAGAGGCCCCCAGGATTCCAACACGTATCATCTTCCAGATCTCCCAGATGTTCCTGCGATAGAATCTCCAGAGAATAGTATCTTTCAGCTCGGATGGCGAGACCATCAACGGAAGGTCGCTTTGGCGACGGCATGGGGATCGTACCGATGCGAATCTTTCTCCGTTCCGAATGGAAAGATCGCGTCAGGGCTACCCGCCTATCCAGGGTGCCTTGGTCCTGGCGGTTCACTCCAGAGGCAGGGTGTCTAGGAGGGATTCCGACTGCGTGTAGGAGGCCACCCAGTCTTCGAGGATCATGGCGGTTGCGCCCCAGATAAAAAAGCCCTCCAGGCAGATACCGGGGATGGCGCCTGTCCATGGCCTGTCGTCCAGAAGTCGGCTATGTCGGCAGCTCTCCGAAAGCCACTGAGCCTGCTGGAAGAAGAGCAAGGCTGCGACTTCATCACAATGCGGTGAGTAGTGGAGAGGCTGGTGGGAAAGAAAAACCAGCGGCCGCACTAGATGGTCGCTGGCATAAACGTATCGGTCGGACAGTGTTCCGAGAAACTCTAGTACCGCTTGGTCCAGCCCCAGTTCCTCACGAAGCTCCCGTTCCCCCGCTTGTTCAAAGCTCTCCCCAGCCTGTAGCCTGCCGCCGGGTAGAGCGATTTGACCTGGATGGTGACGCATTCTAGAGGGTCGGAGCAGCAAGGGGATCCGCCAGGACCCCTGCCATGGGTCCAGCACGATGGCTACTGCCGCCGAGTGGCTGGAAGAACGCGCCGGTCCACGGTGCCTCCCGTAGGACAGCGGCGGATGGAGCGAGCTGGTTTTGGTGCGGTCAGCCACTGGGGATCGCCGATTGGTCTGGAGCAATTGCGTTCGGATGACCTGAGCCCATTGGGAGGTTGATCTCGGGCTGGTAGCTGTTCCCTGATCGTGGCTCATCGCGTACCTCCTGCTCCCTCTTCCATGCTGCCACTATGGCGTCGTTGGCAATTCGGATGTGGCTGGGGTTCATTGCACCTGGGATCGGGGCCCGCGGGAGATGCGAAACACCATAAACCGTTCGTTGCGATGCGGTTCAAGAGGGTAGGCAAGCGGCCAGAGTGGGAGGTCGTCATTGTCTCGGCGATCCAGCAGAATAAAGTCGACGCCCCAAGCTTCCGCTTCGGACCAGGAGAGTTGGGAGACTTGGCCGCGTCCACCCCGGGGAGATGGACCATAGATGGAAGCCATTCTCTTTTGCCACTCCACAAGCCCCCCGGCATCCTGCGGTATGTTTTTCTGATTGACGTATTCTCCACGACCAGCGTACCACAGGAAGGTGCTTTGGTAACGCGGAGTGATCCAAAGCGAGTCGGGCGAGGTATGTTCTTTCGCCCAAAGGCAAACCGCACGCCACTGCGCCATGTCGAGGGAGGCGGTGTCGGGAGTCGCCGGTTGCTGCAGAAGCATCCGGTCGGCGGGGGCGACACGATCTCTCAATGGGTCGCTCAGGCGAAGGACCAGCGGGATCCATCCCATCAGTGAGAGAGCCAGCAGTAGTAGTCGAAAGGCTGCAGAGTGTAACTCGCTAGGCTCCTTTTTTAAGGACCGCCTTGGCAGCATTGAAACGGGATCTTTGGAGCCAAGCCAGGTGGAATCGAGGGAGCCAAGACGCCCCAAGCTGACCGCAAGCAACAGGCCAGGAGCGATATCTTCCCATCGGCACCAATAGAAGCGAAGCCACTGAGCCGCCAGAAGCTCCAGCCTCCCGTTCGTCAGGAGATCGATTAGGTAGGCCGTCACCGTAAGTAGATGAGCCATCAGCGTCATGCCAGCAAGCCAGCCTGCCACGCGCGAAATAGGTGAATGGGCTTTTGTGCAGCGATTGGCAAATCGCCAGATTCCCCAGGAAAGCGCTAGTCCAATCAAGTGCATGGCCCATCGATCTGGGGTGAATTGCGTTGGCGCCAGGTGATGAGGCAAGCGATCGTAAACGTAGATCCAGGGGGCCATCCAGCGATCCTCCAGGCTACTGGCGCGGTCCTGAAGCAAAGCGGGCAACAGACCTACCAGTGATGCGCCAATGCCCAAAACGGCGCCTCCGAGGACCCCTGCTACCGGCAGGGCAGGGACCTCACGCCATCGCAGCGAGATTCGTTTCCAGGCGCCTGAGCGAACCAGCGAGAGACCGATCGATCCGGCCAGGAGGATCAGATACCAGCCTCCCACCAAGACGTGAAAGGCCGTGGCAATTCCGCCGCTCCATAACGATCCGCTCCATCTCTGGCGCAGAGCACAGCCCAAAGACAGCCAGACCCATGCATAAGCAAACCCCTTCGCTTCCACGCCTCCAGCAACCCACTCCCCGGACAGGTGGAAGAATCGGACCCAACTGAGAAAGGCTGCCGCAGTCCCGGCGATCCACCAGGGGGAGCCGGTGATGGGCCTTAACATCCAGCTCCAGGCCAACGCCTGGAAACCCCACTGAAGCCCTCTCGCAATCCACTGGGTGGACTCCTGGGAAAGGGGCAGTAGCGTGAGCGCCCCGACGGAGCGGTAGAAAAGCCAGTGCGTGTCGGGGGAGGAGAGAAAGAAATCAGGCCCCCCCCAAGTCGGGTTCCAGGCATGCATTGCCTTGGCCCAATAGTGCGACTCATTGACTCCCGGAATCCGGTCGCTTCCGGCCAGGAAAAAAACCAAAAAGGTCATGAACCAGGACCACCCGAACCCATTCGGAACCTGGTTGCTGGTGATCATTCCCTAGCCACTCCTCCGCGCATCGGACTACATTTGCCTCAGGGCCAAAAAAATGCGTGCAAAAATCGCTCCAATCAGGTGGAATTGCTTGACTACCCAAAAGTCGCACGTAGAGTGGAAAGAGGAACGCTGGTGCATTGTGCTGTCAAGACGGGTTCCAAAGTTTTTTCGCTTTTGGATTTGCGACGCAAACGGAAGGGTTTGGGACGGGCGACCGCAAGGGCTGGGTCCACGCACTGACGCGTGGAGGTAACCTTGGCGAAGATCGGATAGCCCCGACTTAAGGAAGAGATGCCATGTTAGTCCTCTCCCGCAAGAAAAATGAGAGCATCGTCATCAACAACGACATCACGATCATCGTGGTGGAGATTCGTGGTGACAAGGTGCGTTTAGGGGTCGAGGCGCCGAAAGAGGTGCCAGTCCACCGTCGCGAGGTTTTTGAAGCGATTCAAAAGGCTCCCGAGGAAGCGGGTGGTTTTCCTCCTGCGGTCAATCCTTTGGAAGAGTAGTCGCAGCCTTCGGAGATCGGAAAACCGAGCGGTTTGTTTGCTCCCACGCGATTTGGGGATCGAGTTCGCTCGATGAATTGGTCAAGCGACCCCCGGGAAATCACCGATAGTTCTTGGGTGTCTTGACCGAACTCTAAAGTCCCGATAAAACTTGGTCCATCCAGGTCGGGATTGCTTGAAGAAACATGTTTCTGTCACGGCACCTCTGACATCTGGCCCCGTCGTCTAGCGGCCTAGGACATCGCCCTTTCACGGCGGTAACACGGGTTCGAGTCCCGTCGGGGTCATAGGAAATCGGCTGAGTTGAACTCAGCCGATTTTTTTTTGTCCCTAGAAAATCGAATCGGTCCCCATCGAGGTCCGGTCGCGATCCTTCGGATGGGCGGGGCCTGGTCGGGTCCCCACGATGCGGGTTGACCTATTGTCAGTAGAAGATGCGAGGTCGCGAAAATGTACGATGCGTTGCTGTTGGTCTCTTTCGGTGGCCCTGAGTCACCCGAGCAAGTGATTCCGTTCCTGGAGAATGTGCTGCGGGGCCGGAACGTTCCTAGGGAACGGATGTTGGAAGTGGCCGAGCACTATTACCATTTTGGCGGTAAAAGCCCGATTCAGCAGCAGTGCCGCGATCTGAAGGCGGCGATCGAAGCCGACTTCAAGGAGCAGGGCATTGATCTTCCGGTCTATTGGGGTAATCGGAACTGGAGTCCCTATTTGACCGAGGCTCTGGAGCAGATGCGGGATGACGGCAGGAAGCATGCCCTCGCATTCTTCACTTCCGCCTATAGCTGCTACAGCGGTTGTCGTCAGTATCGAGAGAATATCGAAGACGCCAGGCAGAAGATTGGGGAATCGGCTCCCAGAGTCGACAAGCTGAGGATGCCATACAACCATCCGGGCTTTATAGAGCCACAGGTGGAATATCTGAAGCAGGCGCTGGCGCAGCTACCGCAGTCTCGGCGCGAAAAAGCACCTTTGCTTTTTACCGCACATAGCATCCCGATGGCGATGTCCGACAACAGCAATTACGTACGTCAGTTGACCGAGACCGCAAGATTGATCGCCGAGGGAGCAGGGCACGGCACATGGGAAATGGCTTACCAGAGTCGATCAGGACCGCCGCAGCAACCATGGTTGGAACCTGATGTGGGGGATCGAATTCGGGAACTGCATGCGGATCATCCGCTGGAAGATGTGCTAGTCCAGCCAATAGGGTTCGTGTCGGACCATATGGAGGTGCTTTATGACCTCGATGAAGAGGTGGCTGGCATCTGCCAGGAACTGGGGATTCAGTTGCATCGGATTCGAACCGTCGGCACCGATCGACGCTTTGTCCGGATGATTGGGGAGTTGGTGGTGGAGAGGATGACGCCGGGGAGCGACAAACCGGCCTTGGGTAGCTTTGGTCCCAGCCACGATGTCTGTCCCGTGAACTGCTGTCTCTATCCGAGACCGACCGGAGGCCCACCAGGAAGGCCTGCGACTTCCTGAGAGAAGCCCTTGGTGAGAGGCTGGGATTTCGGGAGCGATTGGAATCTTTCCGGGGAACCGATATGCGATCGCTGGGAGGTGCCGGGAGGTGAGGATCAGAAGCTCTACATCTCCAGGCGGTTGGCGATTTCGTGTTGGAAGCTGTTCTTGATTCTTTCAATCCCAATCGCTGCGGTCTTTTGGGATTTTTCAATGAGTTCTCGGGTCTCCTGCGTTTTCGATTGTTGGATCGCAAGAGCGATCTGTTCGGAATCGACTCGATCTCCTGCAAGCAAAAGAGGCCAGTCTAGGGCTGTCGCTTGGCTTGTCACTTTGGCGCCGCCAGCGATCGGGTCGATCGCCAAGGCGGGGATGCCATTCTTTAGACTGTAAACAAGACCATGTAACCGCGATGTAATCACGACATCGACTCGTCGAATCATCGCTTCCAGTTGAGCCACATGATCGATTCCGGCAGTGTTCTCATGTAGCAAAGTATCCAGCGGAACGCGAACCGCACCCGATACTTCAAAATAGCGATCCACAGCCGCCTGAACTTCGGCATGCCGTTGTCTTTCGCCGAAAGCCGGTTGGGGGTGCACCAGTGCAACTCCTACCACATCGACTTCATGGCTTCCTGCTGCGAATGCTAGATCGGGCTGATGAGTCGAAGCAAACTCTCTAGGGAATAGAAGATCAAAGCCATGCGCACTGTTTCGAATGGAAAGGTCGACACCTATCTTGAAGCAATGCTCGAATCGATGAAGCAGGGAACGACCGCCACCCCAGGGCCCGCATACGAAAATGAAGATGGAGTAGTCATTCGGATCTACAAGCTCGATATCGACCCCATCGACTCGGTTTTGCGGGTGGCCAGCGACATCGTAAGGGCAATCGAGTTCATCAAGCCAGCGACGAACTACCTCCATCGCCTGCACGTCGCCAAAGGTTGCTTTTCTACCTTCAAAGCTGAACCAACCGGCAACCAACGCTCGATGCCGATTCCTATTCATAGGAAGCCCCGTTCCTTCAGGTAGGTGACGAGTCGATGATCTTCTATCAGTGTTCCTTCCATGATGCCTAGGCGAAGCAGTTCTTCCGACTGGATCTGGGATCGGTCCCATTCCTCAAGTTTCGATTCCTTGTGTAGTGAATAAAGATGCTTCCAGACGGCACCCTGCCGCTTCGTCGATTCCATGTTTCGCTCATAGGCGGCACCTCCAAGCACAATTTTGTTTTGGAGTTGTCGGAAGGTTCTGAGCGGGTAATGGAAAATGACGATCTGATCGGAGGAACCCAGCATGCTTTCGTCCGGCATGACGATTTTGTGATTGCCCTGACCAACTTGCACATCGGCCATTCCGCGATGAATGACCTTTGGAGGCAGGGGCTTACCTTTTCCGTTGAAAGAATTCCGCTCTCGGACAAGCATTCTTCGAAGTGGATGATCTGATTCATCGTCAATCGGGACAAAATTGGTACGCTCAACTTGAATTGCAAGAATCGATTCCGGGAATGATGCCAGTGTTTCTTGGATCGTACCCGTTTCTGGCCACCAGAACTCATCGGCATCGCTGTTGATCACCCAGTCGGCGCCATACTTTTTGGCTGCCAATTGAGCCATGCGCGTCACCCATTTTGACTGCGCGTAATCGTCTTGTTTCTCCTCGATCAATTCCAGAACGCCTTGGCGTTCGTACTCCTGCAGGATCTCGTTGGTGCCGTCCACGGACAGGTTATCGGTCGCGATGATGAAGTCGATTCCTCGGGAGAGGTGGTAATCGATGTTCTGCTGGATGATGTCGGCTTCATCGCGGACAAGAAGCGTTAGGATGACTTTCAATTTGGTTCCTCGCAGAAAGGTAGCCAAGCTAGACTACGGGATCTCGAAGCCACCACAGCCGCGCTCTACTCGCCTCGTTTGGACTTGCTAGTCTGCGCCCCAATCTCCGCATCTGTCGGAGGTTTAATTCAGTCGCTTGGAGATCGCTTTAGCAGGGATCGGAAGGATCGACGCGTTGGCAAGTAGATCGGTTCGCAGAATATCGCTAGGATCGCTGGCTTCTGGCGATGCTTCATACTGGACGATGAAAGCACCGACCTGACAGTAGTTTTCATGGGCTACCGGTGGCCAGAAGTCTTCCGCGCGGTGGGCAAGAGTTCTTGCCAGCAGGCGGGTGGCGCGGCCGGAGAAGCCGCTGAGCACCATTTCCAGTTGCCCCAGCGATTCGCGATAGATGTAGAACACCAGTGCCGCATCCCGTTTGCCGTCTCCCCCAGCGAACTCCCACTTCCCATCCTCCCGCTCATAGTAGAGGCCAGGTTGCGTGGTCTTTTGGTTGCGGCTGAGTTTCAGGCCGGCGGCGAGCGATGGGGGATGGGGGTCGGTGTCGCGGTATCTCAGGAAAAAGGGGCATCGTCGCAACGAAGCATCTTCGACGTCGTCTTCCGACTGAAATGGTGTGCCGGCGAAGGCATTGGCGAAGACCATCTCAACGACGGGGTTGCTCTTGACGCTGCCCGCGCAGACCAGAGCCCGATCACCTGCCCCTTCGCAGAAGTCGGAGTGGATATTTCTGGCGGCATTCTGGACATCGGCCGGTGGCATCGTCCCAGGGCTCCAGACCAGCGATTGCCGAAGATGTTCAGGATGAGGTGGCAAGTCGGAGACTCGCGAGGCTGGATTGGGGGAGTTCGTTCTTGCTTTGGCGGTGCCGCCGAGGGTAGAGACTCCGTTGAGAACTTCTCCGACGAGCACCGCGTCGCTGGCGACCACCCAGGCGGATTCGGCAGTATCGGACTCGGGGGGGCGCCGCACTCCCACACAGATCTCCAGGCGTTTGCGTCTTGCCAGCAGTTCCCAGAAGTTCTCTGGCTTGATCGCAAACAGCGCACCTGGAAGTTCTTCCGCCGATGCGTAGCCATGTTCGATCAGGTAGTCACACAGGCGCGAAAGAGCTTCTAAAGGGATATATTTGGCTTCGTTTTTCAGCAGAGCCGCGACTTGATGACGATCCAGACCGGTGTATTCGACGATCGCTTTGATGGTCCCCGGCCGCTTGTGGCGGTCCGGAGTATGGCCCAGCAATTCCGCGAGTCGAAAAACGTACTGCATGAAGGACTCCCTCGATCAATAGCGCGTGGACAACTATGCATTGTGGCCGGGATGACGCAGAACTTCCAGTATTGCTTTCTAGAACCTTAGGGAATTCCCGCAAGAACTTCCCTGCCGGCATCCTAGCGCCGATGGTTTTTGGAAAAGAAGAGAATTAGGAATCTCGATAGGAGCGAGCGGCTGGGAGGGCGACAAAGATTCCTAGAAGCAAGAGGAAGGCTGCAGCCCAGAATGGGAGGCCGGACCAGAAGGGCGCACCGCCTCGTTCCAGTACCGCTGCAAACAAGGAGGTGAAGAGGATGGGGCCAATCAATCCGGCCACCGAATGGAGGGCTCCGGTAGCTCCCTGAAGTTGCCCCTGCTGCTGGACATCGACTTGTCGAGTCATCATGCCCTGCAGCGCTGGCATGAAGAATCCCATTCCAGCCATGACAGGGATGGCAAGGCAGAACCACCAGGCGTTGGGGGCAGTGCCGAAGAGCAGCATGCCTGCCATCCCGAAAACGAGTGCCGTCAATAGTAGCATCGGCTCATTGAATCGAGCCATCATGCGGCGGACAAGAAAGCCCTGAACCACGACGCTTCCGACTCCAACTGCAGCCAGGGCAAGCCCCACTTCTCGTTCTTTCCAGAGGTAGCGATGCTGGGTGTAGAGGACAAAAACGTTCTGCAGGACTTGATGAGCCAATTGGTAGAGGAAGCCAACCAGAGCCAGCCGGGACAGGGAAGGTACCGAGAAAAGAAACTTCCATGTTCCGATCGGATTGGCGCGGCTCCAGGAGAAATTGCGACGTTTCTCCGGAGGCAACGACTCTGGGAGGATCCAGAACCCATAGGCTGCATTGGCCAAAGCTAGCGCGGCGGAGACCCAGAAGGGGAGACGCAGGTGGATGCTTCCGAGGATACCGCCAAGGGCGGGACCGAGGATGAACCCAAGCCCGAAGGCTGCGCCGAAGATGCCATAGCTGGCGGCACGTTTTTCAGGCGGCGTCACATCAGCAACATAGGCGCCTGCCGTAGCAAAACTGGCGGCGGTGATCCCGGAGAGCAACCGACCTAGCCAGAGCCATTGCCAGGTGGGGGCGAGCGCCATGAGGATGTAGTCCAGTCCAAGCCCTAGGCAGGAGAGCAAAAGCACGGGACGTCTTCCGAACCGATCGGATAGCGATCCTAGGATCGGGGCGCAAAAGAATTGAGCGACGGCCCAGGTGGTGCCAAAGAGCCCATAGTAGCTGGCGGCTATGGCGGCATCACCACCAACCATCTGCTTGAGTAGGTTGGGCAGGACGGGGATGATGATTCCGAAGGAAAGCACATCCAGCAGCACGGTGACAAAAATGAACGGCAGGGCCGATCGCGGAGTCGTTTTCGTTGGGTTCGAATCGATATCGATGGAATCGGACACGCAGTGGACTTCCCTAAGGGGAGGATCTTGGCCGGGACAACCAGGGCGGTCCGAATTGTAGCCGACTTGGAGGAAGTCTCCCAGCGAGCCGGTGGGGGGATAAAAAAACTGGCCGGGCTTGGGGGCCCGGCCAGTTCGAGGGAATCACCGATGCTGCTATCAGTCGGTGAACGCGTTGGGATTACTCAGGAATCAGCCGGCACAGCTGTCGCAGCTGCTGGCAGCAGGAGCGGCACATCCGCTGTCGCAGCCTTCGCTGCAACCAGCACCGGCACCGCAACCACCCAGCAGGCCACAACCACCATGGAGCACGTTGCGGACGCATCCGCCGACGCCATGGATCAGGTTGTGCAGACCATTGCGAATCCGTCCATTGAACAACCCACCGTTGCCGCCGAGGCCGTTGCCATTGCTGCTGCAAGGATCAACGTTTCCACAGCTGACGGTCACCGGCACTTCTTCGCAGACAACGCGGGGAACGCACCGGGTGTAGGTGTAGGGAACCTGGACGCAAACTCGCTTGGCCACCTTCACGGTGCAGGTGTAGGGAACTGCATTGCAGACGGTGTAGGGGACCGTCTTGGTGCGGCATTCCGAAACCATCCGGCAGACCGTGTAGGTGCAGGTCTTCGATCGCTGTTCTGGAACCATCGTGCAAACCGTGTAGCAAACGTCCTTCACCCTCGGCTCGCATACCATGCGGCAGGTGGTGTAGGTGCAGGTCTTGCTACGGCACTCAGGCACCATGCGGCAGGTGGTGTACGTGCAGGTCTTGCTGCGCGGTTCGCAAACCCAGTTGCAAACCGTGTAGTTGCAGACCTTCGTACGGCACTCGGGCACCATGCGGCAGGTGGTGTAGGTGCAGGTCTTGCTCCGGCATTCCGGAACCATCTTGCAAACCGTGTAGGTCGACGTCTTGGTGCGGCACTCAGGAACCATCTTGCAGACGGTGTAAGGAACCACCTTCGAGATGCATTCGGTTTCGTACCGAACACAGTTGATGATCTTCTCTTCGCAGGTGGGAACCCAAACCTTCTTGCAGATCGTCTTGGGCGGGCACTGGACGCACTCGGTGCGGCAGGCACCAGGAACATAAACGCACTTGCAAGTCGCCTCGTCAAAGACCCAGCTGCCCGGTTCGCGAATGGTGCGTCGGACGACTGGTCCAGGGACTTCTTCAGAGCGGGTTTCCCAGCTTCCACCACGGACCATGACCGTCTTGGTGTAATTCACCGGCTTGGTGATCCGCTGAGTCACGGTACGTTCACGAGTTTCCGTCACGGGAACCATGACGGTGTAATTGATCGTCCGCTCGCGAGTTTCCTGCACAGGGACCATGACGGTGTAGTTGATGACCTTTTCATGGGTCTCATACACCGGCTTCATCACCGTGTAGTTGATCGTCTTCTGGCGGGTTTCATACACTGGACGACGAACGGTGTAGTTGATGACCTTTTCATGGGTCTCGTACACCGGCTTCATCACCGTGTAATTGATCACCTTCTCGTGCGTTTCGTAGACAGGGCGTCGCACCGTGTACTGGACCTGCTTGGTGCGGGTCTCATACACCGGCTTCATCACCGTGTAGTTGATCACCTTCTCCTGTGTTTCGTACACAGGACGAGTGACCGTGTAGTTGACCTCGCGGTACTCGGTCGAACGCTCGTAACGCGTCCGCTGTACTTCGCGGTCTTCATACACCGTTTGGTATTCCGATCGAGTTGCTTGGACCACTTCCTGATCGTAGACCACTCGTCGGACCGTCTTCATGATGGTGTGACTGTGTGGGGCACAAGGATCCCCACTGACAACACCCGCATTTTCGTAGCTGATCGCACCGCAATAGGCAGCCGAAGCTACGTTTGCCGAGAAGGCGGACAGAATCGCCGCCAACGCTGGCAAAGCCAACAGCTTTCTCATTTCTCGCTCTCCTTCGAAACCTGGATCCATCTAAGCTGAACGCAGCATCTGGCAGTCGGCGAAAACCCTTTCGCCTGACCTTCCTTTCGGACATTCCCTCTCGCAGTGAATCTCGCTCCCCAACCCGGACAAACGCGCCACTGGCAATCCGACGGAACCCGAATTGCCGAGTTCCTTCTCTCCCGCCTGGCGACAAGGTTGGTAAAGTAGACGAGTCAACGAATAGATGCCCAAAGCACCTGTTTCATCGTCTATGGAAATATGATGGGATAAGTAAACTGAGAGGGCTGGGTAAATAATGGTCGATTCCGTAATTTGTTCCGACCAGCTAAACCGTTGTTATGCGTTGTAACGATCGGAGGGGTTATGCCGGGCAATCGAATCGCAAAGCCGACGGAGCGACGAGCTGGCCTCTACTTGCGTGAATTGCAGATGCTGCAGCGGCAAGGTGTCGAGACGATTCCCAGCAGCACACTAGGGGCAATCCTGGGTTTCAGCGATGCTCAAGTACGCCGCGATATGGCCGAACTGGGGATGGCAGGAAAGCCAGGGTGTGGCTACCAAGTAGCCTCCATGGTCGAAACCCTTCAGGCCCGTTTCGGCATCGACCGTACCTGGATGGTCAGCATTATTGGCGTCGGGAATTTGGGCCGAGCTCTCGCCGGTCATCAGGGATTCTGGCGGCAAAGCTTTCGATGCGTCGCTGCTTTCGATCGCGATCCCAAGTTGATCGGAGGCAAAATCAGCGGCGTTCCGATCCATGGGATCGATCAACTGGAAGAGATCCTGATGAAGACCGCCACCGAACTGGCCATCCTGGCCGTGCCGGCCGTGGATGCGACTTCGATTGCCGATCGGATCGCAAAAACCCAGGTGTCAGGGATCTTGAATTTCTCCCCCGTCACCCTCCACCCGTCCCGCAGTGGGTTGGAGATCGTCCAGGTCGATGTCTCCTTGGAGATGCAGCGACTGGCCTTTGCGGTTGTCAACGCTTCGCCTAATCGTTAAACTTTCCGCACACCAGCGACCTAACGGTCCGCATTGCCCCGTGGTGTAATTGGCAACACAAGGGATTTTGGTTCCTTTATTCTAGGTTCGAGTCCTAGCGGGGTAGCTTTTCTCCCGATCGCTGACGTCGTCCAGGCGAAAGTGTCTCAGCGATCGATCGCTTCCAGAAGGCCCATCCTGCAACTCAGGATTCCTCCTGGACGATTTTTGCGCGACGTCCTGCACGGCTTCCAGGACGTGCCACCGCCCACTCGCGCGTCAGCAACTCAAAGACCTCTGGGGACTCGTAGCGGACGATCTCTTGGCCCTCCGGAAACGGTCCAACAAGTCCCTTGAAGACCGGCATTCCCCGCAAGTCCAGGTCGGTGCTGCAGTCGTCTACCCCAACCTGGAGGTGCATCTGCGAGATCGGTTCGGCGGAATGGAAGTCTCGAATCCGGAGTTCCCCGTCCGGGCCCCGAGTCACCACTCGAAAGATTTTCTTTTGCGCCATCGATCGAATTCCAGTGGATTCTTGAGGAATGGGAGCCGCCTTGCCGCTCCTGGTAACCGTACAAGCTGATTTGGGAAGATCGGATTGCTGGGACTGCTGGAACTACAAAACTCTCGCCCGGGGGCATGACCGGCCTACTCCTCAGAGGTCGCGCCATCTGCAAAGTCAGGTTTCCCAAGGAGGGGGCCTTGCCACGAACCTCCCTTCGGCCCAAAATACAAGCGATTTCGGAGGGTAACCGAATGGTGAGGAGGTTGATTCGAAATCAATTGCCCCGAAAGGGGTTGCGGGTTCGAGTCCCGTGCCCTCCGCTTTTCTTTCTCATGGTCTCCCACCTCGGAGATCCTTCCCCGCAGTCGATGCCTGCCGGAGCTATCTGAGATGCCCAGCATGTGGCAACTTGGTTCGACCACACAGGGGGAAGAAGGCTCCGAGAGCGTTTCTGGGGCAAGTCGCGTTCCCTCCTGGAAGACATTCCGTTTCTGGCGCTCCTGGATCGTCTTGCTGTTGGCCATACCCTTTCTTGGTTTTGGAGTTTCCCGAATCGTCTACCAGCGCCAGCTGGATTCGGCGAGGCGATTGGTAGCCCAGTGGCAGGATCGCTCGGCGCACGACGCACTGCTGCGTTTGGAAGATCGCTATGGGATGACCGGCGAAACCTCGCTGCTCAAAGCGCGCGCCCAAAGACACCTCCGCAACTTCGAAAGATCTGGGCTCCTCATCGGTTTTGCTCGGCAACTAGGAGGCAACCCCACTGAGGTCGATCGTGAGGCGATGCTGCTGAGTGCGCAGATGGGAGAGCTTTCCGAAGTCTCGAAGGAATTCCCCAGGTTGATCCAGGAGGCAGGCAGTGATCTGGGAGAAGTGCTGCATGCATTTTCGATCGGCTCTTTGATTCGGATGCAGTTCCGCGATGCTTTGGGGATGGTCGGAATCTGGACCAAAGAACTGCCTCAGGATGGGATGCCGTACGTGGTCTTAGGGATGCTGGCGCAGTACCGTCAGCAGTGGACCCAGGCGAGTGAGG
Organism: Planctomycetaceae bacterium; assembly: GCA_040375295.1. Taxonomy (GTDB): domain Bacteria; phylum Planctomycetota; class Planctomycetia; order Pirellulales; family Pirellulaceae; genus JBEISR01. The sequence continues at coordinate 18,622 of JBEISR010000005.1, forward strand.
CATTTGCAGAGGCGCTCAAGCGGCAGCCACATCTGGCAGCCGCACAGTTCGGAATGGCGGAAACCAAGCGCCATTTGAATCAGTGGGAGGAGGCGGTGATCTACTATCGCCAGTACCTACAACAGCAGCCTTCCTCGATCGAAGCTCGCAAGGGAATGGCCGAATCGTTACTAGGAACCCAGAAACCGCAGGAAGCGATCTCGCTTCTGGAGGGGTTGGTTGCGGAGGGAAAGCGAGACTTTGAGGCACAACTACTCCTTGGTAGATCGCTGCTGGATGAGGGGCGCGCCACGGAGGCGATCGAACGGATGGCACCCCTCCGGGAGCTTTGGCCCGATGATGTCGATATGAACTATGCTCTGGCACGCGCCTATGCGCAAGACGGGCAGGACTCGATGGCCGAACCTCTATTTGCCAAAACGGAGGAGGGGAACAAATTCCTCAAGGACATCGATCTGCGGCTGATCGACGCGGAGAAACAGCAGAACAACGCGCAGCTGCTCTACCAGGTGGGGCATGACCTGCTTCACTACAGTTCGCGAGACGAGGGGCGTGTCTGGCTGCAGGCGGCCCTCCAGGCGAATCCTTCGATGGTCGAAGCCCATCAGGATCTCTACCTTCTTTTCTCGCGATCGGGTGATACGGGGCAGGCCGCTGTCCATCGATCGGCAGTGATACAATTGGGAGGGGCCATCGCGGCGGAATCGCCCGTCGGCTCCAAGCCCGCGGAAGCGGTCGTCAAGCCCTGACCCCTGTTGCTTCTAGACATCGCCCGTCTTGTTCGCGGCGGGGGATCCTATTTCCTCTCTCGCTTTTCCGTTGCCTGGGTTGGAGGTTTCATACCTTGGGTTGCGACAGCTCTTCATACCACTTCCCGCCGCGAGATTCGAAAGCCATCTTCGGGGCATGCGGCATTATGGGTTGGGGACGAATGAGAACCGCTCCAATGGCTTGGCTCATCCCGCTGCTGCTTCTTTTTGCCGGGTGCCGTCCGGCCGACAAAAAACCGGCCTCTGGTCCGTCTGCCGCTTCGGCAGCAGCCTCGGTAAGGCAGGCTGAGACGCCGAGTTCTGAAGTGACTGACAGGACGCCTTTCCGAATCCGCTTTGCAGATCGTTCTGCCGACAGTGGAATTCAGGTGCGCTACAACGACGGGCGAGAAGATGAGGTCTACAGCATTATCGAGTCGCTGGGGGGAGGGCTGGCCGCCTTCGACTACGATTGCGACGGCCATGTGGATTTGGCCTATGCGGAAGGTGGTAGGTTTCGGGCCGAGCAAAAGGAAGTCGTTGGCCTCCCTGGATGGCTTTATCAGGGGCTTGGAGATTGGCGATTTCGCCCTGTTCTCCAGCAATCACGGCTCGACCTTTCCCGCCATTACCAACATGGAGTCCACGTATCGGACTTTGATAACGATGGCTTTCCCGACCTGCTCGTTACGGGCTACGGTGGATTGCAGCTGTGGCATAACGTTGGGGATGGTACCTTCCAGGAAGTGGCCAGTGTGGTTGGGTTGGTCGATCCGAATTGGTCGTCGACGGCAGCGTGGGGAGATTTGGAAGGGGATGGCGACTTAGACCTCCTGGTCGCTCATTACGCCGACTGGTCTTTCGACAACAATCCGCCATGTGTAGTGCGAGGCGTCCGAGATGTCTGCGGACCACGCGATTTTCGTGGGGTCGACCACCTCTTTTTCAGGAATCTCGGAGATGGGAGATTCGAGCCGATGCCGAAGGGGTTTTTGGCCCCCGGGGGCCGAGGGCTCGGGGTGCTCGCCAGCGATCTGGATGCCGACGGAGATACCGACTGGTATGTCGCCAACGATGAAGAGGCGAATTATCTTTATCGCAACGAAGGGGATGGCAGGCTGACCGAGATAGGGCTTCGCAGTGGAACGGCGCTCGATGACGCGGGGACCCCTGATGGAAGCATGGGTGTTGGGGTAGGGGATTACAACAACGATGGCAAATTCGATCTGTTTGTTACCCATTACGAAACCGAAACTTGCGCCTTGTACTCGCAGTCCAGTCGGCTCAATTTTCTTCATATGTCTCGCCGCACTAATGTGACAGCGATGGGGTCGCTATTTGTCGGTTGGGGAGTCGTCTTCAACGATTACGACCTGGATGGAGATGAGGATTTGGTCACCGTCAATGGGCATGCGGTGCGGCAAAGCCAACTCGCTCCCGTCGACCAGCTTCCGGTGCTGCTGGAAAACCTGAACGGGAAATCGTTTCGCATGGCTGGCGAGCTGGCGGGGTCATTTTTCCAAAAGCCGGTTTCGGCCCGAGGTCTAGCCGTCGTCGATTTCAATCAAGACGGAAAGATGGACCTCGCCACATCCACCGTTCTGCAGGATGTGGCGATCGTTGAAAATCAATCAGAGTCCGAAGGAACTTGGCTGAAGGTGCAACTGGTGGGCACGCAGTCGAACCGCGACGCCATCGGTGCGACTCTGAGCCTTCACGGGAAGGAACGCGTCATCCACCGCAATGTGTACGGAGGAGGTTCCTACGCATCGACCAGCGAGCGGGTGGTCCACTTTGGAATGGAACGAAGTCAACTTCGGGATGGACGCTTCCCCCTACTGACCGTCCGATGGCCCAGCGGCACCATCACCAAGCACGATCTCCTGGAGCCCGATCGTCTGATTCGGCTGGTGGAGCCGCCTCAGGCGAAACCGGAGTGAGCGGCAATACAGCAGAGGGGTTTTCTGGGCACTGACCCGTTCAAGGGCGCCAGGAGCGATAGTAGTCGATGGTCCTCGCTAAGCCTTCATCAAGACCGATCCTGGAATCATAGCCCAGAAGTTGCCGGGCAAGGGTCATATCCGCAAGGCTTTCGCGGACATCGCCGGCACGGGGCGGTTCAAACTTGGGGACAATCCCCGTACCAAGATGGTGATCGAGCAACGTCAAGAGTTGCAACAGAGTTGTTTGGCGTCCCTCGGCCATGTTGATCACTCTGCCTCCGATGCCTTCAGCTTTGGAGGCGAGGATATTACCGTGAACGACATTCTCGACGAAGGTGAAGTCTCGTGACTGTTGGCCGTCTCCGTAGATGATGGGTGACTGACCGGAAAGCAGGCGCGTCACAAACAGGGGGATCACCGCCGAGTAGGGGCTGTTTGGATCCTGCCGAGGTCCATAGACGTTGAAGTATCGCAATCCAACCGTTTCCATACCAAAGCTATGGAAAAAGGATTGGCAATAGTACTCTCCAGCGAGCTTCGCAACCGCGTAGGGAGAAAGAGGCGAAGGAATGTCGATTTCCCTTTTGGAGCTAAAGGGCTGGTCGCCATACGCGCTGCTGCTGGCTGCATAAACGAACCGCTTGACGCCAGCGTCCTTCGCGGCAATCAGCATCGAAAGAGTGCCGGTCGCGCACGCGCGATGTGACTCCAGCGGGTATTCCAGGCTGAATGGTACCGAAGCCATAGCAGCTTGGTGGAAAACGACGTCGATCCCCTCGGTTGCCTGTTTCGCTGTCTGGGTATCGCAGATGTCCCCTTCCACGAACTCCACACGATCGAGAACATCTTCCAAATTGGCTCGATGGCCTGTGGAAAGATTATCGAGCACGCGAACTCGATACCCTTCCGCGAGAAGTCCATGAACCAGATGCGACCCAATAAAGCCGGCGCCGCCGGTGACAAGACACGATTTCATCTGAAGCTACTACTCAGGGTGTACCTAGGATCCGCACGTGCCGCATTCCAGGTAGCCGGCGATCGGAACATGTGTTGCCATCATCCGTTGGATGCGACGAATCAGTTCGCTGCCACCGCCGGTAACTTTCGCAGGCACCAGAATGATGACCCGTTCGAAACTTCGCCCAAGCGGACCTACCCATGGATCTTCAGAATAACCCAGATAGCAGCAAAGACGAGTCCTGTTGTGGAGCCGGGGTAGGATTTGGTTGCTGCTGATCTCGAGCACCGAATCCTCCCAACGCGCAGCATCGATCTCCCAGCGGGCATACCCCTCTCCCTGTATTGCTCGTCCCTGCGATGGAGGGGATGGAGCCATCCGATCCAGTTTTGCAATCTCCGACGGAATACGGCCGCAATCGAGAAAGAATTGGTATGCCATCGGCCACCAAGCCAAAGCCTCCGCACGATGGGTGGAGAACGCGATGCAAGCCACGGTGCTTCCCTCGATATTCCCCCTTTTCTCCGAACTCTGGCAACGATCCAGCATGGCTGCCGCACTCATGGTCTTGACCCTTCCTTGCGACGTAGGCCACCGTCGCAAAAATCCAGAATTCGATTTCTTAACGATTTTCCGAACTAGAAATCTCTAATATGCGAAACCGATCGTCAGTAGCCTGAGTCGATTTGGATGCATTTTGCGGGCCCGCTTCCCGTCGCCATGCAGCGAGAAAACGATGCAGGGCAGAGGAATTGAATTCGTGGCAGTGATCGTAAATCGTCGCTGAATTCCGGAGATCTCGGCTATCCGATAGGGGCATTGGTAAACCAGTCTTCGGGCGTGATTCCGTTGCCGCCACGCCGGCGAATCGCCCTTCATCCCCGTGGCTCGCGGTTGCGTGGTCTTGGAACTCCACCCCCTTGCCGTGGAGGTGTTCTTCATTCCCATCGATGGTTGAAGCAACCGTTGGAACTTTGGCAGGGGAAGGTGATTGCGTTTCAGCATCCTTGGCGGCCGACTCCGAATCCGACTGGTTCAGCTCGATGAACTCAATCCACCCGTCTGACCCCGAGTCGACCGGCGGGTTCTGAGGGACCGGATCGCCATCGGTCTGCTGAAGACCCTGCAGAGCTACCCAGGCACGTTCCACCAATGGTGGTTGGATAGTTCCGCTATTTTCATCCATGGCCAGTCGCAGAGAGAAATCCAATAGGTAGTCGACCCATCGCGGATTCCCCTGGGTCTGGCGATGGATCGACCGCATCGCTTCCTCAGTGAGCAGTTGCGACGCATCGCCCCCCGACATTCTAATCTTCTTTAGAATAACCTCGCGCGTTTCCTCCGCTCGATAAAACGGGAGATAACTTCGGTAGGCGATACGATGGTGAAGGGATTGCAGGCGGGGCTGCAGGAGGACATGCTCCAGATGTGGCGTCCCCAGCAGAACGTATCGAACGCGAGGAACTCGTCCATCTGTCCAATCCCCCATCAACAGAAGCTCTTCGAAGACGCGGCGAGAACACCACTGAGCGTCGTCGACCAGAATCAACAGCCCCGCTCCATCGCCGGTTGGCTTGGCCACAAGGAACTCCTGGACGGCAGCACGGATTCCAGGGCTTACCTTCGATTCGACAGGGATATCCAATTCGGATACAAGGCATTGATACAGCTTCCCGGTGCTTCGCAGGGTCGACCCATGCAGCAGCACTAGGGAGAAGAGGGGGTGCAGCTGCTGCGCAATGCGCTGCGCCAAAAGGCTCTTGCCACTGCCGATTCCACCGATCACGGTACAGGGACCTAGGCCCCGCTGAATGGTTTTGGTGATCTCGCGAACCATCGTTTCGCGAGTCTCCAAAGGCACGTATCGGTCCAGCGTTGCGATGCCCAGCCCGGGTGAACGCTTAAGAGCCAGTGAGCCTTCGTCCATGAATTCCAACCTTTTGGTTGCATATTTTTTCTTTGCGGACCACTCCGCACTTCCTACTATCGGCACCACCGAACCTTGTGGTCGCCGAAAAAAGACAATTCCCCGCGATCGCATTGCAAAAATTTGGGCCTATGCCGAAGCACATGGCTATCAGCGCATGAATCGGCCGGCGATGCTTTTTGTTGGACGGGCTGGGGTGGCCGACGAACAGGCTGAGCCGTCGATCGCTGCAATTCCACAGCAGCACTTTCCGTGTGGTTGGTCGCTTGCAGGGGTGATTGCTGAATCGCTTCTTTCCCTGTGGTTTGGGTCACCACCATTCCAGTAGTTTGGGGAGCGCTGCGATGGGCTCGGAGAAAAAGAACCGTCCCCAGGTTGGATTCAGGATTGCCTTGGCGATCACCAGAAGAGGAAAAGCATAGCAACTCACTTCTAGACACCACCCGGCAGCACGACCAAGGTTCCAATTTCGGGACGAATTTGCAGAACGATAGGCAGGCTCTTCAGGGCATTCCAACCTACCAAACGAAAGCAGTCCCATCGATTGAAGCGATTGGGTCCATGGACCTCGACTTCGAGTCGCGCGCCACTTGGCCAACTGCGTTAACCATCGATAGGTAGCCCATAGAAAGAGGGGTGTGGCTGTGGCTGCCAGCAATCGGCCGAAACGCATGGGGCCTGCGACTGCGTGCCAACCGGCCGAACGGCACACTACCTCTGCTTGGTGTGAGGGAATCGGAACGTTGGTGGTGTCGGGGGATGCGGCAGCGAGGGGAGTTGACGATTCTTCGAGCAGATTCTTCCACTGCTGCTCGGGTGACGCAGGTGAAACGGATTGGTCTTGAGAGACGTCTGATGTCTGATAGGACGCCATGCTGGTGGCGGAGGCGATTTTGCGGACTTCGGGTCGATCGACGGAAGCGGACAGCAACATCAGTTGGTGACGGGCGATATCGCGTTTCCATGCCGCCCATCGTTTCTGTTTGTCGACTGAGGGATCGGTGGAATCCATTCCCAAAGGCGTTCCGGAATCGGCGTTCCAACCGCGGAGGGCCTCCTGAAGTCGCTGCAGTTCCAATCTCCCGTCTGCTTCCACCGCCAGGATCGCACGTGAGGCTACCTGGTTTGGTGTACCCGATTTTCGCTCGATCACCCTCACCTTGATGCGATGGATGGCGTGGTTGGGACTGATTTGCTGGAGATGTTTTTGAAGACGAAGCAGTGGCCGGCTGGACTCCGCCGTTTCGATTCCCTTCATCGCGTCCACCAACTGAGGTCCCCCTTCGATCTGATACAGTTCGAGGAGGTGAATCGGTTGTGGCTTCCAGAGCGCGATGGCGACTGCCCAAAGGGTCAGTAGGCTTGCCAGCGATAACGCGGAAGCTCCTGAAATTCGAAGTCTGCTCATCCAATCACCGTGCAGCAAAGAGAAATGAAACAGCCCATACGAGATTGTCTTCCGCGAATGCGATACAGCGTCGACGGGCCGGGCCAACGGTAGTCAATCCTGCGAGATGGTACAATCGCGAACGGGACAAGAAACCGGACCCCTTAGAATGCAGAGGCCATGCAAAGCATCAAGCCTGACTTTCGAATCAAGATCTGCGGTATCGTCGACCAGCGGGACTACCAACTTGCGGTCCAGCTTGGGGCCGATGCGGTTGGGTTCAACTTCTATGCGGGAAGCCCTCGCTACATCGCGCCGGAAGAAGTTGGCGCGTGGAGCCATCCGTCCCAAGGTAAGGCATTGCGGGTGGGTGTCTTCGTCGATGCAGACCCCAGTTGGGTAGCTCAGGTGGCTGAGACCGCGAAGCTGGACCGAATCCAGCTCCATGGATCCGAGCGGCCAGAGGACTGGGTCGACTGGAGCGGTCCTCCACGCATGAAGGCGATTGGTTGGAGGGGAGATCCGGATGTGGCCTGCGCGGAGAGTTGGGTTGCCAGTGGGGTGAGCGGTTTGTTGGTCGACGCCTATGCTCCCGTGGAAAAGGGAGGGACAGGTCGAATCGCTCGTTGGGACCTACTGGTACCGCGTCCACGATCTTTTGGATCGACTCCCATGATACTGGCTGGAGGTTTGCGACCTGGAAATGTGGCGGAGGCGATTGAGGCGGTGCAACCGGATGCGGTCGACACCGCCAGTGGCGTCGAAACGGCGCCTGGCAAAAAGGATCCAGCGAAGTTGGCGGCCTTTATCCAGGAGGCCATTGCGGCGTTTGCTCGCCTGCGGTCTCCAGTCGAAGGAGGCTAGGAAATCCCGGTCGCAAGCGACCTTTTGGAGGTCAGGGAATCCGTTACAATTCGGCGATCCCTTTGACTTGTCGATCGCCCACGCTGCCAGGAGCATTCGGACCGATGCCACAGATCCAAGCCTTTCGTGGTCTACGTTACAACCTCGCGCAAGTTGGATCACTGAGCGACTGCATAGCGCCACCGTACGATGTGGTCGACAGCCAGCTTCAGGATCATCTCTACCGACTCTCTCCCTACAATTTTCTGCGACTGGAATTGAATCGGCCGGAGGCAACGGATCCGGATGCGGACGAGATTTATCGTCGAGCGGCGAGGATTTTTAGGGATTGGAAGGGAGATGGGACGCTGCAGCTGGAATCGGATCCAGCGATTTATGCCTACCAGCAGCAGTTCGATGTCGATGGCCGCACCAAGATTCGCAAAGGTTTTATGGCTCGTGTCCGGCTACAGCGGTTCGGCGAAGGAAACATCTATCCGCACGAACAGACTCATGCGAAAGCCAAGGACGATCGACTGAGACTGACGCGAGCGACGCAGGCGAATCTCAGTCAGATTTTCGGCCTTTACCCCGATCCCGAAAATGAGATCCAGCACTGGATTGATGAAGCGACGGCAGGGGTGCAGGGTCTGGAGGCGACAGATCATTTGGGGGTTCTCCATCGCATGTGGCCGATCACCCAGATGCAGATCATCCACCAGGTAGCGGCTTTGATGGAACCGCTTCCGATGTTCGTGGCTGATGGCCATCATCGGTACGAGACAGCCTGCAATTATCGAGACGAACTGGTGGCCAAGCATGGGACCCTTCCTCCCGATCATCCGGCGAACTTCGTGTTGACCCAGTTGGTCTCGATGCACGATCCGGGATTGGTCGTGCTACCCACCCACCGTCTCTTGGAAGGGGTCCCGGAGATGACGATCGAACAGCTGAAGGAAAGACTCGGTGGGCATTTTGAGCTGGAGGCGGCGGGGAATGGCCCTGAGGCGGCGGAAGGTGTGTGGAGGCAGATGGAACGGTGGGATGAACAGGAAGTGATGGCGATTTACAGTCGCGCCTCGGATGCCTGGGTGCTGATCACCGCCAAGCCAGAAGCGAGCGCGAGAATGGCGGAGATTGCAGCGGACCAAAGTGGCGATTGGCGAGGCTTGGGAGTGGCCATACTCCATCGCCTGGTGTTCGAAGACTTGCTGGGTTTGAAAGAGATGCCCAAGCCGACCTACGTTCATTTGGTCCAGGAGGTGATCGATGGTCTGCACGGCAAGCTGGAGGGGCAAAAAACCTACCCACTCGCGGCGTTGGTGATGCCCGCTACCATCGACCACATTCGCGCCGTCAGTCTGCATCAGGAACGGATGCCTGCCAAGAGCACCTACTTCTATCCGAAACTGGTCAGTGGTCTGGTGGTTCATCCACTGAGCTGATTTACCCAGTTTCACGTGAAACCCTCCTGCTTTGCCAACCACTGGAGGCTCGCAAAGCTGCAGATGGCAAGCGTATTTCCCAATCCGGGCTAGCAAAAGCCAAGCTCGGGGGAGATGGCGATTTTGAGTTCGGATGACGCATCCGTTCTCTTTGTTGCAGGAGGCGCGCCGAGGGATGTAGGTCCCCAAAGTTTTCGGTGACGGGCCGCGGTTTCACGTGGAACCGCAACGAATTTGGTGCTTGGGGAGTTCTTGGTTTTGGGATGGAATCCGATCGGCTGGATTCGTATTATCCCAACCGCTGAGACAGGCGCAGCGGCGGGTAAAGCTAGCGCCAAGCAGGAGCCGCAAGGAGGTGGCTGCCGGTGGCAAGGATTGTGTGCATCGCGAATCAGAAAGGTGGCGTGGGAAAGACCACGACTGCGGTCAACCTAGCCGCAACTGCCGCTCGCGCAGGCGCGCAAACGCTGTTGATCGATCTCGATCCACAATGCAATGCCACCAGCGGACTGGGGCTGGTTCCAGCCATCGAGCATCCATTGCTGCTGGAGGAATCGATTCGCTCCAGTATCCTCGCGACGTCGCATCGAAAATTTCAGGTGCTACCCGGCTGTCGTACCCTCCAGGATGTCGATCGTTTACACGCCTCGGGCAGCGAAGGGGGTGTGCTGCGAAAGCACTTGGACGCAGGGATGGCGGGGTTCGATCTAGTGCTGATTGATTGCCCACCCTCGCTTGGCGCACTGACCCAGTCGGCGCTCGCTTCCAGTCAGGAGGTGCTGATCCCGATCCAGTGCGAATACTACGCCATGGAAGGGCTAACGCAGATGATCGAGGTGATCCGCGACGTGATGAAAAAAAGGCAGGGGAAGCTGGCTTTTGGTGGGATCTTGCTGACGATGGTCGACGGCGGTCTGGATCTGACTCGCGAGGTCGAAGCAGAAGTGCGTGATTTTTTCGGTGAGGTGGTTTTCGAGACGGTCATTCCCAGGGACGTTGCGGTGGCGGAAGCTCCCAGCCACGGGAAATCGGTACTGGAATATGCGCCACGGTCGCGTGGCACCAGGGCATACATGGAATTGTGCATGGAGGTGATGGATCGTGACTAAGGAACGACGACTGGGACGCGGCCTTGCCGCTTTGCTGGGAACAACCCCGGAGGAACTGGCTGGCACTGGTCCGGACTCGGTTCCCGTCCATTCCCCGGCGGGGAATCCAAGCGAAGGGGAAAAGGGGTATAGAGACATTCCCCAGGTGCCCCCTCCAACTGCTCCCTGGGAAGAGATCCCGGTCGACCGAATCGATCCCAATCCCTACCAGCCTCGGCGCCAATTCGCTGCCGAGGAGATCGAAGCCTTGGCCAAAAGCCTAGGACAGCATGAACAGCTGCAGCCAATCCTGGTGCGAAAGATCGGGGATCGCTATCAATTAATCAGTGGTGAGCGTCGATGGCGAGCGGCCATTGTGGCTGGGTGGAGGACGATTCGAGCCTGGATTCGGGAAGCGGACGATCGGACCGTGGCAGAGCTGGCGATTGTGGAGAATCTGCAGCGGAAAGACCTCAATGCGATCGAAAAGGCCAGCTGCTTCAAGAATTATCTCGATCAGCATCGGTGCACGCAGGATGAACTGGCCAAAAGGCTTCAGATCGATCGTAGCACCATCGCCAATCTTGTCCGTCTGCTCGATCTTCCAGAGGTCGTCCAAGCTGCCGTGCAGACCGATCGCATCTCAGCAGGACATGCGCGAGCCATTCTTGGATTGGCTGGTGGAGATCGGCAGAAGGAGATGGCCGAGCGGGCGGAGAGGGAGGGGTGGAGCGTCCGTGAGACGGAGAGGCAAGTGCAGCGGCTGGTCGCCGAGTCGGGTGCTGCAGATCCTAAGGTTCAGAGTGAGCCGACGAAGGGGGCAAGAAGTGCCAACGTGGTGCAGATGGAGTCGCGGTTGAAGATGGCTTTGGGGATGAAGGTGGAACTTCAGAGCCGCGGCAAAGGGGCTGGAAGTCTGAAAGTCCATTTCCAGTCGCACGAACAGTTTGAGCGGTTGATGGGGCTTTTGCTAGAAGAGTCGCATCAGGAGAAGCCTCGCCGCGCAGGGTAAACCTGCCATCGAATAATTCAATCGGTGCCACCCACCTTTTGCATTTTTAGCTATCTTTCCCAGGCTGCGGAATAACTCAATCGGTGCCACCCACCTTTTGCATTTTTATCTATCTTTCCCAGGTTGCGGGAATAACTCAATCGGTGCCACCCACCTTTTGCATTTTTATCTATCTTTCCCAGGTTGCGTAATTCAATCGGTGCCACCCACCTTTTGCATTTTTATCTATCTTTCCCAGGTTGCGGAAAATAATTCAATCGGTGCCACCCACCTTTTGCATTTTTATCTATCTTTCCCAGGTTGCGGGGATCCCGACCGATTGGTGATGCATGGCTGCGGAATAACTCAATCGGTGCCACCCACCTTTTGCATTTTTATCTATCTTTCCCAGGTTGCGGAAGCATTGCAATCGGTGCCACCCACAATTTGCGCGGATTGCTATCTTTCGCTGTGGCACGGGCGTCCCGCCCGTTTAGGGTTGGTTAGCTTCATGGACGAGACGGCCATGCCACCATTACCTCGAACAATTCATTACCTCGAACAATTCAATCGGTGCCACCCACCTTTTGCATGTTTAGCTATCTTTCCCAGGCTGCGGGGATCCCGACCGATTGGCGATGCATGGCCGAGACGGCCATGCCACGGAAGGGTGGAATAGCAGCATTGCAATCGGTGCCACCCACAATTTGCGCGGATTGCTATCTTTCGCTGTGGCACGGGCGTCCAACTGGGGAAGGGCTGCATGGCCGAGACGGCCGTGCTAGGGGCTTGCATTATGCGATCTTCATTTCGCGCACGGCTACCCCGATCGAGGAAGGTATTCCTTGTCGAAAAGGGCTTTGAAGATGGCTTTAGCCCTTCCTGAGCCGGCTGAAGTCCTGCCTGTGGCGATAGCGGTCTGCTAGACTGCCCACGAGTGAGTTTCCGTTCGATCAATGAGGTGCACAGGCGATGCAAGATATGAAGGTTTTTGCTGGCTTCTTGGGCTTTCTTTGCCTACTTGTTGGGAGCTCGTCGGCGCAGGAGCGGCCTTGGCGGCTGGTTTGGTCGGATGAGTTCGATGGGCCGTCGCTTGACTATTCCAAATGGGAGATTGAGGTCAATGCATTTGGCGGAGGGAATCATGAATTGCAGATCTATACCGATGCGACGAAAAATGTGCGCGTGGAGCGGGGTGTCCTGGTTTTGGAAGCGCATCGAGAAAGAACCTCGATTCAAGGGACCGAACGCGATTTTTCCTCGGGGCGGATCCGAAGCAAAAACCGGGGCGACTGGAAGTATGGCAAATTTGAAATGCGAGCCAAGCTGCCGGCGGGGCAGGGGGTGTGGCCTGCTTTCTGGATGCTTCCAACCGAAGATCGGTATGGAGGCTGGGCTTCCAGTGGCGAAATCGACATCCTGGAGTTCAAAGGGCAGGAACCGGATACTCTTTGGGGAACTCTGCATTACGGAGGCCGGTGGCCGAACAATCGTCACACAGGGGAGCAAAAGAAATTCCCCAGTCGAGACTTCACAGCCGACTTCCATCAGTTCGCAATCGAATGGGAGGAAGGGAAAATTCGGTGGCTTCTGGATGGAGAGGTGTGGCAGGAACAGTCCCGTTGGGAATCGGAAGAGGCCCCATTTCCAGCACCATTCGATCAGCGTTTTCACGTGGTGCTCAATTTGGCAATCGGTGGAGGCTTTGTCGGAGACCCCGCTCCAGATACTCCCTTTCCTGCCCAATACCTGATCGATTGGGTGCGAGTCTATCAGGATCGGTCCCAACCCTAGTCCAATGGCGGATTCCCAGGTTCAAGGCCAGCGGGATTTCGTCTCATCTCACCCCATCAGTAGTTTGTTCAGCGATTGGCGGCGATCGAGCGGTTGCCAGAATTCGGCGTTGGATACAGCGAGCCCCAAGCCAGCTAGATGCCTGAGCGCTTCTTCTGCCTCAAAGTGGATGGTACCTCCTGGCAGAAGATCCTGCAGCAACTCTCGGGCCTCTTCGGCTATTTGTTGCGTCGTCCTCGGCGACTGGGATCGATCCAGTAGAAAGTAAGCGACAATCGCTTCGGCCGCCTTCTGATGATCGGCTTCATCCAGCAGCCTTAGCAGAGTCCCTGCGTGATTGTCGAGATTCTGATAGTAGAGGTTCCTCGTCAACTGAAGCAGGTGCCGTTTTTTCAGGTTCGAGTACGAGAACAGGGAACGCAGTGCATAAAACAGTACCCCCAAGGCGACGCCCACGGCCATCACAGTGGTGGCCATCATCTTGACGATACCGATCAGCGCCAGCATCGACGCGGCACGGGCGATCCGAAAAAGAAGCATGCCAATTCCCCAAAAGGAAGGAGCGCCTGCCTTCCAGTGGTCTTTCCAGGACATCCGAATCTGAGTCCCGGGTAGCACCATTTCAATATCGTTTCGAGGGATATTCTTGAAGGTTTTCAAATGCAACTTGGCCGTCGACAGCTTTTCTCCAGAATCGCTTGTTTCCTGTTTCAGGCGATAGCCAAGAATCAACCGCCGATAAATCGGGACGTCCACTCGTCGTTTCTGTTTCCATGGCAATAGGGACCAAGGCGTGACCGTCGCCAGCGCGTCGCCACGGCAATAGAGTTCCAGGTTGCGAAAGATGCTGAAGCGAATGGTCAGGTGCATGCCCAGTGGACTTGCGGTTTCTAGCGCCTCTTCAATCTGCTGTGGCGTCAGGCGACGGTATCGCGCTTCATGCAGCAACTCATGAACTATTTCGAGAAACTCCGTTGTCAATGCGTCGAGTGCAGAATCGATTCCCTGGTTCTGGGGCACGATTCCAAGAATCGGAGGCGAGTGGCGATCGGGGTCCAGTTGTGCGTAAAGATAAGTCGCCTTCAAATGACGGTTCGAAGAGTTTTCGCGGACTTTGGCGAGCAGGGCATCGAACAGCGGCGCCAGTGGGACTTCGTCCTCCTGCGGTGCCACCGTGTTTTGGGGCAGCGACGCCACCAGCTTCAGCGGATGAATCGCAATGAATGCATCGTGCACCGACGAAACGGACATCTGCAGTGGATGCAGGGAGCGATCGGAAAAGAAGCTACCGAGTCGCATGGGGAAGTTCATCCGGAAAGATGTCGATGAAGGAGCCGTGGGGTGAGTCGAACACTGCGTCAGTTGAAAGCGGTCGCTTTTGACATGGATGGATTGCTGCTGAACACTGAGGATCTTTACGAAGTCATCATTCGTGAGATTTTACAGGATCGTGGGAAAGTTTTCCGGCCGGAAGTGCGAATGCGAATGATGGGACAGCCAGCACCGCAGGCTTGGGGTGTCCTGATCGAAGCTGAACGACTGGAGGATCACTGGGAAACGCTGCAGCAGGAAGCTGAGGAGCGATTCCGCATCCTTTTGCCTAGGGATGTAGCGTTGATGCCGGGAGTGGCCGAGCTGCTGGAAGGGCTTGATCGCAGAGGCATTCGGCGGTGCGTTGCTACCAGCAGCCGTCGTTCCTTTGCCACGGAGGCGCTGTCGTTGGCGGGGATTCTAGACCGTTTTGAGTTTCTGATCTGTGGCGACGAGGTCGCTCGAGGCAAACCTGCTCCAGACATCTATCTTCAGGCGGCCAAGTCGTTCCACTTGCCCCCTGAGCAACTGCTGGTCCTTGAAGACAGCAGTCACGGCACCGCGGCAGCCCGAGCGGCAGGCTGCTTTGTGATCGCCGTGCCCGGAGATCACAGCCGCCACCAGGATTTCGCCCAAGCCCATCTCCGGGTCGACCGCGTCGATGCAGAGGCAGTTTGGTCGGTGCTCTGAGGATCCCATTGCCTGCAAGTTTCCATTTCGCTTCGTCGTCGGATTTGGTTGACCTAGATCGCCTCAACAACCACGGCTGTTGCGTTATCGCGCCCCGACTCCGCCACCGCCTCGTGTACCAATCGATCGGCTGGAGGAAGATCGGCGGTCACGGCCGAGGGCGTGCGCGTCAGTTCCTCCATCGCCCGATCCCAAAGCCCATCAACCACTCCATCGGTACACAGGAGGAACTGGTCACCGGGGTGAACCTGCCGCATGCCAACCTGAGGGATCAGGTACCGATGTCCGGCCCCCAGCGCCTGAGCCAATACATTCTTTCGCGGATGCATTCTCGCTTCCCGCTCGTTGATCTTCCCATTGCGTCTCAGCCAACCGACATGGGAATGGTCGTCGGTGTACTGGATCATGGCACCTTGAGCAGGCAAGTGATAGAGCCGGCTGTCGCCGATGTGTCCAAAAAAAAGATGGTCTTTTTTGAACCATCCCAGAGTCAGCGTAGCACCCATGTTGCGGCATGCTGGATCGTAGCGGCTGAGCTTCAGCATCTCCTGATGGATGCTTTCAAACAGCTCGACGACGATCTGTTGGTGGTGTGCGATGAAGCGTTCTAAAGACAGGCCGAAGTATTTCGGGAGAATTAGCGTGATCTTGTCGATTGCAATCTTGCTGGCGAACTCTCCCGATTTCTCCCCACCCATCCCATCGCTGACCGCGAATAGGAACTCCTGCTGATCGGTGCTGGCTTCCCCAATCTTTCCCAGATAGCGGATCCCGGAACGGTCCAATAGCATGCCAAGAAAGGAGTCTTCATTGTTGGGGCGGAATCTACCTGGATGCGTCGCACCGGACCAACGCATCCGTCGGACGGTAGAGCCTTCGGGGGTGGCAGTGGTAGATCCGGTAGTTGCCAAGCTAGGATCGACCAGCGTTGCAAACTCGAAATCGATGACGCAAAACTGTCCATCGCTGGCGCGGTAGGTGATGTTCCGCAGGAATGGATCGTCGTGGCGCACTCCAAACTTCTGCAGCGAGGCAAACATCTCTTCGATGCGCCCTTCGCTCATCTGCTCCACGCGAGCTCCACAATTGCTGGTAACCAGTTCTAGCTTCTCCGGATCGGCGGCGATCAACCGGGGAACGAAGTTGCAGCCACTGGATTCCAGATGGCGAAGGATCATGCACTCGTTCTCGAAACGCTCCTTTGCGCGATCGCCGCGAAAGGTTTTGTAGACGCGGCCATCGTAACCGATCCGAACCAGCGCACGCTGAGTGTTTTTTGCTTCATACATCGCCAGAGTCTCCTAGCAACCGCCCTGTCACATCATCGCTCTTGCAAGTGGTCGAGAGCCTCGCGTGGTGCAGTGTCCATTCGATTTGGCGATTGTTTGATGCGTCTGCAAACAGAAAGAATTCTTCGCTTTGTCTCAGCAAAATCAAGTCTGTAGCCACGCTGGGAACTGACCGGCCGGCGGCAGTTCGATCACGCGCACTCGCTGGATTCCTTCGATCGCCGCAAGTTGCTCGAGGGCCTGCACCGGTGGGGAGCCGTCCAGGTTCAGGACACCGATCGCCTGACCACCTGGTTGGCTGCTGCCACGTCCCACAGACATCTGGCCGATGTTGACGTGGTGCTTTCCAAAAACCGTACCGACGCGTCCGATGATTCCCGGTACATCGTGGTGGGTGAAAACCAGGAGCTTTCCATCGAGGTAAGCTTCCAGGCGGTAGTCACCGATCAAGATCAATCGAGGCATATGCGTTCCGAACAGCGTCACACCAGCTCGCATCTGTTCATCCCCGCCCGACACATCGGCGACGATCGACGAGCTGAAGGCCCCCATCTCACGACTGCGATTCTCCGTAAGCTCAATACCTCTTTCCCGCAGCAGCCATTCTGCATTGACAATATTGACTTCCTCTTCGAGCGCTCGCTCCAGTAGCCCGGCACAGAAGGCCGCCGTCAGCAGCTGGGTTTCTCGATCAGCAACCTCGCCTCGGTAGGTCAAGCGGCAGGAATCGACCGAGCCGCCGTGCCATTGGGCAAGGAAGAGTCCTAGACGGTGAGAGGCGTCCAGGAAGCCACGCAGCCCATCGATCGTCTTGGCATCCAGCGATGCGACATTCACTGCGTGTCGGATTTCTCCCTTCTGGAAGAACTGAATCAGGAGTTGAATCCCCTCGATTGCTACCTGCGTCTGAGCCTCTTCTGTGCTGGCACCCAGATGTGGTGTGCAGACGACGTTGGTCATTCCGAAAAGAGGGCTGTTGGCGCAGGGCTCTTCTTCGAAAACATCGAGAGCAACTCCCCCGATCTGGCCGCTCTTGAGACCCTCGATCAGTGCTTCTTCCTCATAGATCCCGCCTCGGGCGCAATTGATCAACCGAACTCCCTTCTTCAGTAGCGGCAGTTCCTTGCGGCCGATCAGATACTTTGTTTCGCTGGTCAGTGGGGTATGGACCGTCAGATAATCGGCCCTCGGCAACATCTCCGGAACCGTCGCGACCCGCTCGACCCCCAGTTTCGACGCCTGCTCGTCGGTCAAGAACGGATCATACGCGAGAACCCGCATCTGGAATGCCTGGGCTCGGACTGCCACCTCACGACCGATCCTCCCCATGCCGATGATGCCAAGCGTCTTGTCGGCTAGTTGGGTTCCCATGAAAGATTTACGATCCCACTTCCCTTCCACTAGGCTCTGGTTTGCTGGGGCGATAGAGCGAGACTGAGCCAGCATCATGGCGAAAGTATGTTCCGCCGTGCTCACTGTGTTTCCCGCTGGTGTGTTCATGACAACAATTCCAAGTCGCGTCGCTGCATTCTTGTCGATATTGTCAGTCCCCACCCCCGCTCTCACGATCGCTCGCAGTCGCCGATTTCCTTCCAACGACTCGGCCGTGATCTTCACGCCACTGCGAACGATCGCACCATCGAACTCCGCAAGGCTGGATCGGAGTGCATCGCCTTTCAGGCCCAACCGAGTTTCGTATTCGAAGTCGGGAAGAGCTTCCAGCAGCTCGAGTCCCTCACTTGCGATCGGGTCGAGCACCAGGATGCGATGTTTGGCCATGGGAGAACCTTCGTTATTGGAAAGTGAAAAAGAGTATCGCCAGTGATGCTAACCGTGGTGGGCCGCGAATTGTTCCATATAGCAAGCCAGCGTTTCGACTCCCTCTTCGGGCATCGCGTTGTAAATGCTGGCTCGTATCCCCCCAACGCTTCGGTGCCCCTTCAAGCCGTCCAGCATCGCTTCCTGAGCTCCTTTCAGAAATGCCTTTTCGACTTCGGCCGACGGGAGGCGAAAAGTGACGTTCATTAGTGAACGGCACGACGTCTGGGCGTGGCCTTGATAGAGCTGTGGATTGCGATCGACGACATCGTAAAGTCGCCGAGCCTTCTTCTGGTTGCGAGTCAGCATCGCCTCCAGCCCACCCACGGTTTCTTCCAGCCATTTGGCCACTAGGCCCAATGCATAAATGGCGAAGGTGGGTGGTGTATTCCACATCGAATCGTTTTCGGCGTGGTTGCGGAAGGAAAGGTATCCCGGTAGATCCTTCTGCGATCGTTGCAAAAGTCCCTTTTCAATCACCAATACCGTCACGCCCGCAGGTCCGGCGTTCTTTTGCGCGCATGCATAGAGGATTCCATAGCGGCTGACATCGACGGGACGGTGGAGGAAGTCCGACGAGCTGTCGCAGACCAAGGGGCAGGCCGGCATACCTGGAAGATCTTGAAACTGCACCCCCTGAATAGTTTCGTTGCTTGTCACGTGCAGATAGCTTCCCGATCCGATCTGATCCCAGATCGATGGTTCCGGCAAGCGATCGTAGTTGGTCGCCTTTCCATCCCAGACCAGATCGACCGGGCCTTCCTTGATCGCTTCGTCGTAGGCTGACTTCCCCCAAGTGCCCGTCACCAGATACTTGGCCGCTAGGCTTTGGCCTCGCAGAAGATTCATCGGGATCATGGAAAACTGCAGACGCGATCCACCCTGGAGGAAAAGCACCTCATGCGTCTGGGGAACACCTAGCAGTCGTATCAGCCGCTGCTTGGCATCCTCCTGAATCGCTAGGAATGGATCGCTTCGATGAGAGATTTCCATCACCGAAGCGCCGACCCCCGGCAAGCACAGCATCTCGTCCCGAATCTGCTCCAATACCGGTACCGGCATGACCGCTGGGCCAGCCGAGAAATTGAACATCCGTTTCACGATGCGTTTGACCTTCTTGGTGACATTCTCTTCCGCCGTTCTCCAACCAAACCTGTATTTTACGGGAGCTGTTCCTTCTCAGGAAGACAGCCCACCCCGCAGCATACGCTCGGTTGCCTTTCTTGCATCAGCGGAATCGGCTATTGATTCTGCATTCATTACAGCAGCTAATGGACAGGGCGCAGCATCGATCGAAAGTGCTCGTAAAATGCCTTGCAAGTCTATGTCACCGCAGCTTTCTCATCCCCGGAGACAAGCTTTTTTTCGCCGAAATCGGAGGATCAAATGAATCGTCGAATGGATAGCTTGCCGTATGCTTGCGGTGCAGTCCTCCCACTTTTCCAGATTCTGTTTGTATTTGCGGGACTCCACTTGATCCTCCTTGCCAGTGCTGGGATATCGGGGGAGCCGGTGCGGGTGATGAGCTACAACATTCGCTACGGCACTGCAGCCGATGGCGAGAACCATTGGAATCTTCGCAAAGAGAATCTGGCAGCATTGATCGAGCGGTTCGGGCCCGACCTTCTGGGGACTCAGGAAACGCTTGCAGACCAACACGATTTCCTTCAGGAGCGATTGCCAGGCTACGAGTCGTATGGTGTTGGCCGTGAGGATGGGGTTCGGAAAGGGGAGATGGCTTCGGTCTTCTGGAAATCGGATCGATGGCGATGTGTGGACCGCGGCACCTTTTGGCTCAGCGAGACACCCGACCAAGTCGCCAGTCGCGGCTGGGACGCGGCGCTGCCGCGAGTCGCCACCTGGGTCCTGTTGAGAGAGGTACACCGAGAAGATGCTGCCGATGTGCTTTGGATCAATGTTCATTTCGATCATCGCGGCGCGAAGGCGAGGCTGGAATCGGCTCGTCTGCTGACTCGCTGGGCTTTGGAACGCAGCAGGTTGTCTCCATCGCAGGGTTGTGATGTCTTGGTGACTGGAGATTTCAATGCAGGGGAGGACAGTGACCCATACCAGTCACTATTTGTTCAAGATGCTTCCGCTGGAAAGCCAAGCTTCCTGCGTGACGCCTTCCGTGCGGTTCATTCCCAGCGAGGCGATCACGAGGGGACTTTTTCAGGGTTCGATCTCGCTAATTCCAATGGGGAACGCATCGACTGGATCGCTGTTTCTTCCAACTGGAAGGTATTGGAGTCCTCAATCGATCGCACTGCTGATTCGGAAGGAAGGACTCCTTCGGACCATTTTCCGGTGACGGCCATTATGGCACGTTGAGCGTTGGTTGATTTGCAAGAATTTCCTTTGTCTCCCCGGCTCAGGAAAGGCTGCAGTTCGCTGTGGCGATGGATAGGTAATTGCCTGGGGGCGTCAGCGAGTTTTTGGAAGCCAGTGGCCGGCCACGACGTTCCACCGCAGCACCTTCCATGCGGTCACAACTCTGTGGCGTACGTAGGGGTCCAGTGAAGCAAACTCTCGCGCGACTTCAGGGCCTGCGCTTCGAAACAGTAGGACCGCCTGCTCGATCGGTTCACCAGCGGCTCCTCCAAGCAGAAGGCCGGATGCTTCGAAACGCCGTGCCAACTCTAGGTGCTCCTCGCGATATGCGGCTCGCGCCTCCGCGTAATTCTCCGGCACCTCATAGATCAGTAGGAAATAGTGACACGGCGGTTCTTCTTTGGATGGCTCTACTGGTCCCATGCGTCCTCCTGTCCCTCGCATTGCAGATGGAGTTGACGAAGCTGGTGAATCGCTTCCTCCAGAGATGGTGTCGCGAGATTGCCGCCTCTGCCTTGCTGATCCATGGCGACCAGGGCCAATAGCAGATCCCAGTCGGGATGATCGTTCAGTCGTCGGAGGGCACGCGCCCCCAATTGGTTTTTGGATGCCAGCAGCGCATCAGGCCAATGTTCGATCAGCCAAGCCGTTCTGGGGGTGATCGAATCTCCCAGCAGAGAGAGGCTAGCTTGCTGCCAGTCGTCTGTTGCAGTGAGTGCGCCTACATCATGCAGCAAGGCGGCTTCCAATGCTTCCAAGTCGTTGGGGAATTCCTCGGATGCAAGTGCGAATACCTGTAGCGAGTGGAACAGCAGATCCCCTTCGGGATGTTCTTTGAGATCGACCGGCACATCTTCCAGCGACTCAAGCAACTGGCAAAACCAGGTGTAGGGGTCGAGTTCTATTGGGGCTACATCGTGCGGTTCATCCAGGTGCTGCAGCGATTGCGTCAGTTCACGGATGTTCTGTGACCGAATTTCGCGTTTTCGATTGGGGTCGTACCATGGGCGATTTCTTGCCGATTCGGGTACCACCCAAAGCCTCAGCTGGACTCCCCTGCTAGTTGTCGACAATTCATGACCGGTCAACGGAATAGATCCACCGGAGGTCCAGGGCTGGTTGATCCATCGACTTTCGGGGTCCTCCTGCACAATTTTTTCTGCAGCGCGATCGACGTTGGTGGCAAAGAGCACAAGATTGATATCCGAACCGTCCCGTACGGAACCCGAAGCGACGGAACCGATCAGAACAGGTTGGTACTCTTCCCATCGTTGCATCGCCTGGAGAGCGATTTCCTTCAGATGATGCCAGTTTGCCTGTTCGGGATCCCCTTCCAGTTGCCGGGTGATCGAGCGAAGTTGAAACTCGATCTCCTCGTGGGTCGGGAGGTCCCGAGGCGAGATGCGGCCACCGATCTGGCGGCGTGCTGCCTTCCACTTGGCTCGATGCCACTGTGTTTCTTCTCGGGAATGCAAAAGCTTGGCGGCATGCCAGGCAATCGACTTACGGACTTTATTCATGTTTCAGCAGGCTGACATTTCCAGCAGCCTCGTAAATGTTGCTCTCATCGTGCAGGTTCCATAGCAGTCGCAAGCGGAATGCATTCGCTACGGGAAAGCTGATCGATTGTTTGCCCAGGTCGGTGTCCGGGCAAGACGCTGCCCTCCTTTTTCCTCAAGGATGAATCGGAAAGCAGCAGTTGGGAACCCAGTCACGGTGTCATCGGCGGATCTTCGTCGAAGGTTTTCTTCCTCCTGAGGATATGGTGGTAATGCTGAGCGAATCGATGCGCTTCGTCTCGCACGTATTGAAGAAGCCTGAGCGAAAAAGCGTTGCGCTGCAGTCGCAGTGGCTCGGATTCTCCTGGCCGGTAGATTTCCTCTTCCCTTTTGGCCAGGGATATTAGCACGGGGGGCTGGATTTGCTGGTCTCGAAAGGCGGCCAGTGCGGCGTTGAGCTGCCCTTTACCACCATCGATCAGAAGGAGGTCGGGGAAAGGGTCGTCCTGATGCAAGGCGCGTCGGAATCGACGCGACACAACTTCATGGATGCTGCGAAAGTCGTCGATTCCGTCGACGTCGCGAATGCGATAGCGGCGATACCCCGGCTTGAATGGAAGTCCGTCGATAAACTGAACCAGGGAAGCGACGGTTTCCCGTCCACCCAGATGCGCGATATCAATTCCTTCGATCACGCGAGGGACTTCAGGCAACTGAAGAATCTTTTTCAGTCCTCGAAGGCCTCGTTTGGGATCGATTTGAAACACTTCCGGCTGTGCATGGCGATCGATCTGTCCGCGTTCATCCAGCGATGCCAAAAGCTTCAATTCGTCGCGAATCCGAGCAGCTTTCTCGAACGCCATCTCCTTGCTGGCCTGCCGCATCTCCTCTTCCATCTGCTGTACCAGCCGTTCCCTTCCCCCTTCGAGGAACAGTTGGAGCCGTCGGATATCGCGGCGATAGTCTTCTCGGGAGATACGAAGATTGCAAGGAGCCGAACATTGCTTGATCGATGCCAATAGGCAGGGGCGGAACCAACGCCAGCGGGGATCAGCGGACTCGATATCGAGAGAGCAGGTGCGAAATCGAAACAGCCGCTGCAGGACCTGCAGTGCCCCACGCAACTGAGCCACACTGGTGAACGGTCCATACAGCTTAGCGCCTCGTTGCCTGGGAGTCCTTGTCACCTCGACTCGTGGGAACTCCTCGTGGGTCACAATCATCAGGTAGGGATAGGTCTTGTCGTCTTTGAGTTCCTTGTTGTAGCGTGGCTGGATATCCTTGATCAGTCGGTTCTCGGTCAGCAGCGCGTCGACCTCGCTGGTGCACGGGAGGAAGTCGATGTCGCAGATCTCGCGCACCCACGCGGCAAGGCGAGGGTCCTGCATGGCGGTATCGTGAAAGTAACTAGAGGCTCTATTCTTGAGGTTTTTCGCTTTGCCGATGTAGATCACCAGACCCTGGTGGTCTTTCATCAGGTACACCCCAGGGCTTTGCGGAAACCCCTTCGCCTTCTCAGCAGCTCGACGATACCCCAGGCCCTCCGACTGGCTATCGCTGGCCCCATCCGATTCCTTGAGCGGCTCGTCGTTGCCCATATCGGACTCAAAGTTCCAGAAGGCTGAAGACGGGGTAGGGAGCCAGTTTGGGGCGACCTCCAAGTGCCATCAGTTCGATTGCAAAGGCGCAGCCAACGATGGTGGCCTGCAGTTTTTCGACCATCCGACAGCAGGCGGTCACCGTACCTCCGGTCGCCAGTAGGTCATCCAAAACCAGCACTCGCTGACCTGGGCGTACGGCGTCGGTGTGCATTTCCAGCGTGTCGGAACCGTATTCGAGTTCGTAGGTGTATCGGAAGGTTTCGTAGGGCAGTTTTCCCGGCTTGCGAATCGGAACCAGACCGGCATTCAGCTGGATCGCCAAGGGGGCTGCAAACAGGAAGCCCCTCGCTTCCGCCGCAACGACCAGATCGATCTGCTGGCCTGCATAATGGTCGGCGAGCCGGTCGATGGATTCCTGAAACGCATCGGGGTTCAGAAGCAGTGGGGTGATATCTTTGAACTGGATCCCTGGTTTCGGAAAGTCAGGGATATTTCGGATGTAGTCATTGAGATTCATCTCGGGGCGTCGACTCATTTGGGCCCTTCCTCGCTTCAATCGATCTTTAGAAAACCGGTAGCAGACGTGGTTCACTCCCACTCAATCGTCGCGGGGGGTTTGGAGCTGATGTCGTAGACGACTCGGTTGACGCCACGCACTTCGTTGATGATTCGCGAGCTGATTTTGGCGAGCAGTTCGTAGGGGAGGTGAGACCAATCGGCGGTCATGAAGTCGTCGGTCTTGACGCTTCGTACGGCGATGGTGCTCTCGTACGTTCTCGCATCCCCCATGACACCAACGCTTTGCACTGGAAGCAGCACGGCGAATGCTTGGGAAGTATCTCGGTACCATCCGGCAGCGATGATCTCCGACACGACGATGCGGTCGGCATCCCGCAGGATCTTCAACTTCTCTTCGGTGACTTCCCCCAGGCAACGGACGGCCAATCCTGGACCGGGGAAAGGGTGCCTCCAGACCAGGGAATCGGGAAGGCCCAGGGAGGATCCTAGCCGCCTTACCTCATCCTTGAAGAGATCCCGGAGCGGTTCAATCAGTTCAAAGCCAAGTTTTTCGGGTAGCCCTCCGACATTGTGATGCAGCTTGATGGTTGCCGCTGGACCATCGACGGCTGCGCCGCTTTCAATGACATCGGGGTAGAGGGTACCTTGCGCAAGGAAAACGGCATTTTTGACTTTTCGTGCTTCTTCTTGGAAGCAATCGATGAACAGATAGCCAATCCTTTTCCGCTTCTCCTGGGGGTCGACAATCCCAGCAAGCTCTTTCAGGAAGCGATCGCCAGCATGAACCACATGGAGATCGGTTTTGAAGTGCCGGGTAAATTCGTCGATCACCGTGGTCTGTTCATCATGGCGCAGCAGTCCGTTGTCGACCAGGATGCAGGAGAGTTGTGGGCCGATCGCTTCGGCGATCAGGGCGGCGGTGACACTGGAGTCGACGCCTCCCGAGAGTCCGCAGATCACCCGGCGATCCCCAACTCGCTCTCGAATCTCTTCGATGCTTCGACGGGCAAAATCTCCCAGGTGCCAATCGCCGCGGCAACCGGCTACTTCATAGAGAAAATTCCGCAGCAACTGCCCTCCCAGCGGTGTATGGGTCACTTCCGGGTGGAACTGCAGTGCGACCAGAGGCTTTTCCTGGTGCGCCATCGCTGCGTTTGGGCAGGTGGAAGTCGATGCGATCGAAGCAAAACCAGGGGGCAGTTGGACTACCTGATCCCCGTGGCTCATCCAAACCTCCATCGCCTCGGGAAGATCGGAGAACAGCTGTGCCGCTCGGCTTTGGCTGCGTTTGATCTCGATGGCGGCGCGACCAAATTCTCTTGCCTCACACCCCTGCACAACTCCGCCCAGGGCGCTAGCCATCCACTGCATTCCGTAACAGATTCCAAGCACCGGAATCCCCAGTTGGAGCAGTTCTGACGTCGCCTTCGGAGCCCCCGGTCCGTAAACGCTGGATGGTCCACCGGAAAGGATGATTGCCTTTGGGTTCCGCTTACGGATTTGCGAGATCGAGATGTCGTGACGGACGATTTCGCAATAGACATGGTGCTCTCGCACCCTTCGAGCGATCAGTTGGGCGTACTGCGATCCGAAATCGAGGACGATGACATGTTCTTGGGCGGGGCGAGAGGCGTTCGCCTCTGCTTGAGCACTCATGCTGTATTCCATCGGAGAATTAATGAACCAACCCAGCCAACTCCAAGCGTCGGCCACGGGTTGCGGTTGCCAGCGTCCTGGCCATTGCGGCAGGTCCTGCGACAGGTTGATCGGAGCCCGCCTCCAGGGACCAAGCCACAGGAAACCGATGATTGTACCATGCTACTGGATCCCAATCAGGGGGGAGAAACTTAGCGAACATCCGTGGGAAAGGGTGATCCATTGGTCCGGCTGGCGGGGAAGCTACCGCCCTGGAAGGAGCAGGGGGTATTTGAGTGCTACATCGGCCTCACGAAACTTGACCTGACAGTTTGGCCGCAGCTGGCGTCTTGCTGAGTCCAGCGCCTTCGGGGACACTACGGCGGGATTCGGTTACCGGGGCGAACGATGAGTGGGCGCTGGGGCTGTGGGAAGAGTTAGGAGATCAAGCGATGCGTATCCTTTTGGCAAACGACGATGGTTTTTTCGCACCTGGGCTGGCGGCATTGGAGAAAGAGCTTCGCAGGATTGGGGAGGTGCTTGTCTGTGCGCCAGCAACCGAACAGAGTGGGGTGGGCCATTCGATCACCTATCTGACGCCGCTGACCTGCAAAAAGGTCTTCGATCAGGAGGTTTTTCGTGGTTGGGCAGTCGACGGGAGCCCTGCGGACTGTGTGAAACTGGGGATCAGTGAGCTGTCGGGAGGCGATGTGGATGTGGTGATCAGCGGCATCAACGGGGGGCTGAACGCTGGGATCAATGTTCTTTACTCGGGTACCGTCGCCGCATCGATCGAAGGTGCTTTTTTTCGATTGCCCAGTTTTGCCGTTTCGCTGGAGTACGATCCGCATGCAGACTTCGAGGCGGCAGCGACGATGGCAGTCCGTTTGATTCAGCAGCTGCTAGCAGCCACAGGCGGGAAGGCTGAACTATTCAACATCAACATCCCGACCGAAGCCACCAAACTTTTTCGGAGTGGATCCACCCCTGAAGTGCATTGTGTCCCGATGGGAGTGGAGCGATACGGAGACCGTTACCTGAAGCGACAGGATCCCAAGGGGCGTGACTACTACTGGTCGACCAATGATCCACCACCGCCGCCTACCCCGCACGAAACGGACGTGGCTGCTTTATCCAAAGGACACATCACTGTAACGCCATTGCAGTTCGATTTGACCAAGTCGCCGCTTCTGGAATCGATGGCAGGTTGGAATCTGCGTCCTTGATTTTTCCCGATGGCTGTGGGGCTGGATCGAGGAACTCATCGGATGATAGGGCAGACGTCGAACCAATTTCGCTTGAATCCTTCGATCCACTGGTTCGATTCTTCGGGGCCCCAGGCTCCCACAGGATACGTCTGCAGAAGTGGAGCGGCGGGGCTTTTCCATGCGGCGATGATTGGATCGACGATGCGCCAAGCCTGTTCTACTTCGTCGCTTCGAGCGAAGAGGCTGGCATCGCCAGAGATGGCATCCTGGAGCAGTCGCTGGTAGGCATCGGGCATTTCCTTGACGCGCTGATCGAAGCGAAAGTCCAATTCGCTGGTGCGCATGCGCATTTCTTCATCAGGGATCTTCGACTGGAAGTGAACCTGTAGTCCTTCAGCGGGCTGAATCTGGATGACCAGCCGGTTGGCTTCCGGACGTACAGACTCCCGCTGATCGAAAAGAAAGTGTGGTGGTTCACGGAACTGGATCACGATCTGCGTGGTTCTGCAGCTCATCGCCTTTCCGCTTCGGAGAAAGAATGGAACTCCCTTCCATCGCCAGTTGTCGATCAGCAGACGCAATGCGGCGAAAGTCTCCGTCTGACTGCCTTTCGGAACGCCCTGGTCGGCAAGATACCCAGCGTATTGTCCACGCACGCCTCCTGTTGCAAAGTCGCTGCCGCGAAATGGACGCACGGCATGAAGCACCTTGACTTTCTCATCCCTCACCAGATCGGCATCGAATCGCGAAGGTGGCTCCATGGCGATCACCATCATCAATTGCAGCAGGTGATTCTGGAACATATCCCGCAGCACGCCAGCCTGATCGTAGTAGTCGCCGCGCCGGCCCACTGTCACTTCCTCAGCCACCGTGATCTGGACGTGGTCGATGTAGTGGTGATTCCAAAGCGGCTCAAAGATCGAATTGCCGAATCGGAGGACGAGGATGTTTTGAACGGTTTCCTTGCCGAGGTAGTGGTCGATGCGATAGATCTGCTTTTCGTTGAAGACTTGGTGGATTGCGTCGTTTAAATGCCTGGCCGATTCGAGGTCGGTTCCAAAAGGCTTCTCAACCACCAGCCTTCGAGCTCCTTGGGACTCCTCGTGCATCCCCGCCTTGCCCAGTTGCTGTACTGCTGTTTGGTAGAGTTGCGGCATGGTTGCCAGATAGTAAAGTCGGTCGGATACCGAATCACCCTCCCATTCGATCAGTCTCCCTTGGAGCCTTTGCATGTCCTGAGAGCTGGAGAGGTCGCCGGGCTGGTAGAAGACTCGTTGCGAGAATTCGGACCAGCTTTCTGCATCAAACGACGTTCCTACATACTTGGCGGTCGATTCCGCGAGTTGCTTCCTCCACGCCGCGTCGTCCAGTGGGGTCCGGGAGACACCGACGATTCGGGTTGCGGGATCGATTCGCCGGCGCTGAGCTAGGCGATAGAGCGCTGGGATCAGTTTCCTGCTGGTCAGATCCCCCGAGGCGCCAAAAATCACGATGGACGATGCCATAGCGCAGTTCCTTCCGCTACTGTTCCCTGGGGAATCTGCTCAACCGCTTGAATCGACTCCCAGAAACTTGAACTCTCCGGCTATTGAAGCCGCCGATCAGCTTTTTCTGCGAAGGTCGAGCCATTCGGAGTGGAACACGCCATCGCGGTCGGTGCGCTGGTAGGTGTGCGCGCCGAAATAGTCTCGCTGAGCCTGGAGGAGGTTGGCTGGCAGCCGCGCCAGTCGGTAGCTGTCGTAGTAGGAAAGTGCGGTGGTGAAAGCGGGGGCCGGGATTCCCATCGCCGTCGCCGCAATCACTACCTGACGCCACGACTCCTGCGCGTTGGCTACCGCATCTCGGAAGTATGGATAAAGAAGCAGGTTCTCTAGATTCGGCTGCTCGTCGAATGCCTCCTTGATGCGATCCAGAAACTGAGCTCGGATGATGCATCCGCCACGCCACAGCAGGGCGCAGTCCCCATAATTGAGTCCCCAGCGATGTTCTTTGCTGGCCTCTTGAAGCTGAACGAAGCCTTGAGCATAGCTGCAGATCTTGGAGGCATAGAGAGCCTGTCTTACCTGTTCGATGAAGGCTTTCTTATTTCCAACCATCGATTGGATAGCTGGCTGGATCGCCGAGAGGTGCCCCTTGTCGGGGCCGGACAGAACATGGCTGGCCCGCACTCTGGCGTCTTTCATCGAGGAAAGGATGCGGGCGTAGACCGCCGTTGTCACCAGGGTGCTAGGAACTCCCAGATCTAGCGACAGTTGGCTCATCCACTTCCCTGTCCCCTTGGCACCGGCGACGTCAAGGATTTTGTCGACCAGATGCCCCTCTCCTCCCAGGTCGTCCTTGGCGCTGAAAATGTCTCGCGTTATCTCGATCAAGTAACTCTGCAGTTCACCACGATTCCATTCGGAGAACACTTCGTAGAGTTCTTCGTTAGTCAGGCCTGCAGCTTCCTTGAGCAGGAAGTACGCCTCGCAGATCAATTGCATATCGCCATATTCGATCCCGTTGTGCACCATCTTGACATAGTGGCCAGCACCCCGCGGTCCTACCCATTCGCAGCATGGGATATCCTCTTGCGGGCCAACCTTGGCGGCGATCGCTTGGAAGATCGGCCGGATGGCTGGCCATGCGGTTTCGCTGCCACCTGGCATCAGGCTGGGCCCCTTCAAAGCTCCTTCTTCACCGCCCGACACTCCTGAGCCGACGAACCGAAAACCTTTCCCTTCGACGTACGCAGTCCGCCGCTCGGTATCCGCAAAATGGGTGTTGCCCCCATCGATCAGAATGTCGCCGGGACTGAGGTGTGGCATCAGTTGTTCGATCAAGTCATCGACAGCAGGACCTGCCTTGACCAACATCATGAGGATACGTGGCGCCTTGAGGGAAGCGACCAGATCGGGGATCGAGTGACAGCCGACGAAGTTTTTCCCGTTGGCTCGCCCTGCCATCAACTGATCGACTTTGTCGATACTCCGATTGAAGACAGCGACCCGATACCCACGACTTTCCACGTTGAGCGCCAGATTCTCGCCCATCACCGCCAGCCCGATCAGCCCAAAGTCGCAATCGCCGCTCATTTGTGAGTCTTCCCTTTCGTCCTCGTTTCCGAAACCATCAGGTCGCCACAGGCCTTGGAGACGTGATGTGCCATGCCAGCGACGGAACAATCGCCGGGGCTGTCAGTTGGGCACAAGCCTATGGAGACTTCCCAAACCCCGGCACTACGAAGTTTATAGGCGATGGTCGCTGCCCACAATCGACGATAAGCCGCACGGAACTTCGGTCTCTGGGGTTCTGGTCAGGTCTGCCCTAAGGTTGGGACAGCCCTCGGGCCCGAAGCCCTAGCCCCTTACCCCCTCTGGAAAAATCGATATAATCGATAGGATTCGTGCAGGTTTCCGGCCGGAAATCGACGATAAATTGGTGCATCGATGGGGCCTCGCCCCATCTTGCATCGTCATGGCGCCGTAGCCAAGTGGCTAAGGCAGTGGATTGCAAATCCACCATCCCCGGTTCGAATCCGGGCGGCGCCTCTTTTACCTCTGAACCCCCATGAAGCGACCCTGCAATAGGCGGGGCATCTAGAGGAGCGGGCCTCGGAAATCGAAAGTCCCTAGTGCCGAGGAGACCGTTTTTTGAGGTTACTCAAGGGCCTAGCTTCGATCAGAGGACGGTCTCGGAATACTTCTTGATGTATTCACCGACGCGCCATTTGCTGGCGGTCGATTCGCTAGTCATGTAGCGAATCTTTCCGAAGATAGGGCGTTCCGGGCCCCAGGCCCGATCGTATCGGCCCAAGACCCAGAAGATCCCCGAATAGCTGTTTGGATCTCTCCCATCGAGGGCAAACTGATTGTTCAGTTGGATCATCACCTCGAGGGCTTCCTGCGGAGATCGCGTCCAATGAAGGATCTTCTTTCCCCAGAGCATGCGAAGGTAGTTGTGGATGCGCCCTTCTCGCACCAACTGCCTTTGGGCGGCATTCCAAAGCGGATCATGTGTCTTGGCGTGCGTGAACTCCTCGAGCGAGTAAATGGCGGGTCGAGGGTCGTCGGCATGTTCGGCGAGAGTTTGCTGCGCCCATTCGGGAAGCGACTCGTAGCGGTCGTAGTTGCGTTCTCTAGCCGCGAAGTTGAAGCCGATCTCACGCCACGTGATCAACTGGTCCAGCAGCGGGTCGGCATTGGGCGAGAGATTCCAGAAACCTTCCATTTTTCCCTCGGCTTTTCCAAGGACTTCCGGCGACCATCCAGTGCCTTCGGTCAGGGCGAGGAACACTTCATGTGGACTGATATGTCCAAAGTGGAGATGAGCTGATAGGCCACTGGAGCCCTCCTGCTGCGGTTCGTTTCGATCGTTGGCGTACTTGGGGAGTTTCCTTTCCACAAAAGCCTTTAGCCTCTGCTTGGCGACTGTTGTGCCCCCCGAGGTGAAGCCTTCTCGTACTTCGTGATCGATCGGAAGTTTGGACAAGTCGATCTTCGGCGTGCCATCGCGACCAAACTGCAATGCGGGCCAGCGCTTCTTCACAGCGGCTGGCATCTCCATCGCCTTTCCTTTGGGAAGTCGATCCAGTGGCGCTGGTTCGGGGAATACGGGCCATTGCTGGCGAAACCACTTCTGGTGTGTGCGTCGAAAGGAATGAGCGACCGTGAAGGTGCGGTCGAACTGATGCATTGGGATGATGCCGTTGGAGTCGACAATCTCCCAAAAGCGTTCGTGGCGACGGGCGATCGAACGAATCATCGCCGGATGAAAGAAAACTGGGAAATCGTCCGTTACGATCACCGACGCACTGGTTGCTAGGTGGTCGATCAACCCGTCCTGCTCGCCCCGCTGCGGCTCGACGTAGGGGTAATAGGTCGCCGGTACCTTGGCCATGTTCCTGGAATGCTCAGCCATTCCATCCAAGATGAACTGGTGGAAACGATCACAGGCCCACCGATAACCGCATCGAAGAGGTTCCAATATCACCAGAGGTTGGCTCAGATACAAAGACCAATCCACGGCTCGCTGGAGCGCGAAGTTGTGGGTTAATCTGCGGTGCGCCGACATCCAATAAAGAACGTATACCCCGTCCGAGTCGGGGGAGGTTCTTCCGCTGCTCCGAATCCGAATGGGGGGTACCTGGGAAGGGATCATGATCATCGGACCGCCATTCCTGGCTCTCAGAGTGTCGAAGCGTCATTTGTTCTTTTTAGAAACAATCGCCTCCGAGATTTTCAGGCCAATCAGCTCCCCTTTGGATCTCAGAAGCGGGGCTGTCTGAGTGTACAGCAGACTCCTGGCCTCTGAACAGAAGCACCTATGGCTTTTGTATGCTGTCGGACCGAGCGAAAAGCTGACGAGGATTCGAAAAGATTAACTTTTCTTTGGCAGAAGTTTGATCGGGTTGCTTTTGGATCGAAGCTGAGCGATCGTCGCTTCCAGATTGCGCTGCGCCTCCATGAACTTCTCCATGCCTTCTCGAAGAAGCGTCCTGTGCATGTGAGAAAGGTCCAGTGTCCGTTCGATCTCTTCGATGACTTTATCATTCTCGGTTTCGTCGATTTTTCGGCGAAAGCTAGGCGATGCCTCTTCGATCGCAGCCAGAGTGTTTGGAGGAATGGTTTGAATGTCCGACCCAGCCAATGCGGCGACGTATTTCCACTTGCGATCGTCTGCGTTTTTGGTGCCGATGCTGGCGAAGACAATCTCCTGATCTAGACGCATCGGGTGCTTGCCCCAGAAGTCTTGGTTCATAAGCCAAATCTGCTTGGCATTAGCAATTGGCAATCTTGAGGTTGCTTCAGCGCTCAGATACGGCAGGTGCACCTTGGCGTATTGCTCGATCCTAGACACGAAGACGCTGTAGACACTTTTGAAATCACGAGGATTCGAATTGCTCTCCAACCCTTCCGCGATAGCCGCTCTGGCCATCTCATACTGATTGGGTGTGAAGATCAGGGTCACATTCAGCGGAATTCCCGCTGCTGCCAGGGGAGCCAGCGCCAGCAATCCTGCCTGAGTCGCAGGGATTTTAATCATACGATTCGGGGATCCAGAATCTCGAGCTCGCTTTGCCTGATCCACATAGGCCTCCACTCGCTCATCAATCGTCATGTCATACTCTTCCGATTCAATCATCGGATCTACTTCAAAACTGACCCATCCTTCGTTGTATTCCGAATTCTCCCAGATCGTCATGAACTCCTGCTCGGCTCCCACAGCCAGGAAGTCAGCGAACGCCCATGCCACTTCGCGGTCCTCTGAGGACTGCCGAAGCAGATCGACTAGCAACGCATCGTAATCTCCTGATGCCACCAACTCGGCAATGATCGATGGATTGGAGGTGGCGCCTTCTGCACCTTCATCTAGATATCGCTGAACCAAATGAGGCGCGATAGTGTCCAAGTAGATTTTGGTACCTGTACGAGCTAGTTGGTTGAGAGCCGACATGGGGCAAGCCTCGTTCCGCATACCGTCGAAAGGAGAAGAAGGATCCGAAAAACGGATAGCAGGCTTGCCATCATGAAGCAGCGGCCCGATTGAAGTGCAGACGTCCAATTGGAATCTCAAGCCCGCTCATCGCCGACCCGCGAAACCAGATTGTACGGAAAGCCCTTTCTGCATCCGTTGAGAATTATTTTGATTCGGATCAATTTTCATCGCATCCTCCAAGAGAGGGAAGGCGCACAGCAGGAAGCAATGAGAGGCTGGAAATCGGGATTTCGCCCAAAGCCGCCAGTTGATACTTTCTTAGGTTGCGAAGAAATAAGGGTGCGGTGGAAGGATAGATAGGATGCGATATCTGCTCAATGCGATCTACTTTATCCTGCTGGTCTTGCTAGCCCCTTGGTTGATCTGGGACAGCTTGCGACGTGGGAAATCGTTCGCGATCTGGTGGAACAGGTGGATCGGCAAATCACCCAGCATCCAAGGAGATCGTCGCTCCATTTGGCTACACGCAGTGAGCGTGGGAGAGGTGCAGCTGCTGCAACCGTTGGTTCGACAACTTCAAAAGAGCTGCCCAGATTTCGACTTGGTTCTCTCGATTACCACCCAATCCGGGTACCAGCTTGCAGCCAAGCTGTATCCTGAGTTGGCGAGGTTCTACGCTCCGCTAGATTTTTCTTGGTCGATCGAAAGGGTCTTTCGACGCCTCCATCCCGACCTGCTCATTCTGGCCGAATTGGAAGTGTGGCCCAACCTCATTCTGGCATCGAAACGGCATGGTTGCCCAATTGCCATTGTGAATGGACGTTTGAGCGATCGGTCGTTCCGATCGTACCAGCGGCTGGGGTGGCTAGCCCGGTTCATTTTTCGAAAGATCGATTGGGTTGGGGCTCAGGATGAGACCTATGCCGAACGGTTTAATGCCCTGGGCTGTGAGTCTTCGCGGGTCGAGGTCACCGGCTCGATGAAGTTCGACAACGCCAATTTCGACCGGAGTCATCCAGAAGTTCTTTCGCGGCGCCAACAACTTGACCTGCGAGCGGAAGACAAGGTTTGGGTGGTCGGGAGCACGCAGTCTCCAGAGGAGTCGATCTGCCTGGAAGCGTATCGCAAAGTGCTTGATTCCTTTCCAGAGTTGAAGATGATCCTGGTCCCGAGGCATCCTGAGCGATTTGACGAGGTGGCCGAGCAGTTGGAGCAGTCGGGATTTGCGGTGTATCGCAGAAGCCGGATGTCCGACCAGATTCCCGCAGACTGGCAAATCCTTCTTGGGGATACCCTGGGGGAGCTTCGATGGTGGTGGGGATTGGCGGACCTGGGATTCGTCGGGGGAAGTTTCGGAAACCGGGGAGGTCAGAACATGATCGAACCGGCTGGATACGGAGTCTGTGTCTCTTTCGGGCCGAACACGCAGAACTTTCGCGACGTAGTGCACCTGCTTCTGGATGCCCAGGCCGCTACGGTTCTTGATCGTCCCGAAGATCTTTCTCATTGGCTGCAAGCAATGCTGACCAATGAACGCCAAGCGGAACTCCTGGGTAGCCGAGCCCAGGATGTTGCGAAAGAGCATCGTGGCGCAACTGCGCGAACGACGCAGGCACTGCAGCGGCGTTTTTTGATCGCGTGCCAATCGATTCGACGCGCGGCCTGAGTCGATTGGATCGGCAGATTCAATCGGCGGTCAGAGCGTAGATTCAAGCTAGTTTTTCGAGCAGGGATCCGACCTGAAATGGCGGTGTTTCGGACGCTTCAGCTTGGTCCCAGGGGGCGATGAAGATGGAGCCGGAGTTCGGGCACAGTCGATGACGATCCTCCGCCATCCACTCGACCGCGGTCGTGATCACCAAGTGCCGTTTATTCTCCCAAGAAATGATTTGCGGACAGGTCGCTTGAGGCGCTAGGTCGGTTTGCCAGACTCCCAAGCACTCTCCATCCGCCAGCCGATACAGCTTCGTCTCTCCGGGTTCATTGCGGAAAGGATCGTAGAAACTGATCAGTGCCATTCGTCCCTGGTCGCAGAGGATCATGCCGTCGGGGAACGAGGTGAGATGAGTCAGATCGAGCGCGACGGACCGACTTCCAAGTGTCCCTGTCTGGAGGTCGATCGGGTAGGAAGCAATCTGTCGGGTTGGCGTATCGATGTCCAGCAGTCGATGACCCTCGGCTCCCGCGACAAGGACTCCCTTGCCATTGCTGCAGGTTTGCCCACCGCTCAATCGCATCGGATTTTCCAGTCCTGGTCGCCAAAGATAAAGCGATGCCTTTGGAGATTCGAACTTCAAATCCTTCGTTCCAAAGACGACGTAGTCACCCCAGGTGCATGCGTCATTGATGATCGTACCTTCCACTTCCTGATCGATCGGCTGGCACACTGGGACCCAGCGGCCGCTGGAAAGCTGAAACAGTCCCAATGTGCGTTCCAAGCCGACGAGGAACCAATCTCTGGATTCGGTCGGTCTGGCGAAACCGGGCCGGCCAGGAAGTGGATAGGATTGGTTGCTACCCGTTCTGCAGTCGAAGAGATTCAGAGATCCACTGGTCGAATCTTTACCGTGTGCGATCGCAACCCAGCTGAACTTCCCGTCTTCGACCGGATAAGGACCTTCGGGCAAAAAACGAAGTTCATCCGTCGGTGGTGCAAAAAGAACCTGCGTTGCATGCAATTGCATCAGTAAATTCCTGGGAAAAAATCAGGAAGGGAGTATCTCGAATATGGCTTCCACTTCCACCGCGGCACCGGTGGGCAATTGGGCGAACCCCAGAGCGCTGCGCGCATGGTAGCCATCGGTAGTCTTTCCGAAGATGCTGTGGAGGAG
Organism: Planctomycetaceae bacterium; assembly: GCA_040375295.1. Taxonomy (GTDB): domain Bacteria; phylum Planctomycetota; class Planctomycetia; order Pirellulales; family Pirellulaceae; genus JBEISR01. The sequence continues at coordinate 54,896 of JBEISR010000005.1, forward strand.
GTCGCTGCATCCATTGATCACTAGGTGCTGTTCGTGGAACTCCAAGGTCGAATTCACACAGCCCAGAACTTTCAGCACTCGGAGACCGTCCAGGGTCCCGTGAAAATTCCACACCGAGTTGAGGATCTTCGCTGCGCACTGGCGAGCCGCCACCTGCCCCTCTTCCACAGTGAGGCCTGACCCGAGTTTACCCTTCAGATCGCTAACATGTCCCGAGGTGATCAGCTGTTGGCCACTTCGCACCACCATCGCTAAATAGCCTGGCTCTTGCTTGGAAAAGGTCACTCCCAACGATTCAGCGAACTGCTTTCTGTCCACGGTTGAGTCCTTTTTTGCAGCGACAGATTTACCATCGTCGATCACTCCAGCGGCAAAGCACCCAGACGGTTCATCAAGGCAGCTTGGGTGAGCCGAAGGAGGAAGATCGCCTCTTTTGATTCTGGTAATGGCCTGAAGGAGCCACTCTCTCCCAGTTGATTCTAGCTGATTTTGGCGAATCGGAAGAGGAACTGCTCCAGGGCGTGACGAGCAGGCTCTTCGCGAGAGTGGCTTCCCTTCAGTTGACCGTCGAGCAGGACCAGGCCGTTGAGAATCTCCAGAGCTCTGCTGCGGCCAATCCGGATCAACCTTGTTTCCGCCTGCTTGATGTCGTAGCGATTGAATCCTGCTCGCTCCAACGCCTTTGCCAGCGCTACGGGTTGGCCGGTTCTTTCTCCCTGGGCAACCAGATGGGCTGCCAATCCGAACCTTCGAAAATACCACGCTAAAGGGGCCATGATCCCAATGGCCGTCTGCCCAGCCTGAATCAGTCGGTCGATCTGCTGCAATGCCTCATCGATTCTGCCATCCGCCACGGCATCGGCAATTTCCCAGACTGTCTTGGCTCGCCATCCACCCACTAGTTCTCGAACGATCTCGTCGGTGATCTTTCCGTCGGCTTGCGCAAAGAGGGCAAGCTTCGCGAGTTCCGTATCGATCATCCCCAGTTCCCAGCCCATTCGATCCAGCAGGCATTGGATCTGGGTGGATGTCAAAGAAAGGCTGTGCCTCTTCTTTGCATGACCCGCTAGAAACTGTTCGATTGCCCGCCTTTCATTGGCCGTCCGAAAAAGGCCGGTGCCATGAGCGGCGCATTGAATCAGCCACCCTGCTTCCATCACCTTCTTGGCCAGCTTGGTGTTTCCCGGTAGCTTCGTCACTTCAAAAATCAGATGGCAATCTCGCTGTGGCGCCGGGATCCATTTCTCAAGCCGCTCACGACAGCGGGTCAACCAAGAGTCTGCGTCGCGCACCAACACGACTCTAGCCGCACCCGAAGAAAACAGGCTGGGCGTGTCTAGCAGGTCACCTACATCCCGCCACTGCGCCTCCGCGCCATCGACGCGGGTTACCTCCTGCGGGTCGATCGAAAGAGCGCCAAGCAGGTGCTCCAGCGATAGCTGCGCAAGAAAGTGATCGCTCCCCACCAGCGCCACTGTCGCGGGAACGGATGCAGGACAGGCTTTGGCTAAAAAATCAAGCGATTGGATCGATTCAGGCATGGCGGCGCCGCAAAAACAAACAAGGTTCTTCCGCACCTATGGTAGCGGATCTAAGGGCCTGACTAGAAGCCGTAGGGCTCCTCGGTGCTCCGACTTCTAGCCACATCGTGCCAAGCAGCCAGTCTATCGGGCGAGAGTCTACTGCCGTTCCGGCGGATTGAGGGCATCCAGAATCAGGTCATGGAAGACCTGTGACGGCGACTTGCTAAAAGAATCCCTCGATATTTTCGCTGTATCTGCGAAAGCCTCACCGCGACGCAGAAACTCGCGAAGGTCGGCGTCCGAGGGATTTTCAAGATTCACCAGACGCCCAGACAGCACTTCCTTGCGAGTGACATGCTGGACGATGAATTCCAACTGCTGGATCCCCAGGGTTCCTTCCGATGCGGCCCGCAAAAGTCGTTGGCTTGTTCGCAGGGCGGCCTGCTTCTCATCTTCACTGAGGCCAGATTGAGCGATCTTCTGGGCGAGGACCTGCATGGTTCCCCATTGAAGAACAGGACTGTCTGCGATCCGCATTTTCAGCCTAAGGAGTTTTCGGTCGTCGGGCGGTGTGGTGCGAATCTGCTCTGCCAGTTGTCGCAATTCCTCAAGGATTTCGGATCGATCTTCTGGGGCCAGAACCGATTGATTGACCCAGGGAATCATCTGCTCTTCGATCGCTCGAGCCGCCATGGCGGGTTGATTGCCCATCAGCATCCAGGAGGCAATCACCAACGACACCGCAAGCGCCAAAGCGCCCATGAGAAACAAAACAGCACACGCAGGACCCAAGGTGACTGGTTTCGAGTCGTCTGCTGCTTCGGTTTCCGCCACGTATCACCTCTCGACCGCCAGGTCTGATCGCTCCACCGCTTCTCAATTCCCTCGCTCACGCCGATTACCCGAGTTGTTCTCGGGCTCACAACGGAAATTCAGCGTGGCTTTTTTCAGAGATCGCGGAATTCGATTCCCTGGATTTTGTACCGAAGCTTTCCTCGCGGCACAGTCACTTCGACTGTCTGGCCAACTTTGGCCCCTAGCAAGGCGGCACCAATCGGACTGGTGGTCAGGATTTTCCCACAGTCATAGTCCTCGTCACCCATCCCAACCAGCGTGTACTCTTCTTCATCTTGAAAGTCGAGATCCAGGACCCGAACTGTGGCACCAAAGACCACTTCGTCCTTGGGAAGTGTTGTCGGATCGACTATGTGCGCATTGACCAACTTGCTTTTCAGCGAATTGATTTTGGCCTGAAGCAGTCCTTGGTTTTCCCGCTGAGCGTGGTATTCGGCGTTTTCCTTAAGATCCCCTTCGGCTCTCGCTTCCGCGATCTTCTGAGCGATCTTCGGCATCTCGTCCATTTCCAGTCGTTCGATCTCCGACTTCAGACGGTTGTACGCCTCACGCGTCATCGGAACAAAATCACCGCTCATGGCTCTTCTCCTGCCGCTTCCCGGGGAAGCGGTATGACTTCTCGTTTCTAACCTTTCGTTGGCAGAGGTCGGGAGCCATCGTGCTCCTGTCCCCTTTGCGAACATTTCTCCGCAAGCGTCTCTGGATACTTCGGTGCGCGCTCGTGTCGACAGCCACGACCCAGAAAAAAAGATGCGACCATCTCCCGTCAGGGAAACAGCCGCATCTTTGTTGCGGTGTATCATTGCCCACAAGGAGGAAAAGTCAAGCCATTCGCTGGGGTGATCACGACGCAGGCGAGTAGACGACGCGCCCGCAGCTTGGGCAGACGATATAACGAGCCATTTTCAGGCGGTCCAGGTGGACCGCGGTCAGGATAGTATTGCACCCACCGCAAAACTGCCCTTCCAATTCGGCCATTCCGTCTTCGCCTCGCCCCTGCACCGCCCGCTGGTAGTCCTGCCTTCCGTCACCCGAAAGGGTGGACTCTGTTGCCTTCAGCTCCCCCAGGACACGCTGAAGCTCGCGTGTGGCAACCTCAGATCGCTCCTGCAACGAAGCTTCTACCGTTTTCTGGTCTTTCTGGGAATTCTCCAGCTGTCGCTGGGCTTCGGGCAGAGAGGCTTCCAACCGATCGATCTCTTCCAGGACTTCAAGGATTTCATCGGAGAGAACGTTGTTGGCCTGCGTGTCGGCGGCTCGTTGCTCCTTCAGCGTTTGGTATTCTCGATTGTTGGTCGCCTGATTTTGCTTGATTTCCAGTTGCTGTAGTTTGGCTTCCCGTTCGCGAAGTTGCAGTTGCTTGCGATCAGCCTCCATCTTCTTTTGTTTGATGCGATCCTTGGTGTCCGCGAGCGCCTGGGATGCTTGATCCACCAGTCCCTGGGCAGTTTTTCGTTGGCGAGGAATGCGATCGAGTTGCCCTTGGAGATCGGCAACCTGCCGATGCATCCGATGGAGCGTCCGGAGAATCGACATTTCGTCTGGCATGAAAGCTCCCGCCAAATCGTAAGGTGAAGATAGCCAATAGGCCGTCTGACCGAACCTTTGTTGTAGCCGCTGGATAGAGGGGACGCCAGGGGCAGGAGGGAGGGCCGGACGGAGGCCGGGGCAGCTTGCCGGTGGCAGTGGGATCATCCGCCGGGGGCGTCGAAGTTTGCGTTGGAGGAGGGAGAAAAGGAATGATGCTGCATGAAGTGAGCGACCTGTTGCTGTACCCGCAGGTCGTCCATTAGAAAGCTGTGCAGGCAGGGCACCTCGAGGAAGTCGGTCATCCCCTCGAGTTTGGTTTCCTCGACCGAAACGACAAAATCGCTTGCACCCTCCACCAAGGGATTTTGTGGGATGCGAGGATCCAGTTTGCCTGCGACCACTGCAAAAGGACACGGCGGTATCGACAGCTTCCTGCTCAGGTCTTCCCATTTGGGCCCAAGCTCCATTCCACCGCGGCCGGTGATCCACCCAAACAGCTCCAGGCGCCCCAGCTGCTTGGCGATGCTGGCGCCTTGATTGGGTGGTCCCAGCATCACCATGCTGCGCAGTCGTGCCAGTACACACTTAGGATCGCCGCCAGGACGCCGCCAATCATAGATCGCTCGCCGCACGACGATATTCCCCATGCTGTGCGCTGCGAGGTCTATCGTTGGGGACCCTTCCAGCGATTCGACCAAATTGCGGAAAGCTTCTGCATGTCGATCGATCGAAGCTCGGGTGCTTGCATACTCAAAGCAGATCATCTCACCGGGCCGTTGCTGCTTCAGTGAGGTCGCAAGCGGGGTCATCGAACGGCTGGTGCGCATCAGGCCATGGAGAAGAATGGTCACATGCTTTTCTGGCTGATGAGGCTCCGCCTCCATCGCCTTCCGCAGTGTCGCTTCACAGCTTTCCAACGGACCCCAAGCGCGTCGCACCAGGAGTGGATCGATCAGCCGCCAGTGTCCGGTCGATGCATGCTGCTGGATCTTCCAGCCCTTCCACCAGCGATGATCGGTCCAAAATTGCATCCCTCCCAGTGTGGGCATCGCCAGATTGATTGGCATTTCCAACTGACTCCCAGAGGTCCAGGACCCTTCAGGCTTTCCTTGATCCGATGTTTCTTGGGTCGGGGAAGGTTGCTGTGCCGTAAGCGGTTGGCCTTCACGAACGGCTTGAGCGAAGAGGAAAAAGGTGGCAAACCACCATCGTAGTGCGTGCAATGGAGTTCCCCGATCTTCTGTTGAACCGGCCTTCCCGGCAAGCCACGCTGACAGGTCGCCAAAGAGCAGGGCTAGCCAAGCATTGGACCTACTGAGGTCATTCCATCAGAAAGGTGATACGATCCGCAGGAAGCTCGCTTCCCGCGACATATTCCTCCCGGTCGATCATCGCGAGAACATCGTTCGATTCCAAGTTGTCCGCACCCCTTTCGGCACCAGTGCGATGTCGATCGGGATATCGAACAAGATGGACTGTCCCCATTCCCATCACCTTGGCACCACGCGGTTCGATCAACAATCCAGTCCCCTCATCGATTCCGATACCCAACCGATCAGGGTGTCGTTCGATTGCAGTCGCCAGCCGACGCATGCGCGATCGTTGAGAGAAGTGCTGGTCGACAATCGCATGGCGAAGCAACCCCAGGCCGTCGCGGAGTTGGGCGGTATCGCGTCCTCCGGATATCATGACGCGTGTTGCGATGGCCGAACCTGCGCTAGTACCACCGACAATACCACCGCGTCGGAGTAGGTTTTTGATTTCTTCCTCAACCATCGTCCCAAGATAGCGGTCCGCCAAACGCGTTTGATCGCCTCCCGAAATCCAAACTGCGGTGGCTCGTCGCAATAACTCCGCAAACCGCAAATCCTCTGCTTCGTCTCTCGATTTGGCATGGACGACCTCGACTTCCGCCCAGGGATATCGGGACCAGAAGGAACGCCACCGCGAGTAATCGCCGCTGTCCGAGGTGACGCTGGCCGATGGAATCAGAACCAGACGCCCCGAGTCCGCCTCGCCCCGCTGATGGAAGAAATCGAGAATCGAAGAGGGCAAATCGCCTCCGCCACAAAGCAACAACGAACCTTGGATTCCCAAAGCACGAGTGCGATCTGCCGAGTCAGCGATCGGATCGGAGGCAGCCACCAGCGATTTCCAACCGAGGTCCGGTGCAGCTGCATCGGCTACATCAGATTCCCATCGGAATTCATTCTTATTGCTGCCTGGGGTCTGCAGGCTGGAAAAGGATCCGGCAGTGGACGGCGATAAACCGTGCCACCAAGTCCAGTTCCGTTGCAGGGTCACCGCCAGGATGGTTCCGATCAGAATCGCAACTGTTCCAGTCCTTCGATGCGCCAAAGCTTTCCACATGAGATGGCTCCCTTTGGTGGTAGTCAGCTAAATCCATCCAGCCGCCGAAGACTGCTCGGGAGAGTAACCGTCTTCTGCTTCGATCCTTTGCTGCTATTGTTTCGATCTTGACCAACCGTTGCAACCTGGATTCCCGTCAAATTCGGAAATCCAAGCGATTCCTACTCCCTGTTCCCTGCCCCCAATCCCTGGACAGCCGGGTTGGACTCTTTGTAGTGGCTTGCCTGCCGGGCTCGAGCAAGCCCACCGCGATCGCTGCACCAGTCGTCACCTTCAGTACAACCGCTCCACTCCGCCCGATCCCTACGCTTTCATTTGCTATCAAAGTTGTGGCGGTCGCGGTCGATAAACGAGTCAACCGGATTCTTCCGGAATGGATCTCCAGCTTGGAAACGATACGACGATGGCCCCATCTCCCAACGATCCGACCGAAGTGAGCGACGAAGACCGCTTGGAGTCAGGTCGTTTTTCATGGACGTCGGCTAGCGATTCTGCAGGTGCACAGTCTCCCTTGGAGACCTATCTGCGCGAAATCAATCAGACACGGCTGCTGACCGCATCCGAAGAGAATCAGTTGGCCCGAGCCATCGCTCAAGGAGATCCAGAAGCTCGAGACCGCATGGTGCGAGCCAACCTGCGGCTGGTGGTTAACATCGCCAGGTCTTACACCGGAAAAGGGCTTGCGCTTCAGGACTTGATCGAAGAAGGGAATCTGGGGCTGCTTCGAGCGGTTGAGGGTTTCGACCATCGCGTCGGTACCCGGTTCAGCACTTACGCCAGCTACTGGATCAAGCAAGCGATCAAAAGGGCGTTGATCAATTCATCGAAGACGATCCGGATCCCGGCCTACATGGTGGAGCTGTTAAGCAAATGGCGGAGGGCTTCGGCTCGGCTGAACGAAGATCTGGGCCGCCCGCCGACCCCGGAGGAAGTGGCCCGGATGCTGGGCCTGCCACGCAAGAAAATCGGGATTGTGAAGAAGGCAATCCAGATCCAGGTAGCAACCCCGCAAAGCGAACCGGGGGATGCCAGTTGGACTCTTGGTGACATGTTGATGGACGAGCGTAGGAAGAGCCCAGATCAGGAGTTGATCGACGACGACGTCCTAGGCAAAGTGAAAGAGCTGTTTCAATTTCTTGATGCGCGGGAAGCGACCGTACTCAAAATGCGATTCGGGCTGGAGGATACGCCCACCCACACTCTCAAGGAGATTGGCGAAGCCCTTGGGTTGACACGTGAACGGGTTCGGCAGATTGAGGTCGAGGCGCTATCGAAACTTCAGCACGGATTGAGCGATCCCCGGGAACGTGGCTGGGTTCGATAAGAGTACCGCGCGCGGTGGAGCCTTGGGGGCGTTCCCCACCCTCGCCCCCAAGGCTCCTGGCGGCCCGCAATGAGCGGCAAACGATGGGCTTAAGGTGTTGGGTTACAGCACCTAAGGCACCGCCCCCATCGATTGAGATCCACTCTTTGGATGCTCGAAGAAGAATCTCGCAATCTGATGACCTGTATCGGTGCATCGATCCGACGTCGGGAGTTGGTTGGCCAGTGGTAGATTATCTGGCCAGCGATGCCTGCCATACTCTAGTTCGATCAGGATGATCTCCGTTCCTGAAAATGTGCTTTTCCACCGAGACTCGGAACAGCCCTGGGCAAGGTGAACTGTTGCTGAAGCGTCGGCTTGGTTGTGGTTCGTCCAGGCAGCAATCGTCTGAGGCACCGAAAGGAAGTCGAGGTTCCTTGGGGTCAGCAAATTGGGGCCATCCCAAGGGACGATTCGGTCTAGTCGTCCATGGATATGGAGGATTGAGATGGGAGGAGCGTCGGCAGGAGGCGTGGCAGATGCAGATGCACTGACTGGCGCAATGGAGGCAATGGGGCTGTCGACCTGAGAGGCCAGATGGTAGCACATCATGCCGCCTCCCGAAAATCCAGTCGCATGGATCCTGCATCGGTCGATCGGCGTCTGCCGTTCCACATCCGCGATCAACCGCCAGATGAACTGAACATCGTCGACAGCGCGTCGTGCCATCCATCCATGGCGACCACCTGCGTTCCAACTGCGGAGGCCACCGGTTTTCATTGCATTGGGGACCGCCAGGACAAAGCCCCAATCGTCTGCTACCTGCTGCATCCTTGTGGTTCGAATCATCCACGATGCGTCCATCCCGGTACCATACAACAGCAGCACCAGTGGTCGGGCGGGGCAGTGATGCTCTCCTTGGGTTGGCAAATAGAGCAGGTAGTCTCGCGAAAGCCCTTCCACCTGCAACTGGCGATCGATCCATTGTCCACCCCAAAGCGGCAATGGGATCGTAAGGTAGGAAGCGAGCGAGCAGGAGAGGATGATGAAAATGGAGTTATATCTTCCCATGCGCCCACACTCTTGTGTTGGTGTCCATCGACTCATTGCATTCCGCCGAAAACCATGCGATCGTCCCACAGCAGATCCCCCAACCTCATGGAGTGAGCCTGCTGAGCTGAGTATCGCTTGGAAGTTTTTTTGCGGTGGTGCTGAAAATCCACGTTTCAAAGCAACCGCCACAACCACAATGATTCATGGAAAACTGTTTTGCCACCTTTTGCCGATTCGGGATTCTGAGTGATCCGTCGGCATGGTGAAGGAGCCGTTACAATGAAGATGACGGTTGAAGGGTTGGGCGATTGGTTGGGTTGTTTTGGGGCGTTCCGAGGAATCAGGTGATGAAACCGATACATTTTGGCTTGAAGCTGGCTAGCTCGTTGGTGGGAATCCTCATCCTGATGGCAGGGTGTGGGATGAGCAAGCCCAGTCAGGCTGGAGAGCCCGTCTCGATCATCTTTGACACCGATATTGGCAATGATGTCGATGACGCTCTGGCGATGGGCGTCCTTCATGCGTTGGAGAGTCGCAGGGAATGCAAGTTGATCGGAGTGACAATCACCAAGGACCATCCCCTTGCCGCTCGTTTTGTTCAGGCGGTGAACCAATTCTACGGAAGGCCCGATATTCCCATCGGCGTGTGCCGTAGTGGGAAGACACCAGAGCCGGGGACTTTCCTACCGCTGGCCGAGACGCAGGACGATCAGCAATTGCGTTACCCGCACCAAGTCGACCGCAAAGATCCTACCGCAGTCGAACTACTGCGACGGCTATTGGCCAGTCAGCCTGACGATTCGGTCGTGATCGTCCAGGTCGGTTTCTCTACCAACCTATCGGCCCTTTTGGATTCCAAGCCCGACCAGTACAGCAACTTGGACGGGATGCAACTGGCCGGTTCTAAAGTCCGATTGCTTTCCCTGATGGCTGGCGCCTTCACCAAGATCCCAGGGCCTAACGGCCAGTTAAGCGATCATCGCGAATACAACGTTGTCGAAGATCTCGAGTCCTGTCGTCAGCTGGCTGCCAAATGGCCCGGGCAAATGCTCTGGAGCGGTTTTGAAATCGGGTTGGCCTGCCCCTACCCGCACCAGAGCATCCTTCGGGACTATCGCTATGTCGATCATCATCCGCTAGCCGAAGCATATCATCTCTACTCGCCACCTCCACACGATCGTCCGACGTGGGACCTCACAAGTGTGCTGGCGGCGGTGAGGCCTGAGCATGGGTATTTCGAACTGTCAGAGCCTGGCCTAGTGGAAGTGGATCCGCAGGGATTGACTCGCTTGGTCCCTCAGCCGGACGGGAGACATCGGTATCTGAAATTGGCGGAAGCCAACAGATCTCGTGTGATCGAAGCGCTCTCGCAGCTTTCCAGCCAGCCGCCGCAGGAGATCGTAAAGTGAAAGGGCCGGCCAGGATCGACTGTGTAGTCGTCGGCTCACTGAACCTCGATTGGCTTATCGAGTGTCCGCATCTACCAGATCGTGGTGAGACGGTCGGCGGCTGTCGATCTCGAAAAGTACCCGGCGGGAAAGGGGCCAATCAGGCCGTAGCGGCAGCACGGAGCGGAGCCATCGTGGCGATGGTAGGCGCTGTAGGGAAGAACGAACAGGGGCAGTTTCTGATCGAACAATTAAAAAAGGATCAGGTCGATTTTCGTTTTGTTCAGATGCTATCGGAGGTTGAGACGGGGACTGCGATCGTGGCGGTCGAAACCTCGGGGGAAAATGCGATCCTGGTTATTCCCGGCGCCAACAACCTAGTCACAAGCGACCATGTTCGCCACGCTCTATCTCATCTTCCAGATACAGCGGGGATGCTGCTGCAGGGAGAGATTCCTGCGGATGCCATCGTCGCGGCAGTGGAGGAAGCGCAGCGGAAGACGATGCGAGTCATTTTGAATCCTGCCCCCATGTTGGATCCTATTCCCGAACGCCTTTGGAATGTCGATCTATTGATCGTCAATGAAGGCGAAGCTAGGCAGTTGTCTGGGAGGCCCCTGAAGGATGCAGCGGAAGCGCTGGACGTAGCGGCTTGGATTCAGAACCGTGGTCCAAAGAATGTGGTCGTTACGCTTGGGGCGGATGGGGCGGTTTTTCGCGATCGTCAAGGGCAAGGCAACTGGTTTCCTGCCGTACCGGCCCGGGTGGTCGACACGACCGCTGCCGGCGACTGCTTTGTAGGGGCTTTAGCATCCCGATGGCTTCGAGGCGAATCGCTGGCGCAGGCAATGCGTTACGCCCTGGCAGCTGCATCCATCGCGGTCAGCCGCATGGGGGCTCAGCCTTCCCTTCCTCACGAAGCGGAGGTCGTGGCGATGATGGATCGGTATTCAGAGAATCATTGAGAAGGTAGGGCGAAGGCAACTGCTGCTGCGCTATGGATGCGGCAGCGTTGGCCGAATCGCCTGCGGGGCAGATCGGGAAGGGACTTGGGAGCACTAGGGTGATGATGACAATCAACAAGTTTTTATGTTTCTTCCTGATCGCCGGACTCTGTGCAGGCTGTCAGCCTGCCGGCGAGTCTCCAAAGTCTGCCGATAGAAAACCAAACACGGCTGCGAAACCTGTCATCGCATTGGTGATGAAGTCGCTGGCAAATGAGTTCTTCGCCAACATGGCAGAGGGCGCCAAACGCCATCAGCGCGAAGCTTCCGGAAAATACGAACTGATCGTCAATGGAATCAAGGACGAGCAGGACGTAGTGCGGCAGGTACAGTTGGTCGAGGAACTGGTGGCTGGAGGGGCCCGAGCGATCGTGATCGCACCCGCCGACTCCAAGGCTCTTGTCCCAGTGCTCAAGCGGATTAAGAACCAAGGGATTGTCGTCGTCAATATCGACAATCGACTTGATGCCAAAATGCTCGAGGAAAATCAGTTGCAAGTTCCCTTTGTCGGTCCCGACAATCGCGCCGGGGCAAAGAAGGTTGGGGACTACCTCGCCAAGCAACTGTCATCGGGGGACGAAGTGGCGATCCTTGAGGGTGTTACGACGTCGTTCAATGCCCAGCAGCGCAAAGCAGGTTTTGAAGAGGCGATGCGTGCGGCAGGGATCCAGATCGTCGATTCGCAGTCAGCGCAGTGGGAAACCGATCAAGCCAATCGGATAGCCGCCAACATGCTGATCGCTCACCCCAATCTTAAGGCAATTCTTGCCGCCAACGACAGCATGGCGGTAGGAGCCCTGGCGGCGATCCGGTCTGCGGGCAAGCGGAAAGAGGTTCAGGTAGTTGGGTTCGACAACATCCAGGCGGTTCAGCAGTCGATACGAGATGGGGACATTCTGGCAACTGCGGATCAGTATGGAGATCAACTGGCAGCATACGGAATCGACTATGCACTTCAGTTGCTTGCCGATCCCAAGGCGACCCCCGCCGACAAAGAGACTCCCGTTGATCTCATCACAGTGGATCAGTTGAAATGACCTTTGCGGAAATTGGGAGGGGAACAAGCGACCGCCCTCCAGTGGTCCTGCTGGAAACGAAAGGGATCAGCAAGTCCTTCGCCGCACCGGTGCTTGAGGATGTCTCCATCCAGGTCCGAGAAGGGGAAATCGTCGCGTTGCTGGGGGCCAATGGTGCCGGTAAAAGCACTCTTTGCCGGATTCTCTCCGGCCTACTGGCGGCAGACAATGGTCATCTGCTTTGGCGAGGCAAAACACTTTCGCTGGAAAGCAAGTCCGAGGCGCAGCGAGCGGGCATCCAGTTCGTGCAGCAAGAATTCAATTCCATCGACACCCTGTCGGTGGCTGAGAATCTTCATCTGGGGAGGATGCCGACGATTGGAGGCTGCTGGATCGATTGGTCCCAGTTGCGTGCGGGGGCGATACGCGCCTTGGAACGAGTGGGGCTTGCTCAGCTTGATCCTGAAACACCTATGGGGCAACTTGGCGTGGGAGAGAAACAGTTGGTCGAGATCGCTGCGGCCCTCGATCGCAATGCGAAACTGCTGCTGCTGGATGAACCCACTGCTGCGTTGACTCCTTGGGAAGCTGGTGCGCTTTTCGCCCGCTTGAAGGAACTGCGAAGTCAGGGAGTCGGCATGATCTACGTCAGCCATCGGCTAGATGAAGTGCTGAAGCTGTGCGATCGTGCGGTCATCCTTCGGGATGGACGGATTCATGATTCGGTATCGTTGCTGGACATGACCGAAAGCCAGCTTCTGCAGCGATTGACAGGGCATCCCGTGTCGGCAGACGGTTGTGCGGTGGGACAGCCAAAGGATAGGGCGTCGCCGAGTCGAATAACGCGGTTTGGAGACGAACGGATTCGAGTGGAAGGTTTGACACGAAAAGGCTGGTTTCGAGACCTTTCCCTGGTGGTTCATGCGGGCCAGTGCGTCGGTATCGCCGGGTTGATCGGTTCGGGTAGAACCGAACTGCTCCGCTCGATTTTCGGTGCAGATCGTGTCGATGAGGGCCAACTGGCCATCCATGGCAAATTGCTGGATCGCCCCTTCTACACCCCGGCGGAAGCGGTGGAGCAGGGTTTAGCTTTCGTCCCAGAAGATCGGAAGGGCCAATCTCTGCTGCTCTCAAAAAGTCTTTGCGACAATATTTTGCTGGCCAACTGGAGTCGATTGCATGCTCGAGGTTGGGTCAATCCAGGGAAGGAAAGGAAAGTTGCCGAGCGATGGGTGAAGACGATGGGGATCCGCGCCCGTTCGGTAGATCAATCGGCCGCCACGCTTTCTGGAGGCAATCAGCAGAAGCTGGTCTTAGCAAGGTGGATGGAACGAAATCCCTCCATCTTGCTGCTGGATGAACCGACGCGCGGGATCGATCAGGGATCGCGTGTTCAGATTCGCGAAACGGTTTCCAAAATGCAGCAGGACGGGTGTGGAGTGATTCTCGTCGAAAGCGATCTGGAGGAATTGATGTCCTGGAGCGATAGGATCGTGGTGCTTTCGGGCGGACGCTTCGTCAGGGAGTTTTCCCGAGACCAGTTCGCGCGTAGCGTTTTGGAAGAGGCGTGTTTCGAAGGAGTGGTGCACGGTGGTTGATCGGCAGATTTCCGGGAGCTCTGGATTGGACCGAAGGCGGGTAGCAGTTTGGGCCGGCAGTGGATCTTTGTTGATTCTGTTGCTGGTGATCCTGCTGCTTTGCATCGCATTTTCGATTGCTGGCCGAAATTTCTTCTCGCTGGCCACCTTCTCCACCATGGCCCGTGGCAATGTTTCGCTTCTATTAGTTTCGCTCGGGATGACGGCAGTCATGTTGGTCGGTGGGATCGATCTGTCGGTCGGGGCGGTGATGGCGCTTGCGTCTGTCACCTTTGTCATGCTACGCATGGAAGCTGGCCTGCCGGAAGGTTTGGCCATTCTGGGCGCTCTAGGAACGGGAATGCTGTGTGGTTGGTTGAACGGTCTGATCACTGTCGCGGCAAGGGTTCCTTCGTTTGTTGTCACGCTGGGAATGCTGGAGGCGGCACGGGGGATTGGGCTTTGGTGGACACGAAGCCAAAGTCACTCGGTGCGATCCTCCATCGATTGGATCGCTGCACCCAAGATCCTTGGGCTTTCGCCTGCGGTGTTCCTTTCGTTATGGGTGGCATTGATGATGATCCTGCTGATCCGCAGGACCGTCCTTGGAAGGTACTGGATCGCCATCGGGACGAATGCGGAAGCGGTTCGGCTGTCGGGGATCGGTACCGCTAAACCGACCGTAGCAGCCTTTTCCATCTGTGGTCTATTGGCCGGCTTGGCGGGCTTGATTCAGGTTGGCGAAACTCTTTCGGCTAAGGCGGATAACTTCGCCGGGATGGAGCTTCAGGCAATTGCTGCCTGCGTGATTGGAGGCACCAGTCTGGCAGGCGGCAAAGGCTCAGTGATCGGTACGCTTCTTGGTACCTGTCTGCTGGCGGTTCTTCAGACAGGCTTGGCGCAGTTGGGGGCCGCCGATTCCATCAAACGACTGGTAACCGGCCTGATCATCGTGGGAGCCGTCGTGATCGATGCGTGGAGGCAGCGCAGGGTCAGCCAGGGAGTCTCCTGAGTCACGAAATCGTCATTGCTTCGGGCCGTCCGATTCGAGGATGGCCTGAGGGCGATCAGGCCAAGAGCTCTTTGATGACCTTGGCCGGTTCCACACCCGTCAGACGCTGGTCCAGTCCCTGATGGCGGTAGATCAGCCGTTCGTGGTCGATCCCCAGCAGGTGGAGGATGGTCGCGTGTAGGTCGCGGATGTGGACAGGGTCCTTCACGATGTTGTAGGAGAAATCGTCGGTCTCTCCGTAGATCGTGCCTCCCTTGATCCCGCCCCCCGCCATCCACATGGTGAAGCATCGGGGATGGTGATCTCGGCCGTAGTTGTCCTTGCTAAGCCCTCCCTGGGAGTAGATCGTCCGTCCGAATTCACCGCCCCAGAGGATGAGAGTGGAATCGAGCATTCCTTTGTTCTTCAGGTCTGTGATCAGACCATAAGTGGCTTGATCGACATCTTTGCATTGGCTTGGCAGGCGACCTGCAACGTTTCCGTGATGATCCCAGTTATTGAGGTAGACCTGCACGAACCTGGTGCCGCGTTCGATCATCCGCCGTGCCATCAGTGCTGTGTTGGCAAAGGAACCAGGTTTCTTCGCTTCCTCGCCATACAAATCGAATGTCGACTGAGGCTCATCGTCGATTCTGGTTAGCTCCGGTACGCTCGACTGCATCCGGAACGCCAGTTCGTACTGTTCGATCCTTGTCTGGGTTTCGGGATCGCCCACCAGTTTGTAGTTGAATTCATTGAGCGACCGAAGGCCATCGAGAGTCTTACGGCGGATCTCGGGAGGAACACCGGGAGGATTATTGATGAAGAGGATGGGGTCTCCCACCGACCGGAAACTGACGCCAGCATGCACTCCAGGTAGGTAGCCGGAAGACCACAGTCGCGCTGAGATAGCCTGAATCTGCTCCGTATTGCTCGGTTGCGCGACCAGGACAACGAAGGTGGGGAGATTCTGATTGAGCGATCCAAGGCCATACGAGACCCAGGATCCCATGCAGGGTCGTCCCGTGACCATATTGCCTGTTTGGATGTAGGTGATGGCCGGTTCGTGGTTGATCGCTTCGGTGTGCATGCTGCGAATGAAGCAGAGGTCGTCGACAACCTTGCTGGTCCATGGGAGCAGTTCGGTCATCCACATCCCGCACTGGCCTTGCTGCGTGAATTTGTACTTGGATGGTGCAATAGGAAATCGCGCCTGGCCACTTGTCATGGTGGTCAGCCGCTGGCCATTGCGGATCGACTCCGGGAGATCCTTGTCGTACCAGTCGTTCATCTGTGGTTTGTAGTCGAATAGGTCCATCTGCGAAGGACCTCCGACCATATGAAGATAGATGACGTTCTTTGCCTTCGGAGCGAAGTGGGGCAAAGACGGTAGGCCACCGATGGCGTTTTTTTCTCGGAAGTCGTTGGCGCTGGCGATACCGCCCAGCGAGCAGAGGGCAGCGGTACCCAGGGCGTTGGCCCCCTTGCGAAAGAACTGCCTGCGCGTCTCGCTGCGCACATACTGCTCTAGTTCATGAGGGATCGCTGGATGGCGGGACATGGAAAGCACCTTTGAAGTGGAGTAGGTCATTTGTTGAGCGTTTCATCCAGGTTCAGCAATTCATTGACCAGCATGGTCCAACCGGCCAGTTCACTTCGATCGACCTTGCCGTCAATGGCAGAGCGTCCGACTGCCAGAAGTGCGTCCACCGCTTCGGGATGGGCTTGGTAGTAGGCTAGTAGGTCGGTGACATTCTGCTGCGCGATTTCCAGCTCTGCTGGAAGCATCGGTCTGGCCAGGATGCGTTCGCTGAGCCACTGGATTCGTCCGAGCGGATCGGCGGGCGGGATCTGGCTATCCAGAAGCATCCTCTGGGCCATGCGGCGGGCGGCTTCGATGAACTGGGGATCGTTCAGTGTCACCAGAGCCTGAATCGGCGTGTTCGTTCGCTCCCTTCTCACGGTGCACTGTTCGCGATTGGGGGCGTTAAAGATATCCATCGATGCCGGGGGGGCTGATCGCTTCCAGAAGGTATACATCGATCTGCGATAGAGATTTTCTCCTTCGTCCTCGCGGTAGTTGCGGGTGTTGCTTTCTGGCATTGCAACCGCCTCCCAGACTCCGGGAGGCTGGTAAGGACGGACGCTGGGCCCACCGATCTTCTTCGAGAGGACTCCGCTGCACGCCAGCGCGTAGTCGCGAATCATTTCAGCATCCATTCGGAAACGGGGGCCGCGCGACAGCCAACGGTTGTCGGGGTCCGCCTGGAACTTTTCCGGGGTCAGTTGACTGCTCTGACGGTACGTGGCGCTGGTTACCAAAGATCGGAAGAACTTCTTGACATCCCATTTTTCATTGCGGAACGTAACGGCAAGATAGTCCAACAGTTCAGGGTGAGAAGGGAGTTCTCCGGTGACACCAAAATCACCAGCGGTTGCTACCAATCCCCTGCCGAAGATCTCCTGCCAGAAACGATTGACGGTGACGCGAGCCGTCAACGGATGTTCGTCTCGCACCAGCCATCTGGCCAAGCCCAGTCGATTGAGCGGAAGATCTTCTGAAAAAGGAGGCAGAATCTGTGGGGTACTTGGCTTCACCTCATCCCGTCGCTGATCGTACTCGCCTCGATTTAGAACGTATGCGATCGCCGGTTCCGCTCGTTCTTGCATCACATGCGCAACCGTTCCCCGATTCTCAATCGATAGTTTATCTGCTTCCCTTTGGGCTAACTGCCCAGACAGTTCGCGATAGACCGCATCTTGTGTATTGAGGTAGTGAACGAATACCTCCTCCGTCTCTTCTGCCGATCGGGCGTCTGTGGCTTTGGAAAGCAGATAGGCGAGTCGTTCGGACGAACTGCTGATTGCAATCTGTTCGGAGGACCACAACTGATCGGAGAAACGGACCGATTGCACTTGCACATTGGTGACGGCGCTTTCGCGATTTCGCCTTCCTAATCGCAGCGGCACTGCGGATTCCATGGTGTCGCTAAGTGAGTCCTTGCTAGCGTTGATACCGACTGGTTTCCCGTCAAAGAAAACCTGGCACCCCGATGCTTTGGAGGATCCATCGTAGGTGATGGTGACATGGGTCCACCGATCAGGAGGAAATGTCTGAGCGGAGACGAATTTGATCGCATTGTCAGGCCAACGATGAACTAGGTGCATACCGATCCGATCGTTTTCCAACCACAAATCCCAACCGCGATAGGAATCCGGGTCGTCCATTTTGGCTAGGACAGCGCCAACCATTCCCTGGTTGGGACGACGGATCCAGGCGGAAAGCGTAAACGGTTTGGTGCGATCGATGTTTCCGAATTCTCCAAGGGCAGGAGCCTGTTGCCCATTGGTGTTCCAGGCGAGGGCCGCGACGTGTCCGGGTTTCCAGTCAGGAGTGAAGCCGAGGGGAATTCTTTGAAGCTGCCCCGAGTGAAGCACCAGGAGTGGGCCGGCGGACCCCTCTGTGAGTGGAAGTTCCCACTGAGTGGCTGGAGTGGCAGGTGTTACGACGGGATTGGACGCCAACCAATTCTGAAAATCGGCTACTGCCTGAGTACGACGATCTGCAACCGCCGCTTTGGACTTCTCGATTTCTTGTGGCAACGCCTCGTAGCGGGCGCGGTCCTCTCTAAGCGGAACGGCGATCTTGGGAGGAGTGTCCTTGATATTGCCGTCGCGGGGACCTTGTGTTGTGTTGTTGAAGAATGCAGACATCGAATAAAACTCCCGCATCGACAGCGGGTCGAATTTGTGATCGTGGCAGACGGCACAGCCCGCCGTCAGTCCCATCCATACCAGCGAAGTTGTTTCCGTCCGGTCCCTCGCGTACAAGACTCGGTACTCTTCATCGATGATTCCACCCTCGTTGGTGGTGATGTTGCAGCGATGAAATCCAGTTGCGATTTTCTGGTCCAATGTGGGATTGGGAAGGAGGTCGCCCGCCAGTTGCTCGACCGTAAACTGATCAAATGGCAGGTTGCGATTGAACGCATCGATCACCCAGTCGCGATACGACCACATCTCGCGGAAGTTATCGAAGTGGATGCCGTGTGTGTCGGCGTAGCGAGCGTAGTCCAGCCAGTAGCGGCCTCGGTGTTCTCCCCAGGATTCGCGATCCATCAGCCGGTCTACGTAGCGCTCGTAGCGGTCTTCTGAAGGATCATTGAGGACTTCGGAAATTTCTTCTGCCGTTGGTGGCAATCCGGTTAGGTCCAGACAGACTCGCCGTATCAGTGTGCGCAGGTCGGCGGGCGGTGCCGGTTCCAGGCCCATCGATTCCAGTCTTTCAAGAACGAAGCGGTCCAGCGGTTGCCTGACCCAGGCGGCGTTTCGCACTTCCGGGAGATTGGGAAGGGACGGAGGAAGGAATGACCAGTGTGGCTGGTAGGGAGCGCCCGCGGCGATCCAGTCCTGCAATGTCTTCTTCTGAGCTTCCGTCAGTTCCTTCTTCGACTCAGGAGGAGGCATCACGGTTTCTGGGTCGGTGGAGAAAATCCTGGCGACCACGCCGCTGCTCTCGACATTGCCCGGCACAACGGCAGAGGAAGCGATCGCGGCATCTCGCTGATCCAGCCGCAGATCGGCTTGTCTGGAGGCACTGTCCGGACCGTGACAGGCGAAACAGTGCTCCGAGAGAATCGGGCGGATGTCGCGGTTGTAAAGGATTTCCTGTGCAATCACGCTGCGATTAAAAGATCCCACCGTGAAAAGAAGCACAACCATCCATTCGACTCGATGCCAGCTAAGGCTCATGCCGTCAGTCCTCATGAAAGACTTACTTTTCGATCCCAAGACATTGGCGGGATCTTCAAGGCGGGACAAGGGTTGTCGGCCCTTGCCGATAGGAGAGAGGGTTGCCAGGGTTGCGACATACACCAAAGCAAACCTCTATGGCAGTATAAGCGTTTGCCCCGTAAACGCCAATCGATTCCCCATCTGCCGACCTGAAGGCAGGGCTTAGGAATCTAGGAATGGCCTCCCCCCTAAGCATGAAAGGAAACCGAAAAATCGGACCAGAGGCAACCTCGACGTCTGTCGATTCATCGTCGGTCCGCGTGGCCAATCCCCCCCGAGCCAAGCCGTCTCGATCGCTACAGTTCGGTCTGGCTGGAGTGTCGAGGGCCGTTGTGGCCGATCGCTGTGGGGACCAGGGAAGCTTTTCCGACCGCATTCTTGCAGGGTTGTCCTGCCAGTAAGGACGAAAGATTGGCGACGGTGACCTTTGCGATTTCCTGTAGAGCATCTTCGGTGAAGAAGGCTTGGTGCCCGGTGATTAGGACGTTGGGAAAAGTCAGGAGGCGCGAGAAGACGTCGTCCTGAAGTACTTCCCCGGAGTGATCTGCAAAGAATAGATCGGCTTCCTCTTCATAAACATCGATCGCAAGTGCACCCAGATGACCTGACTTCAGCGTCTGGATGACGGCCGGGGTGTCGACGAGTGCACCGCGACTGGTGTTGATCAGAATCGCCTTAGGTGGCATCAAGGCTAGCGATTGAGTGCATATTAGGTGACGCGTTGAATCGGACAGCGGGCAGTGTAAGGAGACAATCTTCGATTGAGACAGGAGAGCATCGAGTGCGACGTAGCGTCCCAAGGCTTCACATTCTTTGCTTGGGATGGGGTCGTGCAAAAGGATGTTCATCCCGAACCCGTGGGCGATGCGTGCGACGCAACTGCCGATTTTTCCGGTGCCGACGATCCCCAGCGTCTTTCCGTGCAGATCGAATCCAAGCAGCCCTTCCAACGCAAAGTTGCTATCGCGAACCCTGTTGTAGGCTTTGTGGATTTTCCTGTTGATCGCAAGCAGCAGTGCGAATGTGTGTTCTGCCACCGCATGCGGTGAATAGGCTGGGACGCGAACTACCGGGATACCAAGACGATCGGCATGCGATAGGTCGACCTGATTGAAGCCAGCGCATCGCAGCGCAATGCAGCGCACTCCGTATGCATGCAGTTGATCCAGGATCGATGCGCTTAACTGGTCGTTGACAAAAACGCAGATTGCCTGACAGTCACGGGCGAGCGATACGGTTCGAGGGTGTAGAGTTTCGGAATGGAAGACCCATTCGATTTGAGAATCTCTAGCGTACTGTTCCAGGTAGCGGCGTTCATCGGGGCGCGTGCTGAAGACGGCGCATTTCATCGTTTGGTCGCCTTGAGCAGGAACGTGGGATTCATCGATTCCATGCGAGTGCTTGTGATTTGAAGATTGGATCGCGAAATCTGGATCATCCACAATTGAGGATCGACAAGCCAGCTGTCCTGCATCAAAGTTTGCAGCGCCGCTACGTGTTCCAGTGCCGTGCTATTGGCAATCAAAGCCCCTCCAACCCGTAGCATCGGCCAGGCCGAGTTGGCAAGGTCTTTCAAACCTCGGCCCGTGCCTCCTAGGAAGATCGCATCCGGGGCAGGTAATCCCTGCCACGCCTGTGGGGCTTCTCCCTGAATGCAATGAAGATTCGGCAGTTCGAAGCGGCGTTTGTTCTCTAGCAGGAGTCCAAAGTCTTCCGCATCCATTTCGATCGCGAACACCTGGCCACGATCGGCCAGCATCGCAGCCTCGATCGCCACCGATCCACTTCCTGCACCGATATCCCATACGATCGCATGGCGTTGAAGTTGCATTTCCGCTAAGGCAATCGCTCGGACTTCTGAAGGCGTCAGCAAGCCGCGCTTGGGCTTGGCATGGAGGAACAGTTCATCTGGATTTCCAAACAACCGCCTACCGACGCGATCTGCCGGTCGGTCGGGTGTCCCCGGAATTCTCACCAGAATCATCACATTCAGAGGGGCGAAGGATTGGCGAGCGATCTCATGCAGGTCGCCGCGCGTCACTCGTTCGTCTGGGGCCCCAAGGTTTTCACAAACGTAGGCGGTGAAATAGTCCAGATGGCGGTCGATCAGAAACTGGGCGATACGGCTGGGCTGTTGGTGGTCGGAGGTGAAGATACCAACCTTCTCGGCGGTTCGGATCCGATCTTCGATCGATTCCAATTGCTGGTGCGCCAGATTTGTCAGGTACGCCTCATCCCAGCTTTCTTTCACCCGCGCAAAAGCCATCTGCATGCTGCTGACGTGAGGTGCCACCTGAAAGCGATCTTTGCCCATCCGCTGGCAAAGAAACCTCGCGATCCCGTAAAACAAAGGGTCTCCTTGCACCAGAAGGGAAACTGTCGAATCGGAGTGCGTTTCCAGCCACTCCACCAGTTCCTCCAAGTCCGTCGGCATCGCCTGCTGTTGCTGCCCGGTCCGCCTTGGAAAGTGGCGAAGCAAAGAAGGAGGTCCAACCAGCCATTGACTCTCCGCCAAGGCCTGCCGACTCGATTTTGTCAGGCCTTCTAATGCATCTTCCCCAATGCCGATGACGTGGATCGGTGCGGGCATCGTGTGGCATTCCATGGTTTGAGCGTGACGCTGACGGGACCAGAATGGCGGTTGGTACCGAGCGTCGGGAAACACCAACGCCGGCAAGTAGCATTGGTAACCGATCCGAGATGGAGTGCAAGCTGTGCTGGGCTCCATGCGATGAAGCCCGGTGAAGCGATCGGAACAAGCGCAAGAAAAACCGCACCCCTTGAGGGCGCGGTTGGAACATTGTATCGGACTGGGATAGCAACTATGCCTGGAAAGAACTGCCGCATCCGCAAGTCTTGACCGCATTGGGATTGCTGAACGTAAACCCCTGCTTCTCCAGGCTGTGGTACCAGTCGACTGTCGTACCATCGAGGTAAAGCGCACTCTTCTTATCGACCACGACACTAACGCCATGCTGCTCGTAACGGCTGTCCTTGGCGTCGTCAAACTGGTCGTCGAAGGCGAGCGAATAGTTGAGCCCGCTGCAGCCGCCGCCAGTCACACCAATCCGAAGGAAAATCCCTTCGGACATCTGATTTTCTTCCTTGAACTTCTGAACCTGCTGAGCAGCCTTTTCCGTAAGCTGAATCGCCATCTGTCTACCTCTTTCCTCGTATCGAAGCCGGTGCGAAAGCCGTTGGAATATCGACAATAGCCATTGGGAGAAATCCCCACACCTATTTATAGGATGCCGCCCTCTTTCTTGGCAAGTGTTTCCAACGGAATCAGTAGCTTTGCGAGATTCCCGACGGACCTTCCGCTCCAAAACTGCCGGCCCAGAAACCAATCTTCGGCTTGTCATCTTCCCAGCATCTAGCTGCCAAAACTCGAGATCGGTGGGCGGCACCAATCTCAAAAGGTGGGTGGCACCAATCTCAAAAGGTGGGTGGCACCAATCTCAAAAGGTGGGTGGCACCAATTGGAGGAAGGGAATCCCTTCTTTATGGGGAGTTTCGGGCGAGTGTCTCTGGGGCGCGTCCTCTCACCTCCAGGAACCTTTGGTGCCTCGATGGATGATCCGATGGTCCATCCAAAATAGCTGGCAAAACTCGAGATAGGTGGGTGGCACCAATCTCAAAAGGTGGGTGGCACCAATTGGAGGAAGGGAATCCCTTCTTTATGGGGAGTTTCGGGCGAGTGTCTCTGGGGGGCGTCCTTCTCAGCTCCAGGAACCTTTGGTGCCTCGATGGATGATCCGATGGTCCATCCAAAATAGCTGGCAAAACTCGAGATAGGTGGGTGGCACCAATCTCAAAAGGTGGGTGGCACCAATTGGATGAATCTCAAAAGGTGGGTGGCACCAATTGGATGAAATGCACTTCTTTTTGGGGGATTCTTTCCGCGGTTGTGCGAACCAAGGCCAACTCATCAGGAGCATTTCCCGTCTGGCTTTTGGCCACCGGAATCGAAGTATTTTTTACTTTGTCGACCCCCGCAAGGCGGGGTGAGGTGATCGGATGGGTGGGGTAGGGACAGTTAGGTAAGATTTTCCGATTGAGCCAGAGGAATCGATTCAAGCGACTTTGCGCATTGTGTCGAAAGAAAGGCCTGAGGCCCGAAATCGTTCGGATGCTCGGGGTCTGCCTGTATGGGCTGAACTGCCGAGAGATACAAAACGCAAAGGACTGCGAAAT
Organism: Planctomycetaceae bacterium; assembly: GCA_040375295.1. GTDB lineage: Bacteria > Planctomycetota > Planctomycetia > Pirellulales > Pirellulaceae > JBEISR01. The sequence goes on from JBEISR010000005.1 coordinate 78,494, forward strand.
GCCCAGGTTTTGCCGCAAGAGGCTGGCTTTTGGTGGAGCCCTCAGCCTTCTTTCGATCGCTCAGCCCCTTTTCTCCCAAAGCTCAGTACAGCAGGCTGGCGGGGTTCCCAACGCGGGCCAAGTCCCCATCGTTTCCAACGGCCACGCGACGCTGTTACAGCGCACCCTCGGGGGTGATGTTCCGCAATTGCAAAGCTATCCGGTTCCGATGGAAATGACCGGTGCTATCGCGGCACGTCTGCAGGTTGGATTCAGCACGGACCCCAAGGTGAGAATCATCGCTCAGCCCGGTTCCGGGGCGATTATGGTTTTTGGGCCTGGCCACGTTCAAATGGAAGTCCAGAACCGTCTGAAGGCTCTGTCAGAGGAGATCGAAAGAACCGGTGGTCTGGGAGAAGCTGCAGGGCTGCAGGAACGCATCTATCAACTTCGCAATCTGACCGCTCAGGGGCTCGAGCAGAAACTCCTACATCTGCTCGGTTCGCAAGTGGTTTCCGAGCAGATGGAACAGGGAAATGTCCGAAGGATGCGACTGCGGACTGAGCAGGGCTATCAAAACCTGCTACAGGTCGATTACCGGAACTCCGAAGTGAAGCTCAAGGGGACCTCTAGCGCGATCCATGGGTGGCTACAGGTGGTCAGCGCCATCGACAACGGAGCGACCGATTCCAGCAGTCCCACTCAGGTTGTTCCGCTTGGGCAGGCCGATCCCAACAAAGTCGAGAAGGCTTTGCGAGTGATCCAGGCTTCCTACCAGCCGCCGATCAATCCCAACCCTCAAGACCCGAATCTGGAACCCATCGATCCACAAACTACCGATGCGACCACGTTCGGCCAGCCTCAGGTCGCTCCAGGCCAGGATCCAACCAGCACGGCAGTCGGCAGTCTCGATGAAATCGGCGCCGACAGCGGACTCTTCGGAGACGTGCAGATCGAATTTGTCGGGGAACTCGGCTTGGTGATCGTCAAAGGTGCCAAGCGAGATGTGCAGCGGGTGTTGGAGGTCATTGAGCGGATTAAGAAGCAGAGCGAGGAGACGCAGCCAGAGGTGGAAGTCTATCCTCTGGAGCATGTCAACAGCCAAGCACTGGCCACCATCATTCGCGAACTCTACGACCAGGTGCTGGCCCCACGCCAGGGACAGGTCAGTATCACCGCTCTCAATCAGCCCAACTCTCTGTTGCTGATCGGACGCAAGGAAGCGGTTGCATCGGTCATCGATCTTTTGAAGAAGCTGGACAAGCCACTGGATCCCAGCAGCCGTCTGCAGGTCTTCCGCCTAGTCCACGCCGCCGCAGCGGATGCCGAGCAGACAGTAAGGAGCTTTTTCGTCGAAAAACCGGGCAGCGGTGAAACCGATCGAACCGGACTAGGGACGCGAGTTCGCGTCGTCGCCGACAATCGCACCAACAGCCTGATCATCGAAGCTAGTCCACGCGACCTGATCGAAGTTGCCAGGTTGATCGAGCAGATTGACGTCGAAGGGGCTGAAGCGCAGTCGGAGATCCGTGTCTTCGAACTGCAAAATGCACTTTCCGATGAGATTGCGCCGATTCTCCAGTCGGCCATCACCGGCCAAGCCGCAGCTACCGGCAACGCACAAGGCGGAAACGCAGCAGGCGGCAACGCAGCATCCAGCAACTCCAGCGGATCTGCCCCCACCGGACGACTCGCAATTCTGGCAGCCGAGTCGGGAACCATGATCAACTCCGGGATTCTGCAAGGTGTCACCATCACCTCGAATCCCGGTATCAACTCTTTGGTCGTTCGTGCTCCCAGTGGCAGCATGCCGCTGATCGCAGCACTGATCGAACAACTAGATCGATCTTCCAGCGCCTCGGCCCAGGTCAAAGTCTTCGAGATCCGCAACGGGGACGCAACCTCCTTGGCCAGCACCATCCAGCAGCTTTTTGGCATCGCTGCAACCACGGCAGGTAACCTCGGCGCCGGTGGCGCTGCAGGGCAGAACAACACGGTGAATCTCGGAGTTCTTACGGGAGCCTCTGAAGGGGCAATCGTTCCGGTTCGAATCACGGTCGATACACGGACCAACAGCATCATCGTCTCCGGATCCGAGGGGGATCTGGAGGTGATCGAAGCGCTCCTGCTTCGTCTGGATGAAGATGGTGTCCGAAATCGGCTGACCGAAGTCGTATGGCTACGCAACAGCGATGCCACCCAGGTCGCCACTGCCATCAATGGTTTTATCCAGCAACAGCGGCAGATTCTTCAGCAGGCAAGCCAGCAGAACAACTTCGTTCTGATCCCGCGAGCGGAATTAATCGATCGGGAAGTGCTTGTGCAGGCCGAGGCGACCACGAACAGCCTGATCATCAGCGCCAGCCCTCGCTACGCCAATGTGATCCGCGAAGTCATCGAACGGCTCGATCGCCAGCCTCCCATGATCCACGTCCAAATCCTGCTAGCCGAAGTGACGCTGGACGACACCTTCGAATGGGGATCTGAATTGGGTCTGCAGGATAGCTTGCTGTTTGACCGAGGCACCGCCAGCGGTGGAACGCTGGGATCACCTGGGTTCGACGTTGGGGCTCCTTTGGACAACAGTGTGACCACTGGATATCCTGAGAATCTTGCTGCCCAAGGGCTCTCCGGTTTTGGGCTAGGCACTTCGAATTCTTCACTTGGCTACGGCGGCTTAGTGCTTTCGGCTGCCAGTGAATCGGTCAGCATTCTGATTCGTGCCCTGCAGGATGCCCAGCGCCTGCAAATCTTGTCCCGCCCCCAGGTGATGACGCTCGACAACCTCGAAGCCTTCGTTCAGATCGGTCAGCGCGTTCCTCGCGTGACGGGCATAACCAACAACGGAGGGGTTGGCGGACAAACAATCGCCACGCAGGATACAGACGTCGGCTTGCTGATGCGGGTTCGTCCACGGACCAACCAAGATGGATTGATCCACATGGATGTCTACGTCGAACGGTCCAGTGTCGGTGACGACTCGACCGGAATCCCGATTGGCTTTGCCGTCGGCGCGAACGGCGATACGGAGGTGATTCGCTCCCCGGTCATCAACACCACCAATGCCCTGACCAAGGTCACAGCCCAGGATGGCCAGACTGTGGTGTTTGCAGGTTTGATCACCAAGGAAAGAGCCTCCATCTCCCGTCGCGTTCCTTGGTTGTCTGACATCCCGATTCTGGGAGCCCTTTTCCGCTACGACACCGAGTCGGAACGACGTACGGAACTACTGGTAGTGATGACGCCACGCATCGTGCGAGGTCCAGAAGATACCCAGGTGATTAACCAAGTGGAATCTTCCCGAATGAGCTGGTGCCTAGCGGATGTGCTGAATATCCATGGCGATGCCTCGCTATCGGAAGGCAATGGACTCTGGGGCCCAGCTGCCTCACCGGTGATCTATCCTCACGTCAACCCACTAGGTACCGAAGAGGGGCTGATCCCCGGGCAGACGGCACCCTACACCAATCCACTACCCGCCAGCTCCAGTGAGCCTATGGGACGTGGAACGCTCCGTGGATCGATGGCGACTCCCTGGCAGGGGCAGTCGGTGCTGGTCCCCGAGGGGGCGATGGCAGTGCCACCGAATGCCATCTTCCAGGGACCTGTCGGTGTATCGAACGGAACAATGCAACCAGTGGAGCGCCGAGTCATCGAGTACGCCGAGGTACAGGGGAGCGTTCCTGGGCAAGCTCCGGTTGCCACCCCCGGTCCCGCGATCGATCCCAGTATCCCGACACCTAGCGACCCAACACCTAGATTCCAGGGGCCGGCCACTCTCGTCCCTGCACCGCCCGTTCCAAATTTTGGTCCTATCTCACAGCCAGTCCCACCTGCTGGGCCAGTGAATGTCAACGGTGCTTCAGGTTTGCTACAACCCCGCGGTATCCCCGTACAGCCAGGAAGGCCTTGATCGTCCCGAGGTTCAATGCCCCTTTGGTCGCAAGACGATCCCAATACGCTTCGCAGGAGCCTCTCTGATGTCGGCCCGATTAAGACTCGCAAAAATCACCTCCTTAATCATGGTTCTCGCTGCAGTCTCCTGCACTGGTGGGTGTGCGTCCTTGACAAGCCAGCAAGCGGCCAAGGATTCGAAAAAAGGTCAGTCGAAGTGGCCGTGGAGCAAAGAGAAGGAATACCAAATACCACGCAGCATGGCCGTGGTATGGAGTCCTGACGTCTTTATCGCCCCAGGAGCCCCACCTTCCCGCGGGTTTGGAGGCAGAATTTACTTCTACAATGAAAAATCGCAGGCGATCCCAGTGGATGGCGAACTGGTCGTTCATGGCTATGACGAAACGATTCGTCAATCCGCTGGAAGCAATCCTGCCAAGGCAGATAAAACGTTTCGATTCACCGCCGAACAGTTCACCCAGCATTTTTCAGAGAGCCAGCTGGGGGCTTCCTATAGCGTCTGGATTCCTTGGGATCAGCAGCAGGAAGGGGAGAGTCGTCGGATAGTCTTAATCCCGACGTTTCTTAGCAAAGATGGCAAGTTGGTACGGGGGGACTCCTCGCAGGTAGTGCTGCAGGGAACGTCGGCTCCCGCCCCCCAGGTACCTCAAGATCCAATGGCACCACTGAGGGATGCAATGAGAAGTTCATCCGACCAAGGGAGTGCTGTCCAGGCAGCTTCCTACCATGCAGATATTCTGCGTGTCGATCCACCGGATCATGCCAACCGAATCCCCAGTTCGGGACTTCGTACCACGACGATCAGCATTCCATCCCAATCGGCAGGGCGGAGTGCACCACGAGGCGTTCCATCGCCTGCCACGGGATTCGTCCTACCCGCTGGGGCGATTGTGCCGCCCGGCAGCGATCCGGCCACCAATGTCCCAATGGCGACGACCACGACTTGGCAAGCTCATGGTGGCGTTTCACAGGCAGCAACATATGGATCGATGAACCAACTGCCTTCCAATGTCCCAGAAACAACCCCACAGACCGCTGCACCAAGCACAGCGATGGGGCCGATGCCGCAAGTGGTGACACCCGCGTGGGGTAAGCCATGGCCTCAGGTCGATCGCCGACCAATGCAACCGTCACGAGGCATTCCAGGCGGCGCGATTCTCCCTTGAAGCACCCCCGGCCCGGCGGCCTAAAGACTTCTGGCAATCGCCGACTTACGGATTTGGCTCAGCTGGTATCTGCTCGGCAGCCGTAGCCACCGTCAGTTCGTTGACCACTTCGGAGACACCAGGTTCCAGCAGCAGAAGGCGACGCGCCAGTTTTGCATCGGCTTGCGTTGCTACCTCACCCCGCAAAACTGCCGTGGACCCCTGCAGCTGGACTCGCACGCGCTGCATTCGGGAAGATGCCGACGAGCCGTTCAGGCGGCTGGTCAGCCGCGGTGCGTCGATTCGCGGGCCGCTTGGAACCGGTCGAGAAAGCGACTCGGGAGCCAATTGGGCCACCGAACGCAGGCGTCCTTTACCGCCAGTAGCTCCCTGGTTGTTGGTTCCGCCGAGCCCACCAAGACCTCCAAGACCGCCACCCAAACCACCAAGGCCCCCAAGACCACCAAGACCACCAAGACCACCGCGCGAAGTCGAAAAGCTGTTCGTGGTTCTCATGCCACCCGTCGTGGTGCCTTGGGCCGTATTGCCACCGAAGAAGTTCGCTCGGGACCTCCGCGTCGTCTCGAAAAAGTTGCGAACGGCGGTATTGCCGCTACCACCTAATCCTCCTGCAGCGCCAGTTGCACCCCCCAATCCCGTCCCAGAGGTGCTACCCCCAATACCACCGGTACTGCTGCCAAAGCCACCAGTACCGCTGCCAAAGCCACCGGTACCGCCCGTACCGCCGCCAGTACCACCAAAGCCACCCCCCTGGTCAAACTGCCCAAAAGTGATGGAGGTGTGAGCGGAAAGCAATCCGATGGCAAAAAGCCCGATGGCGAAACGGCGCATGATGGATCTCATTATGGTAAGCAGCGTCAAAGAAAGGTCTGGAATGGGACGGCGCAACCCTGCTCTGGTCCATCGGACGGTTGCCCCTTTAGGTTCAAACCCATTCTAAGAGGGAAGGACTCTTGGGTTTTTTGGATTTTGCTTTTTTCCAAGAAAAACAGATAATCCACGAAGTTGGATCGTAACGACACGAAGTCTCCCCGGACATGCACCAGCATCTCCCGGTAGCGACTTCTGGCCAAAAGGATTGGAGCACAGAGGCAATGCGAGCGACAAACCCTTTCGTAAAATTCCCCGGCATTGGGCTGGCGATCGCTTTGGGGCTTCTTGGAGCGACCAACGAGGTTTTCGCCCAGCGCCCGACGGCTCCCCGCTTGTTTGCCGACAATACACTCGCCTACGTCCGAATCGACGACACACGCGACATGAAGGCGAAGATGGCCGATTCCAGCATGGGGCGTCTGGGGAACGACCCGCAGCTCAAGCCGATGCTTGGCGAGATCTACAACTCCTTGATCACCAACCTCGACGGCATGCAGGAGCGGTTGGGAGTCAATTTTGAGGAGTTGCTCAGCATACCCAACGGGGAGATGGCAATCGCGGTCAGTCCTACCGAATCGTTTCCTGCCGTCAGCGTTCTTTTGGAGGCCGGGGATGAGATGCCAGCGGTCGAGATTTTGCTGGAGCGGTTGGAGGAGCGCCTGAGCAATGCGGGGGCAGAGAAGCGCACGAAGGAGGTGGGGGAGCTGACCTTGATCGGATGGCGCGACCCAAATCGCAACGAACGGCAGATGGGGTACTTCATCAATCAGGGATGCTTGGTCATCAGTTCGCAGGTGGACGAAGCAGAGAAACTGGCGCAGCGCTGGACTGGCAACGGGATCGACTTCAAACCTCTTTCGGACAATCGACGGTTCACAACCATCATGAGCCGCTGTGTGGGAGTGGAAGGGGAGAGACCTCAGGCCTCGTTCTTCGTCGATCCCATCGCAATTTTCAAGGAAGTGATCAAGGGGAACCCCAACGGCACCATGGCACTGACCTTCTTGCCCGTGCTTGGGTTGGATGGAGTCCAGGGCGTCGGCGGATCGCTGATCTTGCAGACCAAAGAATTCGATTCGGTCACCCACCTCCATCTGCTCCTCGCAAGCCCTCGCAAAAATCTGCTGGATGTGATTCGCCCCAAAAGCGGACCAACCGATCCAGAAGATTGGGTAGCCGAGGACGCAGGGAGCTACGTTACCGTCAACTGGGATGTCAAAAAGACGCTTTCCGCTGTGGCCAAGATCTTCGATAACTTCCGAGGGGAAGGGGCTTTCCAGGACGAGGCGTTGAATCGGGTTTCGGAGTTCCTTGGGATCGATTTCCAAAAGGAATTTCTCGATCAGCTCGGCGATCGTTTCTCGCTGGCTCAGTTCTTCATCCGCCCCGCCAAGCTCAACAGCGGAAGCAACGTCTACTGCATTCACCTGAAAGACGGCTCGGCGTTCCGCACCGATATCATGCCGAAACTCTTTGAAAAGCTCAAGCAGATGGATGATCGCTGGACCACGACCGTGGTTGCCGGAGAGACGACTTATGCTTTCGCGGTTCCTACCGGGGAAGGCCAAGCGATTCGTGCACCGGAAGTTTGCATGACGGTTGCGGGCAACATGATTCTGGTCGCTGACAGCCGTGCGATGCTGGAACGCGCGTTGGCGACGCGGCAAGGACAGAACGAAATCCTCGCCGATTCGGTGGAGTACAAATTGGTGCGAGACCGCATCAAGGCGCAGTTGCGGGACCAGGAGAGCAGCATTGTTTCCTACACCCGACCCGAAGAATCGCTGCGACTTTTCTACGACCTGGCGGCTGATCCTGAGAACAAAGCACGCCTGAAAGAACTCTCGGAGAGCAATCCGATATTCGCTGCGCTCAGCAATGGGTTGGAGAAGTACAAACTGCCTCCCTTTGAGGTGATCGCCAAGTACTTGGCGCCGGCCGGTTCCTTCATCGTCGAAGATGAAACCGGAATCCATCAGACCGCTTTCTCGATGCGGCGCGAGTAGTTTTTCCGAACTTCTACTAGTTCGTTGCGCTGGCAGGATTAGAAGTCCGTTCAACGGGTAAGTCGCCGTTGAGGTTGGGGGAATGTACGAAGGACTTCCAGTCCTGCGTACGTTGAATTTCGATCGATCGACAGTTTTGAAAGTCCGTCGGTGCTTGGACGTGCTAGAAGTCCATCCTACGGGGAATCCGCCGTTGAGGTTGTGCGGATGTATCACGGACTGTCAGCCCTTCGTTCGTTCGAGGTTGAGTTCTATCTTCTCGGCGAAGATGAGTTCCAGTCGGAGAATGGTTCGAGTCCGACCCAATTCGGTATCCATGGCGGCAACGTTGCTGAAACGCTGCAGGCACTCATTTGTCTCCTCTCCCGCAGTTCGAGCGATCAATCGACCGGGCGAGGATAAGAATGGAATTTGGACGCGGTAGGATTGGGAAGGAGACTCTTACCTTCAGCGAGGCAGTCACTATCTTTTGGGCTGATACTGTATGATGGCTTCCGACAGCAACCGGTCAAACTGTCCAGGATAAAAGTGATCGTGGATGGCCTGCTTGGAATGGTAGATCTTTCGAATGGTTGGCTCGGGAATCGCCAGGGTTGCCTTAAAATCGGCATATCGATCAGCATACCATTTCGTTGCACCGATATTCCATTGATGCATCGAAAATGGCCTTCCAGTGATTTGCGACAGGATCGATTCGAAACGGTTCGCTTCAAAGAGTTGGTCGAAGCGGAGCGAGAAGAGTCGGCAGTCGGGGAGTTCCAGGATCCCTAAATGAGAGGCTTCACGGTAGTTGAGTTGGTCGATCGAAAGCCCTAGCTCCTTACAGATCAAATCGATCGATTCACCTTGCCCGATAAGTTTCTCATCGTGGACTTCCTTTAGAAAAATCTCCTGAAGTTCCTTAGCCGTTTTTTGATAGATGAGAGTATCCGCGATGTCTCCGATCAGCTTGTTGCGGATCACGCCTTGACCATGCCACTGGAAGAAAGCGGAAATGTAGCGCTGTAGTGGCTCCCGGAAAATCGTGACAATATTCAGTGGTCTGTCGTTGTGGGAACGATAATCGGCCAGAAAATCGGCGAGGTTTCCGGGGCTCAATTCGATATTGCGGTTCTCCAAGGAATGGCAATGGAATGCAGGTATGCCATTGGACCTCAGGGAATGGGAGACCGTCTGAGTCGCCGATTTGTACGAACTGAAGACGAGATAATCGATCTCAAACAGATTTCGCTTAGGCCGCATCAAAAATTCCCTGGATGCGTGATCTCTTGTCTATAGCGCGAAGCATTCGTTCGAAAGTTTGCGCGGCGTGACTTTGCTCTTTAGATGACTCGAACAAGCATGCCAATGATGGGTTTTAGATTACCTCGGCGAAGTGGAAGGTGCCACCATTGGCCGTGTTTAGTCAAGTCGAAAGCTGGATGAGGTTCCTCTGTGGGGCGACTGCATGGCTCCGTTTCGACTTCCCGTTGGATTGCCTCGATGGAAGGAAGGATGGAATCCCAACCCGATCCCTTTGGCTATATGAAAATTCTGCGGGACAGTGGGTCATGAGCCACCCACAACTGAACAGGAGCACCGGCCAATTGCTGCCAGATCCTAGCGGATCGGCGCGAGCCGACCGGTTCTATTGAGCTATCCGATGCACACTGGAGGGCTCGCGCACCTAGCTTGCTTTTGGGAAGATTCCTGACGGGGCGGAGCGAGATGTCCCGTGACCTTTCGCGGAGGATTCCGAACTGCTGCGATGAAGCGATCGCCAGCCTCTGGAAATCCTAGAAGCACCAATCTCTGCGCAGTTGATTGCATGGTTAGGGGCTGCCGTGATCGAGGATGGAAAAATACCACCTCGCTGGAACAACGAAAAAACGCTCCGACCGGTCCAACCGGTCAGAGCGTCTCTAGTAACGTCCACGGAAAACGATTCGCCGAATCGGGATCAGATCGCCGATGAGTCCTTTTCACCGGTTCGGATACGGATGACCGAATCGATGTCGCTGACGAAGATCTTTCCGTCCCCGATCTGTCCGGTGTGGGCAGCGTCGATGATGGTTCCGACTACCGTATCAACATCCTGGTCGACGCAGACCACTTCCAGTTTGACCTTCGGGACGAAATCGATGGCGTATTCTGAACCTCGGTAGATTTCGGTATGGCCTTTCTGGCGACCGAATCCCCGAACTTCAGTCACCGTCATTCCAGCGATGCCCTTTTCGGTCAGGGCATTCTTGACATCTTCGAGCTTAAAGTGGCGGATGACCGCTTCGATTTTTTTCATAGTTGGTATTCTCCTTTAGCCTTCGTAGCCTGCTTCGCCGTGTTCGACCAAATCCAAGCCGATATCTTCGGTATCGGGCGACGGCCGCAGCCCAATGACCGCATCGATAATTTTCGCGATCACCAAGGTCGCTACCACCGACAAGACAATGGTAACTCCCATCGCCTTCAGCTGCTCAAGCCAAAGGGTGCCGGCAGCCAGAATCTTGTCCAGACCATTTTCTACTGCGTAGGCACCCGTCAGGTTGGCGTTGACCGACGCGGTGGCGAAGATCCCTGTCAGCAAAGCCCCCAGCGTTCCCCCCACGGCGTGAACACCAAATGTATCCAAAGCATCATCGTAGCGGAAAGCTCGCTTCACGCTGGTGCAGAAGATGTACGGAACAATTCCCGCAAGCACCCCCATCACCATGGCGGCCGGAACGGTGACAAAACCGCAGGCGGGGGTGATGACCACTAGGCCAGCGACTGCACCGGAGCAGAAACCGAGGATGGAGGGGCGACCGTTGCGGATGTACTCGATCAGAGGCCAGACAAAGCTGGCAACTGCCGCCGCGATCGTCGTGGTGGTGAAAGCTTGCGATGCCACACCATCGGCGGCAAGGGCCGAACCGGCGTTGAAGCCATACCATCCTACCCAAAGCATTCCTGTGCCGATGGCGCAGAGGACCATGCTGTGTGGAGGCATGGGAGTTTTCCCAAAGCCTTTCCGAGGGCCCAGGAGCAGGCACAGCACCAAAGCGCTCCAGCCGGAGCTCATATGGACCACTGTCCCACCGGCAAAGTCAATCGACTTGATCGCCGCTTTTCCGTTCCAAACGCCGTTCATCCAGCCGTCGACCCCCCACACCATGTGGGCCAGGGGAATGTAGACGATGATCATCCAAGCCAGGATGAAAAGCATCAAAGCCGAATACTTCATCCGTTCGGCGATGGCACCAACGATCAGGGCGGGAGTGATGATCGCGAACATCATCTGGAACATCGCGAAGACATTTTCGGAGACCCATGCGCAGTAATTGGTATCAGGAGCAGCACCGACGCCTTGAAGCATCAGGTGCTTGGTGCTGCCCAAGAATGGGGATCCACCTTCTCCAAAAACCAACGTGTAACCGAAAGTAACCCAGAGAATCGTCCCCAGCCCGGCGCAGCCGAAGCATTGAGCGATGACCGACAGAACATTTTTCTTACGCACCAAGCCGCCGTAAAAGAGTGCCAAGCCTGGAAGTGTCATGAACAGCACCAGCGCAGCACTGGTCATCAACCAGGCGTTGTGGCCAGGGCCGGGGACTCCTGCAGACGGAGTATTTTCGACCGGAGCGACATTACCTAGATAGGCCTCAAGGCCCTTGAGCCGAGCCTCCAACGCCTCGATGGTCACCGGAGGTGCAACACTCTCAGCGATCGCAGCATCCTGAGCGAAAGTAAGCTGCGACATTTCTGGGGCACAAAGAGCCCCAAAAACAACAAGAACAGCGCGCAGAAACCACGCCGTAGGTAGAAAAATACGAACAGATCTCATAGAAAATCCTCACCAAATCCGCAGAGTTTCTCTTGCCGGAAAAACAGAGATGCTTTTGGAGAGGATGGATCATCAAACGAATGTCGGCCCATGCGTTGGCTTATCGAGCGATGATTTTTCGAATCATGCCATAGCTTATATGCGTTGGCAAGTAGAGGGTCGAGATCTTCCGGATTTTTTCGAAAGAAGCAGTCGTCCAAAGATCGGATGAGGACGATTTGGGGTCCGGCGGGGGTCATCCAAAGCGACCGGTGATGTAGGCTTCCGTTTCCGCCAATATCGGCTTGGTGAACACGCGTGCGGTTGGTCCCAGTTCCACTAAATGCCCCAGGTACATGAACGCGGTCAGGTCGCTGGATCGAGACGCCTGCTGCATGTTGTGGGTGACCATCAGGATGGAGTAATTCCCTTTCAGTTCCTGAATCAAGTCTTCGATTTTTCCGGTTGCCAGTGGGTCCAGGGCACTGCAAGGTTCGTCTAGAAGCAGGACCTCGGGGTCGCTGGCGATCGCGCGGGCGATGCACAGTCTTTGCTGCTGGCCCCCGGAAAGGCTCAGTCCGCTTTCGTTCAGCCGGTCTTTGACTTCCTCCCAGAGTGCCGCACCCCGGAGGCTTTTCTCGCAGACCTCCGCCAGCGTCGCTCGATTCCGCACGCCATCGATGCGGAGTGGATAGATGACATTTTCGAAGATGCTCATCGGAAATGGATTGGGTTTTTGAAATACCATCCCCATCCGCTTCCGCAAGGAGATCACATCGACTCCCTTGCCGAAGATCGACTTCCCGGCCAGCTTCATGTCGCCTTCGATTCGAATCCCCTCGATCAAGTCATTCATCCGATTGACGCTACGCAGTAGAGTGGATTTTCCGCAACCGCTCGGTCCGATCAAAGCGGTGACTTTGCCTTTGGCGATGGGCATATCGATTTCAAACAGCGCCTGCTTGCGACCATACCACAGGCTGAACCGTTCGATCCGAAGAACGGAATCGAGTCCCAGGACTTCCTGGTGGACGACTGCATCGACCTGCTTTCCCTCGACGATTGCCTTGAGTCGATCCATCGATCCCTCTCTTCCCAAGTTGCTGGCGGTGATTCCAAGTGGCAGATCGGCAGCCATCAGAAGACTCCGCTGTTCTGTTTCTGTCGCAGTCGGTTTCTTAGAACGATGGCGGTCAGATTGAGCAGCAGGACGATCATCAGAAGCACCAGGGTAGCGGTAAACACCATCGGCTTGGTCGCCTCGCTATTTTGACTTTGAAAACCGAGGGTATAGATCTGAAATCCCAGGTGCATGAAACTGCGGGATCCGTGAAGGAAGGGAGCTTCGCCATCCAGCGGCAGGTCGACTGCAGACGGAAGAGCCCCGACCAGCATGAGTGGAGCGACTTCACCGGCCCCCCGTGCCATCGCGAGGATCATTCCGGTGAGGATTCCAGGTCGCGCCAAGGGCAGCACAATAGTGCGAATTGTCTGCCAGCGGCTGGCACCGCAAGCGAAAGCCCCTTCGCGAAGGCTGTTAGGAACTGCGGCAATCGCTTCTTCTGTCGCCACGATTACCACCGGAAGTGTTAGCAGCGCGAGGGTAAGCGATGCCCATAGCAACCCTCCTTTACCGAAGGTGGGGTTGGGCAGCGATGCCTGATAAAGTCCATGAAAATAGGGGTTTTTGACGATCAGTAAGAGGACGCCTGCTGCACAGCCCAGCCAAATCAGGTTCGTTGCGATCCGCAGCATGCGATGAGACGTGCCCTGTTTTTCGCTCGCCGCAAGCTGCAGCCAGAATGCGGCCATTCCTGAAACAGCTAGAAGCACAAGACCAGCAAACCAGCGCATCGTGGGCCAAGGCTCAATGCCGATCCGCTCCGATCCACCATCGATCCAGGCTCCAACGGTGTAGCAGAAGAACGCTAGCCCGAAGACGCCGTAGACGATACTGGGCACCCCGGCCAGATTATTGATGCAGATTCGGATCAGGCTGACCATCCACCCCGACTTGGCGTACTCACGCAGGTACAGCGCCGCCATGACTCCAAAGGGAACCCCTACCAGCGTCATGATCATGGTCATGACGATCGTTCCCCAGATCGCGGGAAACAGACCTCCTTCGCTGTTGGCCTCGCGTGGGTTGCTGGAGACCAGTTCCCACCAGCGATTGCCATAGACTTTCCACTTCCCAGCTGTCGTCAATGCGTTCGGGCGAAAGCCACGCACGATTTCGGCCATCGGCACATCATGCACGGGCAACAGGGATGCCGTTGACCCCTTCGAATCGGTCGGTCCGCTATACCAGAGATAGCGAGTCCCGATTCCAGGCTGTTTTCCTGTCCACCAAGTACCTTGATCGCCAAACGGAATTCCCTCCCATCGCCAACTGACAGCATCCGCACCGGGAATCTCCTGGCTCAACCAACTCTTTGCCTGATCTGATTCCAGCCATCGATCGGGAGATGCATCTAATTCTGGCAGGCTCTTGAGTTGCTGAGGGATCGACCAGGTCACTATCTGTTCGGCTTGTGCGGACATCGCAACCTCGAGCGTATCCTGGATCGCGGCCGACTCGATTCGCCCGCTCACCAGCTGCTCCATGTAGACTTCCACCGCCGACCTGTCGTCGGTATCTGCATCGGGAGTTTTGGCCCAGAATTGCGTCTGCAATTCCTTCCATCTTCCTTGCTCTGCTGTTCTTGCAGACTCTAGCCACTCAAGGCCCTCGTTGAGCACTGGGGAAATCCGTTCTGCCATCGATGGTTCCATCGCAAGCTGCTTCAGGAGCATCGCAGCATGATCCATCTTCTGTTGTCTGGAAGCGAACGCGGCAGCCGCTTGTTCCAACTCCGACAGCCTAGGCAGTAGGTTTGCTTGATTGTCGATCTCGTACTGCCGCAGCTTCAATCGCGCCTTCTCGATGTGGGAGTCGATGCGGCTGATCGCTTTTTGAATACGTTCTCCTTCGGCGACGTAACGCTGGGAGCGTTGCAACCAGGATTCGAAACGGAGGTTGAAACCTTCTCCAGCATCAAGGCAAGCGACAAGATGTGTAGGGGCGTTATCGAAGGCGATCGCATCATCAGCCGAGGGGATCAAAGAGCCATCGGCTTGCTGCTGGCAGATCAGGTAGCCTTCTTTGCGGCGCTGGTCGATCCATTGGACCAGACCGTCTCGCAACGATTTCTGTTGATGATCTTCCAGAATCTGTCGCAGCGTCGAGGAGGCGGCCGTTTCCGATTCTGCCTCGACGGACTTCACCGCTTCCAGGCACTGCGCAATTTGCTCGGCCATCTCGTCAGGGAAACGGGGCGCATGCCAGATCATGCGCGTTGGGAAGGCAAACAGTCGTCCCATTTTCCGTCGTTCCAGCGCCCAGGCATCTATCGGCTGCCAAGCGTCGTTCAAATTGCTATCGACATCGCTCACGTAGGTGAAATGCCGATTGGTCCATTCAAAGTTCCCGGTGCGCAGATAGAGCCGTCGACCTCTTGAAAGGTCCGATTCGGTCGCTATCGCCGCTCCGCTTTCCTTACCGATCGGGAGAGGTGAGCCGCCTTTCGAACGTTCCTCGCCCTGAAGCTTTCCAAGAACCAGTTCTCCGGACTTGGAGGGAACCATCAAGAGCGGTTTAGGCCAGAAATTGCGAAGTCCTTGCCAAGCCAATAGTGCCAGCAGACCGACAATCATGGCGACGCAAAGAGCCAGGGTGCCGCCGGTCAGCCAAATCCATACCTCTCCTTCGGCCTTCAGTCCTGGACGAGGTCTGGGCGTTCGCGCGGTGGTCGCGGTCATGCTTTTGGGATTCGCGTAGTTCCGGGGCGGCATAAACTCCACTCGGTCAAAGCTGAACAAAGCGTTTGCGGTAACGGATACGGACCCATTCGGCGATCGAGTTGGCCAGAAGCGTGATGACAAACAGGAGCAAAGCGGCGAGAAAGAGCGTTCGAAAGTGGGTGGTGCCTCGCGCGGCTTCAGGAAGTTCGGTTGCCAGAGTTGCCGACAGGGTTCGATACCCATTGAACGGGCTTATGTCCATCAGCGGCGTGTTGCCAGCCGCCATGAGCACCACCATCGTCTCCCCCACCGCGCGTCCAAAGCCAACCATCACGGCACTGAAAATTCCGCTCATCGCCGTTGGTAGCACCACATACCATGCGGTCTGCCACGTGGTGGCACCGCAACCCAAAGAGGCGCTGCGAAGTTGCTGTGGGACCGCCTGGAGGGCGTCGTCGGCCAGCGTGTATATCAATGGTACGATGGCAAAGCTGAGCAGGCTCGCCACCAGGATGGCATTCCTCTCCTGATACCCTCCCGAAAAAACCAGTGGCTGGATCGGTCCCAGTCCACGCTGCAATGTCCACCCGATCGATCCGGCCACCAGCCAGACAAGCAGGGCCATCACAAAGAAACGAGTTAGTCTGCCAAATGCGGTATTCCAGTAATTTCCTTCGCCTAGGAGGCTTTCCATGCGACCGCTCCCGAGGCCGACTAGCACGACGGCCATTGGCAGGGAGATCAATTGCCATCCGATCTGCGAAGTGGATTGTCCTTCGGTGATCCAGCGGAGCAAATTTCCGTCGAACCAACGCTCTTCGATCCAATGGCCCAGCCATCCCGCCTGCCAGACGGATAGGGGCAATAGCAACAGAACGGCCACCACGCGATACCCTGTCGAACGCAGTGCGATATCGCGTTGGACCAAGCCCCAGAGATGAGCGCCAAGCAAGTAATTGAATGGAATCAGAAGGAGAATGGCCAGCATCCAAGCTAGGTGTTCGCGAAGCCAGGGGGCGAAGACCATGGCAGCCACATAGCCCAGCACCACACTGGGGACGCTTGCCATCAGCTCGATTGCCGGTTTGACCCTTCGCCGCCATCTCCGGTCCATGAACTCGCTGGAGAATACCGCTGCCATCAGGGCCAGCGGTACACCGACCAACAGCGTGTAGAAGGTTGCCTTGAGCGTTCCAAAGATCAATGGAATCAAGCTTAGCTTGTTCTCGGCGGCGACCGATCCAGAGGAGCTTTGCCACATGTATCTTGGTTGGGGGTAACCTTCATACCAGACGGGCCGAAAATACGATTGCCATGATGCTTCAGGGTGGGCAAGAGCAATGGGGCGCTGAGTCAACAGGTTGGCTCCCACCATCCAGATGGCGTCGCCCTTGGGAGAAAAATTGCAATGCTTCCATGGAACGCTGGAATCGCGGAAACGCGCCAGTTGACGCGAGGTCGAGGCAAAGGAGAGTTGCCCTTCACCGGCGTCAGTCCAGCTCGCCAGAACTCGGTCGGTCGGTGAACAGGCCAAGGTTCGGACGGGAGCCGTTCCCGCCTCCATCCGCTGAACTGCTGCCAACCGATTGGCACCGCCCTGATGTTGCTCGGCCGTTTCACGTACCTCAAAGACGCCGACGATCGCGCCGTTGGCGTCACCTATCAAAAAAGTCTCGCGACCTAGGAGCGGTGCGGCGACGGTAGCCGCGCGGACGCCATAATCGGACAGCTGCAACTGGTACTCTGGCAATAGCTCCTTCTTGTCGTTTCCGGAGATCGCGTCCCAGCGGTAGGAAATCACCTCCCCCATGGAGGATGCGACCAACACGCGGTTGCCGCTGGCATGCATCATGACTGCGATCGGCTCACCAGCCATCCTGTCTCCCAGGTCCTGGTGCATCATCGCCACCTGCTCGGTGGTTTTTTTCGTCAGTCGATTGACCTTGGTGGAGCTAATGCCGACGGTTAGACGGTTCCCGCAGACCACTCCCCACTGCCTAGCGCGATCCTGGGAGCCAGCTCCTGCCGCTTGGCTACCATGCAAATCGACCTGCCTGATCGGCTGATCCCCAACGCTTAGCGGAGGGCTCCATCGCGCCGTTGGTACTGTCAGGTAGCGGCGCAGTCCCTCTCCCGTGGAAACGACTAGGCGATCATCCTGGGTGGCCGTTGGTTGGGTGCCCTCGGTCCGAGGATCGCTCTGGGCAAGAAAGCCTTCCTCCAGCGAAAGATCGAGGAACCGTAAAGTTCCATCCGTGCATCCGACAAGCCAGGAGCGGTGGTCAGGAGAATTGGCGGTGGTGGCAATCCGGGTCGTGGCTGGCCAGTCGGCCGGCGGTGGTATCTCCTTGATTAGACGAGATGCAGCGGTGTCAAACACAGCAATGGTTCCATCGCTGCGAATCACCCATGCCATCCAATTGGAATCATGACAGCCAACCGCCACCGACTCCTGTTCGTAGCCGGAGGGAAGCGATAGAGTCCTGGCAGCTTCGATTTTCGAAGGCCGAAACAGCGGTAGCACGTTGGCCAGCAGCACGAACACCACCAGGAAAATCGATAGGATCGTGCCGATGCCACCGATGGGGATCACCCTCGATGCCAAAGAATCCAGCAGCTTGACTCCCCAGGGAGTCGATTGGCTTCGCTTCATGGTGGCAGCATCGCGGCGGGTGTGAGGAATGCGGACCGGCATTCGGTCCGATGGGATCGGCCTGGAGCTCTTGTCAGGATTCGATCCAAAGCGACCGCGCCAGTCATGGGCACTGCATCAAAACTTCGGATCGATTCCGACGCTTTGCAGTGCTTCACGAGCGGTTTGTGCATCCACCGGGTAGTAGCCATCCTGGATCACCAAGCGTTGGCCCTGTTTGCTGTAGAGGAATCGGAGGAATTCCCGGCGTAGGGGGTCCAATTGCGACTGGGGCTTGTAATTGACCACCAAATAAAGATAGCGGGAGAGGGGATAATCACCAGAGTAGGCATTTTCTGCCGTCGGCGCGATGGCCGGCTGGTTGGCATCAGGGGCAAGTGCGATCGCCTTGACTCCCTCCGTTTTATACCCGATTCCACTGTAGCCGATCGCCATGGGATTGGATCCCACCGACTGGATCACGGCAGGGCTTCCCGGTTGCTCGCTGACTTCATCGCGGAAGTCGCCGTTGCCCATCACCATTTCTTTGAAGAAACCATAGGTCCCAGAAGCTGCATTGCGGCTGAACATCGTGATCGGTGCATTGGAGTACTGGCCGGTTAAACCCAGCTGACCCCAGCGATTGATCGGCTGGGGGGCTCCCATTTTGCGAGTGCTGGAGAAAATCGCATCGACCTGAGCCAGCGTCATCGATTCGATCGGGTTGTCGCGATGGACGAACACGGCCAACATGTCGATGCTGGTGGGAAGCAAAACTGGTTTGTAGCCGAACTTTTTCTCGAATTCGTTGGTTTCGCTTGCCTTCAACTCACGGCTCATCGGCCCAAAACTTGCAGCCCCTTCCAGCAGTGCCGGCATCGCCTTGGACGACCCCGCCCCCTCCACTTCCGCTCGAACACTTCGATAACCTTCCTTGAACCGTTCTGTCCAGAGCAGCATCAGGTTGTTCATGGTGTCCGAGCCGACCGTTTTTATTTGCCCTGAAATCCCAGTGGCATCGAATCGGTAGTCGGGGAGTTGGGAATCGACCTCCACCTGGGCTTGGCACTGGGAAACGCGGACCACCAGGAGAAAAACCACTGCCAACATCCGCCAGGGAGCGTAGCCCTTGGGGCCAAAAGAACACATGAGCATGGGGCACCTGGAAAGCAATGGGATAGGGCAGGGATCGCCCGAAGTCGAAAAACTAACGTCCCGGATCATTTTTCCGCATGCTGCGTCTGGCTGCATGTCGCGATCTGTTAAGTTCGTGAGAAGAATTCGGAAATCTGCGGCGCGCTTGCCGAATCGGATCATCTTTCCGAAAGATGCTGGCCCAGCCATTTGGCCATGACCAGCACCAAACCCTGGGGATTTCCTCTAGGGATTTTCGGGAGTACGGAAGCATCTGCCACCCAGACGCTAGGCATGGCGTGTAGCGCCAAATCCGTGCTGACCACCCCTTCGCCGGGGGTTCCGATGCGGCAGGTTCCAACGGGGTGGAACAAGGTGGTCGCCAATCGGCGAAATGCCGATTTCAACTGCTCATCATCGGCTTGCTGCCACCCCGGTCGTTCCATCTGGCACCCCTTGCGTTTCCAGAAATCGCTGGAGGCTAGGTCGATTCCTGTGCGCAGGGATGGAAGCCATCGTTCCCAGTCGTTGGGGTCTTCGAGATAGTTTGGGTGGATTCGATATCCGACATTTCCTTCCTGCCTCACCGGTTCGATGCTTCCCTGGGAATCAGGTCTCAGCAGGGTAATCCCCAATGTGGCGCCATGGGGCGGCTTTTCGCGAGCCGCGTACTCCAGGTACTTCGTCGCGGTGAGGTGGATTTGGAACTCCGGGGGATCCTCAGGCCGACCTCCGGATGATGTCAGCGATCCAAAGGCGCCTACCTCGACGAGGTTGCTGGCCAGTCGCCAGTCAGGCGGCGACTTCGTCAGGTCCGTCCAACGGCTGGCTGCATCTTGCAGGCTGGGTTTGTCGGCAACGGCGTGAGGTGGTGTTTGGAGAGCGATCGGGAAGATCAGGTGATCCTGCAGATGCTGGCCGACATGTGGGTTATCGTGGCGACAGGGAATACCCGTGTTCCCTAGCGACTCTCTATCTCCGATCCCGCTTCGTTGCAGCAGGGCAGGAGTCTGTATTGCTCCTGCCGCCAGCACCACTCCCAAACGAGCCTGAATCGATTGAGTTCCGTGAGGAGTGACGAGTTCCAGTTCTGTTGACTGGGAGTTCGTTTGTGCCAATCGTTGGACAAAGCAATCTGTAGCGATCGAAAGGCGATCGGAGTCGATGGCGCGAAGCAGGTCCCATGGGGATTTCCTCAAACAACCCTCTTGCCAGCGCGTGAAGGTGCCAAAGCCTACGGAAGCCCAACATGGCTTCCAGTTGTTGGGCCAACCGAACTCTTGGCATGCTTCCAGGAACCAGTTGGAGATTTCGAAACGCCGCGCCGGGGAGGCAAAGCGGATTCTTTCGTCCAGGGAAGTTCCATGGGAGTAATAGGATTCAACCAACGATTCCCAAATGCGATGGCAGTTTGAATAATTCCAGCGATCCTGTGCTTCCTTGGGCCAATCGTCCCAGTCTCTCGAAGAACCGACGATATGAATCATCGTGTTGATACTGGACGATCCGCCCAGCCCCTTGCCTCGGGGCCACCAAAGACGGCGTCCGGCAAGTTGTGAGGAAGCTTCGGTACGGTCCTTCCAGTCCAGGGGGGAACCGATCAATTCGATCGATCGGGCTGGGACGGCGATACGAGAGTCGGTGGCATCCCCACCCGCTTCGATCAGCAGAATCTTTCTGGCACGATCTTCCCGAATCAACAGTTCTCTAGCGACCGTACAGCCTGCAGAACCACCCCCAACCACCACCCAGTCGAATTGGCTCGGGCGGTCACTCATCGGTCGATCCTGGTGGCAGAGTCGCCGTGGATGAAGCTGCTTTTTCCTCGGCGGCACTGCCCCGTAGGTATTTTGGCAGTAGCGAGAACGGATCGGTCGTGGAGGTTTTTTCGTGGAGAAGGTGGGCCAAGAGAAGTCGTGCCTGCGCCGATGTCTCGGCGGGAATCGAGTCGTTCAGCGTCAGCCATCCGTTCTGGTTCCAAGGAAGTAGTTGGTTTCTCCGATCCAGCACGGAGATTCCAGGACCACACAAGATCGACTGCATGCCGGCTTGGCTACGAGGAGTTCCTTCCATCGCACGAAGCAGTCGACTTGGCTCGATCGTCCGCCAACCTTCCTGATCCCATTGCCAACGGCCCCAGAAGAACTCTCCTCGATAGGCATCCATCAGGACACCGATCTCCATCGGGGATTTCCGTCCAGCGGTCAGCCATCCTTCCATGGCTAGAGCTTCCAGAGCATCGACCGCCAGCAAGGACAGTGAGGCAGCGTAGGCCAAAGTCTTGGCGGTCGCGATTCCGACGCGGATTCCTGTGAAAGATCCTGGTCCTTGGACCACTGCAAGGGGAAGGACTTGGTCGATTGGGAGGGAAAATCGCGTCAGCAGGTGCTGAATTGTCGGAGCCAACATGCGGTTTATACCTGGATCGGTGGGGATGACTTCCCAGGCGACGGACTCGATTGGCAGGAGACTTAGCGCATGATTCACCTGTTCGAATCCGAAGCGACCGAGGGAAATCGCCTCCGGGGTCGCCGGCTTGCTGGAGGCGAAAGGCTCCTGCTTTGCCTGATGGGAGCTTGGCCCAATCGCCACAATACCTTCGCGGGAAGCGGTATCGATCAGCAGGCAAACTGGGGGCTGAAAACGGGTCACGGGCAGGTTTATTTCGTGTTCGAAGCGTTTTTTAGGTGGAAACGGAACTTATTGGCTCGCACTTTTTCTAGAATAAGGGGTCTGGAGCCTGCCGGGAAGAAGATAGAGTCCAGCGTCTGGATGCCGAGCGGGACGGGGAAAAGGCGGGTTGGGCAAGAGGTGAGGTAAGGTCGGTTTTTAGCGATTCTCTGAGATTTCCGGAGTCTTTCTCCCAACTTCTCATCGATGCTCTCGTTGAGGACACTTGGGAAAGTTGAGATGACTTAGTACGTTGGAGGGTCGGGGATGGTGGCGGCGGACCAATTTTGTCAGAGGCCTTCGGCTAGAGTATTGCGAAGCCTTTGAGTATTCCAGTGGGGAGTTTCGGACACAGTGCGCCAGGCCCTGATCAGCGACATCCATGCCAATTTGGAAGCCTTATCGGCTGTCCTGAATGATATTGCCGCGCAAGAGGTGGATGAGATTGTTTGCCTAGGGGATATCGTCGGCTATGGGCCGAATCCATGCGAATGCCTAGACATCGTCATGCGGCGTTGCAAGTTCGCGATCCTCGGGAACCATGACCAAGCGGCGATTTGGGATCCTGAGGGATTCAATCCGGTGGCGTTGCGAGCCATCTACTGGACCCGCGATTGCCTCGATGATTTCGGGCGCGGTCGTGGCGGCATGGCCGATCGACGCTGGGACTTTCTGAACGGACTTCCGAAATTCAAGCAGGTCGATCAGTTCCTCTATGTCCACGGTTCGGCGCGAGATCCCACCAATGAGTATGTCTTTCCGGAGACCTCGCTGGTGGCCTCTAGGATGCACGAGATCTTCCAGAGGGTGCCGCAGTACGCATTTCAAGGGCACACGCACATGCCGGGGGTCTTTGTCACCGACCCGCTCTTTATTCCACCCGACGATCTCGATGACTCCAGTTTCCGTCTTGGCCGGGAGAAGGTCATGGTCAATGTCGGAAGTGTTGGTCAACCGCGAGATGAGGACTCGAGGGCCTGCTACGTGATTCTGGACAGCAAGGAGATGACGGTCACCTTTCGAAGGGTGCCGTACGATCTAGAGACGACGATTCGCAAGATTTATGCGATCAACGAACTGGACAATATGTTGGGTGATCGTCTGCGCAGTGGCCGCTGAAGGATCCGAGAAATCGATCGCCTTGGTTTCCAGGTGGGCCCTGAGAGGGCATGGATTCCAACAGCGGAGTTGGTCCAGGTTGAGTCAGGGCGAGATCGGCTCAGGGAGTGAACCCCGGGAGAGGTTGTTAGGGTGAAGCGGGCAATCGTCAGTGACATTCACGGCAACCTGGAAGCCTGGACCGCCGTGCTGGAAGACATCAAGCGTCAGGGATGCGATCAAATCTACTGCCTCGGTGATGTGGTCGGTTACGGTCCTGATCCCTGCGTCTGCCTGGATGCCATCATGCAAGCGGACGTCTGCATTCTTGGGAACCATGACTTTGGTGCTCTGCTGGATCCTGAGGGATTTGGGGGGACGGCAGAGCAGGCGATCTTTTGGACTCGCCAGCAATTGGAGACGACCGGCAGCAGTGAAGAGATACGACGTCGCATGGGATTCCTGGCGCGGTTACCCAGGACGCACGTCGAAGGTGGCCACTGCTTTGTGCACGGTTCCATCCGAAACCCGCTCAATGAGTACGTCTTTCCTGAGGACGCTCATGAGCAACGAAAAATGGAGAAGTTGTTTTCGATGATCCAGGAAGTCTGCTTCATGGGGCACACCCACGTGCCCGGGGTCTTCACGGAAGACTTCACCTTCATCCCCGAAGACGAATGCTCGGCCGGATTCCTACTGGGGAACGGCAAGTCGATGATCAATGTGGGCAGCGTCGGACAACCTCGCGACGGGGATTGGAGAAGCTGCTACGCGATTGTGGAAGGCCGGAGAGTGACTTTTCGTCGCATCGAGTACGATGTCGACCAAACAATGAAGAAAATATTGGCGGTCCCATTATTGGGGTCTTTCCTGGCGGAAAGGCTGAAGACGGGACGGTAGTAGATAGTCTGTGCGAGGACGATGTCGGCGACCATGATGCCGCATCAGCCCCCTTCAAAAGGTATTTCGAGTGGATAAACGATTTTTAGCCTGGCTATTCCTTACGGCCGGGATGTTCCTCCTGTGGTCCTCGCTCAGGCAGCGCTTCGCACCCCCTGACGCCGACGTGCCGTCCGCAGCGACTGCGCCTCAGGGATCGTCAGACTTGCGGGGTGCCGCGACCGAAGCGGTCGGTTCCGCCGAACCGACCCGGACCGAAGATCCGCTGAGTCAGCCTTCGGAAGAGGAAGAAAAGTTACCCGAAGTAAGCCCGTCCTGGCATACTCTTGGATCGATGCGTCCAGAGGAGGGATTTCGCCTGCTGGTGACCCTTTCCAGTCGCGGTGGGGGTATTGAGCGGATCGAGTTGGTGGAGCAGGAGAAAGAGGGGAAGTTTCGTTATCGAAACATTGAAACCGAATCTGGGTACTGGGGTTATCTTGCGCTGACGGAGGAGTCGCAAGGGTTGCGGATTCAGGTGGTCCCATCCGGTTCCCCGGCTGCCGATGCGGTCGACTACCAGACCCCCAGCAATCCGCGTGGACTTCGCAAGGGTGACTTGATTGTCCAGGTGGCGCAGACACCCGTGAAGTCGTTGGCTGATCTCCAGGGAGTCCTTGCCCGGACCAAACCGGGGCAAGATGTGAAGGTGGAGGTGCAGCGAGCCGGGATGGAGTCGGCGATGGCCTTTCAGGTCAAGCTGGTGCAGCAGCCGATGGATGTCATTCGACAAGGGGATGACCAGCGGGACGAACAAGTGCAGGGAAATTGGAATCGACTTTCGTGCCTCACTACTCTGGCAACTCTGGATGATCGTCAAATCCTGGCGGGTTCTTCCGCTTTGCCGGGACTGCAGGAAACGCTAGATGGGCACTGGCAGGCGGAATGGTTGGAGGAAAGGGAATCGGCCGATGGGGCAGCTCCCGCACAGGGGGTGGAGTTTCGGATGCCCCTTGGCCCATGGTTGAAAAAACAGGGAATCGATGCGGATCTGGAGTTGGTCAAGCGATATTGGCTTCGACCCAACCTGGGAACCAACAGCTCTGGTGGATCGGGGTACGACTTGGAGCTAGAGACTTCGGTTCGCAATCGGGGCCAGAAGTCGCACCGTGTTGCCTTCCGCCAGGAAGCATTCAACGGACTGACACTAGAAGGTTGGTGGTACCTCGTCAAAATCAGCCCGCACATGTTCGAGGGCTCGGGAGCGCGGGATATCGTCTATTCCAGTCGGCGGCAGGGGCATACGACGTTGACGCGAGGTGGCATTGTCGCGGCGGCGCGCAGCAACCCCAAGGAGCCCGACAGCCTCTTTATCAGTGCGGCTCTTCCGCCCGATCAGCGAGACCTCAGATACCTAGGTATCGACGGCCAATTCTTCGCTGCTACCTTGATGCCACACCCCTCCCAGGCCCAGGACCTCGATCAGATCGCTCAAGCCGCCACGCGCGCACAGAGCGATCCAAGCCAGATGGTCCCTGCCAAACAGAATGCTGCTAATGTCAGCGCATGGCTAGATACCTTGCCGGTGGAGGTAGCTGCAGGGGCTGAGCACAAGCGAAAGTATTTGCTCTTTGCGGGTCCTAAGGATCCCGAACTGCTAGACCGTTACGGACTGGGCGATTTGGTTTACTACGGCTGGTTCAAGTGGTGGGCCAAGCCCCTTTCATGGATCCTCCATACGCTCTATGCGATCGTGAGGAACTATGGGATCGCGATTGTTCTGCTGACGGTACTGGTTCGCAGTCTTTTGTTCCCGCTGACCCGCCGCGCTTCTCTCAACGCGCAAAAGATGCAGACTCTGCAACCGGAAATCAAACGCATCAACGAGTTGTACAAGAACGACTTTGAGCGGCGTGCGAAGGAAACCAGGGAGCTTTATCGAAAGCACAACTTCAATCCCGCTTCCGGTTGCCTTCCCCTGTTCATTCAAATCCCAATCATGATTGGGCTCTACCGCGCCGTCTCGGTCGATGTGCAGCTCCGCCAGCAGCCGCTCATTCCAGGCTTCGACTGGTGCTCCAATCTTGCCGGTCCCGACATGCTGCTTAACTGGTCCACATGGATGCCCGACTGGATTGCCGGCAAGGGAACAGGTTGGTTCGGTCCTTATCTGAATCTGTTGCCGATTATCACGGTGACTCTGTTCATCATTCAGCAGAAAGTGCTGATGCCAAAGGCCACCGATGAGCAGCAGCAGATGGCTCAGACCATGATGATGTATATGACCATCTTCATGGGAGTGATGTTCTTCAAGGTGCCGGCTGGCCTTTGCATCTACTTCATCACCAGCAGCATCTGGTCGTTGGTGGAACGCCATATGGTCAAGAAGTTCGCTCCACCTGCCGAATTGGCCCTCGACGCTCCGGCAACAGGTGCAGCGGCATCCAGGCCATTGGCCGCCAGGGAATCGGCCAGCAAGAAGTTCGATCCGGCGAAGATCAAATCGACCAAGCCGCCGGAGAAGCTCTCGGACGTTCTTCCTTGGCTGGCAAAAACCAAGCCGCCGGAGGAAGGGACTGGTAGGAGCGGTTCTCCATCCCGCGATGCGGGGTCTCGCGAGCAGCGTCGCCAGCGGAATGGAAAGAAGAAGACTTGAGCCAGATCGGATGAAGTTGCGATCGCAGTGGTGGAAGTTTGGGATGGCTGCGGAAAGTTTTTCGTAGCGGCGATCTTTGCCGGACGGATTGGTCAGTAAGCCATCATTTTTTCTGGGCTAAGCGATTCCGAAGCTCGAAGCGATCCGAAATACTCTACGTGAGGAGCCGACTTATCGGCCCTGGTTGCGCGGCGGATCATTCCGGCGCGATGCGACATGCGCCAATTGGACCACGGATTGCCCACAGGTTTTTTGGATGTTGGGTCCTCGATGATCGCGTTGGCTCTACCACCGCTAGCAAAAAAGCCAGCCGCTTTTCCGCAGTTGCGGATCCGGCAGCGATTGGGGAAATACCGGATTGAACGCCGGTTGGCACAAGGCGGTTTTGCCCACGTGTACCAAGCCTTCGACACCATCGAAGGGGTTCACGTGGCTTTGAAGATGCCGCACCATTCGATCGTCACGCCGGCGATGCTACAGACTTTCCAACGTGAAGCGCGGTTGGTCGCAAGATTGGACCATCCCAACATCCTGTCGGTCAAAGACGCTTCTTTTATCGATGGTCGATTCGTGATCGCGACACGACTTGGGGAGGAATCCCTTGCTTCACGACTCCGACGTCGCATCGGAGCGCAGACGGCGCTGGAGTACGTTGAGCAGTTGTTGGATGCGGTTGCGTACGCGCATCACAACCGGATCATCCATTGCGACATCAAGCCGGACAATGTGATTCTGATGAGCAACGGACGGTTGCAGTTGATGGATTTTGGAATCGCCCGGATCGCTATTCGCACGATTGTCGGATCGGGGTCAGGGACGGTCGGGTACATGGCCCCCGAGCAGGCGATGGGGCGTCCAAGCACCAAATCGGACGTGTTTTCGCTGGGCTTGATCTGTTACAAAATCCTGACAGGGCATCTTCCCGAGTGGCCATTTCAGTGGCCACCACCGGGCATGGCGAACCTTCGCAGGAAAGCGCATCCGGAGCTGATTGCGATTTTGCGTCGAGCTTTGGAATTGAAGCCGCAACTTCGCTTTCAGGATGCTCAGGAGATGCGGGATGCCTTCAGAAAGATCCGCCGCAAGGCTTGGCGTCACGTTGGGCACGCGCCTCCGTCGCCAGTATCGTAAAGATCTTGCTGCCTTCATCGATCTGCCGCCAGTTTGCCGTCGGCCGACCGATCCTTCCTTTCCACTTGCACCGGCCTGAGGTTGGTCTGCGTGGAATCGAGTACCGTCTTGCAGATCTCAGCGGACCGGTTGTGGAGGTGCTAGATCGACCGGTGCAGCGACGCGATGCCAGAGATGGTAATGATCGAGGAAGGCGATGATTACATCGGCGAGGTCTTCGGCCGTTTTGGAACGTGCTTCTTGGTTGGAGCGATAGTCGGCACCGAATTCCAGCTGAATCGCCTCCAGGCCAAATGGGGTGTGGCTACCGTAGGTGCGGACGATGTAGCCGCCAGTAAAACCCGCTTGTTCTTTTCCATCCAGCGGGACGGGGAAAATCCCCCAGCCCCGCTGTTGCAGCATACCGAAGAGGCTTTGGGAGCCTGCGTGAGCGTCCATTCCGAAGGCATCGATCAATCGTTGAACCGTCCGCCCATTCTGGGTGCCCCGATAGACCAGATCACGACGGGTTCCCTGGCCGTGGATATCGATCAACAGGCCGCCGGGGAAACGGCTGCGAATCTGCTTGGCATAGGCTGACAATGCGTCGTGATAACGTTTGTAGAGCGGTTCGATTCGAGTCGATTCGATGGCGATATCAACGGGGCGATTGAAATCGACGTACTTGCGGTGCACCGACGAAATCACATGGAACGGCTTGGCCTGAAGTCGTTCCTGAAGGCAGTCGACAACCTGCAGCGCTAACTCCTCGGTGGAGGAGTCTCTTCCGGCAAAAAATCCAGAAGCACCTTTAGGAAGTCCAGTTCCGGTGCGAGGAGCGACGCCGGGAACCACTTGCCGACCGCCGTGTGGAGCCGAAATCATGCAGGGTAAATCGCCCTCCGAAAGGCGCAGCATGCCTGCCATCTCCTGATCGGTCAGGGGAGTCGCCAGGGTGTCCTGAGCTGGACAAGGACTATGGCACTTGCTGAGCAGGATGCAAATGGCAAGCCAACTCCCAATTCGCCGCGAGATAGCGCCCTTTAGGGATGAGGTACGCTGCCTGTTCTCGTTTCGGAACATCCCGGGATTCTCCATCCAAGTGAGGAACCGGTGGTCGATCGCCCCTGGCGTTGGAAGCTGGGAGGGGCGAAAGTTGGTACGATAGCGATACTCTGCGGCGGTGGTAGTTCGTAGGGACGCGCCGCAAATTCGCATTGTCACATTCCCACGAATGATAGTCGATCCATGCTTGAAGAATCGCAGTGTCCCAAACGCCTCATGGTGGTTGCCGTAGAGGGGCTGCGCCCAGCCATGCTGAGTTGTTTTGGGGGTGGTTGGTCCCAGACTCCCAATCTCGATTGGATGGCGGCTCATGGAGTCGTTTTCGATCGGATGGTGCACGAGAGCCTGGGAGCGGAGGGGGCATATGAGGGCCTTTGGTGCGGGCGTCATGCGGCCGAGGGTAGCAGACGCGACCAAGCGTCGTATTTGTGGCAGATGCTCCAGGAACAGGACGTTCCTTGGTTGCTGGCAACCGACCGCGTGGGGTGGCCGGTCTTTGGAGAGCTGGGGCGTTCTGGGGATCTTCTCGCATTGCCTTCGCCCCGGGATCTGGGAGAAGCTCCTGAACGCACCTGGTGGGATGAGTCGCTAGAAGAGAGTCTGGGAGTTTGGCTAGAAGATCGCGGCGCCGAAGGGGTGCTTTGGCTGCATGCTTCGGGTTGGGCTTCGACCTGGGATGCGCCGCTGGCGTGGCGTGACGATTTGAGCGACGAAGAGGATGACCAGCCAGCGCCAGTGGGACGGCAGCCCCCAGAGGATTCGGGAGCCATGGCAGCGGATCCCGATCAAGTATTCGGCTGGGTGCGAGCCGCCGCTGCGCAGGCGAGAGCTTTGGACGAGGCATGGCGGATGGTGCTGTTGCTCTTGGAGCAACATCCGCTGCTGGCCGATTGTGGTGTGGTGCTTCTGGGACTGGACGGCTATCCGCTGGGAGAGCATGGAGTGATTGGCTACCGGGATTGTCCTCCCTTTGCGGAACGGTATTCCGTCCCTCTGGTCTTTTATCCCCCTCGAGGTCTGCCACTGGGACGCCGCAGTGCGACCTGGACGCAGTGCACCGATCTGTACCGTCAGACATTGCAGTGGATGCTGCCCGAGAAGTCCAGGGAGATGGTCTACCCAGCCGATTCCCTTCCCCTAGACCTGGAGCCAAGTTCCGTCGTCCAGCCAAGGCGTTCCTCGGTGCTGATCCACTCCGAGCAGGGCAGGGCACTGCTGGCTCATCCTTGGTCTGCAGTCTGGCCCAGGAAATCAGGACGTGCCAGTTCGGGGGATGACGTGCCGGGGATGCTGTTCGTGACACCCGAGGACAGCTGGCAGTGCAATGAAGTGCATTCGCGAGCCCCCGGGGTGCTGGAGGCGATGAGCGATCATAGAGATTCGCTGGATCGCTGGTATGCGGGGGGATGTCGTGGTGAGCGGCCCAGGGTGGTCCTGCCATGAGCCGATGCGACTTCAGGAGTTTGCCATGATCGAGTTGCCCAAGTGGCGAGTTGGACGTTCCATTCAGGGGATGTCGGCTATTCTGTTGCCGATCGACGACGGCGGTAAGATTGACTGGGATGCATGGACCAAGCACCTGCAGCGGACATGGGATTGCGGGCTGACTCCTGCCGTCAACATGGATACCGGTTACGTTCAACTGCTGCAGCCGTCCCAGAGGTCGGAGGTGCTGCGACGGGCTGAGGAACTGGCAGAGGTCAGGCCGTTTGTCGCTGGCGTTTTTGTCGATGACCAAGCCGGTGACCGGTTGAACCTGAGTCTTGTTGCCCAGGGGATGGCTCAGGTTCGGGAGTCGGGAGGGTTGCCGATCCTATTCCCAAGTCACGGTTGGGGAGGATTGACCGAATCGCAATGGCTTCATAGCCATCGCCAGCTGGGAGAAGATCAGGGGCGATTTCTGGCGTTTGAACTGGGAAAGATGTTTGTGCCCTATGGGCGCGTGTTGTCTTTGGGAGGATTCGAGGAGCTGCTAGGGAACCCGCAATGCGTTGGAGCGAAGCATTCGTCGCTGGATCGATCCAGTGAGTGGCAGAGGCTTTCCAGGCGCGATCGATTGCGGCCGGAGTTTCGGCTACTGACCGGCAATGACCTAGCGATCGATATGGTGTTCTATGGCAGTGATTACCTGCTGGGGCTCAGCACGATGGCTCCTGATCTATTTGCCCTGCGCGACCGCTGGTGGCAGCAGGAGGATGGGAGGGCAATCGCGCTGAACGACTGGCTGCAATACTTGGGGTCATTCACCTTCCGCCCCCCTGTTCCCGCCTACCGTCATTCGGCGGCGATGTTTCTCCATTTGAGGGGCTGGGCTGCGACCTGCGAGCCCTATCCGGGAGCCCCAAGGCGTCCCGATTCCGATCGTGAGGTACTGGAAAAGATCTGGATGTCCCTGCGAGCGTTTCTGGAAGATCCTGCGCCTGGAGAGCAGCCGCTTGCGGTTCGTTGATCTCCTGGAAAATCGATCCTTGTATGGGGCTTTGAGCGGGAGTTGGGTCGACGGTATTCTTCGTCGCCGATATGCTCTAGAACTGGTGGTCAAAGAGCGCCCCCTGGGATCGTGGACGATTTCGGAGCGTGGGGGTACCAAGAAGCGAACTGCTTGCCAAAGGGGAAGTCGATGCGCAGACGGATCATTGCTGGGAACTGGAAGATGAACTTGCGTCGCAACAGCTGTCTGGCGCTGACACATGGCATTCTGGATCGATGTGAATCGAGCGATGGAGTGGAAATCGTCCTTTGCCCTCCCAGCGTCTATCTGCACGATGTGGGGGCGGCGATCCGAGGCCACTCCCTGACGCTGGCGGCTCAGAATATGTCCGAGCATCTGGATGGAGCGTACACCGGAGAGATCAGCGCCGGCATGCTGGTCGATCTGGGATGCAAGATGGTGATTCTCGGGCACAGCGAACGGCGGCACGGGATGGGGGAGACCAGCGCTCAGGTGCATCGGAAAGCCCTGCAGGCCCATCAACACCAAGTGACCCCGATCGTCTGTGTTGGTGAAACGCTGGAAGAACGCGACGGAGGGAGGACGGGAGAGGTGATTGAGACGCAGTGCCGAGAGAGCCTGGGAGGCTTGAGCGCCGCACAGATGACAGGCACAGTGATCGCCTACGAACCGGTCTGGGCGATCGGGACCGGCCGAACAGCAACACCCCAGCAGGCGGAAGAAGTGCACGGATCGATTCGACGATGGTTGACCGAGACGTTTGGTAAGGAGGTCGCGGAGTCGGTAGTCATCCAGTACGGCGGCAGTGTCAAAGCGGAGAACGCCAGGTCGCTGTTGGAGCAGCCGAATGTCGATGGGGCCTTGGTGGGTGGGGCCAGTCTGCAGGTCGAATCGTTCGTGGGGATCATTCAGGCGGCCATGGAATTAGCCAAAGGTGCGGCCAGGAGCTGATGGCGGCGCGGCGACGGCTGTGCTGAGAAAGAACGATGACGAAACAAACGTCCCCCTCCGATAGCCCGATCGACCTGACCCTGTCGATCGGTTCGCTGCAATTGGCCAACCCCATTCTTGTTGCCTCGGGGACCTTTGGTTACGCCCGGGAGATGGAGCCGTGGGTCGATGTGAAGCGGTTGGGAGGGATCCTTCCCAAGACGATCACTCGCGACCCCCGCCCTGGAAACAAACCATGGCGGACCGTCGAGACCGCTTCAGGATTGCTCAATTCCATCGGCCTAGACAATGACGGCATCGACTACTTTTTGGCCAATCATTGGCCCTACCTCCGACAGTTGGGGGTGCCGGTGATCGTCAGCGTGGCAGGCAAAAGTCGCGAGGACTTTGTGGCCTTGGCCAAGCAACTGGAAGAGGCGGGGGGGATGCCCGCTGTGGAGCTGAATATCAGCTGCCCGAATGTGGCCAACGGGATCGACTTCGGGACCGATCCACAGAGCTGTTATGAGGTGGTGTCATCGGTGCGGCGCGTTGCCAGCTACCCGTTGTTGGTGAAACTGACTCCCAATGTCACTCAGATCGCCGAGATCGCCAAGGCAGCGGAAGACGGAGGTGCCGATGCGGTGTGCTGCATCAACACCGTCCTGGGGATGGCGGTCGACTGGCGCAAAAGATCGCCGATTCTTGGCAACCGCTTGGGAGGACTCAGCGGTCCGGCGATCAAGCCGATTGCTTTGCGATGCGTCTACCAGGTGGCCAGTCGCGTTAAGATTCCCGTGGTGGGGATTGGCGGCATTGCGACGCTGGATGACTGCATGGAGTTCTTTGTGGCGGGGGCTTCTGCAGTGCAGCTTGGCACCGTCAATTACTACGATCCCCAGGCTGCCTTGCGATGCTTGGAGGGGTTGCCTGATGCGGTGGCCAGTTTGGGCTGCCGGTCGCTTCGAGAGGTGGTGGGGTCTTTGAAACCGTAAACTGGCCAAAGGTGGTCCATGGCCAAGCTTCGCCACATTTGGTTGGCGAGGATCGATTCTAGGGAAGAGGTGACGCATGCGGGTGCTTTCGGGGATTCAGCCGACCGGGCGGTTCCATTGGGGGAATTACTTTGGAGCGATTCGTCAGTACATCGATCTGCAGGAATCGCACGAAGGTTACTACTTCATCGCCGATCTTCACGCGCTGACCACCGTCCGCGATCCGTCGATCCTGCAGGGATACGTCTGGGACGCCGCTCTGGACTTGCTCAGTTTGGGGCTGGATCCAGAAAAGGCAACGCTCTTCGTGCAGTCGGATATCCCGGAG
Organism: Planctomycetaceae bacterium; assembly: GCA_040375295.1. Classification (GTDB taxonomy): domain Bacteria; phylum Planctomycetota; class Planctomycetia; order Pirellulales; family Pirellulaceae; genus JBEISR01. The sequence goes on from JBEISR010000005.1 coordinate 111,943, forward strand.
GTCTCGCAGCTTTGCTGGTTGCTGATGACCGGAACACCGATGGGGCTGTTGGAGCGGTGCCACGCTTACAAAGACAAGAAAGCCAAAGGAATCACATCCGATGCGGGGCTTTTCACCTATCCTGTCCTGATGGCCGCCGACATCCTCGCCTACGACGCTCATTGGGTTCCGGTGGGAGAAGATCAGTTGCAGCACATAGAAGTCTGTCGCGATCTGGCGCGCAGTTTCAATGCGCACTACGGGGAGGTGTTTCTCCTGCCCGAGGGACGCGTGGTGCCCGGAGCCGCCAAGGTGCCCGGGACCGACGGGGAGAAGATGAGCAAAAGCTACAACAACACGCTGCCGCTGTTTGAGTCCCCCAAGGCACTGCGCAAAATGATCATGAGAATCAGCACCGATTCCCGTCCAATGGAAGATCCCAAGGATCCCGAGTCGGATCATCTCTTCCAGCTGTTTCGGTTGATGGCAAGCCCATCGGAGGTGGAGTCGCTGGCGGCGCTCTATCGGCGTGGTGGATTTGGATACGGCGACGTGAAGAAACTGCTGGCGGATGCCGCCGAAGCCTTCTTCGCCAAGGCTTGGGAGCGAAGAGCCAAATACGAATCGGATGCAGGGCAGGTGGAAGCCATTCTGAAGGCCGGGGCAGAGAGGGCACGCGAGGTGGCGTCGCGGGTTCTTTCGAGAGCCGAGCAGGCCTGTGGACTGGGGCGGCATCGGTTGGGGCCACCTAACCGCAAATAGCGGAAGATACGAGGGGATGACAGGATGGAGATTCCCAAAGGCGCGGGTGTGGTGGCGATCGGGACCGACCTGATCGCCTGCCGACGGATCGCAGGGATGCTGGAAAAGCACAGGGAGCCTTTTCTGGATCGCGTCTTCTGTCCCAGCGAACAGGAATATTGCTTGAGATATCGCGATCCTGCGGAGCATCTGGCGGGTCGCTGGGCGGCCAAAGAGGCCGTTATGAAGATCCTGGGGACCGGCTGGTCGCAAGGAGTTTCCTGGACCGATATCGAAGTGGTGCGAGACGGATTGGGGAAACCTTCAGTACAGCTTCATGGGCAGGCCAGGTCGGTTGCCGAGCGACTGGGGATTGCGCGAGTTTTGATCAGTATTTCACACTGCAGCGATTTCGCCGTAGCGATGGCTGCCGGGGTGGATCGCTAAACTGAGAGGCTGATTGGAATCGCCGAGGGAGTGAAGGCGATGGGAAATGGGGTGGGAAGGATACAGCAGGAAGAAGGTGCGGGCATGCGAAAGATGTTGTTGCTGACAGCAGGCTACTCCAACCCTCGGACCGCCAAAACCGCGTCAGGATTGATTCGGTACTGCCCCGATGAATGCGTCGGGGTGTACGATCCGTCGCTAGCGGGGAAGCCGGTGGAGCCCTACTTGGGGAGCGGTGCAGGGTTTCATTTCGTCGATTCTCTCGACTCGGTTCCCGAGGCCAATATGCTGGTCATCGGGATCGCGCCTCCTGGTGGGAAGGTTCCAGCCGAATGGAAGCCTGTGCTGTTGCAGGCGATCGATCGCGGCATGGATCTGCTCAGCGGGCTCCATGACTTTCTTTGCGATGATCCCGAGCTGGTGCTTGCTGCCAAGGCAAAGGGAACCCGTCTGATCGATATCCGCAAGAATGACTTTCGCGATATCGCCAGAAGGCAAGGACTGCGAGGCGACTGCTACCGACTGCACACGGTGGGGCAGGACTGTAGCCTAGGAAAAATGGTCGTCAGCCTAGAGGTGGCCAGGGGGTTAACCCGACGTGGGCGTGACGCGCAGTTCGTGGCTACTGGGCAGACAGGCATCATGGTGGCTGGGTCTGGTCTTCCCCTGGACAGCATCGTAGCGGACTTCGTCAATGGAGCGGCGGAGCGACTGGTGCTGGATCATCAGCATCACGACATCGTCGTTGTGGAAGGGCAGGGTTCGCTGGTGCATCCATCGTATTCCGGTGTGACTCTGGGGTTGCTTCACGGATGCATGCCCCATGCGTTGATCTTCTGCTTCGAAGCAGGCCGAACAGTGGTCGGAGGGTTGGAAGCAGTGACTCTGCCTCCTCTGAAGAAGATCTCCGAGTTATTCGAGGTAATGGGTTCGATTTATCAACCTTGCAAGACGATTGCCGTGGCGATGAATGGAAGTAAGGTTTCCCCCGATGCAGCTCGCGACATCGCCCGGCAAGTGGAAGTGGAATTCCAGTTGCCTGTGGTGGATGTGTTCCGAGACGGCCCGGACCGTCTACTAGATGCTGTCGAGTCGCATTATCTGTCTGGAGTTTGGCGATGCAGGTAACGACACGTGTATTCGATTTGCCTCTGAGGCACCCTTTTACGATTTCTAGGGGCACCGTCCGGGTGCAGAGAACCTGGATCGTCGAACTGGAAGAGGATGGTCTGGTCGGGCGCGGCGAGGCCACTGTGAACCCCTATTACAATGCGACCGTCGAGGGGATGGAGAAGGCTCTGGGTGCTGTGATGGAGGACCTAGTGCTAGGAAAGTTGGAGCATCCGGCCGAGTGGTGGCAACGCTTGGATGATCGGCTGAAGCACTACCGGTTTGCTCAGTCAGCGATCGACTGCGCCCTTTGGGATCTATGGGGTCAGCGTTTTGGCCAACCGACCTGGAAAGCCATGGGGATCGATTCTTGTCACGGGCCGATGTCGTGCTACACCATCGGGATCGATACTCCGGAAATGATGGTGGAGAAGCTGAGGCAGATGCCGGGATGGCCGGTCTACAAAGTGAAGGTTGGCACCCCATCGGACCAGGAGGTCCTGGCGTTGCTAAGGCGTGAAACCGACCGTCCCTTCCGCGTCGATGCCAACTGCGGGTGGAGTCCCGGCAAGGTGCGAGAGACCATCGAAGGCCTGTTGCCGATGGGAGTGGAATTGGTGGAGCAGCCGGTGGCGCCCGATCTGGCCGATTGCCTAGCCCAAATCAAGGTCGATTCGCCCCTTCCGTTGATGGCCGACGAGAGCTGCGAAGAGGAGTCGGATGTGGATCGCTGTGCCGACCGGTTTCACGCGATCAACATCAAACTGGTCAAGTGTGGTGGCCTGACTCCAGGTCTTCGGATGGCGCGGCGTGCCAAGGAACTTGGGTTGAGGGTGATGGTCGGGTGCATGACGGAGTCTTCGGTAGGGATTTCGGCTGCCGCCCAACTCCTTGGTCTGCTCGATTTTGCCGATCTGGACGGTGCCGTCCTATTGGCGGAAGATATTGCCAAGGGGGTTCAGGTGGACTTTGGCCGAGTCGTTTTCCCTGACAAACCTGGGCTCGGAATCGAAATGCTCCCCTGCGATTCCATTTAATTTCCGCAGCGCCACTTGTCGAAATTGCAGCGGCTTCCTACAGTGGAGGGACGTTTTTGGTCCTCGGTGTGGAGAGCTGACGATGACCGAAGAAAAAGCTAGCGATGAAGTGGTGAAATCGGAAGTTGGGGTAGCGGAAAGTACTTCGCTGCGCCCGGTCGACCAGATTGTACTGGAAATCCTGAGGCGTGAGCCTGGGCTGACAGTTCCTGATCTGATGGCCAGGCTGGAGGTGACCGCCACGGCGGTTCGCCACCGCGTCGACCGTTTAGTCGACTTGAAATTTCTCGAGCGACGCAAGCAGTCGGTGGGTCGTGGACGGCCGACGTTCCGCCATTTTCTAACGCCGCTTGGCTGGCGCGAGGTGGGATCTACCTACGTCGACTTGGCGTTGGCTATGTGGTCGGAATTCATGGCGATGGACGACGTCGAGGCGCGGTCGAAGTTTCTGCACCGCGTTTCGGAGCGGATGGGCAAGTCGATTAGCGAGCAGATTCCCAAGGGATCGTTCAAAGTGAAGTTGGATGCACTGGTGCATTTGCTTCGGGAACGTAAGATTCCAGCATCGGTAGGGGACCAGCAGTCTCTGCCAGTTCTGGAGGTTCATGCCTGTCCTTATCCGGATCTCGCTTCTGAAGACGGTGACCGAACCCTCTGCGAATTGGAGGCGGAGGTGTTTTCTGAAGCGCTCGGGGTCGCGATTGAGCTTTCTCAGTGCCGATTGGACGGGCATGGGTGTTGTCAGTTCCGGCAGGTATCACCTGGCGGCGACTCTGCTCGATCGCCCGATGGCGGGAATCCGGCACACAATTCGTAGCGGATGATAGTAGGAAGACCTGTGGAGTGATCCCCATATCTCCACGGTGAACGATAGGATCGATTTTCGAGGAAAGAGGAAGAAGGGTGATGAGTCATCAATTGGAGATTCGCGACCTGCACGTCGCAGTTGGCGGCCGTGAGATCCTAAAAGGAGTGAATCTACTGATTCGTTTCGGTGAAACCCATGCGTTGATGGGACCAAACGGTTCGGGCAAAAGTACCCTAGGTTTGGCGATCATGGGGCATCCTCATTACGAAGTGACCAAGGGTGCGATCCGGTTGGATGATCGCGACGTGCTGGCGATGGAAGTGGACGAGCGAGCGAGGTCGGGGATCTTCATGGCCTTCCAGCGTCCTTCGGCGATTCCTGGGGTCAAGATGGCCGATTTCCTTCGGCACGCAGCGACCAACGTTCGGAGACCTGACCGGAAGGAAGGGGAGGAGTTGATACCGATGCGGGAGTTCCGGAAGGAACTAAAGGACAGAATGGGTCAGTTGAAGATGGACCTGGATTTCGCCCGACGCTACGTCAACGATGGATTTTCCGGTGGCGAAACGAAGCGAGCCGAAATCCTGACGATGGCGATGCTGTCCCCCAAGTTCGCCATCCTTGATGAGACTGACAGCGGTCTGGATGCCGATGCGGTACGTCTTGCCAGCGCTAGTATCGCCGAAATTGGGCGCGAAAAGATGGGGCTTTTGATCATTACGCACCACGACAAACTGCTGGAACACAATCCACCCGATGTGACCCATGTGATGCTTGGGGGCCGAATTGTGGAATCGGGAGGGCCGGAATTGGCCAGGGAATTGCATGACTTCGGTTATGATCGCATTCGGAAGACCTATCCGGATGCCGCTGCAGACAATCAGGCGATGGCCGGTAAAGAAGATGCCACACTCTCGGCATCGTAGTTGATCGCCCGCGGTGTGGGACGCTCGGAAGACAACCGAGGAAGATCCCGGAGCGGATGAGACAGAAAACAAGGAATGGGAACGCTATTCCGCGACTCCTTTCAGGGGCATCCCGAACGGATCAGCGGCTCAGAATAAGGAATTGAAGATGTCGACAGAAAGCCCAGTGGATGATGTTGTTGGGGAGATCAACAAATACGATTTCCGCACCGAGTCGAAGGCGGTATTCAAGGCCCGCAAGGGGATCGACGCCGAGATTGTGGCTCAGATTTCGGAAATGAAAAACGAGCCTTCTTGGATGCGGGACTTTCGCCTGAAGTCGCTGGAAATCTTCCACTCCAAGCCAATGCCGACTTGGGGCGGGTCGATCGATATCGATTTCCAGGACATTTATTACTACCTCAAGCCGACCGACAAGCAGGGGAAGACGTGGGACGAGGTGCCACAGGAGATCAAGGACACCTTTGACAAACTGGGGATCCCCGAAGCGGAGCGGAAGTTTCTGGCGGGGGTCAAGGCGCAGTTTGAGAGCGAAGTGGTCTACGGGTCGCTGAAGGAAGAGTTATCGCAGCAGGGGGTGATTTTCACCGACACCGATACGGCGGTGCGCGAGCATTCGGACCTGCTTCGTGAGTATTTTGGGACGGTGATTCCCCCCACGGACAACAAGTTCGCCGCACTCAATTCGGCGGTTTGGTCCGGGGGTAGTTTCATTTACGTGCCGAAGGGGGTGAAGATCGATTTCCCACTGCAGGCTTACTTCCGTATCAACGCGGAAAACATGGGGCAGTTCGAGCGGACATTGATTTTGGTTGACGAGGGGGCATCGGTACATTACGTCGAAGGGTGCACGGCACCAATGTACTCCTCGGAAAGTCTTCACTCGGCGGTTGTTGAGGTGATATGCAAGCGAGGCAGTCGCTGCCGGTACACGACAATTCAGAATTGGGCGAACAACATTTACAACTTGGTGACGAAGCGGGCAATGGCCTACGCGGACGCCACCATGGAGTGGGTGGACGGGAATCTAGGAAGCAAACTGACGATGAAGTACCCAGCCGTCTACATGATGGAGCCTGGGGCGAGGGGCGAGATTCTTTCGATTGCGTTCGCAAGTGCCGGACAGCATCAGGATGCAGGTGCGAAACTCGTGCATGCGGCTCCTAATACCACCGGCCAAATCATCAGCAAGTCGATCTCCAAGAATGGTGGTCGCAGCAGCTATCGAGGTTTGGTGCGAGTTGAAAAAGATGCAGTCAATGCGAAGTGCAGCGTCGTTTGCGATGCATTGATTCTCGACCCAAAAAGCCAAAGCGATACCTATCCCTACATTGAAATTCTGCAGGATCGGTCCAGTGTCGGGCACGAGGCGAGCGTGTCGCGAATTGGGGAAGAGCAGTTGTTTTATTTGATGAGCCGCGGTTTGTCGGAGTCCGAGGCGAGCACGATGATCGTCAACGGATTTATCGAACCGTTGGTGAAGGAATTGCCAATGGAGTACGCGGTCGAGATGAACCGGCTGATTCAATTGCAAATGGAAGGGTCGGTGGGTTGAACATGAAGCATGCCGATGCTGTTGTCGAATTGACCCGGCGCGTTTCGGAAGCCTGGGGAAGTGCTCCCCAATGGCTTGGTGAACTCAAGCGCGAAGCAATGCTTCGTTTCGAAGGAATGGATTGGCCTTCCCGAAGTGACGAAGACTGGATGAGGAGCGATCTGAGGGCGTTTCGATGGGAGAAGTTTCTTCCAGATAGTGCATCCTCGTCGTACAACCCTTCTTGGAGGCTTCGCAGCGGCGTTCCCCTTGCTGGGACTCAGACGCTAGTGAACGGACGAACGGTCGACGAGGTGCTGGACCCATCCTGGGCGTCCAAGGGGGTGCTTTTTGGAAGCCTCCGCCGACATCTGGAGGAAGATGCTGATCGATGGCGACCCCATCTCCACTCCCTGATCGATGGCCATGCGGACCGCTTCGCCGCTTTGCATGCGGCTTCCTGGACAGATGGTACTGCGTTGCTGGTGCCTCGAGGATTGGCGATCGAACCGGTCTTTCACATCGGGAATCTGCTTCGGTCCGGTGGTTGCGACGACAGTCACACCCTGATCGTACTAGAGCCCGGGGCGGAGGCAACGGTACTGACGGAATCGAACGGGGATGAGGGCGATTTGGAAGCCTTGCACTGCGGCGGCATGGAACTGATTTTGGGGGCGGGTGCGGTGCTGCGTTTCGTTCAATTGCAGGACTGGAACTCTGCCTCTTGGCATTTCGCCCATCAGAGAGCCAAACTGCACCGGGATGCGTCATTGCAATGGACCACGGCGGGCCTGGGGAGTCGTTTTTCGCAGGTGGCGCAGCAGGTACTTTTGGCAGAATCAGGCGCCAGCAGTCAGGTGAACGGAGTTCTGTTTACGCAAGGTCGCCAGCAGATGACCTTCAATACGCTGCAGCAACATGCGGCCCCGCACTGCAAAAGCGATTTCCTCTACAAAGCGGCTTTGCAGGATAAAAGTAGGACCGTTTGGCGCGGGATGATCCAGGTCGATCCGGGCGCCATCAAAACGGATGGTTATCAGCGGAATGACAATCTGCTACTCAGCGATCAGGCGCGCGCTGATTCGATCCCGGGGCTGCAGATCAAAGCCGATGATGTTCGGTGTACACACGGGAGCACGTCAGGAAACGTCGATGAATCGCTGATTTTCTACGCACAGTCGCGAGGGTTCACCCGCATTGAGGCGGTTCGTATGATCGTCTCGGGATTCTTCCAGCAGATTTTCGACCGCATCACGATTCCCTCGGTGCGCGACGCACTGGGGGCAGCCATCGCGACGCGGGTCCGCAACTACGAATGACCGAAAGGGCTCTGATGCAGGGAAGTTGGATCAAAGCGATTAGGGCGGATCAGCTGCCATTGATGGGCAAGGTAACCTTGGAATTAGACGGTCGTTTTGTGGTGCTCGTCAAAGCAGCCGACGGGGTAGTGCATTGCGTCGATGACGTTTGCACGCACGATGGCGGACCTTTGGGGGATGGCGAACTGGACGGTCTTTGCTTGGTTTGCCCTCGACATGGTGCGAGATTTGACGTCCGGGATGGGCGTCCTACAATGCCGGCGACCGAGTCGATACCTTGCCACTCGGTTCAGGAGGAAAATGGTTGGTTGATGGTCCAATTGTCTAACGCTTGATTTCGATGGCTTTTGGTTACCATATTCACCAGAGCACGATCGTTTGGTTCCGGTTCAGTCAATCGCCTTGTTGTGGTGATTGCGATTCCTGATAGCAGAAAAAATTGGGGAGCCGTCAAAGGGAAGGGAGCGAAGAAGTCATGGCTGTACTCGAAGAGTCGGTTCGCGAGCAATTGAAGCAGGTGATCGATCCGGAATTGTTCGTCAACATCGTCGATCTCGGGCTGATCTATGAAGTTCACATCACCGACGGTCCAGAGGGCTCGGATGTGGCGATTGAAATGACCATGACTAGCCCCATGTGTCCAGCGGGTCCACAACTGGTTGCCAACAGCCGCCAAGTAGTGGAGAGCATGGAAGGGGTCAAGGCGGTGGAGATCAAGGTCGTGATGGATCCACCTTGGTCTCCCGATCGGATGACCGATGATGCTCGCGATCAACTCGGGATTTTCTAGTCATGGATTCCGAAGAAGAAATCTACCAGGAACATGTTCTGGATCATTATGAAGATCCTTATCATTGCGGACCTTTCCCAGCAAAGACGCATCAAGCTGATGGAAAAAATCCGCTGTGTGGTGATCGGGTGACGATCCAACTGAAGATTGGTGCCGATCAGAGGATCGAGGATGCTTGGTTCGAAGGTTCAGGGTGCTGCATCAGCCAAGCGAGCGCTTCGATGTTGGTCGAGGCGATTGAAGGTAAGAGTGTGGTCGACGTGATGAAGATGTCGGCCGAGGAGATGCTCCAATTGTTTGGTCCTCGCCTGACGCCCAATCGACAAAAGTGCTGTCTGCTCCCTTGGCGGGTCGCTCAGATCGCCGTGCACCAACCCGTGGATTCGGTGAAGGAAAAAGGCGAGGGATGAAGACCCAGATTCCGTCGGTTTGGGACGTGGAGCAGGCCAGGGCATGCTTCCCGGTGCTCCAGCGTATGCACCCCAATGGATCGCCGCTGGCGTATCTCGACAATGCGGCGACGACTCATAAGCCGTTAGTTGTTCTGGAAGCGATGGACCAGTGCTACCGAGCGTACTACGCTAATGTCCATCGTGGGATCCACTTCTTGAGCGAAGAGTCGTCGGCTGCCTACGAAGATGCAAGGATCGAGGTGGCCAAGTTCCTCCATGCCCAACGTCCTGAAGAGGTCGTTTTCACCTCCGGTTGCACGGGATCCATTAACTTGGTGGCCCACAGTTGGGGGAACTCGCATGTCGGCCCCGGCGACACCTTGGTGGTGACCGAAATGGAGCACCATGCCAATTTGGTTCCCTGGTTCCAATTGGCGCAGCGCACGGGCGCTAAAACCGTCATGGTCCCCGTACTTCAGGACGGGCGCTTGGATCTAGAATGGCTGGAGGCGATCCTTGCAACCGGACCGAAACTTCTGGCGATTAGCGCTCTGAGCAACGTTCTTGGAATCGCCAATCCCATTTCGGAGTTGGTTTTGATGGCAAGGCAATATGGCGTCACCGTGTTGGTGGATGCTGCGCAAGCCGTCGCACACCACGCGATCGATGTGGGCCAATGGGGTGCGGATTTCGTCGTTTTTTCTGCACACAAAATGATGGGGCCGACTGGGATCGGAGTTCTTTGGGGCCGCCATCAACTGTTGCAACAGATGCAACCATTTTTGGGTGGCGGTGGCATGATCGATGAAGTCTTTCGCGACGGATTTACTGCCGGGGAAGTCCCGACGCGATTTGAAGCAGGGACTCCTCCGATCGTGGAAGCCATCGGGCTTGCGATTGCTTGTCGGGAGATGAGTCGCTGGTTCGCCCAGGGAGTGGAGCTGCATGTCCGGCAGTTGGTAGACGAAGCGTGGCAACGGTTATCCGCACTGGATGGCGTTTCGATACTCGGACCGGAGGCTGATGCGAGACATTCGTTGATCAGCTTCACCGTAGAGGGGGTCCATGCACACGATGTCGCTCAGATGCTGGATCGCGTGGGAGTAGCGGTTCGTGCTGGCCATCATTGCGCGATGCCACTCCATGAGCGGTTCCAGATCGCAGCATCCTGTCGAGCTTCGTTCTTCGGCTACAATCGGCTGGAGGAAGTGGAGCGATTGGTGGAGGGATTGCGAGAGTCGATGGTCAGATTTCGGGATCGCAAGCAAGTGGGCCGCCAGCGAACAGATCGCCAACGGACAGATCGCGATGGAACGGGGAAAAAGATAGGCGACCAGGGACAAGCCTCATAGATCGGACCATTGCAGAAAATCGGGAAGCCGTTTGACGGCTCCGGTGCGGTCGATACACCCAATCTCGCTGATACCACGGACAATCAGCGTCTCGGCGCGCTGGATTTCATAGCGGTGGATGATCCTAGCCCCTTTGGACTTCTCGACGCACGTGGAGATCTCCAGCAGATCGTCGAATTCCGCAGGCAACAGATATTCGACTTCCATTTTTTTGATCACAAGCATGAGACCCGACGTCTCGAAATCCTTGTAGGATCTGGCGTTAGCTCGCATCAATTCGACGCGCCCATTCTCGAAGTAAAGAAGATAGTGGGCGTGGTGCACGCGACCCTGCGCGTCGCACTCATGGTAGCGGACTCGATGTGATAATCGATGGTCAACGATTCTTGAATGACTCATGCACTCTCTTTCTCTACGGCACACTTCTGGCGATCTCCATCTTTCAGGATAACGATTTCCGTCCGGACGGAGGGCATCGCCCCTGTGGCGGGGGAATCCAGGTGCCCGGTGGTGTGGACTGCTAAACTGGGTGGGCGTTGTTTCGATTGACCAAAGCGCTGAGCCTTCTCTAAGATGAAGGGTAGGGGCGATCCGTAGAATCGTGCTCGAGTGCCGGTGGATGAGCGACCGACTAAAATTCTGGATCGAAAGCTGGGTTTCAGATGAGTGACGGCGAGGGGGGAGTCACCCCAAATCTGACGCTGCGTGGAAGAGAGTACCCCACGATTCGGCAATTCACCATTTTTTTGGAGAATCGAGTCGGTCAACTTCTGGAAGTGGTGCGGCGGTTTGAAAATACAGGGATACGAATCGTCGCCTTATCCATTAGCGATGCGGCCGAGTGTGCCTTCGTCCGCTTTCTGGTGAGCGATCCAGAGCGCGGCAGGGAAATTCTGGAACGTGCTGGATTGGCCATTATTGAAAGCGACTTGGTGGGGGTTGAGTTGCCGAAGGGCCAACAGCCACTGATTCAGATCTGTACGGCACTGCTGCAAGCAGAGATCAACATCATTCAAGCCTATCCGTTGCTTCAGCAGGGGAACCAACCTGCCGCCGTCGCTATCATGGTGGACAATACCGAGCGAGCGTTAGAGACCCTTGCCGCGAAGGGATTCCAGATGATATCTGAACAGGATTTGCAGAGTCCATGAGCCAGGCCGAGAAAGGTCGGTGGGCCAAAGCAGTATTGCCTTTTGAAGGCTTGCGGCAAGAAAATTCAGTGAACCGTCCCTAAGGGACGCGTGGGACTGTGGAGTCGAACCACCGGAATATCGGGCGAAGCACTTCTCGGTGGACCAACGCGTACCAAGCTAGGAATTTCTTTGGCCTCTTGAACGAAAACCAACAGCGATCCTCAGGTCTCTTTTCGTACCCAAGGAAATGGAAATCGACTCGAGATCGGCTTGAATCGGTACGGTTTCGACGAAAAATGGATCGGGGAGCACCAGGCGGAAGCCCTCCACGGTCACTTCTTTTCAACCGCCCTGACGGGGGCCAGCCCTTTGGAGGGGTTTTTTCGGGAACTCTTCGCCCGGAATCGACTCTAAAGAAATATACCGATCCTCCATGCAATGGAAGCTGGATAGGACGGTAATTTGGGATGAATGGGCAGAGGTTTCGGTTTGGAGCAAGCTTTCTGAATAGAGTGAGCTTCCGGTTCCGACTGAGTGTTAGGGTTAGGGAATTGATTGGATGGAGCGACCGGAGGCAGGGGGCTGAGGTTCGCTTTTTTCACTCTGTGACTTTTGGAAATGATGAGGTCCAAGGCAATGCGTATCAGGCAGGCCGGCAAGACAAGGATGATCGGTACGATTGGACGTTCGATTGCTGCGGCACGCGCGGCGTTCCAGCGGTCGCTACGGGTGGAGTCGTTGGAGGGGCGTTGGCTGATGGCAGCCGATTTGGCCGGTGCCCTAGACATCCAGACCGCTGAGGTGGCGACTTGGTGGTCGAATGCAGATCATCTAGGTGGCCAGGCGTTGTCGTCTGGGAACGGGACCTCTCAGCAGAAAGATGGCGCGCTCGCGGGGTCAATGCAGGGGGAGGGGGAAGCCAATCAGGATCTTGTCGGCTTTGCCAAAGCTCTGACGAACGCCGGCGTGAAGTTCTACGGAGCCGCTTGGTGTCCGATGTGCAACTCGCAGAAAGCCTTGTTCGATGATGGGGCGAAGTTCCTGCCGTTTATCGAAGTCACCAATCCCGATCGGACGCCGAATCAGATCGCTACCGACAACAATATCACCGCTTACCCAACGTGGACGTTTGCCAATGGAACGCGAGTGACCGGGTATCAGACGCTATCGCAGTTGTCGAGCCTCTCCGGGGTGCCGATACCAGGTTCGATGAATCCCAGTTTCGCGACGATCGGTAATCAAGTAGTGCTCATCGGATCGCCTCTCCATATTCCGGTCGATGCTTATGACCCGAACGGCGATCCATTGACCGTCACGGTGACTACCAGCGATCCCACTCTCTTGACCGCCGAGGTCCTTTCCGGAGGGCGTAGTGCTCGGATGGAGACGGAGACCTATGGAACGATGGTCTTTCGGCTCTTTGAACCCGAGGTACCTCTCCCAACGGGTCGATTCATTCAATTGTCCGAGAGTGGTTTTTACGACAAGACCAACACAGGTCAGATCATCTTCCATCGCGTCATCGACAATTTTGTCATTCAGGGTGGTGATCCTACCGGATCCGGTTCTGGCGGATCGACCCTGGGCGACTTTGATGATCAGTACGATGTCGATCTGCAGCACAACCGCACGGGGGTGATTTCGTTCGCCAAGGCGGGGGATGACACCAACGATTCCCAATTCTTTATCACTGAAGGACCCCAGCGGAATCTCGACTTCAACCACTCGGTCTTCGGCCAACTGATCGAAGGAGATGCGACCCGAGAGGCCATATCGAAGGCACCGGTTGGCGCCAATGACAAGCCAACGACGCCCGTGGTGATCAACAAGGTTTCTATTTTCCAGGATTCTGAAAATGGCTTGGTGCGATTGAAGGCCGTGGGAGGGAGGACCGGGACCAGCAGCGTGACGGTGCGGGTCGCTGATGGGGAAGGGAACTTTGTGGAAGAGACATTCTCGGTGTCGGTTCAGAACGACACCAAGAACAGTGCTCCCTTTTTGAATCCGATCACGATCCCCGCTCGGGTGCCGGGACAGCCTGTGGTGATTCAGCTAAGCAGTCAGGATGTCGAGGGGGATCCCGTCTATTACGATGCGGTGATTCCTACTGGTGCCCCGTACCCGATGACAGTGAACAACCAGACCGGCGTGGTGACGCTGACTCCCAATGCCGGATATTCAGGATCGATGTCGGTCACGGTTGGTGTCCGGGCGCTCAATGGAGCCGACACAGTAGACACCTTTGATACCCAGGTGCTGGTGATCCCCGCGTTGACCAACGCACCAACCGGTGTGGTGCTGCTTGCCACCAGCGACACGGGATTCAGCAATAGCGACCGGATCACCAATGCAGGGACTCTAGAGTTCGATGTTTCGGGAACGGTCTCTGGTGCGGTGGTAGAACTGCGCGTTGGTACCTCGGTGGTGGGTACGGCAACGGCCACCGGTTCGACCACCCGAGTGACAACCAACAACTTCGCAGCTCTCGGAGACGGTACCTATGAAGTGGTAGCGACCCAGAAGGTGGGCGACGTTGGCAGCTCCGCGTCGCCTAGCATCAGCATTGTTTACGACAAAACAGTACCCGCTGTCCTTCCTGTCTCTTCCTTTCCTTCGTCCCAGACGGTGGGCGTGGGATTGAACGTCAATCTGACGCATCCGGAAGAGGGGCCAGGGTTCATCTATGCGCTTTCAAACGCCCCAGCAGGTATGACGATTGATCCGTCGACTGGTGTTGTCCAGTGGACGCCAACCGTCAATCAGCTTGGACTGCGGACTTTTGCGGTATCGATGACCGACAAAGCGGGAAATACTCGACTTCAGGATTTTCAGATCACCGTCAGAGAGGTCGCGGTTGGGAAATTCGAGCTGAGGGTGGTCAACCAGCAGGGAGAAACGGTCAGCCAGCTGGATGTGGGGCAGACCTTCAATCTTCAGATCTGGGTTCAGGATATCCGGGCATCTGACGCACTGGGAGTTTTTTCTGCGTACCTGGACGTGACATACGACGCCACTCTGTTCGAAACTGTTGGTTCGACGCCGATCAGTCACGGGACGGTTTATACCAACACCAAGTCGGGTAGTGTGACGACGGCAGGACTGGTGGACGAAGTGGGAGGGGTTTCCAATTCGACCGCAAATCTCGATGGCCAGGCTCGCTTGCTGGCTCAAGTGGCTATGCGGACCAAAGCTGCAGGAGAGGCCAACTTTAGTTCCAACCAGGCGGATGGCGTTGGCAAAGAGTTTCTGCTCTATGGCATCAACGAGGTCATTGATCCAACACAGGTCGAGTACGGCACACGGTCCATCCTGGTCGGTGATTCGTTCTCGGTCGTCAATGACAACTTCAGCGTGCTGGAGGATTCGCAGTCCACGTCACTGAATGTGCTGGCGAACGATAATGTCACTGCCAGCCAGGCCGGACAGCTTGTGGTGGCCTCGGTCTCGGCTGGGTCGGCAGGGGGACAAATTTCGGTTGCCACCGATGGCAAATCTGTCAGCTACCGACCGGCAACAAACTTCAATGGAGTGGAGACATTCACCTATGCTGCTCGGGTGGGAACAGGAGCCACAAAGACGGCGACGGTTTCGGTCACCGTGCAGCCAGTCAATGATGCTCCTGTCGCCAATCCCGATACCTTCGAAGTGCTTCAGAATGCAGTGGACTTCATCGCCAACGTCCTGCAGAACGACACAACCAATGGCGATACAGGGGAGAATCTCCGAGTCCTATCGACGGGAACGCCGAGCGCGGGTGGGCAGGTGAAGGTTGCGGCAAGCGGACTTCATCTACTCTACACACCCAAGGCAGGATTCACCGGAAACGAAACCGTTTCCTACACCATCACCGATGGCAATAACCTGAATGCCACATCGACTGTGACGTTTCAGGTGAAGGCCAACGTGTCGAAGCCCACGGCCGTTGCAGATTCCTTCTCCATGAATGAGGACGAACCGGCCAAGGAACTGGATGTGCTGGCTAACGATCTTCCCAGCCAGACGGGAGAGACGCTGACGATCATTAGCGCCTCTGCAACGGAAGGTTCTGTAGCGATCAACGCAAGCGGAACACGGCTGATCTATACCCCCAAGACGAATTTCCACGGTGTCGACGTTGTCACCTATACCATTCGTGGCAGCCTGGGAGGGACTGCGACTGGATCGGCGACCATCGCGATTGCAGATGTGAATGACGGACCGATCGCTGTGCCGGACACCTTCACCGTCTACGCATCTCAGGCATCCACGCTGCTGGATGTGGTGGCTAACGACATCCAGGTTGACTCTGGTGAACTGCTCTTTGTTTCGTCGGTAACCCAGCCCGCATCAGGCAAAGGGGCCGTCGCTCTCAGTTCGGATGGCAAGGCTGTCATCTACACTCCACCGGGAACCGATTTCGCCGGACAGGTAACCTTCACTTATGTGCTGAGTGATGGGACCGATCTGAAGTCGACTGCTCTGGTGACTTTGAACGTCGTCAGCTTTGTGCCGCGGTCGATCGAAGGAGTTGTCGTTTCGACGCTCAATCCTCAGGCGGATCCACTGTTCTATCTGGGTGGGCAATTGATGCTTCAGGGAGTCGACACTACGAACCAGGCCGTTCAACGAGAGGGGCTTGTTCGCGATGGCCTTTTTGCCTTCGCCGATGTTGCACCTGGAACCTACACGATCCAGCCAAAGGCACTACCGTTCTTGTCGGGGGCGATGCCATCGCTGACGGTCGTTTCGAACCAATCGGACGGCGATTCCAAGAATAACACCTTGCGTGTCGGTTCAATGGATCCTCGATTCCTCGACATCCGTGACTTTCTGGGCACCACCATCAATCGTGGTCTGACAGCTGCGGTCATGCCTGGGCAGTCGCAAGCCTGGGTCTCCGGGCGTGGAGCCTGGGGTGCTTACAAGAATGTGGTGGTTAGTCTCGATGCGGCTTCTACACAGGTGACGATCGATGCGATCAATCCTGCGGGAAGTCAGGTTCGTGCTACGCTGCCAGCCAACAACGCGCAGGTCGAAAACCGTGCACAACAGGATGGATTTCGGCTGCTGAGAATGCCGGTAGAGCCATCGCAGTTGAGCTTTGCACCGGTTCCCTCAACACCTCAGCAGACCACGCCTCAAGGCGCCTCGGTGCCAAACTCCTCTCCCTCCACACCTGGCGAGGGAGAGCCGGCGTTGGGTACCGATAGTTGGCTGAGCTCTTCGGGCATCAGTCAAGGCAATTCGAGCTCCGCCTTTTCCTCCCCAGCACAGCCCACAGGCGGCTCCAGTGTTGTTCCTTCGACATCCACCACCAGCAACCAGGCGCTCGCCTGGGACTACTGGCTTGGCAACTCCGCAGACCGGATGAAGAACCACGCAGAGGAACGAGCCAAGGCAGCGGACGCAGCGCTCCAGTCGATCGGGGACGATGATTTGTCGCCAGAGCTGGGTGGTTGGGGGCAATGGATTGGGTGATCGACAGGCGGCTTCCTTGCGTCACTCCACTGCATCCCAGATACGTTGGTCGCCACGATGTGAACAGGAACTGGGGACCGTAGCGTATGGTTGCCAGGATGCTCAAGTGGATCGTGATGGGATAAAAAAGGCGGAAAAATAAGGAAAAAAGTGCTTTTTGAGCTGTTTTCTGGTGGTTCCATGTTGCAATTTTATGGGGAGTTCTTTTAATCGTTGCACAACCTTCGTTTGCGGTTGAACGAAGAGTCGACCACGGAATTCGAGTTGGAAAGGAACACTCGTCATGGCAAAAGCGGATGGCAACAAGCCACTGACCAAAATGCAGATTTACGCCAACCTGGCGGAAGCGACCGGTCTCACCAAGAAGCAGATCGCGGATGTCTTCGAAGCATTGAAGGCGGAAATCGGTAAGTCGGTCGGCAAGAAGGGCCCCGGCCAATTCACGATTCCCGACCTCTGCAAGGTGGTCGCTGTGCATAAGAAAGCATTGCCCAAGCGCCAGGTTCGCAACCCAGCGACTGGTGAAATGCAGTGGGCCGATCCAAAGCCAGCTTCGATCACCGTGCGAGTGCGCCCGCTGAAGAAGCTGAAGGACATGGTCCAGTAATCGAACAAAGAATCCTCGTCGCAGTCCTTACCAAAGTATGGCAGGGGCGGATGAAGGGAAAAACACGAAAGACCGCAGTCGGTTTTGCTGACTGCGGTTTTTTTATTGCCGTAGTTCCAAACACCAGACTTGGTTGCGCACTGCTGCGTCGGTATCCAGTGTGGGTAGGGTAAACGCGATCTTGGTTCCACAGGGCGAGAAGACCACGGCTTCAGGTCGAGGTGGCTGATCAAAAATCTCGCTCTGGGCTACGACCCTTCGTTCGAATGGGTCCAGCACGACAATCTGTTTACCGCTAGCGCAAGCGATCGCATCGCCTGCTGGATTCCAGGTGAAGCAACTTCCGACTCCTTCAGGAAGGAAAGTTACCTGAGTGATCGAACCATCCAGGATGTCGATCCGGTGCAACTGCGGTAGGCCGCTCTGTGGGTCCTGCAGCAGTGCGGCGATCCATCGACCAGTTCGATCGCTGCGTGGCCAATGCCGGGGGCCTTGGATGCCGGGCCGAGGCAGGGAATCGGTGTGAGTCAAACGCCAGACGGTCGTGCCAGCGGGTGGTGAGGGTCGCATCTCAACACTCCCTTCCAGAGGATCTTCGCCAGGTACCCATGGAAATGGCGGTAGATCGCAGACAAACACTTCCGTCCACTTCCGCCCATCTCTGCCGCGTAGGTCACCAAGGAAGGCCAATGCTTTCGGGTGATGCAAACCACTGGCGTCGATGTACCCCTCCTCTCCTATCCATGCATCCTCATACGCTCGTTCGATCTCATCCGACCCCGGTTTGGGGTTCGCCGTGGTGCTAGTCACCAAGCAGGCATAATGGGTCCCAGCTTGATTTCTGGGGTGGGTGGCAGGCACATCCAAATACCCTACAGGCACGCAGACACCAACATTCCTCTGGTTGATCTGTCCGCCAGGCCGAGAATCACGATTGGCCAGGATGTGATCTTCGTAGGTAAAGCTGACCCAGAGTCCATCGGGGCTCCAAGTATGGACGTGTGTGCCGCCTCGAAGCGCTCCGGGGGTGAAGGGTGCTGACAGGTCTGTGGCTTCGAGGAACTCAATCTTCCCAGGTGTTTCCGGGCGAACAAAAACTCCCTGCCGATTCCAAGCCTTGTACTCGAAAGGTGGCTTGGGATGGCGTGGCCCGAGGATAAACACAACGCGGCCATCCGACGGATGGCATGTAGCGACACCACAGCAAGCACCCTCGCTCGACTGGTAAAGCGTTTCGATCGCACCGGTTTCCACAGATACCCGCTGGATCCGAGTGCCATCGAAAATGGAGCCAGCGGGATCGCTCCGCGTATCGAAAACGATCCACTTGCTATCAGGGCTCCAGACGTTGCAATTCGTCAGGATCCGTCCCTCGTCGCCTTGGGTGATCTGCCTTGCTTTGGTAGGGATCATACTGCGGATACCCCAGCAGCCAGATGCCTTCGACTACCCATTCGCGCCCTGGCGGCGCGATGATGGTGGACGCAGGCCCGACGACCTAATTGAGCACGGCTGGATCGATCACCAGCGAAGGCCAAACTTCTCTCCGCCACCAGCGCCGCCGGTGCCGCCCTTGAGCGGCCCTTGATGCTTCTTGACGGAAGATGTCGGCTTTGGCTCCTCTTTCACCGGTTCGGTTTGGGCTTCGTTGGATGCTCCCGGCTTAGTAGCGACATCGCTTCGCTTGGAGATCGCCTGCTTGATGGACAACGAGATCCGCTGAGCCTCTGGATCGACGCTGATCACCTTGACTTCGACTTCGGCTCCCTCTTTCAGCATGCTGGCTGGTGTGGTGACCCGCTGATGCGAAATCTCGGACAGATGCACCAAGCCTTCCACGCCGGGGGACAGTTTGACGAAGGCACCAAACTGGGCCAGTCGGGAAACGGTTCCTTTGTGGACGGAACCTTCAGGAAACCGCGAGGAAGCATCTGCCCAGGGCGAATCCTGCAAATCGCGATACGTCAGGCCGATTTTGCCTGTTTCGCGATCGATGGTCTTGATGCGGACCTGGATCTTCTCCCCTTCTTTCACGACTTCGCTAGGATGCTTGATCCGATCCCAGCTCATCTGGCTGATGTGGATCAGCCCGTCGAGCCCTCCGAGATCGACGAAGGCACCAAAATCGGTGATCTTGCGCACGATCCCTTCGGTGTTTTCTCCCTCTTGTAGATTGGCCAATCGCTCCTTCTTCTTCTCCGCCTTCTCCCGCTCCAGCACGGCACGGTGGCTGAGCACTAGGTTGCCGCGTCGAGGATTGGCCTCGGTGACGACGCACATCAATTTCTGGCCAACATAGTCGGCCGTCGTTTCGATGCGGTACTCGGCAATCTGGCTGATCGGAATGAAGGCACGCAAGTTCCCCACTTTGCAGTCCAATCCTCCGGTGTTGGCGCTCTCCACTTTCGCTTCAACAAGCGTTCCTTCCCGAAGATCGCTCCAGTCCCCCACCGAGACCGCTTCTCCGGGTAGGGAGAGTTCGTAAAGTCCTTCGGAGTTATTGAAGGCGCGAACCAAGCAATCGACTGCAGCCCCAGGCTGCGGCACATCGAGGAATTGAAGGAGAGGTATGACCCCTTCGTTGGCGCCCCCCAGAGAGATGAAGACAGAACCCTGATGCACCTTGAGAACCTTGCCGGGATAGCGCTGTCCTTCTTCCAGAAGCTTACCTACCTGAAGATTTTTGTCCCCTACCAGCAGCTTTCCGAAATCGGTTCCACCGAAGGCGGCTTCCAATTCCTGGTCGATTTCCTTCAGTGCAGCCGATCCGCGACGAGGTACTTCCACTTTGGCCGCCGCAGCCGCTGGCTTGGAATCCTGGCGCACTGGCTTTGTGGCCGCCGGTTGCTCTTCCGAACCCTCCGGCGATGGATCGACCTGTCGCTCCGGCTCTTGCGTACCGCCGACGCTGCTTTTTCCGACTCGAGGAAGCGGGTGCTTGGGCTTGCGCTGCTTGGGTGCTAGAGGCTCCACCGCCAACTGACGCATTTGGCGAATGGCGGCCAAGTTCAACGGGCCTCGCTGGGAACCGTCGTTGTTCTCCCCGTTGTGTGTCTCTTCGGAAGGCATCTGGTTTTCGTTTTCGTTCATCGCTAGGTCACTTCATTCGCCGGGGACAAGCGGATAAAACACAAGATTCCAATCGTGTTTCGGAGATTCAACGAGACGCAATAGTTACCCTGGGGTGTTGCTGCTGACTCAGGTGTTCCCACCGTACGATCGATTGGAGAAAACGAGCGTTCGCGTCGATTCACGGCGCACCGTTTTCTTATCCAAACAGTGTAACCGCTGACGTATACTCATTCCAACCCAAACCACTTCAGCCAGGAAGCAGGATCATGCCGAAGTTAAGCCCTCGGATCAGGTGGAACCCTGAACTTCCGCATCCAATCCGCTCCTGGCTGGATCGCTTCGAGTGCGACTGGCGTTTCCTCTCGTCAAACTCCCGGTCGCTCCATCAGGATCCCTGGAGTTGGCTCACAGAGCAGCAGGTGATGCCGTCGGGGGCCTTGGAGGCGGGGTGGTCCTACCTTTTGGGCCATTGGGAGCATGCCCATCAAATCAGTCAGGATCTGTCCGATGCCCAGGGTGCATTCTGGCACGGCTGCCTCCATCGCCAAGAAGGGGATCACGGAAATGCCAGCTATTGGTTCCGGCGGGTCCAGGGGTCAGGCCTTTTAGAGGAACTGGGTGGGCTGATGGCACCCGGTGCGTCTTCGAACGCAGTCGCGGGAGTCCATGGGATTCTGGCCGCCAGCGGAAGGTATGATCCTGCGAAGCTTTGGAGCATTGCTACAAGTCGCGATTCCGCAAGCTCCGACGATCTGCTTTGGCTGGAGTGGCAGGGAGCGATGAGCTGGTTTTGGAAGGAAGCCAACTTAGATAAGCCTTAGCCTTGGCAGAGGTTCAGCCAAAAGCAGATCCTCAAGATCGATCGCTATGGGATTGGGGCGGCCAAAGTCTCGCACTCTCTTTCCGTCCGAAAACAGCGTGAGACGAGGCGTGGCGACGATTAACCATTGAACATGCAGCCTCCCGAACCGCATTGAGGCTTGCCGCAGCCTCCCTGCATGGTCGGTAGGGAGTTTTTGGAAGCCATCGCAGGGGACGCGGTGACGCTCAGTTGTTTTTCCAATTTTGTGCTGCCGCATTTTGGACATTCCGGCCGTTCGGTCTTCGATCGGATCAGAACTTCGACGACTTTACGACACTGGTGGCACTGGTACTCGTAGAGGGGCATGGCGATTACCCTTTTCCATGGATCGAACTAACGAACCGATTGCGATCGCTATTTTATCGTGCGTATCGTTTCCGCTGAATCCCTGGTTCGCTTCGACCGGTGAATCACCTTGGGATGCCGGCATCCGACGCCTCCGCATCGAAGTTGAATCGCGACAGCGACTTACAGTACACTGAGGGGGAGAGAGGTGATTGCAGTGGTTGCCTCTCCGAATCGGCTCCTGGCCGTCCCTGCCTGCGTACAATGCCCGCCCCGCCTTGCCCTCCAGGTTTCATGACGACCGAGTAGGCATGGGCAAGTCCTGTTCGGATGCCTGTCCGGCCTGCCTGGAAAAATCTTCGAAAGGATCCTATTCGATGAGACGGCTCTCGGTTCATCGGACCCTGTTCCAACCGTTGTTGGCTTGTGCGTGGCTTGGTACCAGCCTGGGTATGGTCTCGCCAGCGGTTGCAGAGGAAACCAAACCGCTGGACTTCAATCGCGATATCCGCCCCATTCTTTCCGACAAGTGCTTTGCATGTCACGGACTCGACGAGAAGAAACGGGAAGCCGATTTGCGGCTGGACGAAGCGAGTGGGGCAGTTTCGGGAGCGGGGGGGCGGGTGATTGTTCCAGGGGATCCACAGTCGAGCGTGCTGTGGGAGCGGATTGTGACCGACAACCCTGATGAGGTGATGCCGCCACCTGAGTCGAATAAATCCCTCGATGATCGCGAAAAGAATTTAATTCGTCGCTGGATCGAGCAAGGGGCGGAGTATCGAACACACTGGTCGTTTGAGCCTGTTCGGGTGGCCGCTGTCCCGGAAGTTATGGCGATGGAGCATCCGATCGATCGCTTTCTGGCCGCTCGCTTGGCGGAAAAAGGCTGGTCCTTCAATGAGCCGGCGACGGATGCCGAATTGATTCGCAGGGTCGCGATGACGCTGACTGGACTACCGCCCACGCTAGAGCAGTTGGAGGCATTTCGGAAAGATGAGGCGCCAGGTGCTTACGAAAGAATTGTGGAACGCTTCTTGGATCATCCTGCCTATGGCGAAGAGATGGCCAGACATTGGCTGGATGTGGCAAGGTATGCCGATACCCACGGATTGCACCTGGATAACGAACGACAAACGTGGGCCTATCGTGACTGGGTGGTTCGTGCGTTCAACACGAATCTTCCGTTCGATCAGTTCACGATCGAGCAGCTTGCTGGGGACCTGCTCCCCAGCCCAACGGTAGATCAGTTGATCGCGACAGGATTCAATCGTTGCAACGTGACAACCAGCGAAGGTGGGTCGATCGACGCCGAGTTTCATTTTCGGTATGCAGTCGACCGCGCCAGCACCACCATGCAGACCTGGATGGGGCTGACGGGTGGATGTGCGGTTTGCCACGACCACAAATTTGATCCGATCTCCCAAAAAGAGTTCTACTCGTTCTACGCCTTCTTCTATTCGGCGGCTGATCCAGCGATGGATGGCAATGCCTTGTTGACTGCTCCGGTGGTGCAGGTGAAGTCCACTGCGGTCGAGAAGGGGGTGGCGCTGATAGATCGACAGTTGGCCGAGTTGGATCGGGTGGCGATCGAACGGGCTCAGGGGTTGGAGTATATCGATCCCGCCAAATTGAATCCGCCGCCGCAACCGATGCAATCAACTGCACTTTGGCTGGATGAAGGATTCATCGAGGGTGGAAAGCTAACAGCAGCAGGTGCTCCGCTGCAGATCACGGATGCCAGCCAGGGGCCAGTGTTCGCTGGAGGCAAGTCGGTGAAGCGCAAGGAGGGAGGGCTGGGGCAGGACGTATGGGAATCGACGGGAAGGGTGCTGAAGCTTCCGCAAGAACCGGTCTTCACAGCACAGGTTTGGATCGATCCGAACGACCTGCCCAAAGCCATCATGCTTCAGTACTTCAAGGGCGGTTGGAACCACCGAGCGGTTTGGGGGGATTATGAGATTATCCCATGGGGAGCGCCGCAGACTCCGGAAAGATTTGCAATGGGCGGCCTGCCCGAAGCGGGCAAGTGGATCGAACTGAAGATACCGGCCGACAAGCTGGGGCTGAAAGCAGGCGATGAAATTACCGGCTTTGCCGTCACTCAGCATGGCGGCACGGTCTACTGGGATGCCGTGGGAGTCGAGGGGCGCATCGATCCGGCTTCCGATCCGGAACACTCGATGTCCGCGTGGTTCGCCATCGCAGCCAAGCAACCTCCGGCGGAACTCCCTGAACGATGGAGAGCTCTGTTTGCCAAGTCTTGGCCGGATGCACAGGAGGTACCAAGTGACGAACTGGAGGGATGGTCAGCGATCCGAGCGTACTACTTGAAGCGGGTCTGCGCCCAAACGAAGGACAAATTCCAGGATTTGAATGAGCGATCGGGAAGCCTGACGCAGCAGAAGATGCAGCTGCTTCAGTCGCAGCCCAGCACCTTTGTTTTTCGCGATCTGGATCAGCCGCGACAGGCCAACGTCATGATGCGAGGCGCGTACGATAAACCTAGTGAAGCTGTGGAGCCGGCGGGCTTGAAGATCCTGCCCCCCGTTCCTTTGACCACCAGCCAACCTCGGCTCAATCGACTTGATCTAGCGCGGTGGCTGGTTGCTCCCGATCACCCCCTGACGGCTCGAGTCACGGTGAATCGATTTTGGCAGCAAGTGTTTGGTGTCGGGTTGGTGAAGAGCAGTGGAGATTTTGGATCGCAAGGCGAAGTTCCCAGCCACCCCGAACTGCTCGATTGGCTGGCCTGGGATTTTCAGTCCAATGGTTGGGACATCAAACGCCTGATGCGACAACTGCTGACATCCGAGGCGTTTCGGCAGTCGGCCAAGGTGAGCCAGGAAAAGTTGTCGGGGGATCCAGAGAATCGGTTGTTGAGCCGCGGTCCTCGAATTCGCTTGGACGCCGAACAGTTAAGGGATCAGGCTCTTTTCGCTAGTGGTTTGATCGATATGGAGATGGGTGGTAAGGGAGTCAAACCCTACCAGCCACCGAACATTTGGGAGCCGGTTGGTTTCGTCGGTTCCAACACGCGGTTCTATCAAGAAGACCAAGGCGCTGCTCTCTACCGGAGAAGCCTCTACACGTTTATCAAGCGAACCGCCCCCGCTCCTTTCATGATCAATTTTGATGCGCCCAATCGCGAGCAATCGTGTACTCGGCGCGAGCGCAGCAATACGCCGTTGCAGGCCCTGCAGCTGATGAATGATGTCCAGCACGTGGAGGCAGCGAGGATGCTTGCCCAGAGGATTCTGCTCGATCTTCCGCAAGGCAGTTCAGCCGACCGACTGGAGTTGGCTACGAAACTCCTTCTCGCTCGCGCGCCTTCTCCTAAGGAAGTCCAGGTCCTCACCAGGCAGTTGGAGAACCACCTGATGAAATTCCGTCAGGATGTTCCAGGTGCGACGGCATTGGTATCCGTCGGGAAATCGATGCCATCCGACAGGCTCGACAAGGTGGAACTCGCTGCGTGGACCATGGTCGCTAATACCCTGCTGAACCTCGATGAAACTATTTCCAGGAACTGATCCATGTCGCTGTCAGTACACGACCTTTCGATGCGATGGAATCGGCGTCAGTTTTTTGGGCGGGAAGGGATCCGTCTAGGCACCCACGCTCTGGCAGTCCTTGCCGGCCAGCGTTTGTTGGCCAACCACGCTACCGCCACCGATTTGCAGCGACCAGCGGCGAGCGAAGTCCATCCCGCTTTGCCAGGACTTCCTCATTTTGCGCCGCGTGCCAAAGCGATCATCTACCTTCATATGAACGGAGGTCCGTCACAGATCGATACTTGGGATTACAAGCCGCGTTTGAAGGAGTTTTTCGATAAGGATCTTCCGCCAAGCGTTCGAGGGGAGCAGCGATTGTCGACCATGACCAGCGGTCAGGGCCGTTTTCCGTGCGCTCCCTCGAAGTTCCGCTACCAGCCGATGGGGCATTCAGGTATCTGGGCCAATACGGATTTGTTTCCATACACATCCAAGTTAGTCGACGAAATCACTCTAGTGCGATCGGCCAGCACCAACGCGATCAATCACGATCCCGCCTGCACGTTCGTGATGACGGGATCCGAAGTCCCTGGGAAACCGAGTATCGGTTCGTGGTTGGCCTATGGACTTGGCAGCGAGAATGAAGACCTGCCCGCCTTCGTCGTCCTGACTCCCCAGTTTCCACAGGACAGCAACGGACAAGCTCTCTTCAGTCGAATGTGGGGCAGCGGATTTCTTCCGACGCGTTTCAATGGCGTTGCACTCCGAGGGGCAGGCGATCCCGTGCTCTATCTTCCAAATCCCGCCGGTGTCGACCGCGAGACTCGGCGAACGATGCTAGACGCACTCCAGGAATTGAATCGCGATACCTTGGATCGATTGTCCGATCCGGAAACAGAGACGCGGATTTCGCAGTACGAAATGGCATTCCGAATGCAGAGTAGCGTTCCTGAACTGGTGGATGTTTCCCGAGAGACTGAAGCGACGCTCAATCTGTATGGCGATCGGGTGAAGGAGCCAGGGTCTTTTGCGCACAGTGCGCTGCTGGCCAGGAGGCTTGTCGAACGGGGGGTGAGAGTCGTCCAGATCGCCCATCGTGGTTGGGACCAGCATGGCGACCTCCCCAGGCAGATCGGCAATCAATGCAAAGACACCGACCAAGGCACTGCAGCCCTCTTGCAAGACCTGAAACAGCGGGGATTACTGGAGTCGACTCTGGTGGTTTGGGGGGGAGAGTTTGGACGTACGGTTTACTCCCAGGGATCCCTATCGGCCGACAATTATGGGCGTGATCACCATCCAAGGAACTTCTGCATGTGGTTCGCCGGGGGAGGATTCCGGAAAGGTTTTGTCTTCGGCGAAACCGATGATTTCAGCTACAACATCACCCAGCAGCCAGCTCACATCAACGATCTCAATGCGACGATTCTTGCTGCTATGGGGATCGACCATCAGCGCCTTTCCTTCAAATTCCAAGGATTGGACCAACGACTGACTGGTGTGGAGCAGCCGAAGGTGATTCCCGAACTTCTGGCCTGACGCTACTGCTATATGGAAGATGGATTCCCTCGTCGGCTGAAGGGTTCTGGGCTAAACTAACCGCTTCGATCGATTCCTGGTGGTTCCCTGTTTTTTCATGAGGCAAAATCGATGTCCCCGATTCGATACGCGTCGTTCTTTAGAATCTCCCGCTTAATGAGAAGCAGCTTGTTGTTGGGAGCCGGTTTTTCTCTGCTGCCTGGGATGTTGCCGCCGGGCACTCTTCCCGTGCAAGCGATTGCTTGGGGGCAGGAGGAGAAGAGCGAAGAGTTTGAATTGACGATGGCTGAACTGCTGAAGCGATCCAGAACGGCTGCCGATTTGGAGCCCTTCATGGCGAAACTGGACGAAGCGATCAAGAAGGAACCGCTGGACCCCAGTCTGATTCCGATCGAAATGCAGCTGGCGATGCTGCGATTCTCTAGCGACAGCCCCGACGGGATGGATCGCTTCCGACGCTTTGTGGAGAAGCTGTCCGAGGCAAAAGACAACGAGATCGCAGATCGCTATTTCTATGTCGCTGTCAACAACTTCAGCATGGTGGGCGGGGAAAAGCATCCCGAAGTAGCTACGAAATGGCTCGATAAGGCACTGGAGAAGGTTGGAGATGGCAACGTCGCGATCAAAACCAATCTGATCGGCAACAAAGCCAATCTGATCGCCAGTGGCGGTGATCTGGATGGGGCAAAAAAACTGCTGGATGCCACTTTGGAGGAATTGCGAGTCGGTATCCTGGAGGACCGCGTCTCGGCCTCTTCGCTGGGTTCGATAGCGCTTCGGTACCGCAATCTTTTGGCGGAAAAGTATCCGGAGGAAGCTCAGGCGATTCTTGAAGAAGCCGAATCGACCTTCAAAAAGCGACTGGCTATGGACAAAGTCGCCATCGAAGATGCGATAGGCTACGCCAACATCAAGATTTCCCTGGCCGATGAATTGACCTACAGCGACGCCACCAAAGCCAAGGAAATGCTCGATGGTCTCAAGGAGGAACTCGGCGGCCTGATGGATAAAGTCAATGAGCAGGGCAAGCCGAACCTGGAGCGGGTGGTGAAGAATATTGAGCAGCAGTTGGCGCGGATGGAAGGCGCCCTGCGACGCGAGAAGCTGGTTGGGACCGATGCCCCTGAACTGGAAGCAGAAACCTTCGTCGCGATGGACCCGGTGAAGATGGGGGACCTGAAGGGGAAGGTGGTGCTGATCGATTTTTGGGCTGTCTGGTGTGGTCCCTGCATCGCGACATTCCCCCATCTGAAGCATCTACAGGATACTTATGCCGACAAGGGCCTTGTGATCCTCGGTGTGACACGTCCCTATGGATTCCAGTGGGATGATGCAACAAGTAAGCCGGTACGAGGCGAAGAAGAGCCATCGCTGGAAGCGGAAGTTCAGATGCTAGGGAAATTTCGCGACTCTTATGAACTGAAGCACGGATTCGTCGTGGCCCCCAAAGAAAACACCTTCTTCTCGAAGTACGAAGTCTCTGGTATTCCTCAGGCGGCCGTTGTCGACAAGGCGGGAAAGATCCGCTTGATCCGTGTCGGAAGTGGGCCGGCTAACGCGCAGGCAATCGAAGAGACGATCCAGAAGTTGCTGGATGAGTGATTGGTTTGCGATCTCATTCTCTTAGCAATGAAAGTAAAAGGCTCCCGTACGGAGGATGTTCCGTGCGGGAGCATTTCTTATTGGACGGCCGTTAGGGTATAGGACGGTTGTGCGTTCAGCGAGTCGGGCCTTTCTTTAGTTCAAATAGGAACTGGCTGTCGCGATGATCGATCGACACGGTTGATCCATCAGGGACTTCCCCCTTGAGCAGAAGGGATGCCAGTTCATTTTGAAGTCGATTCTGGATCACTCGCTTCAGTGGTCGGGCTCCGAAGGCAGGATCAAACCCTTCGTCTGCTAGGGCCTGCATGGCATCTTCAGTCAACTGGATCGTGATCTGCTGCTGCGAGAGCAGTTTCCTGAGGCGATTGAGTTGCAGGTCAACGATGTGCCGAATCTGCTCCCTCTTCAGCGGTTCGAAGACGATTACCTCATCGAGTCGATTTAGAAATTCCGGCAGGAATTTAGAGCGGAGCGGTTCTTGGAGAGCTTCGTACATTTCCTGTGGCGTCCCTCCTTCCTCCGCGATCCGCTGAATGATCGGACTGCCGATGTTGCTGGTCATCACGATGATCGAATTGGAAAAGTCGACGGTCCGTCCTTGACCGTCCGTCAGCCGTCCGTCGTCCAGCACCTGAAGCAACACGTTGAAGACATCGGGGTGCGCCTTCTCGACTTCGTCCAGAAGCACAACGGAATAGGGCCGTCTGCGGACAGCTTCGGTCAGCTTTCCACCTTCTTCATAGCCCACATATCCTGGAGGGGCACCAATCAGCCGACTGACATTGTGCCGCTCCATGAACTCGCTCATGTCGATCCGAATCATCGCCTGTTCGTCGTCGAACATCATTTCGGCCAGCGCCTTGCATAACTCCGTCTTCCCGACTCCCGTAGGGCCAAGGAACAGGAAGGAACCGATGGGGCGATTGGGGTCCTGCAGTCCGCTTCGGCTTCGGCGAACAGCATTGGATACCGCTTCAACGGCCGGTTGCTGTCCGATAACACGCTGGTGCAGCCGTTCCTCCATCACCAGCAGTTTCGCCTTTTCGGTTTCCAACATGCGGGACACCGGCACACCTGTCCATTGACTGACGATGTCGGCGATCTCCTCGGCGGTGACTTCCGTACGCAGCAGTTTTCTCTGGGAAGCAGGGCCTTCCTTGGATGGCTGATCTTCTTCCTGATCGATTTGTCCCTGAAGCTTGCGGCGTCGCTGATCGAGTTCGAAGAGTTTCTGATAATCCTCTTCGGAAACCGCCAAGCCGCCGGACTGTTTTTCTTTGATGGCTGCTTCCAGCCTGCGGAACTCGGATTCCGTCTGATCCAAGGATTGACGAATCGATTTGACATCCGAGAGGCCCATTTTCTCCGCCTCCCACTGTTCGCGCAAGTTCGTCAATTCCTTCTGGAGTTTCTCCATCTCTTCGTCGAGGTCTTCCAGGGTCTGACTGGTTGTCTCTTCGGATTCGTCAGCGAGTTGACGCTGAGCGATCTGGAGCTGTCGGAGGCGCCGTTGGACTTGGTCAATCTCCGTCGGTACGCTCTCCCGCTCCATTGCCAGTCGGCTGGATGCTTCATCCACCAGGTCGATCGCCTTATCTGGCAGGAAACGATCGGTGATGTAGCGATTGGAAAGGTTGGCGGCAGCAACTAGGGCGGAGTCGCGGATTTTCACCCCGTGATGGGCTTCATAACGTGCCTTCAGGCCGCGAAGAATCGAGATCGTATCTTCGACAGAGGGTTCCCCCACGAAGACTGGCTGGAATCGGCGTTCCAGTGCGGCATCCTTTTCGATGTGCTGCCTATACTCATCCAGCGTCGTAGCGCCGATGCATCGCAACTGTCCACGCGCCAGTTCCGGCTTGAGCAGATTGGCGGCATCGCTGCTCCCTTCGGCGGAGCCCGCACCGACTACCGTGTGCAGCTCATCGATGAACAGAATGATTTCTCCACCTGCATCCTTCACCTCCTTGATGACTGCCTTGAGCCGTTCCTCGAATTCACCGCGAAACTTTGTACCGGCGACAAGTCCACCCAAATCTAGCGAGATGACACGTTTGTTCTTCAGGCTCTGCGGCACATCCCCCTCGACGATGCGCAAGGCCAAGCCTTCCGCAATCGCTGTCTTCCCAACACCTGGCTCTCCAATCAGCACAGGATTATTCTTGGTGCGTCGAGACAGCACCTGAATGACGCGACGAATCTCCTGGTCTCTACCGATCACTGGATCCAGTTTGTTCTTTTTGGCGAGCTCCACCAGGTCGATACCATACTTTTCAAGTGCCTGAAACTTTCCTTCCGGATGCTGGTCTGTCACTCGTGCGCTCCCTCGGACCGCTTGCAGGCCCTGCATAAGATCCTTTTCGGTCAGTCCATTCAGCTTCAGAAGCTCTTTCGCCTTGCAATCCACTTTCGACAATGCCACCACCAGATGCTCGGTGCTGACAAATTCGTCCTTCATGCCGTCGGCAAGGGCAGCGGAAGATTCCAGAACCTTTTGCAGTGGCGCATTGACACTCGGCTGCCGTCCGCCGGAAATCTTCGGTAACCGGGACAATTCAGACTCCAGCATCCCACGGATCTGAACGACAGGTGCCCCCACCTTTTTCATCAGCGGCGCCACAATTCCGTCGGACTCCTCAAGAAGCGCTTGAAGCAGGTGGAGGCTATCCATTTCCGGATTGCCTGCCTGCTGCGCTTTGGACTGAGCCTCGGCGACCGCTTCCTGCGCCTTAACGGTCAGCTTTTCGAATCGAAACCCCATGGTGGACACCTCCCCTTTTGGCCTCGCGGAAGTCCCTAATCAGCGCCAACTTGGCACCATGGACCGCCGTAGACTCCAGGGGTAGCAAATCCCGGGCCAAAGATACGTCTTCCGGTGAACCTGCGGGGCGTTGGATCGAAAAGTCACCCGCCAACAGAGCGTTTTTTGGGAGCTGGAGCGGCGGTGTTTCAAGGGCCGACAGGGCAGTCGATCGATTGCTGAAATCGGTCGAAAAGGTAGCTGCTGTCGTGCGGACCGGAAGAAGCTTCCGGATGGTACTGAACGCTGAAGGCTGGGAATTCGCGATGGCGAATCCCCGCGATGGTTTGGTCGTTGAGGTTGCGGTGAGTGATCTCCAGACAGTCGGGAAGCGACTGTTCCTCCACTGCAAAACCATGATTCTGCGTAGTCACTTCTACCCTGCCACTTTCCAGATGGAGGACCGGTTGGTTGGCACCGCGATGACCGAACTTCATCTTGAAAGTTTTTGCCCCACAGGCAAGCGACAGCAATTGATGTCCCAGGCAGATTCCGAATACCGGTTTGCAGGGAAGCAGTTTTCGAATGGTCTCAATGGCGTAAGTCAACGGCTCCGGGTCGCCGGGGCCGTTGCTGAGGAAAATTCCGTCCGGCTGGGCCTCCATCACTGCCTCGTAGCTGCTGTTTCCCGGGAGCACGGTCACTCGATTCCCTCGACTTGCCAAGTGCCGAGCGATATTGTGCTTCATCCCGAAATCAAGACAAACAATATGAGGTGCGTCGGTGGTGGCAGGTCCCTGTGGACCGAAGGTCGATAGCGGATGGAGGGTTTTCTTCCATACAGCAGCCAGAGAGGGCATCACCTCTTTGACTAAGTCACGCCCGACTAGTCCGGGACTCTGGTTTGCCTTTTTAATCAGCGACTGATCGTCCAGGTCAACCGTCGAAATGATGCCTCGCATGGCACCTTGAGAGCGGATGCGACGCACCAGAGCACGCGTATCGATACCTGAGATGCCAACGACTCCATGAAGCGTCAGGAACTCGCTTAGCGAAGCATCGGCACGGTAATTGGAGACGATTCGGCTTTCTGCTCGAACGATGAAGCCCGCCAAATGGGGTCGTTCACTTTCCATATCCTCGGCGTTGACGCCGTAGTTTCCGATCTCAGGATAGGTCATCGCGACGATCTGGCCGCGGTAACTGGGATCGGTGAGAATTTCTTGGTAGCCAGTCATCGAGGTATTGAAACAAACCTCGCCAGTCGTCTCTCCGGCGGCCCCCAGCGAGAATCCGGAATAGATCGATCCATCTTCCAGCGCCAGTTTCGCGATCTCTCCCATGCGACCCAAAATTCAGTCTCCTTCTGGACCCGCCGGATGGCAGAAAGTGGAAGCACCATCACTATGGTGCTCGACCAAAAAACTACCCAAGGATAACGCGTGGGAGCCATCACGGCTAGGAGCCATCTGTAGCGCTTTGGAACGATTGTTCGGTGCTGGGGATGAAAAAAAGCCCCCGTCGTGCTCGGGGGCTTTTTTTGTAGCTAACGCGATTTCGGAATCCGAAAGAGCAGGCTCAACAAGGGCTCAGGCTTCGGGGATTCGCGTATCGCGGTTGGCAGGTTCGGATGCTTCCTTCTTGCCCGACAATCCAATCAACGCGTCGAACTCATCATCTGACTCGGTTTGCTGCGCGTACTCCATGAATTCAGATTCTGCTTTCTGTGCATCCATGCCTGCAAGTTCGCGGCTGACCCTCGCCTTGGCGGATGCCTTCGATCGCAACTCCCGCAATGCATTCAACTCTTCGGCGGTCTTGTCGGTCGAAAGTCCGTTCATCAGATCAGCAATTTGCTTCTCTTCTTTCGCGGAAAGGACATCGGCGACGGCATCGTGCTTCTCATCCTTCAGCTTGTCCAGTTCCCGCATCAGGCTCTGAATCTGCGACTTGTGGCTGTTGACATTGGCAGCGAGATTCTTGATGTCGTCCTCCAGTTCCTGAGCCCTTTTCTGCTTTTCGTTCAGCGTGCTGGAAAAGTCCTTGAAGGCATTCTGGAAGCGGGCGTATTCAGGATCGCTTTTGACCGCGACGGCATCCCCGCGATACTTATCGACCAGCGCCTTGGCTTTGGCAGCAGCGCCTGCCTTGAGTTTCTCCAGCTTAGAGATTTCCTCGGTCAAAGATCGCAGCTTGTCCTTTTTCGACTCTTCCTGAGCGATCATGGCACCGATCGCATCCATATATTGATTGAGTCGCTTTCGTTTTTCTTCGATGACGTTGTCATAGCCCGCCATCATCACGCCTGGATTCAAATCCAGTTCTTCCCTTGCCTTGTTGATGCGGAAGGTAAGCAGGTAACCGAGTGCCCGAAAGTATTTGCCGATCGCTTTGATCACCAGGGTTCTCTCCTATTCTCGAAGGAAGCTTCTATCATCGGGATTCAATTGCAGTTCCCGCAACCGTTCTTCAGTTCTCTTGGCGACGCGAAGCGACGCCTCCAGTTCGTTTTGGACTTCGCTGAGTTCGGCCTGTTCTTGCTTTTCGGACAATGACGAAAAGTTTCGGACGACGCCCTGAAGCTGGTCGACGCTGGCCTTGATTTCCTCGAGGATCAACTCCCGCTCTTTGAGAATTGCCTCGCGCTCCTGTCCTCCTAATCGCTCCGATAGCTCGAACAGTTGGTGCGAGCGATCCAGTCGCTGGACGCAAGTTCCGACTAGTTGGCGGATGCGAGCCACCAGTTCCATGCTCCGCAGTTCGTAACCTGGTTTGGCCGCTTGAGTTTCGAAGTCCCGTCGGATGACTCGTAATAGGTTCAAATAACTTTGCGGTCGGTGATCGCGATCCATTCGAAGCTTTTTCAGGAGATCGTCCAACTCCCTTTCTTCCGCTTCCCGCTGTTCCTTCTGCATCTGCTGCAGTTTGCTGCTTGAGATCTTCTCAGGCATGAAGATGGCTCGAGCCGCCATCCAACCCAGCCCACCGATCATCCCAACTGCACCTAGCCCAATGAGTACGGGCGCCCCAAGTGCAACGCCGGCACCCAGCGCAATCCCCCCTGCTGCCGTCGGCCAAACCACCGACGGTGCAAAGAAGATCTCCCCCATCACTTTGTTGCGGATCGAATCCAGTCCACCCATCACCGATCTACCACTGGTGTTCGTAACGTGAGAGGAAAGGCGCGCGGCAGGGTTTTCCCCGAAGAGGGAAAAACTAGTCGGCCACGCAGTCCACGACTGTTCGTATTGTAGAAAGAATTTTCGCGTTGTGTGCCAGACCCCCACGTCGATAGCCGATCGAGCGGTTCCAGGACTCTTTCCTCCGGGAAAATGGGGGTTCCAGGTATATTTTTCCGGCGGTCTACCGGCCGTGTTTGGGGCCTTTGGCGTCAACGGATCCCCTGCAGTTCCAGTAGCCGGATCTCCTCCTCCCATTTGGCTCGCTCTTCATCGCTGACTTTCGGATCTGGCAGCAGGCTTCGACGCGTGCAGTTGATTAACGCCTGCAACGTCTGGTATCGCCGTGTCTGCTGAATCGCTGGCTGAAGAAAGTCTAGCACGATGCCCTTGAGCTCTTCTTCGTCCTTCGGGGGAATCGCTTTGAACTGGCTGCGGAGCGCTGCGTAGCCGGCAGAGGAAAAGTCTTCGGAGAGCCCTTCTTTGTCCAGCCACTGAATCAGTTCGGGGGTGCTGATTCCCGTTGGCTTGAGCATCCAGCGAATGAACTCGAGTCGGTCTTCACCGACGGGATCCAGCACGGGGATAATCAAATCACCGACGCGGCCTGGCCTGCGGATGTCTGGGCTCAGCAGGTGAATGCGGGCAGTCATCAGCAGCCAGATCACCTTCCCGCGCAGTCTTGGGTCGCTCATCATCGCCTGAATTTTCCCCGTCAAACGTCGTTCGGTTTCATGGGCACCTTCACCTACCCCACCGAACTGCGTATCGGCTTCGTCAACGAAGATCAGCACCTTCTCCAGAGCTTCAAGAACGCGCCTGAGTCGCTCAAAAATGACATCGGTTTGGCCGAACCACTGGCTACGTATGTTCTTGAGCACCAGGACTGGCATGTTCAGTTCGCTTGCCACCGCCTCGAAAATGAATGTCTTGCCACCGCCAATGGGGCCGGCGATCGCAGCGCCTGGTAAAGCGCGATCGTCGGGCAGCTGCATGCGCGGAATCAGGTAAGTGCGAAGGAACTCTTTCAGTTTCTTAAATCCGACACAATCATCCAAGGTATGGCTGGGTTTCTTGAACTCGACAACATCTTCCCCCAGCTGAGACTGGATGAATTGTTCCACTTGCAGCGTCACATCATCGCGACTGATCGGTTTTTTTGCGTAGTCGGCGGCAAGAAGCAGTTGGCGAAGGGCGTGCAGGCTGAGCCCCGCTGTCGATACGGCTATCTCATCGAGATTCTCCGGTTTCCATTCGACATTCGGCTGCGCCGCATACCACTGGGCAAAGTGCTTGCGCTGTTCGGTATTGGGGGCAGGAATTTCCAGTGAAAGCACCTGCGGCAATCGCGAAATCCTTGGATGAATCAAGCTTCGCGACTCGGCGACCAAACAGACGGTATCCTTCCCGGAAAAGAACGAGGGGTCGCTGAACCAGTCGGTGACAATGGCGATCCTGCGTACCTGGGCTTCGTTGATCTTCGCTACATCGCCATCCCCTGCTGGCAGCAGCATGTCGGCAGCTTCGATGAAGATCAGTAGGTTCTCTTTCAACGTGGTGCGCGAACAGATCGTCAACTGGCGAAGAAATTCAAGAGCTTGTGTTCCGCTCCCGATGACTTCCCGCATGTATTGATCGAACTCCTTCCTCCGAAGCTCGAACTTCGACCCGTCTTGGAGAACTTCCTTGATGGGCACCTGATCCAACGCAACGCCATTTCGCCATGCCGCCCATGCCTCGCGCAGTCGCACCCGGTCTTCTTCGTGAATGCGAATCGGTCCGTTCACTTCATGGACGATCTGAATCAAGCCAGGAATCTTTGTCTTGGAATTCAGGAAAGGGATCAGAGGTGTGTAGGTTTTGCCGTCGTAATAGAGATCGTAGATATTGCCATACAGAATGATCGATCGAGCCTGACCGGAATTGATGATCTTCGCCAAATTGCTGAAGAAGGGATACGATGCGTTGGGTACCTCGGTGACTGGGACGGTGACTTCGGTGTTTCCCATATGGATTTCCTTCGATGCAGCTAAAAGGTGGCTTTCTTCGGTTCCGGTACAGCTCACGATCGTAGAGTCGACAGCAGTCCACGCAAGACAGTTCAGGTTCCAGTGCACGTCCTTAGGACTCGCTGACTTCCAGGCCGTCCTTGCGATCGCCCTTAGATGGACGATGCGATAGCGGCTATGCACCGTCCCAACTCGGCAAGGTGCTGTCCGGAAGTATAACGGTCCGAACTGTGGTGTCCCACGGGGGGACGGGAATCCAAGGAGGCCCGAAAGACTCACCGGCCACGTTTCCAAAGAGGCGATTGGCTCGGGGGCGAAAGCTTGTTCATCGACAGGGTTTCCACCATCCGTGTCCATCGGCCGGAATACCCTGAATCGTCAAATTTTCGCTAAGTCTCATGGACGGCAGGGTGTCGGAATGGAGCGGCACGAAAGTTCGCTTTCAAGTCTTGGTCGCTGCCATGGAAACTATTAGCTTGTTGCTTCTCCGACCGGGTAGGCTCACTAGCTCGGCGGGACGGCCGCTGCCTTTCGTAGCATCGCGTGTTCCCCCGACACGCGACGGGGCGCCAGGTCGGAGCATCTGGATAGGGCAACTCCATTTACTATACGAGCGGACCAATCTTTCATGGCCAAACGGCGTACCAGTCATCACCTGCCTTCCCAGTCCTCCACCGATTCCTTGCCTATGGATGAGGCTTCCCTGCTGGAGGCATGGAATGATCCCAATACGCAGTCGCTTTCCCAGGACTACGCCGGTCGGTGGCATCGACTGGTGAGCACCACGAACTGGGAGAAGGGGAAAATTATTTCCCACTGGAGAAAGGCGCTGGTGGATGCCGGGGCCGATCCAACCCAATACCGCGATGAAGTGTGGGCCCAGGGTGTCGGTGGCCTGACGCCTCATCACGCCAGTCGCTTGCGACGGGTGCACGAGCGATTCGGAGAGACTCAGGCGACCTATTCTGGGCTTTTCTGGACCCACTTCCTGGTGGCTCTCGACTGGGAGGATGCCGAACTGTGGCTGGAAGGTGCCAGTCGGACGCCGTGGAGCGTCTCGCAGATGAAGAAAGCTCGCTGGGAAGCGCGTGGGAAACTCGATTCGGAACTCCCCGAGGCGACAATCGAAGTGGCCGAGGAATCGGAGTTGGAGGAGCGAGCTGGGATGGAAGAGGCGGTTTCAGCTGAAGTGGATCCGCAACTGAAAGATCGGATCGGAACCAGCGGACCGCGGAATGAAGGCCCCGACTTCGGGGATTGGGATCAGGAGGTAGATGGAGCGGTTGAAGCGGAGGAGGCGATTGTTGATTTGGATTCCGATTCCACCGCCGCCGTAACCCCTTTTGCTTCCATCCGCGGGTTGCCTGAGGACGTCCTGGAGGCCGCCGAATCGCTCAAGCTTTGCCTGATACGGCATCGCGCCAGCGGATGGAGCCAGATGGAGAAGCAGGACTTCCAGAGATTGCTGGATGCCTTCCAGAAAATGCTCGACAGCGACGGTTGATATGGCTGCCAAACGCAAACCCAGGGTCTCTCAACCTTCGGCCGATGAGCAATCGCCAGAGTCCGCTGCGATGGTTCTGCCGTCCGGAGGATGGCTTGGGATCGACATTGGAGGTGCCAATCTAAAGGTTTCAGATGGCGATCAGTTTGCGTGCAGTGAGCCATTTGCACTGTGGCAACAGCCCCAGCGTCTCGCCTCGGCCATCGCGAAACTGCTCGATCGCTCCCCACCCTTCAGGCAACTGGCTGTCACCATGACAGGAGAATTGTGCGACTGCTTTCTGACGCGTGAAGAAGGAGTCTGCAGGATTCTCGAGCAGTTGACTTTGGTGGTACCCAGCCCTTGGGTGCGGGTCTATGGAGTCGGGGGGAAGTGGTACAGTGTGCCGCAGGCGGCCAGAAATCCATGGTCGGTTGCTGCATCCAATTGGGATGCACTAGCTCGCTATGTGGCGTCGCTTTTCCCCGAAGTCCAGGGGCTATTGGTCGATATTGGATCGACCACCACCGATCTGATCCCGTTGGGTGACGGGAAACCACAGACCACTGCATCGACCGACAGCCAGCGGTTGCAGGAGCGTCAGCTTGTTTACTGTGGCGTGCAGCGGACCCCGATCGCGTCGCTGGTCGATGTGTTGCCGCTGCATGGCACCGACTGCCCGGTGATGGCTGAGTCCTTTGCGACGACCGAAGATGTGTACCTTTGGAAGGGCTGGTTAGAGGAAGATGAGGAGGACTGCGATACCTCCGATCGCCGTCCAAAAACGAAGGAACACGCCGGCTATCGGCTGGCTCGGATGGTCGGTGAAGATGGTGCCAGCCTGGCACCAAGTGATCTGGACGCAATTGCCGATGCCATCATCGACGCGCAAGCAGGTCGGATTGCCGAGGCGATGGATCGGCAGAGACGGGGGCTGGGTGCGCGGTCCTGCGAAACCTTATTCCTCGCAGGGCATGCTCCTTTCTTGATGGATCAGGTTCTTCGAAAGATCGCTTGGAAACCTTCGCTAGTCGACCTTGAGCAGCTTTGGGGGGCTAAGCAAAGCCGCTGCGCTCCTTCGCTGGCCGTTTGTCGGTTGGCAATTCAAAGCAGCGAGTTGTCGGAGTGATGGATCTTCCAAGAATTGTGGTCAAGCTAGGAGGAAGTTTCCTCCATCGTCCGCACGGGATTCGGGCCTTTCAGTCGTGGTTCGCGGACCAGCCGCCCGCACAGTGGGCCTTGATCGTTGGGGGGGGCATGGCGATCGATGCCATGCGTGACCTCGATCGACTTCATCCACTCAACCAGACCGCCATGCACTGGCGTTGCATTCAGTTGCTGGATGCGACCTACGAGGTGGTACGGGAACTGTTGCCCGACTGGCAGACGGTCGACCAGAGACAAGCGTGGGAAGATTGGGCGACATCCGAGGATCGAAGCCAATCGAAACAGGTACTCGTCCGGATCGGCGCTTGGTACTCGTCCAATCGAGCTACTCAACCTGCATCCTTGCCCTATCCACCCGAGGATTGGCGAACGACTACCGATGCGCTGGCTATTCTCATGGCGCATTGGTGCAGGGCTGATCGAGTCATTCTTCTCAAGTCGGTCGCCATCCCTGTGGCGACCGACTTGGCACATGCCTATTGCGAAGGTTGGGTCGATCCTGCATGCATCCCAATTCAAGGAAGCCTGCCAGTCGAACTGATCGGACTATGCGATCCGTAAGAGTAGCCTTCCCATCGAGAAACAAAAAAACGCTTGGTCGATTTCACTCGACCAAGCGTTCCTGTTTTTGTCGCTCAGGTCACTTCTCGCATCTCGAATGATCTGCTTCGGGCCGCGGGCCGCGGAGGGGAAGGTCGAGTGTCACCGGAAGGATCAAGTCTTGCCAAAAGCCGACTCGATATGTCCAGCGTCTGCCTTGCCATCATCCTTATGTCAGGAAGCCAGTCTTCATTCGACAGCCGAAAGTTGTACCCAGCGATTCATCTATTCGATCACTCGCAGCCGCAGCTTGGGCCGACAACCGATTCGCATCCGCAGCTAGGAGCAGCACCGCAACCGGTGTCGCAAGCAGCAGGAGCAGCAAGGCTGGACTTCAGGCGAGCATGGATGCCCGACAGCTTGCCCTTCAGGGCGCCCAGCTTGTGACCGAAGCGAGGAGCTGGAGCGCTGTTGCAGCAGCCAGCGTCAACGCCGCAGGAAGGAGCAGCTTCGATACCGCAGCTTGGGCCAATCGGAGCTTCGATACCGCAGCTAGGAGCAGCACCGCAACCGGTGTCGCAAGCAGCAGGAGCAGCTAGGCTGGCCTTCAGACGAGCATGGATGCCCGACAGCTTGCCCTTCAGGGCGCCCAGCTTGTGACCGAAGCGAGGAGCTGGAGCGCTGTTGCAGCAGCCAGCGTCAACGCCGCAGGAAGGAGCGGCTTCGATACCGCAGCTAGGGCCAATCGGAGCTTCGATACCGCAGCTAGGAGCAGCACCGCAACCGGTGTCGCAAGTCGCTGGAGCGGCAAGACGAGCATGCAGGCGAGCATGGATGCCCGACAGCTTGCCCTTCAGGGCGCCCAGGTGATGTCCGAACCGAGGTGCAGGAGCACTGTTGCAGCAATCGGCAGCGACTTCAACGCCACACGATGGAGCCGCTTCAACTCCGCAGCTTGGCTCGGAAGCGCAATCGCTACCGCCACGATGGAACAGACCAGCCTGCGCCACGCCGGAACAGCTGAGGGCGAGGGCGAACATGGAAGAAAGAACAAATCGACGCATGGGAAAATCTCCGTCCACGGAAAAAAGGGGTTACCACATTCCTCAACCACTTCACCGGCGGCCCTTCGAAGCCAGCGTGCTTGACGCTTCTTCTGCTGGAAGCAACGAGAGCGATCCGCGGACGTTTTGGTTGAGAATGCTTTTCAGAACTTCTTGCCCAATTGATTCGGCTTTCCTAAACGGAAAAGATTTCCGGGAATGCTAGAATTTCCCTGTCGCGGCCTGGAATGCTTGCAAATATAGCGGTTGTAGCGATAGGAACCCCTAACGGCTGGTTGAGCGGTCCGGCAGGCCAGGTTCCGCTATCCGGTTGCCCCCTAAGTTGGTTGGGGGCCGCTCAGGGAGATCGTGGGTCGTCTGCAAACTTCCAGAGATCGACCGGTTGGTCGTTCTCCAGAGGTATTCCAGGACGACTCCTGCCGTCGGCCACGGTCTGCTGCAATTCCTCAAGAAGCATCGCTACGACATTCGGATTCGACTCTGCTAAGTCCTGAGATTCCGAAGGATCCTTTTGCAGATCATAGAGTTGAACGTTTCGCTTCCCTTGTCCAGCGACACGCGACCTCGGCCTCGGTTCGCTCCAACCTCCTGAGTCGGGGGCCAGGATCAGTTTCCAATTGCCAGATCGGAAGGCGAACGTGCCATTGACCGAATGATGGATCATCGAGCTGCGAAGCACGGATGGTGATTCTTTCGTCCAGAGGGGCATCAAGGAAAAGCTGTCAGGTGCGACGGAGTTGGCCAGTGGGATACCGGCAGCTTCCAGGCAGGTGGCCATCAGGTCGGTAAGAACTACAGGGTGTTCGGATACGGACTGCCCAGCAATCGCTTTGGGCCACCTAGCGACCAAGGG
This sequence comes from Planctomycetaceae bacterium, assembly GCA_040375295.1. GTDB lineage: Bacteria > Planctomycetota > Planctomycetia > Pirellulales > Pirellulaceae > JBEISR01. The sequence continues at coordinate 153,464 of JBEISR010000005.1, forward strand.
AATGCGATGCCCTCCTTCGTAGATGTCGGCCTTGTGCCCTCGGAAGCCGGCGGAGGGATCATGTCCGACGACTTTCAGGTGTGCGATGTCTGCCTGCGGTGCGCAGCCATTATCGGAGGTCAAAAGGATGAGCGTTTCGTCGAGCGTGCCACGTTGTTCCAGGTATCGAAGGACTCTTCCGATCTCAGCGTCGGTCTGCATGACAAAATCAGCATAGGAATTGAGTCCGCTTTTACCGGCATACTCGTCACTGGGGGCGATCGGGGTGTGGGGACTTGCCAAAGGGAGGTAAAGGAAAAAGGGTTGCTGCCGATCCACACCCTTCAGCCACTCGATCGCCCGGTCGATCGTTGTGGGAAGTACCTCTTCGACTCGAAACCCTTCCGCTGCTGGACCTTGACGCGTCCATCCGTTGGTCTTCCCTGCGACCATCGGAAATCTAGCGGTGTTCGAGGGGATTTTTTCCACATGGTTCTGCGTCAGGTAGGTGTAGGGGACCATGTCGAGCGAGGCGCTGATGCCGAAGAAAGTATCGAAACCAGCTGCTAAAGGCCCCCCTTGGAATTTTTGAGAAAAGTCGACCGATCGATACGCTGCCTCGGTTTCAACCGACAATTCCGGTGGCTTTCCATCGCCTGTCTGCACCCAGTCGATTCCCAGGTGCCACTTCCCAAAGCAACCGGTTCGATATCCATTTGCTGCCAACTGCATTGGCAGCGTGGTGATGTCGGGAGCAATCAAACTGGGGCTCAATCCCCCCAGGACGCCTGATTTCAGCTTCGTACGCCAGGCGTAGCGTCCACAAAGGAGACCATAGCGAGTCGGTGTGCAGACGCTGCTGGGTGAGTGGGAATCGGTAAATCGCATCCCTTCGCGGGCGCAACGATCCCAGTTTGGTGTCGCAATCTTGTTCGAAGGAGCGTAACACTGAACATCCCCTACTCCGAGGTCATCGCAAAGTACCAGCACGATGTCGGGTGGCTTGGCGAACGAATGGCCAAGGCAGAGACATGCCAGGATGTGGACAAAGCAAAGCAGCAAGATATTCAAGCCACCTCGATTCTTCTTCACACTGGTCATGATGAGCGTCCTCCATTGCAGCAGGAATGATCACTCTCTCCAGAGGATTGATCCCTGAGGAGAAGGTTGGGGGCGAGGAGCAGATGGCCGGGCCCCGATCCGGTTCTCGATCCGGTTCTCGATATCTGGCATTGTCGGGTGGTCGGTATAAAAAACCGCGGTCGGATTGATCCCCGCTTTGCGATTGGTATTGATTCGGGATCGCACCGCATCGAAGGTAGCAAGACGAGGCAGGATCCATCCCCAGACGATTGCCATCGCGGCCAAGCAACCCATGAAGGTCGAGGTTTTCCAGCGGGAAGTTCGCATGGATTATGGCCCCCCGAGCGATTTGGCGACTTCCGGGAACCACTGGGTAAAGACTAGCCATGCCATGAGGAAGGAGAGGATCAGGTTGAGTGTCTGGCCGCAGACATACAGCACCACTGGCTTGCCGGCTGCAAGCATCTGGCGATACTCCCGAAAATTGCTTTCCAGGCCGATGCTGACAAATCCCAGGCAGAAGCACCATTCCCGAATCGATTTGGTCGCGCCATCGACCACGCTAGAGACCATCGCTTTGCCGGATGTTCCCTGAGTTTGCAGCCACGACATAAGCAGTGAGACGGCGAGGAATCCGAGCACAAACTTCGGGAATCGGCGCCAGATCTCCGAGCCGCTTGGCTTCACTCCATCGTTGCGCGGTTCCATCTTCCATGTCCAGTAAACGGCCACAGCAAAGGAGATCACCCCGATCAGGATGTTTTGAATCATCTTGATGGTGGCGGCAACATCCTTCGCAGCCCCCCCCACCAGTTCACTGGCGGCAGCGACGGCTCCCGTTGAATCGATCGTACCTCCAATCCAGGCACCTCCGATCACTGGCCCCATCCCAGAGGCTCGCACCACCATCGGCTGGAGCACCATGGAAACCACGGTAAAGATGAGGGACAGGCCAATTGCAAGCGACAGCTCTTCTTTCTTCGCGCGGCAGGCGGCTGCGGTGGCCACAGCCGCAGAAACACCACAAACCGACATATCGGCAGAGATCACCATATTCAACGATGGAGAAGGAATGCGGAGAATGCGCTGGCCGAACCAGTAGGTGGTGATCAATACGATGGGGGTGGTAACCCACGAAATCAGAACTCCCGGAAGTCCCAGTGCCAATAGCTTGTTGATCAGCACTTCGGCTCCTAGAAGCACTAGGCCGGTCTTGATGAAAAGTTCGGTCCGTGCAGCAGATCTCAGCCAACTTGGAGTTCCAATCGTGTTGCTGATCAGCAGTCCCAAAAGGACGGCCCACAGCGCGTACTCGAGGTTGTAATGCTTGATGACTGCCTGTCCAGCCAACAAATAGGACGCGAGGGACAGTGCGAACAGCGTTGCGAAGCCGAACGCAAAACGCGCTGTTGGTTCTTTCTGGAGAGTAGCTGCCACGGCAAAGCAGGCCAGCAAAAGTCCCCCTGTGAAGAGAATCGAGGGAACCAGCGATTTCCCCTTCACCACCAATGCCTCTGATGGGTTGCTTTCCCATTCCCCAGGTTTGCCTATCCAGGGCTTCAAGAGGTTTCCGGCCAATTTCTTTTCGATTTCTGTTTTCTGTGCGATCAAGGACTGCGTGATCTCCTCCGACCCATCTGCTGCCCGGATCGATTGCGTGAGTTGGTCCAGTTTCTCATGCAGTGCAACTCGGTCGGCCGGACGAGATGCCAACGCTGCCAGCAAGGCAAACAGAAGAAGACAACTGGCGATTCCCATCGCAAGGAAATCATCGACCTGGTACCAAGGCTTGTCATGCGGATTGGCGACTTTCCGAGGCTCCGGTAGTCCGCTGGATTCACCTCGATGTTCTTGCTTCATTCCCATGTTCTCATAGCCAGAAAGGATCAATTCGTCGCGGCAAGTCCCGTGTTATATCGGCGCCAGCAGATCGCCACTGAGCAAGATCAGTGTACAGGCAACCGAGGATTCCTGGATACCGAGTTGTTGTGCGACAACCTGACGGTAAAGCGCCAATTGAGGTTGGTGGATGCGCTGTCGATCTGCCGTCCATTCCTCCAGAGGCATCCCATCCGGCACGCGATCGGTCTTGTAATCCAGAATTTCAGCTTGGACCACTCTTCCTTGCATGGAACCGACCACCAATCGATCGATGGTACCTTGAACCAGGTACTGATCCTGTTTGTGAAGCAGATCCATCTCGCGGAAGACCGAAATGCTCAGGCCGTCTTGCTTCCAATCAAGGTAGCGGTCCTTGGACAACGCTTCCTTTAAAGCGCTGGAACCAAGGTAGCTCTCCATCTTGCTCATCCAAAGCTCCATCGGTACCAGACCCATTTCCTCTGGTTCCAGGCAGTCGAGTGCCCACAACTGGGCCAGTTGTCGATCCCAACGGAAGTCGTCCATCCATTCCACCTGCTCCAGCCAGCGGTGAATCAATGTTCCGCCACGCGCTGCATCTTCGCTGCGTTCCTGGAAGGCCGATCGGACGATACCGCGATGGTGGCGATGGAGGGCCGATGGTGTCTTTTTGACCAGATGGCGTCGATACTGTTCGGAGGTTGTCGTACGAAGGGACACGTTCCAGGGAGCTTGCGGCTCCATTTCTTCGGGTGTTCGTTGGGGGGGGGCTTTCTGTTCGTCGCGATACCAGTCTTCGTTACCGCGTGTCGAAATCACCCGATTTGGCTCTGCCGCCAGATGCTCTTCTCCTGGTTTCAGCAAGCAAGCATGCAAAACGGATCCCCAGTTCTTTAGTGGCTTTTCAGCTGGAAGGGCATAGAGGTAGAGTGCTTGCCTAGCACGGGTCATAGCGACATAGAGAACGCTTAGACTCTCCGTCCATTGATGGGTCGCATGATCCTGAAAAACTCTTGGCCATCCATCCCCAAGGCATGGTCGTAGCTCCTTGGGTACATAGCGCATGACCCTCACCGCTTTATTCGTCCGGTCGCGATACTCCGCGATGCATTTATCTGACGTGGTTCTAAACTGCTGATGGAGGCTGGGCAAAAAGACAGCATCGAACTCCAGCCCTTTCGACTGGTGAATCGTCATCACCCGCACTGGGCTGGCTTTTGGATAGTCGACTCGCTCCGACTCCACATAGCGCACGAAGTCTCGTATTCTTGGCGTCGGTTGTTCGTCAAAGCGAACTGCCAGGGACACCAGTTGCTGCAGACGGATTTGATCCCTTTCATCGCAAGCAGGTGCAATGCGATCGGCCCAGTAGATGACGGTTCTACCATAGCCTTCCGCAAAAACCTGTTTGCGGATCTCTTCCGATAGCGATTCGGGATCCTTCATCCGTTGCAAGTCGGCTTCCGGAGTCCAGGGAGCCCGGGCAATTTGATAGGCCGCAATCGAATGACCCGGATGGTCGGCAAGTAGAAAGAGACTCAGCAGCAGGTTGACCGCGGATGAGTCGGTTAGTGGATTTCCTCCTTCCTGGCTGGCATCGATATGAAGCTCTCGCAATCGATGGATCATCTTCGCCACGTCGGCGTTGCGGCGAAAGAGAATGCCGATCGTACGTTCAGGGGCTTCCCGATGCAGTTGAGCGACATGATTGGCCGCCACGCGAATCACATCGACAGCATCCTCCGTGTCTTCTCCATCTCCATCCTCCTCGGATTCGTCGTGGCTGTCCTTGCCACGTGCAGTAGTGGGCTTCGGTGGACCATTGAATAGTTGAACGTAACCTGGCAGCCAGGTGCGGGCAGTGGTGTGTTCGGGGAACTCTTGCTGCCACCGTTGAGTTGCCAGTTCGCCTTCCTCAAATCGTGGGTAATGATCGAGCTGCTGAAACAGTTCATTGACCAGTTGGACGATCACTGGCGAACTGCGTTGACTGGTATTTAACGGCTGGCATCGGGGCTTCTTCTGGAGACTGCTCTCGAAGGCATCAAAGATTGCCGATTCCCCACCTCGCCACCCATAGATTGCCTGTTTGGTGTCTCCTACGCAGAAGATACTGCCTGGATGGCCCTGCTCAATCAGCGACTCAATTCCATGAGCCAGCGGTTCGAGAATTCGCCACTGGACTGGTGACGTATCCTGAAACTCATCCAAAAGCAGATGGTGAACCCCTTGGTCCATGCGGCGAGTCAGCTCGGTAGTTTTTTGGCGATCCATCCAGGTAGCTAGCCTTCTCGCGAGCGAATCGAATGTGTAGACCCTACTATCCTCCTGAAGTCGATCCAACTGCGTAGCAAAAAGGTCCAATAGATCGTAGGTGGCAATGGTTCTGGCTTTGATGATCGCTAGTTCCCGATGCAACGCTTCGGCGCGCATCACAGTCAACGCCTCGATCACCTCCGGGGTGTATGGCTTGCCGCTGAATTTTGGGGAATCGGATTCCAACGACTTCATCAATGTGGTCTTCAGGACAGCCGGCCAATCCTGGTTCTCGAATAGAACCAGCAATTTGTCCCGCGATGTCAGAAAAGTTTTATGGCCAATCGACGCTGCGGCGAATATCTGCTGCTGCTCGATGAGCCGCTTTGGATCAGGTGCGGGTGGGACTTTGAGAGAGTCCCATGCGGCTCGGTCGCTGTTCTGGTAGAGGCGAAGGCAGCCGATCATTTCGTCAAGCACCTGTCGGAGGAAGTCGCGAGATGTTTCTCCCTTAAAAAGCATGCCCAGCAGACTCTTCAACTGCATTCGATCGGGGTGAGCGAAGAGGATTTGCGCTGCCATCCGTTGCATTCGCTCTTTAGTGAACTCATCCGCCATGCTCCATCCGGGAGGTAACTTCAGTTCAAAGGCGAAATTGCGAGCCAGTTGACCGAAGAAGGAATCGAGCGTTCCGACGCGGAAGCGGTGCAGCACTCGGCACGTTCTCGCCAGATGGTAAGCCATCTCCTCCTCTTCGATCTCCATCCCACCTAGATCCTTCCGGAGTTCAGCCAAAGCTTTGGGGTTCTTAGAAGCTTCGGCCATTCGTTGAAGGATTCGGACCAGGATTTCCCCTGCGGCTTTACGCGTGAAAGTAGTGGCGAGAATCGATTCTGGCATTTGATTGGCAACCAGCAGTCGGATGACTCGCAATGCTAGTTGGTAGGTTTTTCCCGAACCAGCGGAAGCGCGAATCAATAGGGGTTCGAACCACTCCGAAGGAAAAGGACCGTTCCTTTTCGGGCCGCCCAAGGCAATCTTCTCCGGCGCCCAGTCGGTTTCGCGACGCTGGGAAAGTGAGGCTTCACGCGGAATCGCTACCTTGCTGGTCACCCTTTCACCTATTCCAGCCAGATTCCTGTCATGACGGGGTGGATTTTCTCCTACTGTCTCGCTGCGCATAACTCCCGTCAGGCAGATGGATCGAAACGGATCGCTGTCCGGAAAGCGGGCTGCCTTTTGCGGCCAGAACCTTTTGTCGGCGATGCTCTGCAATGTCTCAATCGCTCTCTGGTCTGCTTCTTTCAGTTGATCTGGCGTGAAATCGGCCGATTGAAACTGAATTTTCTCCAATGACTTGGGGAGTTGGATGTAGCCAAGGTCGACGTCCAGGGTCTGGGTGAGCGAGAAAGCGAGGTGTCGATAGAGCGGCAGTTGCAGGTCGACCCATTGGTTGGAAATGAAATGCGCTTTTGCTGGGTCTTTCGGTGTTTCGCTGGTTTTATAATCCCATATCGCCCAACGCTTGCTTTTTGCGTGGTAATCGATTCGATCGATTCTGCCGTGGATCTTCAGGCCACTGGCGTCATTCGGAATCGAAACCGCATGCTTGCGGTCTATACTCCACTCCACCTCTTGAATCACCCAGCCCTGGCCGTTGCGCGTTGCCTGAAACTGAGCGAAGGCTTCCAATCGCATCCTCGCCTGCTCGATCTGCAACTGGATGGCAGGATAGAGTTCCTGCCCAAGCCAAGTATTGACCCAGTGATTCAGGTGATGAACCAGCGAGTCGGTGATCTTCTTTGGATCGATGCTGTTGGCATGCTCCGATCGCGCCCACTGATCCAGGCAATAGTGCACCATGTCGCCGAAGAGATTCGGTGGCAACTCCAACGACTCGTCCGACATCTCCTGAAGGCGAACCACGCGCTGCAGATAGAATCGATAGGGGCAGGCTAGGTAGTCGCGAAAGGCGGTCACCGAGATCGATTCGGGAAGGTGGATTTGATCGATATCCGGTTGTGGGATATCGATTCGGGTTTTTTCTGGATCGGGTATCCATCGATCCGCCACAGGTGGCCGGGGTTTAGGAGGTGCTAGCAGCGTCTTGATTCGGTCAGCGATTTCTTCCGTTGGAATCGCCAACAGAAGTCGGCTCGGCAACAATGGAGTCCCATCACGATCTTTCTGGTGGTAAAGAATCGTCAGGTGTTTCCGAGCGTGAAGCAGGATCTGCAGGTAATAGGCATCTCGCGCATACCTTCGATCATCGTTTTGAAGTTGAAGCGCCTTGCGGAGGTTCTCGGTCAGGAAGCCATCGCTGGCGATCGCGTGGGGTACGACTCCATCGTGAAAGCCAGTCAAGATCAGAGCATCTGCATCATCCCAGGCGAGGTCCAGCCAGCCGAGCATCTCGAGGGCAGTTGGATCCGGGGGTTGCTTGATCAACTTTCCCGCCGCTTCCTCTTTCAGCCACTGAACGATGTCTCGAAGAGTGACCGATTCCTGCAGGGGTTGCGGCACCGAACCTAGTTCACTGCAGAGATTTGCTAGTGCGCGGTAGCACTCCAACAGCCGCTCGGTCTCCTCAGAGTCATCCGAATCCTCAGAGCCAGCCGAGTCCTTGGAGTCGTAGGAACTCTCTGGCCGCTCGTCTAACTCTTCCCACATCGCCCTGAGGCGCTCGGCCCAACGAGCGATCGGGAGGCGTTCAAATCGCAGGCCATCCAGCCATCGATCGACTTCGCGGACGGTTTGGATCGCTACGGAGGCAAGTTTGGAACAGTGCGGATCATCGCCGCGCGGCCATTCCTTCAAGTCGACTCGTGACACCAAGGTTCGCTGGTAGTAGTCATCCAGGCTTTGCAGAAAGTTCTTTGGAACTCCTCGCTGAACCGTCAGATAGTCGAAGACCGAGGCATGGCGAACGAGAGCGGCAAAGGATTCCCAGGAGCGTTGCTGCAGATACGCGGCGACTTTCTGCAGAAGTTGAAATGGATCCGAGGCTTTCAAGGGGCTTCCCAGAGCGCTGCAGGTCCGGATTCCAAGTCGGTCCAGCCGATCATGGATCGGATCGATCATCTCCAGATCGGGAACTCCTAAAGTTACATCTTGCGTGCTGGTCGCTTCGGGCATCTGTGCCAAGACGCGGCAGACCTCCTCGGCCGCCTCCTTGGGTCCACTGGCGACTCGTAGGATCGATGAATCGACTGTGATCTTCAATTCATTCCAGACCCCAGCCTTGAGAGTTCCCAGGAACTCAAAGGCATCTTGCCAGGAGTCGGGTGCCGCGATCAGGATTTGAACACGACCCTTCACCGCTTGAAGAAAGTCCTGGTGCGACTTCGACAGATCGACGGCTCCAATGACCACCAGATCGTGGTCCGAGCGGATTTCCTTTTCTCGATGTTTCAAAGCGAATTGCCGTGCCGCCTGACGATCCCAAAGCTCCATTCGATCCAAGGTCTTCAGATAGTGATCATGAACCTTCTGCAGGACCAACCATTGCCGGCGTTGGTCTGGCTGTTCCACCTTTTTTGCGACTTCCGCAAAGTCGATCAAATCCTCAGAGATTTCGTCGTAAAGACGATAGAGAATCTGCGCGTATTCAAGTCGCTCTAGAAAGGCAGCCTTTGGATCCCAGTCAGGAAACACAGAAGACAATTCATCGGCCGGTGTATCTTGCAATGCCCGCAGCCATGTATGGATCTGGGTAGCTCGGGAAGCAATCGGTCTTTTAACAACGTAAAGCTTCTCTTGGAAATGACCGACCGTCATCAGTTGCGGTGGCTCCAGCAGCCATCGCTCCTGCTCCGCCTTCCCAGCTAGCAATTCACGCATCTTCCGCGTGGCGTAACCACTGGGAAGGAGGATGCGAACGGAGTTCAGTTGCCATCGGCCACCTTGTGGCGGATAGTGTTCCGCCAACCAGTCGACAGCCGAATGAAGGATCGGGCGATCCCACCCCAAAAAGCATCGTTTTGGATTTCCGGAAGGCTCCACACCGATTCCTTTCTCGATCACAAGGTTGCCCTTCGAACCTCTCCGGCTTTTGGTAGAGCGATTTCTTAAGCCAGAACGAAAAGTTTACCAGAAACGGTCTCTTTGGTATCTGATTGCGAATATCCGTCACTGGTGGGGGCCACGCTTGCAATGCAGGGCGGCTTGAAGTTTGGGGGCTGCTTGGCGAGGAAAACCGTTCCAATTTCTTGCAACATCCCGCCAGCACGCGCCGATAACGAAGGCGTGGTCGGTGCCGATTCGTCGAATGGAACTAAACCAATGCTTGATACCGACCCGAGCGGTCGTATTGGGCGTCGACAAGATGGCATCTGGACCCCTGTTCCAACCGTTAGTCGACAGGGACTAAAAATCCATGGATGGATTTCAAGCGAACGGCCAGAATTTGGCGATTGCGGATCAGGGGAAAAGAACACCGGCACCACCCTGCGACACCGCGAAAAGGGTGAACTTGAATCGATGGCATGGGGAGGGGACGCTGGACGTGCCCGACCGGCGGGACCTGTCTCAGGTGGAATCGCCCGAGATGCTTTTTGAGGTGCAGCCCGCAACGCTGCGATTTTTGCTGTGGCATCTCTGTGGGAAGAGCGACGATCGGACTTGATCGGTTCGCATCGGAGTTGCCCTTCTTCCGACTCCCTTCTCTCTTTCAAGTAGAAGCACATCGAGTTTTCTGGCGAGGTCCGATCCAAGCGGTCGCCTCTCAAACCGGTCTGGATTTCCTAAGACCGAGATATGCCGCAGGTGGATTCGACCATCTATCGGATCTCCCGTGGCGGGATCGCCGCAGGTCTGCTCACGCTTGCCAAAGGTGAGCGGAAATGAAACACTACCGGACCTGCGCGGATTGGTGTTGATCCACGCCCCTGAAGTTCCTTTCGCTGTGTGGTGCGATCATGCCAGCCAACCTGACACCTCAATACCACAAGGCGGAGGCAGATTATCGCGCCGCTCAGAGTCCTGAAGAGGAGCTGGAATGTTTGCAGGTGATGCTGAGGGAGATTCCCAAGCACAAGGGGACCGACAAACTTCAGGCGGATCTCAAAGGAAAGATCGCCAAGTTGAAGGCCGATCTGGCGACGAAGAAATCGTCCGGGGTCGCAAAGCCTGGTCAGCGCCTTCCCAAGCAGGGGGCTGGACGCATCGTTCTGGTGGGAGGGCCTAATGCAGGAAAAAGCCAATTGCTGGCCAGCCTGACACGAGCCAAGCCGGAGATCGCACCCTACCCATTCACCACGCAGGCTCCGTTACCGGGCATGATGTTCTTCGAAGACTGTCCAATGCAGTTGGTGGACCTCCCAGCGATCAGCCGGGAGGTGTTCGATTCAGGCACGTTCAACTTGGTGCGTTCTGCCGATCTGGTTCTGCTGGTCGTTGGCTTGGGACAGGAAACGCTTTGCGAGGACACGCTTGCCGTGCTTGAACGCTTTCAGGGAAGCAAGACCCGTTTGGGTAGGATCAGCCAACTGGATGACGAAGACATTGGAACAACCTACACGCAGACATTGGTGGTATTCAACCAATCCGATGCGGAAGGAGCCAGGGAACGACGGGAGTGTTTTGACGAGTTGGTGCCAGTCGACCTGGATCGCATCGAGCTATCCGCATTGGATCCCGTATCGCTCGATCGGCTGAAAGAGGAATGCTTCCGCCGATTGGATGTAGTGCGAGTCTATTCCAGGAATCCGAAGACCAAACAGACAGACTTCAACAAGCCTTTCACGATTCGTAAGGGAGAAAGTCTGGTGGAGGTGGCTGAGCAGATTCACCGAGATTTTGGCGCTCAGCTCAAAGGGGCCAGGATTTGGGGAACCGGGGTCCATGATGGGACGATGGTCAAGCCGGATTATCAGCCGCAGGACAAGGATGTGGCCGAGCTGAACATTGCGGGGCAGTAGGTGGGGTGATCGGGGACAGGCCGACCGAATGACGCCTGCGGTGGCTGGAAAGCTGTGCGATGGAGCAATCGCGAGTCATTCTGACGGTCGTTTGGGTAGGCTCCCTTGAGCTCCTTTCCAGGGGGCGCGATAGAGCGGCCATGCACCCGGAATGGAGGCACCACTTGTCGCCCAGTGCTCTGCCTTTTCTGTCAATTCCAGCAACTGCGCTTCCAACCTCGCTCTCCATCCCTCTAGCTCGTCGCGACTCAGTTTCTCGGGCAAATGGATTCGATCGCTGAAGACCGCACGGGCGCGACTTCCTGGGCGCGGTATCGCGAACTGATCCCAGGCACGCCGGACCCGCCAGGGGCGATCGTAGCCGAATCCGACCAGCACAATCGGTACCTGCATCTTCATCGCCAAGTAGACCGCACCTACCGCAAGATTCCGCCGCGGTCCGCGGGGGCCATCGGGAGTCACCGCCAGATTCAGGCCGCTGCCCTCATTGAGCAACTGGCGAAGTACCTCCGTGCCGCCTCGCGAACTGGATCCTCGAATTGTCTGGAAGCCACGAAAGTGCGCTGCCTGGGAAAGCCACTCGGCATCCTCGTGTCGGCTGACCAGCATGGCGATGCCACAGTGGCCGCGCAGCGCAAAGGGAAAGGCCAGATATTCATGCCAGAACAGGAAGATGCAGGGACCCTGAAAAATCGGTAGGCCTGGGTCTGTCGTCGGATCGACGTAGAGCGACTGGAATTGCAGCGTATCCATCCAGGAGACGACAGCCTTGGCCAGCGTCATCCCAGAAAAACGCCATAAGGTCCGGTTGAAGGTTTTATTCCTGAGCCGTTTTAGGCCAGACGTCCAACGACGCGCTCGTTTCATCAGGTCGGCCAGTTGCCTTCGAAAACTTCACGCGCAGGCCCAGTCATGAAGACGTGGTTTGATGTTTCGTCCCAGACCAATTTTAGATCGCCGCCCAGAAGGTGATTGATGATGCTGCGGTCGGTGTTGCCGGTAAGGACTCCAGCGACGCAAACAGCGCTAGCTCCGGTTCCGCATGCCCATGTCTCACCCGACCCACGTTCCCAGGTTCGCTGCCGGACCTCGCCACGCGCCAGCACTTCCACGAACTCCACATTGGTCCGTTTCGGAAAGCGTTCATCCAATTCGATTATCGGACCAACCTTCAACACCAGCTCATCGGTGATCTCTGGCACGAAGATCACACAGTGCGGATTGCCCATGGAGACGCAGGTGGCATGAAGCGAATGCCCCAGCACGTCCAGTTGCCGATGAACAACCATCTGGTCGGCAGTTCCCAGCGTGGTAGGGATTTCCCTAGCCAACAACTTTGGTGAGCCCATATCGACGGTGACTTGGTCTACCTTGTCTCGGTGATCCAGTTCCAGGTGCAGCGAGAGCACCCCAGCACCCGTCTCGATCTTCAGATCCCGTTTCCGCGCGATGCCATGATCGTAAACGTACTTGGCAACACAGCGGATCCCGTTGCCACACATCTCCGACTCACTGCCATCGGCGTTGAACATCCGCATACTGGCATCGGCATTGTCGCTGGTAACGATGAGAATCAAACCGTCTGCACCGACGCCGAAACGCCGATGCGACATCCGAATGGCGAGTTCCCCTAAATCGTCGGGGAGCCCCTCTTCCATCGCATTGACGTAGATGTAATCATTCCCCGCGCCGTGCATCTTAGTGAAACGCATCGAGATTCGGCCTCCAGAAATCGCAAGCAGCAATCACTATGACGCGGATTGTAAAGAACTCTCGCACTTTTTCGCACCATTCTTTCGGGGGGCGTTTTCTGAATGATGCCGCGCGAGGGGTTCCCTCTGCTTTTGGGTAAGGTCCATCTGGATGCCTTTGCCATCTCCTAAAGCCGAACGCAAACCCAGTCTGAGTATCGACTTACATTCAGGCAAACAAGGGGCTGGAAAGGGGGGAGGTGCTATCGGAAAAAGCCTCGGCGTGAATCCCCATCGCCTGCAAAAGCCGGAGATAGAAATTGCTCATCCGTGCCCCGTCGTGACGCCAGTGCCCCCCATGACGCAGTCCCAATTGGGATCCCCCCGCCACGAGAGTTGGAAGATTTCGCGGGTTGTGGGTGGTGCTGCAACCACTACCGTAGAGGACGATCGTGCGATCCAAGAGTGCTCCGTGCGCGTCCTTGAGTTCAGTCAGTCGCTGCATGAGAAACGCGATCTGCTCGCTGAGGAATCGATCGTACTTCGAGAACATCAGTTGCCCGTCGGGATCCTCGGCATGCGACAGATTATGGTGAGTGCGACTCAATCCCAATCGAAGTGGGAAGGTGTCGCTGATTCCCATGCCATCTTCGCGATTGAGCATGAAAGCGACCGAGCGGGTGATGTCGGCCTGGAAAGCTAAAGCGATCAGGTCAAACATATTGCGGTAGTAATCTGCCGGTTCTCCTTCGGGAGTCGCATCCAGATTCAGACTGCTGTAGTCCTGCGGAGGCAATGGAACATCCAACCATCGCTCGGATGCCTCCAGTCTGGATTCCACTTCTTGAATCGATGTCAGGTACTGGTCCATCCTGCGCAGGTCCGAAGCGCCAAGTTGTCGTTTCAGATCGGAGGCGCTTTCTCGCACGGAATCGACCAGTCGCATCCGTCGATGAAGCTTCTTTCGTTCCTGATCCGCATTGGCTGGATCGCTTCGGAACATCCGGTCGAAGACTCTGCGAGGATGGCTTTCCGCTGGAATCGGCTTCCCTTCCTGGTTGTAGGAGATCGTTCCCGTCCGAGACAGGAATCCAACACCTGCATCGATGGAAAGGACCAAAGAGGGTTGCCTGCAATGGACTTTCGTCTGCTGAGCGACAACTTGATCCAGCGATACCGAATTGAATGTCCCGGGTGCCGGATCGTGCAGCGGGGCCCCTGTAAGCCACATGTCCGAGCACATGTGAGGATCTGCCAGCAGACCATTTTCGTGATGCATGCCACTTAAGAAGGTGACATGGTTGGCGAACTTCGCAAGAGGTTCCGTAGAGTTGGTGAACTGGATCCGGGCTCCCTCCTCTTTCGGAAACCAGCTCCACTGGTCGATCCCATTTTTCGGATTGGGAAGCGACATCCCATTGGCGGTGTAGATCGCGCAGAAGCGATTGGCTGGGGAAGCTTCGGCTACCTTGCCCATCGCCTCCAGTGCCGGAAGCGCGACGGCAGCACCTGCCAGACCTCGCAGCATCGTGCGTCTGGGTAGCGGTTGAACCATGATCGAACTCCGCAAGGGATTCGGGAACAGTCGTTGATGTGGAGACTATTTGGTCATGAAGGCGTCGCTGTGAATCACGGCCCGCAACAGACCCCGCATCGGGTATCGTTCTGCCGCCAGCGTTTCTACCTTCATTTTTAGTTGGGTCGATTCGCCGTAGGTCAAGTCGCGGCCGATTGCATAGCAGGCCAGATGCCTCGCGAAGCTCCATGCTACTTGATCGGCTAGTTCGCCGGCCAGATGTTTCTTCAATTCAAGAGCATTGATGATTTTCGTTCCGTCTGCCAGCTGGGAAGTGGTCTCGGAAGATGGGAGATCGACGAAGACTCCAGAGGCATTGTAGTTTTGAAGTGGAATACCCCAGGGGTCGATTTTCTGGTGGCATGCGGCACACCCAGGTTGATTGCGATGTCGGTCTAGTTTCTCCAAAAATGTTTCCTTGGAGATATCGCCGTCGGGGAGTTTAGGAACATTGGGTGGTGGATCATCGGGTGGACGATCGACCAGCTTTCTGGCCAGCCACGCCCCTCGCTTGATCGGATTCGATTGTCGGCCATCCCCCAGGGCGGCCATCAGTCCGGCCTGTCCCAGCAGCCCACCCAGCGGTGATCTGTCCACAAGAATCGGTTCAAAATTTGGCCCCCCCGAGGGACGCTGGGGCAGCTTGTAGAAAGCTGCAGTGACTTCGTTCGCTACTACCCAAGGGGAGTCGACTAGGTGGCTTGCCGGAAGGTTTTGGTCCAGCAGATGTCCTATCCAAGCAATCGGTTCCTGCCGCAGATTAGCCTTCAGATCGCGAGTCCATTCCGGGAAGGTCTTGCGATCGATCGAAAGCAGATCGAGTTTTTCTAGTTGCAGCCACTGGCGAACAAACGTTTGCAGGAACCTGTCGCGTCTGGGATCAGCAAGAAGCCGATCGATCTGCTGGTCCAGTTGCTTCGCCAGTTGCCCCTTGTCTGCCAGCATCAAGAGTGGATCATCTGGTGGGCCATTCCAGAGAAAATAGCTGAGCTTGGAGGCCAGTTCCCATTCCGACAGCGACTCGGCCGCATCGGAACCACTGGCTTCATGGAGGAAGAAAGCACTGGGACTGGCCAGCACGACGGTGGCTGCATCCCGAAACGCCTCCCCGTTGGTCGCTCCCCCCAACTTGGCTTGCTGGTAGACCGACAGCAAATGGTCGATCTCGTCGGCCGTCGCCGGACGTCGAAACATTCGCGTTGCCAATCGTCCCAATAGCTCCCTTATTTCGATCTGGTCGATCGACTCCAGCGATCGGCTCCCCGCAAGCTGCTGATGGCCTGGTGGTGGCCATTGGGTCAGGTAAGGTCCTTCAAAAGAGATTTTTGCAATGCAGAGCCGAGGGGCAGGGCGACCATCGTAAAACTCCGACCGAATGCCGATTTCACGAATTCCGGCCAGGTAATTGACGTTGTCCTTTTCGACGTCGGGACTTGGGAAATTCTCGATCGATCCTTCAAAGACCATGTCCTGCCAGTCGGTCGATTCCACACGCTGCGCGGGACCCACAGGATTGAGTGTGCTGCCACAATCTCGTCGCAAACCGACATGGACACCAACGAACGGACCATATTTTTCAAACGCCTCGAAGTCTTTCGCAGGCTTGGATGAGGGGGCAATCTTGCGCCAGTAAATCGCCTCCACATCCGCGGCACCCGGACCATCGATCGCTATTCGATGGTTCCCTGCTGGCAAACGGATCCGAAACATCGGAGTCCCGGCTATGGGTACCTGCCCATCGCTCGTCCGATCGCTTTCCAAAGCCCCCTTCGAGGCAGCGATGGCGTGGGTGAAGGGACGCCCGTCGATCAGCACTCGTACTTCTTTCCGCCCCTCCAATTTTGGAGCCCCCACGTCCAGTTGGTAGATTCCATCGTGAGCAATAGGAAGGCCATTCGCCAGCTGCTCCGTTGGAATCACCACCAATGGTGAATCCGCCTCGGAGGAGGGTAGAAATTCAGTTTCGGCCAGCAGAAGAGCATCTTCGAACTTCTTCGCCCTCACGGTGACGCGGAACCGACCATGCGTGGGCAGCTCGCGTAGCGAGATCTTGAAGTTGGCCATCGGGCCGTACGTGTTTGACTCTCCAAAAATCTCGGGACTGGGAATCGCTGGTCTCAAAAGCAGCCCATCAGGCGCCGACTCATAGGCCAATCCAACCGGGTAGCCAGGTGTGCCCCGCATGCAGGCGAACACCGCATGGTAGATGCTGTCAAACTCCTTCCATTCCCTAATCGTATCGTTGCCCACGTACCCTTCGATGAAGCGGAACTTTCGCTGCATTCGGAATGGCTCATAAGAAAAAGGTTTCTCGGGAAAATCCTCCGTGATGACAAAGTCCGAATTGGGAAGAAGGAGGCTATTGGCACCCAGTACCAGAGCGTCGGGACATGGATTTGGATTGATCTGTCGCCCGAATGCCATCTGGAATGCCTGGATTGCAGGCGGTTGCAACGGATCGACCAGGGAGTTGGTTACGACATGATCAGCAACATCGAAATAGGCTTCGGCAACTGCGGGAGACATCCCCATCGACTCGACATGATTCGTGAAACCATCTCTGGAAATCGCATCCGGTGGTACTCTTGCCGTCAGATCGACCTGCCAATCGAGCAGGTCGCGGAGGGTGTTCTGAAACTGGGCCACGGTCATTCGACGGGAACCGCCTCGATTGGGAACCGGGAGCGATTTGGCTAAGTGCAACATCTGATCGCACTTGGCAAGCCACTCTGCTATTTCCTGCTTCTCGGGTTGCGGTGCATCTTCTGGCGGCATCTTGCCCTGCACGATTTGGTTGCGAAACTCCTCCCACAGCAAAATCTCCCGATCCCTCGGGATTCGTCCCAACCGATCGATTCGAATCCCAGACTGCGGTTCGTCCCCCTGATGGCAGTCGCCGCACCATTGAATCAATTGGGGAATCAATACTTCCTGCGCGACGCTAGCGACTTCGGCCTCCTGGGCGCTGAGCGGTTTGTCTGAGGCTTTTGAATCTTGCCCCCATCCTGTCTCAGGGGACACAAGCAAGTACGAAAAGGCCAACAGCACGGATGGAGGTAGCAACCGTCGAAGCAGGAAGGTAAGGACCACGTCTGGATGTTCCTAGAGCGAATCATGGGCGGGGAACAAGGCGGGGCGGAGCGCACAGGTCGCTGTCCGTCGACTCCCTGCCACTGCCAGTAGATCCTTGAGTCTACTCGATCGATTCAGCAGGCAGCAACCAAGAGATTCAGTCGAGGGATGCGATCGATCTGCTTGGATCCTTTGTCACAATCGGCAATCGTGATTTGACGCGGTAGATTTCGTTCCCTGCTAGGTGCAGTCCATGTCGGCTCTTGGCCGAAGGCGTGCGACGGTAGAGCTTGAAGAACTATGGAAATTGAAGCATCACTGGAACGTACAACCCTTGTCCTCTCCTGTCGACATTCTAATCAACTTAAGAATGTTATCTTGAAGTCGATCCGGATTTGGATAGATGGTTTTGAAGGATGGAGATCAGGTAGCCAAGGATTGCCGTGGCTGCAAGTCCGATCCATGCCAGCCAGGGGAATGCTATGGAGATGCCGTGGGATGGTGCATAAAACTGAACCCAGCTGAGGACGGCTAGGCCCCCCATCCCACCCAGCCACAATCCGGCTTGGGTGGTCCTTGGATGCAGTGCCAGCAGGAACCATCCCAGCATCAATCCGGCGGTAAATCCAGTGATGCGCATCGCGTTTCGCACCATATTGTCCTGCCAGGAAGATGCCCAGACTCCGATGGCGATCTGCAACAGTCCGAAAAAGAGAATCAACCACTTGCTGGCCGCCAGATACCGCGCCTCCACGCGACTCTTTTCCGCTGCATCGACTCCCAGCCGTTTCTGGATCTGGCAAAGGTCGGAAATGACGGCTGTGGCAGAAGCGTTTAAAGAACTGGAGAGGGTCGACATCGCGGCCGCCAGGATCGATGCCAGCATCAGTCCGATCAGACCGGTGTTCTTCGGGAAGTCGTGGAAGATAAAATGAGAAAACACGGCATCGGGTTTTAGCGACTGGACTTCGGTGTTGCCGCGGTAGAAACTGGCCAGCGCAAGTCCGATGGCTAGGAAGAGAAAAAACTGGAAGAAGACCACCAAGCCACTGACGGCCAGTGCCCTCTGAGCTTCTTGAAGGTTTTTGGCACCCAAGTAGCGTTGGACCATCAACTGATCGACACCGTGTGAACCCAAAGTTAGCAATCCGCCTCCCAGAAGTCCGGCCCAGAACGTGTACGGGTCCGACCAATCGAAGTGGAATCGCAGCCAATCTAGTTTGCCCTCCGCTCCTGCCTGATTCCAGATCGTCGATACCCCGCCGGGTATATGAATCGCAAGATAGACCAGCGTGGCTATCCCCCCAAGCAGATAGATCAAAAGCTGGACGCAATCGTTCCAGACCACCGACCTCATTCCACCCATCAGCGTGTAGACGATCGTAAAAAGTCCCATCGCGAGGATGCAGCTATTGAGCGACCATCCCAGCCAAGTATGCAGAACGATGGCGGCCAGAAATAGCCGCAGTCCATCTCCGAGGTTTCTGGCGACAAGGAAGAGCAGGGAGGCACCCTTTTGCGCCGAGGGGCCGAAGCGGTTGCCCAGTACCTGGTAGGCGCTGTAGAGACGACCTTGAAAGAACATCGGCATCAGCAGCGTGCAGACCAAAAGTCGTCCGACGATGTAGCCGAGCGGAAGCTGCAGGAACTTCAGGCCCGTCGCGCCGTATGCCTCGCCCGGAATACTCAATACAGTCACTGTGCTGGTTTCGGTAGCGACGATCGATCCCAGGATGGCCCACCAAGGCAGGTTTCGCCCGCCAACCAGATAGGCGTCCAGCGACTTGGCCGAGCCCCTTTCAGCCCAGCCGATCCCGAGAGTGACGAATGCGGCAACAGCCAGCAAAAGCCAGTCGAGCAAGCCCAATGCGCCTACCATGGTTTTGTCCTTCCATCTTCATCGCCGCATCTTGCAAACTATCGACGCAAGGTTCGGTAGAACCAAGCCTTCCCACCGCTTGCCCGTGTTCCGACCCCCGATTGCCAAGTCGCAGTTTGTCAGGAAGCCGGCGTGTTATCCAGCGATTGTTCGATGCGACGGACCAGCCAACTTGGAGGATAACCTGGACCAAAACGACCGACGACCTGTCCGTTGCGATCGATCAGAAACTTCGTGAAGTTCCAGAGGATTTTTTCGACGCCAAACCAACCGGGCTTGGTCTTGGTCAGCCACGCATAGAGCGGCGATTGCTGGGGTCCAAAAACGTCGATTTTGGAAAACATCGGAAAGGTGATGCGGTACTTCTGGTCGCAGAACTGCTGGATTTCCTCTTCGCTGCCTGGCTCCTGAGCACCAAACTGATTGCAAGGAAATCCAAGGATCACCAGTCCACGATCCTTGTAGCGTTGGTATAGATCCTCCAGTGATCGGTACTGCGGCGTCAGCGCGCATTGGCTGGCTGTGTTGACGACCAGGACCACTTTCCCCTTCAGTTCCTTCATGTCCACAAGCGTGCCATCGATCGACGGACATTGGAAATCATAAAGCGTCGTTGGGGCCATTGTGGCGATCTCCCGCTGGGTTCATGTAGCCGTTGAATCGGGTGCATTTGGGGCGATGGGACGTTTCCTCCAGTACATCGCTAGGATGGAACCGGAGACATTCATGATCGGGGCGAAGAGTGCCGGGGCTACGGCGGCCGCCGCGCTCTTTAGAGGGTGATTGGCCAGCGCTGCCGCCATGCCACCATTTTGAAGTCCCACTTCGATCGCGATGGTGCGGCACTGCGTTTCCGACATGCCGAAAAGTCGGGCACCCCAGTAACCGAGCAGATACCCAAGGTTGTTGTGCAGTAGGACGACCACCAGCAGGGCGAGCCCAACCTGCTTGAGCGAGCTTTGGGAGTCGGCGGCGATGATAGCGCAGACGATGCAGATGGCCGCCATCGCCAGACGGGTCATCCATCGATCGACGATCGCTTTGTATCTCGGTGCGTATTGCATCAGAACGCTAATCACGAGACCTGCAGCCACCGGCGCCAGCACGGTCCACAGGATTTGCTGCATCATCGCCATCACGGGAACCGGAATGAGTTTGCCCGCCAGCGTATTCATCCACCAGGGGGTCATCAGGGGCGACAGGAGGGTAGAGCAAGCGGTCAAGGTCACCGAGAAGGCGACGTCACCACCTGCCAGAAATGTAATCACATTGGATGCCACTCCTCCGGGACAGCTTCCGACCAGAATCACTCCCGCCGCGATTTCCGCAGGCAACTGAAAAGCCTTGGCCAGACTAAATCCAAGCAGCGGCATGATGCCGAACTGTAGCAGCATGCCGATCGCGATCCCATGTGGCATCTTGAGGATCCGAGCAAAATCGGCCAGCGTCAATGTCGCTCCCATTCCCAGCATGGCGATTTGGATCAAGGGTGTCAGCCATTGCTTGGATGGCTTTCCAAGGAACTCTAGAAACCAATCTGGCCTGATCAAGGCCAGCGCAACGCTTGCGACTACCCAGGTAGCAAAGCTGAAGGGACGGGTTGTTGGATGCATCAGCAAGCCTGCCGCCATCGCCAGGATCCCAACGGTACCAGCCCCCACCGCCGAAGGCGATAATCCTCCATCCGACGAGGCAATCCAACCGAAAAGCATGCTGGAGAAGAGGAAAGCAGATCCCACCAAAAGCAGCGATTCGGCCACGCACCATCCGCGGTAGGTAAGGCGTTCCTCCACTGGGGGCATCCCCGATCTATGATCGACCATCGCGTCCTTTCATGTGCCAGGCAGTGGTCGCTTCTCGGGTGGAATCGCATGGGAGTCCAGCGACGAAGACGGTGAGGCAGAATCGGTTATTTGATTGTAGCAGCGTCAGGGTTCTACCTGGACCCGGGGAAACGGCGATACAATTCAGATGGGTTGAACCGAGTCGGCGATCGATGCCGGCCGCAAATCCCTCGACGTCCGTGCGAGGGATTCCAAGCACGCAAACCGTCGAGGAAATTTGCCATGAACCATTCGCCGAAGAACATCTCCCTGCGACCTGCTGTCCGCCAGTTCTTGGAGTCGGGAGAGATCGCTGGTTGGGTCGATGGAGGTTGGGTGAAGGGAACGGCGGGAGCCACCTTCACAACTCACGACCCTGGTTCCGGAAGCCCCATCGCGGTCGTCTCGGCGTTTAGCAAGGAAGATGTCGATCGCACCGTCGATGTTGCGGACCTCGCCTTCAAACAGCGTGCATGGGCCAAGCTTTCCCCGAACGACCGCAGTGCCCTGATCCACCGATTGGCCGATGCCGTCGACGCGCAGAAAGAAGACTTCGCACAGATCGAATCGCTGGACGCTGGAAAAATCTATGCCCAAGCGCTCGGCGATGTCGGCAACTTTGTCGATACCATGCGTTACTTTGCCGATCTCTCGCAGCACATCCGTATGCGATCGACTCTGGCAGTCAAAGGACACGAAGCGTGGACCAGCAAACACCCTTGGGGTGCCTGTGGATTCATCTTCCCCTGGAACTTCCCCTTTCTTCTCATCGGATGGGGAATCGCCCCAGCCCTGGCCGCTGGGAATTCGGTGGTCATCAAGCCGGCGGAAGACACCCCTTTATCGGCTCTCTTCCTAGGGCAGGTCGCAAAGAAGGCGGGGATTCCCGACGGCATCATCAATATCGTCCCAGGACTTGGCCCCGTCGCCGGAGCAGCGCTCTCCAGCAATCCCAAGCTGCAGCGAATGTCGTTCACTGGGTCGCCCGAAGTGGGGCGGCTGATAGCAGAATCGTGCGGACGAAATCTAGTACCAGTCAAATTGGAACTGGGTGGCAAGGGAGCTGCGGTCGTCTTTGATGATGTCGACGTCGATGCCACGGCCGACAAATTGGTCGGCGCGATCACCTTCCATACGGGCCAGGTCTGCTGCGATGCCACGCGATGGCTGATCCATGAAAAGGTGTACGATCGCTTCGTTGAAAGGGCTCGAGAAGGGCTCAAGAAAGTCCAGATCGGCCATCAGCTTGAAGGCGGTTCGCAGATGGGCCCGGTGGTCAATGGCAAGCAGAAGCAGCGGGTGCTCAGCTATCTGCAGAAGGGTGTCGCCGAGGGAGCCAAATGCCTGCTGGAGGGGGGAGAGGCGAATGTCGAGGGATATCCTGGGCACTTTGTGAAGCCTGCCCTGCTCGCCGGGTCGCTCGATAACGTCGCCGCTCGAGAGGAAATCTTCGGCCCAGTCGCCTACCTGGCTCCCTTCCGTGATGAAGATCAGGTGATAGGCATGGTCAACGCCACCGACTACGGACTGGCCAACAGTGTCTGGACGAAGGATCTCCACCGCGCGGCACGCGTTGCCGAACAGATGTGTGCGGGAAACAGCTGGATCAACGCCCACAACGTATTCCCCCACGGTGTGCCCTATGCCGGAATCCACAAAAGCGGGATGGGAGGCGGGGTGCTGTCGGTGGAAACGCTGATGGACTACTGGCGCAGCCTTTCGGTAGTCCGACCGCTGCACTGATCCTCATGGATCGGGGGCTCCGCTACCAGGCACGTGGGAGTGGGGCCGTCGCCCCGTCAGGTTGGAGCAGTTGCCTTCTGCAGCCCGGCAATCAAACTCGACAATAGTCGTGCACTTTCTTGCCATTCCAAGGAATTCCCCATCGACCAGCCTTCCCGTCCGGTCGATGGGAATAGTAGAAATGAAAGACGGCTGCGGAGATTGCCTCTGCGACCCCGGTTCGGAACTCTCCCTGGTCCGTGACCACCTGCCACCCAATCCAACCCAATCCTCCCGCCTTTGTTGTTGAGACTCGCGACATGCTGACGCTTTTTGGTCCTCGCCAATCTGGCTTTTGCGATCATCGCTCCCGCCGCTCGTTCCTTCGCATCGGGGCTCTTGGGTCACTCACCCTTCCCCACTTGATGCGATTGGATGCCGCTCAGGGGCGCGGCAACTCGGACCGATCGATCATCATGGTCTATCTTCCAGGTGGTCCACCACACCAAGATCTATTCGATCTCAAAATGGATGCCCCCTCCGAGATTCGCGGCGAGTTTCGTCCGGTAGCCACCAAGGTTCCTGGGATGGAGATTTGCGAGCACCTGCCGGGGTTGGCGAAGATTACCGATCAACTTGCGATTCTGCGAGCTGTGGTGGGAGCTAAGGATCGGCACGAGTCGTTCCAGTGCATGACGGGGCGTTTGAACGAACGCCATCCGCCGGGGGGCTGGCCCGAGTTTGGTTCGGTGGTTTCCAAGCTGCAGGAAACTCGTGATGGTACCCTCCCCAGTTACGTCAATCTGTCACCCCGCATGCGACATACCCCTTACAACTATGGCCGGCCTAGCTTTTTAGGTTTCGGTCACACGCCATTCAACCCGCAGGGAGAGATACGAGACGATTTGACACTGCAGGGAGTTGACCTAGCTCGGCTGGAAGATCGCAAGCAGCTTTTGGCAAGCTTTGATGGAATGCGGCGAGATATCGATCGAAGCGGTGCGATTGAAGGAGTCGATGCTTTCCAGCAGCGCGCCTTCTCGATGCTTACCTCCGATCGCCTCCTGGAAGCACTCGATGTCGCGCGCGAGGACAGCGCTGTACGCGAACGGTACGGTATGGGGACAGAAAAGGAGCAAGGGGATGCGGCTCCAAGATTGAACCAGCAGTTCCTCCTGGCCAGACGCTTGATCGAAGCGGGCGTGCGCGTCGTGACGCTTAGTTATTCCTTCTGGGACTGGCATGGTCAGAATTTTCAAAATGCCAAGCAGAATTTTCCCGATTTCGATCAGGCCCTCAGCGCCTTGATCGAAGATCTGCATCAGCGAGGGCTGCTGGAGACCACCACCGTCATCGCTTGGGGAGAATTCGGTCGAACCCCCAAGATCAACAAGGATGCCGGGCGGGATCACTGGCCGAATGTCTCCTGTGCGGTGCTGGCCGGTGGAGGGCTCAGGACCGGACAGATCGTCGGCAGCACCGATCGCATGGGAGGCGAAGCCGCCAGCCGTCCCGTCACCTTCCAGGAAGTGATCGCAACCCTCTACCACACGCTAGGGATTCAGGCCAGCACCACGACACTGGAAGACCTGACAGGCCGACCTCATTATTTGGTCGATGATAACGCGCAGCCGATCTCTGAGTTGGTTTGAGCCCTGAAGGGGCCGCACTTCTCTACGCCCTTCTATCCTGCATGGAAGGTGGTGTAGAGCAAGATCGGAATCGGCAGGTCTTCCAAGTGCTGGACGATCAACGATTGCACTTCATTCCAATCCAGTCCACCGACGCCCGTTGCCAGTCTCGGCAACGCCAAGCAGCCGATGACATTCACTGCCAACCCATATGCCGCAACCGCTTCAGGGAATGGTAAGAGAGAACAAGGAAGTCGCTATCAAGGCCAAAGCGACGGTTCCGAACAGACAGATTCCCAGCCCGGTTTCTTTTGCTGAAACTTCAGCCTCGATTCCCGCGAACGTTTACTATAAATCTCGGATCGTGAGGAACCTTGGAAGATTGGTAGGGGAGCAACCGAATGAAGCGGCATTGGCAACGTAGAGAATGGCTCAGGAACGCAGGCGTTTCGGTTGGGATCGCTTCTTCAGGACAGCTGCTCCGGGGATCGGATGAAAAGCCCTTGGCAAAGTCGCAGGAAGTTGAACCTGGAATCGCATTCTTTTTTGTCTCCGATACGCATTATCTGGCGCGGCAAGATCAGCCTGACCAAATCGACTCCAAGTCGGCGGAAATCTGTGGTCGACTGGTTGATACGTTGAATTCTCTCCCAGGCAGTTCGCTTCCTGATTCGCTCGGTGGCGGCAAAGTGGCCGAGGTGCGGGGCGTGATTCACGGGGGAGACATCATCGATAGTGGAGATAAACGCGGGAAGAACTTCGAGGCGATGCAGGAGACGGAGTGGCGGCATTTCGACGAAGATTTTGGATTGACCGGAAAGGAAGGCAGGCTGAAGTATCCAGTCTTTGAAGTCCATGGGAATCACGACAGCCCCGATGGGAAAGGGTTGGCGATAGATCGCCTGCGGGAACGGGTGTCGAAGCGCGAGGGGGTCCATCGGTCGGACAGTGGGCTTCACTACTCATGGGATTGGGGCGATCTCCATTGCATCCACCTTGGGATTGTGGTGGGGCGGCCCGAGCATCAGGGGCAACGTCGTCGGTACCATCCGTTCGATAGCTTGGCATTTCTTCAAGAGGACCTTCAGCGCCACGATCCCAACAAGGATCGGCCACTTCTGTTGACCCATCACATCGACTTGCCGCGCTACAGCCAGCCCTGTCAGCTGGATGCGGAGAAGAATCTACAGATGGAATGGCACCCGTGCGATGTCCAGGAATACCACCAGAGTCTTCAGGGGCGACGCGTCGCCGGGATCTTGTACGGTCACACCCATGTGCGGCAGGTGATGCGATGGGATGGCACTCCTAAACCCGCAACCAGCGGTCATCCGCTGCTTAACGCAGACAACGCCAGCCATTTTTCAGGACCCAAGCAAGGGTTTTTCTATTTGGAGTGGAAGCTAGGCAAGTTGCTGGTCCGCGAATGCCTGACCGACGACGGCTGGGCAAGCTATCGGTGGAATGACGAGAGCTGGGAATTGGATTCTTGAGGTAGGCGATTGAGATTCGAACCGCCAACCCCGGCTTTGCAAACTGGACTATCGCACGACGCCCCTTTGGTCGGCTGATGCTTCCGTACGGTGGCGCTGACATGATGAAAATCCCGTCGCGGCTCTATGATTCGCTACGTTGTGTACGCACACCCTTCGGGATCTGTCTTCAAGTGCCAACGGCACGACGAGGAGATAGCCCAGGGCAACGCCCTGGGATCGCTGGGTTGCGCACGGAACGAAAAACGCCCCGAGTGGGAGCTCGGGGCGTTGCGTTTTTTTGTTGCACGGCTTGGTGCCGAAGGCGATTTAGTTTTCGCCACCGGGACGACGTCGTCCGCCACCTGGACCGCCAGGGCCACCCTGTCCGCGTCCACCACCGAAACCGAACTGCGGTGCGGGGAATTCAAACTTCTCCCCCTTCATTTCGTCCATCTTCTGGCGCTGCGCGTCGGTGAGGATCGCCTGCAGTCGTTCGTCCGACTTCTTGCGGAATTCTTCGAATCGCTTCCGCATAGCTTCCGGATCGAAACCACCAGGTCCTCCCGGGCCGCCAGGAGCACCGCCAGCTCCTGGCGCTCCTCCAGGACCGCCAGGTCCACCCTGACCACGTCCGCCAGGGCCCCGACCGCCACCAAAGGCCGATCGCATTTCTTCCATCGCTTCTCGCTCGGCGGCCTGCAGCTTCTCCTTCTGCTCGGCCGTCACCCCCAGCGCTTCAGCAACCTTTTCGGAACCCATGACCGATCGAACGCCGTCGCGCTGCATCATCAAACCGAGGAGTCGATCTTGCTGATCTGGGTCGAGGATATTGTCGATTTCTGCCTCAGCCGCCTTCGCCGCTTCGGCCATCTGCTTACCCATCTCTTCCATCTTCTTCTGCATCTCCGCCCGCTGCTCTTCGGTCATCTCGCGGAAGTTGCCGAAGTCAGGTCGCATACCCTGCATCTTCTCTTGCAGCTTTTCCATCTGCGACTGAATCTGCTTGGTCTGCTCCTCGTCCAGCTTCAATTCCTTCTGGACTTCATCCATGCGCAGCAGTCCCAGGAGACCGCCACCACCCATCATGCCGCGCCCCATCATCATGCCACCGCCGCCACGACCAAAGCCACCGGGGCCCTGGGCCATCACGGGAACCGACATCAAGGCAGCCATGAGGGCCGCGACCGCAAACCGACGCCAACCAAAGACGAGTTTCATGCTAAAGGCTCCTCACTCCGATTCCCGAACCTGAACGTGCGTGGATTTTCGACAAGGGGTTGACTACCAACGGGCAACGATGGGCAGGCTGTTTCTCGGTATCTGCTGATCGCTACCTGTCCTCGATGAACCCGGTTTTCCCTACAAAGTTTCGGAAAACTGCCTTACTTTCGATTTTTCTCTGGTGCGGAATCCTACGGAATTGAGGAATCCCGGCATAAAACTTTCGCAGGGGCCCCAAAATCATGCCACAGTTTCGATCTTCGCGCCTACCATGCTGCGGCCTCAGAACCGCTCTTTTCCTCGAAAAACCGTAAAAGTCAGCGCAAGGATGCGGCGACCAACGCAGGTTGGTTGCGGTCGATCGCCGGTTCGGCACCACTCAATTTGACATGGCCGTGGCCACCTCGAATCCGAGGATTTGCGAAAGTCGAAGTCCTTTGGGGGTAGCGTTCGTGGCCGGTGCAGCGGGGCCCAATTCAGGAATGCCTAAGGTTCGAACAAAGTCGCTTCGGCGACCAGTCCTGGACCAAAGCCGATTGCGACCATCGGCCCATCCATCCCTCGACGCGCCCATCGCTCCATGATGAATAGCAACGTAGGCGACGACATGTTCCCATACTGGGAGAGGACTTCACGAGAGGCTTCCAGATGCGATTCGGTCAGTCTCAGCCCCTCGGCGGCAGCCTGAAGTATTTTAGGTCCACCCGGATGCACGGCCCAATGAGCGATCTGGCTCACGCTGTAGCCATTCGTGCGCAGCCACGGTTCCAGCCAACCTCCGATTCCTTCAGCGATCGCCATCGGAACCTTCGGAGATAGCGTCATCTGAAATCCATGATCCCCAATCCTCCAGCTCATCCAATCCTCCGAGGCTTCAATGCGCTGGGTGCAATGCGACACGATCGCGGGGCCGCTCTGTCTACCATCCCCTTCCACACCGATGACCGCTGCAGCCGAACCGTCGGCAAACAGCGCGTTGGCTACCATCTGCTCAGGATGCATCGTGTACTGGTGGTGGAGGGAACAAAGTTCCGTGGCGCAAAGTAGAACGTTGGTCCCAGGACTCCGCATCGCAATCGCTTCGGCAACGCGTAGCCCATTGAGCAATGCGTGGCATCCCATGAAGCCGATGTGCGTTCTCCCCACGCTCAGGCGCATGCCGAGCGTTTGCAGTAACTGCAGATCGAATCCTGGCGCACAAAAACCAGTGCAAGAGACCGTGACCAGATGATCGATCTCCGATGGCTTAACCCTCGCATCTTCCATCGCTTGCCGTGCCGCGATTTCTGCGAGTGGACTTGCTTCCCGTTCGTATCGTTCCATCCGACGGGCTGTCGAAGGTCCCAGAGGCTGCGATGGTGAAGATGGAAGATAGAAGGACTGCCTTGTCGACTCTCCCGCCTGACTCTCCAGAAGGACGCTATGCCTTTTGGTCACACCGCTTCTTCGATAGAGCATCTGGAGGACGGCCTGATCGCGCGAGGTCATCTCCGGGGTGCCCCACGGCCGAAGCCATTTGGCCACCTCACAGGCATCCTCCTGCAGAATGCTACCCCGAGGCGTTGCCAATCCCACTCCGACCAGTCTGGCTCTCATCCTTCGCTTCCCTGCCACGATGGCTCAAGGCGGCTCACCGTCACGGGATCTAAAAGCGCCTCGCTTACGGTTTTCGGGAGCGAAGCGCATGATCGATCGGCGACGGAATTGACAAGTCGCTGGGCAATTCCGGGAACCCAAGGACAGATCGCCAAGCCGGCCTGCAGCAGACGAGGATGGCGGACGAATCGAGCCAAACCCGAACAAGCGGCGCGATGCTCGCCTATCGCTTCTTTCCAGATCCTTTCCCATCGCTGCTCGATCGCTTCCGACCATTTCGTTCCGGATTCGATGGCCAGCCTAGCGGCGAGGATTCCGGACCGAAGGGCCCACGACATCCCTTCGCCAGTGAAAGGTTCCAGATATCCGGCTGCATCGCCGATGAGAAGCAGCCGATGGTCGGCTCGGCGATTCGGCTGACGAGTCAACGCGGGGGTTCCATGCCATTGCCCCATTTGGTTCAGTATCTCTGCTTGTATCCCTGCCTGCAGCAGAATGCGGCCGATCAATGCTTCGGGTGACCCAGCCATTCGCAGAGCGTCTCGATCGACGGCAGCCGCTGCGTTGATTCTGCCACCTTCCACCTGGACCATTCCTACATAGCCCTCTTTGCCAACCACCATTTGCAGTAGGCCGGTAGGAATCCCTTCGGTCGGTCCGTTAGTCAAGCATCCCAACCCTACACGACTGCTGGCCAACACTTGACTGCCCAGGCCAGGAATGTTTCCGGCCACTTTGGATGCCAGTCCGCTGGCGATTGCCACGCAGTAGGCATCCACCTCCTGGACAACTCGACCTCCCTGCACCAGAGCCACGCGGCGGCTGGCGTCGGGTCGGCCGACTAGCCTCGCTTCGGTACCAGGCAGCCAGGTGACGCCGCAAGCCTTGGCCCGGTCGATCAGGACAGGGTCCATTGTCCAGCGAGAAACCGCGTGCATGGCGGGCCGATTGGGGGAGCCGACACGCCAGCGTCCTTCACGCGATCCGCAGCGCAGTTCCATCGTGTCGATTGTCGTTGCACCCAGGTTGCGCAAGTGCATCGCGACACCCAGTCGTTCAAGCAACTCCCAGGCCGAGCGATTCAGGCAGCCTCCGCAGACCTTGGGGCGTGGGAATGTTTTGGCATCCACCAGAAGGACCTTCAATCCATTTGCGGCAGCTTCGATCGCGCAGCTAGCACCGGCTGGTCCCGCACCGACGACCAACAGGTCCCAGTGAGTCTCCTCAATCCTGGTCGGCAATCGATTCTCTTCGGTGGCATTCACCCCGACCGCCTCCAGCTCAACAGGATCCGTTGTGGCCAATGGGGTTTCTCTTCTGCCGCCGGCAAGCCCGCAACCGCTACCAACTCCCGAAGTTCCTCTCGCGTGAACGCAGCTCGCACGCTCTGGGGGCCATCGGCATGTACCACAGGCGATCGCGTCAGGATCTGGCACCCCAGGTGCGCCAGAAAAAGGCCGAAAGAACTGCGTAGTAGATCATCGACCAGCATCCACTGGCTGCTGGCTTGCCACATTCTCTGCAGCAAGCGAATCGACTCATCCCGTGTCAGATGATGCAGGAACAGAGAGCAGAAGACGACATCCCATTGGCCATCGACTTCATCGGTAAGCACCTCTCGCTGTTCGAATCGTGCGATAGCCCCCTGTTGCCGCGAAAGTTCGGTGGCCGCTTCCACCGCCGTCCCGCTCTTATCCCAGCCTTCTACCTGGCAGGCGATGCCTCGACGATTCAGTTGCTTCCAAACCTGGACGGAAACATCGCCACCGCCACAGGCAAGGTCCAGCAGTCGCAAGGGGCGATCGATCGGATGCCGCAGTGCCCATCGTACGATCGGATCGGCCAGGGTTGTTGCCGTTTGACTGAAGTAGTTGATCCGGCGAAGGCCTCGCAGTGCCTGGTGATGCAGTTGGGGTGCGATCTCGGGATCGTCCATCCATTCTGGACGTAGTTCGCGGGCCCCTCTTTTATTACCAGTTGCCACTGCAGTCTCCATGCCTCCGACTTCCCACCAACCATGAGGGCACGACAACATACCGAAGCGGGGGGATTAGCATCCGCCATCAATCGGCAAAAGTTTGCAGGGTATCCGCAATCGACTTGACGCATCGACACCTGACGGTGTAACGATAACCGATCGAAGGAAGACTCCCAAGTGGTATCGCGAGTTCACACGGGGTTGACTGAGGCTACTGAAAGGAGTCGGCGATGACGAATCAGCGCGGCGATTGCACCGCTTCCAGCATGTTTGGGATCCGGTCTGTTGTATCCCTTTTTCTCTTTGCAATTCCATTGGCTGGCTCGATGGCAGCGCAAGATGCTGGCAAGTCAGAACCTGGTAATCCGCCACGACCAGGAACAGTCGAATTGGAGCACAGTCGCGTCTACGCTCTGGTGGGTAAGGTGGGACTGGGGCACGAACATGGTGTCGTCGGGAGGTTAAAAAGCGGCAATATCACGTGGACTTCCAAAAGCCAAACAGGGAACCTTGGGTCGCTTGTCTTCGACATGACCTCCTTCAACGCAGATACCCCGGAGGCGCGTAAGTACGTGGGACTGGAGGGGACAACCGATGAGTCGACCATGTCCCAGGTGAATGCCAACATGAGAAGTTCGAAAGTGCTAGACGTCCAGCGTCATCCGGAAGCGATATTCGCGCTGAAAGAGATCGAACTTGTGGATCCCGCTGCAGATACGGAAGGAAAGGTAAAGGGTGTCCTGCGTGGCGATTTCACCCTGCATGGTGTCACCCGTCCTGTCGAAGTGCAGACGCTGGTCGATCAAGTCAATGGATGGTGGCACCTGCGAGGTGCGTTTCGGATCCGGCAAACCGATTTCGGAATTCAGCCTTACACCAAGCTGTTGGGTGCGATCGGTGTTGCTGATGTACTGACAATCTATGGTGATCTTTACATAGCTCCCTAGTTGATTGGATCGAAAGGCCCGCGCGTGGCGATTTCTTTGGAGACGGTCAAGAAGCGTTCGATACGCAGTCACTACGATATTTCGACCCTCTTTTATCGCATGCTTTGGGGGCCGCATATCCATCACGGCTACTGGGAGGCGGATGAGAGTCCACAGGTAGCCCAGTTGCAGCTTACCGAGAAAATGGCCGATCTGGCCCAGATTCGCCTAGGAGATCGACTGATCGACATCGGTTGTGGAATGGGAGGATCGACGATCCATCTTGCCAGGACGCGAGGGGCGATCGCGCAGGGAGTCACCATCAGTCCCGTGCAGCGACTTTGGGCATCCAATGCGTCGCGATCCTTGCCGAAATCCCAGCGCCCAACGTTTGTCTGCGAAGATGCCGAGTCGTTGGTGGTGCCCGAAGCAAGTATGGATGTGGTCTGGAGCATTGAGTGCACAGAGCATCTGTTTGACAAGCCCGATTTTTTTCGGAAGGCTGCATCTTGGCTGCGGCCCGGCGGTCGCGTTGCCATCTGCGCATGGCTTTGTGGCGATCAAGAAGCAGATCCCCGCACGCAGCGGCTGGTCCGTCAGGTATGCGATGGCATGCTATGCCCGTCGCTGGGCACCCAACAGGATTATCGAGGATGGCTGGAAGATAGCGGATTGAAGATCGTTGCCGATCAGCGTTGGACGAAGAAGGTGCTGAAGACCTGGGAGCTTTGCTTGCAACGAGTCGAACGATCGAAGGTGCGCTGGTTGGCTAGATGTCTAGGCCGCGAGCACGTCCAGTTTCTTGATGACTTTCAAACGATTCTCGAAGCGTATCGAACCGGTGCTATGGAGTATGGGTGCATGGTAGCGGTCAAGCCCGCTCCATAGACAGAAAGGGTTCATTCGATGCCAGAGACGCTCTCGCATGCAACCAGTAGGCCAGCAGAGGATGTGTCCGTTTCATCCAATAGCAAGCTAGCCGGCGCAACGAGGGAGCCACAGTCGCAAGTCGCTCAGCAGGCAGTGCACGGTACAGAAGCGCGTGTTTGGTGGTCGGGCTTGTTCTTTGGTGTGGCTACCCAGGTTTTCTTTCTCTGGACCGCTTGGCATCTTTTTTTGTTTCTGCGGGACGGTGCTTTCGGGCATAGCGCTTTTGCGCCTTGGTTGGATACTCTGCTGGCATTCCTTTTCATTGCTCCGCACAGTGTGCTGCTTTTCCCTAAGGTGCAGTCGGTGCTGCGAAGGTGGCTTCCGTCTGCTTGGTTGGGGTGCCTCCATTGCTTGGCAACCTGCATCAGCCTTTGGCTGTTGTTTCGATTCTGGACTGCCAGTTCCAACACCCTTTGGGATCTCCAAGGAATCGCGAGGAGTGCGATGCTTCTGGCCTTTTACGGTTCCTGGATTGGACTGCTCTACAGTCTTTGGATCACAGGGATGGGGTACCAGACCGGATTGACTCCTTGGTGGTATTGGCTAAGGGGCCAGAAGCCACCGCGTCGGGAGTTTCGGGAATCGGGCGCGTTTCGTTGGATGAGGCACCCGGTCTATCTAAGTTTCCTCGGATTGATCTGGTTCACCCCTCGAATGACCCTTGATCATGGCATTCTGACTGCCGCTTGGACTTTTTACATTTACTTGGGAAGCTACTGGAAGGATCGTCGCATGATCCATTATCTGGGAGACTCTTACCGCGGTTATGCACGTCGCGTCACCGGATTCCCGGTCATTGGCTTTGGGCCATGGGGCAGGATGCGATAAACCCAAGGTGCGTCGATTCGAGGTAAAGAAGACGCGGAGAAAAGGGATCCAGTGAAATGGCTTCAAGAATGGACAGAGCCTTGGGATACGAATCGAAGTATGTACCTTGATGGGCTACGACCAATCGGGCTGATGCCACCAAAGAGGCTTGAGCCCGCCGGGGATGGACCATGCCGAGTGACTGGACAATTGGATATGGGGCACATGAAAACAAAACAGGAAGCGGGCAAGCCATGAGAATGGCCACTTAGAGGATCATGAGCTGCTGAGCTACCTGGCCATGTCTGCTGGTGAAGGCCAATTCTTAAAAAGTAGGACAAAGCTTGCCTATCGACCCAAGAGCCGGATGCAGGAAAACCGAAATTTCGGTTCCAAGGCAGAGACGCCGCAATTCAAGGTGTCTTCACCACACCTGTTGATTTAGGGCACGAAGGCAAATTCGTTGGTATTCAGAAGTACCAAGACTAAAGCGGTTCGCGATCGCTGCTGGAGGAAAAGGCCACATTGCTCCAACTCTTCTGCTGTCGGTTCGCGTGAAAGCACTTGCTGGAATAAGGCGACGATAAAACGTACGTTTTCCGAAACTTCGGTGTCGGCCTTCGTGCTATTCCCCTGTTCCAAACGCTCTGTCAGCGACTCACTTAGCCTCAGAGCGCCCTGCCAGGCCAAATCTCCATTCATCAGCGAGAGCGCTTGCGATGCAACAATCGATGTTGCTCTCTTGGGGCAGGAGACCGAAGGGTCCGGTTGGTCGAATGTCTCCATCCAAGGCAGCTTCATCCCACGCTTGTTCACCAAGTAAAGACTTCGCACGCTCTGTTCGGTTTCAGGCGAAGGATACCATCCCTTGGTCTTCGTTTCGTTATCGTCAAGCACTGCAGGATTGGCCTGCAGAATCTCTTCGCTGAGAGTTGGCCAGACAGGAGGGCCTCCGGCGCGGTGCTGTAGCAATCCGGTCACCTGCAAGATGGCATCGCGGAACTGATCGGCGCTCAGTCGCCTAAGATTCGTTCGCATCGAGGTCCAGCGTGTCGATCCCGACGAATCGACTAGCTGACCCTCGGGGATCGCCTGTCGGCGGTAGGCTAGCGATAGTGCTATCTGCCGATGGATCGATTTGATCGACCACTCCCGATCGATCAAATGATTCGCCAGATAGTCCAGCAGTTCGGGGTGCATTGGTGGGGATCCGGTGACCCCGAAGTCGTTGGGGGTTGCAACCAATCCTTCACCGAATAGCTGCTGCCAAACTCGATTGACTGCCACTCGCGATGTCCAAGGATTGTCGGCGCTGCAGATCCAACGAGCCAGGGTTAGCCGTCGGCCGGTGCTCTTGCCAGTTGGTGCCGATGCCATCTGCGGAGCCTCTGGCCACAGCACCGAGGGAAATCCCGGTTCTACCGCTTCACGAGGTGAGCGATGGTCTCCCTGGAAGAGAACGTGAATCGGATCGATCGCCTTGGGATCATCGGTCATCACGAGCCCTGTATCTGGCGGGAGCAGTTGGTCTTGTAGAGCTTTGACCTCACGTTCCCATTGCAACCATCGCTCCTGGTCCTCGCCCCCAAGCAATTCCTTCCACTTGTCGTCGGTCGCATCTTCAGCTTTCAAAGGATCCGACTGCTTCAAACTTTTCGCTTGATCCCGAAGCTCTTCGATTTTCCCCTGCAACTCTTCGATTTGTCGTTGAATCCGATGGTTGTGCATCTGTTTGGACTGCTGTGCCTCGACCGTGTCGATCGACTGGTCATCTGCGAAACGCGTCGCCGCAAAAAAGGCTCGTAGGCGATAATGGTCGGCTTGCGACAAGGGATCGGTTTTGTGATCGTGACAGCGGCAGCAGGACATGGTCAGGCCCAGCAGGGCGCTTGCCGTCGTCTCGGTCAAGTCGGTCAGAACTTCCACGCGAGCCCGGTCCTGTTCGTTGAATAACTTCGCGGCGTTATCGAAGGGACCCAATCGAAGGTAGCCTGTAGCGATCAGGCAGTCCTGCTCCTGCTGGTCTCGGGGAGGCCCCTCCAGCAGCTCGTCCCCGGCCAGTTGCATGGTGATGAATCGGTCGAAAGGGAGGTCTGCGTTCTGCGCCCGCACTACCCAATCTCTGTAACGCCATGCGGTTTTCCGAAATTCGTCCCAGTCAAAACCATTGCTGTCGCTGTACCGAACGACATCCAGCCACTGCCGGGCGCTATGTTCGCCATATGCAGGAGAAGCCAGAAGGCGATCGATAACTCGCTCGCAGGCATCTGGCGATTCATCGTGGACAAAGGACTGGACCTCCTCCCAAGTGGCGCGGAGTCCGGTCATGTCAATCGTCACACGCTGAATCCAATCCGCGCGATTCATCCAAGGTGCGCCCTCGAAGCCTCGATCGCGCCATGCAGCGTCCAGGAATGCATCGATCGGATTGGCGG
Source organism: Planctomycetaceae bacterium (assembly GCA_040375295.1). Classification (GTDB taxonomy): domain Bacteria; phylum Planctomycetota; class Planctomycetia; order Pirellulales; family Pirellulaceae; genus JBEISR01. The sequence goes on from JBEISR010000005.1 coordinate 189,322, forward strand.
CTTCCGCCGTCGCTGACGGCAATTTAGGTTGACGCACCGGTTGCAACGACCAAAGACCCAACCGTTCCCCCCCAAAAAGAACGCGGATCGGATTGCGAGAATCCTGCCAAGCATTCCCCAACTTGGGATCCTGCCCGAAGGTGGAACCTACGGCGACCCAACAGGCGAAGTACGCAATGAATCGATGGCATGCGGGTCGGAGCTTCATAGGAGAATGTCCGTCAAGGGTTTCGGCGATCCTGCGACGCCCGTCAGCCGTTCATCACGTCCATTGACGACATAGGAGAGATCGTCATAGTCGATCCCCATCGCGGTCAGGATCGTCGCATGCAGGTCTCGGAACTGGATCGGGCGATCGATCGCCATCAACCCCAATTCATCGGTCGCACCGATGCGCATTCCAGGTCGTACTCCGCCCCCTGCCATCCAAATCGTAAAACCGGCTGCATTATGCTGGCGTCCCGAGTTTCCCTGCTTCATCGGTGTTCGCCCGAATTCGCTCGCCCAAATCACCAGCGTCGATTCCAGCAATCCGCGTTGTTTGAGATCTGCAATCAAGCCGGCGACACCCACGTCAGTCCACCTAGCCCGTGGAGTGTGATTATCGATCAACCGATCGTGAGCGTCCCAGCCATCCTTATCGGGCATGTCGTAAAGCTGAACAAACCGCACACCTCGCTCAACCAAGCGTCGCGCCATAAGGCATTTCCTGGAGAAGCTCTGTGTTCGCGGATCATCGTGATCGACGCCATAAAGTCGATGAATATACAGCGGTTCCTCTTCGAATCGACCGACCTCTAGCGCCGCCGACTGCATCCGATAGGCTAGCTCATACGAGGCGATGCGGGCGTCCAGTTCGAGGAAGCCGGGATGTCGATCCCGATGCGACCGATTCAGTTGCTGCATCAGGTCGAGCGCCTCTCGCTGCTCCTTTGCGAATGCTTCTACGGGGACAAGATCCAGCACCGGCAGCCCGCGATCTCGTATTCGGGTCGGTTGAAATGCAGGGGGCAGAAATCCGTTGGTGTAATTGGTAGCGCCTCCTAGTGGTCCGGCGTCAAACAGAACAACGTAACCAGGGAGATCAGCATTTTCGGTTCCCAGGCCATAGGTCACCCAGGATCCGAGGCTGGCCTTTCCCGCGCGGATGTCCCCGGTGTGCAACTGATAGCTGGCCGGTGCATGGTTGTTGGAGTCGGCCTGCATCGAATGCAGAAAGCAGAGATCATCGACATGGTTTGCGATGTGGGGCATCAGGTCGCTTACCCAGGCACCCGATTCGCCATACTGCCGGAATCGAAATGGGCTTTTGAGGATCGAATCCTCGCAGCCGTGAAAGACGTTCGAATGCCGCGTGGCATCGAGAGCGGATCGAATGGAGGTGGGAACGGGTTTGCCATCCAGTCGCTCTAGCGCAGGCTTGTAATCGAAAGTGTCGATCTGAGACGGTCCCCCCACCATAAACAGAAAGATCACCGACTTGGCTCGGGGGGCAAAATGGGGTTTGCGAGCCACATAAGGCTGCAACGGATCAATATCAGCAACGCCTCGCCGCCGATCCTCTGCCATCGCTTGCCGCATGTCCAGATCGTGAAGTGCCAGGGATCCAATGCCACCACCCAGCGAGGCAAGAAACCGTCGGCGATTCCCTTCGCGTTGATCTTCCGTAGGATGCAAAGAGAATTGCTTTCGACTCCTCACAGCTATCCTCCCCCTGCGGTTGCTTATCTGGGTAAACGATTCCCGTGGTCTGTCCCACCGATTGGAGTTCTTCGTCTAAGCCGAAAAAATCATTCTTAGGACTTCCCGATAGGTTAGCGAGTCCCCTGGGACTCAGAGGGCCTTCCTTGCCCTAGCCAAAGGAATTCACTGGTATTGAGAAGTACGCGTGCCACGGTGGCCATCCGCTGCGATCGGGCAACGGACAGGCAGCGGTTTAGCTCATCGCCCGTTGGCTCTCGAGAAAGAATCTGAAGGTAAAGCCAACGGATCTGTTGGTCCGCAGTGCTTCGATCGAACTCTTGAGCTCGCTTTGCCAATTGCTCGGAGGTCCATTCCACCAGGGGATTGTTCAAGAGTGCCAGGGCTTGGAGCGGTGTTGAAGAGCTGGCGCGTTTGGGTGAGGTAATCGCGCAGTCGGGGCTGTCAAACAGCTCCAGAAGCGTCACGCCACCTCCTCTCGGCGAAAAGCGATAGATCGTCCTCCGGCACCAAGAAGGATCCATCCCCGTTTCCGGCAGAGTCAGGGGTTCGTAGTAGGTTGAGCCGTTGTTTTCCTGAATCGAGACATCGATGAACGGGGGACCATGGAGTTGGCGATCGAGTGAATTGGCCAGTTGAAGCATCTGGTCGCGGAGAACTTCCGCTTCCAATCGTCTCGGTGGATAACGCCACAGCCAACGGTTGTCGGCGTCGACAGCGTACCTATCTGGAAGAAACTGACTGGACTGCCGATAGGTTGCGGAGAGCAACAGGGTTCGATGCAACGCCTTCCATTGCATGTCGTGGTCCACCAGCCACTGAGCCATCCAATCTAGGAGTTCGGGATGCGAAGGTAGTCCACCCTGGAATCCAAAGTCATTGGGTGTTGCCACCAGCCCTTGTCCGAAGTGGTGATGAAAAATGCGGTTGACAATCACGCGGGCCAGCAGCGGTTGCTTGCGATTGCCGATCCATCCGGCCAACGCAGCGCGACGTTCTGCGTCCGTTGGCTTTTCTTTCCACTGAAAGCGATCCAGACCGAATCCAATCGCCTGAATCCCACCGGGCATCATTTCCCCACGCGGTTGGTCGATATCGCCCCGCCCTAGCAACTGGATCGGGGCAGGATCCTTGGCTACCACGGTATGCAGCGTGCGATCGCGCTGTGCCTGCAGTCTGGAAATGTCCGCCGATAGCTTCCGCTCCTCCTCCCTCATCTGTTCCCAACGCTTTTGCTCCTCTGCATCCATGCGATCGGCTAGCAACTGCTGCCGACTTCCCGCAAATCCGGCTTCGAAGGACGCCGCGATCTCCTGCTCTACCAGGGCGCGATCGTAAAGCCGCGCTTCATGGATCGCCCCTCGAAACAGACGGTTCCCCCCAGCTTCGCCATGACGCAGTCCAAACAGCACCTGCCAATTGCCGGACTGCATTGCCAGCAGCCCACCTCCCTGGTAGGGGTTTCCGTACGGCTTTCCATTACGATACCCGCGTATCGATCCGTCTTCCGCGTAGGCGATTGCCAGATGGATTGGTTCGCCATTGGAAAGATCTTCCTGAGCCCCATCGAAGCTCTTGGTCCGCGAAAAGTTATTGCTTCCTGCCATCCACTTTTTCGGCTCCAATTCCGCATAGACGATGGCGTCAAAAAGAACGCCATCGGTGGTCTGCGTGCTGAGGACGCCCCCACCTGACTGATCCAATGTTGCTGGGGTCACCCAAACTTCCAGCGTCTTGGCTGACATCGGCATGGAAATCGACTCGGTCGCGGCATATCCCGTGCCGTCCAATTGCAAAGCCCCATCGCGGAGTTCGGCCCCCGCCAACATCCTCAGCCGCTGCGATTGCGCATCGGTTTCATCGAACGACCAACGCAGCGTCGGCTCCGAAGCCGCTGGTGGAACTTTTGTCGCGCTATCTGGCTTAGGTGCAGCTCTCTGGGATATCTCTTGCTCCCAGGCCAAGCGATCCATTCGCATCGTTGCCAGTTTTGTGATCAATGGATCGAGCTGTTCCACGATGCGATGATCTGGGCGAGGCTTTTCCCCATGAAAGACGCCAGAGATCGAAGCCGCCATGCGATAGTAATCTTCCTGGCGTATCGGATCAAACTTGTGATCGTGACAGCGAGCGCAGTGCAGCGTGAGCCCCAGGAAAGTCTGTCCCACCGTTCCCAGGATTTCCTCCAGTTCGTCCTGTCGCGCCAGTTGCTGCATGCGAGCACTGCTGCCGACGACGGTGTTGTGTAGGCCTGACACTAGGAAACCAGCCGCGGCATGAGAATCGATCCCCGCGACGCTAGAACCCATCAGGTCCCCCGCGATCTGCATCTGCACGAACTGATCGTAAGGGAGATCGGCATTGAGCGCTGCGATGACCCAGTCCCGGTACGGCCACGCATTGCGGCGCGGGTAATTTCGCTCGAAGCCATCGCTCTCTCCGTACCTCGCGATGTCCAGCCAATGCCTAGCCCACCGCTCGCCATACTGCGGTGATGCCAGCAAACGATCAACCAATCGCTCATACGACTCTTCGCTGCAATCCTCTTCGAATTGCTTTACTTCCTCAGGATCGGGAAGCAATCCCACCAGATCGATGTAAAGCCTTCGGATCAACTCGCGAGGTGAAGCAGGTGCTTGTAGTTGCCAGCCTCGTTCGTGAAGCTTCGACCCCACAAAGAAGTCGATCGGGTTGTCCCAGTCGCCCAACCGCACATTCGAATCGACGGTGCTCTTCGTGAGCGGTAAGAGGGACCACCAATCGAATCCCGCACGGCTCTTACTGGTCGCACGCATCGCATCCAACGCTCGTTCCGGGTACGGTGCTTGCTTGGCTAGCCATGCGGCAATCGCATCGATCTCCGCTTGGCTCAATCGCTCCTCTGGCGGCATGACATGCTCGGAAACCTGCTGCCATAGAACCGATTCCCGCCACATCGACTCATCCAACACCATCCCTGACTCGGAGCCCTTCAGAAGGCCAGACCGTGTGGAAAGATCAAGCGATCCTTCGGGGGATGCGCCGCTGTGACAGCTGACACAGTGGGTTTCGATCACAGCCGCTCCTGCGTCGAACGACTGGCTTCCAGAACGTTGCTCTTGCCCTTGGATCCAGGTCGTCCACGCCAGCGTAAGGTAAAGGGATGCCCAAATGGGTAGCACTAGGTGTCGGTCAGACCAAGAAAGGGAGGACATAACGCACCTGGAGGCGAGAAGGCGGGGAGGCAGGAAGGGCTTCATATCTCACAACGATCGGACCGAACCTGAGTCATTTCGCTGCACGACGTTTCCCGAAACTATACCATAGGCAAGATGCGGTTTCCTAAACCAAAGGATCTCCCTGCCATGTTGAACATCCTGCATTGTTGGTTTTCTCACCTATCGGTGTCCGCGATTCCTTTGCTGGTCGCCGGGACCATTGTCGGTTGGGCCCCTGCAATGTTGCACGGGCAATCCCCTCGCTACGAACTGGGCAAACGTCTGCAGCGATTTGAGCGGCAGTGGCAGACGGCGGACGCCGAGGCGAGGAGAGCGTCGGTACGACCGATCGAGGAAGCAGTGCAGCTCTTTTTTTCCCTGAATCTACCCGCTGCGGCCGGGAAACTGGATCAAGCCTGGCTGAAGGTGCGTAATGTCGAGCCAGATGCGGAGACATCCCAGTTGCTTGGATGCAAAATCCATATCACTCCACGTTTGATCGAACAGTCGACGAAGACGGCCAAGCTGCAAGTGGATCGCTTCTACGGCGCGACCCAAGAAGTACCCCAGGGAGTCATGCTGGCACTGGAGTTTCGACCTCTTCATTCGCCTTCCAGCGATCCACTCTCGGTGGTGGAGCTTCAATTCCCCTCACCAGGCAACAGCGTCGACCTGGAGCTACCCCTTCTGGAAGAAGGGGACTACGAAGTGACCCCAGTGCTCCGTTGGGAGACGAAAGAGTTGCGATGGACAACCTTGGGGCTTTCGGTCGCCAAGGATCTCAAGAGTCGACTGGAAGCGGTGGAACAGTCGATTCGCCAAGGGGCTGGGAAGGAGGAAGAAGTTGCAGGATCTGGGATGGCGTCCGTGGAGTTGCTGCATGGACTGGTGAAGGATGGAAGCAGGGGACGAAGTCTGGAGTCCGACTTTCCCTTCAGTCAGTGCCTGCGGACGGCAGAAGCGATCACCGCCAACCCCAAGGAGCTTTCGAAAACGCTCGATGCCATCGATGGTGCATCCCATTGGGTCCAGTGGAAGCAAGGTGCTTCCAAGTTGGTGACGCGCGTCGCCCTCCCCAAGGACTTCGCCCCTTCAGACCCGCCGCGGCCGCTACTGATACTGCTGCATGGAGCTGGGGGGAGCGAGAATATGTTCTTTGAAACGTATGGGGCGGGACGAGCGGTAGAGCTGGCAAGAGAACGAGGCTGGATCGTGGTGGCGCCGCGTCAGGGGATGACGGGGCTGGGAATGCCACTAAGCGTTTTGGTCGATTCGATGGCTGGCTCCTTGCCAATCGATCGCCAGCAGGTGATGGTCATGGGCCATTCGATGGGATCGATGCAGGCGATTCGGCAACTGGACAGTTCACCGGGAACATTCAGCAAAGCGGTTTTGCTAGGTGGAGCCGGACTGCCGAGCAAAGCCGATGGATTCCGAAATGTTCCGCTTTGGATCGCAGCGGGAGATCGCGACTTCGGCAAACGAGGCACAGACGCGTTCGCTCAATGGTGTCAGAAGGAGTCGCTGAATCATGAGTACCATATCTATCCCAATACCGAGCACCTGGTGATCGTCCAGGCGGCGTTGGAAGATGCCTTCGCGTTTCTTGATCCAGATACCAAGTCGACGACACCAGCGAACGATTGAACTCAGATGGAAGTTCTTCGGGCTGGGGGAAAGCATGCAAGCCTAGGAGGCGAACTCGGGGTGATCTCACCCTTACCCTGGAAGGTTAGCAAATAGATCTCACCCTCCCCTTGGGAGGCTCGCGTGTGGAACGAGCGGGGAGGGTCTTATCCTTCAGCTCAATCCATCGTCAAACATACAGGCCCAACGTGGAGGCCATCGCGTAGAGCCCGTGATGAAAGACAAGGTTGCTCTACCTCGCTCCTTCAATCGCTGGTACGGTAACCTCGTCCAGAGACTCGATCGTCGCGACGATGGCGGGAGACATGATCACGTTCGCCAGAGCGAAGCGATGGCGTAGCTTCATAACTCCCTGCAGCATACGAACTTCCTCATCGATCATCCGCTGGCCTGAAACGATCCCGACGATTTTTGGTCCGTTGCCCCAGCGCACGTCGACCTCACTCGGCCGCTGCAGGAAAACCGGACCGCCGCTATCCCCCTCATACACCTCGCCCCCGACCAGCATCTGTCGGACCGCTGCAAAGGGCTGGAGAGGAAAAGAAGCGATCGATCCGTGGCGAAGGATCGGGAAGCCCGACGGCGATGCTTCATCGCGATGGGGATATCCGAGGAAGTGGACCGTCTGACCCGCCACGATGCTCGATTCATCCCACTCCGCTTGACCGACGAGGGCTTGGCGATCGAGGGTTGCTGGTTGCGGCGATCCCTCCGGCAGCTCAATCCTCAATGCAGCCACATCCTCCGTTGGATGCCTCCGCCAACGTTTTGCATCGTTGGTACCAACCGAGATCGGCATCAACTGTTTCTCGTAGGTTCCTGGCGACACCATCCGTCGCACAACCAGCTGGGCTTCGGGGCCCTGCAACGACTCCACCACATGGGCGGCAGTGACAAGAATCGGAGTTTCCGGTTTCCCATCGTCCACCAGGAAACAGGTCGCCACCGTGTTGCCCTGCTGGATTTTCATCGTGGCGTGCAACAGCGACTCCATCGCCTGCCTTCGTTGGTCCGGCCCCTGGTCGTCCTGGAGATTGGTTTGGCTTTCCACGAGGGAACCTGTAGAGCGATCGGCAGGCAATCGTTCCTGCCCTACCGCCTGCTGCAGGATTCCGCTCCCAATCGCAGGGAGTAGACCAAGCCCGAGAATCGCCGCACGAAACCGTCGCACAAATTCCATCCTCGGCTGGTTTCGAGAACACTTGACCATGCTGTTTCCTATCGATAAACTTAGCCAATCGCGGCTTCGGCTGTTGAGCGGATGTGGCGGAATTGGCAGACGCGCTAGACTCAGGATCTAGTGGACTATACAAACGTCCGTGGAGGTTCGATTCCTCTCATCCGCATTGTAGCGTGGTCCTTTTGAGGACTGCTGCATGCCCAACGCACTTCGGTGCTTTCTCCTCCCGCTGGCCAAGCGGGTCTCTGTGGCTGGCGTTAGCCGCCTTGGCAGATGTAGCGCAGGCTACAGATCGCGCGTGCGATCCGTTGCTGGATAGGCTCTCTGAATGTCGTGCCGCCATCGATCGATCTGCATTTCGCCTCTTCGCAGCGATTGGCCGACGGCGGAAACTCTTTTTCCATACGCTTCCTCCCAACGTCGCTCGCCAATCCCCTTGGAAGGTTGCTAAGATGCATCGTCCAAAGATGGTCGATCGCCGCAATGTTCTGGCGGTCGAGGGAATGTACGGAAGGCGAGTGAAGGATGCCACGCGATTTTTTAGCTGGGACGGCAGACCACTACGATTGCGTGGTGATCGGTGGTGGCTTGGCCGGGCTTACATCGGCCAATATTCTCGGCCGAGCGGGACACCGCGTGCTGTTGCTGGAACAGCATTACAAGTTGGGGGGCCTGGCGACTTGGTTTCGTAGGCCTGGCGGGCACATTTTCGATATCTCCCTCCATGGCTTCCCCCATGGGATGCTCAAAAGCTGCCGGCGCTACTGGAACGATGACATCGCCAGCCGGATCGTACAGCTGAAGCAGATTCGCTTCGATAACCCGATGTTCTCCCTAACCACTACGTTCGACCGTCAGGATTTCACCAAGCTTTTGGTGGAACAGTTTCGCGTGGAAAAGGAAGCGGTCGATCGATTTTTCGATACGGCTCGCGGGATGAATTTCTACGACGACCAGCAGTTGACGACTCGGGAATTGTTCGAGAAGTTCTTTCCAGGACGAGAGGATGTGATCCGCCTTTTGATGGAGCCGATCACCTACGCCAACGGGTCGACTCTGGAAGATCCTGCGATCACCTATGGCATCGTCTTTTCGAACTTCATGGCCAAAGGCGTCTACATCTACGAAGGTGGGACCGACGATTTGGTTACTCGGATGCATGAGGAGCTGAAACGGAATGGAGTCGATGCACGGATCCGCTGCAATGTCGAGCGGATTGTGGTGGATAATGGTGCAATCCAGGGCGTGGTCGTCAATGGGAAGTTGATTCGCTGCCGCACGGTGGTAAGTAACGCAAATCTGGTCAACACGATCTTCCAGCTGGTTGGGGAGCAGTCCTTCAGCCCCGAATTCACTCGGGACGCAAAAGCGGTTCGTTTGAACAACAGCAGCACTCAGGTCTACATGGCCTTCAAAGAAGGGGTTGAGATCGATGAGTCGACTGGGGACCTTCTGTTCAGCTCGACCGCTCCGCTTTTCCGAACCGAAGCATTGCTCAGCCGCAACATCACCAGTCGTACCTTCAGTTTTTACTACCCTCGCACCAGGCCCGAAGGCAGAGAGAGGCATGCAGTGGTCAGTAGTACCAATGCCAGGTGGGAAGACTGGAGCGAATTGGGAGATGAACAGTACGAAGCAAGCAAACAGGATCTGATCGAGACGACGCTAGATGCGCTGGAAAAGTACGTACCCGGCTGCCGGGACAAAATCGATCTGATCGACGCTGCAACCCCACGCACCTTCCACCACTACACGCACCATCGTCTGGGCGCAAGTTTCGGAACCAAGTTCGAGGGATTGGCTGTCAGCCGGGCCCTGCCGGATCAGGTCCGAGGGCTCTATCATGCCGGTAGTGTCGGCATCATCATGTCGGGCTGGCTAGGCGCAATCAATTATGGAGTCATCGTCGCCAATGAAGTCGACGGGTGGTTGGCTAGCCACAGCACACCGATTCAACCCACCCCCACCGCAGGTTGACGATCCCGGCTCAGCGATTCATTGCCAAACGAGAAAGTCGTTCCCATGGACCCAGCGATCACCAATGCCATCCCTCATCGTCCCCCCATGCTTCTGGTCGATGCAATCATCGAACAGACGGAGCAGGAGATTCGATGCAGGAAGACCTTTCGAGCGGACGAGTACTTTACGCAGGGCCATTTCCCCAATTATCCGCTGGTCCCAGGGGTCATTCTGTGCGAGTGCGCCCTTCAGTCGGGGGCGATTTTGCTTTCGAAATTCACTCCCAAGGAAGGCGCCGTCCCTGTCGCAACACGGCTGGATGGCGTGAAATTCAAGAAGATGGTTCGGCCTGGTGATACGGTGGAAATCCATGTCACTCTCAACGAAGTGGTTTCCTCCGCCTACTTCATGACTGGAAAGATTTCGGTCGATGGCAAACTGGCGGCTCGTCTTGATTTCGCCTGCACCGTCGCCGCCCCTCAGTGAAATCTATCTACTAGTCCGATGAAACTGCGAGGTGGAGGATGGGTTTTCTTGGATTGGAAGGAAAGCGGATGGTGGTCCTTGGGGTCGCCAATCGCAAAAGCGTCGCTTACGCAATCGGCAAATTATTGGAAGCCGAAGGAGCGACGGTGGAGTATGTGGTGCGGAGCCCTCAGAGGAAGGAACAGTGCCGCAAGATTTTGGGAGAATCGACCATCCATTGCTGCGATGTCGAACACCAGGATCAAATTGATCGTTTGGCGGAGGCGCTGAGTCAATCGCCCAAGCCGATCGACGGCTTCGTCCACTCAATCGCCTTCGCCGATTACTCGCAGGGGATGCGTCCTTTTCACGAAACAACGCGGGGGCAGTTCCTTCAGGCGGTCGATATCTCCTGCTTCTCCCTGATCGCCCTATCGAATTGCATGAAGGACCTTTTAGCGCCTCAGGCTTCCGTCGTCACGATCGGCATCTCGACAACGCGGATGGCGAGCGAAAGCTATGGATTCATGGCACCCATTAAGGCCGCTCTCGAATCCTCCCTGGCTTTTCTGGCCAAGTCTTTCAGTCGATTTTCCGAGGTGCGATTCAATGCAGTGGCTGCTGGGTTGCTGAAGACGAGTGCCTCGGCAGGCATTCCTGGTTATGTCGATGCATATCTTTTCGCAGAGAAGGCGATTCCGCGTGGCCGTGGCGTTTCTACGGAAGAAGTAGCCAACGTCGCCACCTTTTTACTCAGTCAGCGCTCCAGCGGCATCAATGCCCAGGCCCTTGTTGTCGACGCAGCCATGTCGACCAATTATTTTGACCAAGCGATTCTGAAAAAGATGGCCGACTGATCTTGCCCACATCGAAGGGGAACCATGATGGCCCCTGGTCGTGGTTTCTTCCGGGGACTGGATTGGCATTTAGCGCTAGCCGACCTGCGGCGCGCCTAAGTTCCAGCAACAGCGACGGTGTCGCTGGTTCCTGGATCCGGTTTCTTCACGTTGTCACCGGGAATACGATCGATCAGCAGGCATCGTGGGTCGACTGCGACTTGGTACGGTTCTTCGTCCAGCAGCAGCCGAAAGTTTGCTTCCGAACCGTCGACGAAGATCCGTTCGAAGTGCTTCACTTCCCCTTCCTCCGCACCCCCTTTGGGCTTGGCGATTACCCCGACCTCAATCCAGTCTGCCAAATTCACCGCGGTTTCCACACCTTTTCCGTCGGCCTCCACTTTTCTAAACGTCGCCTTGCCTGTGACTTCGTACTTTCCGTCAGGCAACTGGACTACCTTGGCATCGATCAGACGATTCTCGAACAGCACGATCTTTCCAAACTGATCATCGATCCAGCTGTGTAGTTCCTGGGGCGCATGCTTTTTCAATCGATCGACTAGCTCCAGGGAGGTCGGATAGGGTGGATCCTTGTAGCCGAATGAATCGACCAATTCCTTGAGCGCGGCATTGATGCGATCTTCCCCCATCAGCTCCTTCAAAGCATAGAGAATAACGCTTCCTTTGTTGTAATGAATGTACCCCTGATTTGGTTCGACGCGCATGAGCGGTTTTTCCTCCCGTCGGCTACTTCCTCTTGCCTCGAGGTAGGCATCGAGTTCGTACTTCAGAAAGACCCGCATCATGCCCTTGCCATACCGCTTTTCCATAAGCATCAGCGCCGTGTACTGAGCCAGGGTTTCGGAAAGTAAGGTTGCGCCCTGCATCCTGGCCCCGACAACTTGATGAGCCCACCACTGGTGGGCCATTTCGTGAGCGACTACATAGTAGACCACATCGATTTTTTCTGGATCTCGCAAGTCGTTGATGAATCCAATGCTTTCCGAATAGGGCATCGTTCCCGGAAATGCCTGCGCGAAGGATGCTACTCTCGGGAACTCGACGATCCGTGCTTGCTTATGTCGGAAGGGACCAAACTGCTCGGCGCAGTATGCGATCGAATCCTTGACTGCCTGCGCCATCCGTTGGACATTCCATCCATGTTCGGGGTGGTAGTAAACCTCCACATCGACGTCATCTTGTTTGTCTCGGAGGACTTCGTACTCAGCCGAGATGAAGGAGTAGAAATTCATCGACGGATGATCCAGCTTGTATCGAAAGAAAGCACGGTCACCTTCCGTCCATTGCTCGATCAAACTACCCGGCGCCACGGCGATCTGATCCTTGGTGGTGCTGATCACGGTTTCGACATCTACCCAGTCGGCCGGCTCTCCAAGATAGTGATGGAAACAGGCTTCTCGGTTCTCCCTCGAGAGCTCGGGCCACTCCAGGATTCCTTCCAGTTTCTGCTTCTTCCTTGTCTTGGGATCGCTGATTTCACGATCGACCTGATAGCCGATCGATGGAACTACCTCGTTGTTAAAGAAGGTTCCATTCGGCAGGAACTGGAGATCGCTTACCTGGTTTTCAATCCCTCGATGATTCGTTGCCGTTGTCGACTCCATCTTCAATCGGCCACCGGTCTCCATCGGAGGTTCGATCTTCCACTGGCTAAAGCCAAGATCCTTATCCTCCATCACCTTCACTCCCCGCTCGATCTTCACTTCGTGCTTCAGCCTTGGATCCAGCGACACGAAGATGGTATCGATGGCGGCATCGGTCCGATTGTGCAGGATGCGATCGGCTTTCAGCACCATATTTCTCGTTGGTGGATCAAGGTCGATTTGGTACTTGACCGACTCGATCCGCGGCGTTGGATGCTTTTCATGCTTTTTGTACTTTTTCTCGTACTCTGCCTGACGAATTTCAACTTCATCGGAAGGGATGATTTGGTTGACCATCATCGTCTGATAGCCCAGCCAGCCCCCCAAGCCCAGCCAGCCCACAAGACTGCACAGGCCCCAGGCAGTCATGGAAGCGGGCATCGACCGCCAACCCCGCCGCAGCCGTTCCTTCAGTGACGCGGGGACTCCTCGATGCACAACGATGGCAGAAAGCCATAGAAGTAGGCTGCAGAACAACGTCCAGTAGATGCTGAATCCAAGCCATCCCCCAAGGAACGGCTGCACCCCGTAGAACTCCGAATAGACGACGCGGGGAGTTTCTCCGAAGCGAAACAGCAGCGAATCGATCCCCAGTGCGGACCAACCGACCGACAGAATAATGGCAGCGGCGATAAAGGCTGCATATCCGAGGTATTTGTTGGGCGCGAATGCATGGCAGGCAAGAGCCAGCACCGCGAGGAACGAAATGCTCCAGAAGGTGTTGCCGAACAGTAACTGGAAATAGACGCCCCACTGGTATCGATGGTACCCACGGGAGGCTTGCGAGAGAACCGAACTGAGGATCGCCATCAGATAGATCGCTGCCACCAATGCCAAAAGCGATGCCAGGTGCGCTAGCAGTCGGGCAGTCTGCGGAGCCGCAGCACTTCCCAGCATCTCGTGCATCTTGGCGTCGCGATCCCTCCAGATCAGCCACCCGGCAAATACGGTCAGCATCGCCAGAATAAAAATGTTCAGCGACCCTTCGATCTTTTGAACCTGTAGGTAGGTGACTGGGAAGGAACTGACACCATATCGCTCCCCCAGATCAAGCCACAGGGAGGGTAAGGTATTCAGCAAGGAGATAGCAGCCAGAACGAGGAATGTGGTGCTCCGGAAAATGGCTTTGGAGTCGACTGCGAACTGGTTGCAAAAACAACGGAGCCACCATTGCCATCCCCGGCTATCCGCCGCCACTTTAGGATAGGAGCCCACAGAGACTCCCCCCACCGCCGCACTGGCTGCACTGAAATCGCCACTTGGCAGACGGTTCCGCCTGGACTTGCTTCGATCAGCAAAGGAAAACAATCGAGCGCCGATCGCTAGGATCGCTAGAGAGATAGCCCCCCAGAGAGCTCGATTCAGAACCATCGACTCGGTCCATCCCAGACTTTGCGTGTTCTTCTCCTCTACCGTCCAGTAACGCGTCTCAATGCCGAAAGCCGCGATCCCCAAGGGATCCAAAAGCGCCGCGATCTTCTGATTGCGAAGATCGCTAAGGTAATTTTGAGCGATCGCATAGAGTACGATCACAGCGAGCAGTCCAAGGTAGGACATCAACGTGCTGCGTGTGGTGGTGGCGATCGCGAAAACTACCGCAGCAAAAAAGAGGGTGTTGGGTAGCGCGAACATGAGAAAGCCACGAGCGTGTGCCAGCCACGATTCGCTTCCCCAGTCCTCGGCATCGATCCAGGGCATCAGGCCGGCGATGACAATCCCGAGGGAAACTCCCAGCATGGGAATCAGGGATGCGGTCAACCCCCCGAAGAATCGCCCGAGCAAGTATCCCCACCGCCGTATCGGCTTGCTGAATAGCAGCTCGCGACTGCCGGTGGCAAAGTCCCGTGTTGCCGCCCCATCGATAAAAGCCGCCACCATGAGAGCGCACAGAAGACTGGCGATGGCATAGCTTCGTTGGATCGCATACGGCGCGTTTCGATGGACCGGCCCGAAAGCCCCTCCAATCTGAATGTCGTCCGATACCGCGGCTCCAAAGAAAAGCAACGCGACGATCGCCAGAAAAATGTAGACCATCCAGCTACGAAGCCAATACTTCCATTCAAATCGGAGGAATTCCCAAAACATCAGGCTACCCCCTGCAGCGTCGAGAAGAAGAGATCCTCAAGGTCTGGTTCCACCTGCGTAAATCCTTCACCTGGATCTTGATCGCTGTAGACATGGACCAGCGGCCTTCCAGCCACTAGCTTGCTGGAAACAACACGATGAGTCTGCTGGATTTGGTCCAGCTCCCCTTTGCTCATCGATCGACTCCAGATCTTCCCCGCCAGCCGCGATTCGCCTTCCTCGGGGCTGCCCGAATAGAGCAGTTGCCCGCGATCGAGAATGGCCATCTGGGTACAGAGTTCTTTCACATCCTGCACGATGTGCGTGGAGAGAATCACTACGATCGACTCCCCAAGTTCGGCCAGCAGATTGTAGAAGCGGTTCCGTTCGCCCGGATCCAGCCCCGCTGTCGGCTCATCCACAATCAACAGCTTGGGATCACCCAGAAGAGCCTGTGCGATTCCAAAGCGCTGCCGCATACCACCGGAATAGCTGGAAACAGCTTTTTTGCGATGTTCATAGAGGTTGACTCGGTGAAGCAGGCCTTCCACTACCTCCTTTCGAAGTGACGAAGAACCGATTCCCTTGAGCACCGCGAAGTGATTCAAAAGTTCGGTAGCGCTGGTCCGAGGATAGACACCGAATTCCTGGGGCAGATAACCAAGGACTCGCCGCAACCGGTCCGGTTCCTTCAGCACATCGATATCGCCGAAACGCACTTCACCGGAATCTGCCTCCTGCAACGTGGCAACCGTCCGCATCAGTGTCGACTTCCCTGCGCCGTTGGGTCCTAGCAAACCATACATCCCTTGAGGAATCGTCAGGGTCACACGATCCAAGGCCTGGACGCCGTTGGAATACCTTTTGGAGAGTTCCCGTATTTCCAGATGCATTCCCTCAACTCCTCAATGCGATCTCTTCTTGCGCCAAAAGAAAAAGAGTCCTCATGGCGACTCTTCCGGCACTTCGTTCCTAGCTCACGAATCTTGGATTCCCGATACAAAAAACGCCAGCTTCCTGGGAAACTGGCGTTGCAACAACTATTGTTCCAACAAGCTTCCGTTGGCTTAGCCCGCCTTCTTCAGAAAGTCGCTTAGCTGTTCTGATCGCACGGGGCTCTGCATTTTCGCAACCGCCTTCGCCTCGATCTGCCGCACGCGTTCTCGCGTCACCTTGAAAATTCTTCCCACTTCTTCCAAGGTGTAGGAGTATCCATCGAGGAGACCGTAGCGCAACCGAATGATTTCGCGTTCACGATACGTCAACGTCTTGAGAACCCCTTCGATTTTGTCTCGCAGCATGCCGTTGGTGGCGTTGTTCATCGGGTTATCCCGCCCTGGATCCTCCAGAAGCTCGGCCAGAACATTCTCGTCACCGTCGCCGACAGGCCGGTCGAGGCTGGTGGGATTGCGGCCGATATCCATCACGCGCCGCACCTCTTCTAGCGTCACCCCTGACACCTCCGACAGCTCTTCGAATGTCGGCTCTCGTTCCAGTTTCTGCGTCAGTTCTTTCTGATGCGCGCGCAGACGACTGAGGACATCGATCATGTGAACCGGAATTCGGATGGTACGGGCCTGGTCGGAGATCGCCCGCGTGATCGCCTGCCGGATCCACCAAGTGGCGTAGGTCGAGAACTTGAAGCCACGCCGGTACTCGTACTTGTCAACCGCTCGCATCAATCCGGTGTTTCCCTCCTGGATCAAGTCCAGGAAGCTCAGCCCCCGGTTCCGATACTTTTTGGCGATCGAAACCACCAGCCGCAGATTGCCGTTGGATAGTTCTCGCTTGGCGTTCTCGAACTCTTTATGGTGCTTCTGGAATTCGGAGCAGCGTCGTGCCAGCGCCGATGGGCTTTCCTGGACCAGCAGAATCAGACGCCGCAATTCCGATCGGAACCTGCGCAGTTCGATGCTGTCATACCCGGTATCTTCCAGCTGCGCGATACGGCTTTTCAGCCATTGCATCCGGTCTGAGTACTGCGTCAACTGTTTCATCAAAGGTTGAATGCGTCGTGATCGCAGCGACAACTCTTCCACAAGAACCAGATTCTTGCGGCGGTTGCGCATCATCCGAACCACCGCTTGATCGCGGTCTTTTTTGCGGGTGCTTTTCCGTACCACCTGATGAAACAGACCCTGCACTTCCCGAATGAGAAACTCCAAGGTCCGCAGATTGTGCGGCATCCGTGCGGAAATCTGCTCCTTGGTAAGCTGTTCGGTCAGTGAAACCTTGATCGTTCGATCGAAGGGAAGCAGTCCTTCATGAACCTGCTGTAGCACCATGGTGGCTTGTTTGAGCGCCCAGGGATTTCCAAGCACAGCGGTGCGAAACAATTTGCGATGGATCTCAATCTTCTTCGCCAAACCGATCTCTTCCTCGCGGCTGAGCAAAGGAATTTCGCACATCTGGCTTAAATACAGGCGGATAGGATCGCTGGTCAACCGAGTCAACTCAGAGGTGGGGACATCGAGCGCCTCCTCGGCGTCGGCTTCCTGATAATCCATCGTTGGTTCAGGGGCATTTCGCAGTTCGATGCCATGGCGCTTGAGCGCTCGAAGCAGTTGATCCAGCTTTTCGGCACTGTTGGCCTCATCTGGAAGGTACCGATTGACCTGTTGATAGGTCAGATACCCCTGTCTCTTACCTTCAGCAATCAGATGACGCAAATTCATCGCTGTCTGTTCCACGGTCGATCACTCCTTTAATGTCCCGTAGTGGTGCCATGTCAGGCACCGTGTATTGATCTATCGCCGTCGTAGGCTCTCCATTTCCCACTTCGGCTTTCCTTTTGCCACCCTTAATGAATCATCGTGGTTCGTCTCCTTCTTCCGGCCCCTTCAGTTCCACCCCCAATTCGAAACGTCGGTGAGCGACCAATTGGAGGAGCAGATCGGCAGCTTCATCCTGCCCAATTCGATCCCCCCGCATCGCCTCCACCATACGCAATTCCCTCTGCTGCTGCTCCTGCTTGGCGACATGATCCAGCAAAGCCTGCAGACGCTGCGGTCCAGTCCATCGGGTCGCCTGCTGTTTGCTGACGGCTTGCAGATGGATCGAAGCTAAAAGGTTTTTGACCATCGGATCCTCGGTGCAACAAAGCACCTGATCGAACCCCAGGTCTGCCCCATCCGCCTCCAGATCTCGGTAAACACGCCACAGCAACCTTCCCGGTTCGCTGCGAAGGTACTCTTCGGAGCAGCGTTCCAGGGCCAGGGATACCACTTCGGGATGGAGAACAAAGATCTCCAAAAGCTCCAGATCCCACGAATCCAGATCGCCATACTTCAAGGAAGTACGGACTTGGGAATCGGACTCGCCAGCTTCACCACTGTCTGCAGGACGCAGGCGTTGACTCTGTTGCTTCAGCTCCTTCATCCTCTTGCGGAGCATTTCGATGGAGATGCCGAAGGTTCGTTGCAATCGATTCAGCATCTGCTCGCGCCGCAGAGCTCCAGGAGCCCCTGGGGCTTTGGAATCGGGCGTCAGGGCCAGTGTGCGGAGAATGTCGTCCAGTGATTGGGTGGCGCGGTGCGTGTCCGCCAGAGGGTCAAAGCCGCGGATCGACACCTGGATTTTATGCTCCAGGGCGTCGCTTGCTCCCGCGATCACCTTCCGCAGTGCGTCCCCACCTCGTTCGATCAAGAAATCGCACGGATCCAAACCATCTGGCAAGGTTGCTACTCGAAGATCGACATTCGCTGCGACGAACAGGTTGAGGATTTCGTTGGTTCGCTTTTGCCCCGCCTCATCCCCATCCAACAGCAGGACCACCGAATCGCAATAGCGCTTCAGCAGTCGAATATGCCCATCCCCCAGCGCCGTGCCGCAGACAGCAACTGCTTCTTGGACGCCATGTTGATGCGCCATGATGACGTCGGTGTATCCTTCCACCACCACTGCCATCTTGCTCTTGGCAATCGCTTCCCTTGCCAGATGGAGTCCATACAACTGATGGCTCTTGTGATACAGCGGCGTTTCACTGCTGTTGATGTATTTCGCCTGCTCGCGATCCTGAGCTTCCCCTGGAAGAATTCGCCCGCCGATCGCTATGGGATTGCTGAGCGGATCACAGATCGGAAACAGCACTCTGGCTCGAAAGCGGTCATAGTGTCCACCGTTCTGGTTTGGCACTAGGACATTCAGCAGGTGCAATAGCTTTTCGTCGATCCCCGCCTTCCGTGCCTCGTCCCTCAGCCAACTCCATCCAGCCGGTGCATAGCCAACCTGAAACCGCTCGATCTCTCGGCCCTCAATCCCCCGCTCGGTCAGATATTTCTGGGCAGCTTGTTCCTGCTGGAGCGATGCCTGATATCGCTCCACCACCCATCGCATGGCATCCAGCATCTGCTTCTTGCCATAACCGGCATCGTTGCCGCGGCCCCCTTTGGTCAGCTCGGGAATGGTCACTCCCGCACGGTCGGCCAGCAGCCTAGCAGCTTCCGGGAAGGTCATCCCCTCTTTCTGCATCACCCAGGAGAAGACATCGCCCCCGATATCACAGACCCAGCATTTCCAGGTTTGGCGATCGGGATTGATTTGCAGACTGGGACGCGTGTCGTTGTGCCACGGACAAAGAGCCACGAACTGACGGCCTGAATTCCGCAGTTCGGTGTAGCTTGCGATCAGATCGACGATGTTGATCTTCGTCCGAATCTGCTCTTTGATCGCTTGGTCGAATGTCGACGTCACGTCCTACTCCGTCGATGGGATGGAAGGCAAACAAGCAGTCTACCTTCGAATCCCTGGTTTGATGCGCCGGATCGCCTCCTGCTCTCCTGGCAATCGGTTTGGCCTTCCGTGACCACCCCGGCAACCTTGGCGACACGTCAATATGTTCCGCCCAACCGCCAAGAGTCAACCGTGAATTCCGACTATTTCTTTTCCCTGGTTTTTCCTTGGTCCAACACGGTCCTTCCCGTCCGCTGGTGCTCGCCTGGACATTTTGATTCGCCTCATCTTCTCCCGATTTTGCCAGCCTTCCAACGGGCTGCAATTACCCTGGTAAAGATGCAGGCAAAGTGGAAATGGTGAAGCTGGTCAGCCTGCGGGAACAGCAATTCCAAGATCGGTTCGATGGTCCGCAAGAATCATCGGCCGAGATAAACAGGGATGAGAGTGTTTGGTATGCGACTGTTGATCGATTTGGTGATGGTTTATTTCCTGGCACTGTTGGTGGCCCTAGCCTGCCTGAACTCACTGGCCCATGCGCAAGTTAGCCCTCCACCTGCGTCTCAGTCGATCTTTGTGGTCTCACCCGATCTGACACTTGGGCCACCAGTTCCCCAGCTGGCTTCCTGGCTGGACGCGGCCAAGCAGCGACTGGAAGCGATGCGACTGGAATGGCAGGTGCCGGGCGTGGGGGTGGCGATCGTCCATCGCGACCGAGTTTTGATGGCCAGCGGCTTGGGAGTTAAGCAGGTCGCCCAGACAGATCCCATCGACGGGCAGACGGTATTTGCTATCGCATCCAACACCAAGGCGTTCACGACGATGGCACTGGCGAAGCTAGTGGAGCGAGGCAAACTGTCGTGGGATGATCCGGTGCGAAAGCATCTGCCCGATTTTGCCCTGCATGACCGCTGGATTTCCAGCGAACTGACTGTCCGCGACCTGGTGACTCATCGCAGTGGCCTGGGGACCTTCAGCGGCGATCTGCTTTGGTGGGCATCGGATTATTCCCGGCAAGCGCTGATCAGCAAGTTGCGCCATCTGCCCCCCGAAGGCCCATTCCGAACCCATTATGGCTATTCGAACGTTCTCTACATTGTCGCTGGCCTGGTGATCGAAACCGTCAGCGGGGAAACTTGGGAATCGTTTGTGCAGAAGGAGATCCTGCGGCCGCTTGGGATGCATCGCACTTTGGTTTCCGTGCGAGATCTTGTGTCTGCCGGCAATTTTGCACAGCCCCACAAGACGCTGGCGACGACTTCACAACCGATTCCCTGGATGAATTGGGACAACATGGCCCCGGCCGGTTCGCTGATTTCCTCGCCGGAAGATATGGCCAAGTGGGTCGCTGCCTTGCTTCGCAACGCGAGCCATCTGGAAGGCCCGTTGGTCAAGCAGAAGACATTGCTGGATCTCTGGGCACCCCAGACGATCGTCCCGATTTCCGAAGCTAGCGCCAGCCGTTTTCCGTCGACGCACTTTCGAGCTTACGGTTCGGGATGGGCTCTTTCCAATTACCAAGGTCGTAAACTGATCGCTCACGGCGGCGGATACGATGGCATGTACTCTCAGGTGATGCTGGTCCCTGAAGAGCAATTGGGGGTGGTGGTGCTCACCAACAGCATGACCGGCTATCCGTCCGCAGCAACCTACGAATTGATCGATCTTGCTCTAGGGCTTCCCCATAGGGATTGGAGTGGCGAGAACCTGGAACTGTTTCGCAAGTCGCGGCAGGCATTTCGAGACCGAATCGATAAGGCGATCCAGCCAGTCGCCACCAATACCAAACCGAGCCATCCCCTGACCGACTACCAGGGTGTTTTCGAATGCCCGATGTACGGGCCGGTAAAAGTCGATGCGGTCGCAGACCAATTGCGAATCACATTCCTGCGAACCCCTGGGCTGGCCGGGACCCTAAAGCATCTCCACTACGATACCTTTGTCATCCATTGGGACCAACAGTACGCCTGGTTCGACGAAGGCACGGCACACTTCGTCTGCAACGCCAGCGGGATCTTCGAACACATCGAGTTGAATGTTCCCAACGAGGACCTATGGTTTCATGAACTGAATCTGAAGCGGCGATAAGTTGACCTATTGGAAACGGTAGTCGGCTCCTTTTTCGCGCTTAGGCGTCTTTGCGTGCGACTTAAAGATTCCCTTGTCCAGATCGCGGCAAGAGTCGAATCGCTCCCAGCAAAATAGTTAGGGCATCGTGATTTTGCTGCGCACTCCAAGCCACATGAGGGGCTTGGCGATGCTTGATGCAAGCACTCGTCCGCTTTCCCTACTTTGATTCGACATCCTATCGTGGTAGCCTCTTGAAATCCAATGGCCAGCATGACGCTGTGGCTGCTATCGATCTCATCCTCTAGACCGACCCAAAAGGGTGCGCCATGTCCCGCAGATATATTGTCTTCTTTCTTCTTCTGCTTCCACTAGGTTGCTCACCTGCCACCCGACCGGTGGCAG
Source organism: Planctomycetaceae bacterium (assembly GCA_040375295.1). Classification (GTDB taxonomy): domain Bacteria; phylum Planctomycetota; class Planctomycetia; order Pirellulales; family Pirellulaceae; genus JBEISR01. The sequence goes on from JBEISR010000005.1 coordinate 211,178, forward strand.
ACAAGGAACCACCGCGCGTCGGTGTGACGCAGCCCTTGCTGATCGAACACACCGATTACGCCAACTACACCGGCCGCACGGAAGCCAAACAGACGATCGAAGTGCGCTCACGCGTCGCCGGATACCTGAAGGAACTCCTCTTTCAGGACGGGGCGGAGATCGCGCAGGACACTCCAATGTTCCTGGTCGATCGGGAACCTTTTGAGATTGCGGTCCAGAAGGCTCAGGCGGAGATTCGCCGCGTAACGGCGCAGTCGGAGCAAATCGCTGCGGAGGTCAAGCGTCTGGAAGATCTGCTCAAGTCGAATGCTGTCTCCCAGCAGGATTACGAAGAAGCGATGGCCAATAAGCTCTCTTCCGAAGCTGCCGTCGATTCCGCCAGGGCGACGCTAGCAGATGCCGAACTGAAGCTGCGTTACACTTCGGTGAAAGCACCGATCACCGGGGTTGCCAGCCGGGCTCTGGTCACTCCTGGCAACTTGATCCAAGCCGATCAGACCCTACTGACGACGCTGGTGAGCGTCGATCCGATTTACGTTTACTTCAGCATCGATTCCCCTACGCTGCTGAAGTTTCGCGAGCAGGTACGGCAGGGAAAGCTGATTGAGAAATCTCCTGGGACGATTCCGGTGGAAATGGAGATGGAGACGCAGACCGGGTATCCGTGGAAGGGGATCGTGGAGTTTGCGGAGAACCGATTCGATCCAGCGACGGGCACGCTGGAATTGAGAGCCGAATTCGCGAACCCCAAGCCAACACAGGGAACCCGAGAACTTTCCCCGGGGCTCTTCGTTCGCGTCCGCATTCCACTAGGGCCACCGCGTCAGGTTCTGGCGATTCCCGACCGATGCGTCCAGAACGATTTGGTGGAACAGTTTGTCTACGTCGTCGACGAGAAGAATCAAGTGGTGAGGCGTCCGGTAGAAACAGGATCCCAGGTCGATAGCCTTCGCGTCATTGAAACCGGACTGGTTGCCGGCGACCGCGTGATCGAACGCGGAATCCAGAAAGTGGTTCCGGGGGTTGAGGTTCAAATTGAAACCAGCGCGGCCATTCCACCACCGGGTCCCTAACCCCATTTCCGCAGCTTATCGATCAATTCCTATTTGCCTGTTTCGAGGAACCCCAACCCGTGCTCGCCCGCTTCTTCATCGATCGCCCCATCCTTGCCTGGGTCATCTCGATTCTGATCATCCTGGCTGGATTGGTGGCCGGTGTGACCCTTCCGATTGCGCAGTATCCGGAGATTACGCCGCCCGCCGTGCAGGTTACCGCCTACTATCCCGGCGCCAGCTCCAAAGTCGTTGCCGAAACGATTGGGGCACCGATCGAACAGCAGGTTAACGGTGTCGAAGACATGCTTTACATGTCTTCCCAGTCGACTAACGACGGAGCCTACAATCTGACGGTGACCTTCCAGGTTGGCACCGACCTCAATACGGCTCAGGTTCTGGTTCAGAACCGCGTCTCGCAGGCGATTCCCTCGTTGCCTGAGACGGTCAAGTTGACCGGTGTGTCGGTGAAAAAGCGATCCTCCAGCATCTTGCTGGTGATCAATCTCTTCTCGGAAACGAACTCAGCCACTCAACAACCAACCTACGACCAGCTCTATCTTTCCAATTACGCTCAGATTCGTCTTCGCGATGCACTGGCTCGCGTCACCGGCGTTGGCGACATCTCGATGCTGGGTCAGCAGGATTATGCAATGCGAGTCTGGCTGGACCAGCAGAAGCTTGCCGCCAAAGGACTGACCGCCTCCGATGTGGTCGCCGCGGTGAAAGAGCAGAACATTCAAGTGGCAGCCGGTCAAATCGGGCAACAGCCTTCGCCGGAAACGCTGGAGTTTCAGCTACCGCTGACCACTCTCGGTCGATTGGCAAGGGCAGAAGAATTCGGCCGGATCGTGGTGAAGACAGGCAAGCCGGCAAGCAATGGAACGTCGGCTCCAATCGTGCGATTGTCCGATGTCGCCAGGATCGAACTGGGAGCCAAGAACCAGGACACCCGATGCTATTTGGATGGCACGCCTTCGGTGGGGCTGGCGGTCTACACGATTCCGGGCGCTAATGCGCTGGAGGTGGCCAAGAGCGTTCGCCGAAAGATGAGCGAACTGGCGAAAACGTTTCCGAACGATCTTCGCTACCGCATCGTCTACGACACGACTCCCTTTATCACGGAGTCGGTGGCGGAGGTCTTCAAGACACTTCGCGATGCGGTCATCCTGGTGGCTCTGGTGACCTTTTTGTTCCTGCAGGATTGGCGTGCTACGCTTCTGCCGATGATCGGAGTCGCTGTGTCGCTGATCGGCACTCTGCTGGTGCTGGCTGCGACCGGTTATACGCTGAATAATCTGACGCTTTTCGGCTTGGTTCTGGCGATCGGCATTGTGGTCGATGACGCGATCGTGGTGCTGGAGAATATCGAGCGATGGTTGGCGAAAGGATTGCCGGTCCGCGAAGCAACACTCAAGGCGATGTCGGAAATCACTGGCCCGATCATCGCCATCACCTTGGTGCTCAGTTCGGTGTTTCTCCCCAGCATGTTTCTGTCTGGGATCACTGGGCAGTTCTACCGACAGTTTGCCATCACAATCTCCGCATCGATGCTACTGAGCGCCATCAGCGCGATGACACTGACACCCGCTGTGGCCGGAATGATTTTTTCAGGCCGCGATGCCCATGGCGGCGGGCATGGCGAGGGCCATGCAGGGGGCCACGGAAACTCCCAGGCACTGCCACGTCCTGGAATCGCCCTGCTGCTGGCTTTGCTGGGATGGTGGGCGGCGCGGGCCTGGCTTGCTGGGGGAGGTGCTGACCACAGCGAATTGGAAGGCCACTCCACAGATTCCACCACCAGTTTGCTCGGCCAATGGGGGCCATTGGCGACCGGCGCCATTTTGGCGATTGCCGGATGGGCACTGAGCGGTCCGATCAATCGATGGATACGAGCCTTCTTTACGGCCTTCAACCATTTCTTCGATCGAACAGCCAATGGATATGGCACGATCGTCCGCTGGATTCTGCGACTGGCCCCGATCGTCCTGCTGGCCTACCTGGGATTGTTGGGAGTCACCTATTGGGGACTTACGAAAATCCCTACCGGCTTCATCCCAACGCAGGACAAAGGGTATCTAGTAGCCGACATTCGACTGCCCGATGCCGCGTCGTTGCCACGCACCCAGGCGGTGCTGCGAGATGTCGAGAAAATCATTTCCCAGACACCTGGGGTCGCGCACGTGATCTCCGTACCTGGGCAGTCATTCATCCTGAGTGCCATCGGATCGAACCTTTGTGGTCTCTTTGTGATCCTCGATCCGTTTCATGAACGAATGGCTCCCGAACTGAAGGCGCGGTATCTGGAACGGCGGCTCAAAGCACAGCTGAATCGTGAAATCCCCGATGCCCTCGTCTCCGTGTACAACGCTCCCCCTATCGACGGCTTGGGATCGGCTGGTGGTTTCAAGCTGATGGTGCAGGATCAATCGGATATTGGTCTGCGACCACTGACCGATGCGGCCGACCAGTTGGCCAAGGAAGGAACTAGCCGCCCTGAGATTTTGGGGATGGTGAACAGTTTTCGAGCCACCTCGCCGCAGTGGTTTGTCAACGTGAATCGAGAAAAATGCAAGGCGATGGGACTTCCACTGCAGGAGGTGTTTTCTGCGCTGCAGATTTACCTAGGGAGCAATTACGTCAACGACTTCAATCGTTTTGGTCGCACCTGGCAAGTGATCTTGCAGAATGAAGGGAAGTACCGTAGCTCGATCGAAGACGTCAAGCAGATCCAGGTGCGTAGTCAGACCGGCGCGATGATCCCTTTGGGGTCGGTAGTCGATATCCAGCCAGCAGCCGGACCGATCCTGGTGACCCGATACAACATGTTTCCCTCGGCCACCATCAACGGCGCTGCATTCCCCACCGTCAGCTCGGGGCAAGCCATGGAGGTGGTGGAAGAGGTAGCCAAGCAGACGTTGCCGGCAGGTTTCGGGTACGAGTGGACAGAGCTGTCGTTGTTGGAGAAGGAATCCAGTCGCCTAGAGACGCTGGCCGACTGGCTGGGTAATCCCATCGCCGCTTTTGCCGGTGCCTGCATCCTTGTCTTTTTTGTTCTTGCGGGGCAGTACGAAAGCTGGTCGGTACCGTTTGCAGTGATTCTGGTGGTGCCGATGTGCATTTTCAGCGCGCTGATCGGAATCTTTCTGGCAAGAATGGACCTGAACATCTTTGTGCAGATCGGGTTCGTGGTGCTGGTGGGACTGGCGTGCAAGAACGCCATCTTGATCGTCGAGTTTGCCAGGGAGAAGGTTCGGGCCGGAGAGCCAATTCTGGAGGCGACGGTTGATGCCTGCAAATTGCGGCTGCGCCCGATCGTGATGACTTCGTTCGCCTTCATTCTGGGCGTCGTGCCTCTGGTGCTGGCCGAGGGGGCGGGAGCCGAGATGCGGAAGACGTTGGGCGTGGCGGTATTAAGCGGGATGTTGGGTGTGACGATCTTTGGGATCTTTCTGACGCCGCTTTTCTACTACCTGATCGGCCGCTGGACCGACCGCTCCAAATCCTCCAGGCACTGACGAGGCTTCTTCGGCCCGGGCGTAGAAAGGGTGTCAGGTACCTTTTCTAGGATTCATATTTTTCCTGATCCTGGAAAGAAGTAAGAATGTACGGCGACTTTTTTGTTACGATCGAGTTGGACGGCAATCGTATTGAACGATTGCCACATCTTTTGGAGTCGCTGTACAACGCGGGCTGGTCGCTCTTTAAACCCGAGAGCGAGAGAATCGCTTGCTATGCGAACCAAGTGGATGCTGATCCGGAAGTTGAAGTGAGTAGCGTCGAAGAGTTGATGCGTTTTTCTCAGCAAAATGCGACTTTCTCTATTCTTCTTTGGAATGACGATGGAACGGATCTGACTTTGAAAGTTTCTTGTGTCAAAAATATCACTCGTTTCATTTTTTATTGGGCGCAGTGGGGAGTGCATTCGGACAAGTTAACGGCAAAGTCGCTTGAAGCGGAGTTTCTTGTTTGCTGCTTGGACGATGAAGCTCGCGGCTTTATCTTTGGCAAATCAAACCAGTGTTTTTGGGACTACGAAGACATCGAGGCTTGGCTATCTTCGGCGAGATTTGCGAGAACATCTCCAAAGCCATCGCTGGTCATTCTTAACTATAAGTACATTTCTGATAATCACATTGCATCACTCAAGAAACTTCGAACATCCGGGAGTTTCCATGCCTGGGGTTTCGAAACGAAGTGGAACAAACCGATGGACCGAAGTGGCGATTCGGCTGATTCCTGATCGAAACTCGACTTCCCGCCCGCTCGGTCATCGCAGCCGTTCGTCAACAGGAGGCATTCTCAAGTTGTCAATTTCTACCGATTCAATTCTCGCAGCATTTGATGCGCTAACCGCCGTGCAACAGCGAACGCTCATGGAGCAGTTGCGCCTTCGGATGGACGTGCAAAAGGTGTCAGGTACCTTTTCTAGGATTTGAACGTGGCATCCCGCCATTTCGGATATCTTTTGGTGGTTAGGCTTTCATGATGAAGCAGCTTGGACGTCTCCTGTTTTTGCAGGGAAACAGATACTTCCTTTCCCTTCGCGGGCAACGATTTGTTTGCGAGGGAAGTCGAGGTCTTTGATGCGCAGGCGGCAGGCCTCCATCAGGCGAAGTCCGGCGCCGTAGAGCAGGCTGGCGATGGTGTGCTGAGGGCCTGCAATGATGAGCCGGAGGACGGTGGCGACTTCTAACGGGGAGAGGACGACTGGAAGCTTGTGGCTGGGCTTGGCCCGGACGGCGTCGAGTTGGAGTTCGGTGCCGAGGAATTTCTTGTACAGGAAGAGGAGCGCGGCGAGTGCCTGGTTTTGGGTGCTGGCAGCGACCTTTCGGTCGACAGCGAGATGGGTGAGGAAGGCATTGATCTCGCGGTCGGAGAGTTGGCTGGGGTGGATCCATTGTCCGTGGAGATTGCGGGCAAAGCAGAGGTAGCGGTAGATCCAGGCTATGTAGGCTTCTTCGGTCCGTTTGGCGACGTGGAGCATCCGCATTTTGTGGCGGAGTTGATCGAGCAGTTTAGGCTCTTTGGATGGGGTGGAGGGGGAATTTTCTTGCATGGGTCGCGACCTCCTGTAGAATTTCAATCGGTAGAAAAGGGTTCGAGATAACGCTCGCCCGGCAACTCCGCCGAGGTATCACGGCAGCTAATTGGTGTACAAATTGATACATCTTGCACTGCTTGTCAACAGGTCAAGGCGGCACCGGTCCAGCGTTATGCAGACCTAGCGGCTTTTTTGAATCTGTAGAATAAATGTTATTTGCAAGCCATTCGCTGTTTACATTCACTCCAAGGTGACGGCCCAGAAAGATGCTAAACCTTCCTTTCCACATTGAACGTCCTTTGGCAACCGCAATCGTCGTGGGCGTTGTTGCGTTGCTGTTCACCCTACTCTGGTGGTCGTTCGAAAAGAATTACCTATTTTCACGAGACGTTTTGCTGAGCTATTTCCGTCGCCGACTTGGTGCGTTGGAACCCAGGAAGGCGGAAACCGCCGCAAAGCTTTTTCTTGCCGGCATGGCGGTGCTCTTCTGGGTGGTGTCAATTTTCGGATTTTCTGTCGCGTCCGGAATCATTCGGAACGGTGAAAAGTTCAAGCCAGCAAGGTCTGAACAATCACAAGGCCTTCAGCAGTACCTAGAAAGCTCTAAGGGTAGAATTGACGTAAAAGAATTGATACGGCAAGACGAAGCCAAGCGAGAAGCAAACAAATGATTTAACTCGCTTGCTTCCCAACACGCGTATCTGCACCACCAGAAAAGCAAATAACAATCGCATGCAACGGAGCCGGCGGTCGGGTCGGCTTTGAAATCAAGGCGTATCGCGCCGGCCCGCTGATGCGAAACGTTATCCGCCTGAAGTCGAACACATCGTGTCAAAATCCATCGTCAAACTACTGGAGCACGAATTCAAAATACGGCTGCACGCAGACTACCGAAAACTCCACAACTCATTTCCCGTACCGCTGATGAAACTAATGTCGTGCGAAGAAGAACCTTCTGCCAGAAGTGTTTACAACGACCTCAAGACGCTAGTGTCCGAAAATCGCTTGATGCGAAACCGTGGGCCGACCAACGGATTTGATTGGCCAGACAAGTACGTTATCATTGGTGGAGACCTGGGCGGAAATTACTATTGCTTGAATGTACATGGCGCCAGTTCCGCTGTTTACTATTGGTTTCACGAAACCGGTGAGTTCTCGCTTTATGCACGCTCACTTGCTTCGTTCATCCTAAAGGTATTCCAAGACTACGCCGAGTCTACGCTTGACGTATTCGATTCGTAACATTGCCCTGATGCCCAGGCATGACGGATAACAAAGCGTTGGACGCGGAGCCGCCGATCGCGTCGTTCCTGGAGTTAATGTTGATTGGCGGCGGCCCGGTCAACGCAATTCGTTATCCTAAATAAGAGTATTCAAAATGAACCGGTTGCTTACCGTTGCTTGCCTCACCATCTTGATTTCGACGGGTTGTGATTCGCCGTCGACATCAGTGTCCAACAGCTCAAACGGAGTTACCCAACAACCGACATCAAGGCTCAAGCAAACGACGGTTGACAACGTGGCGTTGAAGCCGTCACAACCGACTCCAGGACTCGAACTTTTGATACCTGACGGCTTCAGCTTGATGGATGAATCCGTAATCGCAACCAAATATCCTGCCGGCAATCGGCCAACGTTGGTTTATACAAATGCAACCGGCGCCATCAATATCGCGATAAACCATACTCAGAATAGAATCCTACCGAACCAACTCAAGCAATTGCACCAGCAACTTGACACCTCAATTCGCCAATCGCAACCGACCGCCAAATGGATGTTCAGTGGGTTTCAACACTATCATGGCAGAGAATGGACTCAACTGGAATTTCAGTCCGAGGCTGTCGACACAAAGATTCATAATATGATGACTGCAACGTCAGCGCAGGGCCGAATGCTTGCTATATCATTTAACTGCACCGACGAGTACGCTGGTGAATGGCTCAATGTTGGGCGTGAAATCATCAAGTCTGCAATTTTTACCGAGTAGGAAGGCAGGATAACCATGCGTTGAACGCGAGCGGGCGATCACGCGGGTTTTGAAGGCATAGTCCAACGCGCCCACCGCGTTAACGCAAACGTTCTGCGACATAGAAGGAACCTTACCTCCGCTGCAGGTCGAAAACTCATGCCGCTTCCACATTTCACCAACGACGAGCAATATTTAATCAACTGCGTCAAATCTCCGACGGCATCTACGTCTGCTAGTGCGTATATGTGGGGCTACATAGTGACTGGAGCACTAATTGCTGGTTTCTCCGCTTGGAAGGAAGACACTCTACTAATGCTATGTGCATTTGTAATCGTCTGTGGTTTCCGCGTGTACGAAGAACGTTTTCAAGCGAAATGGGTGCCGCTGTGGAAATCGATAATCGAAAAGTACGAATACGCATCTGCGACTACTGGCAATCCGAGTATTGTTGACGTGGGCAAAAGCCCGGACGAATAGTCCTCAGACGACGATCACCAATGACAACAATAGCACACGCGGCGTCACAATTGCTCGACGGGACGTAGTACATAGTTTGCCTCCTCGCGGATCAAACATCGCAGAACAAAGCGGTCAATCGAAGCCGCCGGTAATGCGTTTGATTAAATCAAGATTCTTGGACGGCGGCTCGGTTACCGCCAGCGTTATCCGACCAAGCAACTTTAGATGGATACAACAATGGAAAGGTTCGCCCCGCTTCAAAAGGCGCTGTTTGAGGATATGACTGAGCTTCTCCAAAAGATCTCTGACGATCCAGACAATTTTGGTTTTGCATTAGCTGTACCAACGGACTACGGCGCCGCATGTATTCTCTACGCGATTGGCAAAAATTCGGCGCTCGGTCCACATGGAAAACACTCAGAAGGTTTCATTTTTACGCCTGTACAATGGGTTCAGGATTGGACGGGCATGCCACGAGTGAACGACGCTCTTGAAGAGATCGTCGAGCGGTTTCGCGAGACTTTCTCAGCCATGGAAGATGGCGACGAAAAAAATCGAATGCATGATGAGTTTATCTCTGAGTGTGCGTACAGTTGCCTTGGCATTCTTGAGGAGTGTAATCGCAATGGATCGTTCGGGAACATCTGGTTAAAAGTTCTAGATATGTCGGACGATGAACACCCCGCTGTTGCAGAATCGTTTCGACGCTTGAACTCTGAAAAGGTTCAAGAGCGGGGCGCTGCGTTCTTCGACTACTAGTCCATATCATGTTACCAAACACGCAAGAAACCGTCGGATAACCAACCGTTGCACCCAAGCCCGCGATCGGGTGCTTTTGAATTGGAAAACTTCACCGCGCGGGCTGGGTGAACGGAGCCGTTCGCCCATCGAGCGCTTTTGTCGGCTTTAGTCACGGAGTCTTCACTGCTTGAAGTATCGCATACCTGCACTGTTACTCTGCATTCTCGGAATTGTCCTGTCGTGGTTATTGCCAACGCTTGTTCGTGCGATCCATGATGCACACGGCATGGCAACGGCACACGAATTTCAAGCGTACCAATTGATCGACAAACAGCGCCTAGAGGCTATCAAAACTGAGTACTCTATGCCTTACTACTCTGTAGAGCAGCGAGTCCGCGCGGTTGGTGGTCTTCACATCTATCTGCCGATTGTCACCTGGATACTCGCGACGTTGTTTGGCGTGATCGGTATACTCGTGTGGATGACTGATCCGTCATCCGTCGGTAATCGGGCGGCCTCTGAAGACCGTGACGACGAAGAGCGCGAACCAACGATTGCACCCAAGCGGCGGTAAGGTGCGCTGACAAATCAATGGTCC
>JBEISR010000046.1:0-25112 GCA_040375295.1 Planctomycetaceae bacterium
CGGTAGTCATCAAAGCTGCTCGCACCATCCATGGTGAGTCCTTTGTATTTGAGTTGTTTTTGTTACCAACTCTCGACTACAACAGGACTCACCGGTGCGGCAAGCTCATTTGGATTCTGAGTTATCGGATAGGCTCTTAGGCTGACTGGATGACAATCTGCGTTCGAAGATTTGATGGAGATCGACGGATTTTACATGCTGGTTACGCTCAAGTCGCTGCAACACCTCGCGACGACACAGCTTTTTATCAATGGAGACTTCAGCATGCCCCTATCGAACACAGATGCAGAGTCTACGGCTGCCGAGATTGCTCCCAAAGTCCGGTCGCTTCAAATCATCCACCTAGCGCTTATGGCCGGCGTTGCGGCCTACCTCGTCTTCATTGCTTCGCAGGGCTTTCGCTTCTCCGAGGACTCAAACTCATTGCCGCTCATTCCACTCGGCTTTGCAATCATGAGCGTTGTGATGTCCTTTGTGGTTCCGCCAATCGTTCAGCGTGCGGGTCTTGCGGCCTACCGCGGAAAATCGCAGGTCGCTGCCGAAGCGCTTGTCGGGCCTTTCCAAACGGGCCACATCGTCGGAATGGCGATGCTGGAAGGAGCAGGATTTCTGAGTTGCATTGCCCTTACTGGTGGATTCGGAGGTGCTCCCCGCTGGTTTCTCGCTGTACCTATCGCACTGCTTGTTTTAATGTGGATTCGGTTTCCGCGCGTGGCTTCTGTGGTTGAGTGGCTATCGATGGCTCGCGAGGAAATCGCCCTGTAGCGTGAGACTCGGTAGAACCACGTAATGCAGCGGCCTTGCTATGAAATCGGTCCTGATGGCAAGTCCAAGGTCGCGAACCGCTCATTGCAATCGTGATCCGTCCTTTTGAAAGTCGCCATGATGCAGAAGATCGAGCACGAAAACGCCCAACCAGATTTTGAGTATCTGGTCGCTTGGATCTCGCAGGGGATGTATGGCGCGGACATCAACATCTACGGCAACGCCGCTGGCCTGAGAAGTCTGGCCTCCATGCTCATGCGAGTTGCGGACTATGATCAGTCGCAGGGTCGGTATCCCGATGGCGATACGCTGCACTGCCACCTCAGCACCGGACTCAACACGACGGCGAAAGATGCTCTGCCGAGGGTCACTCTTGGGCGAGTCGAACCCAAGAACGGTGCCCGAGCCATCGGCGAGGGCTTCCCGGAATTGGCACCATCGCGCCACTCAGGCGCGCTGTCCGACATCGATATTTGACGACCGAGGGCTGCGAGTTGCTGCGATAGGATTTGACGATTAGGTGGTGCTTTGGTTCCCCTTGACTGGCTGAGAATGGACACCGCCTTTGAAGTTACCCGTCCGATGCGGCGTCAGTCGTTCTCGGAGGGGATCTTCCAGCCAGGCAAGCAACGCCAGATCGTGCAGCAAATCGGTTCGATGGAATTCGATGGAGAGCGTCGAGTCGGTGGCATCGAGTGACAATTCTCCCTCACCGTCACCGATCGGCCCGGAGCCGAAAAGATTCAAGTGATTGATCACTAGAAGAGCATCCAACGCGCTGACCTGGAAATCTCCGCTGACATCGTAGAAAGGTGGTGCCGCCCCTGCGATCAACTCCACGGGCCGCGATCCATTCAAGTTCAATTCGTTGATCACCAAGAGTGCATCGATTGCTGTGACCGTTCCGTTGGCATTCACATCCACCGGATACAGGATGTTCTGCAATCGGCTTCCCGCGACGGTCACCACCACTTCCGTTGGATTGGTTTCAATCCCCTGGTTGTTGGCGACTAGGTATCGGAACCGTACTTCGCCTAGATAAAAAAGGGGCGGTGAGAATTCAATCATTCCATTTGTTACGGTCGCTGTCCCCACCAGCGGAGGCTGAATGATTGTTAGGGTGGTTCGGTCGATCGGTGACATTTTCACCCGATCGTTCGCGGTGACATCGATAGAAATGGAAGTGTCGCGGGGTGTCTGGACCGAGTCATCGACTCCCACTGGACGCTCCAGAAGATTCAGCCGGACTACCGCCTCCCGCGACCAATTTCCGCCCAGGTCCTGTACTCGGTAAGTAAAGGAATCAACACCTATCTGCTGCTGATTGGGAACATACAGCACCTTGCCTTCGGAAACCCTTGCGGTCCCACCTTGGGGAAGTTGCATCAATTCGATACTGCCGGGGTTTAGGCCATCGTCCAGATCGAAATCGTTGCTCAGCAGATCGAGTAGCATCGATTGTTCGACGAAAAGCGTCGCTTCATCATCAACCGCCGTCGGAGGATCGTTGACAGGTTGGACCGTCACAACGAATTGGCGGGTCGTGATCCCATTATCCTGGGGCGTATCGAATCGTTCATCCAGCCCAGGATCTTCCACCCGCACAACGATCGTGGCAGCCCCTGACTGTTGGGGAATGGGCTGAAGTGTCAGGAGACCGCTGGTTGCCTGCTGATTCCAGAGAACCCCTATGGCGCCGATTTGCGATTCGTTGGAGATGGCGGATACGACTTCAGGAAACTGATCGTGATTCAGGTCGACAACGAGCGAATTGTTGATTGTTCGCTCACTGGTGTCGTATGCCAGTTGCACGGGGGTCTGAAACTGGCCATTGCCGAGCCCTCGGAGCAGGAAAGTTCTGCTGTTGGTTGCGGAAGCGATCAGGTCGTGGCGACCGTCTTGATCGAGATCGCCGGAGGTGATGTGCTGGGAGCCGGCGCCTGCGAAGGTTGGGGATAATTGGGTAAAGGTCCCTGATCCACTTCCGAGCAGGATGGTGACCTGGGAGTCCAAGTCGTTGATCACAGCCAGATCGAGGATCGAGTCGCCATTGAAGTCCGCGGTGTCGATTGCTTTGGCCCGACTGCCAATCTGGTAGCCGGAGGCGGAGGTGAAGTTCCCATTGCCGTTGCCCAAAAGGATCCGAACGGTGCCGTCACCGAGAATGGCTATGGCAGCATCCAGAAAGCCGTCGCGATTGAAATCCCCTGGGACGATACCACTGGGGCCGTCCGGCTGCGGTGGCGTATTACCCGTGGGCCCCAGGAGGGTTTGAACCGGGGTTCCAAACCCTCCTGCACCATTACCTGGCAGGATACTGACGAAGTCGTGGATGATATTGGTGGCAATTAGGTCGATGCGACCATCTTGATTGAAGTCGCCGGTCGCTAGTGCATGGACGCCGGAAGAGACGGGATCAACGTCTCCATTTCCGGTGGGGAAAGAGGCAGCCGGGGAGAAGGTGCCTTGGGCATTCCCAAGGCGAACAGTGACTAAATTGTTTTGACTATTCGAGACGACAATATCATCGAATCCATCGAGGTTGAAGTCATCGGCCACCGCGAACGAGGGCGCCTGGTTCATCGGAAGGCTGAGGATTTCGGAAAAGCTACCTTTTCCATTTCCGAAGGAAACCGAAAGATTGCCAGCGACTTGATTGGTAGCGGCGATATCGGGGTGGGAGTCGCCATTCCAGTCACCAACAGTCACGGCGCGCGTCGTGTTCCCCGCGGTGACAAGCGTTGGATTGTCTAGCGATCGGAGCATGCGGACGTCGGGATGAGGGATCAGTTCCGGCAGGCTGCTGGTTGCCGTCACCCGGAGAGGTTGGCTTTCTGTTCCCCCTGGAGTCACACCCGAGATCGGGATCGTTTGGCTCGGAGAATTTTCCGGGATACTGATATTGCTGATCGCATCAAGTGTTGGCTGGACGTTCGAACGAATCTGCAAATTATCAAATTCATGACGGGAAGCCGTCGCACCGATCTTGCTGTACATCACCAGTCGCGTTTCCTCTGCGGCGAAGTTAGCAACTCGCAGGGAATCAACGATCCGGTAGGTTTGGTTGTCCGCATTGGTGATCCATACGTTCACAATGCGATCGACCCCATCCTTGACAACCGACATTTTCCAGTGATGCCATCTCCCTGATACGGTCTGCTCCAGTCGGCTATCGTAAAAAGTTTCCCAGGTATTGCCGTTCGCCCCGACTTTGACCCGTCTTTGCTCAAAAGTCGCAAGGCTGACAATCAGGGAGTCCTTCAAGGTTGGAAATTTTGGATGAACCAGGAGGAACTCGTTGATATTCGGCGTGCCGGAATTTCCGTACGTTTTCGTGTCTACCAATGCTACGGCGATTCCGTCTGCAGGATTCCCAGTGAACCGATGCTCGCCGATGCGGAAGTCAAATTCAATTTCGATCGACGATTGCGAGCCGGGGATGGGTTGATTGAGCGCAAGGACAGAAGTGTTGTTGCCGAAATTGGTGTCACTGAGGCGATAGAAATCACCCCAAGGTCCTCCGGCAACTTCGCCGATAACGGGCCCAGCGGAAGAGTATGGAATGTGGTTTTGATCGAAGTCCAAGACGGTGAAAGTTGAGAGAAGCGTTCGGCGCTCGAGTGGTTCCACTCGCATCGGACGCCACTGCGAACAGCCATCCAGTCGTACCCAATTCGAGCGGCTCATTATGGGCAACCCCCCTCAACAGACTGAGTGCATGCGGACGTGGAAATACTTCAGACAACATCCCCACGGACGGTAAGCGTTTGCGAAGTATGGGTTGTCTCAGAATCGATTCATTCACCTACTTCGAGCCAATTGCGCAATCTCACGGGCTTTTTGTCTCTACAGCAGGGTTCTTCCAGTGGGGTTCGCAATAGAAGGCTATGCCTGGTCCTGCTAAGCTGATGGTAGGAGTTTGCCTTTCCTTGTCATTTACCCCACAATTCGAACATGGATGAACCGCACTATCTTCAATTGCGATCGATCGCGCAGAGGTTGATCGCAGCGGAATCAAAACGCTGCACTCTGACGGCAACGGGCCTGGTGCACGAACTTTATCTGAAAATGCAGCGGTGGTCCGAACGTCAGGGGACAGCGATTCCTGGTCAGTTCCCCTACGCGACTCGCATCATGAAGCAGATCCTGATCGATCGTGCCCGCTCCCGGATCGCTCGCGACCGTGCCGAACGAACGTCGCTCGAACCGCTCAATTCGACCTCCTACCCGCTTCGCGATCCTAGCCGGGCTGCATACCGACTAGTTGCGCTCGAGCACGCCATCCTGCTCCTGGAACAGGAACTGCCGCAAATGGCCGAGCTGGTGCGGCTCCATTGCCTCGATGACCTTTCACTGGAAGAGGCGGCCGGTCGACTGGGGATCTCCCGCGCTACCGCCTATCGACACTGGGCCTTCTGCAAAGCCTGGATCGCCAGCCATCTGCTGGGGCAATTCCCCGAGGAACCAGCGAGTTCCCCTGCCCCGCCCCGCTCACCACTCCATCTGCAAAATGAGACGGAATCGTATTCCGGCTCGCATAGCTCGGCGGAATCGGTCGGTGCGTCACCGCGGGATTCGGTCTGAGGCCCATTTCAAGCTCCTGGCGGAGGAATCTGATTGTGGTTGATCGCCCCTTGGAAAGACTCGCTGCGCTTTTTGAGGAGCTGGAAACGCTTCCATCGGAGGAAGCAAGGCAGGCCTTCCTGGAGCGACTAGCCAAGGTTGAACCAGGGGTGGTTCGGCAACTGGCTGCATTGCAAAAAAGCCATCGCCAAGTGGAGTCGTTGCCTGAGGAACTGGGGGGGGCGTTCCTTGAGTTCGCCAGAACGCTACAAGGCGAAGGAGACCCAATTCATGCCGAACAGCAGTTGATGGAACTGCTCCGGCATACCCAACCCACCTCGGACCCCGAGCCGGCGATTGCGGATCTCCGCGGCTACGCGCTCCACTCGCTGGTCTCGGTCAGTCCCACCAGCTTCGTATTCCGCGCTCGCGACCGACAGCTGGATCGCCAAGTCGCCATCAAGTTCCTGTCCCCTCACCTTGCCAGCGCCCCGGTCCATGCCAAGCAATTCATCGACGAGGCGCGTCTGGCCAGTCAAATCTCCCATCCCGGTGTCGTCAAGATCTTCCACGTTGCCTCTCCCGACGAAATGCCGCTGGTCTTCTTTGTCATGGAATGGATCGATGGGCCCACCCTCCAGCAATGCCTCGAACCACCCAATGCGTCCATCATCCAACAGCGGCAGCAACGAGTCGACCAGCTGATTGAGGCAGTGGAAGCAATTCACCGCAAGCAGGTGATCCATCGTGATCTGAAGCCCTCCAACATCCTGCTGGATCGCGATCAGGACCGCTTGGTCATCATCGACTTTTGGCTGGCAATCGATCCTCTTCACTCCTCCAAGCCCTTAGACCCCGCCGGCACACTTCCGTTCATGAGTCCCGAACAGTTGCAGGGGCAACCGCTGACGGCACAAAGCGACCTCTTTTCGCTGGGGCTGATCGTCGCCATGCTACTTGGCTTGCGGCACCCTTTTGGCAGCGACCATGCGGCCGAGGTTGCGCAAGGGATCCTCAGCCAAAAACCTCGATTCGATCCCCTGCCCCCCGGTATCGATCCTTCCCTGATCGAAGTGCTCCAGCGTGCGTTGGCAAAAGATCCATCCCAACGCTACGGGTCTGCCATCGAATTCGGCAAGGCAGTCCGCCGCGTCTTTCCATCGATGGTGACGCCCGTGGGCAGGCTCCCATCATCATCCCAGCAGCGTGCTTGGGCTCTGCCCGCCACCTTGATCGGTGCCTTGCTGATCACCCTCCCGTGGCTCCTCCTGCGGCCAGCGGCAATCCAGTCACCGCAATCTTTGAAAGGAAGGAACGCTGAGCCATCTGGAGCGGAGAGGGCACGTGTCTTGGAGCAGGATGGCAACACAGTCTCCCGAGGAGATACCACTGTTGCCGCTTCGGGCGAGTGGATCGACGCCAACACATTCCGAATGGCCAACGGCGTGGAGCTGATTCATTTTCCAGCCCCTATCCAACTGCTAGCGAACGCCAAATCTCCACCACCGATCGATGAGCGGGGACCGTTGAAGCGGCTTTTTTTCACCCATGGTGATAAGGAATTCCTGATCGGAAGGTCGCTTGTGACACAGCGTCAGTATCTGGCCACCCTGGGAGAGCTACCCGCCGCGATGAAGGGGGTGCCGCCCGATCTGGATGCCCCAGTCCGTTCGGTAACCTACGAGGAGATTGAGCAGTTCCTGCGAATCTGCAACCGTGACCAGACCGACCAGCCACTCTTTCAGATCAGTTGGGATTTCGACCTCCTATTTGCCGCCTACGTCTATCCCTTGCTGACCGGCCAGGCGACGCATGAAGATCTGTCACGATTCGCCAGTCGCCCCAACCCTTCGCATCTCGATCCCATTCCCATCCCCGATCGCAGTCATGCGATCCAGGGGGTTTTCGGACGCTACTGGGAATGGACTCATCGCGAACTGCGGAAGCCCGTCCAGATGAATGGTGCGGTCGACTTTTCGAACAGCGGAGAGCAACTGTCGAGGCGGCAGAAGGTGGTGATTGGATCGAGCCAGAGTCACGGGTTCGACCATCTTTTCGACTGCTACTACGGAATCAACGACCACTTCCAAGAGATGCAAGGGTTGCAGTTGCATCTCGAGACCGATCAGCAGACTGCCTACCTGCGACCATCCCAATTGGGAGAGCGGGGCTATTTTCGATCCCGCTATCAGTGGGATCGTCCTGTGCGAAAGGCCCGCCTCGGTCTGAACCTGCACAGCTTTCTCGATCAAGCGTCGATGGGCGTTCGCGCCCGCGTCCGCTCCGAGGCTGCCGATCCGCCCTTAGACCAGCAGCCCTGGAGAGAGATTTGTAGCCATCACGGCATTCACCAGCGAATTGATCAAATCGACATCACCGAGATCTTGCAGGGGGCTGTGGAAGCGGAACTGGAGTACTGGTTGCAGGCCGATGCTTTGCCGTTGCACTACCTCCAGTTCGCTCGCTCTTACCCAACTCCCAGCAGTCTCCCTTATCTGCATCTGGAAATCGACTTCGGGCCGACCGATACGCCATGGATCGAGCAGCGGATTGTTCCCAGCAACTACCACAGCCCCAGTTTGGGCTTCCGACTGCTGCAGCAGTGGCCCGTCGGGAAAAGGAAGCGTTGATACGCGAGGCGACTTTCTAGGGAGGGCGACAGAGGTGACCTCGGAGGCGTGCTGATCGAGCGATTTAGTGAGGCAGCTAAACTCGAAGCCTCTTCCGGCAAATCGAAACCAGCCGTTCTCTCTTCTTTTCGCGATGCAATCTTCTCATCGCGGTGCAATGGAGGAGATGGCTGAGGCAAGGATGCCGACAGATCGAACGATCGTATCTGGCCCCACTTACTCCGATGCGGTGCTCCGGTTAGACGTAGCTGTCGCGATCACCTGAAAAGATGATTGGATGTCGATTCGCATCGAACTTTTTAGCGAGGGCTTGCATGCCTTGGGTGTCTAGAAGCCGGCTTTCTGCAGTAGTAATGGGCACGCACCAAAGAAATTGCACTGGATCGTTTTGGATTCGAAGCTTTTCCCCCAATGCTCCATCAGCAGTTACCTTGGAGGGGAGGAATAAGAGCGTATCGAGAAGCCGGGTACCGAAGAGCGGTTCGGGCGGTGAGCGATGCGGGACATGGGCGCCCCAGTGAAGCCAAATGTCTAGAAGGTGTACGAAGCAAGCCATCGACCCGAGTACCTGTCCGTAATCGTCGCGAGCGGTAGCTGTGTAAAAAATCAATTCCGCACGGCGGCATTCCGATCCCACCCCCTCAGGAGTTCGCATCGGTCGCTCACTCATCCCACTGGTGACATAGGTATAAAACTTTCTCCGTCGGCTTGGAGGGAATCGAAGGACATCGATGACAGGATCGTCGGGAGCGGGGTCCGTCAGAACGGCATCGGGTGCACCAAACAATTCGGCGTAGACTCGTCGACGGCTGTCCGCCATCGCAAGTTTTGTAGCGTCGACAGGCCCGGTATCGGATGGGGATGGCTGCCCTAGGTGGCGGTATAACCAATCGCTAATCTCCGCCCCTTCCGGTTGCTTTGGTTCTCTTTTTCTCCGAAACCAATCTTTGGTCCCCATAAAATCCTCCCGCACTGCCAGAGCGATGGATAGAAAAATGAGTTGCCCAGCAATTGGGTCGGATCGGGTGTATCCATGGATCATCGAGTCAGCAAAGCGATACAGAATTTGACCAGGTGACGGATTGCTCCAGACGGGACACCCTCCAATCGCTGCGGTATAGACGCCTCGTACAATGTAGTAATTTCGATACGCTGGTAGTAGGTATGGGGCTGGCTTTTTCTGGGGGTTCCGAAGGGGGGTATCTCTGGCTGTCCAAGAATGTTTTCTGCCAGCCGGGAAACCACAGGTTTTGGACGATGCCGTCGATGTCGGCAACAATCCGCTCGACAATCCGATGCGTCTTCTGACTTTTCACCTCATGGAATAGCTCCTGCCATGCCGCAATCACTCGATCCTGCTCCTCGTTGGCCTTGATCCGCCGTTCGGCTTTCACCGTCTCCCCGGCCACCTCCAGAATCGCCTTCGGGAATTCCAATCGGTCAAGCAGCCCTGATCGTGCTTTGCCCGAATCCTCTCCCACCGCCTCATGAGATCTTTGTATTTAGGAGTTTTTCTGGAGGGATTCGCGTCTGGAGAGTGTGATCGAATGAGGTAAAGGGAGAGAGGTTTCGCAGGTGTTGGGTTGCTTGGTGCGGGGGGGGTGGGAGAACGAAAAAACCGCTGGACTCTTTGGCTACCGTGTGAATCTGTTACGGTTTTGCGGGTTGAATCGCCGAAATAGAAAATGAGGCGATGGCGGAGAAAGGGGCTCCGAGGGCTGGCGGAAAGCGATTTTCAACGCAGTTTCCGGCCAATTTCGTCCTCAAAGCGGGCCTTCGAGGGCTCGTGGGGGTTCCCTATATTAGTAGGATTGCTGGCAGCGGGGTGATTTCGAAGATTTGACGATCCGCCGATTGCTGCCCCGCCTACCATACCCCAATGGTCCCACCTAAGTTCGTTCCTGCCAAAGCAGGAAGGCGACCGCCGTCAGGACGCCGTTTCCCACGAGGAATTTTCGATGAAGCCTGCTATGCAACGAAGTTCAAGCCTCCAGTTCCGCAGCCGCTCCGGTCGGTCGACCCAGACAGCCCCCTCTCGAAGTGGGAGCATCCTCTGGCTTGTCCTTCTGCTGATCGGCATTCTTGGTTCCTCGGGCTATGCCTACTGGCGTTACCGGGAAGCGAAGGCGACCAGCCCAAGCAACCAACCGGTGATGCAAGCGGTGATGCGTGGGCCTTTCGATCACATCGTCCTGGAGCAGGGGGAGATCGAAAGCAGCAGCAACGTCGAGGTCAAATGCGAAGTCAAAGGAAAAGGAACCAGTGGCACACCGATCCTCTGGGTGATCGACGAAGGGACCTACGTCAAGAATGGGGAAGAGCTGGTCAAGCTGGATAGCTCGCAACTGGAAAACGACCTCAAGAGCCAGCGTATCACGCTGAGCGCTGCCGAGGCCCTGGTGATCAGCTCTGAGGCAGCCGTCAAGCAAGCGATGATCGCTCGCCAGGAATACCTTGAAGGAACCTATCTCACCGAACGCAAAGCGATCCTGAGCGAAATCGCCGTGGCCGAGCAGGATTTGCGGAAGGCGGAGTTGAGTTTGGCTAGTGCCGAGAGGTTGGCCGCCAAGGGGACGCTCAAATCGCTGCAGATCGAAGCGGAGCAGTTTGCGGTGCAAAATGCGCGGAACAAACTGGATGCGGCCGAGGGTCGCCTAAAGGTGCTCGACGAACTGACCAAGGCGAAGATGCTGGTTCAGTTTGACAGCGATATCGAAACGAAGAAAGCGAAGCTGGATTCGGACAAGAATACGCTGGAGGAAGAGAAGAGCAAGCTGAAGGAAATTCAGTCGCAGATTGACGCCTGCACCATTCGGTCACCCACCGACGGACAGGTAGTCTATGCCAATAAATTCAGCTCGCGCGGCGGTTCGGAGTTTGTTGTGGAGGCGGGAGCGATTGTGCGGGAGCAGCAGACGATCATCGTGCTCCCCGATCCTACGCAGATGCAGGTCAAGGCAAAGATCAACGAATCGCGTATCACGCTGGTGCGAGAAGGCATGCCATCCAAAATCAAAGTCAATGCCGTTCAAGGCGATCTGTTGGGGCAGGTGACAAAGGTCAATAAGTACGCTGAGCCAGGAAGCTGGTTTAGCTCGGCAGTCAAGGATTATGCCACCTACGTGAAGATCGACCAGCCGCCCGAAACGATTCGGACTGGGATGACTGCGGAGGTGCGAATCTTTGTCGAGCAGATCGACGATGCCCTGCAGATTCCGGTGCTCGGGGTCTACGAAATGAAGGGGCACTACTTCGTCCTGGTGCCCAAGGGGGCGGGCTGGGAGACTCGCGAGATCCAGGTCGGCGCGACCAACGACAAGAACGTGACGGTTCTGAAGGGGTTGGAGGAAGGGGATCAGGTGGTCCTGAATCCCCGCAATCATCTGGACCTGATGGAACTGCCCGAGATTGAAGAATCGGAAGAGGAACGGAAGAAGATTTCGGAGATGAGCAAAGCGGCGGCGGCCGCGCCGGCTGCAGGTGGTGCACCTGGTGGTGCTGCAGCGGCCGGTGGACCTGGCGGAGCGGGACGCGGTCCTGGAGCTGCTGGGGCGGGAGGTCCTGGTGCTGGCGGACGCGGTGCTGGGGGACCAGGTGGTCCAGGCGCTGGCGGACCGGCGATGTCTCCAGATGCGATCGCTGGCATGGCGATGCAGCGATCGGATACCAACAGCGACGGCAAGATCACCAAGGACGAAGCCGAGGGCAGCGAGATGCTCAAGCGTGGCTTTGACGAAACCGACGCCAACAAGGACGGCGCGATCGATCGATCGGAGATGGCGGCGGCTATCAAGAAGCGGATGGATCAGGCGGGGGCTGGTGGTGGGCGCGGCCCGGGAGGTCCTGGTGGTGGTTGATGTCAGCAAGGAGGCGAAGTCGGCCGCGCCGGTGAAGATGGCCTGCGCGGCAAAAGATCTCAAGAAGGAATATGTGCTCAAGGGAGAGACGGTGCGCGCCCTGCGAGGGGTGACGTTCGAAGTCCCCGAGGGTGACTATGTGGCGATCATGGGCCCTTCGGGGTCTGGGAAAAGCACGCTGCTGAATCTGCTGGGGTGCCTGGACCAGCCGACGTCAGGCTCCTTGTTCCTAGGTACCGACGATGTGGCGAGGATGAGCGACGACCAACTGGCCGATGTCCGCAGCAAGCGAATCGGGTTTGTTTTTCAGTCGTACAACCTTATCCAGCAGCTGACCGTGGTCGAAAACATCCAGGTGCCGCTCTTCTATCAGGGCAAGCTGGGTTCGAAGGAGATCGCAAGGTCGGTCGACCTTGCCAAAATGGTGGGCCTCGGGGAACGTCTGGATCACCGTCCGATGCAGCTGAGCGGTGGTCAGCAGCAACGCGTGGCGATCGCTAGGTCGCTGATCAATGATCCCTTCTTCATTCTGGCGGACGAACCGACCGGGAATCTTGATTCCCGCACCACCGAAGAAATCCTGCAGCTCTTTGAGCGACTGAACAATGAGGGCAGGACGATCATCTTAGTGACTCACGAAGATGAGGTCTCCAAGCGAGCTAAGCGTGTGGTGCGACTGAAGGACGGCAAGGTGCAATGGGACAGGCAGAATACCGAAGCATCGCGGCGCGAGGCGGCCGAGCATGCGGTGGCCAACTTGCCTGCGGAAGGATAGTGAGCCGATGATCTGGCTGAGAACGATCGAGCTTGGGATCAAGAGTTTGTGGCTGCACCCGATGCGATCGCTACTGACCGTGTTGGGGATTTTCATCGGCGTGGCTAGCGTCATCTGGTTGCTTGCGATCAGCAAAGGGATTGGCGATGAAGCCCAGAAGCAG
Source organism: Planctomycetaceae bacterium (assembly GCA_040375295.1). Taxonomy (GTDB): domain Bacteria; phylum Planctomycetota; class Planctomycetia; order Pirellulales; family Pirellulaceae; genus JBEISR01. Next base: position 12,754 of record JBEISR010000046.1, read on the forward strand.
ATCGAAAGTCTGGGAGCCGACACAATCATCGTGCGGAGCATCAAGCCGCCCAGCGAGAAACTCAATCCGCAGGGGGTGACACCCTATGGGCTGACGCGCGAGGAGTACGAAGTGCTCACCGCTAGCCTACCGACGCTGCGCAGTGCCCTTCCGATTCGCGAGATTCGGCGACAGTTTCAGTATCGCGATCGAGTGATCGACGGCAGGTTGGTTGGTTGCACTCCCGAGTATGCCGACGTAAATCGCTTGAAGGTCAACCGAGGTCATTTTCTGACCGATGCCGAGAATTTTGCGCGAGATAGCCATTGCGTCATCGCTGCCAAGGCGGCCGAACGGCTTTTCCCGTATGAAGATCCGATCGGAAAGCGGATTTACATGCCGGAGAATCAGGACTTCTACTTGGTGGTGGGCGTTCTGGAGCATCGCAATGCTTCCGCAGCGATTGGTGGATCGCTTTCATCCCAGGATTACTCCAGCGACATCTACATTCCCATCAACACCCTTCAGCAGAGGATCGGAGATACGGTCGTCTCGCGGCGCGGTGGATCGTTTGAAGGGGAGATGCTGGAACTCAATCAGATCACGATGCGAGTTAAAGAGATCTCGGATGTGAAGCGGACGGCATCGGTGATTGAATCGGCGCTCAGTTCTCACGACAAGATGGAAGATGTCGCCGTGGTGGTGCCGCTGGAACTCTTGGAGCAGGCGGAGACGACCAAGATGATGTTCATGGTCTTCATGGGGCTGATCGCTGCGATTTCGTTGTTGGTCGGCGGGATCGGCATCATGAACATCATGCTGGCGACGGTTACCGAGCGAACGCGAGAGATCGGGATTCGGAGGGCTCTAGGAGCAAAGCAGTCGGATATTGTTCGGCAGTTTCTGGTGGAAACCAGCGTATTGAGCATCGTTGGGGGGATCACTGGAATACTCTTCGGTTTGCTCTGCGGCCCAGCGGTTCGGGGTGTTCGGAAGATGGCCTTCCAATATTTCCCGGATACGATGAATGCCCTTCCGGAAGTGGTTCGAGAGGTCAGTCCGAAGATTGTTCCGGAGTCGATTCCTGCGGCGCTGGGAATTTCCCTTCTGGTCGGCATCATTTTTGGAATCTACCCAGCGATTCGCGCGGCCAAGATGAACCCCATCGAGGCGCTGCGTCACGAGTGATCCGGGGCGTGCTTGTTGGATGCGAAGGATGTAGCCTCTGACAAGTTCGGCATGCTGGTTTACAATGTGCCGTGGTGGCGTATTGATGCTGCCAATTTTTCGGTCACGAACGAGAGCGAGCGCGAGGGAGTCATGCTGAATCTGCCGATGGCCCTGCTGTTTACCGCCATGACTTTTCTGAGTTGGGGCGTGTACGGCATTTTGCTGCATGAGGGACAAGATCGGCTGGGGCATTCTTCGCTTCGATCGTTCATCGGTGTGGGGATCGCCTACTTTCTGATTGCGGTGCTGGGGGCAGCGATATTGCTCAGCACACGCAAGGAGAAGGGAGTCTGGTCGCTGTCTGGGATTCTGCTATCTCTGTTTGCCGGCAGCGTGGGGGCCTTGGGGGCCCTGGGAGTGCTGCTGGCGCTGACGTTCAAAGGGGCTCCCATTTTCGTGATGCCCTTGGTGTTCGGGCTTGCACCGGTGGTCAACACCCTGGTGACCAGTTGGATGGGGAAGACGTATCGCCAGATTTCGCCGAAGTTCATCACCGGGTTGGCGTTGGTGGCTCTCGGTGCCGTCGGTGTGCTGCTCAGCAAGCCCGCGCCTGCCAAGGCAGCCACCAGCGACTTGGCCGCAGCGGTGGCAACAGATGGAGCGGCGACGGCAGCAGCCCCGGTGGCCAAGCCGGCGTCGGCCAACACTTCCTGGAAGGTCTTAGCATCGATTCTTATGGGGGCACTTTGCTGGGGGGCTTATGGGCCCGTGTTGCATCTGGGGCAACAGAAGATGGGAGGGAGTCGGCTGCGTCCGTTCTTCTGCGTTGGTGTTGCTTACTTTGCGATTGCGGTGGCAGCTCCACTGGCGATTCTGGCTGCCAATCCAGACGAGGGGTACTGGAGTTTCTCTGGGATGCTTTGGTCGATCGCCGCTGGGGCAGCGGGAGCGATCGGAGCCCTTGGGATCATTTTGGCGTTCACGTTTGGTGGCAAGCCGATTTTTGTCATGCCGCTAGTCTTCGGATTTGCACCAGTGGTCAATACGCTGGTCTCGATGACCTTGGCGAATACATTCGGCAAGGTGTCCCCGATGTTCTTCGTCAGCCTTTTGACCGGCATTGCAGGTGCCGTGACGGTGCTTCTTTTTGCACCCAAAGGGAAGGGGCATGAACCAGCCAAAGAAGAGCCGAAGGGGCTGGCGGAATCTTCGACGAGGGAGCCGGAGTCGGGGGCTGCTGTACCCATTGCGTCGGCGCCGGACAATCCCCACAACGTTTAGTCAGTTCGGCTAGGCTGGCTTCCCGATGTATACCGCAGTGATCTTGTCCGATTTCTTGTGGCGACTGCGTTTAACCGGTTCTGCGTAGACCTCGCCCCGTCGCCGCTGCTAGCATTCAGAAGGTGCCACCCACCGATCGTTGCTAGCATTTAAAAGGTGCTAGCATTTAAAAGGTGCCACCCACCGATTGAGATTTGCCGTCAAAGACTGCATAGCATTCAAAAGGTGCCACCCACCGATCGTTGCTAGCATTCAAAAGGTGCCACCCACCGATTGAGATTTACCGTCAAAGACTGCATTTGCATGGAGGCGATGGCTACGCCATGGGCTGTGCAAGTAGCATTCAAAAGGTGCCACACACCGATTGAGACTCGACCCACCGATTGGGACTTGTCGTCAAAGACAGCATTTGCATGGAGGCGATGGCTACGCCATGGGCTGTGCAAGCGTGTGGCAGGTGCACCGCACGAATCGGCGGAGATGGTCGAGCGAATACCGGCAGAACTTGCCGAAACGTTGGTAGATTTCTACGGGGAGGGCGGTCGGTTAGAATCCCGTCGTTATGATGAATCTCTGTGGAGTATTGACATATCCCTGTGCGTGGATCGCGCGGACTCGATATGTCCCCAGTTTTCACTTTCTGGGTGTGGGAGTCCCTGCATGCATGCCGACCGGTTTCCACGTTTTTTCCGATTGAAGCAAGCTTTTCCTGCACCTTCCCTTCCCGACGTTGTGGCGCGGGTGGAGCAAGCGATCGGGGACCTCCAGATAGAGCAAAGGACCACGCCGGGGCAAAGCATCGCAATCACCGTGGGTAGCAGAGGAATTCATGGAATTGACCAGATCCTCAAGGCCTGCGTGCAGCGGTGCAGGCAGGCTGGGCTGGAGCCATTTCTGGTGCCGGCGATGGGATCCCATGGAGGTGCGACAGCCGAAGGACAGCGGCGATTGATCGAGGGTTTTGGGGTCACCGAGCAGGCGATGGGGTGTCCCATTCGAAGCAGCATGGAGACCGTGGTGGTGGCGAACGCCGACGAAGGCTTCCCCGTCCATTTTGATCGTCATGCTTCTCAGGCAGACCACGTTCTGGTGGTCAATCGCATCAAGCCGCATACCCGTTTTAGCGGTGCCATTGAGAGCGGCTTGATGAAGATGATGTTGATCGGCCTTGGAAAGCACCAGGGAGCTTTGGTCTATCACCGAGTGATTATGAACTACAGCTTCGATCAGATCGTCCGCAGTGTCGCCAGGAAGGTGATCGACCGCTGCCGGATTCTTGGAGGTTTAGCCATTCTTGAGAACGCTGACGAACAAACGGCCGATATCGTGGGGGTTCCCGCCACCGAGATCGAAGCGACCGAGCCCCGATTGCTGCGGCAGGTCAAGGAGTGGATGCCGAGGCTTCCATTTGATCGCGCAGAACTCCTGATCGTCGATCGGATCGGAAAGGATCTCAGCGGGACCGGGATGGATACCAACGTCATCGGGCGCAAGGCGAACGATCATGCAGCGATGGGTGACGAGACACCGAAGATCCACTTGATCTATGTGCGAGGCTTGACGGAGGCGACTCATGGAAACGCTACGGGGATCGGTATCGCCGAACTGGTTCACCGGCGCGTCATCGACGGGATGGATGTGGAGTCGACGCGAGTCAACTGTGCGACAGCCGGACATATCACCGCCGCCATGATCCCGCTCGATTTTCCAGACGACCGCGCCGCTTTGACGATGGCGATGTCTCAGACCGGCTGGGGGGAGCCACAGGATGTGCCCATCCTTTGGATTCCAAACACACTTCAGCTAGCTCAAGTCGTTTGCTCTGAAAGCTACTGGAAGGCGGCACGGGAGTTGTCCCATGTCGAGATTTTGGAAGAACCCCGCCCATTGCAGTGGACCAGCAACGGTGACCTGCAGGAGATGTTTCTCGGTGCAAGGCGATGACGCCGTCTTTGTCTCAATCACCTGCGTAGGTTGCCTTCTTCCCGAATGCCTATCTTATTCGTCATGGCGTGAGATCAGTCCAAGGGTGCGTGGCGATCGGGAAGCGATTACAATCGCTTCCTGGTTGGATGGCTGCGTTGGATCGCGAACGAAGGGAAAGTCTGGCTTCCGTTCCATCGCCTATGTGGCTTGAATCGATTCTCCGAGGTAGACACACCATGGTGCGACGCGGTGAGGCATTGCTTCAAGGGATCTTGCTGGCTGCTTTCCTGGCGAACGCCTCTTGGGGGCAGCGCGATCTTCCACTGACTGAATCGCCGGGAACGGGTACGTATGATGGTGTGAAGGTGTCGCCAGTGGAGTCTCCTTCGTCGCCAGTCGATCTGGTACAGCCAGACCTGCTGCGGCGAGATGTAGTGCCACCTCCTTCGGTGAAGGGTGCACCGATATCGATCTGGATCGAACAATTCGCAGCCGATGCAAGGACGCTGCAGGATCGGTTTCGAACTCCTGGGGATCCCGCGAGGCAGGAGGTGCAGCGCCTGCTGCAGGAGCAATGGCTGAATCGATTGGAGGAGGTCGAATTTGGCGCTCTGACTCGGGATCAACAGGTCGATTATCTCCTGCTGAAGAACGAATTGATTCATCGACAGAAGATGGACGCGATCGAGTGGCAGAAGCAACAGCGTGCTTCGACTCTGTTGCCTTATCTGACCGATTTGGCTGACATCTGTCTGACTCGCGATCGCGTCGGTAGCATCGATGCAGAGGCGACCGCGCAGCAATTGGAGCGTATTCAGAAGGAAGCGACCGCCGCAATCGATGCGCTGGATGATCTGAAAAAAGAGCAATCGATAGCTCCGGTTGATGCTATCTATGCCGCTCAGTACCTCCGTCGGTGGGCTCGTACCCTCCAGGAATGCCATCAGTTCTACGAGGGATACGACCCCGAATACTCCTGGTGGTGCAAGAAGCCCTATGAAGCCGCAAGCGAGCAGTTGGAATCGCATGCTAAGGCGATCGTATCGAAGCTGGGGGGGATTGATGAACGGGATCGCGACAAAATCGTCGGCCAACCGATCGGTGCGGAAGCCCTCGAAGAGGAACTTCGCTACGCCATGATCCCCTACCGTCCGGAAGAGCTAGTGGCGATCGCCGAGCGAGAGTTTGCATGGTGTGAAGAGGAATCGCGGAAAGCATCGGAGCAATTGGGGTTGGGGGGCGATTGGAAGAAGGCTTTAGAGCATGTCAAGTCACTGCATGTTTCTCCGGGAGAGCAGCCGAGACTGATTCGGGAGTTGGCTTGGGAGGCTATCGACTTTTTGAAGGCTCGTGATCTGATCACCATCCCCCCGCTGGCAGCTCATGGATGGCGAGTCGACATGATGAGCCCCGAAGCGCAGCGTTCGAATCCCTATTTCCTGGGTGGCGAGAAGATCATCGTGTCGTTTCCGACCCAATCGATGACGCATGCCGAAAAGTTGATGAGCCTTCGCAGCAACAACATTCATTTTGCGAGGGCGACGGTGCAGCATGAGTTGATTCCTGGGCATCACCTTCAGCACTACATGACAGCTAGGTACCGTCCCTACCGCCAGTTATTTGATACGCCCTTCTGGGTCGAGGGCTGGGCGCTGTACTGGGAGATGCTCCTTTGGGACCTCGGATTTCCTGCAACACCCGAGGACCGGATAGGGATGTTGTTCTGGCGCCGCCACCGTTGTGCCCGTATCATCTTTTCGCTGAATTATCAGCTTGGACGATGGACTCCCGAGCAGTGTATTTCTTATCTAGAAGAAAAGGTGGGGCATGAGCCAAGTGCGGCAGCGGCTGAAGTACGGCGGTCGGTGATGGGCAACTATGGCCCGCTCTATCAGGCAGCCTACATGCTGGGTGGGTTGCAGATCCGGTCACTGTACCGGGAGTTGGTGGAATCGAAAAAGATGAGTCCTAAGCAGTTTCACGATTCGGTGATTCAGCAAAACTCGATCCCGATCGAGTTGGTGCGAGCCGCGCTGACGGACGACCCTATCTCGAAAGAGCCCGTCAGCCAGTGGCGATTTGCTCAGCAGCCTTGAGGTAGGCCGGCTGCCGTTTCGTCGGCCGTTGGATTTGCCTAAAATGAAAGCGGCTACCGAGTTTGGGCGTTGAATTCCATCGATCGATTTTGGAAGCCCCTTTCGCAGCGGTGTAACGATCGAAAGTCAGCTTGTGGTCCGTTGCCAGTCGGACCTGTTTGCAAGACAGATACTCAGCATGGAAAGTGGATCTTCGATGAAGCCGATAGTTCAAATCTCCTTGGATCTGACAAATCTGGATGAGGCACTCGAGACCGCTCAACTGGCGATCGAAGCAGGGGTTGATTGGCTAGAAGCGGGAACGCCCTTGATTCTGGCGGAAGGATTGAGGGCGGTAAGGGGGCTTCGTGAACGCTTTCCTAACGTGCCGATTGTCGCTGACTTGAAGACGATGGATGGTGGCTACCTGGAAGCGGAGATGATGGCTAAAGCGGGCGCGACGCATGTGGTGGTGATGGCGCGGGCTCATGAAGAGACATTGCGATGCGTCGTCAAGGCGGGGCATGATTATGGTGTCGGGGTGATGGGAGACAACCTGGGGTGCCCCGACATGATTGCTGGAGCCAAAATGCTGGAAGACATGGGTTGCGATTACGTGATCCATCACATCGGCTACGACGAACGTCGCGGAATCGCAGCGTCGGGGCGGAAGGCCCCAACACCGATGGACCAGTTGCGCGAGGTGGTGCAGGCGGTTTCGATTCCCGTGCAGGCCGTGGGAGGGCTGACGATCGAGCAGGCGATGGAGACGCCGCAGCATGGTGCTCCACTGGTGGTGATCGGTGCTCCGCTGGCGATAGACGGCGATCGTTTCGCGCAGGCGGCAGGGAATCTCCCCGAAGTGCTTCGGCGAATTTGCCAGCGTGTGCACGCTCACGGAGAGGTGCACGTGCGCAAGCCGCCTCGCGTCTGAAATTTTTTCAGAGACCCGAATCGGATCGGCGAAATGGAACAATCGGGCCGATCCAAGATGGCCTTTGAGTCACTCGATAAGGACTTTTTGAGGATACCTACGCGATGAACCAGCCAGCAATCGTGAATTATTCTTCCGAGCCCCATAGTGTGCGGCTGGAAGAAATTCCGGTCCCCGATTTTGGAGATCAGGATATCCTGATGGAGGTGGCGGCGGTCGGCGTTTGTGGCAGCGATTTGCATCAGTGGACGGGAGAGCATTCGTGGCCGGTCAATTACCCGGTGGTTTTAGGGCATGAGTTTGCCGGTGTCATTCACTCGGTGGGGCGTCAAGTCAGTGGATGGAAAGAGGGGGACCGAGTCTGCAGTGAGACAGCGGCGGTGATCGATCCCAGCAGTCCGATGACGCGAACTGGTCGATACAATCTGGATCCGAACCGGAAGGGATTTGGTTACGGAGTCAACGGGGCGATGACTCGGTATGTGCGAGTTCCATCGAGATGTTTGCACCGAGTACCCGACAGTTTGCCTCTCTCGAGAGCCGCCCTGACCGAACCGTGCTGCGTGGCCTACTCTGCCGTCGCAGCCCAGGTCAACATTCTACCTGGTGATCGAATTCTGGTTCTGGGGCCAGGGCCGATTGGATTGTTGTGTGGAGCGATCGCACGCCTTAGGGGGGCTCAGGTGGCCGTGGCGGGATTACCGCGAGATGCCAAGCGGCTGGAGATCGCCAAGTCGTTGGGCTGCGAGGCATTGACGGAGAATCTGGATCAATGGGCGCGGGCTCGCGATGGCCTAGGGTGCGATGGTGTCGTCGACGCTGCTGGGATCTCTGCAACGCTCAAAAGCGCCATCGACTTGGTCCGTCCGGGAGGGTGGATCAGCAAGGTCGGCTGGGGCCGATCTCCCCTCAATTTCTCGCTCGATCCCCTCGTCCAGAAAAATATCACCCTTCAAGGTTCGTTCAGCCATAACTGGCCAATGTGGGAACGGGTGCTCGCGCTGTTGGATGCGGGGCAGTTGGAGGCAGAGCGGATTGTGGGGGGGCGATGGGATCTGGAGCATTGGCATGAGGCATTTGAAACGATGCATCATGGAGACGTAGCCAAATCGCTTTTGGTCGTCAATCCGTCAACGGCCCATTGAACCGGTAGGTCGGCTCTGGCTGTTAGGGGTCGTCGGAGATCCAATCGAAGTCTTGATCGATAATGAGTGAAAGCGAGTCCTTTATGACGGTGAGATTGTCTGCGTTTCCCAAATGTTATCTCGATCAGATTTCGCATGAGAAGTCGATGAGTGTTTTCGACTGGATCGAGATGGCCAGAGAGCTCGATTGCGATGGCCTGGAGATGTACGAAGGTTTCATTTGGGAGACGACACCGGAGTATTTGAGCCGACTGCGCGACGCGATTGCTTCAACAGGTCGAGCCATGCCGATGCTGTGTTGCTCACCCGACTTTACTAATCCAGATCGACAGAAGCGGCAGGCTGCGATCGCCTATCAGATCGAAATGGTCAAAGTGGCGCACCACCTGGGTGGTGCAGGTACGGTCTGTCGGGTGCTCAGCGGGCAGCGTTATCCGGAGGTCAGTCGCGAAGATGGGCTGGCGTGGGTCGCCGAGTGTATCGGCCAGGTGTTGCCGGAAGCGAAGAAACTGGGGATCACGTTAGGTCTGGAGAATCATTACAAGGACGGGCATTGGCGATATCCAGAGTTTGCTCAGAAGATGGATGTCTTCCTGGAGTTGCTGGGGAGGATTGACGAGCGGCAGTATTTTGGGGTGCAGTACGACCCATCCAACGCCATCGTTGCGGGGGATAATCCGATCGAGCTATTGGAGAAAGTGGCGCCGCGCGTTGTCAGTATGCACGCCAGCGACCGTTTTCTTGAGCCGGGGCATACGCTGGAGGAGTTGCGGCAGAGCGATGGGACCTTGGGGTACAGCCCCTTTCTGAAGCACGGCGTGACTGGGAAAGGACTGAACGACTACCATCGAATTTTTCAGATTCTGGCCAGCCATGGTTACCGAGGGTGGATCAGTATCGAGGATGGGATGAACGGACTTGGCGAAATGCAGGAGTCTCTCAAGTTCCTCCGTGGCATGGTGGCTCAATACTTCCCTGCATCCGTCGGATGATGGATACCTTGAGCGGTCGCAGGGGCTTTGGAATCGTCTTCCGAATTGACAATTTCGGTGGGGGGGGCTAGAGTTCCCGGAGGTGCTGGCTGTTCGTGTCGAGGGGCTGGCGGTAGAAGGGTTGGTTTCTTGTCGAGGAGTTAAGCATGCGGAATTCCTGGATGATCGCTCGCGGGCGTGGTGGCGGTTTTATTGGTGAGATGATCTCCTGGTTTATCCGCATTGTCATTTATGACATCTGCATCACGGGAATTCAGGAGGTCTTAGGCGTCTCTCGGATGGTCGCCCTCTTTATCTTTCTTGGAATTCTGGCTGCTCTCGCTTTTGGTGGTTATTTGATCCGCCAGCGCATGGCGACTCGGATCGAGGATTGATCGAGCACCGATGGAGCACCGGGTTCTTCATGGACCGACTTTTGCGATCTTGCAGATCGATCTGCAGGAGTCAGAGACTGTCGTAGCCCAACCCAACAGCATGCTTGCGATGACGCCTGGAATCGAACTGCGGGCGATGATGGGGCGGGGAGGGAGCAAGTCGGGATGGTTTACAGGAGTCCAGGGGGTATTGGGTGGTGAGAATTTATTCACTGCCGAGTTTCGAGCCAAGCGGGACGGGCAGCAGTTATCGATAGCTCCCGAGGCGCACGGTGACATCCTTGAGTTGCCTCTGCAGGACTCGGGGGGCTACTTTTTGACTCGCGGTAGCTATCTGGCCAACCTTGGACCGTGCGATCTGGAGATCAAGTACGGTGGCGTCAAAGGACTGATGGCCAAGACCGGCATTTTTCTGCTGAAAGTTTCCGGGGAGGGAATTGTCTTCTGCCAGACTTTCGGTGCGATCGTCGAGAGGACGCTGAGCGCCGAGGAGTCTTTCGTTGTCGACAACAGGTACATGGTTGCCTTCTCCCAGTCGGTGCGGTTCGAACTAGTAAAGGCGACGCGGACCTTGAAGGATTCGATCATGTCGGGTGAGGGACTTGTGAATCGGTATACGGGGCCTGGCAAAATTTTCTACCAGACGCGAGCGAAGCCTTCGGTGGGATTCTTCGGTCGTTTACTCGAACTTACAACCTGATCGCCATAGGAGTCGGGGCATGCAGTCGCGGCAGGTGCCGAAGCGCGAGCAGCTGCTGGAGCTTCTCAGAAGTGCCAATCAGAGGGCGGTTTGGATCCTGGCTATTCAGGCTGCTCTGGTGGTCTTGTTGGCATTCCTGTTGGATTGGCATTGGCTGGCCCGGCATCCCTGGATAGCTCTGGTTTCCGTAGGGATCTTTCTGGGGCCGCAGGTCATGGGGCTCCTGACGTTTCTGGCGACTGCCAAGAAAGAGATCGGCGACTTGAAGGAGACGACTCGTTTTGGCGAGTTCGACAAACATCGATTGCAGTCGTTGCTTCGAGAGACGCTGGTCAAGTTGCGTCTGAGCGACCAGAGAGTGCCGGTGTACATCGTTGGCGACAAGTCGCTCAATGCAGCTGCATTCAATATTGGTTTTGGCCCGTTTCTACGGTCGCTCAACGGAATTTTTCTGAATCGACAGGTGCTGCACAAACTATCGGCAGCGGAAGTTCAGGACATCATGGGGCACGAACTGGGGCATTACGCGAAGCACTACCTGATCCTGTCGCGTTGGAATGGATTGACCTACCTCCTGGGAGCTATGGTAGGGCTTTGGGCCGCGCAGTGCCTCGGCTTAGATACTGCTTTTTCGATCTTTGTCATTTCACTGCTCGCTGGGGGGTTTTGGTGGTTGCAGTCGATTCCGTATGCCCGATACAGTTGGCCGATCGAATACCTGTGTGACGATTTTGGGGCTCAGGTGAACGGAGTGGTTACGTCGATCACGGGGCTACTGAAGCTGGGGGCTGATGAGGAGTGGATGATGGCCGTGATGCTCAAAGCGGCAGATCATCGACATGCAAAGGTGCTTTCGGCAAGGGAGTTGGTGGAATCGATTGAGAAGGCAATACCTTACGGTCACGCGAAGAAAGAAGAGATGGAGGAGATGTTAGAGCGGCAATTGCGGGAGAGTCGCGAGAAGCAGGGGGCAGTGTCGTTGGGTGGTTTTCTCCGCTACATGTGGCAGTCGGATCTGGATCGCGAAGCGACAGAGGAGTATCGCTCCAGCATCGAGAAATTCAGTAAGCTTCAGGACCTTCCGCGGCTGGACTGGGAGAGGCAGATTGGAGTTGGCGGCATGATTGAATGCACGGAAGAGCAGATTGGGAAATTGGTCGAGTTGATGGAGTTGAATCCGAGCCAGCCGCTGTTTCGAAGTCCCTATGCGATTGAACCAGCGATGACTCATCCGCCGATGGAGATGCGGATCCTCTATTTGTGGTACAACCGCGAGGGGATCGGACGAGCTGCACTGGGAGGGGAAGCAGATCGTTTTCGCATCTAATCGCCGCGCTGGGGTGTCATTGCTCTTTGTTCTCGACAGCGAAGCGAGCCAGGAAGTTGTTGCGAGTGGCTGTGGTGCCGTTCGTCCCAAGTCGGTGGTTAGATCACTTCCAATCGGTGCCACCCACCTTTCCAATCGGTGCCACCTTTCCAATCGGTGCCACCCACCGATTAGATCACTTCCAATCGGTGCCACCCACCGATTGGAAGGTTTGGAACTGGGGCGGTACAGCTAGCAATTGCCAGACAGCGGGGTGCTGTGAGACCGGTTCTCGCACCTGACAGGGCAGGTTTTGCTTCCGTTGGGGGGCATTCTGTCGACGCGAGGGCTTACCGCGCGCAGCGATTCCTCGAGCGCATCCTGCAGAGGCAAGGACGCGGCTTTCGCTGGAGACCACAGATCTCAGCGTCCCTACTAATAAAAGCTAGCAACTGGAGGTCGCCTCCAGGCAACAGA
>JBEISR010000039.1:0-40391 GCA_040375295.1 Planctomycetaceae bacterium
GATGGGTCAGTTGGAAGATGGGTCAGTTGGAAGATGGGTCAGTTGGAAGATGGGTCAGTTGGAAGATGGGTCAGTTGGAAGATGGGTCAGTTGGAAGATGGGTCAGTTGGAAGATGGGCCAGTTGGAAGATGGGCCAGTTGGAAGATGGGCCAGTTGGAAGATGGGCCAGTTGGAAGATGGGCCAGTTGGAAGATGGGCCAGTTGGAAGATGGGCCAGTTGGAAGATGGGACTGGCCGCTTGCTATCGTCCTCCGAGGGTAAAAACATGCAGGGCCTGCACCAAGGTCTGGGGAGTTTTCCTGGGATCGGCTACACTGGTTTGTTGGTTTGGCGTCCGGTGCATTTTTTGCGGCACGGGTCGCTTTGGTGGGGCAGATGCCGGGAAACGTTCAAGTCAGGTGGTATGGGCGATGGTGCAGAGCGGCGCGGTGTCCTCTCCGAGGACGATGTTTCAAAAAATCTGGGACCGGCATGTGGTGCATAGCGAGCCGGGGAAGCAGACGATTCTTTACATCGATCTGCATCTGGTGCATGAAGTGACCAGCCCACAGGCTTTCGAAGGACTGCGTCTGGCGGGACGCCCGGTGAGGCGTCCGGAGCGAACGGTGGCGACGCCCGATCACAATATACCGACAACCGATCGCGGGCTGCCGATCGCCGATCCCATCTCACGACAGCAGGTCGACACCTTGAGGCAGAATTGCCGTCAGTTCGGCATTCGACTCTACGATCTGGATGATATCCACCAAGGAATTGTGCATATCATCGGGCCGGAGCTGGGCTATACGCAGCCGGGAATGACGATTGTCTGCGGCGATTCGCACACAGCGACGCATGGTGCCTTTGGCGCGCTGGCCTTCGGGATCGGGACCAGTGAAGTGGAACATGTGTTGGCGACTCAAACGTTGCTTCAGTACCTACCCAAGACAATGCAGCTCGATGTCTCCGGCAGTCTGGCAGAAGGGGTGACCGCCAAGGATCTGATCCTCTATCTGATCGGGAAATTGACGACCGACGGAGGGACTGGATATGTCCTGGAGTACACCGGGTCGGTGGTCCGTTCTCTGAGCATGGAAGAGCGGATGACGGTCTGCAATATGTCGATCGAGGCGGGGGCTCGCGCTGGTTTGATTGCACCCGACGAGACGACCTTTGCGTACCTGAAGGGGCGCACCTACGCCCCTCAAGGTGCAGCCTGGGAGACGGCGATGGCTGCCTGGCGTCAACTGCCCAGCGACCCGGGGGCCATCTACGACCGCACCTTGCACTTTCATGGAGAGCAGATCGAACCTCAGGTGACCTGGGGTACCAACCCGGGGCAAGTTGTCTCCATCGGCCAGACCATTCCCGACCCCAAGCAGTTTGGGGATGAGACGGAGCGGAAGTCGGCCGAGGGAGCGCTGGAGTACATGGGCCTGCAGCCAGGGATGTCGTGGGATCGAGTCGCGATCGATCGCGTCTTCATCGGCAGTTGCACCAATGCCAGGATCGAAGATCTACGAGCGGCAGCTAGGGTGGTGGCAGGTTACCGTGTCAGCGATCGCGTCCACGCGATGGTGGTGCCCGGTAGCGGCCAGGTCAAACGGCAGGCCGAATCCGAAGGGCTCGATCGAATCTTCCGTGAAGCTGGCTTTGATTGGCGGGAAGCGGGTTGCAGTATGTGTCTAGCGATGAACCCCGATCGTCTGGAGCCCGGGGAACGATGCGCATCGACGTCCAATCGAAATTTTGAAGGGCGGCAGGGCAAAGGTGGCCGAACCCATCTGGTCTCACCCGCAATGGCTGCGGCAGCTGCCATTCGAGGAGCATTTGTGGATATCCGTCATTGGGACTATCGCCGCGGAATGAGCTGAACTGCGCCGTGACCGTAGAGCCGTACCCCTAGAGGACGTGATCGACCGATAGTTTTTTCATCTTGGAAGGCGGGTTCCCATGCAATCGTTCACTACCCACCGCGGCTTGGTCGCCACACTGGATCGAGCGAATGTCGATACCGACCAGATCATCCCCAAGCAGTTTTTGAAGCGCATCGAACGGACGGGATTCGGACAGTATCTTTTCTTCGACTGGAGGTTCCAGGAAGATGGGACTCCCAATCCCGATTTCGAGCTGAATGCAGACCGCTTTCGCGGCGCTTCGGTGCTGGTGGCCAGACGGAATTTCGGGAGCGGTTCCAGTCGAGAACACGCGGTCTGGGCGATCGATGACTATGGTTTCCGATCGGTCATCGCGCCGTCGTTTGCCGATATCTTCTACAACAACTGCTTCAAAAATGGACTGCTGCCGATCCGGCTGACCGAAGCGCAGGTCGAAGAGATCTTCCAGAGGGTCGCCAAGGATCCGGGGTACCAGTTGACCATCGACCTGGAATCATGCCAGGTGCGGGATGATCGGGGGTGGGTGGCGACGTTTGAGGTGGAGCCATTTCGAAGGCACTGCCTGCTGCATGGCCTGGATGATATCGCGCTAACGCTAGAGCATGCCGACAAGATCGATGCCTACGAAGCCGCCAACCAAGGTGGGTGACTAAAGAAGCTGACCCGGGAAGCGATCGATGCGATGGAGTGTCCTTGCGTTGCAACTCTGGTGCGTTGCAGATCAGCTCAGCTTGCCCGAATCGATGAGCGCCAGATCGCTTGCTACCATCATTTCTGCCAGTTGCTGGAGATGGACCTTTGGTGCCCAGCCTAGTTGCTTCTTCGCTTTGGTTGGGTCTGCTAGCAGCAGATCGACCTCGGCGGGGCGGTAGAACTGAGGATCGATAACGACATGCTTTTCTGGATCCAGGTCGACTGCTTCGAAGACCAACCGAACAAACTCGCGAACCGACTGGGTCACTCCCGTTCCGATCACGTAGTCGTCGGCGACAGGCTGTTGCAGCATCAACCACATCGCTTCGACGTAGTCACCCGCAAAACCCCAGTCGCGTTTGGCATCGAGGTTCCCGAGGCGCAGTTCGCTGGCTAGTCCGCGTTTGATGCGAGCGGCGCCCAAGGAGATCTTGCGAGTCACGAATTCGGGGCCTCGACGCGGGGATTCGTGGTTGAAGAGCATCCCCGAACAGGCGAACATGTTGTAGCTTTCGCGGTAGTTGATCGTCATGTAGTGAGCGAAAGCTTTGGCGCAGCCATAGGGACTACGGGGATGCAAAGGGGTGGTCTCCCGCTGCGGTGTCTCGTGCACCTTTCCGAACATTTCGCTGCTGCTGGCCTGATAGAAACGGATCGATGGATCGACCAATCGAATCGCTTCCAGGATCCTGGCAACTCCCACACCGGTTGTATCGCTGGTCAGCAGCGCTTGATCCCAACTGGATGCGACAAAGCTTTGCGCCGCCAGATTGTATAGCTCTGTGGGACGCACCTTAGAAATCAACCGCGTCAGGGAAGCCATGTCTCCCAGGTCGGTTTGATGAAGAGAGATTCGATCGACCAAGTGTTGAATGCGGTCGAAGTTGGGGGCGCTAGTCCGGCGGTAGGTGCCATGGACTTGATAGCCTTTTTCCAGGAGCAGCTCTGCCAAATACGATCCATCTTGACCAGTAATCCCGGTGATCAGGGCGATCGGTGCCATACATCCTGGCTTTCATTCTGGAGGGGTCGCAGTGCGCTACGCAAACGTTTGGATGAGAAGAGTTCGATGCGGTGTGCCTGTAGGAAATCTCTTCGCCTCCGCCGCTCAGTTCCGGCTGTCGTGCCGCAAACCAGAGGCCATTGACGAAGTGGATCGACAGGTTGGTTGACTTCGCACCATGGCGAACTGATCGTAAACGGGTAGGGAAATTGGTTCAAGAGCGGTGGTCGGTGGTCTGAAGCAGTCTCAGGTCGTGGTCGACCATTTCGCAGAGCCACTGCTGGACGCTCTGGGAGAGCTTCCAGCCTAACTGGGTTTGTGCCTTGCTGGAATCGGCCTGCATGGGTCGGCTTTCCAGAGGACGCAGCAGGCGGGGATCCTGTTGGACGTATGCTTGCCAGTCGAGGCCGACATGCCCGAATGCGATATCCAGCAAATTCCGGACGGTGCTGATCTGGCCAGTACCGATCACATAATCGTCCGGCTGTTGGGCCTGTAGCGATCGCCAGAAGCAATCGACGAAATCCTTGGCGGATCCCCAATCTCGCCCAGCATCTAGATTCCCGAGGACGACGTGGTCCTTGAGTCCCAGTCGGATTGCGGCTGCGGCATGAGAGATCTTTCGGGTCACAAAATGAAGAGGCCGCCGCGGGGACTCATGATTGAACAGGATCCCGCTGCAGGCAAAAAGCCCATCGCGCTGGCGATAGGCCTGAATCATCTGCTGGGCTGCCGCCTTGGAAATCGCATACGGATTGCTGGGGCAAAGCGAAGACCGCTCGTTCTGCCATCCGCTTGCCTGATAACCGAAGACTTCGCTGGAACTGGCGAAAAAAAGTCGGGCCGACGATCGGGTTTCCACCATCCATCGAAGCAGATGGCAAACCGGATGAGTGTTGATTTTCAGGGTCTGGCTGGGGTCATCCCAGCTGTCGGGGACGTAGCTGAGTCCTGCCAGATGGTAGATTTCGTCCGGAGCGGTTGCATCCAGCAACTGCCACCAGCTTTTGCGACAGTCCAGATCGATCGCGCTGACTTCGACTTCACCCTGAAGATGCTCGGCCGAACCCCATTCATCAGGCTTCCGCAAAAGCCCGAAGATCCGATAGCCTTTGCCGAGCAAAAGATCGGCTAGATACGATCCATCCTGCCCAGATAGGCCGCTGATCAGTGCCGTCTTTGCCATCGGCCTCAGTTCCCTCTCGATCGGCTGGACGCTCTGTCACTGCGTCGCCCTGTCACTGCGTCGCCCTGTCACCCTGGCGACCACGGTTTTCCATCGTAGCCGGATCAGGGAAGTTTGCATCATGCACCATCGAAAAAAAGGGCTGGGCGACTGCCTGCGGGACCCTGCGAGGGAACGCTAAGAGCAGAGACCAGCGAGCATTTGATGGTGCGGTCAGCGCAAAAAAAAAGCTCCCGGAAGTGAACGAGTCCCAGGGGGGCGGAGGACTTCGAGCGACATTTCCGGGAGCCATTTTTCAATGCGGTAGGGGTTCCATCCATGTCGCCCCTCCGCGATGACTCGCTCTCTTCAGTTCCGCCTTCGGCTCGGCCTCCATGCCTTGCCAGCCAGCGGCGTCCCGCAGCATCCAGGCTCGTCATGAGCCAGCTTGCCAGAGGCAGGACCACTATCTGATCGCGAGTGTTTTGTTTTGTTGTTGAGCTAGGCTCGGCAGGCGTTCAGCAAGTCGGCTGAAGCATCCGGTCCCAACCACGAGCAGGAAGATAGAAATGAACGAAGGTTGGGGTCAAGAACACTTCCTTTCTTTTTTCGGTGAAAAAAGAGAGGTCGAAAAAATGACCTTTCCCAGTCTTCCTGAAGCATTCCAAATGCTCCAGAACCTCAGGTCCGCTAGCATCCCGAGACGGTCGATATCCGTACAGGACAACTCTGCTGGCCCCGTAAAGCGGAGGAGGGACTCAGCGAGGGGGGCAGAGCGGGGGGCTGCTGCGAACCAGCCTCTTGGGACGCGGGATCGACAGGCATCTTCAGCGGGTCGCTTGAGGAGTCTGCTCGCAGGAACTAAAATCCTGGTGGGTTTTGAGGCCGCTTGCAGCCATACCTGCTAAAGAGCCACTCTCATTGGACACGCTGGTGCCTGCCGGGAGACCCTGGTGTGATCGGCACCCTGGAAGTGCGGATCAATGATGCATCGCACGCCGTCGTGGTTGCCAAGCCAATCAATTCCCTTGGATCGTCGGAAGTGACAGGGTGATAGCCCCCTGTGGCGATGGAGATCTGTTGGCGTTGGAGATTGCCATCGTCATCCAGGCAAGTGATCTCGCTCGTGGGAGCGAATAAGGAAAGGTTGGCAGCATGGGCAGGCAGGAATCGATGGGGACGTTGAGCGTGCATGCGGGGGAGGCCAGGCAGAAGCTGGCCGATGCCATCACGGACCCCATTGTCTGTGCGAGCACCTACACCTTCTCAAGCACTCAGGCGGTGATCGACTTCATCGAGCAGAATCAGCAGCGCGAGGAGTATGGGAGGTACGGGAATCCCAACGAGCGAGTGGTGGAGAGAAAGCTGGCTGCTTTGGAGGGCGGGGAAGAGGCGTTGGTCTACGCGACGGGCATGGCGGCGATTGTCGGGCTGCTGATGGCCAAGCTCAACGCAGGGGATGAGATCGTATTTTTCGATCAGTGCTACCATCGCAGTCGGGAATTCTGCTTTAAGCATCTGTCGCGATTCGGGGTGGTGACGCACCAAGTAGCGACTGGGGATTTCGAAGCGATGGAACGAGCGATCACCCCGAAGACCAGGATGCTGGTCAGCGAATCACCAACCAACCCGCAGTTGAGCGTGATCGATCTGGAACGCTTCGTCGATCTGGCTCGCAGGCACCAGGTCGAAACGCTGATCGATGCGACGCTGGCGACACCCTACAACCTGCAGCCGCTTGCCTTCGGTGTCGACTATGTACTTCACTCGGCAACCAAGTACTTGGCCGGGCACAACGATCTTCTGGCCGGGGTGATCGTTGGAAGTCGTGAGAAAATGGAATCGGTCAGGCATCTGCGAGGGATCATGGGGGGCATCAACAGCCCCCACAATCTCTATCTGCTGGAGCGTGGGCTCAAGACGTTCGCTCTGCGCATGCAGCAGCACAATCGCAACGGGCAGGCGATCGCCGAGTTTCTGGCAGGGCACCCGCGCGTCGAGAAGGTTTTCTATCCTGGTCTTGCAACGCATCCGACGCACGCCATCGCCGCGCGCACCATGCGAGGCTATGGTGGTTTGGTGACATTTCTCCTGAAGGATGCGGACTGGCGCGCAACTGCCAAGGTGATCGATTCGGTTCGTATCCCGCGCATCGGCCCAAGTCTGGGTGGTGTGGAATCGCTGATCGAGCAGCCGATGGTGATGAGCTATTTTTCGTATGCGCCGGAGGAACGTGTTCGGTTCGGGATCCCCGACAACATGATCCGGCTGGCCTGTGGAATCGAAGACACCAACGATTTGATCGACGACCTGAAGCAGGGGCTGGAATCATGAAGTTTCGGACTCGTTCCATCCATACCGGACATGATCCATCCCAGGCGAAGGGAGCGGTGGTGCCCCCGATCTACTTAGCCAGCACCTTCCTGCAGCCGGGTGCGGGGACCTGGGGTGAATTCGATTACTCACGCTCTGGGTCGCCCACGCGCGGTTCGGTCGAGATGACGATGGCCGATCTGGAAGGGGGAGTGGGCGCCCGCGCCTACGCTTCGGGTATGGCGGCGACTCACGGTGCTCTGATGCTGCTCAGGGCAGGGGACCATGTGGTGCTGGGAAGCGACTGCTATGGAGGCACCTACCGATTGCTGCATCGCGTCTGCGATCGATGGAACATCACAACCACGCTGGCTCCTGCCGATCAGCCAGATTCCATTGCGCAGGCGATCCGCAGCAACACCAAAATGATCTGGATCGAGAGCATCGGGAATCCTCTGATGAGCATCCCGGATATCGCCAAACTGGCCGATCTGGCGCATCAGTCGGGAGCGCTTCTTGCGGTCGACAACACGCTGGCATCACCTGCGCTGGTGCGGCCTCTGGAAATGGGGGCCGATATCGTCATGCACTCGGCCACCAAGTATCTGGGGGGACATAGTGACTGCCTAGCAGGGATTCTGGTCGCCAGGGAAAAGGCCGTCTTCGATGAGATCGCCTTCGTCCAGAACGCCACCGGCGGTGTCCTGGGCCCGCTGGAGTCATTCCTTCTAGGACGCGGCATCAAGACGCTGGAACTGCGGATGCGCGAGCAATCCAAGTCGGCGCTGGAGATCGCCAAGTGGCTGAAGCAGCATCCACGCGTTTCCTTGGTGCGCTATCCGGGCCTGGAGGATCATCCGCAGCACACCCTGGCCCAGCAGCAGATGGGAGGTCTTTTCGGAGCTGTTCTCTCCTTTGAGATCGATGGGGATTTTCAGCTGGCCAAGAGGATCTGCGAGTCGACCAAACTGTTTGGCCTGGCGGTCAGCCTGGGGGCAGTCGAATCGTTGATTTCGCAACCGGCATCGATGTCGCACGCCAGCTATGGAGCTGAAGATCGCAAACGCTTCGGCATCAACGACACCCTGATCCGTTTGTCGATCGGATTGGAGGATCCGCAGGATCTGATCGCTGATCTCGATCAGGCGATCCAAGGGGCGTGAATCCGGATCGCTCGCTGCAGCTCTTCCGCAGGCCTTCCCAGTTCTTCCGCCAGCGATTCGAGGAAGCTGATCAGGGGCCCCGTTCGACGTTCCGCCTCTTGGCGGCCTGAAGAGGTCTGCATGGTTGGGGCCAGTCGTAGCAGTTTTAGGAAGAAGTGATCGACCGATTGCGCGTTGTCGTCGCCGGCGCGATCGACAGGGAAGGGTTGCTCTGGGTGAAACAGCTTCTGGTGCAGGCCGCCACCGGTCATCAGGCACCTAGCCAAGCCGATCGCCCCAAGCGCTTCCAGCCGATCGGCATCCTGTACCACGCGGGCTTCCAAGGTTTGGCAGGGAACCCCTGCAGAAAAACTATGGGCCACCACAGCATGCTCGATCGCCCCAAGCAATGTTTCGGGGTAACTGATTTCTCGCAACAGTTCGGTAGCCCTCTGGCTGCTTTTGAGGGATGCCCGAGAGCGATCGGGATGATTCTTTGGGATCCAGACGCAATCGTGCAGCCATGCCGCAGGCAGAACAACCTGAGGGTCAGCCGATTCCTGCTGGCCGATGCGGCGAGCATTTCGGACGACGCGCTGGACATGGTCCAGTCCATGCCCGGCATCGGCACCTGCCATCACCTTGGTGGCAATCTCCTCCAGTCGCTGCCCCCACCGCTGCTGCCACTGGTTCCATGCTGCCTGCTCCCCTTCGATCGACTCCATGGCAACACTCCTCAGTCTGGCGGATCTGCCTGCGTCAGTTGGTTGGCTTGCGTCCGATGAACTGGTAGTAGGGCGTTCTTGCCAGCGGCATGTAGGGTACCTTGGACCGCTGTTCGGTCAGCCACAGTGTCTCGAAGCGGCGTTGCAGGTAAGGGATGTGATCGGGGCTGGGAAAGACATTGTCGGTGGCGAACCAGGCCGGCCAGAAATGACGCGTGCGCCAGGGATGCCGAGCCAAACCGTCGGCGGGATGTTTTCGAGCGACGTAGAAATCGACCACCCCTACCAGGCCACCTGGCTTCAGGATGCGCAGCGCATTGTCGATCGCCGCGAACCAGTCGGGAATCATTGTCAGAGAATAGGAAAAAGTGACGGCGTCAACCGAACCCTCTGGCGGAGTCCACAGCGTCGCATCTGCCTCGATGCTAGTCACCTGCGACCAGCCCTTGGCCTGAGCGCGTTGTTGGCACATCTTCAGCAGCGAACCAGCCAGATCGACGACGTAGATCTTCTCTATCCCGCCGATTCGGTCTCCTAAAAATTCCAAGTTCGCGCCAGTGCCTCCCCCCAGATCCGCCCAGCGAGGTTGCGTCACCCGATCGGAGGCCAGTTGCAGAGCGACCTTCTGATAGAGTTCCTGGCGACCGTGAAGAAGTCGTTTTCGGAAGTCATCGTAGGCCTGAGCCTGTCCGGAATAGAAGTTCTCCATTCTCTGAGCGTGAGAATCGGCGCGCAAGGGTCGCACCAAGTGGTAGAGCACTTTCAGATCGTTCAGCAAACCCATCGCTGCCTCGCAGGGGTGTTGGACGCAGAACGCCAGTTGCCGATCAGGCGGTCAGGCGTTGGGGAGTTTCAGATCGGCGATGTAGAAACTGCCGTAGGTGTGGACGCGATCGAGTTGATGGAGCTGGTTGGCCAATTCCCGATGGTAGGTGAGCAGCGACGGAAGAGGTGTCGATCTACCAGAGACCATCACCTGAACGCGATCGAGAAAATCAGTTCGAAGGCCACCGCTGCGCCAGAGGATCCTGCATCCGGGTGCTGCATGGTCGACGATCGACTGCCACTCCGATTCAAGCAACGGGAAGAAATGGTCGCTGAGCCAGTCCATGTGGTCCAGAAGAACAAAACGCGAAAGCTTGCCGTCATGCTGGTCCAGAAATCCCTGGACACTGTTGGTGTGGATAGCGATCTTCTGCCAGTCTCCCCCGCGAAACTTCTGGTAGCTCTCCGGCTTCAAGTATTCCGGACAGCACTGGGGGGTGTAGGAGCCGGTGATGTAGACGCGCCAGAAGTAATTGTCATGGATCGGCAGTTTGGCAAAGACGGCGTCCATCGAGTCTTCGACAAACTGAGCGATCCCACCGGGGTATTGGGTATCGATCTGTCGCCGCTGTGCCTTGGGAACCCCAAGCAGGCTCAGCGTCGTGTCGCGCCGCATGGCAAAACGCATCCCCTTGGTCCAGATCCGCGGTTTGATGCGGCGATAGATCTCCTGCTGTTCCTCCAGCGACCCGGCAGCCAGCAGCGCCTGCGTCTGAGGCCGGATGCGTGCGACCTTGTCGATGTAGGAATTGATGCCCCGAGCAAACGCACCGGAGGTGCCACGAAAATAAAACGACCTTTTCGGATTGGCGAAAAAGTTGTGGTGCTTATCCCAATACTGCTGAGCCCAGGGGGTTAGCAGGGGGCGCAGCCGGTCCTGGTAGATCTTTCCCATCGAAGGGAGATGCCCACGACCGAACAGATGAAAGAAGTCTTCGTAGTCCAGCGATCGGATCGCCGCCAGCTTCAGCTCCAGCAGGCTGTTCTGCCTCGGGTTCATATCGACCGCGTGAACCTGCCCAGCGCCGGCTAGGCAGTAATCCAGCGCATTGCAGCCGGCCGAAGTGATGACCAGCACATGATCCTGGGCCGTCAGCTCCAGTGCCTGCCGATCCAGCCGTGGGTCTTCCCAGCAGGTGTTATAGACCAGGTTGTTGCCGTGCACATAGCGGAAGACTTTCCCGCTGATCCATTCCTGCAGCCGCATGGTGCTGTATTTCTCGAGCGAAAGGATATCGACCTCAGCAGGCGCCGCGAGGACGCCTCGAAGTCGCCGCCGATCCACATTCTACTTCTTTGGCGGGTTTGGTGCAGGCGGAGGTGCCTGAACGGGAGGGGCCAAAGGTGCACGAATCTGGCCACCGGCAATCGGAATCAAGGCACCGCCCTGCGGCTGACCGGCGTTTTCCATCGTCCGATTCCAAGGGACTCCATAGGCAGCAAACATCCCTTCTTGAACATTCATCACGTAAACGATGCAATTGGCAGGTCGAGAGTTGCCGGTGACCTGCCGGGGAAGCGCGATCCCGGTGACCATCAGGTACTCGGGATTTTTGCTGCTGGGCATCGCCGCCAACACATTGGTCGCGAACTTCCCTCCAAAGCCGCCGGTCCGCGGGTTGTAGACCCAGCACTGCAGATCCCCTGAGAGGTAGTCGAGGAAAAAAACTCCCTCGGCTTCTTCGCTGATCGAACCGGTGGCGATCGCCATGGTCGTGGTGCCATGGGAAGCAGCGGCATGGAGGAACGCTTCCGGGGGAATCTGCAAAGAGCTTTGCGAAAGATTCTCCTGAACGGATCGCCCATTTCGCCCTGCCGCATACGCCAGGCAAACCAGCGCACAGAAAGCCGCCAGCAAGGATGGCCAGAACCAGGCTCGACACTGGCAGCAGACTGCCGCTGGTTGGCCATCGCCCCTGGAGGGGGTGTCTTGGGAGGGTTCACAAACAGGCAGGTCCATGGGAGAGACTCCTGGCTTGGCGATCTGGGTCGCGTTTTTTGGACGTTCGTTGGTGGGGAAGGACTTCCCCAATCGCATCGTAACTTGGTGAATCGCTTAGGGATGTTCCGGCTAAACTGGGTTCCGCTCCCATTCGACTCGGGGGCTGCCGCAAAAGGGGTATCGACCGCATCCCTGCGTCCCCTTCAACCTGCGTGACCTCACTGGGGGAAAGTGGAGCGCCTTTTCGCCTAGCACATCGATTCCCCACTGCCTCTGATGCAGCCCCTTGTTGTGTGATATCCTAACGTTTTCCGAACCCAAAGCCAGTTTTCCACTCACTCGCGTCACCACCTGAAGGTCCCGACAGAGTCGGTGAGCTTTGCGGGAGCCGAACGCTAGCCAAACGGGCCCAGGACCGCGTGGTCCGCCTCCCCCTTCCACGGATCTCGAACATCCTTTCCCGATCCAACTGTTTTTCTAGAGGAGATTTGTTTCGATGGGCATCAACGGCACACTCAATCGCAAGCTGCGCATGGGCCTGGTAGGGGGCGGTCAGGGGTCGTTCATCGGCCGCGTCCACTCGATCGGAGCCTGCCTGGATAATCGCGCGGTCGTCGTCGCCGGAGCGCTCAGTAGCAACCCCGAGCGGTCTCGCGCATCGGCGGCTGACTACGGGATCTGCTCCACCCGGGCCTATGGGTCATACCAGGAAATGCTCGATGCAGAACGCAAACTTCCAGCCGACCAGCGGATCGACTTTGTTTCGGTGACCACCCCCAATCACACCCACTACGAGATCGCCAGAGCGGCCCTGGAGGCGGGGTTTCACGTCGTATGCGACAAGCCGATGACGTTCGACCTCGCACAGGCCGAATCGCTGCAGAAGGTGGTGGAGTCGAGTGGTCGAGTTTTTGCTCTGACACATAACTACACCGGCTATCCTCTGGTCCGGCAGGCGCGGGAGATGATTCTCAGCGGGGAATTGGGAGAGATTCAGGCGGTCCGATCGGCCTACATCCAGGGGTGGTTGCGGACTCGCCTGGAAGAGTCGGATCAGAAGCAGGCGGCCTGGCGTACCGACCCAGCCAAGAGCGGCGCGGCGGGGTGCTTTGGGGATATCGCGACCCATGCCTACAACCTAGGACGCTACATGACGGGCCTGCTGCCTGAAGCGATCAGTTGCCACTTGCGTACCTTTGAGCCGGGCCGGAAGCTAGACGACTACGGCACGGCGATCATCCGCTATCGCGAGGGCGGCCTGGGTTCGGTCACCGCCAGCCAGATCAGCCATGGTCGCGAAAACGACCTTTCGATCGAAATCGATGGCACCAAGGGGGCTCTTTCCTGGCGCCAGGAAGAACCGAATGTTCTGGTGGTGCGTCGCAACGGACATCCGCATCAACTCTACACACGCGATCCCAACGCCCCCTTCATGAATGCCTCAGGCCGCGCTGCCTGTCGCTTGCCCAGCGGACACCCCGAAGCATTTTTCGAGGCATTCGCCAACATCTATGCTTCGGCTTTCGATGCGATGGTAGCTGCCCAGTCGGGGACGAAGCCGGAACAGAGGGAGACGGTCTACCCGAACGTCTATGACGGGGTCGAAGGGATGTTCTTCATCCAGCAATGCGTCGCCAGCAGTCAAAAGGATGGCGCCTGGCTCCCATTCCAACACCCTGCAGCTCGCCGCTGATCCCACGATGGCAATCAGGCCATTGGCAGTTGGGGAAATCTACCTGGCTGCCTTTGGCAACCGGCCCCCCGAAGCCCTGGCAGGAGGAAACCGGATATGACCCAATCGCTACTATTCCTGGGAGACTCTTACACCATCGGTGAGGGAGTTTCCCCAAAGGAATCCTGGCCTTGGCAGTTGATCGAACGACTGAAGCAGGGGGCCCTGCCTGCCTGGGGCTGCCAATGGGGGCCGCCTCGCATGATCGCCCAGACCGGCTGGACCGCCGGGGAGTTGCTGCAGAATCTTCCCAAGTCTGGCCTGGGTGAGGGATTTTGGGGTGCCTGTGTGAGCGCTGGAGTCAACGATCAGTATCGCCAGTTGGCGATCGAAGAGTGCGTCGAGCATCTGGAGCAACTGCTGCAGGTGGCCGCCGCTGCCTGCGGCTATCGCAAGCAGCATCTCTGGATGGTGGGGATTCCCGACTGGAGCCAGAGTCCTTTTGCTGCCGATCGCGATCGGCAGCAGATCGCCTCGCAAATCGCCTCCTTCAATCGAGCCATCTCGGGGTTGGCTGATCGATGGGAGATTCCCTGGATCGATTTGAACGCTGCATCCCAACCCCACTGCCATCCCAAGGAAGCCTTCTACACCTCCGATAAGCTACACCCCTCCTCCCTCCAGTACCGGCTCTGGGTCGATGCCATCCTGGAGAAACTCGCCTGATCTGCCCCATTCCTAGGGAAACCTAGGCCTTGAGGTAGCTACAAAGAGGGGTATTGTGGGCGATTGCCGCTCCAGGTGTGGGAAAAAGAAACGATTTGCATTAGAATAAGGGTTGTTCGAGTGGAAAAGGCGAACCGGGATTTCCCGACCCGAATTCGTCGCCGACGCAGCCGTCCCCGACACCTTACGGGGGCTTTGATGCTCCATCCGGAGGGCATCACCAGCTCTCGCTTTCTCTCGTCTGACTGATCGGGTCATTCAAGGCATCTCAGCGGAGGATCGATTGTGGCTCCATCCAAAGGCAAAGGCACTTCCAAGAAGAAGACAGAGGATGTCGAAGTGACCGACGAGATTGCGCAGGACGGCGACGAGGAGGGTGGAGAAGAGTCCGTAAAGGCACCAAAGAAAAAGGCCAAAGCGGCGACGCCAAGAAAGAGCCGATCGAAGGCGGCCAATCCTCCTCGGGCGAAGTTGTTCTGGGGTGTCTTCAATCAGAACCTCAAGCGTGTCGCGATCTTCGAGTACGAGAACAAGAAGGAAGCCGAGAAGCAGGTGAAAGAGCTGTCCAAAGGGGGTAGCGAGCACTTTCTCAAGCGGATCAAAGAAGAGATTGGTTGATCGGAAACACCGAACGGGCACGATTCGGTCTTTCCAGTCTATCGCTTCCGCCAGTCGCCTCTGCGATTGGCGTTTGGGCATCGTGAACGTCGCGGTCGATCGGCGTTGAGCTGCCTTCCGCTCTGCTGATCAGCTAGGAATCTGGCCGATTCGTTGGTGGTTTTTGAAGCCAGATTCGGTTAGGTGCCCCGGCGGTTTCCGTACCACTCGATATGCTTTCGAGGGCAGAAGCGAAAGCCATGTTTCCGGCACCATGGCTCCAGCCACCCGGTTCGCTCATCTAGAACCTTCGGGTCGATTCCTTCAGGCATCCAGAGGACCCGATCAGCGTCCAAGGGGCCCAGGAGTCTAAGGAACTGCGTTGCCTCTTCGAGATCCTCCAGGGTGGCGACGACAAACTTGAGCTGGTACGGGTAACGCGACATCAGTCGGGGTACAACCTCCAGTGCGTCCTGACGTCGCTTTCGATGTCTGGCCAGCCACCGGCCGGCTCTTAGAGGATCTGGATCGCTGTTGCTCAGTTTGGGGCTGATGGACATGAGATTGCAGGCGACCGGGCGGTCGATGGTGCCTGCGGTTTCGATCGTCACATGCTTCCCCCCATGAACCAGCATTTCGGTGAGTGCTTGAAGTGATTTCCAGACCATCGGTTCCCCTCCGGTGATCACGACGTGGGAGGTGGGATCGGAAAGAATCCGTTCCGCCAACTCGGCGATCGAAGCCTTCTGGCCTTCCGGTTCCCAGGAAGCAAAGGGGGTATCACAGAAACCGCATCGCAGATTGCAGCCGCTGGTTCGAAGGAAGATCGATGGCGTACCCGTCAGGAGTCCTTCTCCCTGTCGGCTGTGGTAGAACTCGCAGATCTCCATAAGCTGGGGCGATGCTTCGCAAAGTGGGGTGGCTGTTCGCGGATCCTAGAATGGTGACAATATCCAACACCTAGTGTCGGTCTTCCGATCGTACGACCGACCCTCCCCTTCGATCAAGGAGCCATCCCCGTGGGAACGCCGTTTCGTGAAGTTCTAGAGTGTTTCGAGAATTCCTACCCGGATCGACCCTACGAAATCGAAATCGTCTGTCCTGAATTCACTTCGGTCTGTCCGAAAACAGGTCAGCCCGATTTCGGGACGCTAGTTTTCCGGTATGTCCCGGATCGGTTGATTGTGGAGCTGAAGAGCCTGAAGCTCTATCTGCAGCGTTTCCGTCAGGAGGGAATCTTCTACGAGAACGTGACCAACCGGATTCTCGACGACTTCATCGACATGGTGCAGCCACGTCGTGTGATGATCGAAAGTCGGTGGAATGCGCGTGGCGGGATCACCTCGGTGATTCACGTCCAGCATCCAGTGGAGAGTTGATCGAGCGGGTCTCGGTCTTGCAACCGGTTCGGCGCCGGTGGATCGTGGGTATATGAGCGACGGCTAGGGGGAGATGCAGATGAGCGATTCGGTGGAGGTGTTGCTGAGCGGTTTTGCGGATGAGGCGGCTTCCGACAAGAACGCCACCGCGCAAATGTGCACCATGGCCGCTCTGGGGCTTCGCTACATGACCTTGCGCTTCATCGATGTGGGGCAGGGGGTCAAAAATGTGATGCTGCTGGAGAAGTCGGAGCTGGCGCTAGTCCGCAAGATGGCTAGCGACTATGGTCTGTCGATCTCCTCGATCGGTTCGCCGATCGGAAAGGTGAAGCTGCAGGATGTCGCTGATAGGACAAGCAACCGCTACGTTCCTTTCAAGCAGTATCTGCAGAAGGATGTCAAGCAGGCGTGTGCTCAAGCCCACGCGCTCGATGCGAAGCTGATCCGTGGTTTTTCTTTCTACCATCCCAAAGGGACCGATCCTGGACCACATCTGGCGCAGGCGATCGACCAGGTGGGGAAGATCGCCGAGGTTTGCGATAAGGAAGGATTGACGTTCGGTCTAGAGGTCGAGGCGAATCTGGTGGGGCAGACGGGCCAGTTGCTGGGTCAGATGCACCGAGCGATTGGCAGTGCGGCACTGGTGCTGATCTTCGATGGCGCGAATCTGGTTTGTCAGGGGATGACCACGCAGCAGGTCTACGAAGAGTATCTGGCGATGAAGCCTGGTCTTGGTTGGCTGCATATCAAGGATTATCGAAATCCGAATCCCACTGGTCGCAAGGGGCATGTCGACGAAGAATCGCTCAAGCATTTCGTCC
This sequence comes from Planctomycetaceae bacterium, assembly GCA_040375295.1. GTDB lineage: Bacteria > Planctomycetota > Planctomycetia > Pirellulales > Pirellulaceae > JBEISR01. Next base: position 16,882 of record JBEISR010000039.1, read on the forward strand.
CGGCCGACCAGGGAGACAGCGGCCATGAGGCGATCCTTCGCGACTTGAAGGAGGAGTTGCCGAAGATCGAGCGAAGGATGCGACGTCGAGGAGCCGATGGGGTGTTCCTGGATCTGGAGCCTCATGTGAAGGGGGGCGGGCAGTTTGGCGGCTACAGCGGTCCCGATGGCCTGGGGATCGCCCTGCGGGGCCTCTGCCGGGTGCTTGATTACGTCCAGATTCCCTATCGGCTAAAAACCTATCAGGAGCTAGCGGACCATGGATCCGACCACGCAACCGTTCGAAGATCCGCTCGTTCCACCTCGCGATGAAATCGCGACCACCATCGACGCGATCTATCGCCATCGCATGACGACCACCTCCGGGGGCAATCTCTCGATTCTCACCCCCGAGGGAGACATCTGGATCACCCCAAGTCGCGTCGACAAAGGACAGATGACGCGCGAGGATATCGTTTGCGTCCGGCCTGATGGGGCGGTGGAGGGGCGTCACCGACCCTCCAGCGAACTGCCGTTTCACCAAGCCATCTACCGGGCGGCGCCTGAGGTGCGGGGGATCGTTCACGCCCATCCGGTGGCGCTGGTTGCCTTCAGCATCGCCCGCCAGCTGCCACGTGTCCGGATGTTTCGCCAGTCGCATGAAGTCTGCCAGGATGTCGCCATGGCCCCCTATGCCCTTCCGGGCAGCGAGCGGCTGGGGGAACGCATCGCCGAATCGTTTGCCGCCGGGGCTCGCTGTGTGATCCTGGAGAATCATGGGGTGGTGGTTGGGGGAGAGAGCCTGCGGCACGCGTTTCAGCGATTTGAGACGTTGGAATTCACGGCGCTGACCGAACTGGCGGCGCGGGGCCTGGGTGAGCCACGGCAGCTGTCGGACCACCAACTGGCAACCGCACAAAATGCAGAAAGGATGCCAACCTCCCTGAAGCTTCTGGAGGTATCGACTAGGGAGAAGGAGCTGCGTCGCGAGCTGGCTCATTTCGTTCGACGCGGGTACCAGCAGCGACTGATCATCAGCACTGAAGGGACCTTTTCGGCTCGGCTGGCTAGCGATGACTTCCTGATCACTCCCTACCGGGCTCATCGCAGCGGTTTGACAGCCGAGCAGTTGGTGCGGGTCCGCCAAGGGGTAGCGCATACCACTGGCCGCCCTAGTCGGGCTGCGGCGCTGCATCGAGCTATCTACCGGCGGCACCCATGGGTGGGTTCGATCGCCAATGCCTATCCGGTCCATGCGTCCGCCTTCAGCGTCGTCAATGCCCCGCTTCGCTCACGCACCATCCCCGAAAGTTATCTTTTTCTACGCGATGTACTGCGAGCTCCTTTTGGTCGTGCGTTCGACCAGCCAGAATCGATCGCTGAGGATATCGATAGGGATCATCCTGTGGTGCTGATGGACAACGACGGCGTCCTGGTGGTGGGCAGTGACGTCCTGGAGACTTTCGATCGGCTGGAGGTGCTAGAGACGACGGCCGAAGCGATCCTTCAGGCCTCCGCCCTTGGCCCGATTCAGCCGATGCCCGATGAGGCGATCGAAGAATTGAGGCAGGCATTTCTCAAAGATTGAAGCGATCGCTATCGGCAGGAGGGGTTCGATGGAACGATCGAACGGTTCGGATGAGTCGATGCCCAAGACATCAGGGAGTGAGCCTCTTTTGATGATCTGCACCACCGTCGCCCAGATGGAGCAAGCCCAGCGGATCGCGCGGCAACTGATCGAAAAACAGTTGGCCGCCTGCGTTCAGATCGATGGACCGATCGAAAGCTGGTATCGCTGGGAAGGCCAACTGGAGTCATCCAGGGAATTCCGGTTGCAGATCAAGACGTTGCCAAGCTGCCGTGAGGCTGTCTTGCGATGTCTGGAGCTGCTGCATCCCTACGAGGTCCCCGAGTTGCTTTCGATCGAAGTGGCCAGCAGCACCGCCTACCATCGCTGGGTCGGCGAATCGGTCGATCGGGAGAACCTGGAATGACCGACCCCACCGACCCCGTAGGCACACGAGAGCTTTTCCTGCGCATTTACGTGACCGATAGGTCCCAAGAGGAAATGTCGAGGACCGGCCCGGCTAGTCGAGATGACGCCTCTCTGAGCACTCCGGACTGCGCGTTCGGACCTTCCGACGGATGGGACATGGCGTTCGAGGAGTTCGAGCAGATGGTGCGGGATGAAGCCGGGATGTTCTTCGAGCCGGATGGATCTTGGGTATGGACGGGAAGCGAAGCGACCCGACGATGGCAGCTGGATGGACAGCTCTATGATCGCCATGGCCAAGTGGTCTATCTGGAGCTGAAAGGTTGGCCCAGTGTGGCGGCCTGGCGGCGGCTTACCCAGTGGTTGGTGACGGCTGCGAGGGAATCAAGGCAACCGGTCGTCCACTGGGTGCGCGAGGGCCGCTGGAGCGATTTGAGGGAGGTCGAGCGACGATTGCTGGAGGGGCTTGCGGGAGAGCAAGGAGGAAGTGGATGAGCAGCGGCAAGGGGGGAGATGGTTCCCTGGAGGATCGATGGGCACCTGCTGAAGAAGAGAAAGTCAATGCGGCAGCATGGGACCGAATGGCCAATCTGGCACATCCCTTGGCCCAGCCAGCAAAGGACGATGAACTGCGGCGTCCCCTGGAGGTGGTCGATGAGGTGGGCTGGTTGGGAGGCGATATTCGCGGATGGCGGGTCCTAGCCCTGGCGGCCGGTGGCGGCAGGCACAGCGCCTTGTATGCCTCCGCAGGGGCCGAGGTGACGGTGGTCGATCTCAGCCCCGGGATGCTGGAACTGGATCGTCGGGTAGCCGCCGAACGAAAGCTCTCCGTCCGACTGATCCAAGCGTCGATGGTTTCGATGCCGATGCTGGAAGATGCAGCGTTCGACCTAGTGATCCATCCGGTCAGCACCTGCTATGTAAAACATCCGCTGCCGGTTTTTCGCGAGGTGGCCCGAGTGCTGCGCTCCGGTGGGCTGTACATCTCTCAGCACAAGCAGCCGATGAACCTGCAGGCATCCCTGGAGCCGCTGGGAGGGAAGTACCGGATCGATCATCCCGCCGTCAGTGGTGTCGCGGTCGACAGCCCGGTGGGACCAAGCCGGTTGAGGGAGCCGGGGACGATGGAATTTGCACATAGCCTGGAGTCCATTCTTGGTGGCATCTGCCGCGCAGGGATGGTGATCGAGGATGTTCGGGAACCTCAGCACGGCAAGCCCGAACAGCCGATCGGCTCGTTCGCTCATCGCTGCCAGTTCATCGCCCCCTACCTGAGGATCAAAGCCCGTCGCTTGCCAGCCGGGCAGGGCGGTGGAGTCGACGGGAGGGGCGAGGTATTGCAGGAGCGGAAGATCTGGATGCCTGGGTCCCGATAAGTCCAGGACCACGATCCGTTTTGGAGAGATTCAGAACCTTCGGTCGACCAGTTCACAGGTCGGCTGGTAGAGCAACAAAGAGCCAATGGAGCAACGATGGACGACCGAGCAGCAGATGTGTCGCTGAAGGATTTCCAGCAGCAGATCCGAACGATGTACTTTGAAAAGGACCGCGAGCGGGGAGTGGACGGCACCTTCATGTGGCTGATGGAGGAGGTCGGGGAACTGGCCACTGCGCTGCGAACAGGGGACCGCGAGAATCTGCATGAGGAATTCGCCGACGTGATCGCGTGGCTGGCGACCATCGCCAATGTCGCTGGGGTCGATCTGAGCCTGGCGCTGCAGAAGAAGTACGGAAGCGGATGTCCCGGTTGCCAGCGATGGGAGTGCACCTGTCCGATGAGCGAGAAGCCATAGCGGCCACTAGCGACAAGTGAACCTGACCACTTCCACCCAGCGCGGCTCACCGCTTGGTGGCTATTTCACCGCTTGGCGGCCATTTCTAGAAACAGGTGATAGCGGGCCTGCATTTCTTGGAGGCTGTCACCGCCGAACTTGTCGACCAGGGCGGCAGCTATCTCGAAGGCGACCACCGATTCCAGGATAATGGCCGCGGCAGGGACCGCGCACACGTCGCTCCGTTCGTAACTGGCTCGATGTGGCTCCTTCGAATCCATCTCGATGGAATCGAGCGGTTTTCGGAGGGTGCTGATCGGCTTCTTGGCGGCTCGAACTATCAACGGTTGGCCGTTGGTCATCCCGCCCTCCAGGCCACCGGCATGGTTGGTGGGGCGGACATAGCCCAGGTTGGGGCTTTGTCGCTGGGCGGGGTCGTAGTGAATCGGGTCGTGAACCTGAGAGCCGGGGAGATGGGCCGCCTGGAAGCCCAGGCCGATTTCGACCCCCTTGATCGCCTGCACTGCCATGACGGCCTGCGCCAGTTTGCCATCGAGTTTGCGGTCCCACTGAGCGTGGGTGCCAAGGCCAAATGGAAGTCCTTCGACGCGCACTTCGATCAGGCCCCCCAGCGTGTCCCCTTCCTCGGCAGCGCGATCGATCGCCGCGCAGACTTGAGGGTCGATTTCGGGGTTGAGCGAATAGATGGCCGATGCATCGCGCATCGCACGGTGCTCGGCCATCGATCCCTGAACGGCAGGGATCGGGATTCCCCCCAGCGCGACGACGTAGCCCAGAACCTCGATCTGAAAAGCGGATAGGAGTTGCCGCGTTAAGGAACCGGCGGCAACGCGAACGGCGGTCTCCCGAGCACTCGATCGCTCGAGCACGCCACGAATCGACCCAAGATACTTGATGGCTCCTGTCAGATCGGCATGACCTGGCCGGGGGCGAGGAAGTTCCTTCAGCCGTTCCAGCTTCGAGTCGCTGTTGATGACCTGCAGCGTCAGAGGGGATCCAAGCGTCACCGACTGCCAGATGCCCGTCAGGATTTCGACCGAATCGGTTTCCAGTTTCTGCCGGCCGCCTCGACCATAGCCACCTTGCCGCAACCGCAGGTCGCGGTCGATCGCCTGGGGGTCGATCTGGAGACCAGCAGGGAAGCCATCGATAAGAGCGATCAGAGCTTTGCCGTGGGATTCGCCGGCGGTCCAGTAGCGGAGCATGAGAAACCTGGTGGGAAGATCGAAATCAGGCGTGCGATTGGTTGGCCGACCTTTGTGCCCTCCACTCCTTTAGTTTAATCTGCAGTGCGTGGATGCGACAGGCGAAAGGGGGCTGCTGATGGTGGTCCAGTCGGTCCCCGGCCCAACGGGATGAAAGGATGCGATGGGATTGCGGTTTCTCAAGGAACAATGGTTTCTGTGCGCATTGGCCTGCTGCCTGGCGATCGGGGTCCTGCAGGCCCAGCAATGGGAGGCTGTCAGTCGCGTCGCCCTGCTGCGACAGGCCCCGGTGGCCATCGTCCTGTTTCTTATGGCGCTGCCGGTTCCTGCCTCCCAGCTTCTTCAGGCGATTCGGGCGTGGCGGGAGGCATTGCTGGCGATCTCGCTCAATGTGGTTGCCCTGCCACTGCTGGCCTGGCTGATGACCTGGGGATGGTCGGCCGATCTGGCAGGTGGGATGATCGTCGCCGCCGTCGTACCTTGCACCTTGGCATCTGCAGCCCTCTGGACACGCCGCGGGTCGGGTAACGACAGCTTGGCGATCTTGGTGACGATCGTCACCAATGCGAATTGCTTCTGGATCGCACCGCTGTGGATCAGCCTTCTGATGGGGAGGGAGGTGGCAGTCGAACCGCTACCGATGCTGACCGATCTGGCGCTGCTGGTGCTCTTGCCAATGGCGCTGGGGCAGTGGTTGGGGTCGATGCCAATGATCCGGCAACGGGTGCACCAAGCAAAGAAGGTGGTCGGGGTAATCTGCCAGCTGGGGATTCTTTGGATGGTCCTGCTGGGGGCGATTCAGATGGGGTTGCCGCGAGCCGGACAGGAACCACTTGGCTGGAAGTCGATTGCGATGGTGGTGCTAGTCGCTTCAGCGATGCACCTGGCGATGCTGGCAGTCGGTTGGTGGGCGAGCGGTTGGATAGGAGCGTCACGCGGCAACCGGGTGGCGGTGGCGATCGCAGGGAGCCAGAAGACATTGATGGTAGGCCTAAAGCTGGGGATCGACTGCGGGGTCAGCATCCTGCCGATGGTCGTCTATCATGCGGCACAGCTGCTTCTGGACGCGATCTGGGTCGAGTGGCTGCAGCGTGGCGACTCGACGGAAAAATAGGCGACTGGCTCACACACCGGCGCCTCTTCGTAGGGTGTGTGACGCGGCCTATTTGTCACCGGCAACGCGCGCCAGACTATCCGCCGCGGAACACACCAGAACCAAAGCCACGCGCCGATTCCAACCCCTGGTGTGTTCGCGGGGCAGGTTTTACCACACCACCGTCTAAAGCCCTCGCCCCGGCTCACACACCCTACGGGTCTTTCCAGCAACCATGACCGGCTCACACACCCTACGGGGCTTGCATCGACCATCCTTGAGAAGGACTTTGGCCGCTTAACCGGTGAACTTTCTGCAGAGAATACTGGCGTTGTGCCCACCGAATCCGAAGCTGTTGTTCATGGCGATATGCACTACGCGTTCTTTGGGTGTCAGCGGCGTGTAGTCCAGATCGCAGTCCGGATCGGGGTCGGTCAGATTGATGGTAGGGGGCACCAGATTGTGGAAAACACTTTTCACGGCCAGCACCATTTCGATGCCACCGCTGGCACCCAGTGAGTGCCCCAGGTGTCCTTTGGTGCTGGAGATAGAAACCTTGCGGGCCGATTCCCCGTAGACGGCTTTGATTGCCTGCGTCTCGGCCTTGTCCCCCAGCGGCGTGCTGGTGCCGTGGGCGTTGATGTAGTCGACCTGGGAGGCGTCGATCCCCGCGCTTTGCAGCGCATTGCTCATGGCTCGCGCGGCCCCTGTCCCCAAGGGATCTGGCTGAGTGATATGACCTGCATCGCAGCTGGCGCCAAATCCAATCACTTCGGCATAGATTCTTGCGCCCCGTTGCCGCGCATGCTCCAGTTCTTCAAAGACCAGGATGCCAGCCCCCTCCGCCAAGACGAAGCCATCTCGCTGGAGATCGAAGGGGCGACTAGCTTCTTGAGGTGCATCACTTCTTGTCGATAGCGCTTTCATGTTGGCAAAGCCAGCCAGCCCCATCGCCGTGATGGCCGCTTCGCTACCACCGGTGACGATCACGTCGGCATCTCCGGTCTGGAGATACTTTAGCGCGTCCCCCATCGCGTTGGTGGCGCTAGCGCAGGCGGTGGCTACGGCGAAATTCGGTCCTCGCAACCCGTAGCTGATCGCTACGTTCCCACCTGCCGCATTGAGCATCATCTTAGGGATGGTGAACGGACTGACGCGGTCCGGACCCTTGGCAAAAAGTCGCTCCATCTGGTCTTCGATTTCGTTCAGACCACCGATCCCCGAACCGATGATGACGCCGCATCGGTAAGGGTCTTCACGATCGAATGCAATCCCAGAGTCGCGGATCGCATGATGCGCGGCAACCATGGCAAAGAGAGTGAAACGATCTAGCCGTTTCACCTCTTTGGCGTCGACGATGCCGCTTGGGTCGAAATCGGGAATGTCTCCGCCGAATCGAACCTTGTGGTTTTCGGTGGGCCGAATGGTCAGCGGATGAATCCCACTGTCACCAGCCAGAATCTTCTCCCAGAGCATTGGGACATCGCACCCCAAGGGAGTGACAACCCCAAGTCCGGTGATCACAACTCGACGCTTCATTTGGTCCACTCAGTCCCCAAACACCGATTGCGTCAGTTCTGATGCTTTTCGATGTAGTCGACAGCTTCACCTACGCGTTGGATTTTCTCCGCCGCTTCTTCCGGAATGCTGATGTCGAATTCGCTTTCCAGTTCCATCACTAGTTCGACGGTGTCGAGAGAGTCAGCGCCCAGATCATTGACGAAATGGGTCTCTGGCTTGATCTTATCTTTCTCGACGCCCAACTGTTCCGAAACAATCTTGATGACGCGTTCCTCAATGGTCGCCATAAAAGGAACTCCCTCCGCAAAAAGACAACTCGTGGGTGTGAATGCTTATTCCAATTCGCAGGAATCGCTCCTGCTTCCGCAGCAGTTGAGGCAACAGGCAGCGGGACTCGTTCGAGATCCCTCTCCCTTTCATTTCCCCCGATCCACTGCGGTCGCAAAGATAGAGGATTTTAGCAAACCAGGTCAAGGCATGAAGGCGGATAGGGTGCTTTCGGCCAGTCAACCTGGGAAAATCTTTCCGGTTCCTCAATTTCGGTGGCTTCCAGCAGCGATCAGCCGGTCATCCCGCCATCGACGGTCAGTACCTGGCCGGTGACGTAGCTGGCAGCTGGAGATGCAAGGAAAAGAACGCAGGCGGCGACATCGTCGGCGGTCCCGATCCGCGCCGCCGGGATCCGTTCCTTGACTTTCGCAAGGATTTCTTCTCCCAGTGTCTCGGTCATTTCGCTGGCGATGAACCCGGGGGCGACCGCATTGACAGTGACCTTCCGCTTGGCCAATTCCTTGCTCAGAGAACGCGTCAGCCCGATCATGCCGGCCTTGGTGGCGGAGTAGTTGGTTTGGCCTGCGTTGCCGATCAGTCCGGAAACGCTGGAGATATTGATGATTCTTCCGTAGCGCTGCCGCATCATCAGGCGGGCTGCCGCGCGGCTGAAGAGAAAGCAGCTGGTCAGATTGGAGGCCAGCACTTGATCCCACTGATCGTCATTCATGACCGGTAGAAGGGTGTCGCGAGTGATCCCGGCGTTGTTGACGAGGATATCAAGCCGTTCGCCTCGATCTTCCCATTGCTGAAAGAGGCTGGCAACCGCTTCCCGGTCCGTTACGTCACAGGCGACCGCTTCGGCCTGGCCGCCTGGAAAGGCCTGAATCGCCTGCACCGTCTCGGCGAGTTTCGATGCGTTGCGGGCGATGCAGAAAACCTTCGCACCACACTGTCCCAAACGCAAAGCGATCGCCTTTCCCAACCCTTGCGAGGCGCCGGTGACCATAGCGATCTGCCCACTCAGCTCAGCGCTCAATCCCAGTCCCTTGGTGTCGCTCATCGTTGTTTACCATCCTGTTGTCAAATGGAATTCGTCGGATCCTGTGATTGGTATCTGCCCATGATGTCCCATCGGACCGACCTTTGGGAAGCTTATGCCGAAGGTTCATCCCCCAGGCTTTGGCAAACCACCTTGCGCTCAATTCTTTTCAAAGTTCCTGCCAGCACACGTCCCACCCCAACCTCGTAGAAACAGTCGGGCGATAAGCTGAGAAGGTGCCGCAGTGAGGATTCCCAAAGCACGGGGGAGGCGACCTGTCTGGCGAGTAGCTCTCGAAACTCATCAGGACTTTGGTGCGGCTTACCATCGACATTGGAAATGATGGGAACACGAGACTGCTTGAAGGGGGTCTGGCGAAGTGCTGCCTGCAGTTGCTGAACCGCCGACTCCATCAGCGCGGTATGGAAGGCACCCGCCACCTGCAGCCGGATCCATTTGATCGCGCCCATCTGCTGCGCCAACGGCTCACTGGCTAGCAGCGACTCCAGATGACCTGAAATTGCAGTATTTCCAGGGCAAAGCCAGTTGGCGGGCTGAAGCAGCTGCCCGGGTAGCCGAGCGGCTTGGCAGAGGCTTTCCACCTGAGCGGCATCCAATCCAAGAACACTAGCCATTCCACTGGCTACCTGATCGGCAGCCTGCTGCATCGCTTTGCCCCGCGCATCGACCAAACGCAATGCATCTTCAAAATCGACGGCGCCCGCAGCGACCAAAGCCGAATACTCACCCAAGCTCAGACCCGCCACGGCGACCAGCTGGGACTCCCAATCAGGCGATTCCTGGCGCTTGGCTTCCAAGCAAGCAATAGAATGAACAAACAGCGCAGGCTGGCTGTATTGGGTTGCGTGAAGCTGCGTTTCAGGTCCCTCCACGCAAAGCTTCAGCAGGTCGTAACCGAGAATCCTCTCGGCATCGGCAAACAACTGGGCGGCTCGCGGAGACCTGGCGACGATCCCAGATCCCATCCCGACCACCTGGGCCCCCTGGCCAGGAAAAAGAAGCACGTGACCAGTCATTCCAAATCGCTTCCCATCGAATTTGGGCCATCGAACTTAGGCCATAGAATTCCGGGCCGCAGAATTCGGGCCTCAGACATCGGTTAGGACCCCGGCGATACACTGACCCGCCAAAGTCTGTTGCCTCTCTCCCTCAGACAACAATCCAAACATCCCGCAAGATGCTGTGTCACTGGGAAAGAGGTGACTGTCTGCGGGAGCCGAACCACTTCAGTTGTGTCGGCAGAACAGTTCACCCAAGACTGAAAGGCCGACATCGCAGGCGTAACCGACGCGGCGATCCAAGAAATCAATGAATCAGTGTGCCATCAGGGGAGGTCGGGAGATCTTTCCGCAACTGCCCCAATCCGCAATCCGACCCACTACTCGGCGCTCATCTCCACCACCGTGCGATTCATGTAGGTACCGCACTTCGGGCAAATTGTATGTGTCGGAACGACGTAGCTGCACTTGGTGCAAGCGGTCAACTGCTTGGGGCGCTTGTGATGGTGCGACCGTCGTTTGTTGCTACGAGAATTGGAGTGACGCCGCTTGGGAACCGCCATGGTAATTCGCCTCGGACGCCCCGTGCGGACGTCAATGCCAGACTGGTCGTGAAGTAAAACTGGGAAGCCTTATCCCAGGAGACTACCTGAAATCGGCTACCGAGCACCTATTTCTATGGTTTGGAAGATTAAATTCCCAGCCGAATTCCGTCAACCCATAAAACAGCGACACCCAATCGCCGAAGACCCCCCGAGAGGGGTGCTTATTCGGTGTATCGCTGGAAGGCAACGCCGCTGCACTGTCCCTGCATGGAAAAACTCCAGTGGAGGAAACCGGCGGTGGCCTGATCCGATTCGGTACCATCGGCAAGGCGAAGTGGGATCTGGGGGTCGGGTCGATCGCGATTGGGTGTGGGGAAGAATTGTTGATGTCGCAAAGCCAACAATGAGGCCGCCACTTCGACGGCACCCGATCCACCTCCGAGGTTACCGAAGAGTCCTTTGCCGCAGAAGACTGGGCTATGCCGCAGTCGGTCCCCCAGGGCATCGGCCATTCCAAGCGATTCGGAAAGATCGGTGTGGGGGTCGCTGCGACCGCAGGCATGCAGGTGCCAACCATCGGGAAGTTGGTGGTTGAGCGGTCGCAGGAGGCTTTGGATCGTCAAGCGTGTGGCCTCGCGGAACGGATCGCGTTGGGGGCGAGGTCCAACTTGGTGAGCGGCGGTGGCCACCAGCTCCGCATAGATGGGAGCGCCTCGCTTCTTGGCATGCTCCAGCGACTCCAGCACAAAGGCTGCGGCACCTTCTCCCAGAACGATCCCGTCGCGATCGATCTGGAAGGGTCGGGACATTTCGGTCGGGTTGGGCCGATCGCCTGCTAGTCGCACTTGTCCTTCGACATGGAGGGAGCGAACGGGATGCACTAGGCTTCCTGTGGATCCGGCGAGCATGCAATCGGCTGCGCCGCGTCGAATGACCGCTGCCGCTTCTGCAATCGCCAGATCATTGCTCGCCTCCCGCACCGTCAACGAATTGCTAGGCCCGCGGAGATCGTTGTAGATGGCGACGTGGCTGGCCGGCATGTTCGGCAGGTACTTCAACAGCCACAGGGGATTGAGCTTCGGGAGGCCGTGGGAAGGCCACTGTTCGATATGAAATTGCCCCTGCTCGTCGTGGCAGGCGGCGATCCCGTCGGAGAACTCCTCGGGACGTGTCAGGATGTAGTCGGATCCGTAGACGATTCCGGTGCGCTGGGGATCGCGTCGGCTGGCATCCAGCCCACAGTCATGGAGGGCCCACTGACAGGCGGCCACCCCCATCTCAATCTCCCGGCACATGACCTTCTGGCCCTTGCGAATCTGTCGCTCCAGCCCTTTTTCCATCGGCCCGAACTGATCGATCTGGCCGGTGAAGTCCCGCGCTTCGGCACCGCACTGGACCTGTAGGATCCCTTTGGGAATCGATCCCAAAGGACCGATCCCACTGCGGTTTTCACAGAGTGAAGCCCAAAACGAATCGGGATTGCATCCGATCGGGCTGACGACCCCGACGCCAGTGACAACTACGCGCTGCGACATGCCGATCGCTCATCCTTTGCCGAATCGTAAAAGCCACCCTGACCGCTTGAGCCCTCTAACCCTTCCATTTACCGCGATTTTCTTTTGTTCCACAAGCCCGACATCGGGCGGTTTTGCCGTTACGTCGAGAGAAATCCCAACCAGAGAATTCTTTTTTGTCGGAAAACGGAGTCAGACACCAAACGAGGGGAGGGCATCGTTCCGACCGACAGGAACAAACCGGTGGTCCCTGCGCACCCCGGCGATTCGAACTGCTCAGCGGTTTTACTCCAGAGGTTTTACTCCGGAGGGTTGCTTCGATGGCTAGGGAGTCCACCATGCGGTTTCAGGCTGGATCGGACGATCGATGGGGATGCGGGGCGGTCCCCAAAAGAAGGCGATCGGTGATTTTCCCCCGAAACCCAACCCGTTGGCTTTGCGCCACCACCACCGGCATCCTCTGGCTGGCAATGGTCCCGTGCTCCGAGTCTTCAGGGGAAGATCTCTGGATGAACCGGAAATGGGGGATGAACCGCCGAACACTTTGGAACGGCACCCCAAACCAACTCCCCAATAGCCCGGTGCCTCTCTTCACACCCCCGGCGACCATGGGAGGAACTGCTAGCCCTTCCAGCCCAGTCCCCTCGTGGCACTATAACGCCGTCGGCTCAAACTCCTTTCCCTTCGCGCGGGACGCTGGATCGAGTGGATGTCCCTGTATTGAGGAAATCGCACCTTCCGCTAACGATCCCATCCCCCGCAGCAATTACCAACCGATTCTTTCTTCCCTTCTCAGCGAAGTGGCTGGGGAGGGACTGGCGATCGAAGAACCCCCCTCTGCCGATCCGGCCATTCTTCCAAGTCCCCGCGAGCTCATCCAAAGAAGCCCAGCCAGTCAGGAATCGATTCCAAGCGATCCGCTCGAAACCCATAGCCTGCTCGAACCCCAGAGTCCTTTGGAAACCCAGAGTCACGAGGAATTGCCTCCGCCCATTCCGCGTGCGGGGACTCTCCCAGACAAGTTGGAGACGCGGCGCACCAGTGAAGCGATCGAGGGGTTGGTGCCACCTAGCTATCCACCTGCCGGCGCAGAAGGCCCCTTGGGCTCGGCAGGAATCACCAAAACCATCGTGCCGACCTCCAAGCCCTGGCGCGACGCGGCCCTGGGGGTGCTCGATCAGCTAGTCGAGCAGGGGAAGTTGGACGAGGCGTGGGGCGCGTGTCAGGGGATGGACCAGATCGCTCAGCAACTTCCGGCTGAGGTGCGGCTTCGGCAGGCCATTCTGGGGGCTATTCATGGCGAATCTCCCAACTGGGCAGCAACGCGCCTGGCCATCGCCTGGGACCAGGGACTAGCGATTCGCCCGGACGAATTGCCGAGGGGATCTCTGCGGAATTATCTGCCAAAGGAATCAGGAGAGCTTCTGGACCAGACGCTGGATCGACTGGCTCGCCAGGTCCTTCAGTCGACGGGGGACGATGCGGCCCACCGCAGCCACTTGATCCTGATCGCTGGCCTTTTGCGTCTGGATGGACAGATCGATCGGAGTCGCCTGTTTGCGTTGCGTGCGCGGCAGGTTGGGTCCAGTCCACTTGACCGATTCAGCGACTTCCTGGCGGGGGGGCGTCCCCGTATAGCGACACCCTGAAAAACGTTTTCCGTTTTCCTCTGCAAACAGGCATCTTCAAAGAGGCATCCCGCCCCCATTGAGAAACCGATAGCATCTGTCGCCGCGGCTATTTGGATAGGCGGAAGGCCTTACAGAGGAAGAAACGCTCCGAATCGCAGTCCAGCGGCACTATTCAGCGTCCAGGGAGTTGATCGTCGGCCGATCCGCTGGATTTCGTTCGATTCACCAGAGATCCGTCCGCGACCCGTTCGGCTCGCAGTTCCGAAATGATCCTGAGACCGGTTGGATTTCGCGGTCGCTTGCGGGAGATGCTGAACCGAGTGACAGATCGTCGCAAACCCCCTCGAATGCTTGGGCGACCTAGTCACCAATACCCAATTGAACCACAATGACCAATGTCCAGGGGCAGCGACCGCGATGCGGAGAGCATCGATTGTGCCCCTGCGTCGTTCCCACCCCACCCCCTCAACCGAATGTCGCCTGGCGATCCTTTACAGCTGCTGCTTTTGCAAGCATGCCGCCAATCTGCCTTCCCAGCGATGGACTGATCACGAGGAGTACTGTCGATGATTCGCTTCCCGACCCAAGGTGACGTTCCTTCGATGCTCCGGCTACTTGCTTTTTGGTCCTGCCTGTTCTTGCTCCCCTTGGGAATGACTCTAGCAACGGCTCAGGAGGCATCGCAGGCAGCGGAATCGCAGGCAGCTGCGGAAAATGAGTCGAAGGCTTTAGATGACCCATCGGCCAGCGCACCCTCCGAACAGTCCGCCCCGGAACAGTCCGCCCCGGAACAGGCCACTGGCCCTCAGGTGCGGTTCCATCGCGATGTGTTGCCGATTTTTCAAAAGCGCTGCCAAAGCTGCCATGGAGCGGAGGACGCCAAGGCCGATTTTCGGATCGATGACCGCGATGCTGTGCTGGGCTACATCGAGCCAGGGGATGCGGAGGCATCGAGTCTCTGGACAGACTACCTGACGGCCGATCCCGACGCGGAGGAAAGTCAGTTGATGCCGCCGGTGTCGGAGGAGCCGTTGACGATGGCCGAGCTGGCGACGATTCGCTGGTGGATCGAGCAGGGGGCTGAGTGGCCTGAATCGTTAGGAGTTCCAGAGGAGGAAGGACCGAAGGTGCGGGGTGTTTCGGGAAGCTGGCCCGAAAGGCTGTGGCGATTCTATGGCTATTTTCACCCCGCCTTGGTCCATTTCCCGATCGCTCTCTTGGTGGTGGGAGCCGTGGCGGTGCCCGCCTCGCTGTTGCTGGGGCGATCGGCCGATCGCTTCGCCGCCGTCTGCCTCTGGCTGGGGACGCTGGGGGCCATCGCAGCAGCAGCGGCGGGTTGGTCTTTCGCCGAGTTGAAGGGCTACCAGCTCCCCTTCACCCCTTTGGACCAATTCAAAGACACGACCTTCTTCTGGCACCGCTGGCTGGGGGTCTCCATCGCATTTCTGGGCACCGTCCTCAGTTACTTCGCCTTGGTGGGATTGCGCGAGGGTGCCAGGATCTCCCGAATCATCTGGCGTGTGGGGCTGCTAGGCTTGGCGGCGCTGGTTGGGGTGGTGGGCCACCAGGGAGGCGAATTGGTTTATGGGGAAAAGATGTTCGACGAAGCGTTTGAACTGCTGATCCCCGTTCCAGAGCCACCCCAAGGGGGGCCGGCCGATCCGATAGGATCGGGAAGGGTTCGACCCCAGTAGCAGGTGCAGCGGAAGGGAAAAGCTTCGGATCGCAAGACGGAAGCATCGGCCTGTCGGCTACGCAGCGCAGGACGGTTTGGCCTGGATCAGGTCGACGCAGGTGGTCGCTGGAAGGCATCGACCGCTGCCTCCAGGAGGCGGCGCTGAATCTCGACGAAGTCTCCTTCGAGAAAGGCACCGGCTGCGGCCCGGTGCCCACCGCCTCCAAAGAGCCCCGACAGTTGGTTGCAGTCGACATGACAGCGGCTTCGGAAGCTGATCTTGTAGCCCCCTTTCAGCTGCTCGATCATGATGAACGCCACCTTGGTGCCCGCGATCGCCAATGTCTGATTGATCACGTCCTCGGTGTCGCTAGGCAGCGCGCCGGTCTCCGTGAAGTCTTCCTTCTTCACGTAGGTATGGACGATCTGCCCTTCCAACGCCTCAGAGACTCTCGCCAGGATTCTGCCACGCAGCCTTACCCTGCCGATCGTGTCGCATTCGTAAAGATCTCGATAGATCTCTGAGGGGCTTGCGCCGGCGTCGACCAACTGCCCTACTACCTGGTAGGTTCGGCTGTTGGTCGAACCAAATCGAAACCAACCGGTGTCGGTCGCGATGGCGGCGTAAAGCGGCTTGGCGATCGATCGAGTGACCGGAATCCCAAGACCTTGCGCGCACTGAAAGACCAGAGTCCCGGTCGCCTCGGCGCTAGTGTCCTTGAACAGCATCGCACCCAAGTCATCTTCACCGACGTGATGATCGAGCACCAGCTTGGTGCCAGGAAATCGTCGTACCACCTCGGCCATCGGCCCAAGCTGCGCCCAGGCGCTGGTGTCGAGCACCATCAGGCAGTCGCCGCGAACATCGTCCGGATCGATCTCCTGCCCAACCACCTGGATCCGTTCGGCCGGATCGAGGAACGCAAGGCTGGGTGGGGTAGGATGCCCATTAATGATCTGGACCTGCTTGCCCATCGCTTCGAGGATGCCTGCCATCCCCAGCTCGCTGCCCAGCGCATCGCAGTCGGGCCGGATGTGGCTGGTCAGAACAAATCGCTGGTGGCTTCGCAGCTGCTGGAACAGCGCTTCCCAAGAAACAGACATACGCGCACCAGTGCTTTCGGTCTTAAGGGGCTTGGAGACTGCGATGGCAGGCAACCAAAGGGAGCTACCCGCTACTTTCCATCACAGATACTGAATATACGGTATCCGGCACCCGCCGGCGCCGATGAGGGTGCGGAAAACCTGGTTCCTTGGGAAGGGGGCTCTGCGAGCGATCTGTTCAGCGTCGCCCGTGAAGCTGGCAGGTGCCTTCCGAGCAGTTCTTTCCGGCTAGGCGGTAGCGATAGCGCGCGACGGTGCGATACGCCCAGTCCCAAAGCGGCAGTGTTCCTGGGAAATAAAGGATCGGCAGAAGCGGGAAGAGGGTTGGCATCTTCCGGGCTAGCAGGCGCACTGCGTGGATTCCACCCCCCTTGGATCCATCCGGCAACACCACCCACATCTGCTCCATCATCTGATCGAACGACAGGTCCGGGGCTACCTGAGAGGCTTGCGGATCATGGAGCGAAATGGGGGCCAACTGGGAAAACCAGTCCAGACGCTTGAGCAGAGCGATCTGACTGCAGCAAAAGCGGCAGTGCCCGTCGTAAAGTACCTTCAAAGGTCCGCCACTTGGGGATTCCATCGGTTCCCTTCTGATGATGCTTCCGCACCGAGGCCGGCAGACAAACGCCCCGGACAATTCCTGGCTCTTCTGACTCCCAAACCTCACTCTCTATCATAGTCACGCCCCGCTTTCCGGACAGTCGGACAAAACTGCGACTGCCCGCTGCGGCCTCCCGCAGCACAAGTCGATCGGGAGCGGTTCCTGACGTCCCGGCAGCCGCCCGTACCGCCAGGATCGCTTTGATACCCAAGCTCCGTCGCAGTGGTTGCTGGGTTGAGCGTGGCTTCGCGCCTACGCGTGAGCCACGAATGGCTCGAGTGATCTTCTGGTGGTTGGGTTAGCAGCGAGGGATGCGGTCAGCGACGCAGCAGCTCTTTGGCCAGGTGAATGTCGTGCTGCAGCTGTTTCTGGAGTGCGGCGGCATCTTCAAAGCGGACGATGCCGCGCAGGCGAGCCACCAGATCGACAGCGATCGTTTGACCATACAGATCCCCTTGGAAGCCCAGCAGATGGACTTCGATCTTCCGATCTTGGTCGTCAAACGTCGGATTGGGTCCGATGTGGATCGCTGACGGGTAGGTTCCCATCACCGTCGTGGCATGTCCGGCATACACTCCCTCGGCTGGAATGAGCACAGGAACTTCCGACATATTGGCGGTGGGGAATCCGAGTTGTCGGCCGCGGCGGGCACCGGCCGCCACCTTGCCTTCCAGTCGATAGGAATATCCCAGCCACTGGTTGGCCGATTCGATCTTCCCTTCCCCCAGGGCCTGTCGGATCCGGCTGCTGGAGATCATCTGGCCAGCCTCCCCTTGCCGCTCGATGATTCCCAGTGCCAAGCCTCGCTCCTTGCACCACTGCCCAAGCAGCTCTGGTGTTCCTCGGCGATCCTTGCCAAAGTGAAAGTTGGGGCCTTCCACTAGGCCGATGGCCTGAAACTTTTCGAGAATCACTTTCTCGAAAAACGCCTCCGCTTCCATCTGCAGCAGATCCGGGGAGGTGACCAGAGCCACGGTATCACCGACCCCAGCCTCTTCGGCCAGCTTGGCACGCCTAGCCAGCGTCGTCAGCGGCTTGGGGCAGCGATCGGGCGCCAGCCAGTGCAGGGGGGGCGGATCGAGCGTCACCAGCAGCGGTTGGGATTGGTGCTCTACCGCCATCCGACGAAGCTGCTCTAGCAAATGACGGTGCCCCAGATGGACACCATCGAAGTTGCCGATCGCCAGGACGCGCCTTTGCAGATCCGGATCGATGGAAGCGTTAGGGCGGACCAAGCGAAGCATCGGTGTCCTGGGGTGAGCGAAGCTGGCGGAATGCGGTAGGAAGTGACTCTATTATATCGGTGGCCAAAACACTGGGGCCTCCCAGGCGTCTGGCCGCCAGTTGGCCTGCCAGCCCGTGAAGGTAGGCTCCAAGCCGCGCCGCGTCCCAGGCAGGAAGTCCTTGAGCCAGAAGGGCGGCCAGCAGTCCGGTTAGGCAGTCCCCGGCGCCACCGGCTGCCATCTCCGGGCACCCGGTCGGATTGTGCTCGGCATGGTTCCCATCGGTGACCAGCGATCGGTGACCCTTTAAGAGGATCACCACCCCAAGCATTTCAGCCAACTCCCTTGCCGCTTGCTCCTGCGCCTGCCGGTTGTTCCTTGGCACTCCCGACCAACGCTCGAATTCCCCAGGATGCGGCGTCCAAATCCTAGCTGCGGGTCGATCCATTACGGGTCGATCACTAGTGCGGCGCGTCAGCCATTTGGGGCATCCTTCGGGAATCGCGTCGGCGTCGAGCACCATTGGAAGGTGTTCCAACTGGTACAACGCTTGAACCACCGATTGGCTGTCGTCGGTTCTTCCCATCCCCGGACCAATCGCCACAACGCGTCCCTTGGCAGCCAGTTGGAGCAGGGGAACCAAAGCATCGGCGGCGATCTGATGGGTTTCCGACTCCGGCAGCCCCAGCGTCATCATGCAGGGATGCCAGGAAGCGACGAGGGCTTGCTGGGAAGCGGGGACCGCAGCGGTCACCAGACCCGCTCCGCCGCGCAGGGCAGCCATCGCCGCCAGAGCGATCGAACCGGCCATCCCAGGGCTGCCGCCAATCAGCAGGGCATGGCCGAACTCTCCCTTGTGAGCCCCCAGGGCCCGATCGAAAAGCCGATGGATGGGCAGAGAACTCATCGTGAACTTCCCTCGTCCTCTGCTGGAGCCCCTCGGCAGATCATGCCAGCCAAGTATCCTCCCTTGAACCCCGCGTCGATATTGACCACCGCTACGTTGGCCGCACAGCTGCTGAGCATCCCCAGCAAGGCAGCGATCCCACCCAAGTTGGCACCATATCCGACGCTGGTCGGGACCGCGATCACCGGACAGGCGACCAAACCACCCAGCACACTGGCCAGCGCCGCTTCCATCCCGGCCACTGCAACCAGGACTTTCGCCTCACGCAGTTCCTGCAACCGTCCAAGGAGTCGGTACGGGCCGGCGACACCGATATCCTGATGCCACTGGCACGCTACCCCCATCCAGCCCAGCGTTTCCACCGCCTCCCTGGCGACCGGACCGTCGGTGGTCCCGGCCGATACCACCAGGCAGTCGCAGCGAGCCGAAGTGGCTGCCTCCAGCGGATCGGCGGGGGTCATGTCCCGTCCCACACGCACCACACCACTGGTCGGCTCGTGGCGAACATAGCGAAATCGCCTTTGAATCTCCGGCAGATGTTCGGTTGCTACCCGAGTCGCCAGGGCTTCCCGGTGACGACCCAGCACCCGTTCCATCGCATCACCGATCGCCTCGGCGGTTTTCCCTTGACCATAAATCACCTCCGGCCAACCACATCGCCGGCTGCGATCCAGATCCAGCGTCACTCCAGAGGGGGTGGTGGGGGAGGCGAATCGAAGGAGCTGCTCGGCAAGCACCTCGGCGGCCAATGTCCCCGACTCAAACGACCGCAGGGCAGACAGGAGCTCTTGTGGGATCATCGCTTTGCGGGTTGCCAAAAAAAGGTTGCGAATCGACAATCAAAAAAGCGTTTCTTGCTGAGGGATTCCCTGAGGCATACCCCCTGGATCTCATCGTAGCATCACGACTTTCTCGAAAGTTTAGCAAATGACTGACTGCGTTCTGGCGTACTCGGGCGGTTTGGACACCAGCGTCATCCTGGGTTGGTTGATGGAACGAGGCCACCGCGTCCACGCCGTCTACGTCGACCTGGGGCAGCCTTGCGAAGACCGGGATGCAATCCTGAAGAAAGCGCGTGATGCTGGTGCCGCATCGTCGCGACTGATCGATGCTCGGGAAGAACTGTGCCGCGACTTCGCTTTTCCCGTCCTCCAGTGGCAGGCCCGCTACGAGGGAATCTACCTCCTGGGTACCTCGATCGCCCGCCCGCTGATCTCCAAAGTCTGCCTGGAGGTGGCGCGTGAAGTTGGCGCCCGAGCCTACGCGCACGGCGCCACCGGAAAAGGAAATGACCAATGCCGTTTCCAATTGGCGGCGGAAGCCCTCGACCCCACCATCCAAGTCATCGCCCCCTGGAGGGATCCAGAGTTTCGGAAGCAATTTCCAGGCCGTACGGAACTGATCGCCTTCTGCGAAGCAAAAGGAATTCCCGTCAAAGCCACTTCGAAGAAACCCTACAGCTCAGACGAAAACGTCCTGCACATCAGCTACGAAGCTGGGGTGCTGGAAGACCTCCAGGTCTGCGGTGTGGAGTCAGTCGATTTCGGGATGACCGTCAGCCCACAGCAAGCTCCAGAAACCCCCGAAACGGTAGCGATCGAATTCCAGCAGGGGGTTCCTGTGGCGGTCAACGGAAAGCGACTGAGCCCACTGGAGATCGTCCAAACGCTGAACACCATCGGAGGGCGAAACGGAATTGGCCGGATCGATGTCGTGGAAAACCGCTTCGTCGGGATGAAAAGCCGAGGCGTTTACGAAGCCCCAGGGATGACGCTGCTTTACTTTGCTCACCAGCAACTGGAGCAAATCACCCTGGACCGCGATTTCCATCACCTCCGTGACCGACTCAGCCCCGAAGTGGCCGAGATGGTCTACTACGGTTTTTGGTACGCTGCCAAAATGGATGCCCTGATGGCCATGATCCGCCAGGCACAGCAGGTAGTCACCGGCACCATCCAGCTGAAGCTCTACAAAGGCAACATCCTCGTCGCCGGCCGCCAAAGCCCGCAAAGCCTCTACGATGAAGCCATTGCCACCATGGAGGGGGGGGGATCGTACAATCAAACCGACGCCGAAGGGTTCCTTAGGATTCAAGGCCTGCCGGGCCGGGTCCAAGCCCGTCTTCGCCCAAGATCCTGAAATTGCCCAAAGAATCCATCTGGAAAAGGCGGTCTAGATAACGCCAAACCCGCAATTTATCGAAGCACAGGGGGGGTGGGCGATTTCCCTGGTCCTTCGTTGAATTCCAGATAGGCGAATCAAAATTCGTTTTTTAAAGGGTCGAATGCTTCAAATTGAGGTGATTTTTTTCTTCCGTCTGGCCGAAATCTATTGACAAACGCTCCAGATTGAAAGAGAGTGTTCGATGGACGGAAGTTGCAAATCGATCCTTGCATCATGCTGTTCCGAAGTGCATTTCGCAGATTGAATGTGTAGCGACTAGTTGCTTCAAGAAGGGAGCGTGGGGGATGAAGAAATTTTTCATGAGCTGTGTTGCGATGCTCGGTATGAGCTTCGCCAGCATGGCAACTGCAGGAAGCATTGACTTCGTGCAGTTAGATGGCCCGGGTTTCATCGGCACTCAGACCGGTCAAATCACGAAGCCTTTCGGTGATGGTCAGGTGAAGTTCGATGTGATCTCCAAGAACCGCACCAACAACATCGTAACGGGTGGCTCTGGTACCGCCGTTAAAGATCCGACTTGGCCGTCGCAGTACGCCAATCCAGTTGGACTCAACTCGTTCTATTACCACTACGGCACTGGCGCCATTGTCGCCAAGGACCAGTGGGATTTCATCGGTGCTGCAATGCCGAAGGGCGCCGCTGTTGGTATCGCTGACTTGGAATTCACGAATTCGCAGGTCACCGTTACTGCGTATGATGTGTCGGGCAACGTGATCGCCAATGCCTTTACTGGCAAGTACTATCAGTTCAGCACCACCCAGACCAACCCTGCAGCGCCGGGTGGCAACTGGAATGCGTCGACTGGTGTGTTGACAGGTCCTGCCAGCAACTCGCTGTACAGCGGTAACTACAACGGTCTCTGGATGCTGACCAATACTTCCAACACCCCGATTTGGAAGATTGTCATCGACACGGCCACCTCCGGTAGCAGTGACGGTGTCGGCTTCGGTCTGATCGGTGTGGTTCCAGAACCGACCTCGATGGCGATCTTCGGTTTGGCTGCCGGTGCGGCAGGCTTCCGTTCGCTGCGTCGTCGCAAGAACAGCTAAGACGATTCAACGAAGTTGATCTACCGAAACGCCTCCTGAAATTCAGGGGGCGTTTTTTTTTGACCAAAGAAAACAAAATGTTCATCTGGGATGCTTGTGGGTAGCGATCGCTTCACCACATCCGTTCCAGTCACAATCTCCTAAATGGTAGCGAAGAAGGGCGAAAACTCTCTAGTGTGCTTCCGTTAGCGCAAAAAAGCCGGAAGACTCGCGCCCGCACCGCTAACCTTCTGCCGCAATTACCAGCACGGCACCTTCGTGTCGCAATCTATTGCACTTGCCAAGGCCCAGGGCATTGTCGGGTGGACCAAACAGAAGGGGTAGGGCACTTTTCCCCCGCTGGTGATCAAGGTGTAGGAACGGTTGGACGCACGCGAACTTGTCAAGGCTCGAAGAAAGACACGAAGCAGGTATGTCGTAAGACCCTGAAGACCCTTCCAATGCACGATTTGCCTCATCAATTTGAATGCCCTCATGGGGATGCCCCGTACAGAAAGTCGGATCGATACCCAGCATCCATCGTGGTAGGCACCCATGCCGCTGGAGACCACGATTCTAAAAGTTAACACCGCTCCGGTGGCGGCTTTGTTGCACCACTTTGTTCGCGCGGTCTCTCCTGCTCGTACTCGATCGATCCCTCGGATACCGTATCAGTCCTCTGGATCAACTAGGTCAACATCGAAACGATCCATTTCAGGTCGGTCTTGCCAGCCACATGCCGCTCGGAATCGATCGCATCGAATGATAGGAGTGCATCGTGAATTGCAGCGCACTTCAAAGTTGGGCCATGAGCAATCTCAGCCAAACGGTTCTTGTCCTTAAGACGTTGTTTCCCGTTACCCTCAGCGATATTCAGTGGAATCGATTGAACGGCCCACCACCAAGAATCACAAGCTTGGCGCTCAGGGCCATTTAGCGATGTCGCGATTCGGTATGAAGTCGCGACGTATTCGATCGCAGGTCGATGTACTTCTAGTCGCTCGTGGTCGAAGAGGGACTCTGTCATTGTGCGGCCTTTCGATTACGAGTACCGTTGCACTGAGTACGAGTACCGTTTCACTGAGTACGAGTACCGTTTCACTGAGTACGAGTACCGTTTCACTGTGTACGAGTACCGTTTCACTGAGTACGAGTACCGTTTCACTGAGTACGAGGAAATC
>JBEISR010000045.1:0-25529 GCA_040375295.1 Planctomycetaceae bacterium
ACAACAGCTGCCGTCCACACAGCAGCTTGGCCTATCGGACCCCAGCGGCTTTCGCAGCCGCGTGTGTTGCTTCCGCTTCGGCTGCGCCTACGCTCCAGCACCACACGCGTGTGCCACCGACCTCACCAGTTACCCAATTGTTACCTTCATAGCGAGTGGTACAGAAATTTCGAGCCGGTCAAGGGGAAGCCACACCAGGAGAGGCGAGAGCTTCGGCAGAGGTACTCGGCACCGTTGCTGGAGGTGCTTCGAACTTGGATGGATGGCCAGCAGTTCCTACCGAAGAGTCCGACGGGCTAGGCTGGGCGGTTCACCCGGAATCAGTGGGCAGCGCTGAACCGGTATGTGGAGGATGGTCGCCTAGCGATCGACAACAATGCGGCCGAGGGGTTGATGAAGCCTGTGGCGTTCGGGCGGAAGAATTGGCTTTTTGTAGGGAGCGGCGAAGCAGGCTCACGAGCAGCGGTGCTGATGTCGCTGGTGGCTAGTTGCAAGCTGAACAGGTGGAGCCTTGAGCCTACCTACGCGATTGTTTTGAAAAGCTGGCTGGGCGATCCCCCGGCCACTCTCTAGACGACTGGATGCCTGACCGGTGGCTGAAGGACCACCCGAGTCACCGGTGGTCGATTGGTTCGTTGCGTCAGCAAGAGCGGGCGACCTGAACTTCTTGCTTATGGTCTAGAAAGTCCATCGCCCCATCCCGACACCCCTCTGCAATCACCCCGCCAGGGTGTACTTGGGCGTGCGCATACCGCCAAGATGCTAAGAAGAGACAAGACGCCGATCGCGCTTCAACACACGACGACCTGTTCCCTACGCGATTCGACCTGTCGATTCGATTGGCGACTAAAGATTACAGCCCACAGAAGTAGTCGACGGGATAATCAAGCAACCATCGCAAATAGGACGGGATCTCAACGGCTTCCTGCCTTTGCGGCTTCGCGCGCGCTAAGAAGAAGTGAGCGGCAAGGTATCTCAAGAAGTCATAGGGCGAAAAACTCCGTCCATCTTTGATTTTTTATTGGTGATGGAATTCAGAGTATTCCTATCGATTTGCCCTTTGCAGCTCACTGGATGGGATGCATTGTGACGCTGAAATCGGGCTGTAATAGTCTTGTGGCAAACTTCGATAGCGGGGCGATCTGCAGGCCAAGTGGCCAACAGTTTTGCCGATGGACCAAATCGAACCTATTGCCAGCGGCTATGGCGTTAACCGCCATGGATGCTTCCATCGATTCGATGGTACTGGCGATACCACTCCACAAATCGCTCGACCCCCTGGTCGATGGTCGTCGAGGGTGAGAAACCGAAATCCCGCTGTAGGTCATCGATATTGGCGAATGTCGACAGCACATCCCCTGGCTGCATCGGCAACATCCTTTGGACTGCCTTCCGCCCCGTCGCCCGTTCGATCTGCTGGATAAACTCGGCAAGCTTCACTGGTCGATTGTTGCCGATGTTGTAGATGCGGTAGGGAGCGTTGCTGGTCGCCGGATCGGGTCGCTCGCCATCCCACTGGGGATTTGAGAGCGCCGGTTGGTCCACCATCCTCACCATCGCCTCCACCACATCATCGACATAGGTAAAATCCCGTTCCATCAACCCATGGTTGTACACATCGATCGGCTTGCCCTGAAAAATCGCTTCGGTGAACTTGTATAGCGCCATGTCGGGGCGTCCCCACGGTCCATAGACGGTGAAGAATCGCAGGCCGGTGGTCGGCAAGCGAAAAAGGTGGCTGTAGGAATGAGCCATCAGTTCGTTTGCCTTCTTGGTCGCGGCATAGATGCTGATCGGATGGTCGACATGCTGCTGCACATCGAAGGGCTGGCTTCGATTGGCACCATAAACGCTGCTGCTGCTGGCATAAAGCAAATGCTTTACATGGTGATGACGGCAGAGTTCCAGGATCTGCATCATCCCAACGAGGTTCGAATCGACGTAGGCTCGCGGATTCTCCAGCGAATACCGTACACCGGCTTGAGCTGCGAGGTGAACGACGAAAGGGAAGTGATACCGCTGGAAAAGTGATTCCAAACCGTTGGCATCGACTAGATCTAACGGTTCAAAGTGAAATCCCTCCTGCGCGGCAATCTGCGCAATTCGATCGTTCTTCAGCTTGGGATCGTAATAGGCATTGAGATTGTCGATCCCGACAACTTGCCACCCATCCTCCAGAAGTCGCTTGGAGAAGTGGAAGCCGACGAAACCTGCAGCGCCGGTCACCAGAACCGGTCCCCGAAGTTTGCTCATCCTGCCCTCAACTCTTGCTGAAACTAGGAAACGAAAGTAGGTTTCCTTCCCGATCGCGGCAATCGATCTCCAGATGCTCTGGAAAAACGGTATCGCTTCCGAAAACCTGGATGGTGGCTCCGGACAGTTCTTCCATTTTGACGATTTCGCGTCTCTTCCGATTGCTCAAGTAAGCCGCAACCTGCTCGTTGACACGCACCGACACCCGAGACACGTTGGGGACCTCACATGCCAGCATCAGCAAGCGAGTGACTTCGATTGCCATGCTTTCAGGAGTCTTCACCAATGCCTTTCCCTGGCAGCAGGGGCAGTCGTGGTAGACGCTCTTTTTGAAGCTGGGGCGGATCCTCTGCCGAGTCATCTCGATGAGGCCGAAGGGGCTGGTTCTGAGGATCTTGGTCCTGGCTCGATCGCGCTTCATCGCATCGCGAAGCGCCTTTTCGACCCGTCTGCGATGGGACTCCTTTCGCATGTCGATGAAGTCATTGACGATGACTCCCCCGAGATCTCGCAGTCGCAGTTGGCGGGCGATTTCTTTGGCTGCAGTCACGTTTACCTGGACCGCAGTCTCTTCTGCTGAATCATCCGTGCGGAAATTACCGCTGTTGACATCGATCGCCACCAGGGCCTCGGTGGAGTCGATGACGATCGACCCGCCACCCTTGAGCGGCACCTTGCGATTGTGGATCCGAGCGATTTCCTCTTCCAGCTGGTATTTATGGAAGAGCGGTTCGCGGCCTTCGTAAAGCTTCAGCCGGTCGGCAAACTTAGGCATCACCAGTTCCACGAAACCTCGGGCGCGTTCGTAAGCTTCGGGATGATCGACCAGAATCGTATCGATATCCTCGGTGAAGGTATCGCGGATCGTACGAATCATCATGTCGCTCTCTTCGTACACATCGCCGGGCCCTCCTCCCTGCTTCAATCGCTTGACGATCGCTTTCCAAAGGCGCAGCAGATAGGCGATGTCCCTGGATAGTTCCCGACGGGTTCGGTCCTGGCCAGCGGTACGGACGATGAATCCCAGCCCTTTGGGAGGCTTCAACTCAATCAGCATTTTCCTCAGCTTCAGTCGCTGATCTTCGTCTTCAATTTTGCGACTGACCCCCACGCGGCCCAAGGCTGGCATCAGCACCAGATAGCGACCAGGAATGCTGATGTAGGTCGACAGAGTTGGCCCCTTCGTCCCGATCCCTTCCTTGATCACCTGGACCAGAACTTCATCGCCTCGGCGAAAGATCTCCTGGATCGGTGGCTTGAAACGCGGACGGCCGCTTCTAGGGTGCTTGCCTCGTTGGCGATCCCGACCGCCGGCGGAGTCGGGTTCCTTTCCTTCCTCTCCCTCCTCCTCGCTGTCGTCGATATCCGAATAATGACCATCGAGTATCTCTTCGGGGTCGTAACCAGCCTGGCGGAAGTACTGAGGCTCAATATCGCTGATGTGCAGAAACCCATTCCGGCCGACACCAAAATCGACGAACGCCGCCTGGATGCTCGGCTCCAGATTGACGATCCTACCCCTGTAGATGTTTCCTACAAAGTTGTTCTGGCTGGCTCGTTCGGTATACAGTTCCTCCAGAACTCCGTTTTCCAGTACCGCGATCCGACATTCTTCGGACTGCGACATGTTGATCAACATTTCTTTCTTCATTGTCATTCCTTGTAGGACAAATTCTGGTTTCTTGCGGCTCCAGGCCATATGCCAGGGAGCCTCATTAAGTTGGTACTTTCTGCTTCGGTCACAACTGGATCGACAGTTCGGGAAGCAGGCCTGCCAGTTGGGACTGTAAAAACGACTCGACCTCTCTGGCGGTATCCAATCGCAAGGCCCTCCACGCCAGCGCTTCGCACTCGCGAGAGGTCACCGATCGAATCGCCTTCTTGACTTGCGGGATGGCCGAAGGAGGTGCTGAAAGCGTGCGAAACCCCATCCCGACAAGGAGCAGCGCGTAGGCCATGTTGCTGCTCATCTCTCCGCAAACGCTGGTGGGAACCGCATGCTGCGTCGCGACTTCGATCGTCTTGTGAATCAGACGCAGCACCGACGGGTCGCATGCCTGATAAAGATCGGCTACCGCTTCGTTGCTGCGGTCGACCGCCAGGGTGTACTGGGTCAGATCATTCGTTCCAATGCTGAAAAAGTCGACCTCCTTGGCGAATTGATCCAGCATCATGACCGCAGAAGGGACTTCCACCATCATGCCGACAGGGATCGCTTCATTGCAGCGGATCCCTTCCTCCTTCAAATCCTCCACGACACTGCGCACGACGAAGCGAGCACTCCGTAGCTCGTCGAGGGTGGAGATCATCGGAAACATGACCCGCACATCTCCTTCCACACTGGCCCGCAAAATGGCTCGCATCTGCGTTCGCAGCAGCGAGGGATTCCTGAGCGACAGTCGAATGCTTCGAAGCCCCAGAAACGGATTGTTTTCGTGCTGTGGGTTCCCGTGCATCCCCATTTTGTCGGCGCCAAGGTCAAGAGTCCGGATGATGACCGGCTGCTTGGGAAACTGCTGCGCCACCGAACGGTACACTTCGTAGTGCTGTTGCTCCGTCGGCTCACTGGTCGATCCCAGATAGAGAAACTCTGTCCGGTAGAGCCCTACTCCTTTGGCCCCGCGTGCGTGACACGCCTCCACCTCCGAAGGGAATTCGATATTCGCCAGCAGTTCGACGTCGATCCCATCGGTGGTTCTGGCTGGCAGATCCCGCAGCTCTTCCAACTGAACTGCGATGCGCTGGCGGTACTGTCGCCGCTGCAGGTACCGATCCTTTGTCGCCTCATCGGGTGCCAAGATGACACGTCCTCGATACCCGTCGATGATGATCGCATCATCGCTTTGAATCTGATGCAGGAATGGCCCGACTCCGACGACCGCGGGAATCTCCAGACCTCTAGCTACGATGGCCGTATGGCCCCCAGCCCCACCCGACTCGGTACAAAATCCAAGCACTTTACGGGGATCCAGGCTAGCGGTTTCCCCGGGGGTCAAATCGTGGCTGGCGACCACCGAAGGAAGACTCAACTGTGCTAATGTGGTGGTGGGCTGCCCCGAAAGCCGCTCCAGCAACATTCGTTCGATGTCATGGACGTCCGCTGCACGGTCTGCCAGAAACCCAGACCCCGCTCGCCGAAACGCAGCAGCATACCCGGTGAGCACTTCACTGACGGCAAACTCCGCCGATTGCTTGCGCTGGAAAATGAGCCCTCGCAAGGTTTCACGCAATTGGGGATCCAGCAACATCTGCTGCTGGGCAGAGAAGATGCCGGCCAAATGCTTTCCCAGCTGTGCGGTCGTCTGCACCCCGCGCTCCGATAGCGCTTTGGCAGCATGATCGATCGCCTCAAGAAGCCGCTGCCATTCGGTATCGCATTCGTCCGGTGCGATACGGCACCTGGCGATACGATATCCCTCTCGGTCCAACACCCACGCTGGGCCGATTGCGACTCCCGGAGAAACTGGAATCCCCTGCAATTCAAGCATGCGTCGAACGAGGCAATACGCCCGGGCTGGCTTTCCAGCCGCCGGGTTTCCCGCCCACTCCTTCCCGCGCTCTTTTTCAGCGCGCTGCGACTTACCGAGTCTCTTGAATCGGGAAGTCTCTCCTGGCGACGCTAACTATTCCGTTTCGAAAAACCCCTGCTCGAAAAGGTCAGCAAGCATCCCGACTGCCTGCTGGGCATCCGGGCCGGTGGCACGCAACAACAGCTCGGTCCCTTCGGTGGCCCCCAGGGTCAACAGCCCCAGAATGCTTTTTCCGTCGACGACCTGCCCCAATCGAACCACCTCGACCTTGCTTTGGAACTGGTTGGCTAGCCTGGCTACCATGTCGGCAGGGCGCATGTGCAGCCCGTTCGGACTGTTCACCATCACCCGGCATTCAATTGCCTGCTCAACCATGCCACCGCTCACTGTTTGCCTGCTGACGCTCTGCTAGTACCAACAGAGCCCCTTCGAATTGATTTTTCTCTTTCGATCGATCACGGAAAGCACGTCGCCCAGCTGCTTCCCAGATCCATTCTGCCCCCACCATCGCTCGGCACTGCCGACCTAGCAGGGGCCCCCCTGGCTTGCTCTCGGTATTTCTCTCAGGAGACGAACTGGTTGTTGTCTGCCTCTTCCAGAAGGTGCTGGATGTCCTCCGCGGACTTCGACTGCTTGAGCACCTTGCAAAAGGCATCATCGCGAAGTTGCCGCGAAATATATTCCAACGCTCGAAGGTGATCTCCAGGACGATCCGGTGGCGAGATCAGCAAAAAGAAAAGCTGCACCCGGTCACCGTCCAAGCTGTCAAAATCGACCCCCGGCGCACTGATACCCACCGTACCGATCAGCCGATCCACGCTGGGATGCTTGGTGTGAGGAACTGCGATTCCGCGTCCGATCCCCGTGCTTCCCAACTGCTCCCGTTTCATGATCGCACGGATGATGTCATCCCGATCTTCTCCACGCAATTGTCTGGCCGCCACCAAAGCGTCGACCATCTCGGATACAACCGATTCTTTGTCCGTTGCACCCAGTTCTGCCTTCATGGCGGATACCGATACGAATTCCATAAATTTCATTGGTTTATCCTTTTTCAGACCCAAGCATCCTCCGGCGATGCTCAGCCCTCCCGATCGGGAATCTCCAAATGCTTGTGACCGGCCACCTTGTGGTCGGTTATCCGTTCCTTGTGCTTGCGCAGTTGCTGCTCCATCTTCTCGATCGCCGAATCCAAGGCAGCCTGCACGGTTGTGGCGCTGGCGGAAGCAACAAAATCATGCGAACCATCCGCAGAGATGTTGAACTCCAGGGTTGGCTTCTCCTGGTGCTCCAAGTCTACCGTCACTTCAATCGCGTTGATCCGATCAAAAAATCGCCTCAGCTTCTCCGACTTCTCCACAATCAATTGCTGATCGCCAGCCTTCAGATGACCATGCCTGGCCGAGACGTTGACTTGCATTGCATTCATCCTTGCTTCGCGCAGAAAGAATCGATCGCCTACCGCAACGCCTTGACCCACGAACTTCGTCTGCCGGCGGGTCACGACCCTCTGGGGTCCCTCGACAAAAAAACTGAGCCTATTTCCTAGTCCCGGTTTCCCAGGGCTGCATCAAGTCCCCCGCTTCAAGTCCACTGGGGATCCAATCCGACGATTGCCCGCCTGGGTACCCTGGTCGCCAACGGCATTATACCCCCCTAACGATTTTGCCACAAATCCCAACAGCCCCCCCCGATAGGAAGGATACACCAAACGCATCATTCCGGACTTGATCTCGAGTTGATCCCATTCGAGCCGTCTGCATGCTTAGGAGCCAAGGGACTCCGAGCCGACTGATTTCTTAGAGTGACCTTGCGGGTGCGACGTGGTGGCCTCGCGATTCGAGGACCGTCGCTGGCCGCTACCTTGCCGCCAGCTTCATGCGACGATTCCCCTTCCGCATTCGAAAGCAGCGGCCTGTCGGGACGCGGCTGGTCGGCGACCAAGCAGAACTCCAGCCGATTGAATGCCAACTGGCGGCACCGTACCCGCTGAAATCCCCAAGAAACAACGCGATCCCGACACGACTCCCAATCTTCCGCCAGATCCCAGGATGCCAATTTCAATGTCAGCACCAAGCCATCCAACTGGTTGGCCGGGTGACCGACGATCCGTTCCACGGTCTCCAATGTATAGCTGGAGGCCACGTTCGCATCGCAGAACAGCCAACGAAACTTCGCAAATCGCTCCTTGCTCATCGCAGGCGTTCTCTCGCGCCAGTGCTCGAATCCCTTCTGATGCAACAGCCATGGGTCCATCTCGGCCGGGTCGACTCCGGTCACCTTAAGCCCTTGCTCTAGCAGCCACTGGCAGGCCCCACCCGGTGCGCTCCCCAGCTCCACCACCCGATCTCCGGCCTGCAGCGGCAATCCACTCCAAGCCACCGCCTCAGCCGCTTTCCAGTAGGCACGACTAATCCAGGGTAACGGTTTAGCCAATGGCGGTACCCCGCCTGGCCACGTTTCCTCTACCCTCATCGATCGGTGGCATCCAATCCACCATCGATCAGGCGAAACGACAATCACATCCAGGACCCGCCCCTCCATCGAACTTGCACCACGAGCGAAAACTTGTTCGTGGCGGGTATCCCCGGCCTCCTTCAATCGTTCTCTCAACTTCTCAGCCAACTCTTCAGCCAGCAAACTCTCCCCAGGTTCAAATCGCCGGTCCCCTGGCACCCCGCTGTCACGCTCCCAAACATGAACTGCCTCCCAGTCCAATTCCCGATACTGCAGGAGCAACTGATCGATCATGCCCAGGGCTTCCTGGCCTTCGATCGCCCCAAAAGCGTGCCCCGAGGTGCGAATCCAGGGGATTTGAGGCAAGGCTTCCGACCAGGGAGCCATGCGGACCGGATACTTGAAGGTAAGGAATCCCGGTCTTGAGAAGGAAAGCTTCCAAGGCAATGGAGGTTTCTGTAACTGCTGCTTGAGCGTCGACTCGGCTCCGTGCTGGCAGATCGCGAAGACAAAAGGACTGAAAAACTTCACACTTTCATCCCCATTCGGCCCGCTTTCCCAAGTCGTACTGTGGACGAGGACCACGGGCGAGCCGTATAACCATAGCAAGAACTTTCGGCGAATGCAGCGTCTTTTGGACGTCTGGGCGAATCGATCGCCCACTCGCAGGAAATATCGTATCCATCGTTCGTGTCGATTGAATGCAGGGGATTTATGGCGAAGAAGGAAGAAGCTTTTGAAGTGGATGGAACGGTGGTTGCCGCTTTGGCCAACACGCGATTCCGCGTCCAACTGGAAACAGGCACTGAGGTCCTGGCACACGTCGCAGGGAAAATGAGGAAAAACTTCATTCGTATCGTCCCTGGAGACAAGGTACGAGTGGAACTTTCTCCTTACGATTTGAGCAAGGGGCGGATTGTATTCCGCGAACGATAAAGTTCCCCACCAAGATTCGATCTGGAATCGCGAATTAACTTGGGATCCAAACGGTATTGCGATCCCGAGCCGATATGCTGGTGTATTCCACCTTTCTCAAACTCTTTTCCAATCACGGGAGTCGTCGTATGGTTTTCCGCCGATTCGGCCGCGCTGCTGTCAAGAACGCGAAAGTCCTTGCCCTCTCTGGCGCCGCTTTGGTACCTTCCCTCTCCTACCTGCAAGCGCAAGCCCCCGCGACGAACAAACCGTTTGTCACTGTCGCTATCGCCCCTCTCGGGAAAATGCTTCAGGATCTCAGCTACGTCATGCGTGCTGCAGGTGCCCCAGAGATCAGCGGCACTGCCACGATGATGGTCAATGGGTATTCTTCCGGGATTGACCGGAACCGACCAGCCGGCCTGACCGTCGCGCTGGATGATACCGGGACCCCCGTGCTAGTTGGCTATCTTCCGCTAACCGATCGCGAAGCCTTCTTCGAACCACTTCGCACCCTTGGTGAAGTCGACGATCTGGGGGATGGAAAGTTTGCGATGGAAATCGGTGCCCAAACCGTTTTCGCTCGCGAAAAAGGGGAGTGGCTTTACGTAGCACAGGAAGAAGGTCAACTCGAGAACGTTCCAGAAAATCCGATGGAGTCGATTGGCAAACAGGCCGAACGCTACGACCTGTCCTTCCGAATCGCCATGGAAAACATTCCCAAGGAACTCAAGCAGATGCTATCCGAGCAGATGCGCAGTGGCTACGAAGAAGCCCTGGCTCAGCAATCCGCCGGACAATCGGAAGAAGAAGCTGCTGCTGCCGAAGCGGCAGGTGACCAGGCGATGGATCAGATGACCCGCATGCTCGACGAAACAGATGAACTTCTGATCGGCTGGGGCGTCGACCAAAAGTCGAAGAAGACATTCTTCGACATCGGCACCCAATTCGTCGATGGTTCGGACCTCGCCAAACAAATCGACGCGATGAAGGATCTCAAGAGCGGCTTTTCGGGGTTCCAGTCTACCGACAACGCATCCAGCATGCGTTTCACCAGCGCAGTGGCCAAAGAAGATCTCGGCCAACTCACGCCAACACTCGATAATGCCCTCGACATGGCGTTCAAGCGGATCGACGAAATCGCCAACGGGGACTCTCGCGGCGAAGACGGAAAAGAATTCCTCCGCACCGTTCGTGACGTGCTAATCGCTACCTTCGAAGAAGGGCTGATCGACGGCGGATATCGGCTGACCCTGGATGATGGCCCACAACTGGTCGCCGGTGCTCGAGTTGCCGACGGAAACAAAGTCGCTCAGGCCGTTCAGAAGCTCTACAGCAAACTGCAACTGCCAGAACTTCCACCCATTCAGTTCAATGCCAGCAACTACAAGGGAGTCACTTTCCATCCCGGAAAAATGGCAGTCCCATCCAATCAGGAAGAACTCCGAAAAGCTTTCGGTGCGCAAATCGACTTCGTCGTCGGGACCGCGGACAAAGGAATCTTCCTGGCCCTAGGCAAAGATGCCGAAGCCCAACTCAAGGCAACCATCGATGCCAATGAGTCCCCGCTGTCGGATGTCACCCCTCTCGATTTCCACGTCGAAATGGTTCCCGTCATGGGCTTCCTGCAGACCATGCAGGACAACCCCATGGTCGCCTCCATCTCCAACACGCTGCAGCAGTACTCCGCTTCCGACTCCCTCCAGGTCAACACCAAGGTCGTTCCCCGCGGACTGGTCTACCGGTTCACCGTGGAAGAAGGGGTGCTTCGAGCTGTTGGTGGTGCCGCGCGATCCGGAATTCAGCCGGGTGCATTCTGATCGTCGCATCTTTGCGGAGGTATTCCTTCGCCGACCTGCAAAACCAAACCCTGGCGTCTCACCGAAAACGCCAGGGTTTTTTTCTATCTCCAGCCTTCCCCACCCCACACCAAGGCAATCCAGATTCCCATACTCTGCGATGCTTTGGCGCCCAGCACTCCCAATCCGAGAGGGGGCGATGAAGGCTGCTAGCATTCTGCCAGTTGCCATACCGCTTTTGCATGCACTTCTTTTTTTCGCAACTTGGATTCCTCCTTCGGTTCCGCCGGTCATTCTGCCGAAAGTAATTGCATCGACCAGCCCGATGGAATGCTTAGGCCATGATCTGCATCGGTCCGCTATCCGGACGCAGTGTCGTAGCGACAGGATGGACCATGAGAGAAAGTGGCGGCATGCCGAAGCGATCAATCGACCCGGTGAATCGTCGCCAATGGATGCGTTATGCGGCCGGCTCAACCCTGAGCCTTGGTATGCTGAACCTTCCGCTTCTGCATGCCACCGAATCCGGCTCGTCCACCGGATCCAGCCATCCCAGGATGAGGTCGGAGTCGATTCAAAGGATCCCCTGGAACCAGCTGAATGATCCTGCAAGAAACAAGCTGAAGGCGGTGCTCGATCATCCAAGCTATTTCCGACGCATGCCCAGCCAAACACTGGAATGCGATCCTGAACTCTTCACTTTCCTGGTGCGTCACCCCGAAGTGATTGTCAGCATATGGAAGGTGATGGGAGTGACCAAGGTGGAGGTGGAACGAACCGGGGAGTTCAGCTTCCGCGGCCAGGACGGCGCGGGGACTCGATGCCAATCGGAATTAGTGTATGGCACCGACCAACTGCACATCTTCTATGCGTTGGGGGACTACGATGGTTCCATGACAACCAAGCCGGTAGAAGGAAGATGCGTTTGCGTGCTCCACAGCCAGCAGGTGCCGTCAGCCGATGGCACATCCTGGCTCCAGGGACGAATGGACCTGTTCCTGAAGCTCGACCAACTTGGGGCCGATCTGATCGTTCGTACCATCGGTCCATTCATCGCCAAGACGGCCGACATGAATTTCATCGAATCGGCGAAGTTTCTGTCTCAACTCTCTCAGGCCGCTCAAAGGAATCCGGAAGGCTTCCAGGAACTGGTCTACCAACTGGAGGATATCCAACCGCAAGTCCGCGACGAACTGCTTTTAGTGGCCGCCAAGAGCGCTCGCCGGCAGATCCAGTGGACCGGATCCCCTGCTACTTTCACCCATCAGAAACGGCCACTTCCCGCTGCTTCCACATCCAATCCAGCCCCCTCACCCTCCCAGACGCCTTGGGTTTTCCCCGAAAAAGACGACTTGATCATGCGCCGCTGAAGATTCCTTCTGTCGTCCTCCAGGCAGCTCCTATCGATTCGGAATGCCTCTTCCAGGTACCATATCCAGCACAGGCTGGGTGGACTGGCTGGTGAAGCTCTGCAACGGAGGCGATGACAATGAGCAAGCAGCTGTGGCCGCTGAAGAGTTTTGGCTGGCTGTTCTCTCTATGCTGCAGCTTGGTAGCCTCGCAAGCAGCCTTCGCAGCACCCCGCGTTCTGGTCGTCGTACCCGATCGATCCTTTGTCCCTGCCTTGGCAGCCTGGGAAGCCCATCGCGTCGCGCAGGGGTATCGCATTGAATACCAAGTCGCCCCGGGGGACAGCGATGCACTCCAATCGCTCATCGCCCAGTGGGCCAAAGGGCTTTCTGAGCAACGAGTCTTCGTGCTGCTGGCTGGCGACAGCCCTACCATGGCATCACGATTTTCCGCCCTTCCTGCAGCGTCCCCCAGTGTGCCTACGGGGTATGTTCCTGCGCGAGCCATCCAAAGATTCGGGCCGGAAAAACAGATTGCTACAGATCTCCCGTTCTCGGATCGAGACCTGAACGGCATTCCTGATCTTGCGATTGGTCGTATCCCCGCCGCCACCCCAGACCAACTGGCTTCCTACCTAAATCGCGTTATTCAGTATGAGCAGTCGGAGGATTACCGGGAGTGGCGTGATCGTCTGGAGGTGGTCGCTGGTATCGGAGGCTTCGGTGTGCTTACCGACGCAGCGATCGAATTGGCCACTCGAAGGCTTCTTGGGGTAGGGATCCCGGAATCGCGAGCGATTGGGCTGGTTCATGCCAGCGTCAACAGCCCCCACTGCCCTGATCCCAACCGCTTCCAGGAAACCGTTCTCCAGCGACTGAACCGAGGACCGGCGTTCTGGATCTACATCGGACACGGACACGTCCAGACCCTGGACAACTTCAGGATCGCAAACGAGTCGCTGGAGATTCTCCATCGTCGATCGATCGACCGAGTGCAGATTCCCAACAGCCAGACGATCGCTCTCTTCTTCGCTTGCTATACCGGGGCATTCGATGCGCGGGAGCCTTGCCTTGCCGAGTCGCTTTTGCTGCAACCGCAAGGACCGATCGCCGTCGTCGCCTCGACTCGCGTCACTATGCCCTACGGCATGGCCAACTTGGGCGCCGAACTCATGTCGGAATGCTACGAACAGCAATGCCCTACGGTTGGGGAACTGCTGCTGCAGGCGAAGATCCGATCGATCGCTCCGGATGACTCCAACGCTCAACTGGCTTCTCTGCGTCCGATGCTAGAACAGTTCGCGCAGGCCCTCAGCCCCGAGGGACATCATTTGGAAGATGAACGCGTCGACCACTTGGCATTGATTCATCTCTTGGGCGACCCAACATTGCGATTGTCCCACCCCAATCCGCTTCGACTGGAATGCCCAACTCAAATCCCCAACGACTCTTCTTTGCCAGTCAGGCTGCAACTCCCATCGGCTTCCAAGGTGACAATCGAACTGGCATTGCGCCGCGATAAGCTACCGGGCAATCTCCCGCAACCGAAGCAGGACAGCAACCTGGACGAGTTTTTCCAAGGCCTTGGAATGAGGTACGAAGCAGCACAGCAGACCTGCCTGCTACGACAGCAGGGCGAACTTGCTGCTGGCGACCACCAACTACAGATCGAACTTCCTGCGCTGCCTAGAGGGAAGTATCTCCTTCGGGCTCGTGCGGAACATGCAGGCGGTTGGTCGCTGGCAAGCCAGCCTCTGACGATCAGTGTTGCCGACCAAACCAAGGAAAAGGGTGTGCAGGCAGAAAGAGACTCGGCCGAAGTACGACGCTAACGGGCCCTGTCAGACCACGACCGTAGTTCTCCCGGACTCCCCCTATGCCTTGATCAGTTCCCAGTCGCTGCCGCGACCGGTGCGGCCGCATCCGCAGGAACCGCTTCGGCAACACCCTGGTGAGTGGCAATCGCACGCAGCGCTTCCTCGACTCCCTTTTCGGCCGCTTCGGCCTGCTGCTTTACTGGCGCCACCGCTGCCACCGACTCGTTCCACTTCGCAACAATCTGGGCCAGTTGCGGCGCAGCATCGGCAATGTTCTTGGAAAGCTGTTCTGCCGACTGCTTCTTGGCCACCAGGGTCGCCATCGTTTCAGCCGCCATCTTGTCCCACGCTTCCTTCTCTGCCGTCATGGCGACCACACCTTCCTGCAGCAACTTGACCTTCTGTGCTTGACCATCGAGCGCCGTCTGAAGGGCAGCCAGCGCTGCTGTCAGCTCGGCGTCCCCCGCCAACAGATCAAGGCTCGCTTTAGCAGCATCGCGCGCGGCGGTGGAAGATTCGATCGACTTACCCAGCTGGGCGATCAACGCTTGCCTTGCAGTCAGCTCGACTACCCGGGCCTGGATCTTACCAGTCAGATCGACGTAGGATGCATCCAGTGCGACAACCTCCTTGTCGGCTGCCCCCTTCTCTTCATTCCATTTGGCGATCTGTGCTTCCAGAGCTACCTTCTGTTTCTCCCAATCGGCCGCTACCGCTTCCAGCATCCCAAGTTGCTCGA
Organism: Planctomycetaceae bacterium; assembly: GCA_040375295.1. GTDB lineage: Bacteria > Planctomycetota > Planctomycetia > Pirellulales > Pirellulaceae > JBEISR01. The sequence continues at coordinate 14,860 of JBEISR010000045.1, forward strand.
GTGTCTTCAGATTGGCCTCTTCGCGACCCTTCAGATCGGCTTCGAGTTCTCCCAACCGGGCGAGGAAGGCCAATTCGGCTTTCCAGCGTTCTACCGATGCCGCCGCACCATCCAGTTGCCCCTTAGCGTTCGCTGCTGCTACGTCGGCTTCATTCTTCTTCTTGAGCGATTCGGCGACTATCGGTTCGGTCTGCTGCACCATTGGAACCAAGGGATCAAGTTGGGCCTTGATGGCATCGCGGGCCTGAGTCTCCTTGGTCAACTCCCCTTTCATCGTCTCCAGAGCCGTAGCCAGTTTGGCCATCTCCCCCTTCTGTGTCTCCAGCATCGTCTGATGCTCTTGAAGTTTCTGGGCGAGCATTTTGGCGATTTCCTGCGTGGCCGCATCTTCCATCGCAGCGCTCGCAGTACCGACTTGCTTCTGGGCTTCGACCAACGGTGGAATCGCCTGCTCCAACTTCACAACAGCTTGCGAGATCTTCTGAAAGCTCTCGGTGTTGACCGCAATGTCGCCGGTGTACTTTTCCACGAGCGCCACTTTGGCAGCGTAGCCCTGCTCCAATTCCCCTTTCGACTTGACCATCTGCTGGTATTTTGCTTCCAGTTCGACGTACTGCTGCGTCATGGTAGAAGCCGTTTGCGCCAGCGGGTCGTAGGCGGTTCGGAAGCTGGTCAGTTGTCCATCGGCAGCGGCCAAACGTTCCTCGATCCGTTCCGGATTCGGGTTCAAATTCCCAAGGCGTTTGGCATCGGCACCTTGATAGATCCGAATCTCCCCTGTCCAATCGGCGGCGAAAATTCGGTCCGACTCATCGCAGTAGCTCACCGCCGTCCCCTGCTCGACACTTGCTTCCATCGCCTTTTGCTGAGCGCCATTTTGATCCCATGATTTGACGACGCGATCGCGACCATTGCTGACGATACGGCCGTCCCGAGTGAATTCGATCGCCGAGACGCCGCCACCGTGAGCCCCCCAGGATTTAACCTGGCCTCCGTTCTCCATCTCCCAAAGTTTGATAGTGCCATCGTCACTCCCGCTGGCAAGGATATTCGAATCACCCCGCCAGGAAAGCGACGTCACGGCGGCGGTATGTCCATTGAGGACAAGGTACTCGCGTCCCGTTTTCGCTTCCCACACCAGCAGACCACCGTTGCGGTCACTGGTGGCTAGCAGGACCCCGTCAGGACTGAATTCCGCAGCGTAGATCCAATCGGTATGTTTCTTGGTTTCGTACAGCAACTTGCCGGAATCGGTGGAGTAGACTCGCACCATTTTTTGTGGTCCCCCGAGAACGATCAAATCGTGTCCCGGGCTGATGTCGGCAGCCAACACCGTATCGAGTTCCTCGCCGACCTCGGCGATCCTTCGGCCATCCCGCACATTGAAGATCACCACCTTCCCGGTGGCTCCTCCGCGCCCCCCGCCGACCATCAATAGCGATCCATTGCGACTGAATCGCAGCGCCTGCGGTTGTCCTTCGGGGAACGGAAGTACTCCCTTCAAGTCCGCAGTCACTGAATCATAGAGCAGCACCTGCTTCTGCCCGGCGACTGCCACCAAGGGCACCCAAGGACTGGTGGCAATCGAGGGGACCGCCGTGGTGGCACGAGTCCTGACAAGAGGCTGGAGCGACAAATGCCCCGGAACGGTGAGAACGGCTGGACGTTCGGTGGGCGATGCATCCATCGCCATCGATACTTTCTTCTTCTTAGGTGCGGCGGCCTTGCTGCCTTTGTTTTCCAGGACACCTCCATCGACCCACTTCCGTAGGAGCAATCGCTCCATTTCCGGAATCGGATCGGCGTCCGGAGGCATCGTCGGCTCCTCCTGATGTTCCACCAGCTTGATCATGTAGCTGGCGGAGGCATCGCCGGCTTCAATCGACGCTCCCGATCCGCCGCCTTGCATCAGCTGCGTGTAGCTAGTGACGTCGAACCCACCACTTTTCTTGTCTGGGTTATGGCAAGTAGCGCAGCGCTGCTTGAGGATCGGCAGCACATGATCGTCGTAAGTGACCTTCTCCGCCTCGTCGGCCAAAGCCATCCCCGACAACAGGGTCGATCCCAATACGCTGAGCCAAAGTCGCTTCAGATGCATCGTCCTTCCACCTTTCCCATCCATCCCGCTCGTCGGGGACAGTCCGTTGATCCGATTCCCTGCAAAGCCTCGCAGGCGCTACTACCGCTACCCTTTCACCATCCCTAAAAGTACCCCACCAATTCCACCATCCACCTTCTGAAAGACGAAATGTTCCCTCGAACCCCAGGGCACTCTCTGGCTTTGCGGCAACTTTGCCACGACCGATATTTTGGAAAAATCGCTCAAGCCATCGACAGCAATGTCCCGTATCAGTGGTTGAAGACAAATTCCCTGCTGTTGAGGATGGCCCAGAACGTATCCTCCAAGGCTGCCTTGGGGTCCTTCTCTGCCTGCACCAGTTCTAGGATGCCCGCTTTTTCCTTGTCCGTCGGCCGCCTGGTCAATGCACTGATGTACATCAAATCAATAATCTGCTCTGGCGTCTTCCCTCCATCGATCCACTGCTTGATCAGGTTGCCCTGCTGAATCTTCTGCTGCACGGTTTCACCGTTGAGCAGATGGAGAGCCTGCGACAAATTCGGCTCCATCTTCACCTCACAAGAACAGACCGTAGCACGGGAGGCCCGTCCAAAGGTGGTCAGGAAGTAGTTGCTGGTATTTCCGTCAGCGATCTGAACTGCTCTGGCCCCAAGTGGCAGACCGGCAAACTTGTTGCGGGTTCCAGTCACCGCGGTAATCATGTCCAGGAGGACTTCCGATCGCACGCGTCGTAGCTTGGCATGTGAGAAATTGCGGTCATCCGACTCGTTCGTCGGATTCGTCTTGGTGCTCAACTGGTAGGTGCGCGAAGTGCAGATATCCTTGACCAGTTTCTTGAAGTCATACTTGTACTCGGTGAACTTCGCCGCCATCGTGTCCAGCAGTTCCTTGTTGACGGGTGGATTGCTGATGCGGATATCATCGACTTCGTTGATGATTCCCTGACCAAAGAAATGCTCCCAAACGATGTTCACCAAGTTCTGGGCGAAGAACGGATTTTCCGGGGAAGCGAGCCATCCTGCGAGCACCTCACGGCGGTCCCGGCCGGCCAGTTCAGGTGTGTTGCCACCCAAGAACTTGGGAGGCAGCACCTTCCCTCCGACCGGATGCTTCACGTCGCCGCCACCTGAGTTGAAGACGATTGTCTCCCGTGGATCTTCACCTTGCTTACGACCGATCTGCGAGAAGAAGTTGGCGAAGGCATAATAGTCATCCATCGTCCAGCGGTCGAACGGATGGTTGTGGCATTGAGCGCACTGGATGCGCATCCCCATGAAGACTTGCGCCACGTTCTCGGCAACCTTGAGGGTATCGGTTTCATTCTGGTAGTAGTTGGTTGCTGCGTTGGCGAACGTTCCACCCTTGGCGGACAGCAGCTCACGCACCATCTGATCGATCGGGATGTTGTTCTGAATCCGCTGCTGCAGCCAGCTGTAGTACAGCAACATTGCTTTGTAGCTGACCTGCTGCGAGGATCGGATCATCAACAGTTCCGACCACTTCATCACCCACATCTCGACAAATTCTTTTCGCTCAAGTAGCGAGTCGACCAGAGCATCCCGTTTCTTGGGGTCCTGGCTAGTCATGAACGCCTGGTATTCTGGCTCTGTAGGTAAAGTGCCGAGAATATCCAGGTAAACTCTGCGGAGGTATTCCTCATCGGTGCAGAGGGGCGATGCATTGATTCGAAGATTGGCCAACTTTTGGTCGACCAGCGCATCGATGTAATTTTGCTGCGGAGGTGCCTCAGCGGTGAACTGCAGTCCCTTGGGCAAGACGATGAAGTGGCGGCCGACGGTATGCGTATCGTATCTGGCCATCAGAAACGCTTCGCCTCGGTTCTTGGCGGTGACCACCCCTTCCTGGGACACCGATGCAGAGTTTTCGTTGTTGGTGCTGAAGTAAGCCAGATGGGTGACGTCGCGATCTGTCCCATCGGAATACTTGGCGCGCACGGTCAATTGCTGGGTGGAATTTTCTCCATCCAAAACCGCTCCCTTGGGATAGATCTCCAGTTCCACCACTTGTGGCACAGGACCGGGGTCGTTGGGTACACCCGCTTCCAGCCAGCGATGCAACGACTGGTAGTAAACATCCCCCTTCTTGATCTTCGCACCGCCTGAGTGCGGGACGGCATTGGTGGCCTTCTCCAACAGCAGGCTCTCTTCAGTTAGGGCGAGATTGACGCGACGTGCATTGATTTCGCGAGTCAGTCGCTGGTAGTCACCCTCCGGATCAAAGCCGAAAAGAGAAAGTCGAAAACCATCCTTACCACGCGCCGCACCGTGACAACTTCCTGTGTTGCAACCGGTCTTCATGAACACGGGCATCACATCCAGACGGAAACTGATCGGCGGATCCTCCGCCAATCGCTCTACATGGACCGGCACCTGCAGTGTCTGCCCGCCGAAGGCCACGGTCAACTGCGCATCGCCGTCATGTCCGGGAACCAGTTTTGCTCCTTCCAGCTTCGCTACTGCTGGGTCACTGAGCGTCCACTGTGCCTGTCCGGTGACATCCTCCGTGATGCCGTTGGCGTAGGTCGCCTGGACCACCAGGGTCTGGTGATCTCGAACCGTCGTCAGATGAACGTTTGCAGGAAACACTTCAATCTTGGTCAGTGGGTTGTCCTGCGCGGAGAGCATTCCGGAGGGCACACAAACCAGCGCCATCGCACTGGCAGTTCGGCAATAACGCAACCATCGGTTCATCACAGCGATCCTTAGCATGAAGCGACACATGTCGGCGTTTCAGTATCCACTTAGAGCACTCCGCAAACTGCCTTAGGGCATTCCCCCGGGCTTCTTATTCTGGAGTCTCAATTTCTCTAGACGCGTGAGAGGTTTTTCCTTGGGAGGTTCCGGGGTTGGCATCGGCATCGGTGCCGCAGCGGCTGGCATGGGAGGAGGTGGTGGGGGCGGGGCAGAAGGTGCAGCGACCTGGAATTCCGTGCTGCCCCCACGCATCTGCACCGGTTCGCCCTGAACGGTCGTCACCAGCTCCACAAATGCCGTCTTGTGATTTCCAACCGGAGTCTCTCCTGTCGTCTTCACTTCAAATACCAGCTCCGTCGTCTCGGAGGTGAACTTCATTTCAGTAGCAACCGCATTTGGAGGCAAACCCTGAAGCCTCGCAATCGCCTCGCCTTCGAACGGTTTGTTGGGGGCCAGCGTGCAAACGATCTGTGCCGTCTCTCCCTGCTCGCAAGCAGCGCGAGCCAGCGAAGCATTCGTAAACGGCTCGGCCACCTCAAGTGTCGCCAGTTGACTGGAAGCCCAAGCGGGACCGCCGGGGGTGTTTCCTTGGGCGATCACGTAGATAGGCCAAGTTCCAATAGCCGCGTTGCCATCGGCGTTCAGGGTGTAGACCGCTTCGTTTTGCTCCGCTGGGATCTGAATCGAACTGCCAGCACCGATCCCTGGAGATCGGAAAGGAAACTCCACGGTAACAGCTTCTTTGAATCCTTCCGCCCGCTTCAATTGGACCTTCAGTTGCATGGTCCCGTTGCGGACGATCGGCGCCTTGGGCTGCACGATCTCCACCTGAAAAGGAAGTTCTTCAATTACCGCGAACGCCAGTTGATCGACCTGCCCGTTGTAGTAGACCGCGTTGTTCGGTGGCCCGAGAATGAAGTCGGCGTTGTTCTGGAAATTGCCGCGAATCCCGGTTGCCGGATCGACATGACTCGCCTCGAATTTCGACAACTTGCCGCCAATCGGTGCGTCGGCCGCAGCTTCAAACACCACTGGCATCTGCGAAAGACTGGCGTGCATGTTTTGTGCAACCATCTTCATACCGGGCGGAAGCACCGAATCATCCAGTTTCAGTTCTCCACCAAAATTGCTGCGTGACGCATTGACCAACACCGCAAACCGGTTGCCCCTTGGCACAAAAATCGTCTGCCTCGTCTGCGAATAGCGATCAATTCGCGGAATCGAAAGCGTCAGTGATGGGACAATCGGCTGCAACTCGATGCGGTAGACGAAATCGACTTGCCCTCGTCCCAGGTGATCTGTCACTCGAACGACATATTCCGCATCTTCGGGAACCTGAAATCGGATGTATGCATCTGGCCCACGAGAATCATCATTTCCGGCGATGCTGCGACCGTCGGCGTAATAGATGTTGATCACCGGATCCAGACCCGATCGGATGCGGCGAGCGAAACATTCAACGTCGAACACCTGCCCCTTCTTTGCCGCAAACTTGAAGCAATCGACGTCTCCCGGTTGTCCGATGATCCCGTTGAAGGAAAGAGTTGCATCGACAGGGTTGGCGGCGGCAATCTCCTGGTTCGGCTCCTGCTCCAACGCATTGCCGAAGGGCGACGATCGGAAGGTGATCGCCGATGGGCAGATCCCGTTGGCGTCGGCCGGGAAAAGCTTCATCATCCCCTGCTCAGCACGAACCGCGACATCTTGAGCCAGCGGGCCGGAGGCGTCTCCAAGATACTGAACGGCAGTCGGCTCCCCTGCCTTCCCACCTGCCGGATAGACCGCTGTTGGACGTGGGAAATGGCCGACATTCAGTCGATACCTAGATTCGCCGTTCCCACCATAACTGGTTTCCCGAACCTGCACATAGTAGGTGCCATCTTCCGGGGCAAGGACACTGAGGACTCCATCCTGTAGGGCTGCCGGACTGTCATCGACCGCCGCCAGCTCGAAACGATCCTTATCGAGGATTGCGATATACGGATCGAAAAGATAACTCCCCAGACGCATCGCTTCGATATCGACGCTGATCCTCTGCCCCTTGGTCGCCTTGACTGCGTAAAAGTCGACATCCTCATTCTCGCAAGTCCCATGGACTGTGACATTCATGTCGATCGCCTGCGCCTCTTCCAGCGATCCGTTTTGTTCCTTCTCATCGACCACAGGGAGTGCGCCGACCATGAAAGATCGGTACTCAGATATCCCGGACCGCGTCCGGATCTGCACCAAGTGCTCCCCAAGCGAGACGTTATCAGGAATCATCAACAGCACTTTGATCGTGTTGTCGTCGACCACCTCTAACTTGCGCACCTCAAAAGGATCCGCGCTATAGAAAAAGATCTGCTCCGCATCCTTCAATCGCGCACCCTGGAAAACCAGTTCCCGTTCCCCACCGCGCTGGACACCGCGAGGCAAAATCAGGTTCAGCTGTGGAAACGAAGCAAGCCCGCTGCGGACCTCCAAAAGCACCATAAAGCAGGCCAACCAACCGATAACCAAAGACCTTGTTCTCATCGAATCCTCCAATGCCTTGTCGATTGTTTGGTCTAGTCGCCTTGGCCTCTGCACCTAGGAAGAGGTTCCGCAACCCTCGGATCACCGATGATTTGGCGGATAACTTGCGCCCCGCGGTGTATCCCGGAGGCCCCAAGTCCCGCGACACTCGCCCCGGCACCGACGGAACAATCAAGCCCGCGGTGGAAGGGGATACTTTCAGAGCGGGATGCGAGGCAGTAAATCTGGATCAGGCCAGCAATTCCTTGCGTACCTTCCCACCGTCGACGATCTCGATCGGACGATCTCCGGGAGCCATCAATTCTTTATCGGCGACGATGCCCAAACGGTCGTAAATGGTGGTCGCCCAGTCTTCCACGGTCAAAGGATCATCCTCAGGTTCAGCAGCGGTGGCATTGGAGGAACCATATACGATTCCACCCTTGATACCGCCACCGGCCATCACGACGCTGAAGACTTTAGGCCAGTGGTCGCGACCGGCAGTCCCGTTGATTTTTGGGGTACGCCCAAACTCCGATCCAATACAAACGAGTGTCGACTGCAACAGGCCACGCTGATCCAGATCGCGAATCAATGTCGCGAAGGCCTGATCCAAAGCAGGAAGCTGTGACTTCATTCCGCCGGCGATGTTGTCGTGCATGTCCCAGCCGCCGTAGGTGAGCGTCACGAAGCGAACCCCCGACTCCACCAGACGCCGAGCCAGAAGCATACGCATACCGGCTGTGTTGCGGCCGTACTGATCCTTGAGCGCATCGGGCTCCTTCGTCATGTCGAATGCTTCGCGAGCCTTCTCCGAGCTGATCAGGCTGTAGGCTCGACTGTAGAAGGTATCGAGTGCGTCCAGCGAGTCGGACTTTTCCAATGTCCGGAAGTGATCATTGACAACGTCCAGGATTCGGCGGCGTTTATCGAACCGCTCAAAATCGACACCGCCCGGCAGGGTCAGGTCGCGCACTTTGAAGTTCCCGTCTGCCGGGTCGGCCCCCAGGCTGAAGCCAGCATAGGAGGAACTCAGGTATCCGGTCCCCGCAAACTCGTTGGGCTGGTTGGGAATGCAAACATAGGGAGGCAGATTATTCCGAGGCCCGAACTCATGGGAAACCACGGCACCCATGCTCGGGTACTGAAGTGCCGGACTGGGGCGATAGCCCGTAAACATGTTGTGCGTGCCGCGTTCGTGTGCTGCTTCCCCGTGCGTCATCGAACGGCAAATCGCAAGTTTGTCTGCTACCTTGGCCGTATGTGGCAGCAACTCACCCACCTTCACACCCGTCACGTTGGTGTCGATGCTTCCCAGCGGACCACGGTACTCCACGGGAGCGAAGGGCTTGGGGTCAAAAGTTTCCTGATGCGCCATTCCACCTGGCAGGAAGATGTAAATGACCGACTTGGCCACCCCTTCCTTGCTTTCGTAGTTCTTGATGTCCGCTCGTGCCTGCTGCATGCGGAAGTAATCGCCCAGCGATAGCCCAAGACCTCCCAGGGCCCCCACCGTTAGGAATCCGCGACGCTCGAAACGATTGCCAGGGCACTTCATGGTGTGCAACTCCGTTGCTGTAAGCTGTCAAAAAATGAATCGCGAACCTCAGGAAATAGACGCGTCACTTCGCCCACTTGATTCCAGGACAATCCTGCGCAGTCCCAAACGAAGCGTCGTGCAGCCATGCACCCTGCCACTGGGTAGCACGTGCAAACTGACCCTCTGGGAGTAGATGGGGCCAATTCGTCGTTTCAACTTGGAGGCGGGGAGGAAGGCGGGGAAGGGAACGGCAGTGGCTTGCAAAGCCGAAAACACACTTCTTCTGTCCGCTGGGAAAGCCATGAAGAGAAGGCTTCAGTGGCGTTCAGAACCGAAGTGTGAAAAACGAGTCGCAAGTGGGGAAGCCGCCCCCCTCGGTTGCTAATCGTAGCCGAATTCCAAACCAACGTCAAATTTTCCGCCAGCTTTTCCAGCCTCTTCGCTTTGAAGATTGGGACTGGGCAGTTTCGGCTTCAAGGCGACCCCAAGGCTCTTGGCCCATGCGACCGAAGAGCCCTCCTGGCGATAGTCAGAAAAGCAGAAAAAACTGAACAAAAGAACACGCTGCAGGTCTCAGCCCGTTTTTCTGCGCGGCCCCGCCGTGCGGGCGATCGGAATGACGTCACTTGGTTCAACAGGTCGCCGTTGGCTTCCTGCCTCCAGATCGCCTGTTTCCCGGTCCATCAATTCCGTTCGCAAAACCTTGACATGATCCGGGGCTTCGATCCCGATGCGCACCTTGTCATTCGCCAGTCGCACCACCGTGATGACAATTTCATCTCCGACGACGATGCGTTCGTTTTCACGACGAGCCAGCACTAACATGAAAGCGTCCTTTCTATCGCCGGCCATCGTTCGAATGGCTGGCGTTTTCGTGATTCCAATTTGTTTCTGATGAAAAATACCGTAGTTACCGAACACTTGGAGAATTGCCTGCCAACACCAGCGGTAGCCTCTCCGACTGCTCCCGCTGCCCCTGTGCGTCATAGAAAAAGATCTGCTCGCGACTTAGGTCGTACACCGCTGTGTAGCGAACACTGCGAGGCCCATGCAGGCAGAACAGCACGCCGCAGGGCGCCCCGAAGCGAGTCAGTACCCGTTCGGTGACAGGAAATGCGTTGTGAAGTAGATGATTCCTTTGAAAAAGCTGGTCGATGATGTAAGCACGAACACTAGAAGGTACATTTGGCGATGGATTGCCCATGTCTCCTGGAGACTCCCCAAAAGCTTTCGATAGTCGATGAGACCCATGGAATTGCAAGCTCGAACGGACCCAACCTTTAGAGCCAGCCCGTCTTGCTTCCGACTCCCCGCGCCCAAGCCTTGGTCAGTTTGCAAGCTATGTCAAAGATTGCGGCTCAGGCAAGATAGACTATCGACGCAAGATGGAGCGACATTCAGAAGCGATGCTGAAGGTGCACCGGTAGCGATTTGACCGGTTGGTGGGAGACGCCAAATGGAGTTGAAGAAGCAGGTGCAGCCTCGATTCATGAAGCCATTAAGGGCTTATCGAGTGATTGCGACGAAAGTCTAGGTCAACGCCCTTTATCCCTTCCATCCCTGGACCATTCCTTGACAAAGGCGTTGCTTGACAAAGCAATGAGCCGTATTCGCACGGCCAGCCTTCTCACGTAGGTGCTCTTATAGCAGCATTTCAATTGGTGCCACCCACCTTCTGAGATAGCATTTCAATCGTTTTGAGATCGGTGCCACCCACCTTTTGAGATCGGTGCCACCCACCTTTTGAGATCGGTGCCACCCACCTTTCGAGATCGGTACCACCCACCTTTTGAGATCGGTGCCACCCACCTTTTGAGATCGGTGCCACCCACCTTTTGAGATC